>NZ_JAJONF010000055.1 GCF_021462265.1 Streptomyces shenzhenensis | reverse complement strand
CGCCGCACGGGACCAGGCGTACGCCCTGATGGTGCTGGGCCGGGCCGAGGCCGATCGCGGCGGGATCGACACCGCCCGCGTCCGGCTCCGTGCGGCGCACCGGCTGTTCACCGGTCTCGGCCTGCCCGACGCCGACGACGTGAGCCGCCTCCTCGATCACTTGCCGGACCGCCCCGCGCACCCCGACGCACCGTAACGGGGCATCGGCGCGGGCCGGTACCTCCATCGCGCCTATTTCCGGAGAGAGAATACCGAAAAAGCGAGACGGACGCCGAATATACCAGGGATGGACCACCTATATTCCCCGGCGCGCGAGAGAGGGCGCCAGCGGTCGCAATGTGCACGGAAAAAGGCCGCGGAGCCCCGGGTAATTCCGCTCCGAGGCGGCGCGGACCGAATTCGTCCCATTCTTTAGGCGTCTTTGAACTCCTGCCGCTGACGGCCGAGCCCGCTGATCTCCAGCTCCACCACGTCCCCGGCCCGCAGGAACGGCTTCGGCTCCGGCGCTCCCATCGCCACCCCCGCCGGGGTCCCGGTGTTGATGACGTCCCCCGGGTACAGCACCATGAACCGGCTGACGTACCGCACGACCTCGGCGACCGGGAAGATCTGCTCGGCGGTGGTCCCGTCCTGCTTGAGCTCGCCGTTCACCCAGAGCTTCAGCGACAGGTCCTGCGGATCGCCGACCTCGTCCGCGGTGACCAGCCACGGCCCGAGCGGGTTGAACGTCTCGCAGTTCTTCCCCTTGTCCCAGGTCCCGCCCCGCTCGATCTGGAACTCCCGCTCGGAGACGTCGTGCGCGACGGCGTACCCGGCGACGTACGCCAGCGGGTCCTCGTCGTCGGCCACATAGCGGGCCGTGCGCCCGATGACGACCGCCAGCTCCACCTCCCAGTCGGTCTTCACGGACCCGCGCGGCACCAGCACGGTGTCGTACGGCCCCACGACCGTGTCCGCGGCCTTGAAGAAGACGACCGGCTCGGCCGGCGGCTCGGCCCCCGTCTCGCGGGCGTGGTCGTGGTAGTTGAGCCCGATGCACACGACCTTCCCGATCCGCCCCACCGGCGGCCCGATCCGCAGCCCGGTGGCGTCGAGCGCGGGCAGCTCCCCGGCATCGGCGGCGGCCCGGACCCGGCCGAGGGCCGCGTCGTCGGCGAGCAGTGCCCCGTCGATGTCGTCGACGATCCCCGTCAGGTCCCGCAGGACTCCCTCGGCGTCGAGCAGCGCGGGCCGCTCCGCCCCAGCCGTACCGACTCGCAGCAGCTTCATGGTCGTCACCATCTCCCTTGACAGCAGTCACCCGGCCGATGGGTGCAGCCATCGGAGGACTGGTCGATCCTCCAAGATGGGCGTGCAGCGGGCAAGAGCACGTTCACGTACTGGACCATGGGCGGCCGCCGCTCACACGTGCTCCGTCTCCAGCGGCTCCAGGAGCCTCTTGGGCTTGAGGAGCGCCCGGCTGACCGGGTCCGCCGGGTCGGGGTCGAGGCCCGGCCCCGGTGTGATGAGAACGTCCGCGGCGGGTACGACGGTTCCGCAGGCGGGGCATTCGCCGTACGGGCCGAGTTCGGTCCCGCAGTCGGCGTGCCGGAAGTAGCGCAGCCGACGGTCCATGAGCTGCTCGCGCCCCCAGAGGGCGAGGGCGCGCAGGGTGGGCCACAGCGCGATCCCGCGCTCGGTGACGACGTACTCGTCCCGGGGCGGCGACTCCTGGTACCGGCGCTTCTCCAGGATCCCCTCCTCGGTGAGCGTCTTCAGGCGGGCCGACAGGACCGCGCGCGGGATGCCGAGGTGGACGAGGAAGTCGTTGTAGCGCCGGACGCCGTAGAGCGCGTCGCGGATCACGAGCAGGGTCCAGCGCTCGCCGACGACCTCCAGCGCGCTGGCGATCGAGCACTCCTGTGTCGCGTAGTCCTTGCCCAGTGCCATGGGGTCCACCTTAGTCAGTTTCCCGGTAGCGGGTTCAATGAACGAACCGACGGTGCTACGGTACCCCCATGACTAGGTTCAATGAAAGAACTGTGAAGCGCACAAGCCCCGCGCCCGTCACGGAGGACGCCACCGCCTCCCCCCGGAGCGGCCGCTCCACCCTGGCCCTGACCAGCGCCGCGACCGCCGTGGCCCTGATGACGTACACCGCCCCGGTGGTCACGCTCCCGGACACGGTCGCCGCCCTGCACACGCCCCTCTCCGCCCAGGCCTGGCTGCTGAACGGCACCCCGCTCGGCCTCGCCGCCCTGCTCCTGGTGGCGGGCAGCCTGGCCGACGACTACGGCCGCCGCCGCGTCTTCGTCGCCGGCACCCTCGCCCTCGGCCTGACCACCGCCCTCGGCGGCCTGACGACCTCCACCTGGGCCTTCACCCTCGCCCGGGTGGCGCAGGGCGCGGCCAGCGCGGCGATCCTGGCGAGCAGCCTGGGCCTGCTGGTGGCCGCGTTCCCGAGCCCGCGCGGCCGGCTGCACGCCACGGGCGTCTGGGGCGCGTTCGTGAGCGGCGGCATCGCCCTCGGCCCGCTGGTCGCGGGCGCGATGCCCGGCTGGCGGGTGGCGTACGCGGTCCTCGGCGCGGCCGCGCTGCTGGTGGCGGGCGCCTCCTTCCGCACGCTGACCGAGTCCCGCTCACCGCGCGGCGGCCGCCCGGACATCGCCGGGGCACTCACCTTCGGCCTGGCACTGGTGTCCCTGGTGGCGGCCCTGACCCTGGGCCGGGACGGCTGGCTGCGCGCACCGGTGGCGCTGCTGCTGGCGGCGACCCTCGTCCTGCTGGGCGCCTTCACCCTGATCGAGCGCCGCTTCTCACCCACCCCGATGATCGACCTGGCCCTCTTCCGCACCCCCCGCTTCCTGGTCTCCTCCCTCAGCGGCCTGGTCACGGGCCTGACGGTGATAGGCCTGTTCAGCTACCTGCCGGCGCTGCTGCAGCAGACGGTGGGGATGTCCGCGATGGACACCGCGTGGCTGTTCCTGCTCTGGTCCGGCCTGTCCTTCACCGTGGCGCTCCAGGCGAAGCGCCTGGCGGGCCGGGTCGCGACGCGCTGGCAACTCGCCGCCGGTTTCCTGCTCCACGCGGGCGGCGCGCTGACCATGCTGGGCGCCCTGGACGCGGGCTCCTGGCCCCGGCTGCTGCCGGGCCTGGTGCTGGGCGGCGTGGGCAGCGGCCTCCTCAACGCCGCGCTCCCCCTCCTGGCGGTGGAGTCCGTCCCCGCCACCCGGGCCGCGATGGGCTCGGGCGCCCAGCAGACCTTCCGCTACATCGGCTCCTGCGCGGGCGTGGCCCTCACCATCGCCATCGCCACGTCGTCCGGCGGCGGCCTGGCACACGGCGCCGACATGGCGATAGCGGTCTCGGCAGGACTCGCGGCCGTCGGAGCGGCGGGCGTGATGGCGCTGCGGGAGCGGGGGCACTGAACCCCTCACCCGGTTTCCGGGAACCTCTTCGAAGTCACCCCTCTCACCTGTACAGCACAGCCCGTTCAACCGCACTCCACGCCGTACTGGTCACGACATACAGCGCGGCGGCCAGTGGCACCACGGCGACGGTGACAAGAGTGAAGTACGACAGGTACGGCATGACCCTGGTGACGGCGCCCGCCCCTGGCACCTGCTCGCCCTCCCCGCCGCTCACCACGGCGCCCACCCCCGCCGCCGTCCGCCTGGCACGAAGGAAGTTGAAGGTGGCGACGGCGGCGACCACGGCGAACAGTGCCAGATAGGCCAGGCTGCCGGCGGTCCCGAACCCGTCGCCGAGGGAGTCGGCCCACCGCCCGCCGAGGGGAGCCCCCAGCAACTCATGGGAGAGCAGGCCGTTGTCGTGGCCGCCGATCGTGGAGTTGGAGAAGAGGTGGTAGAGGAGGAAGAACGCGGGCATCTGCAGCAGCACCGGCAGACAACCGGACAGCGGCGACACCTTCTCCTTCGCGTGCAGTTCCAACACGGCCTTCTGCAGCGCCTGCTGGTTCTTTCCGTGCTTCTTCCGCAGTTCGGCGATCCTGGGCTGGAGCGCGGTACGGGCGCGCTGGCCGCGGGCGGCGGCGCGGGACAGGGGATGCACGAGCAGTCGTACGAACGCGGTGAACAGGACGATCGCGGCGGCGGCCGCGGAGGCGTGGAAGAACGGCTGGAGCAGGTCGGCGAGATGCTCGACCAGGCTGGCGAAAACGGACATGGGTGGGAGCCCTCCGGGGGTCTCGTCGTGCCGTGGGTGAAGAGGTGGTACGGCATGACGACCCGCGCGGGGCCACCCGGACCGGGTGCCCTACGCGGCGGTCGTCTGGAGGGCGTGTCCGGGTGCTCGCGGGCGGGGGCGGCCCTTCGCATCCGGGTCGCGCTGCGGCAGGAAGGCCGTGCGCCGGGCCCGGTCGCGTATCGCCGTACGGACCCGGGTGGGCGGCACGGCGGGCGCGGCACGGGCGGCGAGGAACGTGCAGACGGCGAGGGCCGAGCCTGCGGCGGCGGTCGCGGCGAGCGCGACGGTGGTGAAGAGGCTGCCGGAGTCGAGCAGCAGGACGCCGAAGAGAAGGAGCAGAACAAAGACGGCGGGGCGCGACAGCAGGGCCGAACGGCTCTTCACGCGCATGCCCAGCCCCCTCCCACTCCCTGCTGCCTGTCTATTACACACGATCCGTTGCCGGCGGCTCGCACGAGCCGAGGCGCCACACGGTCAGCATCTTTGACAACCTGCCCCAGCCGCAAGCTTCCCAGCCCTGGTACCAGGAGCGCTTCGAACCCGACACGCAGCACCTGCCCCACCCGCGCGGGTCGCCCAGGTCCCCCGAGTCGCCCGTCGGCGCCCGGGAGGTCAGCCCTCGGGAGTGTTGTAGTTGACGATGCTCCCCACCATGTGAGCGACCGCCCCGGCCAGTGGGCTGTCCACCCCTTCCGCGACCACGTCGGGCAACCGGTGCGCCTGGTGCTCGGCGGCCGCGACCATGCCCCAGAAGGCGTTGAAGCCCGAAGGATCCGTCGGCTTGTCGATGGCCGCCCCCACCGTCAGGAAGCCGCCCGCCTCGACCACGGCCAGCGCGCCCATCTGCCGCAGCACGCCGGGATCCCGTTCTTCGGCGGCCACGACGCTCCACCCCGTCACCGCCGTGTGCCGTAACGCGGCGAGGAGACTGCCGGCCCCGTCCGCGTCGGAAACAACGATGTCAGGCAGCACCAGTGCCACCGGCCCCTGCGTCATGGGCAGGGCGGACCGGATCGCTCCGTCGAGACCCGGTTCAAACGACTCGTTCTGGTACACGAAAACCATTTGAAAGGTCTCGGCATAACGCGCGAGATAACGCACCGTGTCCATTTTATGCGCCCCGAACACGACGACCAGACGCACATTGAGTCCGCTTTTCGCCAGGTTGACGACGGCCTCCAGACTGCGGTCCAGGACCGTGACCCCCGGAGCCAGGCAGTGCAGCTCCTTCGGGTAGGGCGCACTGAATCGCGTTCCGAAGCCGGCGCAGGGCAATATGACCGAAACATCAGGTACGAACACTGACGAACCATGCATTCAGCAGCCCTCAGGTTATGTTGACGATCGGGAACCAGCCTGGAAGGCAGGCCGGCGCTCACCGCGGCCACCGAGGACGGCGCCCTGCTGCCCGCATATTCCTTACGCCCGACCGCATCGCCGTAAACGGGCATTTCCCGAAGCCCCGGCGGGTACGGACCGGAACGCATGGGAAGCCGGAGCGAAAGAGGGCGCGGAATGCGGGTGTTGTTGTCCACATACGGAACGCGTGGCGATGTAGAACCGCTGGTGGCACTCGCGGTGCGGTTACGGGCGCTCGGCGTGGAGGTGCGGATGTGCGTCCCGCCGGACGAGGAGTTCGCACAGCGCCTGGACGGTCTCGGGATACAACCGGTGCCCGTCGGCCCGCCGGTACGCGAGTTGATGCGCGGCACGGCCCTGCCGTCGGCGGCGGACCTGTCCCGGTACCGGACCGAAATGGTCGGCACGCAGTTCGACGTCTTCCCCTCGGCGCTCGACGGATGCGACGCCCTGGTGGCGGCCGGCCTGGCGCAGATCGCCGCGCGGTCGGTGGCCGAAGCAGCCGGCGTCCGCTACGTGTACGCGAGCTACGCGGCGGTCCACCTGCCGTCCCCGCACCACGCCCCGCCGCCACGACCGGGCTGGCCGGAGCCGGAGGTGCCCGACAACCGGGCGCGTTGGGAGCTGGACGCCCGCGCCGTGAACGCGGAGTTCGCCGAGACCCTCAACCGCCACCGGGCGTCGATCGGCCTGCCCCCGGTGGAGAACGTCCGCGACCACGTCCTCACCGACCGCCCGTGGCTGGCGGCGGACCCGGCCCTGGGACCGTGGCGCGAGACCCCGGGCCTCGACGTGACCCAGACTGGCACCTGGAGCCTGCCGGACGAACGACCGCTCCCGGCCGACCTGGTGAGCTTCCTGGAGGCGGGCGATCCGCCGGTCTACGTGGGCTTCGGCAGCATGATCCCGCCGCAGGACATCGCCCGCTCGGTCATCGAGGCGCTCCGCGCCCAGGGGCACCGCGCACTCGTCTCCCGAGGCTGGGCGGACCTCGGCCTGGTCGACGACCGGGACGACTGCTTCGCCGTCGGCGAGGTCAACCACCAGCGTCTGTTCCGCGAAGTGGCCGCCGTGGTGCACCACGGCGGCGCGGGCACCACGGCGACGGCCGCCCGGGCGGGCGTCCCGCAGGTGGTGGTGGCCGTCCAGCTGTCGGACAACCCGTACTGGGCCGGCCGGGTGGCGGACCTGGGCATCGGTGCGGCTCTCGACGGTCCGGCTCCGGCCGTCGGCTCCCTGAGTCTCGCGTTCAAGACGGCCCTGGCACCGGAGACCCGTGCGCGCGCCGAGGCGCTGGGCGCCGAGATCCGCACTGACGGCGCGGCGGTGGCCGCGAACCTGCTGGTCGACGCCCTCCGGTGAGCAGGAGCCCCGGCCGGCGGGAAGCCGGCCGGGGCTCCGTGTGCGTCCCCGGCCCGCCCAGCGGCCGCCTGCTAGCGTTCGGCCGCATGGAAGACCGCGTGTACGTAGGCAACGCCGGCAAGGACGCGACCGCGGACCGGGGATGGCTGCTCGGTCACTTCAGGGAGCAGGGGGATCCTCGCCACAGCGACGCCGTGGAGGTCAAGTGGGGCATCCACCCGCGCGGCGAGCGACGCGACCAGTGGGTGACGGGCGAGGTGCGCACGGCTCTCCTGGTCCTGGTCTCGGGCCGTTTCCGCCTGGAGTTCCCCGGCCGCAGCGTCCTGCTGGAAGAGCAGGGTGACTACGTCGTGTGGGGCCAGGGGGTGGATCACTCCTGGGCGGCCGAGGACGATTCCGTGGTGCTGACCGTGCGCTGGCCTTCCGTGTCCGGATACGCGGTCCCGCACGCGGAAGACCCGGCGAGTGCGCGGACCGGGCCGCTTCCCGGTGTCACGCCCGCGGCCGCGTCGACACCAGCTTCCCCCACACCACCATCCGGTACCGCGAGGTGAACTCGGGCGTGCAGGTGGTCAGCGTGATGTAGTACCCCGGCTCCTGGTACCCGTACGACGGCTTCACGATCGAGCGCGGTACGGGCCGTACGACCCCCGAGTCACGTGCCGAGGTCTGCGGCAGGATCTGGTCCACGACGTAGGTGTACGTCGCCGAACCGGTCTCGACCTCGATCGTGTCCCTGCGCCTGAGGCGGGGCAGGTAGCGGAACGGCTCGCCGTGGGTGTTGCGGTGCCCCGCGAGGGCGAAGTTCCCGGCCTGGCCCGGCTGCTGGGTGCCGGGGTAGTGGCCGACGTACCCGTGGTTGAGCACCTTCGGTTTGCTGACCCCCTCGGCGACCGGGACGCGCAGCCCGAGCCGCGGGACGACGAGGACGGCGTACGCCTGGGAGGCGACGACCCTGGTGGTGTACGACGTCCGCTGCCGGCCGGTGCCGGAACGACCGGACGACGGGGAACCGGCCGTACCGGAGCCGCCGTTCGCCCCGCTGCCCGAGCCACCGGAACCACTGGAGCCACCTGAACCACCGGTGTCCCCGGAGTCCCCCCACTGCCGCTCCAGCGCCTCCACCTTCCGCTCGGCCCCCTGCTTCGCCTCCCGGTTGGTCCACCACAACTGGTGCACGACGAGGAGCATGAGCACCACGCCCACGGTGACGAGGAGTTCGCCCCCGGTCCACAGCACCCGCCGGCGCCGCGCCCGCCACCGCCGCTCACCGTGCCCCACGACCCGCACCGCGCACCTCCCGCCGACCGACCCCCGGCCGGGCTCGCCGGCCCCTGGGCCGTTCGCGCCGACCCCGGTCGGTCCCGCACGATAGGGCGCCCGCCGCCAACTCACCAGAGCCACCGGACCTCCCGTCACCGGACCTCCCCACCCCCGCTTTCTCCACGGGTTTTAGAAAGCACTGTCAGAAAGCATGGTCACAACTCTCGACAACCTCACACGCCACACCCGATGCTTCCTGTTGGCATGCGGGGGGACGAGTCAACGCCGGTCCGGGAACCGGTGTTTGAGCCGCACGGAGAGGTTGAGAAGCAGCCATGATCCGACGCAGAACACTCCTGGCCGCCGCGGGAGGCGGCCTCCTGGGCAGCGCCCTGGCCACCGGCACGGCCCACGCCGACGCCACGATCGCCGTCAGCCCGTCCACCTCCTGGGGCACCTGGGAGGGCTGGGGCACCTCCCTGGCCTGGTGGGGCAACGTCTTCGGCACCCGCGACGACTTCGCCGACATCTTCTTCACCACCAAGTCGACGACGTACAACAGCACCTCGCTCCCCGGCCTCGGCCTGAACATCGCCCGCTACAACCTGGGCGCGAGCAGCTGGAACAGCGTGAGCGGCACGACGATGGTCGCCTCCGCCAACATCCCCGCCTTCAAGCAGATCGAGGGCTACTGGCAGGACTGGAACAACGAGGACCCCACCTCCTCGGCCTGGGACTGGACCGCCGACGCCACCCAGCGCGCCATGCTCGTGAAGGCGGTGAACCGCGGCGCGACGGCCGAGCTCTTCGCCAACTCCCCCATGTGGTGGATGTGTCTGAACCACAACCCGTCCGGCGCCTCCGACGGCGGCAACAACCTCCAGTCCTGGAACTACCGCCAGCACGCCTCCCACCTGGCCTCGGTGGCCCTGTACGCCAAGAACAACTGGGGCGTGAACTTCGCGACGGTGGAGGCCTTCAACGAACCGTCGTCCTCCTGGTGGACGGCGACGGGCACCCAGGAGGGCTGCCACATGGACTCGACGGTCCAGGCAGCCGTACTCCCCTACCTCCGCAGCGAGTTGAACAGCCGAGGCCTGACCGGCACCAAGATCTCGGCCTCCGACGAGACGAGCTACGACCTGGCCCGCACCACCTGGGGCGCCTTCTCCGCCACCACCAAGGGCTACGTGGACCGCGTGAACGTCCACGGCTACCAGGGCTCGGGCGGCCGCCGCGACCTGCTCTACACGGACGTCGTGACGACGTCCGGCAAGGCCCTGTGGAACTCCGAGACCGGCGACAACGACGGCACCGGCTACACCATGGCCTTCAACCTGCTCTACGACTTCCGCTGGCTGCACCCCACCGCCTGGGTCTACTGGCAGGTCATGGACCCCTCCACGAACTGGGCGATGATCGCCTACGACGCGAGCACCCTGGCCGCCGGCGCGGTCACCACCAAGTACTACGTGATGGCCCAGTTCAGCCGCCACATCCGCCCGGGGATGAAGATCCTCGACACGGGCGTGAGCAACGCCGTCGCCGCGTACGACTCCTCGGCGAAGCGTCTGGTGATCGTCGCCCTCAACACCGCCACGTCCGCCCAGACCTTCACCTTCAACCTCTCGGGCTTCACCACGGTGACCGGCGGCTCCGGCGGCCTGGTCCCCCGCTGGAACACGGTGACGACGGGCGGCGACGCGTACAAGTCGTACTCGGACACCTACCTGTCCGGAAAGACGGTGGCGGTGTCGGTGGCGGCGAAGGCGGTGCAGACGCTGCAGATCGACGGCGTGACGATCTAGAGGGACGCGACGGGTGCGCACGGCCTGACTCCGGTGGCCGTGCGCCCAGTCCCGGCAAGGAGGCAACGCCGGAGGCGTGGCGAACGTCGAGTGAGACATGAGGTTACGACTCCCCAGCCCGGCGCTCCGCCTGCTGACCGCACTGCTGTTCACGGCCGCCGCCCTGACGGCGGCCGCCCAGGTGCCGGCACGGGCCGAGAACGGCGACACTCCGGCCGTCCCCGTCCCCGTCTCGGTCGCCGCATACGACCTGGGCGACACGGCGTTCACCGACCCCCAGTCCGGCACGGTCAGCGAGCTGCGCGCGGTCGTGCACTACCCACGCCACCTGACCGGCCTGCTCCCGCTGATCGTCATGGCCCACGGCTCCTGGTGGGCCTGCGACGCCCAGGACGCCGACACCTGGCCCTGCCCGGCCGGCTCACGGCCGTTCCCCAGCTACCGCGGCTACGACTACCTGGGCGCCGCGCTCGCCGCCCGCGGCTTCGTCGTCGTATCGCTCAGTGCAGACGGCATCAACATGACGTCCTTCGACTACGGCGACCGGGCCCGGCTCATCGACGAACACCTGCGGCTCTGGCAGCAGTTGTCCGCCACCGGCACCGGCCCCCTGGCCGGACACTTCACCACCGCCTCCGGCCGCCCCGTCTCCCCGCACTTCGCGGGCCACGTCGACATGAGCCGCGTCGGCACGCTCGGGCACTCACGCGGCGGAAAGGGCGTGATGTGGCAAGCGTCCGACAAGCACCGCGACGAATGGCCGGCCGGCGTGCGCGTCCGGGCGGTCCTGGGCCTGGCACCGGTCAAGTTCGACGACCCGGAGGGCGACCACAGCGACACCCTCATCACCAGGCTGCCGTTCACGGTGGTCACCAGCTCCTGCGACGGCGCGGTCCACGAGGCGGGCCAGGAGTACCTGGACGACGTCACCGGCCTGAACACCGAGACCGACTACTCGGTGTCCCTGTCGAACGCGAACCACAACTACTACAACACCGCGTGGACGCCCCCTGCCCTCTTCGGCGACGACGACAGCACCTGCCCCACCCACGAACTGCCCCCCGCCACCCAGCAGAACGCCCTCACCACCTACGCGACCGCCTTCTACCGCTACGAGCTCTACGGTGACCGCTCCGCCCTGCCGACCCTGACCGGCGAACGCCCCCTGCCGGGCGTGACGTCGACGACACGGGTGGTCCCGGCCGCGTGAGCAGGGGCCGGGGGTGCGGGCCCGCCGCGTCCCCGGCCCCTCCTCACCCCAGGCGGACGGTCATCTCGACCCTCACCTGATCCCCCGCCGACAGCCCCTCCGGCTTGCGCACGGCACTCTTGAGCGGCAGCAGATACCCGCCGTCCTTGGGAAAGAGCGACGTCTCGAAGACGACGCCCCCGATCCGGGCCTCGACGGGTATGACCCCCCACCCGTAGGACGCCATGGCGGCCACGGCCCGGATGTCCTCGGACTCGTCCTGCGGCACGGGAACGAAGTAGTACGGCGCGGGCCCCCGCCACTCGATGACCTGCCCGCCGAAGGAAAGCTGCATGAGAGGAGTCTCGCCCGTCTCTCCTTATGTCACCGACGGGCAGTACGGTGTCGTTCATGCGCCCCGACACGCCTGCCGAGAACGTCGACCACACCGCCGAAGCGGCACGCCTGGAGCGGACCGCCGGCCTGTACCCGGAGGACGCCGAGACCCTTCTCCTCCGGGCCGCGGCCCACCTGGAACTGGCCGACGCCCGCCCCGCCTCGACCGCGCTCTACGACCGCCTCCTCTCCACCCCGGACACCCTGGAGAACGCGCCTCTCGTCAGGGCCCTCAAGGCGTCGAACCTGTGGGAGTACGACCACGAGGCCGAGGCCCGGGCGATCATCGACGGCATCCGCACCACGGCCCCCCGGGACCCGGCCCCCTGGGTGATCGTCGCCGAATCCCTGGAATCCCACGACGAGCTGGAAGCGGCGCACGACACGTTCACGGAGGCGGCCACCCTCCTCCTCACGGACGTCGAGGAACCCCCCTACGCCACGCACCCGGTGCTGATCGGCCGCCACCGGGTCCGCCGCATGCTCGGCCTCCCCCACGACGACTGGGACGCCCGCGCCGACACCCTCCACTCCTCCTCTGCCATCTCCCTGGACGAGCTCCACGACCCCAAGCGCGTCTGGTCCCTGGGCTCGGACAACCCCGAGGAACTGGCCGCGGAGATCTCCCGCCTCCGCGCCGAACTCGGCGCCTACCGCGAGGCCCTCTCCCGCCCCTTCCCGGTGGCGGTCCTGCACTGGCCGGCGACCGAACTGACGGAACTCCTGTCGGCGTACCCCGACCTGGCCGCCGAATACCCGTCCCACCCCGAGCACCTCGCGACCATAGAGTCCTCCCTCCGCGAACTCTCGGCCTCCGGCACCGGCAACCTGGGCATCGTCACCGGCACGGTCCCCTCCTACGAGGCGTTCGCCGCCTCGGAGGGCTCGTCCCCGAGCGACACCACCCTCCTTCCCCAGTACGCGACGACCCTGGCGGCGCGGGGCCGGGCAGTGGCCTGGCCTCCCCAGCGCACCTCGGACTGCTGGTGCGGCCAGCCCCAGCCGTACGACGCCTGTCACGGCTCCTAAACACGCAATTCCCGAGCCCGCCACCCGCCGCCGAGCCCACCCGGCGTGCCCGGACGACCCGAGGCGCCCCCGTCCCCGGCCAAGACCGCAGCCCACCCCCGGGCGCGCCCCGGAAGCCGTCCACTTTCCCCGGGCCGCCCGCTCGCTTCTCCCTCGTACCGGAGCGGCCTTGAGACGGGGCGCGGAGGCACGACACTGGAAAGAAGCGGGCGGCCCAACAGCAGCTCATAAAAACCACAGTCACCCTGAGGATTGTCACTCTCACCTGCTACAACAGAGTCATTGCTGTGCATGAGGGATTGGGGAAGCAGCGTGGCTCAGCCGGGGGACCTGTCGCAGCCTGTCGCGGGTGTTTACGAGGAACTCATCACCCACCGCATGCAGGAACAGATAAAGCAGCTGGATGCGGCTGGCTGGAAGGCCATCGATGACGAGGTCAGCGAGGAATCATCACCCCATGTTCTCGCCCGACACATCGGCCGGGCTATAGGACGGCGGCTCAGCCAGTTGCCGCAGGACAAGCGCGTCGCGGTAGCGAACCAGATCATCGCATCGCTTGCCTCCAGCTCTGCCGACCTCGAAACCAGTGATGCTATCGAGCTAATCGCCGATGGGCCCCGCCAGCTCCTGGCCCTCGCCGAGAGGGAAGCCCCCGGCGTCTACGCGATACGACCGCTTACACCCCTGTCCGAAACCGCGCTCATCACCAACTCTCCCGAGGACCCGAGCCTGGGCAGTGAACTGCGCGCCGAGTTGGCCACGGCGGACCGCATTGACCTGCTGTGTGCCTTCGTGAAGTGGTACGGCATTCGGGTCCTGGAGAGCTCGCTCCGCGAAGCCGCCCGGCGCGGCGTTCCCATTCGCGTCATCACTACGACGTACATGGGTGCCACTGACCGGCATGCCCTAGACCGACTCGTCCGAGATTTCGGCGCCGAAGTGAAGGTCAACTACGAGACCCGCTCGACGCGCCTGCACGCAAAGGCCTGGCTTTTTCGCCGCAACAGCGGCTTCGACACCGCGTACGTTGGCAGCTCGAACCTGTCCAAGGCCGCGCTACTAGACGGCTTGGAGTGGAACGTCCGCCTGTCGTCCGTCGCTACACCTGCCGTATTGAGCAAGTTCGAGGCCAGCTTCGACTCGTACTGGAATGACATAGCCTTCGAGGAGTACGACCCGGATCGCGACGCCCGCAAATTGGATGAAGCCCTTGGAGTGGCGGGTGGCTCAACGTCCAATCAGGACGCCAAGATCAGCCTCTCGGGGCTTGAGGTTCGCCCCTACCCACACCAGGCCGACATGTTGGAACGGCTACGCGTCGAGCGTGAGGTCCGTGGCCACGATCACAACCTGTTGGTCGCCGCCACCGGGACGGGTAAGACGGTCATGGCCGCGCTCGACTACCGTAGCCTGCACAAACAGTGGGGCGGCAGACAATATCCGCGGCTGCTCTTTGTGGCCCATCGCAAAGAAATCTTGAAGCAATCGCTGCGCAAGTACCGGGAAGTTCTCGATGACGCATCCTTCGGTGAACCGCTCTTCAGCGGCGAACTGCCCCGCGACTGGCAGCACGTCTTCGCAAGTGTCCAGTCGCTCACCGATCAGCGACTTGAGCAGTTCGACCCGGAGCACTTCGACATCATCGTCGTGGACGAGTTCCATCACGCCACCGCCTCGACGTATCGCCGCGTTCTCAACCACTTCAAGCCGAAGCAACTCCTCGGACTCACCGCCACTCCTGAGCGTGCCGATGGGCTGAACGTACAGGATGAGTTCTTCGAAGGTCGGATCGCCGCCGAGATGCGGCTATGGGAAGCGCTGGACAATGACCTCCTCTGCCCGTTCCACTACTTCGGTGTGCCCGACGGCACAGACCTCAGCCGCCTCAACTGGCGGTCGGGAACGTACGACCAGAGCCAACTCGGCGACTTGTTCTCTGCCGACCACGCCCGGGCACGCATCGTCATCAAGCAGGTGCGTGACAAGGTATCCGACCCGACGTGCATGCGCGCACTGGGCTTCTGCGTGACCAGGAAGCACGCCCACTTCATGGCGAAGTGCTTTCAGGAAGCAGGATTCGAGGCGGCGGCTCTGGATAGCGAATCGAAGCCCGAAGTCCGAGACCGAATCCTGTCGGAGCTCAAGGCCGGAGAGATCCAGGTCATCTTCTCGGTAGACCTGTTCAACGAGGGCTTGGACATCCCGGACGTCGACACCCTGCTGCTCCTGCGCCCTACGAACAGCGCTACGGTCTTCCTTCAGCAACTTGGCCGAGGCCTGCGCCGCACGCCGGACAAACCCGTACTCACTGTGCTCGACTTCATCGGCCAGCATCGCGCAGAGTTCCGGTTTGAGGAACAGTTCCGCGCGATGACAAACCTGTCGCGCAACCGCCTCCTTGAGCACGCAGAGCACGACTTCCCGCTACTGCCATCCGGCTGCCAGATCATCCTTGAGGGCAAGTCCAAGGACCTCGTACTGGACAACATCCGCACGCAGATCAAGGCCACCGTCCAAACCCTCGCCAAAGAGGTCAAGACCTTCAACACGCCACTCCTGGCCGACTACCTGCGGGAAAGCCGTCGGGAGATCAAAGAGCTGTACAAGTCCAGCAACTCGTGGACGTCCGTCCTGCGCCGCGCCGGCCTGGCCGATCTCCCTGAACAAGCAGGCGAAGAAGACCTACTGAAGCGCGCGTACGCGTTCCTGCATGTTGACGACCCTGAGCGTGCCGAGGCATACACCCGCCTGCTGAGTGATGACGCCCCAGCGTATGAGGCCCTGGACGCGAGGGACAGAACGTACGCGCGCATGCTCTTCTTTAACCTCTGGGACAAAGCTGGCGGTTTCACCTCCTACGACCAGGGCCTCGAATCACTCCGCGAACAGCGAGCTCTCCGTAGCGAACTACAGCAGGTACTCGATCACGTGATGGGCCAGGCCGACCACTTCCCCCTCCCTCTGGAGGGCCCTCACGCGCATATCCCCCTGAAAATCCACAGTGCGTACAACCGCTCCGAGATCCTGGCCGCGCTTGGCGTCGCTCGCCTCAACGGGCAGATGCCTGGGTCCTTCGCTCAGGGCGTCCTGTGGGACGAGCCGAACCAAACGGATGCCCTTCTGATCACTCTCGAAAAGAACGAGAAGGACTTCTCGCCGACGGTCCGCTACAAGGACTATGCACTGAGCCCTGCCCTCTTCCACTGGGAGTCCCAGAGCACTACCACTGACGCCTCACCCACGGGCCTGCGTTATCAGCAGCATGTGCAGCGCGGTAGCCACGTGCTGCTGTTCATGCGGCGCTATAAGGACACCGACATCGGCAAGCCTCAACCATGGATGCTGCTCGGCCCTGCGACGTACGTCCGGCACGAGGGGAGCAAGCCCATGGCGATCACCTGGCAACTTCACCATGAACTGCCTGCCGACGTGTGGTCATACTCGGCAATCGCCGCGAGCTAGTGCTGTGGCCGGGAAGGTTTGCCGGAAAGCTCGCGGCGTCCGGTGCGGTGCATCGCAAGGCGGAGCATCGCCCGCGTACTGGATGTACTCGGGTGATGCGACAACGCGGCGAGGTGCCGTGCCGGGCGTCGCGAGCCGGTGAACCTTTCCGGTCGCAGCACTAGCAGACTAGAGGAGCTTCAGAAACACCACCGATCTCGGCTTCAAAGTGAGTCTGGGCCCGGTCGAGCACGTCATCGGGGTCATGGCCGTGCGCACGCAACCAGTGCAGCAGGTCTGCCATGGCCTCAATGGCGGCCTCTTCCGCAGCCGCCACATTCAGCCGACTGCCGCTTCCGAGAACGGCACTACCGTGCGCAAGCGGCCAGGTTCCGTAAAGCTCAAGGATGGCCGAAGCGCGCGTGACGCGAGGGCCGTTTGTTGGGCTACAGACAGCGAAGTCGTCAACAGTCAGCTCACACCACACCACCTTGGTGTCGCCGCGCAGGGTCACACCCCACCGGTGGTCGGTCACCGCGTCGACTAGCGCCATTCCGCGCCCCGATTCCAGGGCAGTGCTAGCAGCAAGCAAGGTAGGCAGCGCCCGAGGATCAGGATCCACAACCTCCACACGAAGGTGCGGCCTATTGAGCTCCATGCGCAGTGTCGTGGGTGTGCCCTCGCCGACATGCTGAATGACGTTGGTCACGAGCTCTGATACGCAGATCTGCGCTGCATCCACATGCTCCTGCAACCCCCACAGGATGAGTCGAAGCCTCACCATCCGCCTCAGTTGGGCGACTTCTTCTGGATGGGCAGCAAACTCGTGCAGCCAGGGCTCCCGGACCACACGCCCACTTGCGTAGATCATCTTCGTCCACCTTCCCCACACACACCGTCGCGAAGCACCACGAAGCCGTGACTCCTAGTGACAGATTCGCAGCGGGGAATCCCTTCCTGCAACATGCACGAAGGGATTCCCTCGTAAGGGTGATTGGTCTTTCGGACGTCTTCCGGTGGGATGGACTTTCCGCTAACTACGAGGAGTTGACATGGCCGGATCCCCTACAGCGCGCCGTCGCCGACTGGCAATCGAACTCAAGCGCCTTCGCGAGGAAAGCGGCCTCACTTGTAGCCAGGTAGGCAAGGAGCTCGACTGGAGCAGTTCCAAGGTCAGCCGTATGGAAACGGGACAGGGGCGCGTCCAAGCCTCAGATGTCGATGCGCTCTGCCGCTTCTACGCGACCCCCGAAGAGCTACGCGACCTCCTGAAGTCGCTGGCCAAGGAGTCCAAGACCAAGGGGTGGTGGCACGCTCACGGTGATGCCATCCCCGCCTGGTTCTCTGTCTATGTCGGCCTTGAGCAGGCCGTTTCCAACTTGCGAACGTATCAAGCGGAGTTCATCCCGGGCCTACTGCAAACCGATGAGTACGCTGCCGAGCAGTGCCGCGCCTGGGTCGACCACACCTCCGAGGACATCAGGCGCATGGTCGATGTCCGGATGCACCGCCAGGAGTTGCTCACGAGAGAGGACGCGCCCGACCTGTGGGCCGTCATCCACCAGAGCGCACTGCAGCACGTGGTCGGCAGCCGCCAGGTCATGAGCCGACAACTCGAACGTATGCTGGAAATCGGCAAGTTGAAGAACGTGACTCTCCAGATCCTTCCGTTCGATGCAGGCGCCTACCCCACGACGGGGTCGTACACAGTCCTCGGCTTCCCTGAGCAGGAGGACCCCGACATGGTCTACCGAGAGGGGCTCACCGATTCGGTCTACCTTGAAGAACCCAAGGATGTGGCGCTCTACGCGAAGGCGTTCGACCATCTCAGAGCATTGGCACTGAGCCCTCAGCGCTCGACCTCACTGATCACCAGACTCCTGGAGGAGCATTCCCGATGATGTCGTCGTCCAACATCCAGTGGCACAAGAGCAGCTACAGCAACGGCATGGGGGGCGAGTGTTTGGAAGTTGCATTTCTCGTTGAGGCAATAGCCGTGCGCGATTCCAAGTTCGCCTTGGGTCCGCAGGTCACGTGGAGCGCCGCTGCATGGCAAGGCTTTATACAAGCAATGCCCGCAACAGATGCCAAAATGCGCTAGCTGACCGGCTGCTGCGGATCACGAACTATCTCGCCGGCTCGCTGTAGGAAGCTCGCATACGCCTCCACCATCTCACCTCTAACTCGGCTAAATCTGGACCAGTCTCCACTCACCCCCGAGGCACCTATGCCCCCTATATGCAACAAGGCACCCATCGCCTCCACCGACTTTCCAGTGAGCGCATAAGCCAGCGAATACGCCTCGCTTGGTCCCCATAGCGCCAATTGACTCGTTTTAGCTTGGAGTTCGAGAGCGCACCCTTGCATCTCGCGTCCCGTCGACGTATCAAGCCGCTGCCCGTTAAGTACTTCAGGCGCAATACGAGCGAATACGTCATCCAGAGCCGCATAAGCCGCAATGAGGGCGGCAAAGGATTGATGGCGCTGGCTACGCACCCACTGCCAGTGTTCCACTGCCGCCTGACCATGTACCTGCGCCAAGGCGGCCTCAACGGCCTTACGTCCGCCGACTTCTGCCCCGTATTTAGCGTACCTGCCAGCGATCACCGCTCCGACGACTGCGGCCACGAAGGCGACAACAGCCGAGACGACGGCACCCATTGCGTCACTCATCGCACCATCCTCACCCCGGCCCTGCGCGACCACAATGCCCCTCGAAGGACCCTCTAGCACCCCCCGCGCACTGTTGGCACTGGAACCATTAATCTCGCCTCATGACAACGCCTACACCTCCGCTTCAGCCCGGCGCCGTCCTCACGCGTGCGCAAATCCATCCCGTCCTCGGCGGCAGTGGCTACGCCGGAATCTGCCCAGCCGTGGAAAAAAAGAACGTTCTTCTGTTTTCGGACAGCAAGATTGGCGAGCGCTACGGATATCGCGACGGGTGGCTCGCCGAGGATGACGAAATAGGCCCCATATTCACCTACACCGGCGCCGGCAAGCGGGGAGACCAGCCCCTGAGCGGCGGAAATGCCGCAATCCTCGACCATGCGAACAAGGGCCGCACTCTACACCTTTTCATAGCAGTAGGGAAGATACCGGGGAGCGACACCCGTACGCATAGATATATCGGGCAGTTCAAAGTCGACGAACTCAACCCATTCGAGATACGGGAAGCCGAGGACGAATTAGGCCACCACCGCAACGTCATTGTCTTCCGGCTACGCCCCACTGGCCCCTACATCCGGGATACTTCCGACACTCTTCAAGTAGCTCCCAGATCAAGGTTTCGATTCAATCAGACTGCGGGACGTCTCGCGCGGACGTACCGCCGTCAGCGACGGCAACAACAACCAACCTATGCCGATCAAATAGAAGCAGCCCGCGACGATCTAGCCGAAGCATTCGAAGAGCGTGAGACCGCAGCTGGGCACCCCATTGTTCAACTCGAATTGTCAATGCGGAACTCAACGTCTCAGCTCTCTTTCGACATATACAACCGCACAAACAACACGGTCTACGAGCCAACGGCCAGCGCAGCACGCGAGTCCATCACTCAAGCCCTTGCACAACTCCTCGATGCTCGGCGCTATTTGAGGGAGCTCGACCACGATCAACCCCTCCACCTGATGGTTCTCACGCCTTCGCTCCCTCGTGAAGAGCTCCGTGACTTGCTCGCAGAACATGGGATCGGCATCGTCTACAGAAACGACAGCGGCGATTTCTCCGAGTTCGACAATTCCACAGCCCCGAACGGCGCGCCACGAAGCTTCCGCTGCATCGATTGCCCAGTGCCCGCCTAGCAGCAGGCTCCCCCATCCATGATCGGACGCGCCCGCTAGGAGCCATGAATGCCCGTCGCCGATGGAGTTACCGAAGATCCCATATGGCTCAAATCATCCTACAGTGGAGGAAATACGACCGAGTGCCTTGAGGTGGCATTTCGCAGAGCACAGGTACTCATACGTGATTCCAAGCGGCATGCGGGTCCTCGCTTGAGGATCTCAGCCGAGACTTGGAGGAGGTTCGTGGCCGACGTCTAGGCGGACGGCTCCTCAGAAGTCGTCCCCGGTCACCGCGCATCCCCGTGGGATGCGCAGGCACAGGAGATGTGCCCACGGGCGTCGAGGACGAAAGGCACTCCCCCTCAGGCGGACCGGTAGACGCCCTCGGCGTCGTCGTGGGCCCACGCCGCGTACTCCTCGAAGCCCAGGTTGCCGATGCTCAGGTTCGCGTGGACGTCGTGGACGCCTGCCGGTGTGGTGCGGAACTCGGTTCCGAACTCGGTCAGTTGGTCGTAGTCCTCGTCGTCAACGCACTCCTCCCGGGTGAGGGTGGTGACCGCGAGCAGCGGGTGGCTCCCGGTCCGCATGGTCGTGCGGTCGGCCAGGAAGACCACGGCGAGGTTCTCGTCGGCTGAGACGACGGGAAGTATCTCTTCGGCGGTCGCGTCCGCCCAGGCCGGGTCGTCGACGAAGTGGACGCGTGCCTCGTAGGCGCCGTCTCCCCAAGGTGCCATCAGTGCGGCCGTCACGTCCTGCCAGGTGCGGTCGTCCTCGTAGTCGGTCCTGACGACCAGGGCGTCGAACTCATCGCGACCGGTGACGGCGGGCAGCGTTCTCATGGTGCTCTTCTCTTCGACGGGGCTCGGTGGCCGGTGGTGCCCGACTGTCTCATGCCGGGCAGGGCGGAGACCGAGCAGGAACGGGCCAGGGCCGTCGGCTGCCCAGCGGGCCGGTTCCTGCCGGTGAGCCTGAGGCGCCTGGGCCTTTGGGGGACCGGTTCGAGCCGGTCCCCCGTGGCGGCCGGTCGCCTCGTCACCGGGTGTCGTCCGCGGCCCGGCGCCTGGTGATCTCCGTCTTCACCGTCTCGTGCAACTCCTCCGACGTGAAGCCGAGGCCGCGCAGGATCTGGGCGGCCGGGCTCTCCGCCACGCGGATGAGGCCCAGGAGGGTGTGTTCGGTGCCGACCCAGTCATGGCCGAGGTCGGATGACGCGCGGCGGGCCTGGCCGATGGCCTCCTTGCTCTCCGGGTGAAAGGGGATGTGGCCTCGCGGTGCCTTCTTCCCGGCCGGCGGCAGGGCTTCCTGGATCGCGTCGCGGATGCGCTGCTCGGACCCGGTTTTCGCGAGCAGCAACTCATACGCCAGGCCGTTCGGTTCGCCGAGGAGGCCGAGCAGGAGGTGTTCGGTGCCGATGGAGTCGTGCTTGTGGGTGCGGGCGGCCTCCTGCGACAGCACGATGCTGTGCCGGTTCAGGTTGGTGTACCGCTCGAATGCGGTGGGCGCGTGGCGCTGCTGGGCGGCCTGCTTGGACACGCCGATGGCGTCGCCGATCTCGGTCCACGAGGCGCCGGTCTGCTTGGCCTTGCTGACGTAGTGGTCGATGAGCTGGTCACCGAGGTCGGACAGGGTCTGGGCGCGCAGCCGGGCCTCGCTGATGCGGGCCAGTTCGCCGGCGTCGGGGAGTTCCTCGTCGAGTCGGGCGATCAGGTCGGCGAGACTGATGTCGAGTGGGCTCATGCGTCAACTTTAAATTGACGATCTCGTGTCGTCAATCTGTAATTGACGATTTCTTACGGCTCGTCAGAGCGCGCGCCGTCGCGCCAACTGACAGGTGGGACCTGTTGGTTGGAGCCAGCGTGGCCGGTGTCAGGATGAGGGCATGACGACGATCCACGGGGAAGTGGCCGACGGGTTCGAGGGTGTGCGGGAGGCGTTCCGCGCCAACTTCGCGGAGCGGGGGGATGTCGGGGCCGCCGTCTGCGTGTACCGGGACGGGCGGCCGGTGGTGGATCTGTGGGGTGGGGTCGCCGATCCCGACACCGGGCGGGAGTGGGAGCGGGACACCCTGCAGCTCGTGTACTCGGCGACGAAGGGGGTCACCGCCACCGTCGCGCATCTGCTCGCCCAGCGTGGGCAGTTGGACCTCGACGCGCCGGTGGCCGCCTACTGGCCCGAGTTCGGGGCGGCGGGGAAGGCGGAGATCCCGGTGCGGTGGCTGTTGTCGCACCGGGCCGGGGTGGTCACCGTCGAGCCGCCCGTGCCGTTGGAGGAGGCGTTGCGCTGGCGGCCGATGGCCGACGCCCTCGCCGCGCAGCGGCCGGAGTGGGAGCCGGGGACCGCGCACGGGTATCACGGGCGGACCTTCGGATGGCTGGTCGGGGAGGTCGTCCGGCGGGTGGACGGCCGTACGCCCGGACGCTTCTTCGCCGAGGAGGTCGCCGGACCGCTGGGCCTCGACTTCTTCATCGGGCTGCCGGCGGCCGAGCGCGGGCGGGTCAGCCGGATGGTGTATCCGAAGCCGGAGGTCGACCTGAGCACCGTACCGCTGGAGCTCGTGCCGTCGGAGGCACGGGAGTTCGTCGCCGCGCTGCAGGATCCGCGGTCGTTGAGCAACCGGGCGTTCACCGTCACCGACCCCGCCGAGATCGACTTCAACTCGGCCGAGGTGCAGGCCGCGGAGCTGCCCGCCTCCAACGGGATCGGCACCGCGCGCGGCCTCGCCCGGATGTACGCCGCGTTGATCGGGGAGGTGGACGGGGTACGGCTGTTCAGCCCCGAGACGCTCGCGTCCGCGACCGCGGAGCAGGCCGCCGGGGTGGACAAGGTCATCATGTTCCCGGTCCGGTTCGCCTCCGGGTACATGCTGCCGGTCGAGACGAACCCGCTGACCGGTCCCAGCGCCTTCGGCCACCCCGGCCGCGGCGGGTCGATGGGCTTCGCCGACCCCGAGCACGGCATCGCCTTCGGGTACGTCATGAACAGCATCGTCGAGGGTGCCGAGGACACGCGTGCCGCCGCACTCGTCGAGGCGGTACGGGCCGCGCTGTGACCGGGGGCGGGAACGAGGACTCTGGGCAATGTTGCGCGGACTGCATCAACGGGTTCGCTGTGAAGTGCCGGGACAGTACCGCTTCTCGTGGTGGGTCGCGTCGAATGGTCCCTCGGAGGGGGTGATTCGTTGTCGGCCTTGGCCTGCGCGACTCCTGTGGCTGGTGTACTCCGCGCACCGGTGGTGCAGCAGCTGCATCCGCCGCCGCCAAGAAGGCCGGGAGCCCTTTCAGCGCACCAGGAGACCGATAGCGACCGCCAGCCGTTCGAGGTAGGACTCCCGTGACGCGACCTGATGCTTGAGGCCGATCGATGCGCTGATCATCGTCTGTGCGACGGGGCGGGCCGCCTCTCGCCCCGACTCGACGGCGATCGCGTCTGTGATCAGCTCCTCGAAACGTCGCGGCGCGGTCTCGACGATCTCTCCGAGGATGCCGGGATTGCCCTCGATAACCGTCGCGACATCGCGCGCCAGCGGGCCGATGTAGCGACCGGCCCAATGGTCGAACGCTTCGACGAGGCGCTCCGAAAGGGGGCGGCCGCTGTCGGCCAGGACCCGTTCGACCGCGGTGATGTCGCGATCCAGGGCCTGGGTGACCGCGGCACGGAACAGAGTCTCCTTCGAGGAGAAGAGGAAGTAGAGCCCAGGCCGGGAGATGTGCGCCGCCCGCGCCACCTCCTCCATCGAGGTCTTCCGGTAACCGAATCGCGCGAACGTGGCCATGGCGGACTCCAGCACCATGGTCCGACGGTCGGCATCAGCGACTGTCGACGGCGGGTGGCCGGCGTCGGGACTGCTCATGGAGCGAGCATACGAGCGAGAACCGTACTATACAAATCGAGCCTAGTGCGTATAGTCGCGCCATGGACGCTCGCAGACTCATCTCCACGCCCTTCACCTCCTCCAGCACCGCGGACGAGGTGCTGGAGGACATCGACCTCACCGGCTTCCGTGCGATCGTGACGGGAGCTTCCTCCGGACTCGGGATCGAGACGGCTCGTGCGCTGACCGCTGCCGGGGCGGAAGTGACGCTCGCCGTCCGCAACACGACTGCGGGTGGCGCCGTCGCCGAGACGATCGGAAAGTCGACCGGGGGGATCCGGCCCCGGGTCGTCCGGCTCGACCTCGCCGACAGGGCCACCGTCACCCGGTTCGTCGCCGCGTGGGGCGGCCCGCTTCACCTGCTGATCAACAACGCCGGCGTGGTCACCGGCGGCCTCGAACGAACGCATGAGGGCTGGGAGCTGCAATTCGCGACGAACCATCTCGGCCACTTCGCGCTGGCCACCGGCCTTCACCACGCCCTGGCCCGGGGAGCGGCCGACCACGATGGAGCACGGATCGTCTCGGTCAGTTCGACGGCGCACATGCGGTCCGGCATCGACTTCGACGACCTCCACTTCGAGCGCCGCAGCTACGACCCGCAGATCGCCTACGCCCAGTCGAAGACGGCGAACTCCCTCTTCGCCGTCGAGGCGACCCGCCTGTGGGCGGCCGACGGCATCGTCGCCAACGCGGTGAACCCCGGCGGTATCGCCACGGGACTGCAGCGGAACTTCACACCGGAACAGAAGGCGTCGCTCGACGCGGCCGAGGCCGCCGGGGTCTTCACGTACAAGACGGTCGAGCAGGGGGCCGCCACCAGTATCGTCGCGGCCGTCGCCCCCGAGTTCGCCCACTCCGGAGGCCACTACCTCGACGATGCACAGGAGGCCTACACCGTGCCGAACGACGCCGACCTCGCGCAGCACCCGCATGGTGTCAAGGAATGGGCGCTCGACCCCGTCGCCGCCAAGCGCCTCTGGGCCCTCTCGACCGACCTGCTCCGCGTCTGACCTCTCGACGCCACGACATGCCGCGCCAGGGCAACCTGTCGCACGCCCGTGAGAGTGATCCGAAAGAGAAGACCCGGCAACCCGTCACAAGGCGTGACGACCCTTGGAGTTGTTCGGCACGCCTGAGTGTCGCTCTACGCCAGCACGGGACGGGGACGGGTGAGTTCGCCGGCCGGCCGTTTCGACGGTCCTGAAGCGGGCGGATGGCCCGAGCACATGAAACCCCGTACGCCCCGTACGCCCCGGCCACCCCGGCTCGCCCCGGCCGCCCCGGCCGCCCCGGCCGCCCCATACCGGCTACCCGCTACCGGAACGCCCGCAGGTTGCGCCCCACCCATCCCCCGAAGGCGCCCGCCGGGCGCCCCAGTACGGTCTCCACGTCAGGGCTGACCCTCAGCTCCGCGGGGAGCGGTGCGCCCAGGACGTCCAGGGTGCCCGTGACCGCCTCCTCCGGCATGACGCGGGACATGGCCGCGTGGGCCTCCTCGCGGGGGAGTTCCACGAGTGTCACCTCCTCGCCCAGGGCCGCGGAGATCACCGCCGTCTGCTGACGCGGGCTGATCGGTTCCGGGCCGGTCAGTTCGTACACGCGGCCCCCGTGGCCGTCCTCGCGGAGCGCCCGCGCCGCCACCGCCGCGATGTCCGCCGGGTCGACGACCGGGAGGGCCACGTCGGCGAACGGGGCGAGGACCGTGCGCTTGGCGCGGATCGTCTCGGCCCACGCGAAGGCGTTCGACGCGAAGCCGCCGGGCCGCAGGATCGTGAAGTCGAGGCCCGAGGCGCGTACCGCCGCCTCGTACTCGCGCAGGCGGGCGTGTGAGGGTGCCTCCGGGCGGGTCGCGCTGACCTGGGAGGAGACCAGGACGACCCGTTCGACGCCGGCGTCCGCGGCCGCCCGGAGCAGGAGCTTCGGGTGCTCGCCGAAGGCGTTGAGTTCGCCTCCCAGGACGATGAACAGGGCCCGGGCGCCGGTCAGCGGCTCCCGCATGCTCGCCGCGTCCCCGACATGGGCCTCGGCCCACCGGACGCCGGGGACGCCGGGGACGCCGGACGACGTCTGCCGGGGATGCCCGGGGTCCCCGTAGTCCCCGGGGTTCCGAGGGTTCCGGTGGTCCTGGGGATTCCGGGACACCGCCACCACCTCCTCGCCCGCCTCGGCCAGCAGGTCCACCAGCGTCCGGCCGATGTTGCCGGTCGCACCCGTCACCGTGATCATTGCCGTCTCCCGTTGGGCAGCTAGTTAGTTAGTTGACTGACTTACTGGTCGACGCAGACGCTAGCACGGACAACCCAACCGCTGTCTATAGTCAGTTGGGTGACCAACTCAGTGGATCGGCGGGCACGGGCCTCGCAGAAGCGGCAGCGGCTGATGGCGGCTGCCGCCAAGGTCCTGCACGAGCAGGGCGTCGAGCGCACCACCCTCGCCGACATCGCGCGGGAGGCCGACGTCCCGGTCGGGAACGTCTACTACTACTTCAAGACCAAGGACGAGCTGGTCCAGGCCGCCCTCTCCGAGCACACCGCGTACCTCGACGAACTCACCGGCCGCCTCGACCGGTTGCCCGACCCGCGCGACCGGCTCAAGGCGCTGGTCGAGGCGTGGGTCGAGCAGCGTGACGTCGCCGCCCGGTACGGCTGTCCCACCGGCACCCTGGCCGCCGAACTCGGCAAGCGCGCCGACGGGACCCTCGACACGGAAGCCGGCGCCGTGATCCGGCGGCTGCTGGACTGGGCCGCACGTCAGTTCCGTGAGATGGCACTGTCCGGCCCGGATGGCCCGGACGGCCCGAACGGCCCGGACAACCCCGACGACCTGGCCCTCACCCTCGTCGCCGGTTACCAGGGCATGTCGCTGATGGCCCACGCGCTGCGCGACCCGGACGTCATGACTCGTGAAGGCGCCCGTCTCCGCCGCTGGCTCGACTCGCTCCAGTGAGTGGTGTGCATCGTGAAGTGGCAGGTCACGGGCCTGGCGTGCTTCCGCGCTCCGGTGCTCGTGCTGGTCACGCGCGGCAGTCTGCCGTGTAGATCGTCGGGCAGGGGGGTCTTCGTGGGCTCTGACCCGTTCCAGCCTGCGATGCTCCTACGCTCCCGGGCATGGTGGACCCCGAGGTACCGGAACGGATCACCGCGCGCCGCGCGGAATTGGACGAGCCGGAAGAACACCTGGTCAAGCAGTTGGACGAGGTGTTGGCCGAGCGGGACGAACTCGCAGTCGCCGAGCGGGTCCTGACGCGGATGAGCGAGCGGACAGCTGGGGAACGGGCTGCCGTCACTCCGGCGTCAGCGCAGGGTCGGCGGGCGCGCGATGCTGCTGGTCCCGCACCGCAGCGACAGCGTTGACGAGACCGCGCTGTCCGACGACTACCGCCGGATCCTGGCGATCGTGCGAGCCGCCAGCGGTCCGATGCAGGTGCGGGCGGTGGGCGAAGAGCTGGGCCTTCAGGTGGAGGTGCGCGAGAAGCCGGAGCCGCTGCGGGCGAAACTGGTCAAGCTCGCGGACCGCGGCTGGCTGCACAAGCGCCGCGACGGGAAGTTCACCGCACGGCTGTAGCCGTCCCGGCCCTGCACGCCGCAGGGGCGCATCGCGCCGACGTGCCGCTCCAGCCACGGGCTCTGCCGGACGGCCCGAACGCGGCGCCGTCCTCGGCGAGTGGGCGGGCGCCGTGGTCGCCGTAGCCTCCCGGGGCGGACGTTCGTGGTCAGCGGGGCCGTGGGGCGAGTTCGAGGGCGGTGAGCCAGCGGTCGAGTGCGTCGACGGCGTCCTCGTCGACCGCGCCGCTGATCCATGCCTGCGCCCGTTCCCAGGCGGGCTGGGCGTCCGCCAGTGCCTGGTGGCCGGCGTCGGTCACGACGACACGGGTCGTTCGCCCGGTTGCCGACGTCTCTGCAGCGCGGACGTAGCCGAGTTGGGCGAGCAGGTCAAGGTTGCGGCTGATCGTGGAGCGCTCGATGCCGAGCCAGCCGGCGATCTCCGACGGGCGGGCGGGCTCACCGGAAGCGGTCATCTCGGAGAGCACTTCGACCTGCGGCAGGGTGAGTCCCGACTCCCGCAACTCCGCCTCGAAGCGCCGCGAGACGAGCCGGTGCAGCCGCGCGATGCGCCTGCCGAGACACCGGTCCGCCATCCACAGGGCTTGCCGCTTCGGTTCTTCCGATCCTTGGTGTTGCATATGCACCTCCTCGTATGTAGCGTAGCCGATGCAGTCAATGTTGCAGATACACCACATGGAGGAATCGTGTCGGACTTCGACGAGTTCTTGAAGCGCAACCAGGTTTTCGCGGCGAACGTCGACCTCGCCCGGTTGGCGATGCCCACATCGATGCCGGAGCGGCTGCCGCTGGTGCTGGTCTGTGCCGATCCGCGAGTCGAGCCCGCAGGCTTCCTCGGGATCGGAACCGGGGACGCGGGAGTGCTGCGGAACACGGGCGGACGGGTGGACGGCCGGGTGACCGAGGACATCGCGTATCTGGCGGTGCGGCTCGGGGTCAGGATGGACGTCGCGATCGTGCATCACACGCAGTGCGGCACCGGCCTGCTCGCCGACCCGGCGTTCCGCCGCTCTTTCGCAGATCGCACCGGAGGCGGCGACGACGTGCTCGCCGAGCGCGCGGTCACGGACCCGGCCGCGACCGTGCGGCGCGACGTCGAGAAGCTCCTCGCCGACCCGCTGATGACCAGCGAGGTCCTCGCGTCTGTGTCGGGATACGTGCTGCGACTGGAGACCGGGCTCGTCGAGACCGTCGTCGAACACGTCGTCGAGACCGCCGCCGAACCCGTTGCGCCGGCCGGCAGGTAGCCGAGCGGGAGGCGAGCGTCGGCGGGTCAGTCGAGGATCGTCGCCGCCTGCCAGGCGCCTGGGCGCAGGCCCGTCGCGTTCAGGAAGAAGAGCGAGAAGTTCGACGGGTCCGGGAACCCGAGTTCGCTCGCACACCGCGCCGCGGTGACGCGTTCGTGGGCCAGCAGGCGCTTCGCCTCGAGCACGATCCGTTCCACGATGTACGCCTTCGCGGTACGCCCGGTGACCTGCTGCACTGCCCGGGTCAGGGTGCGCGGGGCGAACCCGAGCGCAGCCGCGTAGTAGCCGGCGTCGTGGTGGGTCCGGAAATACGCCTCGACGCTCGAGCGGAACAACTGGAACGTCGGGTTCGCCGAGCGCGCCTCGTAATGCGGGGGCTCGACGCGGGTGATCAGTGCGGACAGCAGGATCGCGGGTAGTTCCGTCGACGGGTCCTCGGCCACGGCGGCCGCCTCGAGAACAAGGTGCCTGCGCGCCGCGTCAACGAACGGCCAGGACTCGGCGGGCACCGGCCACCGGGCCACGAGATCGGGGACGCCGGCACCGGCGGAGGCATGGTCAACGTGGCCCGAGGCCTGGGCACCGCCGTCGGCGTCCCCGCCGTCACCCTCGCCCTGCACCTCGCCCCGCCCGCCGCCGTCCTCGCCATCGCCGCCACCCGCTCCAGCGACCGGTCCACCCGCCCGGAGATCTGACCATGGACGACACCCGGCTGCGCGCAGCCCTTGCCCACTTCCCGGACCTCTTCATCGCCCCGGCGGCCTGCGGCATCGGCTGGGCGGCGCGCACCCACTACCGCGAAATCCTCCACCATCACGGCCCCGCCACCGCCGACGTCCACCTCACCCGCCCGCTGATCGAACGCCTGCGCCCGGAGTCCGCCCTCATCCGCCTCCATCCCGACGGCGGACGGGTGACCGTCACCCTCGACGGATCGCAGACAGCGCTCGACCTCCTGCTGAGCCTGCTCAGCCTCGCCCTGTCCGCCGACCGCCTCGTCAACATCACCAACCTCGCCTGGCGCGCCCCCTGCACCCTCCAGGCCGCCGAAGACCGTGAGAAGGCGCCCGCCCAAAGCTGACGGGACGTCATAAAAACCGCCGGCGAGCGCTTCTCGACTTCCGTCCGGCACCGGCCCCAGTGAGAGCCTCCTCTGAGAATCCTGAGATTCCTCTGAAACATTTTCCCGGGCCCACCGCATCAGTGAGGTGAGCGGCAGAGTGCCGGGGACGGGGGAAGCTTGCGGATGAGTCAGAAAGCTGGGGAGGACTACGTCGAGTTCGCCGCGGCACGGGCCGGGCATCTGTACCGGTCCGCCTGTCTGCTCACCGCCGGGGACACCCACCTCGCGGAGGACCTGGTGCAGGAGGCCCTCGGGCGGATCTACGTCCGCTGGGGCCGGGTCTCCCGTGCCGAGAACCCCGCGGGGTACGCCCAGACCGTCCTCAGCCGGACCTTCCTCGCCCACCGGCGGCGGTTCAGCAGCAGGGAGCGGGCCAGGGACTCGTTTCCCGAGCTGGCCGACACCGGCGCCGATCCCTCGCTGCGGCTGACCCTCCTCGACGCGCTGGCGCGGCTGCCCGCCAAGGACCGGGCCGTCGTCGTCCTGCGGTACTGGGAGGACCGGTCGGTGCACGAGACCGCGGACGCGCTCAACATGAGCTCGGCTGCCGTCCGTACGCGGTGCGTGCGCGCCCTCGCGCGGTTGCGCGAGCTGCTGGGCGAGGATCTCGCCGAGTACGCCCGCTCCTGACATCAACCTTGTGGAAACGGTGGTTCGTCATGCCCGTGGAGCAGCGGCACAGCGACAGCAACAGCAGTAACGACCAGGCCTTCGAGGTGCGGCTCGCCGCCGCCCTGCACGCCGCAGGCGACACCTTCGAGGCCGACCGGGGCGCGCTCGTCGCCGCCGGTACGGTGCGGGGGCGGCGGCGACGGCTGCGGCGGCGGGCCACCGTGCTGGGCGGCGCCGCCGGTGTCGCGCTCGCCGGTGTGGGCGGGGCGCTGCTGGTGCCCTGGAGCGGATCGTCGTCCGGACAGTCCCCCTCCGCCGTGCGCACCACCCCGCGCCCCGTGCTCTCCCCCACCGCCCGCGGCGTCACCGCGGACGAGATGATCAACACGCTGGAAGAGCTGCTGCCCGAGGGGAAGTTCGGCAAGCCGCGGGGGCGGGGCGTCGACGCGAGCGACCCGCTGGTGGCACCGTACGCGCAGGTCGTCTACGACGACGGGCACGGCGCCGCCGCCATCAGCGTCGCCGTGAACCGGGTACTGCCCGGCGGGAACGAGGCCCGGCAGGCCACCCAGTGCCCCGACAAGGTGTTCATCCCCTACGACAGTTGCGTCACCAGCCATCTGCCCGACGCCTCCGTCGTCACCGTCCTGAAGGGCTACGAGTATCCCGACCGGCGCGTGGACACCAAGCTGTGGACCGCGAACCTGGTCACCCCGGACGGCCATCACGTCTCCGTCAGCGAGTGGAACGCCGCCGCCGAGAAGGACGCACCGATCAGCCGGGACCAACCTCCGTTGTCGACAGAGCAGTTGAAGGCGTTGGCGGCGGCGAAGGAGTGGCGCGGGGTCGTCGACGCCATCCCTGAGGACCCCCGCCAGACCCAGGAGCCGCCCGCCGCCCCGGATGACGGCAGGAGGACCCGGCAGATCCTCACCTCGCTGATCCCCAAGGGGCTGAAGGTGGTGGGGCACGCGAGCGACGACGACGGCCAGTTCACCTACGTCGTCGTCGACGACGGGCACGGCAGGAGCCTCGTCCAGATCAACGTGCAGCCCGACATGTCCGACGTCGCGAAGCAGTTGTTCGGGGCCGGGTCCGAGACCCTCGCCGACGGGACGCGGGTCGCCGAACACAAGGGGCCGGGGGAGAAGGGGGGCGACGGGGTCGTCATGTGGACCGCCGACACCCTGCGCACGGACGGCTTCCGGGTCGTGGTCAGCGCCTTCAACTCCGGGTCGCAGATGACCCCCGCGACCCGCGCGACCCCGGCGCTGACCATGAAGCAGCTCCGCGCCATCGCGCTCAGCCCGAAGTGGCGGTCCTAGCCGCTGGTTTCAGGAAGACGGCGATGCCGCGATCGCGGGGCGGCGGGGCCGGCCCGCTCCGGCCGGTGACCCGCTCTCAGTCCGGGGCGACCAGGTTGTAGCGGGCCAGCTCGGCCCGGCCGAACAACAGGGCGTAACCGGGCGGGAGCTGGGTGAGCAGACGGGTGGTCAAGGGCTCGCCGACCGTCTCCGCGAGGACGCCGAGGACCGAGCTGACGTCCCAGCGGGCGGTGGCGGGGCTCGAGCCCTCGATGTGCGCGGCCACCGAGTCGACGAACCGGCGGGCGGTCAGCGGGGCGGCCGCCGGGATCTGGGCGGCGATCAGCTCGGCCGCCTCCAGTGGGAGGGCCTGGGTCAGCACCGGCCGTTCGTCGCCGGTGACGTGGTCGCCCAGTGCCGACAGAACGATGCGGGTGACCTGCTCGGCCCGCGCCCGCGTCGGGTACTGGCCCGCCTGCCGCACGGCTTCGGTGAACTCCTGCCAGCCTCCGGTACGAACGGCGTGAACGGCATGAACGGCATGAACCTTACGGGGGCTCGGGGCCGGAGAGGGAGAAGTGGCGGGCGCGGTGGCGGGCGCGGGGGCGGCGATGGTGGCTCTCGGCTGCGGGCTCGTCACGGTCATCGTGCTGACTCCTCTTCCGGGCGTCTCCGGGAACTCCGGGGCGGGGACGGGGGGGCGCGTCGATACGCGCCGGTGCCACGCCGGGTACCCCGAAAATCGGTGGCCATGGCACCGATTCGGCCAATGTGGGGCATGCGTGCGGTGCGGTGGGAGGGGCGGGCGAGGTGCCGGTCGGCCCCTCGGCTAGCCTCGGGAGGTCCCGGAGACGGAGCAGGAGAAAGCAGGAGAAAGGGAGAAGGCCATGGCCAGGGTTCCCAGTTCGGTGATCGCGGCGAGCGGTCTCGTCGGCGGCTACGGCGTCGCACGCTGGACTAAGCAGCGGCCGCTGGGCGGGGCCGTGCTGGCCGTCGCCGGGGCCGCGGCCGCGCAGCAGTGGCGGCAGCGGGCGGGCGGGAAGGCCGCGGGGGCGCTGTCCGCCGCGTACCTCGCCGCGTTCGCGGGGTCGCATCCGCTGGCCAAGAAGGTGGGCGCCTGGCCGGCGGTCTTCGGGGTGGCGGGCGCGGTGGCGCTGGCGTCCTGGGCCGTCGCGGATCGGCGAGCCTAGGCGGGGCCTTGGTGGCGGAGACCTGAGCGGGGTGGCCTGGCGGAGACCTGAGCGAAGGTCCGAGCGGACGCCCGAGCGGGGAGGCCTGGAAGCCGTTGCTCTATCGATCTTGGTGGGCGTGAGTTCGAGATCGTCGGCCCGGTCGGGTGTTCTTCTGGCCGGCCGAGCATGAAAGCGGGGCCTCCCGCACAGCTCGTGGGTGTCGAATCCGCCCGAGCAGGAGGCCCCTGGTGCTGCGGTCTTCCGTGCCGGCGTCGATGTCGTCCGACTCGGGATCTCTGTCCTGTGATCGTCTCGCTCACCGGTTCGGGAACACTGGAGACCGGCCGTACAGGCGACCGAAGGATCCGTCTGACGTCCCTCGGTGAAATACTTCCCGGCCATGGGCGAGGCCGGCCGTTTCGGCTGCTCCGCACGGCAGGATGAGGGACACAGCGGATGCGGAACGGGCAACATCAGTGACAGGCATGGGCTTGGACCCGACCGGACTGGTCGGCCGGGAGCGTGAGTTCGCCGATCTCGCGGCCTTCCTGGACACGGTCGCGGCGGGCGGAGCCGCCCTTCTGCTCACCGGGGATCCGGGGGTGGGCAAGACCGCGCTGCTGGACGCGGCCGCCGAGCTGGCGGCGGCCCAGGGCATGCGGGTGGTGCGCGGGAGCGGCGTCGAGTACGAGACGGACATCAGCTTCGCGGGGCTGCACCAGCTCGTCGTCGCGCTGGCGCCCGAACTCGACCGTCTGCCGCGGTCCTCGCGAGAGGCCCTCGACGTGGCGCTCGGTCTGGGCGCCGGTCCCGCGCCGAACCGGATCGCCGTCCTGAACGCGGCCCTGGCGCTGTTCGGCGAGGCGGCGAGGGAACAGCCGCTGCTCCTGGTGGTCGATGACCTGCATGTGGTCGACGACGCGAGCCGGTCCGCAGTGGGTTTCGTGGCCCGACGGCTGGTGGGCCATCGCATCGGGCTGCTCGGCGCCCAGCGGACGGAGGCCGACGCGCCCGCCCCGCCCACCGGCCTGGCAGAACAGGAGATCGCGCCGCTCACCGACGCGGATGCCCTGCGGCTGTTGTCCCGGCGCTTCGCTCACCTGCCGCGCCGCATCCTGTCGGGCGTGGCGCGAGATGCACAGGGAAACCCGCTGGCACTGCTCGAGTTCGCCGCCTCCACCAGTGTCTCCGGCGACCGGCAGGGCACCGCAGCGGGGTGGGGAAGCGGCCCGGGGCGGGATGTCCGTGCGCTGTACGCCGCCCGCGTCGCGCGGCTGCCCCAGCGGACGCGCGAGGTGCTGCTGCTCGCGGCGCTCGAGGGTTCCGGCGACATCCGCGTGCTGGAGGCGGCCGACGGGACGGGCGGGCTCGACCACCTCGCGCCCGCGGAGCGCGACCACCTGGTCAAGGTCGCGGAGAGCGGCCGCACCGTACGCTTCCGGCATCCGCTGGTCAGGTCCGCGGTGGTCGACGGCGCCACCGGCGAGCAGCGGCGCAGCGCCCACCGCAAGCTGGCCCTGGCGCTGGCCGACCAGCCCGAACGCCGCGGTGATCACCTCGCCAGAGCCACGACCGTGCCCGACGAGGAGGCCGCCGCCGTCATCGAGTCGGCGGCCCGCAGCAGCCTGCGGCGCGGCGACGCCGACGGCTCGATCACCAGGCTGCGGCGCGCGGCCGAGCTGAGCCCTGACCGGGCCGCCCGCAGCCGCCGCCTGTCACAGGCCGCCTACGTCGCCGCCTGGGTCGCGGGCCATCTGGACGTCAGCCACGAGATCATGCGCGAGGTGCAGGGCGACCCGGCGGCCCGGTCACCGGCGGCGGCCGCGGCGGCCGGCTTCCTGGTGCTCGTCACGGACGGGGACGCCGACACGGCTCACGCGCTGCTGAAGGAGGCGGTCGAGCAGGCCCCGCTCCCGTCCGGCCCGCTCCGCGGCGAGTGGGAGACCGCGTTGTTCACCCTCACCCTCGCCAGTCAGTACTCGGGTCGGCCGGAGCACTGGCAGCCGCTGGCCGAGCTGCTCGCCGGCATTCCCGAAGCCTCGCCCGTCGCCGCGGCGTCCCTGGCACGGGTCCACCACGACTCCGGCTCCGTCCCCGAGGACCTGCTGCGCCGCCTGGACGAGGAGATCGCACGGCTGAAGGACCAGAGTGACGCCGATGTGGTCATCCGCACCGCCCTGACCGCCTCCTACCTGGACCGGCTCCCGGGCTGCCGCGAGGCCGTCACCCGGGTCATCCGCGACGGCGGCGCGGTGGGGGCGAGCATGCCGGCCCTGATCTTCGTCGCCCTGGACGACCTGTACGCCGGCCGGTGGCAGCCCTCGGCCGACGCCGCTGCCGAGCTCATCGCGCTCTGCGAGGAGACGGGCTATCACCTGTTTGCCCAGGTGGGGCACTATGTAGCCGCAATGGCCGCAGCGCAGCGCGGCGACCTCGACGCCTGCCGTGACCACTGCGAGGCGGTGTGGGGCTGGTCGGGACCACGGGGCCTGCGGAGGCTGGAGAACTGCGCCCACCAGGCGGCGGCCCGGGCCGCGCTGGGCGCCGCCGACTTCGAGACGGCCTACCGGCACACCACGGCGATCTGCGCCCCCGGAGAGCTGCCGCCCTTCAACCCCGAGGCGCTGTGGTGCGCACCGGACCTCGTCGAGGCCGCCGTGCGCACCGGGCGGCACGCGGAAGCGCGACGGCACGCGATCGCGCTGCGCGACTCCGGGGTGGCCCGCCTGTCGTCGCGGTTCGCGCTGAGCACGGCCAGGGTCGCGGCGATGACATCGCCCCCCGAGGCGATGGCCCGGTGCTTCGAGGAGGCGCTCGCTCTGCCCGGCATCGAACAGTGGCCCTTCGAGGTCGGCCAGGCGCATCTGGCGTACGGGGAGGGGCTGCGCCGTCAGGGACGCAGCCGCGAGGCCCGGGTGCATCTGGCCGCCGCCCACAGTCGCTTCGAGGAGCTCGGCGCCCACGCGTGGCAGACCCGGGCCGCGGCGGAGCTGCGCGCCACCGGCATGACGCGCACGGGCCGGGGCAAGGCCGGTGCGGCACTCACCCCGCAGGAGCTGGAGGTCGCCCGGCTGGCGGCGGCGGGGCTGTCGAACCCGCAGATCGCGTCGCGTCTGTTCCTCTCACCGCGGACCGTCTCCTCCCATCTCTACCGGGTGTTCCCGAAGCTGGGGATCACGGCCCGGGCCGAACTCCGCGACGCTCTTCAGGCAACGCCTCCCGAGTCGTCGGCCGGCCGGCCGTGAGGGCCTGGCGCCCGGGCCGCACCACTGCCCCGGCCCTGGGCTAAGCACCCCGTCGGCCGGATGTCAGCCAGCTGACGGAGGCTGTCGGCACGGTGGCCGGGCCATTCTCGTGGGGACATCGCATCCGCCCGGCATCCGGGCGAGACCACGAGGAGCACAGCATGCCGTTCGTCACCACCGGCGACGGAGCCGAGATCTTCTACAAGGACTGGGGCTCGGGCCGGCCGGTCATGTTCCACCACGGCTGGCCGCTGAGTTCGGACGACTGGGACGCCCAGCTGCTGTTCCTCCTCCAGCGTGGTTACCGCGTCATCGCCCACGACCGTCGCGGGCACGGGCGCTCCGTCCCGGTCGGCCACGGGCACGACATGGATCACTACGCGGCGGACGCCGCCGCCGTGGTGACCCACCTCGACCTGCGCGACGTCGTCCACGTCGGCCACTGTGCCGGTGCCGGAGAGGTCGCCCGCTACGTCGTCCGGCACGGTGCCGGCCGGGTCGCCAAGGCCGTCCTCATCGCGGCGGCCCTGCCGCTCATGGTCCAGACGGAAGCAAACCCGCACGGGCTGCCGGCCGAGGTCTTCGACGGCTTCCGCGAGGGCGTGGCCACCGACCGCTCCCAGTTCTACCTCGACCTCGCCGCCGGACCGTTCTACGGCTTCAACCGACCGGGCGCCCACGCGTCCCAGGGCGTCATCTGGAACTGGTGGCGTCAGGGGATGGCCGGCAGTGCCCAGGCCCACCACGCGGGGATCAGGGCACTCTCGGAGACCGACTTCACCGACGACCTCAAGGCGATCGACGTGCCCACGCTCCTGCTGCACGGCGACGACGATCAGATCGTGCCGCTCGCCGACTCCGCCGCACGGGCGGTCACGCTGCTCAAGGACGCGGACCTCAAGGTCTACCCGGGCGCGTCGCACGGCATGTGCACCGTGAACGCCGACACCCTCAATGCCGACCTTCTCGACTTCATCAGCAGCTGACACCGGCTCGGCACCACTACCGACACCGGCACACAGCTCATCACCACGGAAACAGAAAAGGGATTCACCATGACCGCAACACCCACCGGCTACGTGACCGTCATCTGGGACGCCAAGGCGAAGGCGGGCCGGGAGGCCGACCTCAAGGCGTTCATCACCGCGGCCGTCACCCCCTCGCGCAACGATCCGGGCAACATCGACTACGAGGCCCACGAGGTCGAGGGCCGGCCCGGCGAGTTCGTCATCTACGAACGCTGGGAGACCCGCGCCCACCTCGACGCCCACCTCGCCGCGCCGCGCATGCAGGAACTCGTCCCGCAGATGCTCGAACTCATCGAAGGCTCCGTCGAGGACGGCATCCGCCTGCTGCGCCGCTTCCGCCCCGCCCGCTGAAGCCGAGCGCCCTCGGCAGCGCACCGGCGCCGACGACACCTACCGACCACACGCAGCAGAAGGAGAGCAGAAGTGACCACCACACTGATCACCGGCGGCAACAGAGGCCTCGGCCACGAGATCGCGCGCCGCTTGATCCAGGCGGGCCAGACGGTCTGGATCGGAGCCCGGGACGCCGAAACGGGCCGCGAGGCCGCCGACCGGCTCGGCGCCGCCTTCGTGCAGATGGACGTGACCGACGACGCATCGGTCGACGCGGCGGCCGAGACGCTGCGCGCACACGTCGGCCACCTGGACATCCTCGTCAACAACGCCGGAATCCTCGGCGAGGTGACCCCACCCGAGGACATGACGGCCGGCCACATACGCCACGTCTACGACACCAACGTCTTCGGCCTGGTGCGCGTCACGCACGCGTTCCTGCCCCTGCTGCGTGCGGCGGCCGCGCCGTCCGTCATCAACGTCACCAGCGGCCTCGGATCGTTCACGCTGACCCAGGACCCGGAGCGTGTCGAGTCGCAGTATCCGCTCGCCGCCTACGGCTCGTCGAAGAGCGCGGTCACCATGCTGACCATGCAGTACGCCAGGACGATCCCCGACGTCCGCTTCAACGCGGTGGACCCCGGCCAGACCGCGACCGAGTTCACCGGCCGCATCGGGCAGAGCGTCGAGGAGGGCGCCGAGGCCGCGGTGCGCATCGCCACTCTGGGGCCTGACACGCCCACCGGAACGGTGACCGACCGCGCCGGGGTGCTCCCCTGGTGATGCGGCCGCCTCCGGCGCCGCGACAGCCCTGAGCGCCGCATCCCCACCCGGCCGCGGCGTACCCCCGCCCGGCACGCCGGTCAGGGCTGGGTCAAGCTGTCGCCGGCAGCCCTGACCGGGATCTGTGCAGACCCGTACCGGCCGCCGCCTTTCCAGTGGAAACAGCGAAGGTCCGAGCAGAGACCTAAGCGTCTGAGCTGCGGAAGGCCCGGCGGTATGCCTGCGGACTCGTGCCGACCACCCTTCGGAACCGCTCGCGGAACGCCGTCGGCGAGCCGAAGCCGGCCTGGGTCGCGATGCGCTCGACGGGGTGGCCGGTGGTCTCCAGCAGGTGCTGGGCCCTGCGTACCCGCGCCCGGTGCAGCCACTGCAACGGCGTCGTGCCGGTCTGGTCGCGGAAGCGGCGGTTGAGGGTACGGGTGCTCATGCCGGCCCGGTCCGCGACCTCGTCCAGGGTCAGGTCCCGGTCGCAGTTGTCCTCCAGCCAGGCCAGCAGCGGCTCCAGGGTGGCGCCGGCGGGGGCGGGCGGCTGGTCGTGCACGATGAACTGGGCCTGGCCGCCCTCCCGTTCCAGCGGCATGACCGACATCCGGGCGGTGTGCGCGGCGACCGCGGAGCCGTAGTCCCTGCGGACCAGGTGCAGGCACATGTCCATGGCCGCGGCCGCGCCCGCCGAGGTCAGGAACTGGCCGTTGTCGACGTACAGGACGTTCGGGTCCACCTCGATCGCCGGGTGCCGGGCGGCCAGGGCGTCGGCCGCCGCCCAGTGGGTGGTGGCGCGCAGCCCGTCCAGCAGGCCGGTGGCCGCGAGGACGAACGCCCCGACGCAGACCGACGCGATCCGGGTGCCGTGCGCCGCCGCCGCGCGCAGGGCGTCGGCGACCTCGGGCGGCAGGGCGGCGGCGGGATCCGCGACGCCCGGCACGATGATCGTGTCCGCCTCGGCCAGCGCGTCCAGCCCGTACGGCGCTTTGACGGTGAACGCGCCGCCCGCCGCGGTCACCTCGTCCGCCGGGCCGCACACCCGCACCCGGTAGGCGTCCCGGCCGTCGGGCAGCCGGGCCCAGCCGAAGGTGTCGATCGGCACGGTGAAGTCGGACGGGATGACCTGGTCCAGGACGAGTACGGCGACGGTGTGCATGGCAGGAACGTAATCGCTCAACGGGTTCCCGCCAAACATGGAACCGTTTCCCAGGCAGTCGTCCGGCACCGCTGGCGAGAATCCGTCGAAGCGTGGCACTATCGCCGCTTCTACGCGATCACCCGGCCGCCTACGGTCGTCGCCGTGACCAAGTTCCTCCTCGCCGTCCATGTCCTCGCCGCGATCGTCGCCGTCGGTCCCGTCACCGTCGCCGCCAGCATGTTCCCGCCCGCCGCCCGGCGCGTCATCGAGGCGCCGGACGACGTCCGGGCCGCCGAGACCCTCCAGCTGCTGCACCGGATCTGCCGGCTGTACGCGGTGGTAGGCGTCGTCGTCCCGGTGTTCGGGTTCGCCACGGCGAGCAGCATGCACGTGCTCGGCAGCGCCTGGCTGATCACGTCGATCGCGCTCACCGCACTCGCAGCGGCGGTGCTGGCCGCGCTGGTGCTGCCCCGGCAGAGCGCGCTGGTGGAGGGCGGCGGGGGCAGCGCGGACGGTGCCACCCGGCAGGCCACCGTCCGGCTGGCCATGTTCACCGGGCTGTTCAACCTGCTGTGGGCTGTCGTGACGGTCCTGATGATCGTGCGGCCGGGTTCGACGACGGGCGCCTGAGAAGCGGGCGCGCGAATCAGTCAGTGGGGGCCGTCGGTGGAGGCCCCGTTCGCCGGGGCTGGGCGGGGAACGGGGCCGGAAGACGAAGCCGGGGGCCGGGGGCCGGGGGCCGGAGACACGTTCGCCGGCGTCGGCCGGGTGCCTTCCTACGCCCGCGCCTTCGCCGTCCCGCTCTCCGCCGCCGCCGTCAGCGGGCGGGCGATGTCCTCCAGGGACCGGCGCTCGGCGTTCACCGCGCACACCGCCGCCACCAGGCCCGCCGCGCACATCAGGGCCGCCCCGATCTGGAAGGCCAGCACGGTGTCGGCCACCTTGCCCGTCCCCGTCAGGTCGGCGAACAGGAGCGGCCCGCTGATGCCGCCGGCCGCCGTGCCCAGGGCGTAGAAGAACGCGATGGACATCGCCCTCGTCTCCATCGGGAAGATCTCGGAGACGGTCAGGTAGGCGCTGGAGGCGCCCGCGGAGGCGAAGAAGAGGACCGCGCACCAGCACGCCGTCAGGGTTGCGGCCGTCAGCACACCGCGGTCGAACAGCCGGGCCGTGAGGAAGAGGAGCAGGCCCGACAGGAGGTACGTCGACGAGATCATCACGCGTCGGCCGACCGTGTCGAACAGCTTGCCCAGCAGCAGGGGGCCGAGGAAGTTGCCGACCGCGATGACCACGAAGTAGTAGCCCGTGTCCCCCGTCGGCACGTCGAAGAACGTGGTGAGGATCGCGCCGAAGCCGAAGGTGATCGCGTTGTAGAGGAACGCCTGGCCGATGAAGAGGGAGAAGCCGAGGACGGCCCGGCGCCGGTAGTCCTGGAAGACGGTACGGGCGATCTCACCGAACGTGACGCTCCGGCGCTGGTGGATCACCAGCTCGCCCTCGGCCGCGGGCAGCCGCTTGCCGGTCTCGTCCGCCACCCGGCTCTCGATCGAGGAGACGATCTCCTCCGCCTCGCGCTCCCTGCCGTGGATCAGCAGCCAGCGCGGGCTCTCCGGGACGTTGCGCCGTACCAGCAGGATGACCAGTCCGAGGACGACGCCCAGCGCGAAGGTCAGGCGCCAGCCCACGCCCTTCGCCAGGAAGTCCGTGTTCAGCGCGACGATCGACAGGAGCGAGCCGCCGACCGCGCCCACCCAGAAGCTGCCGTTGATGATCAGGTCGACGCGCCCCCGGTGGTGCGCCGGGATCAGCTCGTCGATCGCCGAGTTGATCGCCGCGTATTCGCCGCCGATGCCGAAGCCGGTCAGGAAACGGAAGGTGAAGAACCACCAGGGGGCGAAGGAGATCGAGGTCAGAGCGGTGGCCGCCAGGTAGACCGCCAGGGTGATCATGAAGAGTCTCTTGCGGCCGTAACGGTCGGTCAGGCGGCCCCAGAAGAGGGCGCCGAAGCAGGCGCCGACCACGTAGAGGGCCGCGGCCGTGCCGGTGACCTGGGAGGAGGAGATCGCGAGGCCGCTGCCCGGTTCGGAGAGGCGGCTCGCGATGTTTCCCACGACCGTGACTTCCAGGCCGTCCAGGATCCAGACCGTGCCGAGGCCGATGACGATCGTCCAGTGCCAGCGGGACCAGGGGAGCCGGTCCAGGCGGGCCGGGATGCGGGTGGTGATCGTCCGGCCGCCGGCTGTCCCGCCCGCGCCGCCCACGCCGTCCGCGCCGCCCACACCCGTAGCCGTACCCATCGCGCCTCCTCGACCGGGAGAGAACAACCGGAATCGAAGGCCGTGTGCCCGGCTCCGGGCGCCTTACGCCCCCAGCGCGCGCGACACCGTGAAGATCAGCACCCCGGCCAGCGACCCCACCACCGTGCCGTTGATCCGGATGAACTGCAGGTCGCGGCCGATGTGCGCCTCGATCTTCCGGGTGGTGTGCTCGGCGTCCCAGCCGGCCACCGTGTCGGTGATCAGGGACGTGATCTCCGTGCGGTACGTCGTCACGACGTGCACGGCCGCGCCCTCGACCCAGCTGTCCACCTTGTCCTGGACCTTGGGCTCGGTGGCCATCCGGGCGCCCAGAGAGATCAGGGAGGCGCGGACGCGCAGCCGCAGCTCGCTGCGCTCGTCCTCGGCCGCCGCGACGATCATGGATCGTACGGCCGTCCAGGCGGACGCGATCAGGTCCTGCACCTCGCCGCGGCCCAGCACCTCGCCCTTGAGCCGCTCGACGCGGGAGCGGGTGTCGGTGTCGGACTGGAGGTCGTTCGCGAAGTCCGAGAGGAAGCGGTCGAGGGCGCCGCGGGCCGGGTGGGACGGCATGTCGCGCATCTCGGCGCAGAAGCGCAGCAGTTCCTTGTAGACGCGCTCGCCGACCCGCCGGTCGACGAACCGGGGCGTCCAGCCGGGCGCGCCGCCCTGGACGGCGTCCATCACGGAGTCCCCGTGCAGCACCAGCCAGTCGTGCGCCCGGCTGACGACGAGGTCCACGACCCGCTTGTGGCCGCCGTCGGCGACCACCCGTTCCAGCATCTTGCCGATGCCGGGGGCGATCTCCTGGGCGTCGGCGCGCCGCGTGATCGCCTCCCCGACCACCGCCTGGACGTCGGAGTCCCGCAGCACGGCCAGGGCGCCGCGCAGCGCGGTCGCCAGCTCGGCGGTGACCCGGTCGGCGTTCTTGGGCTCCGCCAGCCAGGCACCGAGCCGGCTGCCGATGCCCACGGCGCGCAGCCGTTGCCGTACGACGTCGTGGGAGAGGAAGTTCTCTCCGACGAACTCGCCCAGGGAGACGCCGAGCTGGTCCTTCTTGTGGGGGATGATCGCGGTGTGCGGGATGGGCACGCCGAGGGGGTGGCGGAAGATCGCCGTCACCGCGAACCAGTCGGCGAGCGCGCCGACCATGCCGGCCTCGGCGGCCGCGGCCACGTAGTCCGCCCAGGTGCCGGCGCCCGCGCCGGACGCCCACTTGGCCAGCGCGTACACCAGGGCGACGAGCAGCAGCAGGCCGGTGGCCGTGCGCTTCATACGCCGGACGCCGGCCTGGCGCTCCTCGTCGGCGGGTGTGAAGGCGTTCATGGACTTGTAGGACGGCGGGGACCCGGCGGCGGCCGGCCGGCCGGTCACCGGAGCGTCCGCACCGCCGTCGCGGTCCGCCGTTCCCGTACGTTCCACCATCTGCTCCACCCGTTCGCAGCCGGTCTCACCCTCGCGGTGATCCCGCACATATTGTCCCTTCCTGAGCTACTCCCGGGACCGGACGAGAGTTCCCGCCGGCTGTCCGTCCGGGAAATTCCGGCGGGATGTTCCGCAGGCGGCCCTCTCTGCGGGCGGACCGGCGGCCCCGTCAGCCGGCCGGGTCGGAGATCCGGTCAGCGGTCCGGTCAGCGATCCAGTCGGCGATCCGGTCAGCCGACCGGTAAGCGGGCCGGTCAGCGATCCGGGCCGGGCTCGGCGGTGTCCTGCGGGGCGGGGCCGGGTTTCGCCCAGAGGATGTCCCGGGCCTGTTCGGCGGCGCGGGCCATGCTCTCGCCGACGAAGTCCACGAAGCGGGCGATGTTCTCCAGACGGACGGCGGCCGGGGTGCCGGGGCCGAGGACGCCGACGCCCTGCCGTGCGGTCTCGGCGAGCTGGGCGTGGGACCGGGCGCTGGCGATCATCCCCTGGTACCAGACGTCGTTGTCGACGACGTAGCGTTCGCGGCGGCGCTCGTCGCGCTCCCGGCGGACCAGGCCCATGGTCTCCAGCAGTGCGACCGTCTTGGACACGGTCGCCGGGCTGACCTGGAGGCGCTGGACGAGTTCGGACGCGGTCACGCTTCCCGTGTCGGTGGTGTAGAGGCAGGTCAGCACCCGGGACGCCATCTTGGGCAGGCCCTGCTGCATGAAGACGGTGGTGAAGGCCTCCTCGTACGCGCGTACGGCCTCGGTGTCGCGCCCGTGGGGCGCCGGCGCCGTCCTCGCCTCCCGGGGCGCGGTCCGCCGGCGGCGGTGGGCCCGGTGCTCGGTGGCGCGGTGGGCGATCTCGGGGCGGTAGGCGACGGGTCCGCCGTTGCGCATGACCTCACGGGTGATCGTCGAGGTGGGGCGGTCGAGCCGTCGGGCGATCTCCGCGTAGGCGAGACCGTCGGCCAGGCCCGCCGCGATCTGCTGACGCTCCTGCTGGGTGAGCCTGCCTCCCGGCATCACGGCCTCCTCTGTGGTCCCTCAGTGCCGCCAGCATAGCGTTCACCTTCAATCCATTGCAACGAACCGATTAGCTGTCGTTGCGTTAGATTCACGAACGTTGCAACGAAATCATTGCCCTGAGCTGGACGAATGCAGTTTCAGCGCAACGCGTATGTTGCCTCATCCATGAACGCAACGTAGCGTTTCTGTCATCAGAAACAACGGATCGAAGGAGCGCACGATGCAGAAGTTCGACACCCCCGCCCCGGTCTCCGCCGTCCTCGACATCCCCGCGGGCCAGATCCGGTTCATCGCCGCCGACCGGACCGACACCACGGTCGAGGTCCTGCCCGCCGACGGCGCCAGGAGCCGCGACGTGAAGGCGGCCGAGCAGATCGAGGTCGGCTACGCCGACGGTGTGCTGCGGATCGCCGCGAAGGAGTCGAAGAACCAGCTCTTCGGCCCCTCCGGATCCGTCGAGGTGACCGTCCAGCTGCCCGCCGGCTCCCGCGTCGAGGGCAAGGCCGGCAGCGCCGAGTTCCGCGGCGTCGGCCGCCTCGGCGACGTCACCTTCCACGGCGCGTACCGCCGGACGAAGATCGACGAGGCCGCGAGCCTCCGCCTCACCGCGGTCGACGGCGATGTCGAGGTCGGCCGGCTGGGCGGCGACGCGGAGATCAGCACCGCCCGGGGTGACATCCGGATCGCCGAAGCCCTGCGCGGCACGGTGGTGCTGAGCACCCAGTCCGGCGACATCACGGTGACCGCCGCCGCCGGCGTCTCGGCCGCTCTCGACGCCGGCACCGGCCACGGCCGGGTCAGCAACGCCCTCAAGAACGACGGCTCCGCCGAGCTCGACATCCGCGCCACCACCTCCCGGGGCGACATCACCGCCCGCAGCCTCTGAGTCCCCGGCAGGTGGCCCCACTGTGCCCCCAGATTGCGCTCCCACGGCGCGCTCCACGGCGCGGGCTGCGCGGGCTGCGCGGGCTGCGCGGGCTGCGCGGGCTGCGCGGGGGCGGCGTACCCCGGCGACTCGTCGGAGTACGCCGCCCGTTCGCGTGCACGCCCGACGCGAGCCGCTCGGCAACCGCCGCGCCTTCGGCACCGGGGCGCCGCAGCGGGTGCGGCGCCTCCGCGGGCGCAGTGTTTGAGCAGTCGCCGGGACTCAGCAGCCCCGCGCTTGAGCAGCCGCCGCGCCTCAACAGCCGCCGTACCAGACCAGCCGCCCTCAACGGTCGCCGCGCCTGCGCCGTTCCCGCTCCTCGCGGCGCTCCTCACGGCGCGCCTCTCGCCACTCGTGCCGGGCCTCGTGCAGTTGGTGCCGGGCCGACCCGCCGTCCAGCCGCTCCTGGCGGCGTTCCTCCTTCAGGCGCCGGCGTTCCGCCTTGGTGACCTTGTGCTCCACCTCGACGCCGCCCCAGAAGGCGAGGCCCGTCACGATCACCCTGGGGGCGGCCGGGTCGGGCAGGGTCTCCTCCTCGTAGTGGTCGAAGCCGCCCATGACGGCGATGCCCCGCATCACGACCTCGACGCCCGGCGGCACGACCACGCTGATCCCGCCCATGATCGCGATGCAGTTGAGCTCGACCTCGCCGTCCGCGAAGTTCGCCTCGCGCAGGTCGATCTCGCCGCCGCCCATGAAGGTGAAGCCGGTGAACCGCTTCGGCACCGTCCAGCGTCCCTTGCGCTGGAACCCGGACATCACGGCCATCGCCCACGTCGACGAACCCTCGCCACCGACGATCCGGCTCCCCCAGCTCCCGCTCTCCGCAGGAGCCTTGCTGAACGACACGGCCGGCGGCGCACCCCCCGCCGGCAGGTCCCTCGTGATGGGCGCCAGCTCACCGTAGGTACGGGCCTTGTACGTCGCCTCCAGCCGCTCCTCGAACTCCCCCATGTCGAGCCGCCCCTCCGCGAGGGCGTCCCGGAGGATCTCGGCGACTCGTTCACGATCGGCGTCGGAGGCGCGCAGCTCCGGAGCATCCTCGGTCATGGAGTGCAGACTACGAGTTCCCGGCGCCCCGGACTATGCCGTCGGCCGCTCCGCCGGGGGCTTGGCGGTGTCCCCGATCGGATACAGCATGGCCGCGATCACCGTCTCGATGTCCGGCTCCCGGACGGACAGGTCCAGCAACGGGTACTCCGCCGCGATGCGCGCCACCAGCGGCGCCGCCGACTCCGCGGCCGGGAACGCCAGCCACTGCCTGGGGCCCTCCACCTTCACCACCCGCGCCGCCGGGCCGGCGTCGATGGGCGGGAGCTCCCGTTCCAGGTCGACCACGAGGGTGCGCTCGCTCTCCCCCGCCTCGTGCAGACCGGTGAGCGGACCGTCGTACATCAGCCGCCCGTGGTCGATGACCATCACCCGGGAGCACAACTGCTCGATGTCCTGGAGGTCGTGGGTGGTGAGCAGGACCGTGGTGCCGCGTTCGGTGTTCAGTTCGCGGAGGAAGGTGCGGACCTTGGCCTTCGAGATCACGTCGAGGCCGATCGTCGGCTCGTCGAGGTAGAGGACGTCCGGGTCGTGCAGCAGCGCCGCCACGATGTCGCCGCGCATCCGCTGCCCGAGCGAGAGCTGCCGTACCGGGACGTCCAACAGGGCTTCCAGGGAGAGGAGTTCTACCAGGCGGTCCAGGTTCTCGGCGTAACGGGCGTCCGGGATGCGGTACATGCGGTGCATCAGGCGGTAGGAGTCGATCAGCGGGAGGTCCCACCACAGCGTCGTGCGCTGGCCGAAGACCACGCCGATACGGTGGGCCAGGCGGGTGCGCTCACGGGACGGGTCGATGCCGGCCACCCGGAGCCGGCCGCCGCTCGGGGTGAGGATGCCCGTCAGCATCTTGATCGTGGTCGACTTGCCGGCGCCGTTCGGGCCGATGTAGCCGACCATCTCGCCGCGCGCCACCGTGAAGGAGAGCGAGTCGACCGCCCGCACCTGGTGCCGTTCCCGTTTCAGGAACCCGGTCTTCTTGCGGACCTCGAAGACCTTCTCCACCTCGTCGACCTCGATGAACACGTCCGACATCAGATCAGCTCCCTGCGCCCCGATCATCAGATCAACTTCCCGTACTTCGATACGCCCTGAGCCCCGCCCGCCAGGCCAGACCCGCCAGCGCGCAGCAGACCACCGCCACCAGCGGCGCCGACCACGCCGTCCACCCCGGCAGCCGCAGCGGATACGGCCGCCCCAGCACGTACGCGGCCGGCACCCAGTTGACGAAGGCCAGCGGCAGCATGAACGTCACCCCGCGTACGAAGTCCTTCCCGAACACCGTCGGCGGGTACTGGAGCAGCGTCGTACCGCCGTAGGTGAACGCGTTCTGCACCTCCGCCGCGTCCTGCGCCACGAACTGGAAGGCGGCGCCCGCCACGAACAGCGCGCAGAAGATCGCCGCGCCGGCGGCCAGCATCACGGGGACCAGCAGCACCTTCGCCGGTGTCCAGGCGACGTCGACGGAGACCAGCGACCAGCCCAGCACCACCGAGCCCTGGGTGATCCGGCCCAGGCGGCGCAGCGCGAAGCGGTCCGCGCCGATCTGGGCGAGCACCGGGGCCGGCCGGACCAGCAACGTGTCGAAGGAGCCGTCGCGGATCCGGGCGCCCAGCACGTCCATCGAGCCCAGCACCAGGTCGGCGACGCCGAACGCGGTCGCCGACAGTCCGTACAGGAAGCAGACCTCGGGCAGCGACCAGCCGCCGAGCGAGTCGACCTGCGAGAACATCAGCAGGATCGTGGCGAAGTCCAGCCCGGTCACCACCAGGTTCCCGGCCATCGTGAGGGCGAAGGACGTCCGGTAGGTCATCGTGGAACGGATCCACATCCCGGCGATCAGCCAGTACGCCCGCAGCCCGTCCCGGGCCCGCTCCCCCGCCCCACGCCGCCCTCCCGGCACACAGTCAACCGCCCCGCGCCGCCCCTCCGGCACACCCTCGGCCGCCCCGCGCCGCCCGTCCCGCACACGCTCAGCCACCCTGCACCACCACCCGTCGTGTCGCCGCCGTCTGCAGCAGCCGGCCCGCCGTCAGCAGCGCCACCGCCCACGCGGCCTGGAAGGCCAACGCCCCCGCCACCCCGGTCTCCCCCAGCAGCACGTCCGCGGGCATCTGGAGCTGCGCCGCCCACGGCAGGACGCGGACCACCTCGCCGAAGCCGCCCGGGAAGACGTTCAGCGGCAGGGTCATCCCCGAGAAGAAGACCCCCGTGATCATCATGGCCTGGTTGACGCCCGTGCCGTCCATCAGCCAGAAGACGCTCAGCGCGACCAGGTAGCGGATGCCGAAGCTGACGAGCATCGCGAGGAACAGCGCGACCAGGAAGGCCGCCCAGGTACCGGCGTCCGCGGGCAGCGCCATCGGGAAGAACACCGCGCCGACCAGGAAGGGGATCACGCCCCGGCCCAGCAACTGGAACAGCGAGCGGCCCAGATCGGTCGCCAGCCACCACAGTTGAAGATCGGCCGGACGGTACAGGTCGATCGCGATCGCGCCCGTACGGATACGCTCCATCAGGTCTTTTTCCGCGCCCCCGCCCTGGATCGCGAGCGTGGCGTACAGGCACTGTCCGAGCCACACATAGGTCACCGCCTGCGCCTGGTCATAGCCTCCGAGGTGCGGTTTCTCGTCCCACAGCGCCAAGTACGTGTAGACGAGGATGATCCCGAAGGCCGTGTTGGTGAACACCCCGGCGGCAGTGGCGGCCCGATACGTCGCGTACCGTCGGAAACCCCCCGCCGCGACGGCCGTGTACAACCGTCCCGCACCCACGCCAACCGACCTCCCGGACCGCCCGACACCGAAGCGCAGGAGCCTACTGCGCCGACGACATCGCAGGCCACGCAATTTCCGTGACCGAAGCGTGCCGGAATCCGGGAACGGAACGCACGGTGCGAGAGTCTTCACCAGGGGGCGAGAAGCGTACGAGGTCGTACGGGAACGATGTACGACGCGAAACAGGAGTCCGTGCACGAGATGAGCGACGAGCCGCAGCCGCGACAGCCGAACCAGGGCGGCACAGGCCCGACGGAGCCGCCGGCCGCGGCCGAGGAGAAGCAGACCCCGCCGCAGCGGGGGGCCGAGCCGAAGGAGCCGATGAAGCCGGAGCCGCCCGCGGCGGCCGAGCAGGCCAAGCAGCCCGAGCAGGCGAAGACGGAGCAGCAGCGGCCGGGAGCGGGCGAGAAGAAGATCGCCCCGCAGCGGCCGGCGGCCGAGGACACCGAGACGCGCCAGCTCACCGCGGTCACGGTGCCGAACGCGCGACCGCCCGCGGCGACCGGGAACCGGCAGAACACGGCCGGAAACCCGCAGGACGGCCAGAACCCGCAGGACAGGCAGGGCGCGCAGAACACACCGAACACGCAGGGCGCACAGCACACGCAGAACACACCGAACACGCAGGACCCGCAGGACACCCAGACGCGGCAGCTCGCGGCGATCAGGGTGCCGAAGGCGGCGGCACCCGCCCCGGCCTCGGCACCCGCCCCGCCACCGGCCCCGATCCCGGCACCCCGGGCGGAGCCGCCCGCGGCCGGCGCGGCGACCGTGGAGACCGCGGAGCCCGTGGAGACGAAGGGGGGCGAGAAGAAGATGAAGCGGCCCAAGCGGACCGGGTGGCGGCGGATCCTCCCGACCTGGCGGATGCTGCTCGGCACCTTCGTGATCGGCGTCCTGCTGCTGATCGGCCTGTTCTTCCTCGGCTACTCGATGGTGAAGATCCCGGCGGCCAACGCGTTCGCCACCAAGCAGTCCAACGTGTACCTGTACGCCGACGGCTCCCAGCTCGCCCGCGACGGCGAGGTCAACCGGGAGAACGTGACCCTCGCCCAGGTCTCCAAGGACGCCCAGCACGCCGTACTCGCCGCCGAGGACCGGGACTTCTACACCGAGTCCGCCGTCGACCCCAAGGCGATGCTGCGCGCCGCCTGGAACACCGCGACCGGCAAGGGCACCCAGTCCGGCTCGACGATCACCCAGCAGTACGTGAAGAACTACTACCTCGCGCAGGAGCAGACCGTCACCCGCAAGGTGAAGGAGGTGTTCGTCGCGATCAAGCTGGACCGCAGCGAGTCCAAGGACCAGATCCTGGAGGGCTACCTCAACACCAGCTACTTCGGCCGCAACGCCTACGGCATCCAGGCCGCCGCCCAGGCCTACTACGGCAAGGACGCCACCGACCTGGACCCGGCCCGCGCCGCCTACCTCGCCGCGCTCGTCAACGCGCCCAGCGAGTACGACGTCGTCGCCCACCCCGAGAACAAGGCCGCGGCCGTCGCCCGCTGGAACTACGTCCTGGACGGCATGGTCAAGAAGGGCTGGCTCGGCGAGTCCGAGCGGGCCGCGATGAAGTTCCCGATGCCCAAGGAGCAGACCGCCTCCACCGGCATGTCCGGACAGCGCGGCTACATCGTCAACGCGGTCAACGACTACCTGATCAAGAACAAGATCGTCGACTCGGACTCCCTGGCGGCCGGCGGCTACCGCATCACCACCACCCTGCAGAAGTCCAGGCAGAACGCCTTCGTGAAGGCGGTCGACGACAAGCTGATGTCCAAGCTGGACAAGAAGAACAAGGTCGACAACTACGTGCGGGCCGGCGGCGCCTCCGTCGACCCGAAGACCGGCCAGGTCGTCGCCATGTACGGCGGCATCGACTACGTGAAGCAGTACACCAACGGCGCGACCCGCGGTGACTTCCAGGTCGGCTCCACCTTCAAGCCCTTCGTCTTCGCCTCCGCCGTCGACAACGGCTCCACCACCCAGTCCGGCCAGACCATCACCCCGAACACCTACTACGACGGCACCGACAAGCGCGCCGTCCAGGGCTGGCCCGGCGGTACCTACGCGCCGGAGAACGAGGACGGGAAGTCGTACGGCCAGATCACCGTCCGCAAGGCCACCGACCTCTCCGTGAACTCGGTGTACGCGCAGATGTCCGTCGACGTCGGCCCCTCCAAGATCAAGCAGACCGCGGTCGGCCTGGGCATCCCCGCCGACACCAAGGACCTCCAGCCCTACCCGTCCATCGCCCTCGGCACCGCCACCGCCAGCGTCCTCGACATGGCGGAGGCGTACGCCACGCTCGCCAACCACGGCAAGCACGGCACCTACACGATGGTCGAGAAGATCACGAGGGACGGTACGCAGGACATCAAGCTGCCGGAGTCGACGACCAAGCAGGCCGTCAGCCGGCAGGCCGCCGACACCACCACCTCCGTCCTGCAGAGCGTGGTCGACAACGGCACCGCCACCGCCGCCCAGGCCGCGGGCCGCCCGGCCGCCGGCAAGACCGGCACCGCGGAGGAGGACACCGCCGCCTGGTTCGCGGGCTACACCCCCGACCTCGCCACCGTCGTCTCCGTGATGGGCCAGGACCCGGTCACGGCCGCCCACAAGCCCCTGTACGGCGCGCTCGGCCTCCCCCGCATCAACGGCGGCGGGGCCCCGACCGAGATCTGGGCGCAGTACACCAAGGCCGCCCTGCAGGGCACCAAGGCCTCCGACTTCGACCTGGACCTCCAGGCCGGCGCCGAGATCGTGGCCCCGCCCACCCAGAGCACGGGCACCCCGGGCACCGGCGGCCAGGCCAACGGCGGCACCACCGGCCCGAACCAGGACAACGGCGGCACCACCACCGGCGGCCAGAACACCGGCGGCACCCCCGGCACCACCACCAACGGCACCACCGCCGGCGGTACGACAGGCGGCTCCACCACCGCCGGCACCACCACGTCGGGTACGACGACCGCCGGCACCGACTCCGGTACGACGACCTCGGGCACCGACTCCGGGACCTCCACCGGGACCACGACCGGCGGCACCAGTACCGGGACGACGGCGGGCACCGACACCGGCACCACCACCGGCACGACAGCGGGCGGCCCAGGCGGGTTCGGGTTCGTCCAATGACAAAGGGGCCCGGTGACCACGGTCACCGGGCCCCTTCAGACCCCTGCACCATCCGGATGGTGCGGATCGTCCGGATGGCAGGGATCAGAGGTACAGGCCGGTCGAATCCTCCGAGCCCTCGAACCGGTCGGCGGCCACCGCGTGCAGGTCGCGCTCGCGCATCAGCACGTACGCCACCCCGCGCACCTCGACCTCGGCGCGGTCCTCCGGGTCGTACAGGACCCGGTCACCGGGCTCCACCGTCCGCACGTTCTGGCCGACCGCGACCACATCGGCCCAGGCCAGCCGGCGTCCGACGGCCGCCGTGGCGGGGATCAGGATGCCTCCGCCCGACCGTCGCTCGCCCTCCCCGGTGTCCTGCTTGACCAGGACCCGGTCGTGCAGCATCCGGATCGGCAGCTTGTCGTGCTCGCTGCTCTGCTCGTCTCTCTTGGCGCTCACGCCTTGAACCTACCTGCCTCTGGTCAGCTCTTGCGCCGCCGGGTACCGCTGAGGACCAGCAGCCCGACCACTCCCACGGCGACGAGGGCGACCGGCACGACCCGCTCCAGCCGCGGCGCGCCCTCCTCGTCGACGAACTGGGCCTTCACATCACTCACGACCCGGTTGACCTGGACGTAGGCCCTCCCGAGCGTGTGATCGATGTTGGCCGCGACCTTGGCCTTCGCATCGCCGACGATGGTCTTCGGGTGCACGCGCACCCCGATCTCGTCCAGCGTCTCGGCCAGCACCTCGCGGCGGCGCGTGATGTCCGCCTCGATCTGCGCCGGGGTTCTGGTGTCCGACGTCTCCGCCACCGTGGGCCCTCCGAAGTCTGCCGTACTGCCGTACTGCCTGTTCTGGACAGTCTGTCAGCTCTTGCCGCCGCCGCACGGTCAGGACCCCCCGTTACGCTAGAGCGATGAGCGAGCGACTCCAGCCCGGGGACGTAGCCCCCGACTTCACCCTCCCCGACGCCGACGGCAACGAGGTGTCCCTCTCCGCCCACAAGGGCCGCAAGGTCATCGTCTACTTCTACCCCGCGGCCCTCACCCCAGGCTGCACGAAGCAGGCGTGCGACTTCACCGACAACCTCTCCCTCCTCGCCGACGCCGGCTACGACGTCCTCGGCATCTCCCCCGACGCCCCGGAGAAGCTCGGCAAGTTCCGCGAGAAGGAGAACCTCAAGGTCACCCTCCTCGCCGACCCCGACAAGAAGGTCCTCGACGCGTACGGCGCCTACGGCGAGAAGATGAACTACGGCAAGACCTACCTCGGCGTCATCCGCTCCACGATCATCGTCGACGAACAGGGCAAGGTCGAACGCGCCCTCTACAACGTCCGCGCCACCGGCCACGTCGCCAAGATCATCAAAGACCTGGGCATCTGAGGCCCCACCGCCCGACCCACCCCTGACGGCCCACACCGGGCGACCCGGTGCGGGCCGTTCCCTCTTACCCGGCCTCCGGCTTCCGGCTTCCGTACGCGATTGCCGTGCCCGAACTGCCATGCGGTCACGAGCACCTGGTGCCGGGGAGCCGCACGAAGGAAGGCGTGGCCCCCGTAGACTGAGCCAAGCAAAACGGCAGTTCCGAAGCTGCCCGTTTTGAGGCGGTCGTGGCGAAATAGGCGATACGCGCGGGTTTTAGGTGCCCGTGGGAGAAATCCCGTGTGGGTTCGAGTCCCACCGACCGCACATACGAGGGGCCACCATCACGGGCGGCCCCTCTCCCGTTCTCAGCCCAACAGCTCCCGCACCACCGGAACCAGCGCCCGGAACGCCTTCCCCCGGTGGCTGATCGCGTTCTTCTCCTCGGGGCTCAGCTCGGCGCACGTGCGTGTCTCGCCCTCCGGCTGGAGGATCGGGTCGTAGCCGAAGCCGTTCGTGCCCGTCGGCGCGTGCCGAAGCACTCCCCGCAGTCGGCCCTCGACCACCCGCTCCCGCCCGTCGGGCAGTGCGAGCGCCGCCGCGCACGCGAAGTGGGCGCCCCGGTGTTCCTCGGTGATGTCGGCGAGCTGGGCGAGCAGCAGGTCCAGGTTGGCCTTGTCGTCGCCGTGCCTGCCCGCCCAGCGGGCGGAGAAGATGCCGGGGGCGCCGCCCAGGACGTCGACGCAGAGGCCGGAGTCGTCGGCGACGGCCGGGAGGCCTGTCGCCCGGGCGAGGGCGTGGGCCTTGAGGAGGGCGTTCTCGGCGAAGGTGACGCCTGTTTCCTTGACGTCGGGGATGTCGGGGTACGCGTCCGCGCCCACCAGTTCGTGGGGCAGCCCCGCCTCCGCGAGGATCGAGTGCAGCTCGGTGATCTTTCCGGCGTTGCGGGTGGCGAGGATCAGGCGGGTCGTCATGAGACGCAGTATCCCAAGGGCCCGGACGCCCGCTTACGGCGTGCAGACCTTGGTCAGTTCGCCGGCCGCGTCGGTGACCGGGGTGACGTCGGGGGTCGAGTCGCCGTTCCGGACGGCCGTGCGGACGTTGTCCACGGCCTGCTGGAGGTTGTCGACCGCCTTGTTGACGTCGGCGTCGTCGGTCCTGTCGCCGATCTTCCTGAGGTTCTGCTGGATGGAGTCGAGGGAGGCGTCGGTCTGGGTGGGGTCGTTCGCGGCGTTCTCCACGGCCTGCTGGAGGTCGGTGACGCTGTCGGCGATGGAGTCGGCGGTGCGGACGCAGTCCAGGGCCGTGTTCACCGAGTCGCAGCCGGTGAGCAGGGCGGTGGTGAGTGCGGTGGCCGCGGTCACGGCGGCGATGACGGTGCTGCGACGGCCTCGGCGTCGGCGTCGGCTGGCGGCCATGGTGGTGTCCCTCCCCGTGGTGTGGCTGGCCGGGCGCACGGTTGTACGTACCGTGCGCCCGTGTTGTTAGGGACGCGGGGTCGGCCGCCGGGGTTGCCCCGTGGCACCTCGGCTTTTTGGGTTCCCTTTACTTTTCGGTGCGGGCGGCTTCGAGTGCCGCGCGCTGGATGGCCGCGAGGTCGGTGCAGCCGGCGACGGCGAGGTCGAGGAGGGCGTTGAGTTCGTCGCGGGCGAAGGGCTCGGCCTCGGCGGTGCCCTGGACCTCGACGAAGCGGCCGTCGCCGGTGCAGACGACGTTCATGTCGGTCTCGGCCTTGACGTCCTCCTCGTAGCAGAGGTCGAGGAGGGGCACTCCGCCGACGATGCCGACGGAGACGGCCGAGACGGTGCCGGTCAGGGGCTGGCGGCCGGCCTTGACGAGCTTGCGTTCCCTGGCCCAGGTGACGGCGTCGGCGAGGGCGACGTAGGCGCCGGTGATGGCGGCGGTGCGGGTGCCGCCGTCGGCCTGGAGGACGTCGCAGTCCAGGACGACGGTGTTCTCGCCGAGGGCCTTGTAGTCGATGACGGCGCGCAGGGAGCGGCCGATGAGGCGGGAGATCTCGTGGGTGCGGCCGCCGATCTTGCCCTTGACGGACTCGCGGTCGCCGCGGGTGTTGGTGGCTCGGGGGAGCATGGCGTACTCGGCGGTGACCCACCCCTCGCCGCTGCCCTTGCGCCAGCGGGGGACGCCTTCGGTGACGGAGGCGGTGCAGAAGACCTTGGTGTCGCCGAAGGAGACGAGGACGGAGCCCTCGGCGTGCTTGCTCCAGCCGCGTTCGATGGTGACCGGGCGGAGTTGTTCGGGGGTGCGGCCGTCGATTCGAGACATGGCGACGAGCCTATCCGGAGCGGCCGAAGGGGCTCCTCCCCCGGTGGGAAGAGCCCCTTTCGCGGTGTGCCGGGGGGCTCACATCATGTCTTCGATCTCCGCGGCGATCGGGTCGGCGTCGGTGCCGATGACGACCTGGATGGCGGTGCCCATCTTCACGACGCCGTGGGCGCCTGCGGCCTTCAGGGCGGCGTCGTCGACCTTGGAGGCGTCGTGGACCTCGGTGCGCAGCCGGGTGATGCAGCCTTCGATCTCGTCGATGTTCTCGATTCCGCCGAGGCCGGCGACGATCTTCTCAGCCTTGCTGGCCATGTTCCTTCTCCCTGATCCGAACCGCTTTGTCGCAGTAACCCACAGTTGGCCCATCTTCGCGAGCGGCTGTACCGCGGGTGCCGAATGATGGCGAGCACCGCGGCGGAACCGTCTGCCGACTGGTCTACACCAGCTGGTGGGCGGTCGACAAACCCCGCGGCGGTCCCGCGGTACAGCCGAGCGGCCCGGAGGACGCGTCCATGAGTGCCGACAGCGCCGACAGTACGGTCGGTCCCGCGCGGGAGCGGTGGCACGCTCTTTTCCAGGGGCTGCAGAAGATGGGCCGCAGCCTGCAGCTGCCGATCGCGGTGCTGCCGGCGGCGGGCATCCTCAACCGGCTGGGGCAGCCTGACGTGTTCGGAGACCAGGGTCTTGGCTGGACGGGGCTCTCCCGCGTGATGAAGGGCGCGGGGGGCGCGCTGCTCGACGGTTCGATCGGACTGCCGCTGCTGTTCTGTGTCGGGGTCGCGATCGGGATGGCGAAGAAGGCGGACGGTTCTACGGCGCTGGCGGCCGTGGCGGGCTTTCTCGTCTATTACGGGGTGCTGCACCAGTTCCCGGAGGACTGTCCCGGCGGGTCGAGGACGCTGCCCGGGATCGGGTGCCAGGTGCGCGACGGGACGGTGTCGACGTTCACGTTCCAGAATCCGGGGGTCTTCGGCGGGATCGCGCTGGGGCTGCTGACCGCGTTCTTCTGGGCCCGTTACCACCGGACGAGGCTGGTGGACTGGCTGGGGTTCTTCAACGGGCGGCGGCTGGTGCCGATCATCATGTCGTTCGTCGCGATCGCGTTCGCGATCCTGTGCCTGTGGGTCTGGCCGCCGGTCGGCGGCGGGCTGCAGAGCTTCAGCGACTGGCTGCACGGGGCGGGGGCGTGGGGCGCGGGGGTGTTCGGGGTGGCGAACCGGGCGCTGCTGGTGGTGGGGCTGCACCAGTTCCTGAACGTGCCCATCTGGTTCCAGTTCGGCAGTTACACGACGCCGGACGGCACGGTGGTGCACGGTGACATCAACATGTTCCTGGCGGGTGATCCGCAGGCGGGGCAGTTCACGTCGGGGTTCTTCCCGGTCATGATGTTCGCGCTGCCGGCCGCCGCGCTCGCGATCACGCACTGCGCGAAGCCGCACCGGCGCAAGGAGATCGGCGGTCTGATGCTGTCGGTGGCGCTGACGTCGTTCGTGACCGGCATCACCGAGCCGATCGAGTACTCGTTCATGTTCATCGCGCCGCTGCTGTACGTGGCGCACGCGGTGCTGACGGGGGTGTCGATGGCGGTGACGTGGGGGCTGGGGGTGCACGACGGGTTCAGTTTCTCGGCGGGGCTCATCGACTACGTCATCAACTGGAAGCTGGCGACGCGGCCTTGGGCGATCGTCCCGATCGGGCTGTGCTTCGCGGCGGTCTACTACGTGATCTTCCGGTTCGCCATCACGCGGTTCGACCTGAAGACGCCGGGCAGGGAACCGGAGGACGAAGTGGAGGACGTCACGAAGGCCTGAACAGCCTGTCGGCGCATGGCGTACAGCGCGTAGCGCCGCGGTTGCGGAATTGACGGGTTCCTTATAACTCCCCCATCGTGTACAACAGGTCTACACCACTGAGTGGTGTAGACCACCACCGACGGAGGAAGTCTATGAGCACCGCCACCGCGCCCATGGCGGCCCCCGCGAAAAAGCGGGGATCCGGTCTGTTCCAGGGTCTGCAGAAGGTCGGCCGCAGCCTCCAGCTACCGATCGCCGTGCTCCCGGCGGCGGGCATCATGGTCCGGCTCGGCCAGGACGACATCTTCGGCAAGGACGGCCTGGGCTGGGACAAGGTCGCGGCCGTTTTCAACGCCGCCGGCGGGGCCATCACGGGCAGTCTGCCGATGCTGTTCTGCATCGGTGTGGCCATCGGCTTCGCCAAGAAGTCGGACGGTTCCACGGCTTTGGCCGCGCTGGTCGGCTTCCTGGTCTACAGCAAGGTCCTCGAGGCGTTTCCGCTGACGGAACAGCACATCGAGAAGGGCCAGATCGTCGCGGCCACGTACAACAACCCGGGCGTCCTGGGCGGCATCGTCATGGGTCTGCTGTCGGCCGTGATGTGGCAGCGTTTCCACCGGACCAAGCTGGTGGACTGGCTCGGCTTCTTCAACGGCCGCCGTCTGGTGCCGATCCTGATGGCCTTCGTCGGCACCCTGGTCGGCGTCTTCTTCTGCCTGGTCTGGCGGCCCATCGGCGACGGCATCACCAGTTTCGGCGAGTGGATGACCGGCCTCGGCGCCTTCGGCTCGGCCCTGTTCGGCCTGGTCAACCGTGCGCTGATCCCGATCGGCATGCACCAGTTCGTGAACACCGTGGCGTGGTTCCAGCTCGGCTCGTTCAAGGACGCGGCCGGACAGGTCTTCAACGGCGACTACAACCGCTTCCTGCACGGCGACCCGACCGCCGGTATGTTCATGTCCGGCTTCTTCCCGATCATGATGTTCGGTCTGCCCGCCGCCGCGATGGCCATGGCGCACACCGCTCGCCCCGAACGCCGCAAGGCCGTGACGGGCATGATGATCTCGCTCGCGCTGACCTCCTTCGTGACGGGTGTGACCGAACCGATCGAGTTCTCGTTCATGTTCATCGCCCCGCTCCTGTACGTCATCCACGCGGTCCTGACCGCCCTGTCGATGGCGATCACCTGGGGCCTGGGCGTCCACGCGGGCTTCAACTTCTCGGCCGGCGTCATCGACTACGCCCTCAACTGGAACCTGGCGACCAAGCCCTGGCTGATCATCCCGATCGGCCTGGTGTTCGGCGCGGTCTACTACGTCGTCTTCCGGTTCGCCATCGTCCGCTTCGATCTCCCCACCCCGGGCCGTGAGCCCGAGGAGGAGGTCGAGGACCTCACGAAGGCGTGAGTCCGGCAGTACTCGTGACGAAGGCCCCCGCCGCGGCGGGGGCCTTCTCGTCGTACGGCCCTGAGCGCCGTACGCGCGTCAGATCTCGTACGTCGCCCGTGGCGCCGCGAGTTCCACGGGGCCGTCGAAGACCTCGCGGGCGTCGGCGAGGTTGACGGCGGGGTCGGTCCACGGCGGGATGTGGGTGAGGACCAGCCTGCGGGCGCCGGCGCGGGCGGCGGCCTCGCCGGCCTCGCGGCCGTTGAGGTGCAGGTCCGGGATGTTCTCCTTGCCGTGCGTGAAGGCGGCCTCGCACAGGAACAGGTCGGTGTCCCGGGCCAGGTCCTCCAGCACCGGGGTGACGCCGGTGTCGCCCGAGTACGTCAGGGACTTCCCGGCGTGCTCGACGCGGATGCCGTACGCCTCCACGGGGTGGCGGAGCCGCTCGGTGTGGACCGTGAAGGGGCCGATGTCGAACGTGGACGGCTTGACCGTGTGGAAGTCGAAGACCTCGCTCATCGAGGAGGCGGTGGGGGTGTCGGCGTAGGCGGTGGTGAGCCGGTGCTCGGTGCCCTCGGGGCCGTAGACGGGGATCGGGGGGCACGGGCCGCCGTCGTGCCGGTAGTAGCGCGCCACGAAGTAGGCGCACATGTCGATGCAGTGGTCGGCGTGCAGATGGCTCAGGAAGATCGCGTCGAGGTCGTAGAGACCGCAGTGGCGCTGCAACTCGCCCAGGGCGCCGTTGCCCATGTCGAGGAGCAGCCGGAAGCCGTCGGCCTCTAGGAGGTAGCTCGAACAGGCCGATTCCGCGGACGGGAACGACCCCGAGCAGCCGACGACGGTGAGCTTCATGAAGCAGAAACCTCCGCTGGCGGAATACCCGGAACAACCGGGAACTGGAGTCGGGAAAAGGGGTGAGCAGGGGTCGTGCGGTTTGTCGAGCGTAAGGCGCAAAAGAGCGGGTCGCTCCTCTGCCAGGGGCCGTTGTGGGCGAACTCACCTGTGCTGTCACCGGTTCGGCTGGACTGAGGGCGCACCAGGATCGCGCAAGGGCGCGCATCGATTATCTCGCGCCGGTAACGTCGTCCTATGGACACGTCATGGTGGCTCGCGCTCGCGGCAGTCGTCCTGCTGGCGCTGGTCGCCACGCTCGTCGACGGCTGGGGCAGAGGCCACCGTCCGCGCGGGTACCGCACCAGGCCGCCGGGGCATCCGCGCGGCACCCGCGAGCAGGCCGGACGGCCCCACCCCGGGGACATCTGGTGGGCCAACGTGCCCTACGAGGACGGTCCCGGCGCCAAGGACCGGCCCTGTCTGGTGCTGGCCGTGCGCGGCAACCGGGCGACGATCGCGAAGATCACCAGCAAGTACCACGACGAGCAGGCCGGGGTGATCCCGCTGCCGCCCGGCTCGGTCGGGGACGCCCAGGGCCGGCCGAGCTTCCTGGAGACGGACGAGCTGCGGGAGATCGCGGTGTGGGAGTTCCGGCGCCGGGTGGGCGTGGTCGACCCGGTGCTGTGGGACCAGGTACGGCACCTGGCCGGCTGAGGCTCAGTTCACCCGCACGGTGACGTGCCACTCCTGGAGGCCCTTGCAGGAGGCCTGGCCGGGTGCGGTGGGCTCGGCGCACAGCGGGCGGGTGGAGGAGAGGGTGACGGTCCCGGCGGCCACCGCGCGGTAGGCGGATCCGGCGTCGCCGCCGCGGAGCATGAAGCCGTAGTTGATCTCCTTGAGGGCGGCCGTGTCCCCGGCCGTGGCGATCTTCTGCCAGGGGCGCCGCTCGGTCCCGTCCAGGGTGATCCGCAGGGTGCCGCCCTGGGCCAGGCAGAAGGTACGGCCGCTGTCGGCGGCGGCGAGTTCGGAGGTCACGGGCGTGCAGCCGGCGGAGGACCCACCCGTGCTCGGAGCCGAGGCCGACGCCGAGGGCGATGCCGGTGTCGGGGACACCGCGCCGCTGCCCTCGTCCCCGCCCCCGCTCTGCGAGCCGCAGCCCGCCAGCAGGAGCAGGCTCGCCGTGGCGAGGGACGCGCGGTGGAACGTCGTACGGCGCATGAGGTGTCCGCCTTTCCGTCGGGGTACGGACCCTTGGTGCCGATATGACGTGTCCGCCCCTCGTACGGATCCCGCGCCCGGACGGCTTCCGGGTGCGGGATCCGGTCGGTGCGCGGGAGGGGTCAGCCGGTCGTGACGGCGGTGTCGTCGACGACG
>NZ_JAJONF010000054.1 GCF_021462265.1 Streptomyces shenzhenensis | reverse complement strand
ATCCTACTAGTGGCTTGGCTCGGATCCTTGGTCGGGTAATTGATCTTCCGTTCGTTGCGCGGCAGGCTGCTTCCACGTTGTGATGGTGGAGGTGGTCGTGGGACGTCGTCCGGGGGTGTTCGTCCGGCCGGTAAGCATGGAGGAAGGGCGTCGGCTGCAGCGGATCAGCCGGACCGCGAAGGATGCGGTGCGGCTGCGGCGGGCGATCGTGGTGATGATGTCCGCGCAGGGGCAGTCGGTTCCGGACATCACCGCGTTGATGCAGGTCAGCGCCGACTATGTGCGAGACGTCATCCACGCCTTCAACGAGCAGGGGTTCGAGGCGCTGGACCCAAAATGGAGCGGGGGTCGCCCCAGGATGATCAGCAGCCAGGTGCGTGAGCACATCTGCCTGATCGCCCGGACGTCCCCCGCCGACTGGAAGACCTCCGCGTTCTCCACCTGGAGCCTGACCAAGCTCGCCGAACACCTGGTCAAGCAGAACGTGGTCCCCGCCGTCAGCCGCGAGACACTGCGACGGATACCGCGCGAGGGCAGGGTCTCCTGGCAGACCAGCACGACCTGGAAGTCCTCGAACGACCCAGACCTCATCACCAAGATGCACCGGATCCTGGCGCTCTACGACTCCCCGCCGACCGACGGCCGGGTGGTCTGTGTGGACGAGTTCGGGCCGCTCAACCTCATGCCCCGCAAAGGCAAGGCATGGCGCCCGCACCGCTCACCACGTCGTCTGCGGGCCACCTGCAACCGCTACGACGGCGTGATGCACATGCTTGCCGTCCTCGACCTGGCCACCGGCAAGATGTACTACCGCATCCGGCCCCGCAAACGGTGGTGCGAGTTCCTGTCCCTACTCAAGTCCCTGCGCATCCGCTGGCCCGGCGAGAAGCTCTACGTCGTCCTGGACAACTTCTCCCCTCACAAGCACCCGAACGTCCGCGCGTGGGCCGCGGCGAACGACATCGAGCTGGTCTTCCTGCCGACCTACGGATCGTGGCTGAACTGGATCGAGTCCGAGTTCGCCGCCCTGCGCTACTTCGCCCTCGACGGCACCGACCACCGCAGCCATGGCGAACAGAACGCCGCCATCGGCGCCTACGTGCGCTGGCGAAATGCCCTCGCCGAACCGAAGACCAGCTTTGCCCCCGACTCACCCATCCGCACCTGGACCGAGTACCCGGCCAAGGCTGCCTGACGGTCCGCTACCCTTCCGTCGGCTGTTGCCGGGGCGGTCCGGAGGGTAACCCGGGCGCTGCGGCCCGTCGGGCGCCGGCGCGGTCTCCGGCTCGCCCATCCCGTCCGGGCTGATCCCCACCGCCCCGTCCCTCGGTTCCCTGAGAGGCAGCTCACCAGGGAACCGGGCCGTGCTCGTCGAAGAAGCCGCCGGTCGGCCCGTCATCGGGCAGCGTGGCGAGCCGGACGACCACAGCCGCGCCGTCGGCCGCGGTGCGGGTGAGGCCGGGGAACGCGGTGGTGAGGTCGGTCGCACACGGCCCCGGATCGGCGGCGTTGACCAGGATGTTGCGGCTGCGCAGTTCCTTGGCGTACTGCACGGTCAGCGAGTTGAGTGCGGTCTTGGACGGGACGTACGCGGCCAACGGGGGCCGGGTTGTGAAGTAGTCCTCGGGATCGGTCATCCGGGCGATGGAGCCCAGTCCACTGCTGACATTGACGATCCGGGCGGCGGGGGAGCGGGCGAGCAGCGGCAGCATCGTGGTGGTCACGCTGATCACGCCGAACACGTTGGTCTCGAACACCTCGCGTACAGCGGGCAGTTCGACACTGCCAGGGCTCTGGGCGGCGAGGTCGCCAGAGATGCCGGCGTTGTTGACCAGGATGTCCAGCCGGCCAAAGCGCTCCTCGATCCAGCGGGCGGCGGATAGGACGCTGGCGCGGTCGGTGACGTCCAGGGTGACCGAATACACCCGCGGGCCCAGGTCGGCTGCGGCTGCCGCACCGCGGTGCGGGTCGCGCGAGGCCAGCAGGACGTTCGTGCCGAGCGAGGCGAGCCGGGCTGCGACCTCGCGCCCGATGCCCTTGTTGGCACCGGTGACCAGGGCAGTCGTGGTTTCTGTCATGCGTTCAGCCAACCACGGGGGCGGCCGGGCGTTCCAACACCGACCAGGTACGCAGCGATACCCTGCGGGTATGGAAAGACTGGAGGTCCGCGAGCTCGTCTACTTCACCGCTGTCGCCGAAGAACTGCACTTCGGTCGGGCGGCCGCCCGGCTAGGGATGACCCAACCGCCGCTCTCCCGCGCCATTCAGCAGCTCGAACGACGGCTGGGCGTAGCCCTGTTGGAACGTGGCAGTCGCCGGGTCGCACTGACCGAGGCGGGGGCCGTCCTGCTCCGCGAGAGCCGTGCGGTGCTCGACGCCGCGTCGGCCGCGGCGCGCCGCACCCGGCGGGCCGGCCGCGCCGACCCGCGTCTGGTCCTGGTCATCAAGCCGGGCGGCGACGGTGGCCTGCTGCCCGCGATCCTCGACGCCTACCAGGCTGAGCCGGGTGCGCTGCCGGTCGAGCTGGTGTGCAGCTTCGGCGAGCGTGAGATCCTCCTGCGGGAGGGTCGTGCCGACGCCGCCCTGCTTCACCGCCCCCACCACGACCTCACCGGCCTGGACACCCAGGACCTCCTGACCGAGACTCAACTTCTCGTGATGCCGAGTTCGCATCGCCTCGCGGGCCGTACCCGGGTCTGCCTGAACGACCTCGCCGGGGAGCCCCTGCCGCGCTGGCCGGGTGCATCTGAGGGTGGCTCACACGGACCCGAGGTCCACGACCTTGGGCAGCTTCTCCACCTCATCGCCTTGCGCCGCATGGTCGCCGTCCTCCCCTCCTCCATCCGCGACCAGCTCCGCGACGACCTGGTCGCTGTCCCAGTCGATGATGCCGAGCCCACCACGCTCGTCCTCGCCTGGCCCGAGCACGCCACCTCCCCAGCCCTGGCCGCCTTCGTCCGCGCGGCCGCCGCCGTGGCGGGCAAGGCGACGGGCCACGGCGGGTAGAGCGGGGAGACACGCGGGGTGGGAGGCGCCCTCGCCCACCCCGGCGGCGGCCGGTGTCCCCTGGTGGTAGTACAGGCGCCAGCCCGTCTCCGTGAGCCGCCACAGGGAGCTGCGCCAGGCCCGGCGGCCCTGGTTGCCGGCGAGGTACGTCAGATGGACGATGCCCGGGGCCAGTACGGTCCCGGACATCTCGCTCACCTCGACCGGCGACTCCGGGGACACCGATCCACCGCTGGTCACCGTCAGGATCGACGTCGCGTCCCAGCGCCGGCCGGACGCACCGACCTCGGTGAACTCCGGGTCGAGCAAGTCCAGGACGAGCGCCGGGGAGGCACGCACCTCGGGATCGAGAAGCCGCAGCTCCGCGTCCACCGCCGCCTGCACGGCCCGCTGGTTCTCGGCCTGGTGGTCGGCCTGGTTCTCGTCCGTCATGCGCCGACCCTAGGGACGCGTCGTCGCCGGGCCCAGCGAATTTCCCGCTGTCCCGCGCGGGTTCAGGCCGCCTTCAGCAGGAGCTCGGCGAGTTCGGCCGGCATGGTGATCATGCAGTCGTGGCCGGTGGGCAGTTCCCACACCGGCTGGTGGGCGGGGACCGGACGGCGGACGACGCCCTCCGGGACGTTCGCCACACAGTGGATGTGGGTCCGCGGGATCGCGCGGACAGCCGGATCGTCCAGCCGCACCGGCTGCTGGAAGCTGCGCACCGCCTGGTCGGACAGCATGGTGCGCAGCCACGCCACGTCCGCCGCCTCGGTCACCCCGAACAACCCGTACGGCGGCGGCAGTTCGGGCAGCGGCGGCACCCGCCAGCCGTCGTCGGACGCCCGGGCCCTCTCGATCAGGGCCCGGGTCACGGGCTGGATGTCCGCCGCCGTCTCGCCGTGCTCCGGAACCATCGCGTCGAGGTAGACCAAGTGCCCCACCCGGTCCGGGACTTCGTTGGCGACGGACGAGACGACCAGCCCCGCGTAACTGTGCCCGACGAGGACGACATCGGTGAGGTCCTCGTCCCTGATCAGCCCGACGACGTCGGCCACATAGGTGTCGAGGCCGACGTCCGGGCCGAGCAGCCGGGCCTTCCCGCCGTGCCCGGTCAGGTCGGGCGCGTACACCCGGTGCCCGGCCGCCGTCAGCAAGGGGACCACCCGCTCCCAGCACTCCCCGCTGTGCCAGGCACCGTGTACCAGCAGATACGTCGACATGATCGCGCTCCTCGGTTGCTCGTCGCCGTCAGCGACCACGCTCGCGGGCCGGCGCCGGCCGGGGCAGAGCCCCGGTGATCCTGGGGGTGACAGGACCAGGCAGCGGCACGGCGGCCGCGTTACGGTGGCGGGATGGCCGACGAACCGAACCTGCTGGGCGCGTACGTGCGCGCCCGCCGCGAGCTGGTCACCCCGGAGCAGGTCGGCATTCCCGTGCGGGGGGTACGGCGGGTGCCGGGACTGCGCCGGGAGGAGGTCGCGATGCTGGCCGGCATCAGCGCCGACTACTACCTGCGCCTGGAACAGGGCCGCGACCGCAATCCCTCCGTCCAGGTCCTGGAGTCCCTCGCCCGTGTACTGCGGCTCGACGAGGACGCGACGGCGTACCTGCTGCGCCTCGGCGCCGGCCGGCCCCGGCGGCGCCGGCGCCGCGCCCGCAGGGAGACCGTCCCGCCGGGCGTCGTCCAGCTCGTCGCCGCCCTCCCGCTGCCCGCATTGGTCGAGGGCCGCTACTTCGACGTCCTCGCCGTCAACGCCCTGGCCACCGCGCTGTCACCGCGCTTCACGGTCGGCGGCAACCGGCTGCGGGACACCTTCCTCGACCCCGCCGAACAGGCCCTCCACCCCAGCTGGGAGGAGGCCGGGGCCGGCATGGTCGCCGGCTTCCGCCGCTCCGTCGGAACCGACACGGACGACCCCCGCGTCATCGACCTGATCGGTGAACTCTCCCTGGCCAGCCCGCGCTTCAGCCGTCTCTGGGCCCGTCACGACGTGGCGTCCTGTGACGGCGTGGCCAAGGTCATCGACCACCCCCGGGTCGGCCGCCTGCGGCTGAACCGGGAACGGCTGGACGTCAGCGGCACGGCGGGACAGACGCTCGTCGTCTACCACCCGGACCCCGGCAGCGACGACGCGGAGAAGCTGGCGCTGCTCGCCGCGGCGCTGCCGACGGGCTGAGGACGGGCCGCCGACGGGGTGCCGACGGGCTGAGGGAAGGCCGCCGACGGGCTGAGGAAGGTTGGGAGCGGCGCCGCATCTCGGCCAACTCCCGGCTTTCGTCGCTTTCCGCGGAGTCGGGGTCGTCGCACCGGCTCCGGCGAGGGCGAAGGCCCGTACCGGCCGCCCGGCCCGATCGGTGCCGGGCACGTCGACCTGGCAAATGCCAAGGCCTGGCCGTCCGCCCGCCGTCTCGCCCGTGACCAACCCCATACGGTCTGCGTAGTGGCCCGGTGGCGCACAGTCAGTTCTTGCCCCTAGGCTGTTCGGTATGTCCCCCGATTCCCGTACCCCTGGTTCCGCGCGGTCCGCTGCCGAGGTCAACGAGCGCATCCGGGCGCTGTGGCTGCGCGCGGGCGGAACGCTGTCGGCCCAGGAGCGGACGGAGTACGAACTGCTGGTGGTCGAGTGGGCCGAGGCTATCCGCGAACAGATCATCGAGGCGGCCTGACCGGCCTCGGGTTCAGCGGCCGCCGGAGATCCGCAGCACCGCGCCGGTCGTGTAGGAGGCCTCGGGCGACAGCAGCCAGGAGATCGCGGCCGCGATCTCCTCGGGTTGGCCGGCACGGCCCAACGGCGTGGTGGCCCCCACGCGTTCGGCCCGGCCCGGGTCGCCCATCGCCGCGTGGATCTCCGTCTCGATCACACCGGGAGCCACCGCGTTGACCCGCACGCCGTCCGGGCCGAGTTCCTTGGCGAGGCCCACGGTGAGGGCGTCGACGGCCGCCTTGGTCGCCGCGTAGTGGACGTACTCGCCGGGGCTGCCGAGGGTGGCCGCCGCCGAGGACACGTTCACGATGGCGCCGTTCCCACGCGGTCCCATCAGCCGGGCCGCCCGGCGTGAGCAGAGCAGCGTGCCGAGCAGGTTGACCTCCACGACCCGGCGGAGATCCGCGGCCTCCGCGTCCGCCAGCCGCCCGAACGGCCCGGTCACGGCGGCGTTGTTCACCAGCCCGGTGACGGCGCCCAGTTCCCGCTCCGCGGTGTCGAACAGCCGCTCCACATCGGCCTCCACGGACGTGTCCACCCGAACGGCGACACACCGCGCCCCGGCCTTGCGCACCTCCTCCGCGACCACCTCGGCGGCGCCGGCGTCCCGGACGTAACCGATCACCACATCATGCCCGTCGCCCGCGAGCCGCAGGCAGGTCGCGGCACCGATCCCCCGGCTGCCTCCGGTGACCACCGTGACGGGACGTGCCATTGCCAACGACCTCCTCGGACCGACCAGACGGCGATCTTACGACCGCGGACACGCGAGCATCCCGTCCGCCACGGGATACGGCCACTCCCCGGACAACGAGCACACGCCGCAACGCCCGGCCGAACCCGCCCTGCCGGATCTTTACCGCAAGAACCGTCCCCTGTCCCTCTCGGCGCCCCACCACAGCGGTGCATCATCCGGCGGAAGGAAGGCTTGATCCCCGTCAAGCAGTACGCACAGACCTTGTCCGCTGACTGGTACGGCTGAGGGGGTTGGACTATCCGTTGTGTGCTTCGAGTTCGGTCGCCAGCGTCTGTTGGGTGGCCGCCCACGACGCCAGGAGCGCCAAATTGTCAGCGGTCGGTGTGCCCGCGGGTGCGGTGTAGACGTTGAGGTGCAGGCCGGGTTCGGCGGGCAGTTCCAGGGACTCGACGTCCAAGTCGAGCCGGCCCACGATCGGATGGCGCACGCGCTTGCGGCCGGACCGGTGCAGCCGCACGTCCTGAGATGCCCACCGCTGCCGAAACAGCTCACTGCACGTCGACAGTTCGCCGACCAGGGCGATCAGCTCCTCGTCGTGCGGATTGCGGCCGGCTTCCATGCGTAGCTTCGCGGCCGCGTCACCGGCAACTTGGTCGTAGTCGACAAACAAATCTCTCGCCGCCTCGGGGTTCAGATAGACGAACCGCGCTGTGTTCGCGGGCCGTCGCGGGTCGGCCAGCACCGGTGAATACAGCGCGCGAGCGAGTTGGTTCATGACGAGCACGTCATAACGGCCGTTACCGATCCAGGCCGGCGCGTCGGAGATCGCGTCGAGCACCTGCTGCAGCGTCGAGCGCACCGTCACGGCAGGCCTACGCCGACGTGGGCCGCCGGGCCCCCTGGATTGGCGCGCGAGGTGGAACAGGTGGTCCCGCTCGGCCTCGTCGAGTTGCAAGGCAGAGGCCAACGCATCGAGCACGCCGTCGGAGGCACCGGCGAGGCTGCCGCGCTCCATGCGCACGTAGTAGTCGACCGACACCCCCGCCAGTAGCGCTACCTCCTCGCGGCGCAGACCTTTGACCCGACGGTTGCCGCCGTAGGCGGGCAGGCCCGCCTGCTCGGGTGCGATGCGGGCGCGACGCGAGCTGAGAAACTCCCGGATCTCGGTACGCAGATCCATCGTGGCCGTCCCCTCACCGTAAGTCCGTCCCGGAGTCTAGGGGGTACCTGATGCGGTCGTCGCGATGCCGCCGTCCACCGGGACGATGGTGCCCGTGAGGTAGGACCCGGCCCGGCTGGCGAGAAACACGGCGATCCCCGCCATGTCGTCGTCGCGGCCGAGCCGGCGCAGAGGGGCCGCCGCCGCGATCGTGTCGCCGACGGCATCGAGCGTGGCCGCCATCATCTGCGACGGGAACACTCCCGGTGCTACCGCGTTCACCGTGACGTGCTGTGGGCCCAGCTCTCTGGCAAGCACTCTGGTGAGTTGATGGAGTGCCGCTTTGCTGCCGGCGTACGAGTAATTGGGCGACTGGGCGACGTGGATGGCAGCGATACTGCCGATGTTGATGATCCGCGCGGGATCATCGGCGGTGGCCGCCCTGCGAAGTGCCGGGAGCAGCGCCTGCACCAGCCAGAACGGCGACTTGAGGTTGAGGTCGAGCACTGCGTCCCAGGCCTCGTCCGGGAACGTCGCCAGCGGCTCGCGCCACATCGCTCCCGCGTTGTTGACAAGGATGTCCAGGCGTTCCGAGTCGACCATGACAAGATCAGCGAGGCGCTGACACTCGTCGTGCCGGGACAGGTCGGCGGGGATTGCCTGAACGTCGCCGAATTCGGACAGCAGATGCTGTGCCTCCGCGCACGCGTCTGCCTTGCGTGAGCTGATGACCACGCGGGCGCCCGCCTGGAGAAGGCCGCGCGCTATCATCATCCCGATTCCCCTGGTGCCGCCAGTGACAAGGGCGTACTTCCCACTCAGATCGAAAAGTCCTGTGTGAGTGGTGAATTGGTTGTCCGCCATTGATCTCCGTCCCTTCTGTCGTGGAAAAAATGCGCCGACACGGTCGCGCATTCGGGGCAGCTGAATTGAACTGATGAGGGTAAAGCCGCAGTGCGTGTCCAGGTTGACAGGCGCTTTGGACGTCTGGGAGACCCGGGTGATACAGGTACTGTGAGAGCCCCCCTTGCCTGGCGCGCTGCCCCCGGATCCACCGGCTCGATGCCGGTGGATGGTTCTTCCAGAAACGAAGAAGTGCCTTGCGACCTGCGGTGATGGGGCTTCTCCAGGACCACATCAGGCACGATCGGCAAGACACTTCCGAGATGCAGTCGTCCCGTGCCGGGGCGGCGGTGTCATCCGCGTCCGATGATCCGAACCTGATCGCGTACGGCGGGCTGGAGCCGGTGGTGCGGCCGGCCGAGCGGTGCGGTCTGCCCATGCTGGTCGGGGAGCACGTCCGGCTGCCCGCCTCGAAGGACGGCACCGGCGCCTTCTCTACGGCGAAACTGATGTCGCTGGTGGGCGGCATGGCCGCGGGCGCCGACAGCATCGACGACATGGACCGGCTGCGGCACGGGGCGATGGGCCGCCTGTTCGCCGGAGTGCGGGCCCCGTCCACGCTGGGGCGCCCCGGCCTCCGCGTTCCATGCCAGGGCGACCACCGCCACCATGCGTGACCGCCTGATCAACGTGCCCGCCCGCCTGGCCCGCTCCGTCCGCCGCCTCGCTCTGCACCTGCCCACACGCTCGACGAGGAGGCCGCGCTCGGAACAGGCTCCGACACGGACGAGGGCGAAACCCTTTCCGCCCAGCGGTGTTCAGACTGTTCTGGCTCGGCGGTTCCGTGCGGCGTCAGCCGCGCCGCCGCCACCAGCGCCGCTTCTGCTCGACTGTCCGAGGACCGGTTCCGGCCCCATCAGGGGCTGACGTGTTCTTCGGCGGGGAGGCCTTCAAGGCAGCGCGGATGCGGTCGAAGGAGGCAATGGTGTGGTGGTCGTCGCCGGGGAGTGCCACTCCGACGCACACCAGCTTGAAACTGTCCTCGCCGAGCGGTGCGCCGATGAACACCGGTGCGCCCACGCACCCTTGTGGCAGGTCTCCGGTCCACCGGATGCCGCCGTCGCCCGAGTGCGTGATCCAGCCGATCACGACAGCCTGTTCTCGCGAACCGTCCCCGTCGTTGACGTGTCCCAGCAGATAGGCCGGAACCGGGGACTCACCGAGGTCGGCGATGTCCTGTTCCGTGGCTGCGATGCCGTCGGTGACCTCGTCGGTCGTCCAGTGCCAGCCTTTGCGGGCACCGTGCGCGTGCAGCCCGGCGGAGGGCATGACCGCCACCCCCAGGTCGTCGAGATGAGTCCACCCGTCCGCGAAGTCGAGCATCATCAGCTTCTGAGCGCTCATCATGGGTGCGCACAGCGCGGGGCGCAGTGTGAACTCGGCCAGTTCGACTCGCGCCGGCTCACTGGCGGTCACGAGGTACTGCCGGATGACCTCTCCCTCGGAGGTCGTCTCCACCAGTTCGTTGAACCAGAAGGCCGTCGCGTGTTGTTCCTCCCGGTGAGCTCGCTGGAAGGGAAGCGTCGAGCGGCCGACGTGATCGACTATCGCGTCGATGGTCGCACTGGAGTGATCCGGCAGGTCAGGCATGGGTCGAGAGACTAATGCACGCTCGGAGACAGTTGCCGGGCAGGGCGGCGAGGTCCGTCCACGAGCCCTCCGGTCCGCGCTCTTCGACGCCGGCCCTCACCTGAAATGGCGCCGGAAGTTATTCGTCGGCCTGCAGCTACTGGAGAGCCGGCCTCAATGTCACGGTACGTTCACGCGCTCGTCGCCGACAGTGCGGGGGCCGCTCAGCGCGCGCTGGTGTCACAGGCCCGCCAAGGCGAGGATGTGGTGCATGTGTCGGGGCGGCAGATCGGGATTGCCGGCCCCGCGCGACCTGGACCTGCCGCTGGAGCTCGTCCGTCGCCTGGCCGCGGATTCCGATCACCGGGCGCGCTGCGCGATCGCGACCCGTCCCCGGCTTCCGACCCGCGACCTGACGCAGCTCCTGGCCGACTCATCGGAATCGGTCGCTGCCGCCGCCCTGTTCAGAAGCGGAATGGGAGCTCAGATGCGCTGACACCGTGACACACATGGTGCCGCCGCGTCCCGGGCGCCGATGGCACTGACGCCTGAGGCGGTGATGCGGGCGCGGAACTCGGACGGCCTCGTGCATCCGGGGGCCGCATTCGTGCCCCGGGCCACAACGGTATGCAGCCCGGGTTGCGCCGAAGACATCCTCACCGGATACGCCCTACGGCTCGATTCGCCTTTGACCAAAGTCGGCTTGGAGTCCACTCTGCGGGATCCGAGCACGGCTGGACGGCAGCTCCGTGGCGGCACCGTACTGATCGCGAGCGCCGCGCGGGCTCTGCTTGCTCTGGCCGACGCGTACGTCGCGGCGAATCGTCCGAAGCGGGCGACACGGGGAACCGGCACGCGGCAAGCGGCCCGGGGCAGGGGGCGGTCGTCAGGTGCTCAGTCGCTCCCGGTCACCCATCACCACGACCGGATGAAGGCGTGGATCGAGGGTGCGCAGCAGGGTCTTCATGCCGGACTCCGGAACGGTGACACAGGCGGACGTACCGTCGCCGTGGTCGAGGTGCAGCCATATGCCGCCGCCCTTCTCCACTCCGTCAGGACGGCTCCAGTCGAACGGTGGGACACCCTTGAGCCGGTTGTAGTCGATGGCGATGACGTAGTCGAAGTCGTGGACGTGGTCGTCGCCGTCCTCGATCATCGAGGCGAAGGCATTGTCGTCGTACCAGTACCGCAGTCGGCTGCCCGGATCCTTGAGCGACCCTCCCGCATCCGTCAGGGAGAACACGCCGACGGGACTGCGCTCGTCGTCCATGCGATGGTCGGTCGTCCATCCCAGTCTGCCGTTGTGCGCGGGCCAGCTGCCGTTGCGTTTCCAGGCAGTGCCCTGTTTCTCGTAGAGCACGACGGTGCTCTCGGCGGAGTCCCGGTCGTCGCCGTAGACCACCACGGCCTGCCGGGCGCCGGCCGGTACGTGCTTGCCCATGCGGCTTCCGACACCCGGAAGGCGCGGGCCCGCTTCCGGGCCGAGGGATCCCGGCGCGACCGGGTTGTTGACACCCGGGGCACCGACATGACTCCTGTGCCCGTCGGCTCCGGCGCACGCCGCGGTGCCGGCCAGCAGCACACCGCAGGCAAGAGCCGCGGGTATGGCATGCCGCGCACCGCCGCGCCGCGCCGGGGAAGAACAGGGCCGTATCTCAGCTGATGTCCGCATGATCAGGATCTTGTGGCGGGCCGCCCCGGCACGCACCCCCGAAGACGGCATCCGGCCTAACGGCCGGACCCGCGCGACGGAGCCGGCTGCCGGGCGGAGCAGCCCGTCATCCACGCAGGTGGGCAAGAATCTCGTCGCCCACGGGATAAGGGTGTTCCCGCGGCAGCAGCCGGGCGGCGGAGTCCAGGCTCCCACTGCTGACGAGAGCGTGGATCTCGCGGGCGAGCGGGGTGACGTCGCGGATGGCGACCGTCCACTCGTCCGCGTAACGTCGTACGGCCTCACCCGACAGGCCGAGGTGCGGAGACCGGCACGGAAAGGTCGCAGGCGCAGGTCACGCTCGGGGTCCCACTGCACACGGGTGGGCGCGCGCTTCAACTGACGCTGCCAGGTGGCTCGGTCGGCGTGCACCCCGAGGACATAACTCGACAGACACGCGTGGCGCAGCGCCCACTCGAAACCGTCGCGGGTGATCTCGACAGCGAGAACGGTCTCCTGCCCCGCCTTGGTGCCCCAGCCACAGCGGTACATCATCCAGAGGAAGGACGGCTTGATCCAAGTCAAACCTTGTTCACAGACCCTCGCAGGGCAAGCAGCCGAGGGGCTGATCCGGCTGGCCCAACCGATGGATCGCCGACGGTTCGCCTTCCCTGGCAGGATGGCCGGCATGGAGATCATCCCGGGAGTCGGCATCGACCTCGTCAAGATCGGCGATCAACGCTCGCAGGTCGATGAGCGCATCGGTCCGCCGTATCCCGGTCCCGGCGGCCGGCGGACCGTCTACCCCACCTCACCCATGCTGGTGATCACCTATGCGGCAGACGAGACGGTCGAAGTCGTAGAGATCCGCTACAGCGGTGAAAGCAGCGATACCGAAGTGCACTATGACGGGGTTCAATTGACCCATCGCTTCCTGGACGACGTCGTCGCGGATCTCCATGCCCTGGGGTACACGAGTACGCCCTCGGACATCGGCCACGACTTCCACGTCGGTTTCTCCGTGTGGTCCATGCACTCATTGTGGGCAGGTGACCTCGGCCTTGAGGCCGACGAGGATGACGAACGCGCGGTCTCGGAAACAGTCTCGGTGGCACCGTACGACTACTTCACCGAGGGATAGCAAAAGGCGGAGGAAGCGGACGCGCTCGCAGAGCAAGCGGGGCGCCCCCCTGTTGCCGACGACCTCGGCTCCCGGGTCCCAGCTGATCACCGGCCGCCGGCACTGCGGCTGTGTCCGGCGCCGCGAGTCCACAGGGACAGGTCGCTGCTCGTCGCCACGGCAAGGGTCTGCCCGGAGGGCGAGAATCCAGCGGCGCGGAGTTCGGAGTAATGGGAGTGGAAGATGTGCCACCAGCGCTCCCCATGCGGACCGGAGTGCGGCAGACCACCGTCGCGAGAGAGCAGGACACGCTCGTTCGGCCAGGCCGGGGCAACGACCTCCAGCTTCCAGCCGTCTCCGCTGGCGGTGTGCAGCCCCCCTCCGTAAAGCCCGGCGATGCGTACCCTGCTTCCCGCTACCGGTCCCAACCCCGCACACCACAGAGCGGGATCCGCGCCACGGTTGTCGTCCTCGGTGTCCGGGTCACGATCCCGCGCGCTCTTCTCCCCCGTGACGGCGTCGAAGAGCCCGTGGCCGTCGTGCGACACGACCATCACCAAGTCCCCGCCGGTGTCGGGCCGCGAGGCGAAGCCGATCCCGAGAAGGCCGCCGACCGAGGTGTACGCGATGCGCCGCCAGGGCTCGGGCGCCGGCACCACGGGAGCCGCGAGGATCCTCTCCCGCATCGCCTGCTGGTACGCGGAAAGCTCCGGCTCAGGAACTGGCTGGTCGACCGGAGACGCGTTCTTCGTCCACTTCGTCACGCACCCATGATCCATACTTCGACGGATGCGCCCAACTGTGTTCATACGGGTTTCGGGCAACTCAGGAGAGGCTCCCCTTGAGTCCGGGAGTCCGCGAACCACGCTTGTCGACCCACATCAAGCCCTGTTCACAGCCCCTTCGTGAGCTGAACCGGGTCCGAGCCGACTCCTTCAGCCACTGAACCCGTTGCCGGGTGGGTCGGCACCCGCGACCCGCGTACTACTGTCGACGCCCAAGTCCAGACGCATCCGTTGTTGCATCACGGCCAACTGACTCCAACAGTCATTGATGTCCGCCGCGAAGGCGCTCAGTTCCTCCTGGTCGTACGGGGCGGTCGCGGACATGCGCTTCAGCTGTCCATAGCCTGCGTTGAGTCGGTGGCCGGCAGCCGCGGCAGCCGCGAGCACCTCGTCAGGCACCACCATCTCGGCCTCGGCGTAGCTGTCCCGCTGGGCGGTGCGACTGGCTTCGAGTTGCTCCAGGCAAAGGTCGACGCCCGAGCCCGTCTGCAGCGCATGCAGGAGGTTGACCTGAGCCGTCATGTACTGCCTCGATGCCGTGTTCAGCGATACGTAGCAGGACCGACGCAGCTCGACGAGGGCCTGCGTCTTCTGCTCGGAGCGCTCTGCTTGCCGAAGCTCCTCGGCGTGCCGGCGCTCCTCTCTGCTCTGTGCCAGGACCGCCTCGATTTCCATGCGCTTCGTGCGGTCTGCCCTGCTCTGCGTAAGAATCGCCGCGCCCAGTGTGCCACCGACTCCGACGAGGGCAACGAACAGAGCAGACCATTCGCCACTCATTCCCCGACTCTCCCTGCGTGCCCCACGTCCCGATACCTCTGCCCAAACATGTGTCGGCCGAAGCGGACGTGTACTGCCAGGGTAGGCAAACGAAGTTTCTGGCAGGCCACTTCGGAGACGGAGAACTCCTCCAGGCACACCACCGGACGGCTGGTACGGACGGGGTCTGCGAAAGCCGCCTGACGGACCAGGTCAGGTCGCGTCGCCGAACCGATGGTGGGACTGGGCACGCCTCGCGGTAGCAGCTCAGGCCCCGTGCCTCTGACGGCGCCTCTGACATCCGCTCAGGTCTCAGAGCAGGCTCTCGTCCCGGACGACCCAGCCCGCACCCAGCTCTCGACGCAACACTTCCAGTGCGCTGATTGCCTGCTGCCTGAACTGTTGGAGCTCTTCGTCGGACCACGGCGACGGATCCGGCGGATACTCCCAGTCGATCGACGACTGGTACCACTCGCTCAACCTGGCCAGCTCGGCCCGTGTCTCCGGCTTGATCGGGAGGCGCGCCAGATCGCACGGATAGCCGTACGGACTGGCCATGTCCTCCGGCCAGAGCGGGGTGTCCACGCCGGCCTCGAAGAAGAACCGCAGATAGTGGGTCATGCCGTACCTTCTCACGGAACTTCCCCTTCCTACCCGGTCAACCGTGTTCACCGAACCGCACCAGCAGCGTGGTTGAGGTCTACGAGCACGGCTTGACGACCCACGTCAAGCCTCGCTCACACACTTCTTCGGCCAGGTGGCGCCGACTGTGCGCAGGCGTACGTTGCAATGCCGGCCCGCTCTGGGCTGCTCACTCCGTCAGTACCAGCGGACCTGGCCGGCCGCGCCCTGGCCTGTGCTGATGGCGTGGTGAAGGACGCGCAGGGGACCGTCGAGCAATTCGTCGGCGTCGTGATCGGTATCGTCGCCCGAGCCGGTCATCCATGCGTGGATTCGCTCGACCACGTCGCGCCTCCTGACCCCGGTCAGAACAAGGGTTTCCTCAGCCGCAGGTAGCTGGGTGCGCACTTGCTTCCCTCGATCTCGCGACCGGGCCCGAGCATTTCGTCGGCCGCGTGACCTGGTACAAGAAGTCGCTGCCGTCGACACTGCACCGCCAGCCGGTATCCCATCAGTGGCCGTCGGAGTTCGTGTCCCTGGTGGGCGTGCCGCCTCTGGAGTGTCGCAACCCTTCAGAACGTGTTGAGTGGTCCACCGACGATCTGGTCTGTGTCTACGAGCCACTGACCGCGAGCGCTGTCTTGGGTCCGGAGACTCAGTGGACGCACGTCTTCGCTGTGATGAAGGCTCTGGCCGGCCGATTCGGTGACGACGGAGTCCGCTCGGTCGTGGCGTTCGACTGACTGCCGTCCTTTCTCGAAGGATCCGGTCCCATCTCAAGTGGCTTGATTTGACGCTTCGTTGATCTCACTTGATCTGGTTCGCGATCCTGATCACTGCACTACTCTATCGAGCCATGCATGCGGACCGCTGGTTGGCAGACACCCGGACCTCCTACGACACGGTCGCGGTCAGTTATGCCGACCAACTACGCGAGGCTCTGGCTGGGGCGCCGTATCTTCGGGCGGCTCTGGCCCTGTTCGCCGACTTGGTGCACACCGCTGGCGGTGGGCCGGTGGCGGACGTGGGCTGCGGACCTGGGCACGTCACCGCTCACCTGCACAAGCTGGGTTTGGACGCTTTCGGTATCGACCTGTCATCCGGAATGATCGACGTGGCTCGACGTGACCACCCCCGCCTGCGGTTCGAGGTGGGCTCGATGACGGACCTCGACCTCGCCGATGCTTCAGTGGTCGGCCTGCTCGCATTTTGGTCGTTGATTCACGTCCCCGACGAAGCAGTGCCCGCCGTCTTCGGCCACTTCCGGCGCGTGTTGCGTCCCGGCGGACCACTGCTGCTCGGCTTTCACGTCGGCGACGGGGCGAGGCTGAAGACGCAGGGCTACGGCGGCCACCCGATGAACGTCCACGTTCACCGCCGCCGTCCTGAGCAAGTGGCGGCCTGCCTACGCAATGCCGGGTTCACCGTCGAGGCCCACATGCTGATCGACCCCGACGAGAACGTTCCAGGTGCAGTCCTCTTCGCACGCCGTAATTCCTAGCCATGTCAGCGGTCCGGTTGCGGCAGACGACACAGCGAAGTCTCATCACAGCAAATGAGACAGCCTGCGGCATCCGCTCGCCCGGGACCACATCTCTTGAGCTTCCCGGCTTTCCCACGTCTCAACTGAACTGGCCGCCACAGGTCAGCGGCCCGACTCGGAACCAGATAATTCAAGACGGGACAACTGCGCAGAGCCTCCCCGCAACCCAGCGAGCGAGCCCTTGCGTGCCACCACTGCCACGAAAGGGTCCGTGAACGCGGCTTGACGACCCATGTCAAACCGCTTCCACAAACCCTTTGCCGAGTGGAAGCGGACGTGGCTCGCCTTGGTGACCGCCGATCGTGACCTGCCGCCCGATCGTGCGGCCGCTATGAGGGCACGCCGTGGGGGCCGACAAGCAGGGCGCGCAGTGGAGCGGTGTCGGGCGTGTCGGCAATGGCCGCGTCGATGGCGTCATCCATGCCCTCCTCCCACGACTCGGGCAGAAAGAGTCCAGGCCGGCCCGACCAGGCGATGTCCGGTGTGGCGTGACCGGACTCGGCGAGGCGCAGGTGGACCATACCCGCGAGCCCGTCGAAGATCTTGGGCCGAATGAAGTTGCGGGCGGACGGCCCGACCAGTCGCGACGCCTGATGCGGCTTGGGCATGCGGTCGGCGATATCCATCCACAACAGGCCGCGGTCGAACGCGTCGAGTATCTCCTCCAAGCCGGGCAAGAGGTCGCTGTCGCCCGCCACCTCCTCGGCCGTGGCATCTCGGCGTGCGGGCACCGTGCCCTCTGCGCCTTGCGCCGACGAGCGAAGCGCTCTGGCCACGGCGACCCGCAGCGGTCGGGACCAGCCCTCGGCGTCGGCGACCGCGCGGGCCATGGCGAGGTCGTCCCAACTCGTCCGCCGCAGGTGCGCCGCCTCCTGCGACAAGGTGCGTGCCTCCAGCGCGGCGAACACGCGGCCCGGGTCGTGCAGCAGGCTCAGCCCGGTCGGCCCGCCGGCCGGCTCGGAGGGCCGGTCGTCGGCGGACAGCTTCTCGATCAGGGCGATGCGTTCGGCTGTCGGCGGGTGCGAATCGTACCGGTGCGGACGCGGCGGACGCCGTCCGGCGGAGAGCTCGGCGAGTCGCTCTCCCGTTCGGGCAGCGAGCAACCGGAGGAAACCGCCGTGCACCTCGCCCACAGGCGGTAGCGCTCCCAACGGCCTGCCCATCGCCGCGTACGTCTCCAGGTAGTGGGTGTACGCGCCGTCGAGCACCGGAAGGATGCGGAGGGCAGCGGCCGTCGCCTCACGGCCCGCGTGCCGGGCGGCGATCTGGTCGGCGGCGAATTCCTGGTGGCGGGCGACGGACTGCGAGGTGCGCAGGAACATCCGGGCGTAGCCGACGTACAGGGCGCCGAGCACGTAGTGCAGCCGAGTGCTGCCCTTCTGGAAGGCCTCCACCGTGTGGACCACGGCTTCCCGGCCGCGCATCGTGACACCGCCGAGCCGGGTGTCGAGGTTCGCGTAGTGCCCGAACTCGTGGGCGAGGACGGCACGCAACTGGGGGACGGTCAGCCCGGCGAGCAGCGGGAGACCGAGGAGCATACGGCGTCGCCCGGGAAGCAGCCCCAGCAGGCGGCTTTGTTCGGCAACCCCCGCGTTGACCTCAGCGACCAGGTAGAGCTCATCCGGCGGCCGCTGCCCCGTCACTTCGGCAGCGACTCGTACCTGTTCCCACAGCTCGGGCTGGTCCTGAGGAGTGACCGCCACCGCGTCCGGCACCGGGCCCAGACGTCCCGCTCGCAGAAAGGCGAACATACCCCGCACGATCGCCGCCGCCAGCAGGACGGTGACGGTCAGGATCGTGCCCTCGGCCCATGCCGCTCGCGCGGTGAACAGCCGTGTCATCAGCAGCCAGTCGAGCACCGCCATGGCCGACAGCAGCACCGCGCCCATCAAAAAGAAGCCGGCCAGCAAAGCGAACGCGCGGACAGCGCGCAGCCGAAACGACATCGAGAAGTCCCCCACCCACATGATTCAACGGCCCGAACAGGCCATGAGCGCTCGCGGATACTACCTGCGGCCTTCCGAGCCGCGTCGGGTTGGGCTTTCTTGATCTGCGCTTATGAACCACTGACCGCCGGTGGCGTCCTGAGCCCACAGTCGCACCGGCCACACGTCTTCGCCGTCATGAAGGCTCTTGCCGACCGCTTCGGTGACGACAGCGTCCGCCTGGTCGTGGCCTTCGACTAAGTGGTCGGCTCCGGAAGTCCTTCGAGGGGTGACGCGAGCCAGACTGCAGCCGGGTTCTCGGGATGGCGGGGCAGCGGCCGGACGCGCAGTCCAAAACATCCTCGAGAATCGAGGAAATCGTCGGGCAGGCAGCCGTCTTCGTGCTTGTCGGTCTGGTCGGACGGGGGGCGTGGGAGTGTCAGATGATGGCCGAGCCGTCGTGATCGATGGGCTCACTCAACAGCTCGCTCGCCGCCTGGTGGACCTTCGCCAGGGCGTTCAAGAGGGCTTCGCGTTCGGTCTCGGTGAGATCCGCGGTGACCTTCTCCTCAATCAACCGCCGTTCCGTCTCGACGGGTCTCTGTAGCGCGCGCCCCGCGTCGGTGAGCCAGAGCCGGACGAGGCGGTTGTCCCGGTCGTCACGGCGACGGGTGAGCAGTCCGGCTGCGGTCATCCGGTCGGCCATCTTGACGACGGTGGGCGTCGTGACGTTCAGCGCGGCGGCCGCTTCGCCGGGCGTGCTGCCGTCCCGCTCCCACAACACGGCGAGCAGGTAGTTCTGCCCGACGTGCAGCCCATGTCGTCGCATGGCTGCGTCGGCCAGGGCCCGGAGCACCTTCGACGTTCTGCCGTGCAGGTCCAAGAACTCTGGCATCGCGGCCTTTCGGTGATGTGCGGTCCGGACGCCCGAGCCGCACGCATGTCGATTGACGGCTAATCATTCACCGACTAACGTCCTTTCGGACTCATTAGACGGCAAACGACTTTGGGGAGCCACGATGATACTGGTCACCGGAGCCACCGGGAACATCGGCCGCGAACTCACCCGCGAACTCGACGCGAAAGGCGCGACGTTACGTCTCCTCGTCCGCGACCCCGCCCGCGCCGCCGATCTGCCCGAGCGTGCCGAGCGCGCCGTCGGCGACCTGGGGGAACCCGCGACACTGCCTCCCGCCTTCGCCGGCGTCGACAAACTCTTCCTGCTCACACAGGGCATCGGCACCGAATACACCGCCGCCGCCATTGCCGCCGCTGAGGCCGCCGGGGTGCACCACATCGTGCACCTGTCCTCTTTCCACGTCACCTTCGACCCGATACCCGCCATGGGACGCTGGCACCACGAACGGGAGAAGATCATCCGCGCCTCCGGCATATCCGCGACCTTCCTGCGACCCGGCGGCTTCATGACCAACGCCCTCGACTGGCTGCCCACCATCCGCGAGGGAAACTACGTCCTCGACCCGGTCGGCCCGGGCCGCTACGCTCCGATCGACCCCGCGGACATCGCCGCGGTCGCCGCCCTCGCCCTGACCGAGGCCGGTCACCAGGACAAGGAGTACGTCCTCACCGGCCACGAGATGTTCACCGTCACCGAGCAGGTCCGGGTCATCTCCGAGACGATCGGCCGCGACATCGAAGTCCGGGAAACGGCCACACCGGCCGAGGCCGTACGCTTCCGCTTCCCCAACGGGGCACCCCAGGCACTCGCCGACGCCCTCACGGAGGGCCTCACCCTCATGCGCACCGACACCGTCGGGTTCCGGACGGACACCGTGCAGCGGCTGCTCGGACGCAGCCCGCGGACTTTCGCGGACTGGTGCACGCGTAACGCCGACGCGTTCCAACGGCCAGAAACCGCCTGAGCCGATGGACGACCACGCCACCCCTTGCTGATCGGTCCGCCCGCCATACCGGCCGGCGCCGCTCACCCGATAAGCCTGACCGCCTCCGAACACGCACGGCTGAAGAAGGCTGCCTACGGTCACAAGACTGCGCACTGACTGCGAGTACGCGCCCAGGTGGTCCTGCACGCGGCTCACGGGAGTTCCAACGCGCGCATCGCCCGCGAGACCGACCGGCGGCACGTGGATCCTGATGCTGTGCGCGGTGATGAACGACCGTGCCCGACGCGTCAGTCCACCGAGTACGGCTTTGCTGAGATGTCGCGCCATGTGCCGGACGCTACGTGGCCCGCACGGGCAACTGCCTGCCGTTTGCGGCCGACGTGCTCCGTCGGATCGGGCAACGGGTCGAAAATCGGTGGTCACCTGAGCTGACCGAACCCACGCTGTACGCCATGGAAGATCCGCTCCGCAGGATTCGCGCGCTCCACACGGCGTCCACGATCACCGTCTACCAGGCGTACTCCCGTGAGATCGGACTGCCCGCCGTCCGAGACGGCCGTTTTCCGGCAGCGTGGAAGCCTGACCGCATGACGTGGATCAAACCCAGTTTCATGTGGATGATGTACCGCTCCGGCTGGGGCACGAAGGAGGGGCAGGAGACCGTCCTCGCCGTCGAGATCACTCGCGACGGCTTCGACTGGGCGCTGCGCAACGCGTGCCTGTCGAACTACGTCCGCGGACTGCATTCCGATCGCAGCACCTGGCAGCGTGACCTCAAGCGCGCACCGGCCCGTGCCCAGTGGGATCCCGAACGCGATCTGCACCTGCGTCCCCTGCTCCACCGCTCGCTGCAACTGGGGCTCTCGGGTGAGGCATCGTCGCGCTACGCGGACGAGTGGATCGTGTCCATCAACGACGTGACTCCGCTCGCCAACGAGATCCACGCACTCGTCAGGAACGGTGAACTGGACTCAGCCACCGGACTGCTCCCCCAGGAGCAGGGATACCCCGCCGGCGAAGAGCTCCTGGCCCACCTATGTTCCTGACCGGCAATCAGGGCACAACCGCCGGCGCCACCCACGGGTCACACGGCGGCAGAGGTCTGTGAACGCTGCTTGATGATCCAGGTCAAGCCTCGTTCGAAGACCTTTTCCCATTCACGTAAGCCGCCCGGAGGCAGGTGCCTCCGTGGGGTCCTCTGCGAAATCGCAAGCCCAATAACGGGGACATCGCCCAGCGCCTGCCCTCGACGCGAACGATGTCAGAGCCGAGGTGCATGATCTACGTTATGAGATTCGTAGGTGGCGCCAACGTGCCGAGCACGCGGGCAGGGCGGATCAACGCAACGCGACCGTTCGGCGTGCTCACGGTAGACGACGGCAGGCTCATCCTTCGGGCCCGTGTCCTACGGCCCTTCGCGACGTTGTTCGGTGTCACGCCTTTGGAGTGCTCGGTCCAGGACATCGCCGACGTATTCCCCTGCCGTGGGGTGTTCGGTACACCAGGCGTGGGGTTCCGCACCGAGGACGGGCGCCGCTTCTACTTTTGGACCGGTCGGACGCAAGTGGTACTCGACGTGTGCCGACAGGAAGGTTTCACCGTCTCGACCGAGGAACAGCGCGTCACATACACCGACTGACCGCCAGAGGCGAGGACCAAGGTCGATCCCCTTGCCCCAGCCGGTGATGCCCGGTCAGGTTCGCACACTCCCACTGCAACTGTGGCCGGTCCTGCGAGTCCACAGGGACAGATCACTGCTCGTCGCTACGGCGAGGGTCAGCCCAGAGGGCGAGAAACCGGCTGCTCGGAATTCGGAGTAGTTGGCATGCGAGATGTGCCACCATCGCTCTCCGTACGGACCGGAGTGGGGCGAGCCGCTTCCACGGGAAAGCAGGACGCGATCACGGGGCCAGTCCGGGGCGACGACTTGTAGAGCCCAGCCGTCCCCGGTGGTGGTGTGAAGTCCTCCACCGAAGAGCCCGGCGATGTGCACCCTGCTTCCGATGATGGGACCCAGCCCGGGGCAGGACGGGTCGGCGGTCGCATCGGGGTGCCGTCATCGGGGTCGCGGTCTCGTGCGATCTTCTCGCCCGTGGCGGCGTCGAAAAGTCCGTGGCCATCGCCCGAGACGACCATCACCAGGTCATGACCGCTGTTGGGGTGCGACGCGAAGCCGATCCCGAGCAGTCCGCCTACTGGGGTGTACGCGACGCGCAGCCACGGCTCGGGCGTCGCTACTACGGGGGGCCGCGAGGAACCTCTTCCGCATCGCTTGCTGGTACGCGGAAAGCTCCGGCTCAACGACCGGCTGCTCGACCGGGGGCTCGCTCGACCACTTCGTCATGCAGCCATGATCCCTACTTCCTCCGGTTCGCCCAACGGAGTTGATACAGGATCGGGTGGTTCCGCCGACCGGCGTTGGGCGTTTGCGGCAGTTGTGAAGCCTCGGTGGACCTCCGCCTGCGCGGCCCCGACAGGTGCGTGGAGGATTGCCGACCCGGCTCGACTCCGGTCGCGGACCGCCCGGTGACCGCGGTGACTGGACGAGAGCCGGCGATGGTGCGGCTGGTGATCGTCGTGGCCTTGCGGCCGGCTCGTCGGCGCCGCCAGGATCGGCTGCATGATCAAGGGTGTGATGTTCGACTTCTCCGGGACTCTCTTCCGGATCGAATCGGCCGCGCAGTGGCTGCGGGCGGTGGTAACAAAGGCCGGTCTGGACGTGCCCGAGGGTGAACTCGACGCGTGGGTCAGCCGGCTGGAGGAGTTCGGAGCTCAGCCCGGAGGGGTTCCTCCGCGCACAGTGCCGCCCCATCTGGAGCCACTGTGGCGGGAGCGCGATCTGACCGCCGAGCGACACCGGGCTGCCTTCACAGCCCTTGCCCGGGAGGCCAAGCTGCCTGCAACTGACCTGGCCGAGGCCCTGTACGAACGTTCCCAGGTGTCCGGGGCATGGCTGCCTTATCCCGACACCGAGGAAACGCTCCGCGCCCTGCGCGGGCAAGGGATCCCGGTCGCTGTCGTCAGCAACATCGGCTGGGACATGCGCCCCGTATTCCGCGACCACGGTGTCGATGCCTTCGTGGACGCCTACTTCCTCTCCTTCGAGCGCGGGGTGAAGAAGCCCGATCCCCGGATCTTCCAGATGGCGTGCGACAAGCTCGGAGTGGCGCCCGGCGATGCGCTCATGGTGGGAGACGAGCCTGTTGCGGACGTCGGCGCGGCGACGCTGGGGTGCCGGGTCCACCTGGTCGATCCCTTGCCCGTCGACCGGCGTCCCGGCGCGCTGATCGAGGTGCTCCAGCTCCTCTGACGTGGCCCGACCGGGGCGACCTTCGACCGTATGCCTTCCAGGGCTGTGTAAGCGGCTTGATGGACCACGTCATCGGGTCCCGCTTCCAACTGGTCGGAAAGCCCCCTGTGCGGGCGGCCGCGCCGCCGGTCTCCGAGCGGTAGGCCTGGTAGACGGTGAGCATGGCGCCGGTGTGGCGGGCGCGGATGCGGACCTTGGGTTCTTGTTCGGCTAACTGGCCGTTCATGTGCCCGGTCGGGGGTGTTTCGGTTGGAACACCCCCGAATATCGTCCATGCCCCTTGGCTCCGCCCGTCCCGTGCCCAACACTGACCCGTTGACTTCCTCTCCCGCCTAAGGGCGGGGGATTCCAGCGGTCGCCCGCTGGGTTTCCTGCTTCGCCGACGACTGCCCCGTCCGGGAGGACTCCCGTTGAGGTCTTACACCGTCTCCACAGGCAGACACCGCCAGCCCGGCGGCCAGAATGTTGCGCGCCGCGTTCACGTCGCGGTCATGCACGGTGCCGCAGTCGCACGTCCACTCCCGAACGTTGAGCGGCAGCTTCTCGGTGATCGTGCCGCAGGTCCCGCACAACTTCGAGCTGGGAAACCAGCGGTCGATCACAACGAAGGCGCGCCCGTACCAGGCGCACTTGTACTCCAGCATCGTGCGCAGGTCCGTCCAGGCAGCGTCGGAGATGGCACGCGCGAGCTTGCCGTTCTCCAGCAGGTTGCGGACGGTGAGGTCCTCGATCACGACCGTTTGGTTCTCACGGAGGACACGAGTCGACAGCTTGTGCAGGAAATCGCGGCGCCGGTCGGCGATCCGCGCGTGAACCTTGGCGACCCTGCGCCGCGCCTTCTCCCGGTTCGCCGAGCCCTTCGCCTTCCGCGACAACTCCCGCTGCGCGCGGACCAGCCGGGCGCGGTCGCGCCACCCGTGCCGGGGGTTGGCGATTTTCTCCCCGGTGGACAGGGTCACCAGGGAGGTGATCCCGGCGTCCATGCCGACCGCGTTCGTGGTGGCGGGAGCCGGGGCGATGGTGTCCTCGCACAGCAGGGACACGAACCAGCGGCCCGCCGCGTCACGGGACACGGTCGCCGTGGTCGGCTCCGTCCCTTCAGGCAGCGGACGCGACCAGCGGATGTCCAGAGACTCAGCCATCTTGGCCAGCGTCAGCCGCCCGTCGCGCCACTTGAAGGCGGAGCGGGTGTACTCGGCCGAGGCGCGGGACTTCTTCCGGTTCTTGTACCGGGGGTACTTGGCCCGCTTGGCGAAAAAACTCCCGAACGCCGTCTGAAGGTGGCGGAGCGCTTGCTGGAGCGGGACGGAGGACACCTCCGTCAGGAAGGCGAGTTCCTCGGTCTTCTTCCACTCCGTCAGCGCGGCGGACGACTGTGCGTAGGAGATCCGGCGCTGTTCGCCGTACCAGGCCCGAGTGCGTTCCTCCAGCGCCTTGTTGTAGACGAGGCGGACGCAGCCGAACGTGCGGGACAGCTCGGCTGCCTGCTCGTCCGTGGGGTAGAAGCGGTACTTGAAAGCCCGCTTGACCTGCTGCGCCACGTCTCACATTTGATCAGCTCCCGTGTGAGCAGCAAGAGTCGGCCGGTGGCCGCCGACGCCGAATCGCCCTGGAGACGATTCACCTCTCCCTTCCCTGCTCCGCAGAGACCTCGTTTCCTCCCCGGCCTGAAGGCCGGAGTATCCGTGAAGGAATCCCGATGACGCAGCGTGTGGAGCTCGCGACCGTGATGGACCGGCTGGCGGTGGACGAGATGGTCACCGAGTACGCGGCGGCCGTCGACGACGGTGACTGGACGGCGTACCGGAGGCTGTTCACGGCGGACGGGCGGGCCGACTACCGCTCCGCCGGTGGGATCGAGGGCGATGCCGGGCAGGTGGCCGGATGGCTCGCGGACAATCTGACCCTCTTCTCGATGCGCCAGCATCTGATCGTCAACCGCCTGGTGCGGTTCGGGAATCTGGACCACGACACCGGCGACACCGCCCACCTGCGGGCCGACTACGTCAACCCGATGCGCTTCGCCGGCGGCGACGGCGCCTCCACCGCCCCGGACTTCGTGTGCGGCGGCCGTTACTCCTTCACGTTCCTGCGTACCCGGGACGGCTGGCGGCTGCGCCAGGTGGTCGTCGAGGAGAAGTGGCGCAGGCTGCCCGACCCGCGTGCGGTGGCCGTGTCCGACTGAGCCCGCGTCCACGCCCCCTGTCAAAGATCCCGCCCGGTCCCGCACACTGGAAGGACCCGCAGGCAGGAGGCGATGGATGAGGACCGTCGAGCGCTGGCTCACCTCCCCGTGGCGGCGCTGCTGCGTCGCGACGCTGGCGGGCGCCCTGCCGGTGCTGGCCTTTCCGGCGCCGTCGCTGTGGTGGTTCGCCTATGTCGCGCTGGTCCCGTGGCTGCTGCTGGCGCGCTCGGCGCCGACCGGACGGCGGGCGGCGTACGACGGCTGGTGCGGCGGGTTCGGGTTCATGGTCGCCGTGCACCACTGGCTGCTGCCGAGCCTGCACGTCTTCATCTTCCTGATCGCCGGTCTGCTCAGCGTGCTCTGGGCGCCCTGGGGCTGGGTGACACGCCGGCTGCTGGGCGGGGTGCCGTCGCCGGGGCGGGCCGCGGTGGCGGTGCTGGTGCTGCCGTCGGGCTGGCTGATGGTGGAGCTGGTGCGGTCCTGGCAGGGCCTCGGCGGGCCGTGGGGGATGCTCGGCGCGACCCAGTGGCAGGTGACGCCGGCGCTGCGGCTGGCCTCGGTGGGCGGGGTGTGGCTGCTGAGCTTCCTGGTGGTGGCCGTCAACGTCGCGGTCACCGTGCTCATATCCGTGCGGGAGGCACGTGTGCCCGCGGTGGCCTCGCTGGTGGCCACGGCCGCCGCGACCTCGGCGGCCTGGGTGTGGTCACCCCGCCCGGACGTCGCCGGTCACGTCCGGATCGCCGTCGTACAGCCCGGCATCGTCGACGGCACCGACAGCGGCGACCGGCGGTTCGACCGGGAGGAGCGGCTGACCCGGCAGCTGGCCGGACGGCATCCCGATCTGATCGTCTGGGGCGAGAGCAGTGTCGGGTACGACCTGGGGGACCGGCCCGATCTCACCCGGCGGATCGCCGCCCTCTCCCGGGAGACCGGCGCGGACATCCTGGTCAACGTCGACGCCCGGCGCTCCGACCGGCCCGGCATCTACAAGAGTTCCATCCTGGTGGGTGCCGGCGGCCCGACCGGCGACCGGTACGACAAGATGCGCCTTGTTCCGTTCGGCGAGTACATACCGGCCCGTTCCCTGCTCGGCTGGGCCACCTCGGTCGGCAAGGCGGCCGGCGAGGACCGGCGGCGCGGCACCGAGCAGGTGGTGATGAACGTGGGCCACGGCCTGCGGGTCGGCCCGATGATCTGCTTCGAGACGGCGTTCCCCGACATGAGCCGGCATCTCGCGCGGGACGGTGCGCAGGTGCTGATCGGCCAGTCGTCGACCTCGTCCTTCCAGGGCAGCTGGGCGCCCGAGCAGCACGCCTCGCTGGCCGCCCTGCGGGCCGCCGAGACCAGCCGGACCATGGTGCACGCCACACTCACCGGGGTCTCCGCCGTCTACGGCCCGGGCGGTGAGCGCATCGGTCCCTGGCTCGGCACCGACGCGAGCACCGCGCGGGTCTACGAGGTGCCGATCGCCCGCGGTGTCACCCCGTTCACGCGGTACGGCGACTGGCCGGTGGACGGCGCGCTGCTGGTGCTGGCGGCCTGCTGCCTGGCCGAGGGGCTGCGGACGGTCAGGCTGCGCCGGGGTGCCGCCGAACCTCTCGTACCACCCGCTCGCACAGCTCATGAGTCGCCAGTGCGTCCCGGGCGCTGAGCACCTTCCTCGCGCGGACGGCGTCGAGGAAGGCGAGAACGGCCTGCTCGATGCCGCGCTGCCGGGCGACCGGCACCCAGTCGCCGCGCCGCCGGACCGTCGGCTGGCCCTTGTGGTCGATCACCTCGGCGAGGTTGAGCACCTGGCGCTTGGTGTCCTGCCCGGAGACCTCCAGGATCTCCTCCGCCGAGCCGCTGAGCCTGTTCATCACGCCGAGCGCGGTGAAGCCGTCCCCGGCGAGCTGAAGCACCACGTGGTGCAGCAGGCCGTCGGCGACCCGGGCCCGGACGGTCACGTCCTCGACCGGCCCCGGGGCGAGGAAGCGCAGGGTGTCGACGACGTGGATGAAGTCGTCGAGGATCATCGTGCGGGGCTCCTCGGGCAGCCCGATGCGGTTCTTCTGCATCAGGATCAGCTCGCGCGGATGGTCGGCGCACTGCACGTAGCCGGGGGCGTGGCGGCGGTTGAAGCCGACGGACAGCGACACGTTCCGTGTCTCGGCGAGCGTCACAAGGCGCTCGGAGTCGGCGAGCCGGTAGGCGAGGGGCTTGTCGACGTAGGTCGGTACGCCCGCCTCCAGCAGCCGGGTGACGATCTCGGGGTGGGCGACGGTGGCCGCGTGCACGAAGGCGGCGTCCAGGTCCTGGGCGAGGAGACTGTCGAGGGTCGCGTGGCGGCGGCCGGCGGGCAGGCGGAGGCTGTCGGCGACCCGGTCGAGGGTGGCGGGGGTGCGGGTCTGGAGGTGGATCTCGAGCCCCGGCTGCGTGGCCAGCACCGGCAGATAGGCCTTCTGCGCGATGTCGCCGAGCCCGATGCAGCCGACCTTCACTGACGCTCCCCTAGCCATTGCCCGTAGCGGTTGCCCACGTCTGTCTGAGCGGAAGCATACGGGCCGATAATCCGTGGTGGGATCGGCCGGGGTGGGCCAGGATGCCGGGTATGACGACCGAACGCCGTATGCCCGCAGTCGACGCCGGTGAACGCGCCATGCTGGAGGGCTGGCTGGAGTTCCACCGGCGGACCCTCGCCGTGAAGTGCGAGGGCCTGACCGACGCCCAGCTCAGGACCGCCTCCGTGGAGCCGTCCCCGTTGTCCCTGATGGGGCTGGTGCGGCACATGGCCGACGTGGAGCGGTCCTGGTACCGCAGGGTCCTCGTCGGCGAGGACGCGCCGCCGCTCTACTTCAGCGACGAGGATCCCGACGGCGAGTTCCGTCTCGGCGAGGCGGACACCTGGCAGGAGGCGTATCCGGCCTGGCAGGCCGAGATCGAGGCCGCCCGGCAGGCCGCGGCCGGCTTCGGTCTGGACGACCTCTCCAAGGGCCGCCACCGCCGCACCGGGCAGCAGATCAGCCTGCGCTGGATCCACACCCACATGATCGAGGAGTACGCCCGGCACAACGGCCACGCCGACCTGATCCGGGAGCGGATCGACGGCGCGACCGGCGACTGACGTCAGCCTCGCACCCGCCTGTCCCCCGTACCGGGCACGAGATCACCCGTGCGGGGCACCGAAGCGCTGTCGACGGTGTCAACTCCCGCGCCGGTCCAGCAGAGTTGCGAGGGTGCATCGAACGACGACCACCGCAGCGCTCCTGGTCACCGTGACCGTCTCGGCCCTCTCCGGCTGTGTGACGGTCCGGGGTCCGGCGGCGCCCGGACCGCCTCGGGGTACGGCACCCTCGCTTCCGTCGCTGCCCCGCCCGGACGGCAGCGCCGTGCCGAGGGTGGTGCAGGCGCCGGTCAAGGAGGCCCTGGAGCTGGTCGGCCCGTCCCGTCCGGCCCGCCGGGCCGCACCTGCCGCCCCACGCGCTCCCGCGCCCGCTCCCCCGGCCCACCACAGCCCCCCGGCGCCGCCGCGCGCCACCAGCCGGCACCCCCACTCCCACCCGCCGGCACACCGGTCGCACAGCCCGCGGGCCGACTTCCCCGGCCTCCCCCGCTCCGTCCCGAAGGCCCCGGACGTGTGCGCCCTCGGCAGGCAGTACGGCGGCTGGATCGCGGACAGCCCCCAGGCGCGGATCTGCGAGCAGACGTACGGGCGGTGAGACGCCGGCGCGGCCCTACTCCGGCCGCTGCCGCGGCGGGCTCCAGGAGCCGGAGCCCGGGTCGCCGTCGTTCTCCAGCCGCAGTTCCAGGCGCCTGATCGCGGCCCGGACCCCGTCGCCGTAGCCGTCGTCGCCGAGTGCGGTGGCCGCGCCGCGGGCCCGGTGCAGATGGCTGCGGGCGGCCTCGGTGCGACCGAGTTTCACGTAGTCGGCGGCGAGGTTCAGGTGCAGGGAGGGGTAGAAGCCGCGCAACCCCACCGCTCCCCGCGCCCCGTCCGCCTCGTCCGCTTCGTCCGCCTCGTCCGCCTCGTCCGCCTCGTCCGCCGCCGACAACGCCCTCAGGTCCCAGGCGAGTTCGTCGGACGGGTCGTCCTGGGTGTCGGCCAGGTAGTGGGCCAGGGTGCAGCGGTGCAGCGGCTCGCCGTGCTCGCCGATCTCCGCCCAGAGGTCGAGCAGGCGCCGGCGGGCCTCCTCACGGTCGCCGGCGTGGTGCAGCATCACGACCTGCCCGATCCGTGTGAGCACGGTATCGGGCGCCGTACGCTCCTGTCGCTCCGCCACGGGGCCCTCCGGGCAGCTGTGAACCGTTGTGTGCTGCCGACGCTAAACGGCGCCGCCGGTTTTCACCGGCAGGCGGCGCCGTTGGACCGCGGTCCGGTGGTCGGCCGGACGGGCCGGTGGGGCTGGTCGCGCCCACGCGGCGGAGCTGCGTGGGGACCCAGCACCCCGCCCCGCACCCCACCCCCCAGGGGGTTGCCCCAGGTCGGCTTCCAGGCCCCGTGCACGTGCTCAGCCCAGGTTCGGAATCCGCCAGTCGATCGCCTCGTGGCCCTGGGCCGCCACCGCCTCGTTGATCTTGGTGAAGGGGCGGGTGCCGAAGAACTTCGCGGCGGAGAGCGGGGACGGGTGCGCGCTCTGGATCACCACGTGCCGGCTCTCGTCGATCAGCCGGAGCTTCTTCTGCGCGTAGCCGCCCCAGAGGACGAAGACCGCCGGGTCGGGCCGCTCGGCCACCGCGCGGATCACCGCGTCCGTGAACTTCTCCCAGCCCTTGTTCTTGTGCGAGTTGGCTTCACCGGCGCGGACCGTGAGGACCGCGTTGAGCAGCAGTACGCCCTGCCGGGCCCACGGCGTCAGACAGCCGTTGTCCGGCGTCTGCTCCCAGCCCAGCTCTTCCTTCATCTCCTTGTAGATGTTCCGCAGGGACGGCGGGATCCGCACCCCGGGCCGGACCGAGAAGCACAGGCCGTGGCCCTGGCCCTCGCCGTGGTACGGGTCCTGGCCGAGGATGAGCACCTTGACCTGGTCGTACGGCGTCGCCTCCAGCGCGGCGAAGACCTCCTCGCGCGGCGGGTAGACGGGGCCCTTCGCCCGCTCCTCCTCGACGAACTCGGTCAGCTCCTTGAAGTAGGGCTGCTGCAGCTCGTCACCCAGAACCCCGCGCCAGGACTCGGGCAGCATGGCGATGTCGGTCACGTCAACGTCCTCACGAATTGCGGTCACTTGCAGATCCTGCCGATACCGAAAAACCTACAGGCGACCACTGACAACCGGTGCCGGACGGCCGTTTCACCAGCTGGTCTTGCGGTGCAGCTCCCACATCATCATGATCGTGGACGGGTCGAGGGCCTTTTCCCCGCCGGAGATGTCGTCGCTGGCCGCGACGTACTGCCGCCCCTGCCACAGCGGGATCAGCCGGGCGTCGTCGACGAGGATCCGCTGGGCTTCCTCGAACTCCTTGACGACTTCGCCGCGGTCGGTCTCGCTGCGTGACTCGGGCAGCAGCCTGCCGGTGATCACGGGTGCCGGGTAGGGCGTGCCGAGGGCGTTCTGCTCGCCGACGAAGGGCGCGATGAAGTTGTCGGGGTCGGGGAAGTCCGGGAACCAGCCGCGGCCGAAGACCGGGTACTCGCCCTTCTGGTAGCCGACGACGTAGGTCTTCCAGGGACGGCTCCTGAGCGTGACGGTGAACAGCCCGGAGTCGTCCAGCTGCTGCTTGAGTTCCTTGAACATCTGGGCGGTCTCGGAGCCGTAGCGGTCGGTGGTGTACCAGAAGGTCAGCGGGACGCGCTGGGTGATGCCGGCGTCGGCGAGGATCTTGCGGGCCTTGGACGTGCTGGGGTCGCCGTAGTCGTCGAAGAAGTCGGTGGTGTGGCCGGTCAGGCCTGCCGGGACCATGGAGTACAGCGGGTCGACGGTGTCCTTGTAGACCGTGTGGGCGATCGCGGCGCGGTCGACGAGCTGGGCGACGGCCTTGCGCACGGCGGGCAGCCTGGCCCACGGGTCCCTGGGGTTGAACACCAGGTAGCTGATGTCCGTGCCGGTGCCGTCGATCAGCTGCAGGTCGGTGTTGCTGTGCGCCTCCAGGGCGACGATGTCGGAGGCGGCGAGACCGCGGTAGGTGACGTCGATGTCCCCGGACCTGAGGGCCTTGACCATGGTGGCCGAGTCCTGGAAGTAGCGGATGGTCACGGCGTCGTTCTGCCGCTCGGCGAAGCCCTGGTAGTTGTCGTTGCGGACCAGCTCGGCCCGCTTGCCCTCGTCGTAGGACTTCAGGGTGTACGGCCCGGAGCCGTGCACGGAGTCGTCCTTGCGCAGCGAGTGGGCGGGGTAGTCGTCGGGGTCGACGATCGACATGGCCGGGGTGGCGAGCACGAAGGGGAAGGTGGCGTCGGCCTTGTTGAGGTGGAAGACCACCTCGCGGTCGCCGATCGCCTGCACCCGGTCGAGGCTGCCGAGCAGGCCCGCCGGGCCGCTGGGCGCGTTGACGGCCCGGATCCGGTCGATGGAGTACTTGACGGCGTGGGCGTCAAGTCTGTCCCCGTCGGCGAACTTCAGGCCGGAGCGCAGCTCGCAGCGGTAGGTGCGGTCGCTCGAGTCCGTGAAGGCGCAGGCGTGCGCGGCATCGGGCTGGGGGGTGGTGGCCCCGTCGGGGTAGGCGAGCAGTGTCTGGTAGATGTTCCGGAACAGCTCCCAGGAGCCGTCCCACGATCCCGCAGGGTCGAGGGTGCTGGGAGCGCTGGTGGTTCCGACGACGATCGGCCCGCTGTCGCCGGTGCCGCCGGAGAGGACGCCGCACCCGGCCACCAGGGATATGGACGCGACCGCGGCAACTCTTCGCAGGCCTCGGTTCCGGTTGAACACGCGCACGCTCCTCGATCCGCCATACCAGGGGTCGGCGGCAGACCATACCGCAGCGTTGCGCGCCTTGAAGCACCCCGGAAACACGGGCGTTGACCGAATGTGCTATGACGACGTTGTCATGCGGCCGAGCGGATCTCGCACGAGCGCCTGGGCGCCGTTTTCCTCACATTTGCGGCAGAATATCCGTGACGAAAACGACGCCTGACGGTCGATCAGGCCGTGCCGGCGGTCAGGCTATGCCGGCGTTCAGGAAGACGCCGCCGTCGACGACGAGCGTCTGGCCGGTGATCCAGTCGGACTGCTCCGAGGTGAGGAAGGCGGCGGCGCCGCCGATGTCGGAGGGCACGCCGAGCCGCTTGAGCGGGTAGGCCGCGGACGCCTCCGCCTCCCGGCCCTCGTACAGGGCCTCCGCGAACTTGGTCTTGATGACCGCGGGAGCGATCGCGTTGACCCGGACGCCGGGGGCGAACTCGTGCGCCAACTGCTGGGTCAGGTTGATCATCGCGGCCTTGCTGATGCCGTACGCGCCGATGAACGGCGAGGCCGACAGGCCGGCGACGGACGCGATGTTGACGATGGCGCCGCCGTTGTCCTTCTGCCAGGCGTGCCAGGTCTTCTGGGCGAAGCCGAGGGCGGAGACCACGTTGGTCTCGAACACCTTGCGGGCGACGTCCAGGTCGACGTCGGCGATCGGGCCGAACACCGGGTTGGTACCGGCGTTGTTGACCAGGTAGTCGACGCGGCCGAAGGCCGCCATGGTGCGCTCCACGACCTCGCTCTGGTGGGCCAGGTCGTGCGCCTTGCCCGCGATGCCGATGACGCGCTCGGAGCCGAGGCTCTCGACGGCTTCCTTGAGGGCGTCCTCGTTGCGGCCGGTGATGGCGACGCGGTCACCGCGGGCGATCAGCGCCTCGGCGATGCCGTAGCCGATACCGCGGCTCGCGCCGGTGATGACGGCGACCTTGCCGGACAGTTCAGGCAGTTCAGTCATGTCGGTGTTCCCCAGTGATCTTCTAGTCGAGCGGTCCGCCGGCCACGTACAGCACCTGGCCGGAGACGAAGCCGGCGGCCTCGTTCGTGAAGAAGGCGATGGCGTTGGCGATGTCCTCGGGCTCGCCGACGCGCTGCACGGGGATCTGGGTGGCCGCGGCGGCCTTGAACTCCTCGAAGCCCATCTTGACGCGCTCGGCGGTGGCCTTGGTCATCTCGGTGGCGATGAAGCCGGGGGCCACGGCGTTGGCGGTGATGCCGAACTTGCCGAGCTCGATGGCGAGGGTCTTGGTGAAGCCCTGCAGACCGGCCTTGGCGGCGGAGTAGTTGGCCTGGCCGCGGTTGCCGAGCGCCGAGGAGGAGGACAGGTTGACGACCCGGCCCCAGCCGGCCTCGACCATGTGCTGCTGGACGGCCTTGGTCATCAGGAAGGAGCCGCGCAGGTGCACGTTGAGGACCGTGTCCCAGTCGGACGCGGACATCTTGAACAGCAGGTTGTCGCGGAGCACGCCGGCGTTGTTGACCAGGATGGTCGGAGCGCCCAGCTCCTCGACGACCCGCGCGATCGCCGCGGCGACCTGGGCCTCGTCGGAGACGTCGGCGCCGACCGCGACGGCCTTGCCGCCGGCCGCGGTGATCTTCTCGACGGTGTCCTTGCAGGCGGCCTCGTCGAGGTCGATCACGGCGACCGCGCGGCCCTCGGCGGCCAGTCGTACGGCGGTGGCGGCGCCGATGCCGCGCGCGGCACCGGTGACGACGGCCACCCGCTGCTCAGTGCTGGACATTGCTGTTTCTCCTCGCCCTTGAGAACACCTGATCGAGAACCCGGCCGGATGGTGAGCGACCGCTTAGTACCTTCAACAGACGTGACGCTAGAAGCCCTGGCACGCGGTGTCAACGTCACACCGCTTCAAGGCGCCATTATCTTGATCACCCCGGCCGGTGCCGGGGCGACGGCGGGTGGCAGGCCCTACGGCGCCGGCACCGCTCCCCCGGACGGCACCGGCGCCGGACCTGGTACTCAGACGGCGGGCCGAACCGGCGCTGACCAGCAGCCATGAGGCGGCACGCCGGGCTCGGGATCGCCACGGGGGCACAGCGTCCTCCGCCCGAGCGGGCCGGTTCCCAGGAGGTGGACGGGCCGTCCGCGCCGCCCGCGCCCGGGAGGGTTTTCACGCGGTCGGCGCAGTGCGGCAGGGCGTGGGTACGCAGGAGCACGGGCACGCCGATCCCTGGTGCGACCGCCGCTGCCGGGCACGCCGGGGCGCGCGGTGTCGACATCCGCGGCGCCCCGATCAAGGCCGGCACTCGGCTGCCGGCCACTGCCGCCCGAGCAGGCAACGGCCCTTCCGGAAGGGCCGGTCGTCCCGGTGGCCACGGCGACCGCGGCCCTCCGGGCGCCGCATGGTCCGTCACCTCACCAGGAGGTCCAGCAACCGCTCCGTCTCGGCGGCCGGGTCGAGGGTGAGCCCGGTGTGCACCGGCCCCGGCTGTACGACGGCGGAGCGGGGCGCGACCAGCCAGCGGAAGCGCCGCCCCGGGTCGTCGCCGGCCGCGCGCCCCGCCGCCGCCCCGCCCGCGCAGACGCCCTCCACCGCTCCGAGCGCGGCCCGTACCCCGGCCACGTCCGCGTCGGGGTCCAGGGCCAGCAGCCGGGCCTCGTCGAGATGGGTGCGGGCGCCGACGTACGCCTTGGCCCGGCAGTACACGATCACGCCGGCGTTGATGCGCTCGCCGCGTTCCACGCGGGGTACGACGCGCAGCAGGGCGTACTCGAAGACGTCCCGGTCGCCGCCCTGACCGGCCCGGGTGAAGTGGCGCTCGGTCATGTGTCCGGCGACGTTGACATGGGTCTCGCTCACTGGGCCCCCTCGATGCCGGTGATGCGCTCGTGAATGACGGCGGCCCGGGCGAGCAACGGCCGCGTGTAGGTACGCCGCAGGTCGTCGGGGGTGTCGAAGCCGGGCTCGGCGGTGAGCCAGACGTCCGGGATCTCGGCGGTGACCTCGGCGAGCAGGTCCTCGGTGACCAGGGGCGCCAAGTCGGCGGCGGCCGCCCGGACATCGGGGGCGAACCCGCCGAGCGCGTGGTCGGAGGCGTCGTACGGACGGGCGGCGGACGCCTGTGCGGACGGCCAGTTGTGCTGCCAGATCATGGTGGCGCCGTGGTCGATGAGCCACAGGTCGCCGTGGTGGATCAGCAGGTTGGGGTTGCGCCAGGAGCGGTCGACGTTGTTGATCAGCGCGTCGAACCAGACGATCCGCCCGGCCTCCTCGGGGCTCACCGCGAAGGCGAGCGGGTCGAAGCCGAGGGCGCCGGAGAGGAAGTCCATGCCGAGGTTGGTGCCGCCGCTGCCCCGCAGCAGGTCCTGCACCTGCTGCTCGGGTTCGCCGAGCCCCAGTACCGGATCCAGTTCGACGGTGACCAGCCGGGGCATCCGGAACCCGAGCCGGCGGGCGAGTTCACCGCAGACGACCTCGGCGACCAGCGTCTTGCGGCCCTGCCCCGCGCCCGTGAACTTCATGACATAGGTCCCGAAGTCGTCGGCCTCGACGAGCCCCGGCAACGATCCACCTTCACGCAGGGGCGTGATATAGCGGGTCGCGATGACCTCTTTCAGCATTTTCCCAGGCCGCCTGTCTCTCTAGCCTTGAAATCCACGAACGCATTTCGGAGGGGGTAAGCCCCACGTTTCCCGCCTCCGGCATGAAATGAGCATAGTAACCGAGGGTGATCGCGAGCGAGGAGTGCCCGAATCACACGAAGGCCGTCCCTCGGGGCCGCCGTCCACTGCCGGGGTTTCGCTCCGTCGGCTGGCGGCGGGATGACCCCGAATCACCGCGTCTGCGTTGCCGAGCGAGCAACGCCGGCGGGAACTCCCCCTTGCCCGCAGACGCAACGGCCTGGCCGTGGCACTCCACGCCCAACTGGGCGGCACCGTGCTCGGGTTGCTCCTGGCCCTGTTCCTGGACGCCGGTTCCGCCGCGCTCGCGGACTACGGGTGGGGGGCGATGTCGGGGGTGGGGACCGGAGCGGGTGTGGCTTTCCTGTACCGCGCGATGTCGCAGGGTGCGATGAGCGTGGTCGTCCCGGTCAGCGACGTGGGAGCGGTGACCCTTCCGGTCCTGGTGGGGGTGCGTTTCCTCGGGGAACGGCCGGCCGCCCCCGCCTGGGTGGGGATCGCCGCCGTCCTTCCGGCGCTGTGGCTGGTCTCGCAGAGCTCACCGGACCCGGACGGCGGACAGCGTGGATCGGTGTCCGCGGGGGTGCCCAGTGCCCTGGTCGCCGGCATGGGTTTCGGTGTGCAGTTCCTGGCCATGGCGCAGGTGGGCGCGGGCAGCGGCCTGTGGCCGGTGGCGCTGAGCCGGGTGGTCTCCGTCGCGGTCATCGCCGCGGTCCTGGGATCCTACGGCGCCGGCTGGAGGCTGTCGGGAAGCCCATGGGCGGCGACCGTGGCGGCGGGTGCCCTGGGCACGCTCGCGATCGTGCTGTACCTGGAGGCCACCGGACAGCAGCTCATGACCGTCGCCACCGTGCTCTCCGCTCTCTATCCCGCGATTCCCGTGCTCCTCGCGCTGGTGGTCCTCAAGGAACGCCTGAACTGCCGTCAGGCCGCCGGCCTGACCTGTGCGGCCTTCGCCGTCGGGCTCCTCGCGCTGCGCTGAGCCCGGTGGCCCGCCGCCGCCTGAGGCCGGGGGCGGGGCTTCGTTCCCAGGCAGCTCACCAAGTCGTCGGACTCGACGAGCCCCGGCGACGAGCCGTTTTCACACCGAGGTGTGATATAGCGGGTCGCGGTGACTTCCTTGAGCAACACCCCTGGTTACCGGGGGTCCTGCGACGGCCCGGCCACCGGCCTGGCCGGGCCGTCCAGGCCGACAGCGAACCGACAGCGCTGCTTACCGCAGCCTCATGTTCAGGGGGTCACTATCGGATGCCGTCTGAACAGGTGGTGCCCGAGGACCGTACCCCTGGACGGATCAACGAGACGCTTCGCGGAAGGGAACCCCTCACATGACCAGCGCACCGCTCAACCCCTCGGCCAGTCCGGCTCGCCGTACCGTCATGGTGGCGGCCGGAGCGGCGGGGCTCGCCGCCGCGCTGACCGCCTGCGGATCGTCCGACGACGACTCGTCGGGCACGACCACCACGAACGGCAACGCGGGCGGTGGCTCCACCACGCAGAACAGCAACGGCTCGGCCGGCGGCACCGCGCTCGCCAAGACCACGGACATCCCCGAGGGCGGCGGCACGATCTACAAGGACCAGGCGGTGGTCGTCACCCAGCCGGCGTCGGGCACGTTCAAGGCGTTCTCGACGAAGTGCCCGCACGCCGGCTGCGCGGTGACCAGCATCGCCAACGGCGAGATCGTCTGTCCCTGCCACGGCAGCAAGTTCGCCATCGCGGACGGCAGCGTGAAGCATGGCCCGGCGACCACGGGTCTGACGGCGGCCGACATCACGGTCTCCGGCGACCAGATCTCGCTGGCCTGAGCCTCAGGACCGCCGGCGCGGGGGTCCGAGGCAGCCGAGCACCTCGTCCGTGGTCACGACCGTGGCGACCAGCGCGAGGGTGTTGCGGATCATCGCGGGGGTGTACTCGGAGGGCACCCCCGCGACGGCGTCGGCCGGGACGACGGCGGTGTACCCCCGGTTGACCGCGTCGAACACCGCGTTCGGTATGGCCACGTTGGCCGAGACGCCGGTGACGATCAGGGTGCGGCAGCCGAGGTTGCGCAGCAGCGGGTCGACGTCGGTGCCCTGGATCGGCGACAGGCCGTGCAGCCGTCGTACGACGAGGTCCTCGTCCGCGACCTCGATGGGGGGCGCGACGCGGACCGCCGTGGTGCCGGGGAGCTGCTGGACGGGCAGCCGTTCGGCGGCGCGGAACAGGCGGGCGTTGCGGTTCGCGCCGCGGCCGTCCGGGCGGCGTTCCGCGATCGCGTGGATCACCTGGACACCGGTGTCATGCGCGGCGGCGACCAGCCGGGCGATGTTGTCGAGAGCGCCCGATGCCCGTGCCTCGCGGGCGAGTTCGGGCAGCGCGCTCTGCGGGCCCACCACGCCCTGCTGGCACTCGACGGTCAGCAGCACGGTGCTCGCCGGGTCGAGGAGTTCCGCGAGCCGTTCGTGCGACGACGGCATGACGCCCCCTTCCACCTTGGTACGGGGCGGGTGACACTAACCGCCATCGCGCGGGAACGGAAGAAGACAAGAGGGGGCCGCATGACCGTCACTCAGCGCCGGGGCCGCAAGATCATGATGACACCCGGTGAGCTGGACGATTTCCTCACCACACAGCGCACCTGCCGGGTCGCGACCGTCTCGGCGTCCGGCGCTCCGCACGTGAGCGCCCTGTGGTTCGCCTGGGACGGAACGTCCCTGTGGCTCTACTCGGTGGTGCGCAGCCAGCGCTGGAAGGACCTCAGCCGCGACCCGCGCGTGGCGGTCGTGGTCGACTCCGGTGAGGAGTACGACCAGTTGCGTGGCGTCGAGCTGAGAGGGACCGTCGAGTTCGTGGGCGAGGTTCCGCGCACCGGTGAGCTGGTCGCCGAACTCGACTACATCGAGACGGTGTTCGCCCGCAAGAACTTCGGCCTGGACGAGATGCCGCACGACGGCCGGCATGCCTGGGCGCGGCTCACCCCGACCAAGATCGCCTCCTGGGACTTCCGCAAGCTGGGCTCGGCGTAGGGAAGTTCAGGCGATCGCCGCGGCCGCGCCGCGCAGGGCCTGCACCGCTGCCCGGATCGAGGGGCGGCGGTCGGCGTCGGCCCGCCAGACGACGTACACGTGGCGGCGCACCCGCTGCTTCAGCGGCACCATGACCACACCCTCCGGCACCGGGTGACGGCCCAGCACCGGGGCGATGCAGACGCCCAACCCGGCCGCTACCAGGTTGAGTTGGGTGTGTGTCTCGGCCGCGCGGTGTCCGACGATGGGCTCGATGCCGCGCGAGCGCAGCGTGAACATCAGCCATTCGTGGCAGAACTCGCCCTCGCCCCAGGTGATCCACTCGTCCTCGGCGAACTCCCCCAGGTCCACCTCGTCGCGGTCGGCGAGCCGGTGCCCGGTCGGCAGCGCCACCTCGGCGGGGTCGTCCAGCAGGGGTGCCTTGACCAGCCCGTCGGGTACGGGCATCGGCTTGTTGTACCAGTCCAGGACGACCGCGAGATCGAGGTCGCCGCGGACGACGCCGGCGATGCCGTTCTCCGGTTCCAGCTCGCTGGAGCGGACGCGCAGCGCCGGGTGCCGGGCGCGCAGGGCGGCCAGCGCGGTCGGGAACAGGCCGCGGGCGGCCGTCGGGAACGCGGACAGCCGGAGCTCGCCGACGACCTGGCCGCGGTGCGCCTCCAGGTCGGACTGGGCCAGCTCGACCTGGGAGAGGATCCGGGCCGCGTGCTCGGCGAGCAGCCGGCCGGCGTCGGTGAGCCGGATGCCCCGGCCGTTCTTCGCCAGGAGCTGCTGGTCCACCTCGCGCTCCAGCTTGCCCATCTGCTGTGACACCGCCGACGTCGTGACGTGCAGGGCCTCGGCGGCGCCGCTGACCGAGCCGTGCCGGGCGAGGGCGTCCAGGGTGCGCAGGCGCTCCAGGTTCAACATGTAAGCGATCCTAAGATATACCGGGCGGGAATTCTCGATTGTGCTAAGACGTCGGCTCCCGCAGGGTGGAGGTCATGAGCACCGTGACCACCCCCGCGACCAGCGAGCCGGCGCTTGCCGCCGGCCCTTCCCGCCCCCGCCTCGACTGGCGCCTGCGCTTCGGCGCCCTAGCGCTGATCTGGGGTTTCAGCTTCCTCTTCATCAAGGTGGGGACGCAGGCCTACGCGCCCTTCCAGGTCACCCTGGGCCGGCTGGTGTTCGGTACCGCGGTCCTGGCGGCGGCGATGGCCGTGAAGCGGCAGCGGCTGCCGCGCGGGACCCGCACCTGGGGGCATCTGGCGGTCGCCGCGTTCCTGCTCAACGCGCTGCCGTTCTCCCTCTTCGCCTACGCGGAGCTGACCATCCCGTCCACGCTGGCCGGGATCTGCAACGCGACCTCACCGCTGTGGGGGATGGTGCTGTCGCTGTGGGCCTGTCGGAGGACCGGCCGACCCGGGTCCGCTTCGCCGGTCTGGGCCTGGGGTTCATCGGTGTGCTGACGGTGCTGGGCGCCTGGCAGGGGTTCCACGGCCTGGACGTCACGGGGACCGCGATGGCGCTGCTGGCCTCGCTGAGCTACCCGGTGGGCTGGATCTACGTCCGGCGGACGCTGGCCGGGACGGGTGACTCCCATCTGGCGATGACCGGGGCGCAACTGTTGCTCGCGACTGTGCAACTGGCCGTGGTGACACCGCTGTTCACGTCCCTCCCGGCGCACTTCGCCCTGCTTCCGCTGCTGGCGGTCGCCGCGCTGGGCGTGCTGGGGACGGGGCTCGCGGTGCTCGTCCAGTACGGGCTGGTGGCGGAGGTGGGGCCGACCACCGCGCAGATGGTCACGTACTTCATCCCGGTCATCGCCGCCGCGGCGGGGGTCGCGGTGCTGGGCGAGTCGCTGCGGTGGAGCACCCCGGTGGGAGCGGTGATCGTGCTCGCGGGAGCGGCCCTCACCCAGGTGAGACGACGCCCCCGCGAGGGCGCCGGCCGCGCCTGAGGCCCCCGCGTGCGCTAGGCCTGGATCCGGCCGCCCTTCGGGGGTGTCACCGCCGCCGACACCGCCGCCGCCAGGGGGCCGGCCTCTTCCGGCGTCAGCGTCGAGACGGTGATGCGGATGCCCGGCGGGGTCGCCAGGCGGTACCGGGCGCCCGGGGCCACCGCCCAGCCCTGGTGGAGCAGCCGGGACACCGTGCCCGTCTCGTCCGGGACCGGGACCCACAGGTTCATGCCGCTGCGGCCGTGGGCCGCGACGCCGTGGTCGGCGAGCGCGTCGAGGAGGAGTTCACGGCGGGCCCGGTACGCCGCCGCCACCGCCGGGCCGTTCACCGCGCCGTCGGCCCACATCCGGACCACGGTGCGCTGCAGCAGCCGGCTCACCCAGCCCGGGCCCAGGCGCTGCCGCCCGCGCACCCGGTCGACCGTGACCTCGTCACCGGTCAGGGTGGCCAGGCGCAGGTCGGGGCCGTAGGCCTTGGCGACCGAGCGGACGAAGGCCCAGTGCCGAGTGACGCCCGCCAGGGGATGCAGCGGGATGTCGACGATGCCGTGGCCGTGGTCGTCCTCGACCAGCAGGGTGTGCGGGTGGGCGCGCAGGACGGACCGCAGGGCACGCGCGCGTGCGGCGCTCACCGCGGCGCCGGTGGGGTTGTGCGCCCGGGCCGTGACGATCAGGGCGCGCGCGCCGGACTCCAGGGCCCGGCGCAGGGCGTCGGCACGCGGCCCCTCGTCGTCGACGGCCACCGGGACCGCACGCAGCCCCAGCGCCGGGATCAGGTCGAGGGTGCGGCCCCAGCCGGGGTCCTCGACGGCGACCGCGTCGCCGGGCCTGAGGTGGGCCAGCAGGACGCGTTCGGCGGCGTCCAGAGAGCCGGAGGTGACGGTGAGCGGTCCGTCGGGCACGCCGTCGGCGGCCAGTTCGGCGCGTGCCATCCGCTCCAGGGCCGGCTCGACCGAGTCGGCGCCGTAGAGGACCGGCGCCCGGTCGCACTCGGCCGCCACCACCGCCAGGGCCGGTGCGAGGGCGGGGAGCAGGGCGGGGTCGGGGTTGCCGGAGGACAGGTCGCGCACCCCGGGCGGGACGTCGACGGGGAGCTGGTCCCGCCCGGTGGTGGCCGGTTTCGGCCGGACACGGCTGCCTCGCCGGCCGGCGGTCTCGATGACCCCGCGCTCGCGCAGGGTGCGGTAGGCGGCCGCGACCGTATTGGGATTCACCCCGAGCCTGGTCGCCAGCTCCCGCATGGGGGGCAGCAGTTGCCCCGGCTCCAGCCCTCCGGAGCCCACCGCGCGTTCGACGCTGGCCGCGATCTCCGCTGCGCCGCGCCCTTCGATCGGATATTCTCCTAGCACAAAACCTATTATGCACTAGTGCAATGAGGGAGCGCAATGGAGACAGCCGCGCAGGGGACAGTGCCGGCCCAGCCCGCACGGCCCGCCGCCTACGCCAAGACCGACCGCACCGTTCCCACCCGCTCCGCCGAGCGGGCGTCGTACGACAGGGAACTGGTGCACGCCATCCTCGACGAGGGCTACCTCTGCCACCTCGGCTTCGTCCGCGACGGCGCGCCGGTGGTGCTGCCGACGCTGTACGGCCGGGTCGGCGAGGTCCTGTACCTGCACGGCTCGACGGGCTCCCGTCCGCTGCGCATGACCGGCCAGGCCGACCCCGGACTCGCGGTGTGCGTGACGGTCACCCATGTCGACGGCCTCGTGCTGGCCCGCTCGGCCTTCCACCACTCGGTCAACTACCGCTCCGTGGTGGTGCACGGCATCGCCCACCAGGTCACCGACCCCGAGGAGAAGCGCCGCGCGCTGGACGCCCTGGTCGACCACGTGGTGCCGGGCCGGGCGGCCGACTCCCGCCCCGCCGACAAGAAGGAGCTGGCCGCGACCGCGGTGATCCGGCTCGACCTGAAGGAGGTCTCCGCCAAGACCCGCACGGGCGACGCGAACGACGAGCCGGAGGACCTGGACCTGCCCTACTGGGCGGGTGTGCTGCCGCTGCGGAAGGGGCACGACGCGCCGATCGCGAACGGGGACCTGGCCGCGGACGTTCGGGTGCCGCAGTACTTGAAGACCCGCTGACGCGCATGCCCCCTCGGGGGCGCGGGACCGCATCTGATGTGCGGCCCCGCCGCGCGGGCGCGACCCGCCAGCACCGGCCGGCGGCCGACAGCGCTCAGACGGCCGGCTCCCGCACCACACCCTCGCCACGCGCCAAGGGCTCGGCGGAGCCCTTGGCAGGCGCAGAGGACTGTGCGATGAACGCCCCGGCCAGTACCACGACCCCGCCCACCACCTGCGGCGCACCCAGCCGCTCCCCCAGCAGCACCCACGCCAGCACGGTCGCCACCACCGCCTCCAGACAGGCCACCACCCCCGCCACCTGCGGGGACAACCGCCGTACCGACATCACACCCGTGACGTACGCGACGACCGTCGCGACCAGCACGATCCATCCCAGCAGGACCGCCGCCGGCACGGCCGCCCCGTTCATCCGCGCCGAGCCGCCCAGCACCGACCAGTCCATCTCCCACGGCCGGGCGACCACGGTCAGCAGGACGGCCCCGACCAGCAGCCCGTACGCGATCACTCCCAGCGGATCCGCCCCCTCGCCCCCACCGTGGTCGGCGAGCACGAAGTACCCCACCTGGCAGCATGCCGCCCCCAGTGCCAGTACCAGCCCCAGCGCGTCGAACCGCAGCCCCGACCACACCTCCACCACACACGCGAGGCCGCCCGCCGCGAGAACGACACCGAGCGCGGCGGCGCGGGTGACCGGCCGCCGCTGCACGAACCGGACCCAGCCGAGCACGAGGGCGGGAGCGAGGTACTCCACGAGCAGCGCCACTCCCACCGGTATCCGGGAGATCGCGGCGAAGTAGCAGGCCTGGACGCCTGCCACGGCCAGCAGTCCGAACCCGGCGAGCAGCGCGGGCCGGCGGCGCGGCAGGTCGCGGTGGCGGACGGCGAGCGGAAGCATCACCAGGGCGGCGGCCGCCACCCGCAGCCACACCACGTGCAGCGGCGCGAGCCCGGCCTCGATCAGGGGCTTGGCCGCGACGCCCGAGCCACCGAAGGCGAGCGCCGACCCGAGGGCGAGGGAGAGCCCGAGGCCCTTGCCATGGCTGGTGTCAGTGGTGCGCACCGGGACATGATGCCAGCGGGCGACATGAGCGTCACCCTCCATGGCACCTGTCTCAACGGCTGGACGTGCGACGCTCCGCCTCCGCGTCCCGGGCCGATCCGGCCGCCCCGGCCGATCCGACCGCCCCGTCGCCGTCTATCCGCACGGCCAGCTCGCGGGCAGCCACCCCGGCGCGCTCAAGCACCTCCACGGCCCGTGACTCCGGGTCGAGGACCAGGCCCGCGAGCAGGTCGATGCCGTCGGCACGGGCCTCGCCGCGGCGCCGGGATCGGACGCGCGCGTACTCCAGGGCGGCGGCGGCCACCGGCGACCAGGCGCCCTCGCTCCTGCCCTCGGCTCTGCCCCCGCCCTGCCCAAGGGCCGGCAGCGCGCCGGAGTCCTCGACCCCGCCCTGCCAGCGCAGGCCGTAGCCGATGCTGCGCTGCACGAGGTAGCCGAGCAGGCGCGCGAGTTGCGGCGGGTCACCGATGGCGGCGCGCACCTCGGGGTCGTACTCGATCAGCGAGTGCAGCAGATGGGCGGTGTCGACCTGACGGTCCCCGTCCCTTACGGCCCGGCGGCGGGCACCGGCGACCACCGCTGCCAGCTCGGCACCGAGCCAGGCATCGTCGTCCGCGTGGATACCGCCCTGGTCCTGGGCGGGCTGGCGGGGAATACGGGGTTGCACGTCCTCTACCCCATCAATCCCAGGGGCCGGAGTCATCGGCGAGGGGAAGCATTCTCGTGTCCCACGCAGAGTGGACACGGATGGCCGGAATCTCCTCCTTACGGATGAGATCAGACCGATTCCGGCCACCGGGTGCGCGCCGTCTTGCCGAGCGGCCGGGGGCGGGACCGGCCGCCGAGGGGGCGGTCCCCGGATCCGCACATTTCCTGACGGTTCATCAGTATTGAATGTTCGAGGCCCTGCGGCTACGTTCCGCGACACCGTAGCCCGACACGAAGGGGTGGCCCGATGGCCGAAGTCAGCGCGGAGACACGCATCCAGGCACCGGCCGAGAAGGTGTGGGCACAGCTCACCGACTGGTCGGCGTACGGCGAGTGGAACGCGACCCACACCAACTTTCCCAAGGGCGGCCCCGAGACCCTGGCGGTGGGCGGCACCTTCCAGGAGAACATGAAGCTGATGGGCTTCCCGGCGGAGGTCGAGTGGACCATCGAGGAGCTGGAGCCGGCGCGGGTGCTGGCGATCCGCGGCAAGGGCCCGATGGCGGTGACGGTCGCCACGCGCTACACGCTGACCCCGGACGGGGACGCGACGACGGTGCGGATCGACGGGGAGTTCACGGGCGCGGCCGTGTCACTGATGGCGGGCAAGCTCAAGGACTCGGCGACGGCGGCCCTGAACGAGTCGCTGCGCAAGCTGGGCGCACTGGTGGCCTGAGCCGCCCCGCCCCGCGGACACGGCAGAGCGCCCCGCGGACAGGTCCGCGGGGCGCTCGGTGTCTCACCTCGCACCCGTCGAGGGTCAGTCCTCGTCGGCGAGGATGAGGTACAGCTTCTTGCGGGTCTCGTTGATGACGGCCAGCGCCTTCTCGCGCTGCTCCTTGCTGCCGGTCTTCCAGACCTGCCCGAAGGCCTCCATCAGACCGAAGCCGGCCTGGCGGATCTCGCCCAGGGCCTCGAAGTCGACCCCGCGGGAGGCCTCTTCCCAGGGGGCGTCCGGCCCGGCGTCGGCGGCGGTGCGACCACTGTCGGTGAGGGAGAACAGCTTCTTGCCGCCCTCGCTCTCGCTGACGATCAGGCCCTCGTCCTCCAGCAGCTGGAGGGTGGGGTAGACCGAGCCGGGGCTGGGCTTCCACGCACCGCCACTGCGCTCGGCGATCTCCTGGATCATCTCGTAACCGTGCATCGGCCGGTCCTTCAGCAGGGCCAGGATCGAGGCCCGTACGTCACCACGCCGCGCCCTTCCCCTGGGACCACCGCGCCCTCGCGGCCCCCAGTGCCCCGGTCCGAAACCGGGCCCGCCGGGACCGAAGCCGGGGCCACCCGGGCCGAAGGGCCCGAACGCCGCACGCCGGCCGTCACGCCCACCGAAGCCGCCCCGCCCGTGCGAGTGGGGGCCGCCCTGACCATGTCCACGCTCGAATCCGTGGGAACGCATGGCAATCACTCCATTCCATCGTTGATCTGTCGCGTATCTGTCGCGATGCCTCAACGATATATCGGAAGAGTTCGCATGACAAGACCCTCCCGTCGACGGCGCAAGACGACCCCGCGGCGACGTTGCATGACCATGCGGTCTGATGCATAATCTTCCTATGTCCAAGGTCCTCACCTCCCTTCCCGCCGGCGAGCGCGTCGGCATCGCCTTCTCCGGCGGGCTCGACACCTCGGTCGCGGTCGCGTGGATGCGCGACAAGGGCGCCGTCCCGTGCACCTACACCGCCGACATCGGCCAGTACGACGAGCCCGACATCGCCTCGGTGCCCGGCCGTGCGCACACCTACGGTGCCGAGATCGCGCGCCTGGTCGACTGCCGGGCCGCGCTGGTCGAGGAGGGCCTGGCCGCGCTCACCTGCGGCGCGTTCCACATCCGCTCGGGCGGCAGGGCGTACTTCAACACCACGCCGCTCGGCCGTGCCGTCACCGGCACGCTGCTGGTGCGGGCCATGCTGGAGGACGACGTCCAGATCTGGGGCGACGGGTCGACCTTCAAGGGCAACGACATCGAGCGGTTCTACCGGTACGGCCTGCTCGCCAACCCGCACCTGCGGATCTACAAGCCCTGGCTGGACGCGGACTTCGTGACCGAGCTCGGCGGCCGCAAGGAGATGTCCGAGTGGCTGGTGGCCCACGGGCTGCCGTACCGGGACAGCACGGAGAAGGCGTACTCCACCGACGCCAACATCTGGGGTGCCACGCACGAGGCGAAGACCCTGGAGCACCTGGACAACGGCATCGAGACCGTCGAGCCGATCATGGGCGTGCGGTTCTGGGACCCCGAGGTCGAGATCCTGCCCGAGGACGTGACGATCGGCTTCGACCAGGGCCGGCCGGTGACCGTCAACGGCAAGGAGTTCGGGACCGCCGTCGAGCTGGTCATGGAGGCCAACGCGATCGGCGGCCGGCACGGGCTCGGCATGTCCGACCAGATCGAGAACCGGATCATCGAGGCCAAGAGCCGGGGCATCTACGAGGCGCCGGGCATGGCGCTGCTGCACGCCGCGTACGAGCGGCTGGTCAACGCGATCCACAACGAGGACACGGTCGCCCAGTACCACAACGAGGGGCGGCGTCTTGGCCGTCTCATGTACGAGGGCCGGTGGCTGGACCCGCAGGCGCTGATGATCCGCGAGTCCCTGCAGCGGTGGGTCGGCGCGGCCGTCACCGGTGAGGTGACGCTGCGGCTGCGGCGCGGCGAGGACTACTCCATCCTCGACACGACCGGTCCCGCCTTCAGCTACCACCCCGACAAGCTGTCGATGGAGCGCACCGAGGACGCGGCGTTCGGTCCGGTGGACCGGATCGGGCAGCTCACCATGCGCAACCTCGACATCGCCGACTCGCGGGCGAAGCTGGAGCAGTACGCGGGGCTGGGGCTGATCGGCTCCGCCAACCCGGCGATCGGTGCGGCGCAGGCGGCGGCGACCGGTCTGATCGGCAACATGCCGGAGGGGGGCGCCGAGGCGATCGCGTCCCGCGGGGAGGCTGCGCCGGACGCCGACGAACTGCTGGACCGGGCGGCGATGGAACTGGGCACGGACTGAGCGTTCCGCTCAAGGGGGCCGACTCGATGGCGGGTCGGCCCTCTTCGTTGCCGGGGGGCGGGTGGGCATGGCGCCGTGGGAACGTCCGGTGGGCCGGCCAGTCCCGCACCGTCGTGGTTCTTCGCGCCCCTGAGAGGGAGCGCCGTCGCGACCACCGTCGATGAGCCCGTGCCGCGCCGTCGTGGTTGTTCGCGCAGTTCCCCGCGCCCCTAACGACCATCGTCCGCGAGCCACCGCCGCACCGTCGTGGTACTTCGCGCAGTTCCCCGCGCCCCTAAGCAGGAGCGCCGCCCCGAACACCGTCCGCGAGCCCGTGCCGCAGCGTTGGGGGTGTTCGTGTCGGTGGTGGGGCGTGGTGTCTTCGGGCTCCTCGGGGGGTGGAAATCGGGCCAGGGCTCTGGGATTGGCCTTGGGCGGGCGGGGGGCGCAGGGCCTAGCTTCTGGTTCATGCGGATTCGAATCGTCGATGCCTTTGCCGAGCGGGCGTTCTCCGGGAATCCGGCCGGGGTCGTGCTGCTCGACTCTTTTCCGGACGACGGGTGGATGCAGAACGTCGCCATGGAGGTGAACCATGCCGAGACCGCGTTCGCGCACCCCCTGCCCGAGGGCGGGGACGCGGACTGGGCCTTGCGGTGGTTCACGCCGGTCACGGAGGTCGCGATGTGCGGGCATGCCACCCTCGCCACGGCTCATGTGCTGCACACCACCGGAGCACACGCGGGACCCGTGCGGTTCGCCAGCCGGAGCGGGGTGCTGGTCGCGACGCCCGGAGGGGAGGGGATGATCACGCTCGACTTTCCCACCGCCCCGCTCTCCCGGGTCGACGTGCCCGGCGGGGTCGCCGAGGCGCTCGGCGCCGAACCCGTCGCCGGCTTCGACACCGGCCCGGACGTCGGTGACCTGCTCCTGGAACTCGCCGACGAGAAGACCGTGCTCGGCCTCTTCCCCGACCACAAGGCCCTCGCCGCCTACTCCACGCGCGGAATCATCGCCACCGCCCGCGCTGAGGACCCGGCCAAGGGGTACGACTACGTCTCCCGTTGCTTCTTCCCGAACGTCGGCATCGATGAGGACCCGGTGACCGGGAGTGCGCACACCGCTCTCGCGCCGCACTGGGCCGGCCGGCTCGGCGAGCCCGATCTCACCGGGCTGCAGGCCTCCCGGCGTACCGGGCTGGTCCGGACCTCGCTGCGCGGTGACCGCGTCCTGCTGGCCGGGCGCGCGGTCACCGTCATCGACGGCGAGCTGCTCACGCCGTAGGCAGCCAGCCCACCTTGCCGGCCAGCAGGGCGTACCCGACGAACGCGCCGATGTCGAGCAGGGAGTGCGCCACCACCAGGGGACCGACCCGGCCCCACCGCCGGTACAGGTAGACGAAGACCACGCCCATCACCATGTTGCCGACGAAGCCGCCGATCCCCTGGTAAAGGTGGTACGAGCCGCGCAGGACGGAACTGGCCACCAGCGCCGTCCCCGCGCTCCACCCCAACTGGTCCAGCCGGCGCAGCAGATAGCCGACCACGATGACCTCTTCGAGGATCGCGTTCTGCATGGCGGAGAGGATCAGCACGGGGTACTTCCACCACACGTCGGGCAGCGCCTCCGGGACCACCGTGAGGTTGAAGCCGAGGCCGCGTGCGGCCAGGTAGAAGGCGATTCCGGCGCTGCCGATCACCGAGGCGATCGCCGCACCGCGCCCGAGGTCGGGCCAGGGGCGGCTGCGGTCGAACCCGAGCGAGCGCAGGCTCGCGCCCTCGCGGAGAAGCAGGTGGGCGACGAGGAGGACGGGGACGAGTGCCGCCGCGATGTCGAAGAGCTGCCAGGCGAGATCAAGCCAGGGGCGGCCCGGCGCGGCCGAGGCGTTCATCGTCGCCGCCTGGTCCTTGAGGCCGCCCGGTTTGGTGACCGATCCGATGAAGCTGATCAGGGCGGACACTCCACTCGCACCGAGCGAAAGCCCCAGAACGAGCAGCGTCTCGTCCCTGAACACGCGCCGCGAGGGCCGCTCCAGTGGGTAAGCACCGGCCACCTGCTCCGCCTCCACCTGCACTCCTGCCTCCGGTCGGGCAATCCCGTCGCCCCATGCCCATGGGACACCACAGCTTGCCCGATCGACCCGAAGCAGACGCAGCCGACCCCCGCTACCGCGCCCCGAAAGGGGCGCGGGGAACTGCGCGACCAGCCCCAACGGCGCCGCACCCGACACCCCACCGCACCCCCCACCCCCCACGGCGCCCCGTCGGCCTCACCCCAGCGGCACCGGCTCCAGTAACCCCACCGGCCAGGTATGCACCGGATCGCCCTCGTTCATCAGTTCCGCGTACCGCCGCGTCATCGCCGCCAGCGCCGCGTCCCTCGGCAGCCCCTGTTCCCGTGCCCGGTGGAAGGTCGCCGCCTGCCAGGACGCCCCGTTGACCCGGCGCCGGCAGCGCTCCTCGATCACGCCGAGATACAAGTCCCGGTCGGCGGTGTCGACGCCCCACGCGTCCAGCCCGGCCTCCGCCAGCGGCAGCAGCTCGTCGCGGACGAGGGTGACCGCGTCCACTTCCGCCGTGCCGCCGCCGTAGCGCGCCCGCCTCGGCCAGACCAGACGCGCGTCGATGCCGTCCCGGCACGCCGCGTCGAAGTTCGCCTCTGCCGCGGCGAACGGCAGCCGTGTCCACACCGGGCGGGACTCCTCCGCGAGGGCACGGACCAGCCCGTAGTAGAACGCCGCGTTGGCGATGACGTCGGTGACGGTGGGCCCGGCCGGCAGTACGCGGTTCTCGACGCGCAGATGGGGAACGCCGTCGGCGATGCCGTAGACCGGCCGGTTCCAGCGGTACACCGTGCCGTTGTGCAGGACGAGTTCCGCGAGCTTCGGCACCCCGCCCGCGTCGAGCACGGCCAGCGGGTCCTCCTCGTCGCAGATCGGCAGGAGGGCGGGGAAGAAGCGCAGGTTCTCCTCGAACAGCTCGTACGCCGAGTTGATCCAGCGTTCGCCGAACCAGGTGCGCGGCCGGACGCCCTGCGCCTGGAGCTCCGGTGGGCGGGTGTCGGTGGCCTGGAGGAAGAGCGGGGGGCGGGACTCGCGCCACAGTTCGCGGCCGAAGAGGAACGGGGAGTTCGCGCCCACGGCGATCTGCGCGGCGACCGCCGCCTGCGCCGCGTTCCACACGTCGGCGAAGCGTGCCGGCGTGATCTGCAGGTGCAGCTGCACGGACGTGCAGGCGGCCTCCGGAACGATCGACTTCGACGTGCACACGAGGTGCTCGACGCCCTCGATGTCGAGCAGGAAGTCCTCGCCCCGGGCTGCCACGATCTGGTCGTTGAGCAAGGTGTACCGGTCCACCTCGGAGAGGTTCGCGGAGACCAGGTCGTCGCGCTCCAGGGTGGGCAGGATGCCCGTCATCACGATCCCGGCGTCCACCTCGCCCGCCTTGCGGTCGGCGTACGCCAGGGAGGTGCGCAGTTCCTCGGCCAGCCGGTCGAAAACCCGGCCTTCCAGCCGGTGTGGGGCTATGTTCACTTCCAGATTGAACATGGCGAGTTCTGTTTGGAAATCGCGGCTCGCGATACGTTCCAGAACCTGTCCGTTCAGCATTTTCGGCATGCCGTCGGCGCCGGCCAGATTCAATTCGATCTCGACGCCCATGAGGTTCTTGGGGCGGTCGAACCGCTTCTCCACCAGCAGCCGCTCCAGCCCCGTCAGACAGTCGCGGAGCTTTTCACGGTAGCGCCGGCGATCGGACAGGTCGAACCGGCCCGCCACGACCTTCTCCCCCATCGAAGCGTCCCTCCTCGAATGGGCGGGCCGGGCTTCCGGCCGCCGGTGTCCCGAGTCCAGGTGGGATGATGCCCAGCGGACGCGATCGATAACGTCGCGCGCGGCACCGGCACCCGCTACTCTGTTGGAATGTGTCCCGCGGCACATTCACGAGGCATGGCGCCGCACGCAACTTCGGGTTCCCCGTTCCCCTCGTGAAAAACGCCGACTGCATCCGGCCGACCGCGACAGCCTCGTAATCCGAGGTCAGCGGGGTTCTGATGGGCAGGAAAACGGGAGGATTCCACGCAAATCAACGACCGAATTGCCCCTTGTTCTGTTCTCTGAAACGGGCCGGTGAAACACCACCTGAACAGGCGTCGTATAAACTCCGCAAACAAGGCAGAAGGCTGGCGCCCACGGTCCTGGTTCCTGCCGCCCGAGTGACGTGCGGCAGGCAACGCCCGCACCTCTCCTCACCGCACCGGGCCCCGCCTCTCTGACCTCCTGTGAGCTGACAGCGCTGTCCGCCCCCCGCCCTCGCGCCACCGCGCCTGTCGAATGAGAGGCGAGCCACCATGCCGCTGCATGTCCCTCCTGCCCCCGCGCCCGCACTGCGTTCCGTCCTCACCGCTCTGGGTTCCCCCACCGCGGTCCGTGAGGCCCGGACCCCCTCCCTGCGCGCCGCGCAGGGACCCGTGACCCCCGAACTCCCGCTTCCCGTGCACGTACTGGACCGGATCACCCCGGAAGGCGGGTCCGCCACCCGGCTGGCCGGGTGGCGTTTCCTGATCCGCTGCGGCGACCGGGCGGTGGCCGCGGCCGACACGATGCTCACCCCCGACGGCTGGGCGTTCTCGCACTTCTTCGAGGGCCCCTACATCGCCTCCACCCAGCAGGCACTGCACCAGGCCGAGACTCTCCAACAGGCTTACCAGCCCCGCCTGTTGTCCCTGCCCGGCCTGTACATGCTGGCCCTGTGGCTGCACGGCGACCACACGGCCGACGGCGCCGAGGGGTACCCCGCCGCCACCGACCTGCTCGTGCCGCTGGCACCCGCCCCGCCCGGTGTCGCGGCCCACCGGCCGCACCCGGTCGCCGAACTGCTCCCGGTGCTGACCGGCCGGATCACCCCGGCGCCCCTGCTCATCACGCCCGCCTGACACCGCCGCCCCACCGCGCCGTACCCCGCCGCTCCCGGTCAGTGGCGGGGTACGCGCGTTGTTCTTCCCGTTCCGCTCGTCCGAGCAATTCGCCGCTCCCCAGAGCCGGAACAGCCCTGGCCCTGCGCCGGCCCGCCGTTCGGACTAGCCCCATCCGGCCATGTGAAACCATCCGAATCGGCGGCCCTGTCGGGATGAACCGTCCGCGCGGGTGACGCGTCTCCAACCTGTGAGAAGCGGTGCAGCGAAATCCCTGCGGAGCAACGCCCGGAAGGCAACACTGGTTTCCGACCGACTCATCAGCACGGGGGACCGACATGACCACGACCGAGCGAGAGACCCTATCCATGTGCCAGCACCAGCCGCCGTGTCCGACAGCCGAATCCGCCGACCGGGAGTCCGCCCGCCTCATGGCGCACCACCCGGAGCAGGGATGGAGCCTGCTGTGCAACGGCGTTCTGCTCTTCGAGGACACCGGTGAGCTCCTGCCCGACGGCCAGATCATCGCGCCGCACCGCCCGCTCGGTGCCGGCCGCGTGGTGACCGCCGCCTGACAGACCTGCCGCATCACCCCGGGCGGCCCCGTCGCTCCGCCCGGTGACCCGCAGGGGCCGGACGCACACCCCTGGTGCGCACCGGCCCCGACGTGTGTCCGGGGTCGGTCACCCTTGGTAGCCGAGCGCTGTGCGCAGCGCGAAGTAGGCTGGTTTGGGAGCGAGTTGCTCGTCCCAGGGCAGGGCCGCGCCCTCGCCGGGGAAGAACGCCGGGATCCACGAGTACTTGTCCGTGTAGTCCCAGACCGTGATGCCCACGCAGTGCCGTACCGCCAGGCAGGCCTTGGTCAGATCGGCGTACCAGGTGGCCTGCTCGGCCAGCTTCCCGTCGGTGGCGGGCAGTTGCATCCGCACGTCCACCTCGGTGAGCGCGGTGTCCAGGCCGAGGCGGGAGAAGCGGCGGAGGTTGTCCTCCAGGGTGGACGGATAGCCGTACTGGAGGGCGAGGTGGGCCTGGAGGCCGATGCCGTCCAGCGGGACGCCCTCGGCCTTCAGTTGCCGGGCGAGCGCGTAGTAGGCGTCGCTCTTCGCGCCGAGGCCCTCGATGTTGTAGTCGTTCAGGTAGAGCCTGGCGTGCGGGTCGGCCTGGTGGGCCCAGCGCAGCGCGTCCGCGATGTAGCCGGGGCCGAGCGTCTTGTACCAGAGGGTTTCGCGGTAGCTGCCGTCCTCGTTGAAGGCCTCGTTGACGACGTCCCAGGAGTAGACCTTGCCCCGGTAGTGCCGTACCTCGGTCTGGATGTGCTTCTTGAGTACCGCCCGGAGCTCGGTGGCCGTCCAGTCGCGTGCGGTGAGCCAGTCGGGCAGCTGGCTGTGCCAGACCAGGGTGTGGGCGCGGACCCGCTGGTGGTTCCTGCGCGCCAGGTTCACGATCTGGTCGCCGTCGGTCCAGTCGAACACGCCCTGCTGGGGTTCGGTGGCGTACCACTTCATACCGTTGCCGGGCGTGATCATGTCGAACTCGGTGCCGAGCAGCCTGGTGTAGGCGGTGTCGGTGAGTTCGGGGTTGTCGGTGGCGCTGCCGAAGTAGCGGCCGTGCCGCTGGGCCAGTTCGGCGAGGGTGGGCTGCCGGCCGTGGGCCTGGGCGGCGGGGCCGGTGGCGACCCCGGCGGCCACGAGTACGGCCGCGAGGGCACCGGCGAGTCCGAGACGTGTGCGGGACATCGTGCGACTCCGATCAGTTGGGATGACCAGCGGGGGATGACCAGCGGGACGACCGGTGCGGGATCAGCCCTTGGTGGCGCCGGCGGTCAGGCCGCCGACCAGCTGGCGCTCGGCGACCGAGTAGAAGGCCAGGGCGGGAACCATGGCGAGGACCAGATAGGCGAAGACCCGGGCGGTGTCGGCGGAGTACTGGCCCTGGAACTGCTGGACACCGATGGGGACCGTCCACCAGGTGGAGTCGGTGAACACCAGCAGCGGCAGGAAGAAGTTGTTCCAGCTGGTGACGACCGCGAGCACCGAGACCGTGCCGAGCGCCGGCCGGGCCATGGGCAGCAGGATCCGCCAGAAGAAGCCGAACGCACCGCAGCCGTCGAGCGTGGCCGCCTCCTCCAGCTCACCGGGGATCTCCCGGAAGAAGCCGCGCAGGATGATGATGGTCATCGGCAGCCCGAACGCGGCCTGCGGCAGGATCACGCCCAGCGGGTTGTCCAGCAGGTTCATCGAGCGCAGCAGCAGGAAGAGGGGCAGGGCGGCCACCGCGAAGGGGAACATCAGGCCCATCGTGAACACGGTGAACAGGACTTCCCGGCCGCGGAACGCGAACCGCGCGAAGGAGAAGGCCGCCAGCGCCGACACCGCGACCACGAGCACGGTGGTGGCCACCGCGATCAGCGTGCTGTTGCCGACCAGCCGCCAGAACGTGCCGGAGCCGAGGATGCCGGTGTAGTTGGAGGTGACCCAGGACTCGGGCAGCCCGACCGGGTTGCGGGACAGCTCGTCGGTCGTCTTGAACCCGGACAGCAGGGCGTACAGCAGGGGTACGACCATCACCGCGCCGACCACGATCAGGATGACGTGCAGCGGCAGGTTCCGTACGGCCGTCGTCCTGCGGCTGTTCGTGCCGCTCATGCGCCGTCTCCCCTCATGTTCGTGGTGGCGCCCTCCAGGTCGCGGCGGAGCACGAACCGCTGGTAGGCGAGGGCGAAGACGAGGCTGATGGCGAACATGGCCACGCTGATCGCGCTGGCGTAGCCGACCTGGTAGCGCTTGAAGCCGTACTGGAACATGGTCACGGCCATGGTCTCCGAGTGGTGGTCGGGGCCGCCCGCGGTGACCACCCACACCAGGTCGAAGAGCTGGATGGAGCCGATCACCGACAGGAAGACGCTGATGCGCAGGGTGGGCGCGAGCAGCGGCAGGGTGACGTGGCGGAAGCGCTGCCAGGGGGAGGCGCCGTCGACGGTGGCGGCCTCCGTCAACTCGGCCGGGATGGACTGGAGTCCGGCCAGGTAGAGCATCATGTGGAAGCCGAAGTACTTCCAGGTCATGACCAGGAAGAGGGTGGCCATGACGGTGGAGGGGTCGGAGAACCACTTCCCGCCGAGCACGCCGAGGCCGATGTCGCTCAGGAGATGGTCGGCGAGCCCGTCGTCGGGCGCGAAGATCATGCCGAACAACACGCCGGTGATCGCCTCGGAGAGCACGTAGGGCGCGAAGAACAGCATCCGGTAGACGGCCCGGCCGCGGATCCGCTGGTTGAGCAGGACCGCCATGGCGAGCGCGAACGGCAGTTGCAGTGCCAGCGACAGCACGACGAGGAGCAGGCAGCGCCACAGGTCGCCGAGGAAGACGTCGTCCTGGAAGAGCCGGGTGAAGTTGTCAGTGCCGGTGTAGTCGGAGGGCATGCCGAAGCCGCCCCAGCGGAAGAACGAGGCGTACAGCGCGAACAGGATCGGCAGCAGGACGAGGACACCGAACAGCGCCAGCGCGGGCAGCTGGAAGCTCATCGCGGTGAGCCAGTGCAGCAGCCGGCGCCACCGCCGCGCCCGGCCCGCGGCCGGCAGCGGCGGTGGCGCGGCCTCCGGTCCCGACCGGGTGCCGGGCAGGTAGGTCGAGGTCATCGGGCGGCCTACTGCTCTTCCTTCGCGGTCTTGGTGACCGCCTGGGTGACGTCCGCGGGCGACTTGGACCCGGCGATCAGCCCGGCGACGCTGTCGTTGATCTGCTGGCCGACGGCGGGCGCGTAGGCCTGGTCGAGGTAGAGCTGGAAGCCGGTGGCGGCCTTCAACTGCGCCTGTACGGCCTTGGTGTTGGGGTCGCTCAACGCCTTCTCCGCACCGGGGACCACCGGGAGGGTGTTGGTCTTCTCCACGAGCACCAGGTCGGTGGTCTCGGAGGCGAAGAACTTCAGGAAGTCGACGGCTTCCTTGGGGGCGCCCTTGCGCAGGGCGTGCCCGCCGCCACCGCCGAAGACCTCGGTGATGGCACCCTTGCCGCCCTCGACCGCGGGGAAGGGGAAGAAGCCCAGGTCCGAGCCGAGGCCCTTGCCCGCGTCCGCCTCCACCACCGGGGCCCACTGCCCCATCAGTTCCATGGCCGCCTTGCCGTTGCCGACGGCGGCCGCCTGGCCGGTGGGCGCGGAGTAGGCGGCGCCGAGGAAGCCCTTCTGGAACGGCTGGAGGGCGACCAGGTCCTTCAGATGCTGTCCGGCCTGGACGAACCCGCTGCCGGTGAAGTCCTTGTCGTCGTCGGCCTTCTGGAGGGCGTCGAGCCCGGCCGTGCGCATCGCCAGGTACGCCCAGTAGTACATGCCCGTCCAGCTCTCCTTGCCCGCGAGGGCGAGCGGGGTGATGCCGGCGGTCTTGAGCTTCTGCACCGCGTCGAGGAAGCCGCTCCACGTGGTGGGAGGCTCGCTGATCCCCGCCTTCTTGAAGAGTGCCTTGTTGTACCAGAAGCCGATCATGCCGATGTCGAACGGAATGCCGTAGAGCTTCTGGTCGATGAGGTACGGCTGCTTGGCGACCGACAGCATCCCGTCCGCCCAGGGCTTGGTGGCGTCGGTGAGGTCCTCGACGAGGCCGGCGTCGACCTGCTGCTTGAGGACGCCGCCGCCCCAGGTGTGGAAGATGTCCGGGAGCTTGCCGGAGGCTATGAGCGCCGTCATCTTGGATTTGTAGGCGTCGTTCTCCAACTGCACGATCTTCAGCTTCACATGCGGGTTCTGGGCCTCGAACTTCCTGGCCAGGCCGGCCCAGACGTTCTTCGTCGGCTGGGTGGTGGAGATGTTCCACCACTCGACGGTGACCTTCCCCGACGACGAGGACCCTCCGTCCGAGCCTGAGCCGCAGCCGCTGAGGGCGGTCATGCCCAGACCGGCGGCCGCGGTGGCCGCCAGGAAACCGCGACGGGACAGTGCCGGGTCGCCCATGATGCGCTCCTTGGGGTACGGGACGACCGACGCCGTCCTGGTTCGGTGGTGCTCTGAGGCCACCGCCTTCGAAACATTCGATAAATTCATCGAACGTTCCGAACGGCGACTCTAGGAAGGCGGATCAGGAGCGTCAAGGTGTCGCGCATCAGGTATTGGGCATGTATGCGAACCAGTCGAAGGCGGCCCGCCCCTCGGTGACGTACATGCCGATGACCCGGCCGGTGAACCCGCCGGCCACCTCGGTGGAGAGATAGCGGCCGTCGAGTTCGGCCAGCCGAACGACACCGTCGGGCGTTTCCACCGAAAGGGTCACGGCATCGGGGCCGGCGGGGCGGACGCCGGTCGTGTCGTGCTGCCCCGGTGCGGTGCCGGTGGGCGGCGGCACCCGGGTCGTGCGGATCTCCACCACGAGGGTCAACGGACCGGGCGGCACCGCGCGTTCGGCGAGCCGTTGGCGAAGCGGACCGATCCGGGCGACCGCGCTCACCACTCCCCCGCTCACCTCCAGGTCGTAGTGGTGGGCCTCGTCGATGCGCACCGACAGGCCCGCGCGGCCCGGGCCGGGGTCGAGCAGGGCGGCGGCCCGGCAGTCGGCGTGCTGCTGGCGGCGGCCGACGAAGGTGTGCCCGGCGCGGTCGAGGCTGTCCCCGGTGGCCGTGAGCGTCAGCCATCCGGGCCGCTCGGCCAGTGACCAGGACCCGTCCGGCCGGCTGCGCGGGGAGATCCAGTACGGCGCGAGGGCGGGCGCCGTGAAGTCGTCCCGTACGGGCGGCTGTTCGGCCGGGTGCCAGGCGGCCGGCGCCTCGTGCCGCTCCCGCACCGGGCCCATGCGCGGCCAGCCGTCCGCCCATTCCACCGGGGCCAGGAAGGTCTCCCGCCCGAGCACGTGGAACTCGGGGAACCAGCCGCGCGGCCGGGTGCCGAGCAGCACCGCCCACCAGCTGCCGTCGGCCGCCCGGACGAGGTCGGCGTGCCCGGTGCACTGGACGGGCTCCCGGGTGCCCCGGTGCGAGACCAGCGGATTGCCGGGGGCGGGCTGCCACGGGCCGCGCGGCGAACGGGCGCGGGCCACGGAGACCCCGTGCCCGAGCGCTGTGCCGCCCTCGGCGAGCAGCAGGTACCACCACTCGCCGATCCGGTAGAGGTGCGGCGCCTCGGGGTCCCGCAGCCCCGTCCCCGACCACGTCGGCAGCGGCCCCTCCAGCACCTTCCCGCTCCGGGTGTCGATCCGGGCGACCGCGACCCCCGCGACGGCACACCAGCAGTCACCGTTCTCGTCCCAGGCGAGGTCCGGGTCGATGCCGGGTACGTCGATCCACACCGGGTCGGACCAGGGCCCCTCGGGCCGCTCGGCGGTGACGAGGAAGTTGCCGCCACCGCTGACGTTGGTGGTGATGACGTGGAAGAGTCCGTCGTGGTGCCGGATGGTCGGCGCGTACACGCCACCAGAGGCCGGGGTGTCGTCCGGCAGCGTCAACTGCCCCGGCCGGTCGAGGACGTTGCCGAGTTGCCGCCAGTGCACCAGGTCCCGGCTGTGGAAGAGCGGGACGCCGGGGAAGTACTCGAAGCTGGAACAGACGAGGTAGTAGTCCTCCCCGACCCGGCACACGCTCGGGTCGGGATGGAAGCCGGGGATGACCGGGTTGTCGTACGTCCGCATGTGCGTGTCCCTCCCCAAGCCGCGCCGAAAGTTTCGGCGAGGTCGGCGAACATTACGGAGCGCACTGTAGAAGCCCGCTGGGGGCCGGACAAGGCAGCCGTTACGGCTTCAACCGGTACGGCAGCACACACACCACGACGTGATTCCGGAGGATCCCCCGACCCCGGTCTCAGCCTCACCGAACCCCCGCCATCAGCACGTCGAGCCCGCGCCGGGTGGTGACCATCACCACCCGGTCCCCCGCCTCCAGCACCCGCCCCTGCGCCGGCCGCCAGTCGAAGGCCGCCTGTCCCGAGGCGCTCCCGCCGACCGGCCCCACCGCCAGCACCCGCCACTCCCGGCGCCTGAACGCCTGGTGCACCGAGCGCCCCTCCAGTTCCGGATGCCCGGCCACATCCACGCAGGTGAACAGCAGCGACCCCCGCTCCACCGGCATCACCCCCAGCACGTGCCGCCCCATCATCGCCGCCGCGAAAGAGGGCGCGGCCAGCGCTGAAACGCTCCTGCTCCGGGTGAGCGCGTCCGGATACGACGCGCGCAACGTGCGCTGGACGGTCGCGGCGAAGGCGTCGTCGTACAGCCGTGTGACCACCCGTACCTCGGGGTTGGCCTCCCGGACGGCCATGACGATGTCGAGGTTCTGGCCGTCGTCGCGGGTGAGGACGAGCAGGGAGCCGCACTGCCGGACCCGGGCGAGTTCGAGGACGCCGGGGGCGCCGGCGTCTTCCAGGACCAGCGGGACGCCGAGTTCCCGGGCGAGCGCGACACCCCGGGCGCCTGGGTCCCGCTCGATGGCCACCACCTGGTGGCCGGTGGTGCGCAGCCGGTCGAGCACCCGGGTGCCGACCATCCCGAGGCCGACCAGGACGATGTGGCCGCTGACGTCGTCGTCGGGCGGATGGTTCACGGAGGCGGTGCGGAACGCCTCGGTGGCGTTCATGGTCGCGGCGACCACGAGCGGCAGCACGGCGAGCCCGACGAAGCCGGCGAGGAGCTGGAGTATGCGGCGGGCCGGGGACTCCTCGGTCGCCGGATCCCCCATCGTGAAGATGTCCAGCAGCGGCAGATAGAAGTTCTTCCACCAGGGATGCTCGTCCGCGAAGAGCGCGGTGGCGGTGGACAGGGCGACCACGACGGCTGCCAACGAGCCGTAGACCGCGGCCAGTTGCCGGGAGCGGAAGACCCGCCAGGGCAGATGGGCGAACCGGGCCCGCGCCCAGCGCACCGGCCGCAGCCGCCGGACCCGGCGGGCCGGTTCGGCCGCGTCGAGGTGGACGACCTCCTCCAGCATCAGCCGCCCGTGCGTGAACTGCCGGTGGTACGCCGTCCGGTCGTCGGGCAGCAGCTGGGTGCCGTCCTCGCCGGCCGTCTCGGCGCTGTCCTGGCTGGCCGGGTCGTCCTCGTGGGCGCCGGAGAGCACGGCCAGGGTGGCGAGGTCGGTGGCGTGCGAGGGGGTGCCCGCGGGCCGTACGACACCGCGGAAGACCTTGCCCTCGACCTGGAGGGTGTGGCCGTGGCCCACGGCGGCTGCCGCGACCAGCTCCGGTACGGCGGTGTCGGCGTCGGAGAGCACGGTGGTGGAGGTGTCCGGTGCGGGAGCGTCGCACAGGCCCGCCGCCCGGTCCAGGAGCCGTTCGAGATGACTGCCGCGCTCCCGGTTGAACATCCGCACGACCAGCCGCACGGAGGGGTTGACGGTGCGGGCGAGCAGCGCCGCGGTGACGTTGACCTGGTCGTCGCGGTAGGTCAGGGCGAGCGCGGCGGCCCGTGCCACACCGGCCGCGCGCAGGGTGGCCTCGTCCGGGCGGGCCGAGATGTGCAGGTGGACGGCGGACGTCGGATCGCGGTGCAGGGCGCCGACCCGGGCGCCGTGCTCGTCGTCGGCGGACGGCAGGACCACGGTGACGACCTCACCGCACACGGCGTCCAGTTCGACGGCGAGCCGGTGGGCGAGGCCGTCGTCGCCGCAGATCACCATGTGCCCGGTTCTCTCACCGGAAGCCGCTGGTACAGGAAGGGTCGACGTCACATCAGCCTGAACGGCACCGGCCATGACGCCGGTTCCGGCCGGGCCGCTGCCCACCGTTCAAAATTCCGTCAAGAGCATGTCAAGGGCGGGGGTCCGACGTCCGGATCAGGCTGCGGTCGCACGCGCACGGTGGTGTTCCTGCTGGAGAACAGCCCCCGACCGCCTCCGGCCGACAGCAGTCGTGCGCTCCTGACGACCGTTCAGGCGGTCGCACGGCGCCCGTCCGGTGGTCCGGCCGAACCGGGCCCGCCGCGTCGCCCGGCTCCCGGTCCCGGCCGCGGGGCGGATGTCGTAGGGGCGCCGTGCGGGATAACGCTCGGTGTCCGATCTCCCGCGTCCGCCCGCCGTCCCCCGTACAGCGCAAGCTCCCCCGCGGTCTCCGGACCACCGTTACCTGACGTGCGACCCCAGCCCGGCCAGGGCATTCTTAACGCAAGCTTGACGCCCAGAGCCCGCTGATCCATGGGCCCACACGTCACTCTCTGCATACGCTGGTGCCGCCGTCCGCGTGATGGCCGGAATCGAACTGCGCCGCACCACACCGCGCCGGACACCAGGAGCCGACCCCATGGCCACGACCGAGCACCCCCCTTCCAGTCGCCTGCGCGCCTGGATGCTGGAGGGGCTGTCCGACATGGGCAGGAGCGGCGGCCACACCGGACCCCACGCGCAGCCCGAGCCCGCGCACCAGGGCCAGCGCTGGTGGCGGGTGATGTGCCTGACCGGTGTCGACTACTTCTCGACCCTCGGCTACCAGCCGGGCATCGCGGCGCTCGCCGCCGGCCTGCTGTCGCCGGTCGCGACCATCGTGCTCGTCGTCGTCACCCTGGCCGGCGCCCTGCCGGTCTACCGCCGCGTCGCCGAGGAGAGCCCGCACGGCGAGGGCTCCATCGCCATGCTGGAGCGGCTGCTCTCCTTCTGGCAGGGCAAGCTCTTCGTGCTGACCCTGCTCGGCTTCGCCGCCACCGACTTCCTGATCACCATCACCCTGTCGGCCGCGGACGCCTCCACCCACCTGGTCGAGAACCCGCACCTGACCGACTTCCTGCA
>NZ_JAJONF010000053.1 GCF_021462265.1 Streptomyces shenzhenensis | reverse complement strand
AAGGGGTGCGGTTTGGGAGGCCGGCCTGCCCCCAAGGCCATTCGGGAATCAGAGCCGGCCCGCCGCTTTCAAAGCCAGGTACGCGTCCGCCAACGCGGGAGCGAGATCATCAGGCGTCGCGTCCACGACCGTCACCCCGTGCCGGCGGAGTTGCTCCGCGGTCCTATCCCGTTCGCTCTGCGCCTGCGCGGCCGCCGCCGCCTCATACACCGAGTCGGCGTTTCCACGAGCCGTTGCCATGCGGGCGACATGCGGGTCGGCCACCGACGCGAGCAGAACCGTGTGGCGCTGGGTCAGTTGGGCGAGCACGGGAAGCAGGCCCTGTTCGACCGGGGCCGTGTCCAGTGTCGTCAGCAGGACGATCAGGGACCGGCGTGGGGCCGTACGGAGCGCGGTGGCGGTGAGCCCGCGGGCGTCCGTTTCCACGAGCTCCGGTTCCAGTGTGGCCATCGCGTTGACGAGGGACGGGAGGACATCGCCCGCGGCGCGGCCCTGGACGAGGGCGCGGACCCGACGGTCGTAGGCGAGGAGATCCACGCGGTCGCCCGCGCGGGACGCGAGGGCCGCGAGGAGGAGCGCCGCGTCCATGGAGGCGTCCAGGCGGGGGGCGTCGCCGACTCGGCCGGCGGAGGTGCGGCCGGTGTCGAGGACGAGGAGGATGCGCCGGTCGCGTTCGGGACGCCAGGTGCGTACCGCGACCGCAGACTGCCGGGCTGTGGCACGCCAGTCGATCGAGCGGGTGTCGTCACCGGGGACGTACTCGCGCAGGCTGTCGAATTCCGTGCCCTCGCCGCGGGTCAGAACGCTGGTGCGGCCGTCGAGTTCACGCAGTCGGGCGAGTTTCGACGGTAGGTGCTTGCGGCTGGTGAACGGGGGCAGAACCCGTACGGTCCAGGGCACTTTGTGGGCGCTCTGGCGAGAGAACAGGCCGAGGGGGCCGTAGGAGCGGATGGTGACGCGGTCCGCCTGGCGGTCGCCGCGGCGGGTGGGGCGCAGGCGGGTCGTGATGCGGCGGCGTTCGCCCGCCGGGACGGTCAGGCGGTGGCGTGAGGCCTCCACCTCCGTGCCGGGCTGCCAGCTGCTCGGTGGCCAGCCGTCCCGGAGGCGGGCCCGCAGCGGGCGCCCGGACGGATTGGTCACCGTCAGGGTGACGTCGGCGGTCTCGCCCAGACGGGCGGAGGTGTCGCCGGAGCGGGCCAGGACGAGGCGCCGTACCGGGGCTGCCAGGGCGAGGTCGCAGGCGCAGGCCAGGGCGAGCGGTCCGTTGACGGCGAGGATGCCCGTCCAGCTCGGCTCCCAGATGCCGACGGGAATCGATCCGATGGCCGCGATGAGGGCGGCGCGTCCGGTGAGCGGCATCAGCGGGGGACCGGGACGTGAGCGAGGATCGCGTTGATGACCGAGTCGGCGGTCACGCCCTCCATCTCGGCCTCGGGGCGGAGCTGGACGCGGTGGCGGAGGGTGGGCAGGGCGAGGGCCTTGACGTCGTCGGGGATGACGTAGTCGCGGCCTGTCAGCCAGGCCCAGGCGCGGGAGGTGGCCAGGAGGGCGGTCGCGCCGCGCGGGGAGACGCCGAGGGTGAGGGACGGTGACTCGCGGGTGGCGCGGCAGATGTCCACCACGTAGGCGGTGATCTCGGGGGAGACGGTCGTCTTGGCGACCGCCGCGCGGGCGGCTTCGAGGTCGGCGGGGCCTGCCACGGGGCGTACGCCGGCGGCGCGCAGGTCACGCGGGTTGAAGCCCTCGGCGTGGCGGGTGAGGACGGCGATCTCGTCCTGACGGGAGGGGAGCGGGATCGTCAGTTTGAGGAGGAAGCGGTCGAGCTGTGCTTCGGGGAGGGGGTAGGTGCCCTCGTACTCGACAGGGTTCTGGGTCGCGGCGACCAGGAACGGATCGGGCAGCGGCCGAGGAGTGCCGTCGACGGTGACCTGGCGTTCCTCCATGGCTTCGAGGAGGGACGACTGGGTCTTGGGCGGGGTGCGGTTGATCTCGTCCGCGAGAAGGAGGTTGGTGAAGACCGGGCCGGGCTGGAAGGAGAACTCGGCGGTGCGGGTGTCGTAGACGAGGGAGCCCGTGACGTCGCTCGGCATCAGGTCGGGAGTGAACTGGACGCGTTTGGTGTCCAGTTCGAGCGCGGATGCGAGGGCGCGGACGAGCAACGTCTTGGCGACCCCGGGGACACCTTCGAGGAGAACGTGTCCGCGGCAGAGGAGAGCGACGACGAGGCCGGTCACGGCGGGGTCCTGGCCGACCACGGCTTTGGCGATCTCCGCGCGCAGGGCCTCCAGGGAGGCCCGGGCGTCGGCCGGGTTCCCGGTGCTCCCGGCGTTGTCAGTGGTCGGGTCCATCATGGACGGCGTACCTCTCTTTCGAGGGCGTCGAGCTGGTCGGTGAGGGCGATGAGGGCCGCGTCGTCGCCGGGCGGCGGTCCGAAGAGCAGGGCGTGCAGGGCCTGTCCGTCGCCATGGAGATGCGCGGACAGGGCGGCGAGCAGGGCCTCGGGCGCGTGCGCCTGGGAGACGGGGACGCCTACGAGGGGGGCGAGGCGGGTGCGGGCGGTGGAGCGAAGAGCGGCGGCGGCGCGGTCGCGGGCGCTCGCCTTCCGGTAGAGGCGGGCGCGGCCTTCCACGGTTTCGGAGGCACGGATCGCCACGGGGAGTTTCTCGGGCACGAGGGGACCGAGCCGGCGTGCCCGCCAGAAGGCGGCGAGCGCTGCGGCGATGAAGAGCTGGAGCGTGCCCCAGAGCCAGCCGGAGGGCAGCAGGTCGAACAAGGATTTCTGGTCGCCGGTACCGGTGGCCGTGGAGTCGGAGAGCGAGGGGAGGTACCAGACCAGATGGGGGCGCGAGCCGAGGAGTTGGAGAGCGAGCGAGGCGTTGCCCTGCTCGTCGAGGCGGTCGTTGAGCAGGATGTCTGGGGCGCCGAGGACGACGGTGTCGCCGCCTCCGGAGGCCGCGGGGACGCGGATCAGCGTCGCCAGGCGCTGGCTGGGGTAGCAGGAGTCGGCGTCGAGGTGGGTGGTGGTGTAGCGGATGCCACCGGTGTCGGCGCTGCCCGCCCGCCGGGCCGCGGGCAGGGTGCAGAGGGGGGCGAGCGTGGACTTGAGGCTGGTGGCGGGGTCGGCGGTGACGCCGGGGGCGAGCCGTTCGACGGAGGTGCTGCCGGCGGCGACCAGGACGGTGCGGCCGCCCGACCGGGCCGTCGACTTCTGCAGCTGGGACTGCTGATGCGGGGCCAGCAGATCCGGGACGGCGACGAGAAGGGTGGTGTCCCGGCCGGCCGCGGCGCGCGCCTCGGCCAGGGTGGTGACCACGCGGGTGTCCACACCCCGGTCGGCGAGGAGTTCGGCGACGGCGCGGCTGCCGTAGCGGTCGGCGGAGCGCGGGTCGAGGTCGCCGTGCCTGCTGTCGGAGCGGATGACGGCGATCGCGACGGCCCCGGCGAGGACGAGCACCACGGCGAGGACGATGCCCCGGGTGCGGGTCCACACCTGGCGGCCGGTGGGCGCCGTGGAGGTGGTCGGGAGAGTGGCCACGCCGGTGGTCATTCGGCGGCCCCCTGGCGGGTGCTGTGGGCCGTGCTGTGGGCGCTGGCGGCGAGGTTCGGTTTGGCGCGTTCCAGGTCACGGTCGAGGTCGGCGACGCGGTCGTACGACGCCTGGGACGCCCTGCGGCCGCCGTACGTCACGCCGTCGAACTCCAGGGCGGCGGCGCGCAGCCGGTCGGCGTGGGCGGGCAGTACGCGGCCGGCTTCGGCGGCGGCCTCGTCGGCGGTGCAGCCGGGGCGGACGTCGAGCAGGGCGCGTTCTTCCAGGGCGCGGACGACGGCGCGTACGCGTTCCTGGAGGGCCTGGTTCCAGTGGCCCTGGGCGGCGTGTGCCTCGGCGGCCGCCCGGTGCTCGGCCGCGCTGCGGACCCGGTCGTCGAACAGAGCGGCCGCGGAGACGGGGTGCCGGCGGGGGGTGCCCAGGCGCCACCACAGGGCGCCCAGGACGGCGACGACGGCCAGGACCACGACGACCAGGCCCAGTCCGCCTCCGGGCGTCGCGGACGCGGCGGCGGAGAGCAGGCGGTCGATCCAGTCCAGGGCGGCGTTCAGGGCGCGCTGGAACAGCCCGGGGTCGTTCTCGTGGTACATCCGCTTGGACAGTTCATGCCGTGCGGCCTCCCGCGCGGGGTCGCGCGGGATGGTCACGGGCGGCTGGTCGCCCGAGCCGGTCAGCGACAGCAGGGCGGCGGGCACGGCTGTGAGGACTCCCCCCGTCGGGCTCACCGCATCAGCTCCCCGGGACGGTGCCGGGGGTGCCGGCGCCGTAGTTCTCGACGCCGGCGGCACGGGCCAGTTCGAGGTCGAGGGCCTCACGGCGGATGCGCTGGTCGATGTAGAGGAGCACGGTGACGCCCGCGTTGATCGGGAAGGTGAGCATGGATCCGATCACGGAGCCGATGCCGCTGATGACGAGGAACGTCCAGCCGTAGTTCGCGTTGGTGTTCTCAAGGAAGCCGGTCATGCCGTGGCCGCCCGCGTAGGCCCCGATCAGCGTGAAGGGGATCACGGCGAGCGACGAGACGATGTTGGCGATGATCGAGGCGAGGAACTGGATGCCGAAGACCCGCCACCAGGAGCCGCGTACGAGCTTGGTGGAGCGGCCCAGCGATGTGGTGATGCCCTGCTTCTCCAGCATCAGGGCGGGCGAGGCCAGGGAGAAGCGGACCATCAGCCACACGGTGACGACGGCACCGGCGAGGATGCCGAGGACGAGCAGGGCGGCGATGGCGCCGCTCGGACCGCCGGCGATCGCGACGACGATGCCCGGCAGCGCGCCGACGAGCAGGACGCCGACCGCGATGAGCCCGGTCAGGAGGATGAGGCCGAACAGTTTGAGGACCTGCGGGCGGGCGTCGCGCCAGGCCTCACCGATGGTGACGGACTTGCCGAGCACGGCGCGGCTGGTGACGGTCGTCAGCAGGGCTGTCGCGATGATGGTGCCGACCAGGGTGATCAGCAGGACGGCGCCCGAGCTGAGCGCGACCCCACCGGCGGCGCGGCTGACCTCGGTGAGGGAGGCGCTCGGGTCGCTGAGTGCGTCGGTGGTCTCGGTGTCGTTCAGGACGAGGCCCTGGAGGAGGATCACCGCGACCTCGGCGACGACGGCGATCGTCAGCGAGATGCCGAGGACCGTGCGCCAGTAGGTGCGCATGGTGGAGACGGCGCCGTCGAGGATCTCGCCGGTGCCGAGCGGGCGGAGCGGGATCACGCCGGGTTTGGCGGCGGGCGGGGGGCCGCCCCAGCCGCCGCCCCAGGCTCCGTATCCGCCGGGCGGCCCGTATCCGCCAGGGCCTCCGTAGCCGCCCGGGCCGCCATAACCCGCGCCGGGGGGCCGGCCGCCCCAGCCGGGGCCCGGGGGTGGGGGCGGCGGTGCCTGGCCTGGTGCCGCGGCGCCGGTGGGCGTGGACCACTGGCCGGGTGGCGGCTGCTCCTTGGACCACTGAGAGCCGGAGCCCTGCGGATCGGTGCCCGGCTGATCGGCGGGCTGATCGGCGGGCCCTGCGGGGACGGGGCGGTCGGCAGGGGTGGACGCGCCGGGTTCCCGCCCGTCGGACGGGGCGGATCCGGGCGAGGCCCAGCCCGGAGTGTCGTTCATCGAAGCTCCTTCACGGTGCCTGTCCGCGGACGCGTCGGCAGGTTGGCTGCCATCGTGCCATGGGGTGGGCGCCCAGTGACCGGCCGAGGTGGAGCTGCGCACCTTCAATTGTCTGCCGGATCCGGGGCAGACTGACCGCATGGCTGATCAGTACGCGCAAACCGGCGAGGACAAGCGGCCGACGGGAATGCCAGTGATCCGATGGGAGGAGCCGCCCGAAGGTCCCGTGGTGGTCCTTCTCGACCAGACCAGACTGCCGACCGAGGAGGTCGAGCTGGTGTGCACGGACGCGTCGGCGCTGGTCGAGGCGATCCGTTCGCTCGCGGTGCGCGGGGCGCCGTTGCTCGGCATCGCGGGGGCCTACGGCGTCGCGCTCGCCGCCGCGCGGGGCTTCGACGTGGACGAGGCCGCGGTGGCGCTGTCGGGTGCCCGGCCCACGGCCGTGAATCTCTCCGTCGGGGTGCGCAGGGCCGCGTCGGCATACCGGTCCGCTCTGGCCGAGGGCGGAGACAGCGGGGCGGCGGCCGCGGCGGCGCTGGCTGCGGCGCGGGCGCTGCACCGGGAGGATGCCGAGGCCAGCGCCCGGATGGCCGAGCACGGGCTGGCGTTGCTTGAGGAGTTGCTGCCCGGCGGGGGGCACCGGATCCTCACCCACTGCAACAGCGGTTCGCTGGTGTCGGGAGGGGAGGGAACGGCGTTCGCGGTGGCCCTGCACGCCCATCGGACGGGGCGGCTGCGGCGGCTGTGGGTGGACGAAACGCGTCCCTTGCTGCAAGGCGCTCGCCTGACGGCGTACGAGGCGGCTCGCAGCGGCATGGCGTACACCTTGCTCACCGACAACGCGGCCGGTTCGCTGTTCGCGGCGGGGGAGGTGGACGCGGTGCTGATCGGGGCGGACCGGATCGCGGCCGACGGTTCGGTGGCGAACAAGGTGGGGAGCTATCCGCTCGCGGTGCTCGCGCGGTACCACCATGTTCCGTTCATCGTCGTGGCGCCGGTGACGACGGTGGATCCGGAGACGCCGGACGGGGCGTCCATCGAGGTGGAACAGCGCCCCGGATACGAGGTGACCGAGGTCGCGGCACCGCAGGTGCCGGTGACGGGAGCGGGAGGCGGGATTCCGGTGGCGCCCCTGGGAACCCAGGCGTACAACCCGGCGTTCGACGTGACGCCGCCCGAGTTGGTGACGGCCATCGTCACGGAGGAGGGCGCCGTCTCGCCCGTGACAGCTGAGGCCCTTGCCGAGCTGTGTGCCAGGTCGCGCCAGACGACGAGGTAGCCGATGTGCCGATGTCGTCGGCTCGACCGCCGGGAACGGCCTCTCCGGCTGCGGTGATTCGCGGGCCGAGGGGTCGTGGCGTCCAGCGGTCGTGTCGACCGCCGGCAGGGGTACCGTGAGCGCCGCAGATCTCGGCGGAGGATTGAGCGGGTGCCCATGCAGGTGATCAGACGCACCGTGGCCAGCGTTCTCCTGCTCTGCGGTGCGTTGCTCTGGGCGCGGGAACTCCAGCGGCAGGCTTCCGGCCGTGGCGCGAAGAAGAGCCTGTTGGGGCTTGCGTTCGCGCTGTGCGCTGCCGGGGTGCTGATGAGCCAGGCGTAGCGGCACCGCGTCGGTACGACTCGGCCTCGCGCAGCGGGTCAGGAGGAGCGGGCGGTCACTGGCGGTCGGAGCCTGCATCCGTCGCTGACATCGACGTCGGCGGACGGGGGCAGACAGTGACCGCTCCCTGCGGCTAAGGTCACAGGCCGGTGACCCTGGTCACCTGCGTAACCTTCACCGTTATGAGAATGGGATGATGTCGTTTATGAAGGGACGAGTCCTTGTCGTCGACGACGACACCGCACTGGCCGAGATGCTCGGCATTGTGCTGCGTGGTGAAGGTTTTGAGCCGTCTTTCGTAGCCGACGGTGACAAGGCACTGGCCGCTTTCCGTGAGACCAAGCCCGATCTGGTGCTGCTCGATCTGATGCTGCCCGGCCGGGACGGTATCGAGGTGTGCCGTCTGATCAGGGCGGAGTCCGGGGTGCCGATCGTGATGCTCACGGCGAAGAGCGACACCGTCGACGTGGTCGTGGGCCTGGAGTCGGGCGCCGACGACTACATCGTCAAGCCGTTCAAGCCGAAGGAGCTGGTGGCCCGGATCCGGGCCCGGCTGCGGAGGTCGGAGGAGCCGGCGCCGGAGCAGCTCGCCATAGGTGACCTGGTCATCGACGTGGCCGGGCACTCGGTGAAGCGGGACGGGCAGTCGATCGCGCTGACCCCGCTGGAGTTCGACCTGCTGGTCGCGCTCGCCCGCAAGCCGTGGCAGGTGTTCACGCGTGAGGTGCTCCTGGAGCAGGTCTGGGGCTACCGGCACGCGGCGGACACCCGTCTCGTCAACGTTCACGTCCAGCGGCTGCGCTCCAAGGTCGAGAAGGACCCGGAGCGGCCGGAGATCGTGGTGACCGTCCGTGGCGTCGGATACAAGGCGGGACCCAGCTGACATGCCCGGGGACAGTGCCGCTTCGGCCCCCGGCCGGTCCGGGGACCGTCCGGAGCGGCCTGTCGGCGGGAAACGGCTCGGCACGCGCTGGCGGCGGCTCTTCGAGGGCGGACTGCTCCAGGGCGGGGTTCAGGGCAGCCCGGTGCTGCGTCTGTTCATGCGCTGGGTGCGGCGGCCGCTGCTGCCGGTCATGCGGCTGTGGCGGCGCAACATCCAGCTCAAGGTCGTCGTCACGACCCTGCTGATGTCGCTGGGCGTGGTCCTGCTGCTCGGCTTCGTCGTCATCGGCCAGGTGCGCAACGGCCTGCTGGACGCCAAGGTGAAAGCCTCCCAGAGCCAGGCCACCGGCGGTTTCGCGGTGGCCAAGCAGAAGGCCGACGAGGCCGGGACCGGCACCGGTGACACCGCCGAGACGGCGGACGGACGGCAGTCGCAGAACCTCACCTCGTGGATGAGCGACCTCGTCGAGTCCCTCTCCAGCGGTGGCCAAGGCGCCTTCGACGTGGTCACGCTGCCTGCGGGCGACAACAACAGCGGCGGTGGGCGCACCCGCGCCTCCGGACAGGTCGATCCGACGGCCAGCGTGCCCGACGACCTGCGCGCGCGGATCAACGGCAATACGACGGCCGCGCAGAGCTACACCCGGATCATCTACACGGACGACAAGGAGTCGCAGCCCGCGCTGGTCATCGGCAAGCAGGTCAACGACCCGAACAACCAGCCGTACGAGCTGTACTACCTCTTCCCGCTCACCCAGGAGGAGAAGTCCCTCAGCCTGGTCAAGGGCACGCTGGCGACCGCCGGGCTGTTCGTCGTCGTCCTCCTCGGGGCCATCGCCTGGCTCGTCGTACGGCAGGTCGTCACGCCCGTGCGGATGGCGGCCGGGATCGCCGAGCGGCTGTCGGCGGGGCGGCTCCAGGAGCGGATGAAGGTCACCGGCGAGGACGACATCGCGCGGCTCGGCGAGGCCTTCAACAAGATGGCGCAGAACCTCCAGCTGAAGATCCAGCAGCTGGAGGACCTGTCGCGGATGCAGCGCCGGTTCGTGTCCGACGTCTCGCACGAGCTGCGGACGCCGTTGACGACGGTCCGGATGGCGGCCGACGTCATCCATGAGGCGCGCCAGGACTTCGACCCGGTGACCGCGCGGTCCGCGGAGCTCCTCGCCGACCAGCTGGACCGGTTCGAGTCACTCCTCGCCGACCTGCTGGAGATCAGCCGCTTCGACGCGGGCGCGGCGGCGCTGGAGGCCGAGCCGATAGACCTCAGGGAGGTCGTACGGCGGGTGGTCAGCGGCGCGGCGCCGCTCGCGGAGCGCAAGGGCACGCACATACGTGTGGTCGGAGACCTGCAGCCCGTGGTGGCCGAGGCGGACGCCCGGCGGGTGGAGCGGGTGCTGCGCAACCTTGTCGTCAACGCCGTGGAGCACGGCGAGGGCAAGGACGTCGTCGTCAAGCTGGCGGCGGCCGGCGGCGCGGTCGCGGTCGCGGTGCGCGACTACGGCGTCGGGCTCAAGCCCGGCGAGGCGACCCGGGTCTTCAGCCGCTTCTGGCGGGCGGACCCGGCACGCGCGCGTACCACCGGTGGTACGGGCCTGGGGTTGTCGATCGCGCTGGAGGACGCGCGGCTGCACGGCGGCTGGCTGCAGGCGTGGGGCGAACCGGGCGGCGGCTCGCAGTTCCGGCTGACGCTTCCCAGGACGGCGGACGAGCCGCTGCGCGGTTCGCCGATACCCCTGGAACCCAAGGACTCCCGGCGCAACCGGGGGCTGGGTGAGGCCGGTCTGCCGAGCGGCGGCGAGGACAAACGGGCGACGGTACCGGTGCAGTCCGGCGGTCAGGCGCCGCCGCTCGCGCCGATGACGCAGCGGATGACCACCACGGTGCCCACGGCCGACCCGACCGCGCTGCCCGGCAGCGGCGCGCGCGTGGTGCCCCGGCCGGTCCAGGGCGTACGGCGCTCGGAGGGGCCGCCCGAGACCGGTCAGGCCGGCGGGGCGGACGAGTCGAACAAGCCAGGGGAGGCATTTCGTGGGCGCTGACCGAGAGGGGAGCGCCCGGCGCGGTCCGGTGCGCGCGGTGGCGTACGCCGCCTGTGGGGCCTTGCTGCTGGCGGGCTGTGCCTCCATGCCGGACAGCGGCAACCTGCAGGACGTGGAGTCCACGCCACGGCAGGACACGCAGGTGCGGGTCTTCGCCATGCCGCCGCAGCAGGACGCCTCGTCCACGGAGATCGTGCAGGGCTTTCTGGAGGCCCTGACCAGTGACGATCCGAACTACGACACGGCGCGCCAGTATCTGACCAAGGCGGCCTCGAAGAGCTGGCGGCCGCAGGTGCAGGCCACCGTGCTGGCGAACGGGCCGAGCATCCAGACGAACCCGCGTCCGGCGGGCCGCGAGGGCACGAACAGCATCACGTACACGCTCCAGGGCAGCCGGGTGGCCACCGTCGACGCGCAGCAGGCCTACACGCCCGCGGACGGGTCGTACAGCAGGACGGTGCATCTGACCAGGGACACCAAGAGCGGGCAGTGGCGGATCGACTCGCTGCCGCAGGGGGTCGTGATGGGCAAGTCCGACTTCCAGCGCAACTACACGTCGGTCGACAAGTACTACTTCGCCTCGGACACGTCGGCCGGGGAGACCGGGCAGCCGGTGGCGGTCGCCGATCCCGTCTTCGTGCGCAGCCGGGTGGATCCGACGACCCAGCTGGTGCGTTCACTGATCAAAGGTCCCACCGCCTGGCTCGGCCCGGTGGTCCGGTCGAGTTTCCCGACCGGTACGGCGTTGAAGAAGGGCGTGTCCGGGCTGACCCCGGACGACCAGAATCAGGTCACGGTGCCGCTGAACGTCAAGGCGTCCCGGATCGGCTCGGCCAAGTGCAGCGAGATGGCGACCCAGTTGCTGTTCACGCTGCGGAACCTGACGCCCACCGTGGACTCGGTCGCGCTGCAGTCCGTCAGCGGCGCACACATGTGCGACGTCGACGAGAGCCAGGCCGAAGCCACCGCCTGGCGTGCCTCGACCAAGCGCCCCGACTACCTGTACTTCCTCGATGGCAAGCACCGGCTGGTGCGGATGGCGGCCGGCGGTACCGGGACCAGCGCGTTCGCCGTGCCGGGCCCGTTCGGCGCGGGCACCAAGCCGCTGCGGTCGGTGGCGGTCGCCCGCGACGAGCGGACCGCGGCCGGGGTCACCAGCGACGCCAGGACGCTGTACGTCAGCTCGCTCGCGTCCGACGGTTCGCTGGGCGACGCCGTGCTGACCAGTCACGGTGCCACCGAGAACGACCGGCTGACGGCGCCGAGCTGGGACGCCCGCGGCGACCTGTGGGTGGCCGACCGCGACCCGGCGAAGCCGCAGCTGTACATGCTGGAGCACGGCGTGGGGCAGCCGCTGGCCGTGCAGGTCCCCGAACTGAACGGCCGGGTCGAGGACGTGCGGGTCGCCGCGGACGGGGTGCGGATCGCGCTCGTGGTGGAGAAGGACGGCAAGCAGTCGCTGCTCGTCGGGCGGATCGAACGCACCAAGTCCGACGACCAGCAGGAGGTCTCGGTCCTCGAACTGCGCTCCGCCACTCCCGGCTCCGAGGAGGTCACCGCGATGTCCTGGGCGGGGGACAGCCGGCTCGTGGTGGTCGGGCGCGAGCAGGGCGGTGTGCAGCAGACGCGGTACGTCCAGGTCGACGGGTCCACACCGGACGGGGCGGCGCCCGCCGCGCTCACCGGTGTCCTCGCCATCGCCGCGTCCGAGGACGACCGGGTGCCGCTGGTGGCCCGCTCGCAGGACGACGGGATCGTCCGGCTGCCGTCGGGGGACCAGTGGCAGAAGGTGGTCAAGGACGGGTCGGCGCCGGTCTATCCGGGCTGAGCCCCGGGCCGTGCGTGAGCGGCCGTCCCGTTCCGGCGTCGAGCCGGGCGGGACGGCCGTTTTCGTGTGCTGACATCGGCTTCCTGACCTGTGTGGGTGACGTGCCGTGCGTATCGCCCGGAGTTGTCCACAGGCGGTTGTCCACAGGGGTGGCAGACCTGGCCGGCTGTGGGCACAGTGGGCACATGCGGGGGTGGTGGCAGGATCTCACCGACCTGGTGCTACCGGCCGAGTGCGGAGGCTGCGGGACACCGCGCACGGTGCTCTGTGCCGAGTGCCGTGCCGCCCTGAGCGGGGCCGTACCGCGCCGGGTGCGACCGGTGCCGGAGCCGCCCGGGCTGCCGGTGGTGTACGCGGCGGCGTCCTACGCGGACGAGGTACGGGCGGCCCTTCTCGGCCACAAGGAGCGCGGTGCGCTGGTGCTCGCCGGTGCGCTGGGCGCGGCGCTGGCGGGAGCGGTGCGGGCCGGGCTCCGGGACGGCCGGAGCCTGCGGATCGTCGCCTCGTGGCGCGGGACGGAGGGTGGCGTCGCCGCGTCCGGGCCCGTGCTGCTCGTCCCGGTGCCGTCCGCGCCGTGGGCCGTGCGGGCGCGGGGGCATGACCCGGTGCGGCGGATCGCCCTCGCGGCGGCCGCGGAACTGCGGCGGGCCGGGGCCTCGGCCCGGGTGGTACCGGTGCTGCGGCAGCGGCGGGCCGTGGCCGACCAGGCGGGGCTCAACTCCCGGCAGCGGTTCGCGAATCTGGCGGGTGCGCTGGAGGTGACGGCGGGTGGTGCGCGGCTGCTCGCCGGGGGCCGTGTCGTCCTCGTCGACGACCTGGTCACCACGGGTGCCACCCTCGCCGAGGCGGCGCGTGCGGTACGGGAGGCCGCGGGAGCCGCAGGGGCAGGAGAGGGAGCAAGGGCCGTGTATCGGCGCGCGGCTTGGGAAGGAAGGGAGGAACGGAAGGCCGGATCAAGAGAAGAGCAGGCCGAGTGGACACGGGACGTATCGGGAATGGCCGAGGTGAACGGCCTCGCGGGGCCGATCCGTGCGGCCGTGGTCGCGGCCACCCCGGATTCTTTCGAAATGAACCGGAACTGATGGTGAACGTACATCGTTGCAGCTAGAGACGAGGCCAATTCACTTGAATGGAGGTACGCATCAGTAGAGGGTGACGACATCCGTCCGGGCGAGATATGTTCGGTTGTGAGGGAGAAAGCCGCAGGCCATGGCTCCCCTATCCGAATGCCGTGCCGCGGGTTTTCCGTAATCATCGCGGTGCTGGGGTGGAGACTCGCCCATGGGGGAGGAGGAGGTGAAGTCGCCGAGTCCAAGGCTCCGGGGTTCACCGGAGCTGGGTGCAAAAGGGAGATGCTCCGCAGTGCAGCGGAGCGATCCGGGAACGGAGTTCTGCGTGGACATCGTCGTCAAGGGCCGCAAGACCGAGGTGCCCGAGCGGTTCCGCAAGCACGTGGCCGAGAAGCTGAAGCTGGAGAAGATCCAGAAGCTCGACGGCAAGGTGATCAGCCTCGACGTCGAGGTGTCCAAGGAGCCCAACCCCCGACAGGCCGACCGCTGTGACCGAGTGGAGATCACGCTCCGCTCCCGCGGTCCGGTGATCCGGGCGGAGGCATCGGCCAGTGACCCGTACGCGGCACTCGACCTGGCGGCGGAGAAGCTGGACGCGCGGCTGCGCAAGCAGCACGACAAGCGGTTCTCACGCCGCGGCGCACGGCGGATCCCGGCCGCCGAGGTCCCCGACCACGTCCCGGGCGCGGCGACGCTCAACGGGAACGGCAGCCCCGTCCACGAGGAAGAGACCGACGGCGTGCCCACCAAGAAGATGGGCTCCCTGGAGGTGAAGGGCGAAGGCCCCCTCGTCGTCCGCGAGAAGACCCACGTCGCCTCCCCGATGACCCTCGACCAGGCCCTCTACGAGATGGAACTGGTCGGGCACGACTTCTACCTGTTCGTCGACTCCGAGACCAAGGAACCGAGTGTCGTCTACCGGCGGCACGCGTACGACTACGGCGTCATCCACCTCAGCACGGACCCGATGGTCGCCCAGGCGCAGCCCCCCGCGGCAGGGGGCACGCTCGGCGGCTGACCCGCCCGGCCGGCAGTTGAACCGGTGCCCCTGGGAGTGCCGTGCGCCCCCAGGGGCACCGGTGTGCGACCACTTCGCGCCCCGCTCTGTCACCGCGTTCCGGTCCGGGCATGGAATCATGGCCGTAACGGTCCAACCGGTGGGCCGCTGCCTTGGGTTGGCGGATGGCACAGCACCACAGGCCACAGCCTTCAGGGGGAGGAACGATGGCGGACAGCTTCGGACCGATGCGGGACGGTGATGCCGACGGCGGCGTCGCCGGCATGGGCCCGGACACGGGCGGTACTCCACGCAAGGAACCGATCAGAGTCCTTGTCGTCGACGATCATGCCCTCTTCCGCCGCGGACTGGAGATCGTGCTCGCCGCCGAGGAGGACATCCAGGTCGTCGGGGAGGCGGGCGACGGCGCGGAGGCCGTCGACAAGGCCGCCGACCTGCTGCCGGACATCGTGCTGATGGACGTCCGGATGCCCAAGCGCGGTGGAATCGAGGCGTGCACCTCCATCAAGGAGGTCGCGCCCAGCGCGAAGATCATCATGCTGACGATCAGTGACGAAGAGGCCGATCTCTACGACGCGATCAAGGCGGGTGCGACCGGATACCTTCTCAAGGAGATCTCCACCGACGAGGTGGCCACCGCCATTCGGGCGGTGGCCGACGGGCAGTCGCAGATCAGCCCGTCCATGGCGTCGAAACTCCTCACCGAGTTCAAGTCGATGATCCAGCGCACCGACGAGCGCCGGCTGGTGCCGGCGCCGCGGCTCACCGACCGGGAACTCGAAGTGCTCAAGCTGGTCGCCACGGGGATGAACAACCGCGATATCGCGAAGGAGTTGTTCATCTCCGAGAACACCGTGAAGAACCATGTGCGCAACATCCTGGAGAAGCTGCAGTTGCACTCCAGGATGGAGGCGGTGGTCTACGCGATGCGGGAGAAGATCCTCGAAATCCGCTGAGGCCGCGCCGGCGTCGGACCCGGCGCCGGTCAGCGCAGCGCCGCTGTCAGGGAGCGGGTCACCTCCTTCATGAGCGGCTCGCGCAACTCGGGGGCGTCGACGCGCTCCACGCGCACCGTCGTGCAGTCCACCCAGCTCGCCGCCTCGACCAGCGCCTCCGCCACCGCCGGGACCGCCTTAGGGCCGTCCAGCGTGACCTGGCGGGCCACCAGGATCCCGCCCGCCTCCCGCGCCGGGTCCACGCGGCCCACCAGCCGGCCGCCTGCCAGCACCGGCATCGCGTAGTAGCCGTACACCCGCTTCGGCTTCGGGACGTACGCCTCCAGGCGGTGGGTGAAGCCGAAGATCCGCTCCGTGCGCGCCCGGTCCCAGACCAGGGAGTCGAACGGGGAGAGCAGCGTCGTACGGTGCCGGCCGCGCGGGGGCGTGGCCAGGGCCGCCGGGTCCGCCCAGGCGGGCTTTCCCCAGCCCTCCACCAACACCGGGACCAGACCCGAGTCGGCGATCACGGCGTCGACCTGCTCGCCCTTGAGCCGGTGGTAGTCGGCGATGTCCGTGCGCGTGCCGACGCCCAGCGACTGCCCGGCCAGCCGGACCAGGCGGCGCAGGCACTCGGTGTCGTCCAGCTCGTCATGGAGCAGCTCGCCCGGGACCGCGCGCTCGGCGAGGTCGTACACCCGCTTCCAGCCGCGCCGTTCGACGCACACCACCTCGCCGTACATCAGCGCGCGCTCCACGGCGACCTTGGTGCCGGACCAGTCCCACCACTCGCTGGTCCTCTTCGCGCCGCCCAACTCCGTCGCGGTCAGCGGGCCTTCGCCGCGCAGCTGCTTGATGACCTGGTCGTAGGTGCCGTCCGGAAGGGCGTGGTTCCAGTGCGGGCGGTCGCGGTAGGCGCGGCGGCGGAAGGCGAAGTGCGGCCACTCCTCGATGGGCAGGATGCAGGCGGCGTGCGACCAGTACTCGAAGGCGTGTGCGTCCTGCCAGTAGGCGGCCTCGACCGTTCTGCGGCCGACGCGGCCGAGGCGGGCGTACGGAATGAGCTCGTGCGACCGGGCGAGGACCGAGATGGTGTCGAGCTGGACCGCGCCGAGGTGGCGGAGCACGCCCCGGACGCCCAGGCGGCGGTCGGGGGCGCCTAGGAAGCCCTGTGCCTTCAGCGCGATACGGCGGGCTTCGTCCGCCGAGAGAGCGGTGGCGGGGCGCGGGAGGGTCGTCATGGGTCGGACGATAGAGGGTGGCACTGACAGCCCGGCACGAGCTGGGGTTTCAGCCCCGCGCGGGGGCCGGCAGGTAGGGCGCCGCCGACGGCAGGCCCAGGTCCGAGGGGAGCAGGGAGCCGACCCAGCAGTCGCGTCGTACGCCCCTGTTGTTGAGACAGGACCGGAGAACGCCCTCGACGGTGAAGCCCGCGCGTTCGGCGACCGCGCGGGAGGCGTGGTTGCCGACCTCGGCGCGCCATTCGACCCGGTCGATCGCCATCCGGGTGAACGCCCAGCGGGCGGCGGCGAGGGTGGCCTCCGCGGTGTAGCCGTGGCCGCGGTGCTCCTTGACCGTCCAGAACCCCACCTCGGCCGTCCCCAGCGAGCGCATGGTCAGGGCGAGCATCCCGGCCAGCCCGCCGGCCGGCAGGAAGACGCCGAAGGTGAACATGGAGCCCTCGGTCCAGCCGTCGGGGACCATCTGCTCGGTGAAGCTGCGGGCGTGCTCGGCGAGGTAGGGGGAAGGAATCGTCGTCCAGCGCTGGATGTCGGGATCCTGGACGGCCGCGTACACCGCGTCGGTGTCCTGCGGGCCGACCGCGCGCAGCAGCAGACGAGGGGTGGTGAGCGTGACGGGTTCCATCGGCCGATTCTGCTCGCCCCGGTGTCCGGTACGCCATCGGTTTCGCGCTGCGTGATCCCGCGATCACATTTCGCGCAATTCCTCACCCCGGCGCGGCACTATCGGACGGTCCCGGCCGTTGTCCCGTGTGAGGCACGAAATGTGCTCGCAGGGCCCTCGGGAAAGCGACGGGCGGTCGTCGGGGCGACAGGCCTCCCGACGCGGCCGGGTCCTCGCATACGATGGCCGTTGCTCAGTACGTCAAATGGAAACCGACCCTCCCAGGCCCGACCGGCAAGGAGACTAACCCCCGTGTCCGTCCTCTCGAAGATCATGCGTGCAGGCGAAGGCAAGATCCTGCGCAAGCTGCACCGCATCGCGGACCAGGTCAACTCCATCGAAGAGGATTTCGTCGACCTCTCCGACGCCGAGCTGCGGGCCCTCACCGATGAGTACAAGCAGCGCTACGCCGACGGCGAGAGCCTTGACGACCTGCTCCCCGAGGCGTTCGCCACGGTGCGCGAAGCCGCCAAGCGCGCCCTCGGCCAGCGTCACTACGACGTGCAGATCATGGGTGGCGCGGCCCTCCACCTCGGCTACGTGGCCGAGATGAAGACCGGTGAGGGCAAGACCCTCGTCGGCACCCTGCCCGCGTACCTCAACGCGCTGTCGGACAAGGGCGTCCACCTCATCACGGTCAACGACTACCTGGCCGAGCGCGACTCCGAGATGATGGGCCGCGTCCACAAGTTCCTGGGTCTCTCCGTCGGCTGCATCCTCGCCAACATGACGCCGGCCCAGCGCCGCGAACAGTACGCGTGCGACATCACGTACGGCACGAACAACGAGTTCGGCTTCGACTACCTCCGCGACAACATGGCGTGGGCCCAGGACGAGCTCGTCCAGCGCGGCCACAACTACGCCATCGTCGACGAGGTCGACTCCATCCTGGTCGACGAGGCCCGTACGCCGCTGATCATCTCCGGCCCGGCCGACCAGGCCACCAAGTGGTACGGCGACTTCGCCAAGCTGGTCCTGCGGCTGAAGAAGGGCGAGGCCGGCAACCCGCTCAAGGGCATCGAGGAGACCGGCGACTACGAGGTCGACGAGAAGAAGCGCACGGTCGCCATCCACGAGTCCGGTGTGTCCAAGGTCGAGGACTGGCTGGGCATCGACAACCTCTACGAGTCGGTGAACACCCCGCTGGTGGGCTACCTGAACAACGCCATCAAGGCGAAGGAGCTCTTCAAGAAGGACAAGGACTACGTCGTCCTCGACGGCGAGGTCATGATCGTCGACGAGCACACCGGCCGTATCCTCGCCGGCCGCCGCTACAACGAGGGCATGCACCAGGCGATCGAGGCGAAGGAAGGGGTGGACATCAAGGACGAGAACCAGACCCTCGCCACGATCACCCTGCAGAACTTCTTCCGCCTCTACAAGCGCCACGACCACAACGGCAAGGAACTGCCCGGCCTGTCCGGCATGACCGGTACGGCCATGACCGAGGCCGCCGAGTTCCACCAGATCTACAAGCTCGGCGTGGTCCCGATCCCGACGAACAGGCCGATGATCCGCAAGGACCAGTCGGACCTGATCTACCGTACCGAGGTCGCCAAGTTCGAGGCGGTCGTCGACGACATCGCGGAGAAGCACGAGAAGGGCCAGCCGATCCTGGTCGGCACGACCTCCGTCGAGAAGTCGGAGTACCTCTCGCAGCAGCTCTCCAAGCGCGGCATCCAGCACGAGGTGCTCAACGCCAAGCAGCACGAGCGCGAGGCGTCGATCGTCGCGCAGGCCGGCCGCAAGGGCGCCGTGACGGTGGCCACCAACATGGCCGGCCGTGGTACCGACATCAAGCTCGGCGGCAACCCCGAGGACCTCGCCGAGGCGGAGCTGCGCCAGCGCGGCCTCGACCCCGAGGAGCACATCGAGGAGTGGGCGGCCGCGCTGCCCGCCGCCCTGGAGAAGGCCGAGCGGGCCGTCAAGGCCGAGTTCGACGAGGTGAAGGAGCTCGGCGGTCTCTACGTGCTGGGCACCGAGCGGCACGAGTCGCGCCGGATCGACAACCAGCTGCGCGGCCGCAGCGGCCGTCAGGGCGACCCCGGTGAGTCCCGCTTCTACCTCTCCCTCGGCGACGACCTCATGCGCCTGTTCAAGGCCCAGATGGTCGAGCGCGTGATGTCCATGGCGAACGTGCCGGACGACGTGCCGATCGAGAACAAGATGGTCACCCGCGCGATCGCGTCCGCGCAGTCGCAGGTCGAGCAGCAGAACTTCGAGACCCGTAAGAACGTCCTGAAGTACGACGAGGTGCTCAACCGGCAGCGCGAGGTCATCTACGGCGAGCGCCGCCGCGTCCTGGAGGGCGAGGACCTGCAGGAGCAGATCCAGCACTTCATGGACGACACGATCGACGCGTACGTCGGCGCGGAGACCGCCGAAGGCTTCCCGGAGGACTGGGACCTCGACCGGCTGTGGGGCGCCTTCAAGCAGCTCTACCCGGTGAAGGTCACCATCGAGGAGCTGGAGGAGGCGGCCGGCGACCGCGCGGGCCTGACCGCCGAGTACATCTCCGAGTCCATCAAGGACGACATCCACGAGCAGTACGCGGCGCGCGAGGCCCAGCTCGGCTCCGAGATCATGCGTGAGCTGGAGCGCCGGGTCGTGCTGTCGGTCCTCGACCGCAAGTGGCGCGAGCACCTCTACGAGATGGACTACCTCCAGGAGGGCATCGGCCTGCGCGCGATGGCCCAGAAGGACCCGCTGGTCGAGTACCAGCGCGAGGGCTTCGACATGTTCACCGCGATGATGGACGGCATCAAGGAGGAGTCCGTCGGCTACCTGTTCAACCTGGAGGTCCAGGTCGAGCAGCAGGTCGAGGAGGTCCCGGTCGAGGACACCGAGGCGGCCGTCGAGGGCGTCCAGGACGCGGTGCCGGCCCAGGCGGGTCCGCGTCCGGAGATCCGTGCCAAGGGTCTGGAGGCGCCGCAGCGACGGGGTATGCACTTCTCGGCGGCCACCGTGGACGGCGAGGGCGGCATCGTCGAGGGCGACTTCGCCTACGACGACGAGGAGCCCACCCGCTCCGAGGCCGACGGCCTGACCCGCGCCGAACGCCGCAAGCAGGCGAAGAGCCGCCGCGGCCGCAGGAAGTAACCCCGGCGCCAGCGTCTCGTCAGGGCCGGTCACCTGGAAAGGGGGCCGGCCCTTCGGCTTGCTGCCGGGGCCCGGGGGCCGGTCAGGGACTTGGCCGCTCCTGGGGGCGACCGCGAGTCGTCGTGAGGCACCTCGGGTCGGCTGTCAGTCGTCGTGAGGCGTGCGGGGGCCGCCCATCTCCACCGCGGTGCAGCGCCAGCGCAGGTCCGCGCCCTGCTCCAGGCGGAAGGCCATCGCGCGCAGACTGTCGCCCGCGGCGATGCGCGCGAAGACCTCCAGGGCGCCGGCGCGCGGCACGTAGTAGCCGATGTCGCGGACGACGGGGTCGGCGCCGCGGGTGCGCAGGGGGCCGCGTTCGGCGAGCCGGGCCAGGTCGTCGTAGGCGGGTCCCGCCGTGTGCCGGAGCATCCAGTGGACGGGGCGGCGGCCGCTCAGAACGGCCAGCAGACGCTCCGCGAACAGGTCGGTGGGGCGCGGGCCCGGCGGGGCCGCCGGAGGCGTGAGCGGACGGCGTGAGGAGGGGGCGCCCGGCCGGCGGGGGTCGCGGCGGCCGGGTGGCCGGGTGGCCGGGCGGAGCTGGGCGGTCCTGGTCATGACCTTGTTCATGGGGATCCCCGTTCGGCGGGCCCGGAGAGTAACCGGGCAGTAACTTACAGTCACGGACCTTGTACGGGGCCGGGCCGGCGGCGGCAAGGCGGTGGCGGTCCGTGTCGGGGGCCCGGGAAGGTTCACCTATCCGAGTGGTCGGGGGTGCGGGAATCCCGGCGGGTGGGCGGTGGCACCGGGTGAATCGCGGGGCGCCGGGTGGACGCCCGCGACGACACCGCCCGGGACCCGAAAGGGGACGCCCGCACGTATCCTGAAGGCCCTCCGGGAGGCGTCAGAGGCTTCGGGAGGCGCAGAGTCGAAGAGTCCGGAAGAGAAGAGCGGCCAGTCATGCGCGTCTACGTCCCCCTGACCCTCCCCGGGCTCGCCGAGGCGCACCGGACGGGCGAGCTGGGGACCGGTCCCTTCGTCGCCTACGCCGTCACGCCCGCGCTGCGCGAGTGGTACCTCTCCGACGACATAGAGGAACTGGAGTACGCCGCGCTCAACCGGGCAGCCCTGGCGTCCCTGCGGCTGCTGGCCGCCGACCCGGGCGCGGTACGGCGCCGGGTCGTGGTCGCCGTCGACGTGCCCGACGGCACGGCGGCGGCCGACCCGGACCGCGGGCTCGACCCGGCGGCGCTGGGCGAGGTCCGGGTGACCGGGACGGTGGCGCTGGCCAGGGCGGCCTCGGTGCACGTCGACTCCGACGACGCCCAGGAGGACGTCACGGCGGCCGCCGGGGCGCTGGCGGCGGCGGACGGCGGGGACGACGACGCGCAGTTCGTCGTGGACGGTGCCGAGGACCACGAGCTGCTCTGGTACGCCACGCAGGAGATCCCGAACCTGGTGGGGCTGGGCGGCTGACCTGCCGGGTCTTGATTGTCAGTGGCGGCGGGTAGCGTTCTGGGCATGGGGAAGCACGAAGGCGCACACATCGTCTGGGACTGGAACGGGACGCTGTTCCACGACAACGACGCGATCATCGGGGCGACGAACGCGGCCTCGGCCGAGCTGGGCCTGGCGCCGATCACGCTGGAGCAGTACCGGGAGCTGTACTGCGTGCCGGTGCCGAAGTTCTACGAGCGGCTCATGGGAAGGCTTCCGACCGAGGCCGAGTGGGAGGCCATGGACGAGATCTTCCACCGCTACTACGCCGAGCACCGCGGCCTGTGCGCGCTGACCGAGGGGGCGCCGGACCTGCTGGCCGGGTGGCGTGCGGCGGGCCGCAGCCAGTCGCTGCTGAGCATGTACGTGCATGACGAACTGGTCCCGCTGGTGCGGGGGTTCGGCATCGAGTCGCACTTCGTCCGGGTGGAGGGGCGGCTCGGGCCGTCGGGGGGCAGCAAGGCCGAGCACATGGTGCGGCATCTGCGGTGGCTGGCGGATGTGGAGCCGGGTCGGACCGTGGTGATCGGTGACGCGGCGGATGACGCGGTGGCGGCGCGGGCGGTGGGAGCGAAGGCGGTGCTGTACACCGGGGGGTCACACGGGAGGGCGAGCCTGGAGGAGGCCGGGGTCCCGGTCGTCGACTCCCTGGCGGAGGCGGTCGAGGAGGCGGAGCGACTGGTGGCGTGAGCGGGCGCCGGCGGGCCGCGCGGGCCGGGGGTAGGGACGCTTACCGGCGCTGGCCGGGTGCCTCCCCCAGCCTTCGGCCGGGGGGACCCCCAGCGCCCACCCTCCCCCACTCTCGGCTTCGCTCGAGCGGGGGGACCCCCATCGCCCTGCGGCACGCCTGCCCGCAGCTATGTCTGACGCGACTGCAGCGCCCCGTAAGGGGCGCGGGGAACTGCGCGACCAGCCCCCACCCACCCGCGCATCACCACCCGCCGCAGCCCCCACCCCCCCCATGTCGGCCAAGCCGGCGCAGCGCCCCTGTGCAGAACGTCAAAGTTCCACCCCCGGTTTTGTACACATACGGCTCATGACGACCCCCCCGTCGAGAGCGATAGCCTTGGTGGCGTGATCAGCGCGATAGTTCGCGGGGGCCTCGATGCCCCTGCCCTGCGCCCGGTGAGCACGGACCACCTCCGTGACCGGGTGGCGGTAGCTGGTCTTCCCGGGCGGAGGGTGCCGGAGACGGCCCAGGCAGGGGCGCTGCCGAGAGCAGCATCACACCTGCGGAGCAACTCGAATATGGCTCAATACCCCCCGCCCGTCTCACCCCGCGGCATAGCGTCGGAGCAGACCGGAGAACCCGGCCGTGGCGTCGAGCCGCAGGGGGAAGAGCCCGTACTTCCTTCTACGTCACGCAATGGCGCGCGACAGGAGCCAGAGGACAATGCAGACCAAGCTGGACGAAGCCAAGGCCGAGCTGCTCGAACGGGCCGCTCGGGTAGCTGAGAACAGCCCGGCCGGGGGGCACCTACCGACTGGGATCACGGGGGAGGCGGACCAGGAGTCCGTCTTCGCGTTCCTCCAGCGCTACTACCTGCACACCGCACCGGAGGACCTCGCCGACCGCGACCCGGTCGACGTCTTCGGCGCCGCCGTCTCGCACTACCGTCTCGCCGAGACCCGCCCTCAGGGCACCGCGAACGTCCGCGTCCACACCCCGACCGTCGAGGAGAACGGGTGGACCTGCAGCCACACCGTGGTGGAGGTCGTCACCGACGACATGCCCTTCCTCGTGGACTCGGTCACCAATGAGCTGACGCGGCAGGGGCGCGGGATCCACGTCGTGATCCACCCCCAGTTCGTCGTCCGCCGCGACCTCACCGGCAAGCTGATCGAGGTGCTGCCGACCCCGCCCGCCGACGTTGAGCTGCCGCACGACACGCACGTCGAGTCCTGGATCCACGTCGAGATCGACCGGGAGACCGACCGCTCCGACCTCAAGCAGATCACCGCCGACCTGCTGCGGGTGCTCTCCGACGTCCGGGAGGCCGTCGAGGACTGGGAGAAGATGCGGGAGTGCGCCGTCCGCGTCGCCGAGAACCTCGGCGAGGAGCCGGTGCCCGGTGACCTGCCGCGCGCCGAGGTCGAGGAGGCCCGCGAGCTGCTGCGCTGGCTGGCCGCCGACCACTTCACCTTCCTCGGCTTCCGCGAGTACCAGCTGCGCGAGGACGACTCGCTGGCCGCCGTGCCCGGCACCGGCCTCGGCATCCTGCGCTCCGACCCGCAGCACGCCGGCGAGGAGGGCCACCCGGTCAGCCCCTCCTTCGAGCGGCTCCCGGCCGACGCGCGCGCCAAGGCCCGCGAGCACAAGCTCCTCGTCCTGACCAAGGCGAACAGCCGGGCGACCGTGCACCGGCCGTCGTACCTGGACTACATCGGCGTCAAGAAGTTCGACGCGGACGGCAACGTGGTGGGTGAGCGGCGCTTCCTGGGCCTGTTCTCGTCCGCGGCCTACACCGAGTCGGTACGCCGGGTGCCGGTCATCCGCCGCAAGGTCGACGCCGTGCTGGAGCGGGCGGGCTTCTCGCCCAACAGCCACGACGGCCGTGACCTGACGCAGATCATGGAGACCTTCCCCCGTGACGAGCTGTTCCAGACCCCGGTCCCGGAGCTGGAGTCGATCGTCACGTCCGTCCTCTACCTCCAGGAGCGCCGCCGGCTGCGGCTGTACCTGCGCCAGGACGAGTACGGCCGCTACTACTCGGCCATCGTCTACCTCCCGCGCGACCGCTACACCACCGGCGTGCGGCTGCGGATCATCGACATCCTGAAGGAGGAACTCGACGGCATCAGCGTCGACTTCACGGCCTGGAACACCGAGTCGATCCTGTCCCGGCTGCACTTCGTCGTCCGCGTCCCGCAGGGCACCGAACTGCCCGAGCTGTCCGAGGCCGACAAGGACCGCATCGAGGCCCGCCTGGTCGAGGCGGCCCGCTCCTGGACCGACGCCTTCGCCGAGGCGCTCCACGCCGAGTGCGGCGAGGAGCACGCGGCCGCGCTGCTGCACCGCTACGGCAACTCCTTCCCGGAGGGCTACAAGGCCGACCACACCCCGCGCGCCGCGGTCGCCGACCTGGTCCACCTGGAGCGGCTCACCGAGGAGGCGGGCAACGACTTCGCGCTCAGCCTCTACGAGCCGGTGGGCGCCGCCCCCGACGAGCGCCGGTTCAAGATCTACCGCAAGGGCGCGGCGATCTCCCTGTCGGCCGTGCTGCCGGTCCTGAGCCGGATCGGCGTCGAGGTGATCGACGAGCGGCCGTACGAACTGCGCTGCGCGGACCGGACGGCCGCGTGGATCTACGACTTCGGCCTGCGGGTGCCGAAGGCGCAGGGCAGCACGACGGGCGACTACCTGGGCGACGACGGGCGTGAGCGGTTCCAGGACGCGTTCGCGGCGACCTGGACCGGCCAGGCGGAGAACGACGGCTTCAACGCCCTGGTGCTGAGCGCCGGTCTGAACTGGCGGCAGGCGATGGTGCTGCGGGCGTACGCCAAGTACCTGCGGCAGGCCGGTTCCACGTTCAGCCAGGACTACATGGAGACGACGCTCCGCAACAACGTCCACACCACCCGGCTGCTCGTCTCCCTGTTCGAGGCGCGGATGTCGCCGGACCGGCAGAAGGCCGGCCTGGAGATCACCGACGCCCTGCTGGAGGAGCTGGACGCGGCGCTTGACCAGGTCGCCAGCCTCGACGAGGACCGCATCCTGCGCTCCTTCCTGACCGTCATCAAGGCGACGCTGCGCACCAACTTCTTCCAGCAGGCGACGCAGGGCGCCCCGCACTCGTACGTCTCCATGAAGTTCGACCCGCGGGCCATCCCCGACCTTCCGGCGCCCCGCCCGGCGTTCGAGATCTGGGTGTACTCGCCGCGTGTCGAGGGTGTGCACCTGCGCTTCGGCAAGGTCGCGCGCGGCGGTCTGCGCTGGTCCGACCGGCGTGAGGACTTCCGCACCGAGATCCTCGGCCTGGTCAAGGCGCAGATGGTGAAGAACACCGTCATCGTGCCGGTCGGCGCCAAGGGCGGCTTCGTCGCCAAGCAGCTGCCGGACCCGAGCGTGGACCGGGACGCGTGGCTGGCGGAGGGCATCGCCAGCTACCGGACGTTCATCTCGGCGCTGCTCGACATCACCGACAACATGGTGGCCGGCGAGGTCGTGCCCCCACAGGACGTGGTCCGGCACGACGAGGACGACACCTACCTGGTGGTCGCGGCCGACAAGGGCACGGCGACGTTCTCCGACATCGCCAACGAGGTCGCCGGCAGCTACAACTTCTGGCTCGGCGACGCCTTCGCCTCCGGCGGCAGCGCGGGCTACGACCACAAGGGCATGGGGATCACCGCGCGCGGCGCCTGGGAGTCCGTGAAGCGGCACTTCCGGGAGCTGGGCGTCGACACCCAGACCGAGGACTTCACGGTCGTCGGCATCGGTGACATGTCCGGTGACGTGTTCGGCAACGGCATGCTGCTCAGCGAGCACATCCGCCTGGTCGCCGCCTTCGACCACCGGCACATCTTCATCGACCCGAACCCGGACGCGGCCACCTCCTACGCCGAGCGCCGCCGCCTGTTCGACCTGCCCCGCTCCAGCTGGGGCGACTACGACACCGACCTGCTCTCCTCGGGCGGCGGGATCTTCCCGCGCAGCGCCAAGGCCATCCCGGTCAACAGCCACATCCGCGAGGCCCTCGGCATCGAGGAGAAGGTCACCAAGCTGACCCCGGCCGACCTGATGAAGGCGATCCTCGGGGCGCCGGTGGACCTGCTGTGGAACGGCGGCATCGGCACCTACGTCAAGGCGTCGACCGAGTCCAACGCGGACGTCGGCGACAAGGCCAACGACGCCATTCGCGTCGACGGCGCCGACCTGCGCGTCAAGGTCGTCGGCGAGGGCGGCAACCTGGGCCTGACCCAGCTCGGCCGGATCGAGTTCGCCCGCCAGGGCGGCAAGATCAACACCGATGCCATCGACAACAGCGCGGGCGTGGACACCTCCGACCACGAGGTGAACATCAAGATCCTGCTCAACGGCGTGGTCGCGGACGGCGACATGACCGTCAAGCAGCGCAACAAGCTGCTCGCCGAGATGACCGACGAGGTCGGCGCCCTGGTGCTGCGCAACAACTACGCGCAGAACGTGGCGATCGCCAACGCGCTCGCCCAGTCCGGCGACATGCTCCACGCCCAGCAGCGGTTCCTGCGCCACCTGGTCAGGGAAGGCCATCTCGACCGGGCGCTCGAGTTCCTGCCCACCGACCGCCAGATCCGCGAGCGCCTCGGCAGCGGCCAGGGCCTGACCGGCCCGGAGACGGCCGTCCTGCTGGCGTACACGAAGATCACGGTGGCCGACGAGCTGCTGGCCACCACGCTGCCGGACGACCCGTACCTCAGCGGCCTGCTGCACGCGTACTTCCCGACGGCCCTGCGCGAGCAGTTCGCCGCCGCCCTCGCCACCCACCCGCTGCGCCGCGAGATCACCACCACGGTCCTGGTCAACGACACGGTCAACACCGGCGGTACGACCTATCTGCACCGGCTGCGCGAGGAGACCGGGGCCTCCCTGGAGGAGATCGTCCGGGCGCAGACCGCGGCCCGCGCGATCTTCCGTTCGGCCCCGGTGTGGGACGCGGTCGAGGAACTGGACAACAGGGTCGACGCGGCCGTCCAGACCCGGATCCGGCTGCACTCCCGCCGCCTGGTGGAGCGCGGCACCCGCTGGCTCCTCAACAACCGGCCGCAGCCGCTCCAGCTCCTGGAGACCGTCGACTTCTTCTCCGAGCGCGTCGAGCAGGTCTGGCAGCAGCTGCCCAAGCTGCTGCGCGGCGCGGACCTGGACTGGTACCAGCACGTGTACGACGAGCTGTCCGGCGCCGGGGTGCCCGACGAGGTGGCCACCCGCGTGGCCGGCTTCTCCTCCGCCTTCCCGGCGCTGGACATCGTCTCGGTGGCCGACCGCATGGGCAAGGAGCCGCTGGACGTCGCTGAGGTCTACTACGACCTCGCCGACCGGCTCGGCGTCACCCAGCTGATGGACCGCATCATCGAGCTCCCGCGCGCCGACCGCTGGCAGTCGATGGCCCGCGCCTCCATCCGCGAGGACCTGTACGCGGCCCACGCGCTGCTCACCGCCGACGTGCTCGCCGCGGGCGAGGGCGCGGCGACGCCCGAGCAGCGCTACCAGGCCTGGGAGCGGAGGAACGCGGCGATCCTGGGCCGGGCCCGGGCCACCCTGGAGGAGATCCGCAGCTCGGACTCCTTCGACCTGGCCAACCTCTCGGTGGCCATGCGGACGATGCGGACGCTGCTGCGCACGCACTCGTAGCCGTACGAAGTGGCCGTACGAAGTGGCCGTACAAATTAGTCGTACGACATGAAAGGCGCCCCGGGCCGGTGACGGTCCGGGGCGCCTTCTTTCCTGCCGGTGTTTGTTCTTGCCGGTATCCAGGGGAAAACGGACGTGGAATTTACCGTTTCCTGCTAATCGGGGCGTCTCGGATATGGTCTGCCGTGTGACAGTTCAACTCGCGGTGGGGCGGCCGGTCCCGCAGGTCGTGCTCGAAGTCGTGAAATTCGGGGTCGTCGGCGGCAGCGGTGTCCTCGTCAATTTCCTGCTCTTCAACCTGCTGCTGAGCGGCCTGCGTTGGCCGGCCATGACCGCCACAGTGGCGGCCAGCTGCCTGGCGATGGCGACCAATTACGCGGGCTTCCGGTTTTTCGCCTATCGGGACCGGGCCTCGCGCACACGACAGCAGATCGCACTTTTCTTCGTGTTCAGCGGCCTGGGTGTCGGGCTGGAAAGCGGTCTGTTCTACGCCGGCTATCACGGCCTCGGCCTCGACGGCCCGCTGGAATCCAACGTGGCGAAGGCCCTGTCGATCGTGCTCGCCTCCGCCTTCCGTTTCCTCGTCTACCGGACGTGGGTGTTCCAGACGGACGCGAGCCGCGCCGTCGGGCAACGGCGCGGCTCGCGGTCGTAGAACTCTGCGGGACTCTCTCCTGAGGCTGCTTCGGGAACGCCGCTTCAGGAAGGCTGGGCGGCCTTCGGCTTCGCCTTGTCGGACTTGTCGCCGGTGAAGGCCTCGTACTCCGCGAGGACGTCCTCGGTCGGCCCGTCCATGCGCAGCACCCCGCGCTCCAGCCAGAGCACCCGCTCGCAGGTGTCGCGGATGGACTTGTTGTTGTGGCTGACGAGGAACACCGTGCCCGCACGCTCCCGCAGCTCGCGGATGCGCTCCTCGGACCGCATGCGGAAGGACGCGTCGCCGGTGGCCAGGGCCTCGTCGATGAGGAGGACGTCGTGGTCCTTGGCGGCGGCGATGGAGAACCGCAGCCGGGCGCCCATGCCGGAGGAGTAGGTGCGCATCGGGAGGGTGATGAAGTCGCCCTTCTCGTTGATGCCGGAGAAGTCGACGATGTCCTGGTAGCGCTCCTTGATCTCCTCGCGGGACATGCCCATGGCGAGGCCACCGAGGTAGACGTTCTTCTCGCCGGTCAGGTCGCCCATCAGGGCGGCGTTGACGCCGAGGAGGGAGGGCTGGCCGTCGGTGTAGATGGCGCCGTTCTCCACCGGGAGGAGGCCGGCGACGGCCTTGAGCAGGGTGGACTTGCCGGAGCCGTTGGTGCCGATGAGGCCGATCGCCTCACCCTTGTAGGCGACGAAGGAGACGTTCTTGACGGCGTGCACCGTGCGGACACCGGACGCCTTCTCGGTCTGCTTGCGGCGCAGCATGCGGTTGAGGGCGGCGGTGGCGGAGCCGCGTCCGGCGCCGGTGCCGTTGACCCGGTAGACGATGTCGACGCGGTCGGCGACGACGGTGGGGATGCGGGGGTCGTTTCCGACGCGCGTGTCGCTCATGCTGGGGGTGTCGCTCACGTTCTCAGCCACGGCCGTACGTCTCCTCAGCCTTCCAGAAGTAGATGAACCCGCCGACGCCGAAGAGCAGGGCCCAGCCGGTCGCGACGATCCACACGTGCGGCGGCAACTGGCTGGAGTGGAAGCTGTCGATCAGGGCGTAGCGCATCAGGTCGATGTAGACGGCGGCCGGGTTGTCCTTGAGTACCGGGTTCACCCAGCTCGGCAGACCGTGGTGGTTCTTGGTCAGCTTGTCGATGCTCCACATGACGCCGGAGATGTACATCCAGGTGCGCAGCACGAACGGCATCAGCTGGGCGATGTCCGGGGTCTTGGCACCCCACCGGGCCATGATCATCGCAAAGCCGGCGTTGAAGGTGAACTGCAGGATCAGCACGGGAATCGCGAGCAGCCAGGAGGCGGCCACCGGAACCCCGAAGCAGAGCAGGATGACGACCAGGGCGGCCATGGAGAACAGCAGCTGCTGGAGCTGCTGGAGGCAGAAGGAGATGGGCAGCGCCGCCCGCGGGAAGTGCAGGGCGCGGACGAGACCCAGGTTGCCGGCGATCGCGCGGGTGCCGACCATGATCGAGCTCTGCGTGAACGTCCAGATGAACACGCCCGTGACCAGGAACGGGATGTAGTCCGGTACGCCACGCTTGGTGCCGAGCAGCACACCGAAGATGAAGAAGTACACCGCGGCGTTCAGCAGCGGGGTCATGACCTGCCAGACCTGGCCGAGCTTCGCCTGGGCGTACTGGGCGGTGAGCTTGGCGGTGGCGAACGCGGTGATGAAGTGCCGTCGCGCCCACAGTTGGCGGATGTACTGGGGCAGGGAAGGACGGGCGCCGCTGACCGAGAGTCCGTGCCGGGCGGCGAGCGCCGCGAGGTCGTCCTCGGCCGTGACCGGGGCCGGGGGCGGTGTGTGGAGAACCTGGGTCACATCCGCTGCTTTCACTCGGGGGGTGGGGGTGCGGCGTCCGGCTGGGCGCCGGGCCCGTCATCCGAAGTTTCCTTACGCTTCTCTTCACGTTTTCTTACGTCGGGACGGAACCGTATCGTCGCAACGGGAGCGTAGGCGGAGTCGGCGTCGGAACGCAACCGTTTCGTCGTCACGGACGGATGTGCGCCGTAACACGTTCGAGGTCGGGGCGCGACCGATTCGTTGCGCTGCGGTATGGGCACGCGTTCGGTACGGCGGTGAGCTGGGGCGCGTTCAGCGCGCCCGCGCTGCGGCGTTCGAGTGGCGGATCCGCGTCGGGACGTCGTCGGAACGCAACCGTTTCGTCGTTACGCGCCTATGCTGGGGCCATGACGACGAACGCCGAGGAGCCCCAGACGCGTCCGCGCCGACGAGCCCCCGCCGGGGCGGCCGTCCTCCGCGAGGACGTGACCGAGGCCATCCGGGCGGCCGTCTTCGAGGAGCTCGCGGCGGTCGGGTATGCCCGGATGTCCATCGAGGGCATCGCGCGCCGCGCGGGCGTCGGCAAGACCGCCGTCTACCGCCGCTGGCGTTCCAAGCTGCACCTGGTCCTCGACGTCGTCTCCGCCCTCGCCGTGATGGGCCTGCCGGTGCCCGACACCGGCTCCCTGGAGGGCGACCTGCGGCTGCTCTACGAGGTCACCTCCCGCGCGCTGCGCCACCCGGTCGCCTCGCAGATCATCCCGGACCTCCAGGCCGAGGCGGCCCGCAACCCCGACATCGCCGAGGCCATGCAGAAGACGCTGCGCGAGGGCCAGGAGGGCGTCGCCAGCAAGATCATCGAGGCGGCGCAGCGGCGTGGCGAACTCGCCGAGGGCCTCGACGACGACCTGGCCATGGACCTCATCTCCGGCCCGCTGTACTGGCGCTCGGTGGTGATCCGCACCCCGAAGCTGCCCAAGGGCTATCTGGCGGCGCTGGCCCGCGGGACCACGGAGGCGCTCAAGGCGCTTTGAGTCCTCCCCTCCTTGAAGGGAGGGGATTCCTGGCTCAGGCCGCCTCCTGGAGCAGCGCTCCAGGAGGTCTTGCGCCATCGGCACCAGCCGGGTTGAGACCAGCCCGGACGAGCATCACTTGTGCGGAGTTCTTGTCCCGTGGTGACACGGCACTGCACACGGTGCAGGTGTAGGTGCGTTCACCCAGCGGCAGTGCGTGCTTGGCTCTCGCTCCGCAGTGCGCGCAGTCCATCGTGGTGTACGCGGGGTGTACGAGGCGGATGTCCCGCCCGTGCTTGCGGCCCATCTCGATCAGGGCCGTCCTGGTGGCGCCGATCGCGGCGTCAGCGGCCTTACGGGCCATGGTGGTCCTGGCCAGGAACTTCGGCCTGAAGTCCTCGACGGCGACAGCGTCATGGTCGCGCACGACCTTCTTGGCCCACTTACGGCCAGTGTCCTCTCGCTGCCGGGCGACCTTCTTGTACGCCTTCGCGCGCAGCCTCTTCGCCTCGCGGTAGCCCTTGGAGGCGGGCTGCCCCTTCTTCGGTCTGCGGCGGGCCATCATCCGGTCGTACCGGGTCAGCTTCGCCTGCGCCTTCCTGCCGTGCCCGGCGTGCGGCAGGTCGTGGTCGTCGGACGTGGTGGTGGCGGTCTCCTTCACGCCCCAGTCCACGCCGACCACACGGCCGGTCTCCGGCAGCGGCTGCGCCTGGGCGGGGACGACGAACGAGGCATACCAGTGCCCGGGGCTGTCCTGGTACACGCGCACCGAGGACGGCTCGGCCGGCAACTCCCGCGACCACACCACCGTCACCACGATGCCGCCCGCCAGATGCAGACGGCCGTCCTTCAGCCGAAAGCCGCGCTGGGTGTAGTTGAGGCTCGCCAGTGCATCGCGCTTCTTCTTGTGCCCGGGCATCCCGGCCCGGCGCGCCATCGGCAACCGCCCCCGGATGTCCTTGTGCGCCTTGGCGCGGGAGCGGCCGAAATCGCGGATGATCTGCTGCTGGGGAACGGACGCGCCCGCCCGCAGCCACGGTGTGCGAGTTCGGGCCTCGGTCAGCATCCTGTCGAGCTGCGCCGGGCCGCACGTGGCCTGCTGGCCGGTGGCCCTGTTGTGCAGGTGTACGGCCCTGGACTTGGCGACGCATTCGTTCCAGACCCAGCGGCAACGGGCCCACTCCGCCGCCAGGGCAGTACGGGCGGCGGACGACACGCGCAGCCGGTAGGTGTACCGGGCATGGCCCATGCCGTCAGTCCCCACCGCTTCCGTCACGCCGACACACCCCGTTCCCGTCGCTTGTCCCTCACGACCATACGAGCGAGATTCGCACACTCACTCCTGACTCCCCTCATAGTCAGCCCTACCAGCGAACACGGGTACACGCGTTCGCCTTCACTCGGCGCTGCCGGGCCAGCGCGGTGAACACCGGGGCCTCCTCGCAAGACACCAGGCTGGGCCAGCGCCATTAGGTCCACCACACTCGCAGCACCCGGTCGCCGAAGCCTGGCAGGGCCGCACGGCGCCGTTGAACTCGGTCGTGAGGCCGGGGTGCCGGGCGGGGGCGAGAACGGTGGCCCACCGGCCCCGGTGGCCAGGGTGGACCGCCGCCGGCGTTTCCCGGTACGGCGGCCGCCGGGTCGTCTCCGGCCAGGGCCACCCGCAGCAGCTCGTGCAGGATCGCGGAGGCAGGGCGTTCCCGCAGGGTACGGGGTCAGCCTCGGGCCGCCTCCGGGTGCAGGCGTACCCAGCCCTCCCAGGCCGAGGCGATCATGTCCTGGACGTCGTGTCCGGCCTTCCAGCCGAGTTCGGTGGTGATGCGGTCGGCGGAGGCGACCACGCTGGCCGGGTCGCCGGGGCGGCGCGGGGCGACGGCCGGGGGGAGGTCGTAGCCGGTGACCGCGTTGATGAGATCGATCATCTCGCGGACCGAGACGCCCTCGCCCCGCCCGATGTTCAGGGTCAGCTCGCGGCCCGGCCCGGCCTGGAGGGCGCGGGCGGCGGCCACATGCGCCTCGGCCAGGTCCACCACGTGGATGTAGTCACGGACGCAGGTGCCGTCCGGGGTCGCGTAGTCGTCGCCGAAGATGCGCGGCGGCGCGTTCTCCGTGAGCTTCTCGAAGACCATCGGGACGAGGTTGTACACGCCCACGTCGGCGAGCTCGGGGCGGGCCGCGCCGGCCACGTTGAAGTAGCGGAGCGAGGCCGTGGCGAGACCGGTGGCCCGGCCCGTCGCGCGGACCAGCCACTCACCCGCGAGCTTCGTCTCGCCGTACGGCGACATCGGCACGCACGGCGTCTCCTCCGTCACCAGGCCGACGTCCGGCATGCCGTAGACGGCGGCGGACGAGGAGAACACGAAGGACGCGACCCGCGCCTCCGTCACGGCCTGCAGCAGCACCCGCAGGCCTTCGACGTTCTCGTGGTAGTAGTGCAGCGGGCGCTCCACCGACTCGCCGACCTGCTTCTTCGCCGCCAGGTGCACCACCCCGGTCACCTCGTGCTCGGCCAGCACGCGCGCGACCTTCTCACCGTCGAGCGTGGAGCCCGTCACCAGGGGCACGTCCTCGGGCAGGCGCTCGGCGATCCCGGTGGACAGGTCGTCGAACACCACCGTCCGCTCGCCCGCCTCCGTCATCGCGCGTACGACATGCGCCCCGATGTAACCGGCGCCGCCGGTGATCAGCCAGGTCATGTGTGGCCGTCCCCTTCGTGAGTTGGCCGAGGTGTTTCGTCAGCCGCCGTCACCCCTCAGTGAAGCAGGTGCCGCCGACATCCGCGGACGGTCGGCCCGGCCCACCGCGGCCCGGCCCACCGCGGCCCGGCCCACCGCGGCCGGGCGGACCCGTGCCGTGCTCTCGCGGCGGCGGGTGGCCCGCCACAGGCGGGTCAGGGAGAGCACGGCGGCGGTGGCCAGCAGGCCGTTGCGGGCGAGCATCAGCAGACAGCCGGTCCAGGTGCACCGGACGACCTCGGTGTAGAACGCGGGGTAGGCGACGGCACTGAGCGCGGTCGCCGCCACGATCAGCGCGGCGACCGGACGCTGGGTGGTGTGCCGTGAGGACAGGCAGACCGCGGCCAGGCCGAGCAGCCAGATCATGTATTGCGGGCTGATCACCCGGCTGGTGACGGTGAAGAGGAGTACGGCGCTGAGGGCCGCGTCGTACGGGGTGGCCGGGCTCCAGTGCCGGGCCCGCACCCGCCACAGCAGCAGCAGCGCGAAGGCGGCCGCGGTGAGCGCGAGGGAGACGGTCGCGACCGCGCGCACGTGCGGACCGACCAGTTCGATGGCGCCGTACTGGTAGCGGGTCCTGCCCGGCCAGCCGGCGTGCCGTGCGAGGCTGAGCGCGGTACCGCCGAGCGACTCCACCTGCACGCCCCGGCCGCCCTGCTGACGGAGAAAGGCCAGCGGGTTGCGGAACGACCCCACGAAGGCGGCGAGGGTGACGGTCCCGGTCAGGGCCGCGGACAGCCAGGCCGTACGGGTCGGACGCCCGCGCTCCAGGCCCAGCAGCACCAGCGCCGGCCACACCTTCACCAGCGCGCCCAGCGCCGCGAGCGCACCGCACGCGCGCGTGGAGCGCGACAGCGCCAGCAGGGAGAGCACGGCGAAGGCGGTGACCTCCACGTCGTAGCGGGCGAGCGGGAGGTGCAGCAGCAGGGGCAGGCCGCCGGTCCACAAGGCCGCGCCGAGCAGGGTGCGGCCGGAGCGCGTGCCCGCGCGGGCGAGCGCCGCCGTGATCAGCGCGTCGGTGGCCAGGGTGAGCGCCACGAACGCCTGGAAGTAGCTGAGCCCGGGCACCAGCCCCGGCGCGAGCAGCACCGCGCCGGCGCCCGGCGGGTACTGCCACAACGTGTCGTGCGCCGGGAACGCGCCGTGCGACAGGACGCCGTACCAGTGGAAGTACAGCCGCCACACTTCGCGCGCGACCGCTCCGTGACCCAGGGGCCGCTCGTTGTTGTGGGCGAGGAGCCACAGCATCAGCGTGCGCGTGGCGGCCCAGGCGACGGCGAGGCAGAGGAGACGGGGAAGGCCGGGCGGACGGCGGAGCCGGGAGAGCCGGAAGGGCCGGAAGAGCCGGGGGAGTCGAACAGGGGAGGCGAACGGAACACGTGGAGGCGGGGTGTACGGGTGGCGGTTCATCGACCGCGAGCGTAAGCCGCGTGGATGGTGTATCCATGCCGATACGCCGTCATTACCCGGCAAAGGTTGGCTAATCGCAAAAGATCGGGCCGTGGTGACTATCGGGCCTCTGGTAAAAACACATCCGCGCACGACGCGAACAGCGGAAGACGGCCGGCCGGCTCCAGGGAGCCGGCCGTGTCCGCTGGGCTGCCCGCCCCGGTGGGCGGGGGCCGCCCGGGTCCTCGCCGTGGCCGTCCCGGCCGCGGCGATGCTCGCGGTCGGGTTCTGGGGGCTGCACCGCGGCGGCATGTGGCGCGACGAGGCCGTCACCTACCAGGTCGCCCGGCGCACGGTGCCGCAGATCTGGCGGCTGCTGCACGGCGTGGACGCGGTGCACGGCCTGTACTACCTGCTGATGCACGTCGTCCTCGCCGCCGACCCCGGCCACCCCGGCGAGGTCGTCCTCCGGCTGCCCTCGGTGTGCGCGGCGGCCGTCACCGCCGGCCTGGTGGCCGTCCTCGGCACCCGCCTGGCCCGGCCGCGGGTCGGCCTGTGGGCCGGGCTGCTCTACGCGGTCACCCCGCTGGTCGGTCACTACGCGCAGGAGGGCCGCTCGTACGCCCTGGTCGCCGCAGGGGCCACCGGAGCGACGCTGCTCTTCGTCCGGGCGGTGCGGGAAGCGGGGCGGCGGGCCTGGTGGTGGTACGGCGCCGTCCTCGGAGTCACCTGCTGGCTGCACGAGTTCGCCGTCCTGCTGCTGCTCGCGCACGCGGGAACGCTGGCGCTGGCCCGTTCGTCGGGAAAGGTGTGGCGGGGGTGGGGCTGCGCGGCCGGGGGCGTGGCGCTGTCGCTGCTGCCGATGGTCGTGGTCTCGCACGGGCAGTCGGCCCAGGTGGCCTGGTTGCGGGAGCCGGACGTGGAGACCGCGCAGGAGTTGCTGCGCCAGTACCTCGGACCGACCGACGGGGTGTACTGGACGTGCCTGGCGCTCGGGCTGCTCGGACTGACGCGGCTGGTGGGCCGGCGCGGCGAGGTGACGCTCGCGGCGGTCGCGCTGCCGCTCGCGGTGCTGCCGCCGGTGGCGCTGATGCTGGCCTCACAGCTCACCCCGCTGTACGTCGACCGGTACGTGCTGTACGCGCTCGCCGGGGCGCCGTTGCTGGTGGCACTCGGCGCGGACCGGGTCGCCGGGCTGCTCGGCCGGCTCTGGTCGCGTGCCGTGGCGCCCGTGCCCCGCTCGGCCGCGCTCACCCTGGCCGGGGTCCTGGCGATTCTCCTCGCCTTCGCCCACCAGGTCCCGCTGCTGCGGGCGGACCGGCTGCCGGGGACCCGTGCCGACAACCTCGGGGCGGTGGCGGCGGCCGTCGCTCGGGCGCTGCGGCCCGGTGACCCCGTGCTGTTCCTGCCGGCTCACGCGCGCGGGGCGGAGCTCGCGTATCCGGCCGGCTTCACGGCCACGAGGGACGTCGCACTGGCCGAGCCGGGGCCGGAGTCGGGGACGCTGTACGGGCGGGAGGTGGGGGCGGGGACGCTGCGGCGGCGGCTCGCTGGGGCGGACGAGGTGTGGGCGGTGGTGGAGAAGTACGCGATGGGCGGGTACCGGCCGCGGCTGGCTACGGAGCGGGCCAAGCTGGAGGTGTTGAACCAGCAGTTCGTGCTTCGGGAGGAGACGGTGATCGACCGGGTCGCGCTGCGGTTGTACGTGCGCCCGATTCGGGTGGGCTCGGAGGAGTCCGGGCTGCGGGTCGACGGGGGCCGGCCGCGCCCACGCGGGTAGCCGCACGCCGGCTACAGCCCCGCGCTCCTGAGAGCCACCGGCTACACCCCCGTGCCCCTGAGAGCCGGTAGAAAGGGAGTGCTTCCCAGGGCCCCCGGCCCCCTTTCAGTAGGAACCCTCCCGCAGCGCCGCCGCGTCCAACTTCCCCGTCAGCTGGTCCAGCCGCTCCTTCAGGTCCCGGATCTCCTCCAGGTCGAAGCCCGTCGCCGCCGCGATCCGCCGCGGCACCTGGACGGCCCGCTCCCGCAGCGCGGCCCCCTCCTCCGTCAGCCGTACCTCCACCGAGCGTTCGTCCCGGGCGCTGCGCTCGCGGTGCACCAGGCCCGCCGCCTCCAGCCGTTTGAGCAGCGGCGACAGGGTGCCGGAGTCCAGGCGCAGATGTTCGCCGAGCTTCTTGACCGGCAGGTCGCCCTGTTCCCACAGCACCAGCATCACCAGGTACTGCGGGTAGGTGAGCCCCAGGTCCTTGAGGATCACGCGGTAGACGCCGTTGAAGGCGCGGGACGCGGCATGCAGGGAGAAGCAGATCTGGCGGTCCAGGTGGAGCCACTCCGCGTCGGGGACGGGGCTGGGGGTCGGGGTCGTCGCGGTCATGGCTCAAGCGTAGCGCTCGCGAGTCATTTAGTTGTGCACAATTTAATTGTGTGCTCTACTTGGGGTCGTGAAGGCGGCCGGAACGGAGCCGCCGGAACGCCGACGCATCGAGCACTTCGAGAGGGATGGTCTTCCATGGACGCGCTCTACACCGCAGCCGCCACCGCCACCGGCCGGGAAGGACGGGCGGTCAGCTCGGACGGGCAGCTGGACCTCGCGCTGGCCTTCCCGCCCGCGCTGGGCGGCAACGGCCAGGGCACCAACCCCGAGCAGCTCTTCGCCGCCGGTTACGCCGCCTGTTTCGCCAGCGCCCTCGGTGCCATCGGCCGCCAGGCCAAGGTCGACACCGGCGAGATCTCCGTGACCGCCGAGGTCGGCATCGGCAAGGACGAGTCCGACGGCGGCTTCGCGCTCAAGGTCACCCTGCGCGTCGAGCTTCCCGAGGCGCTCGCCGACGAGACCGGCGAGAAGCTGGTCCACCAGGCCCACGCCTACTGCCCCTACTCCAAGGCCACCCGGGGCAACATCCCGGTCGAGCTCGTCATCGAGTAACCGGCGGTACCGGGGGAGTGTGCCCCGTCCGGGTGAGCCGCGCGAGCACCTCCCCGGTTCGCCGGCTCCAGTCCACGACCACCGCCTCCGCGGGCAGCCGCTCCTGCCGCGTCAGCAGCAGCCAGCGCACCCGGGGGCGGTGGGCGTGGCCGTCGGCCAGCTCGATGCCGTACCCGGGGAGCAGCCGGACGGCGTAGTACGCGTCCGTGATCACCGGTTCCCCCGGGCCGATGTGCCGGGCCGCCCAGTCGTACGACGGCCAGCGCGGCGGCTGGAGGAAGCCGACCGGGTCCACCGAGCGGGGTACCACCGCCCCGGCCTGCGCGGCCAGAAAGCCCAGGCAGACCCCGCCGGCCGCGGCCCAGCCGAGCGCCCGCCGCGGACCGGACCAGGGCCGCCGCGCCGCCAGTTCCACGGCGAGCGCGCACTGCGGCGCCAGCAGAACGAGCCCGAGCACTCCGACCAGCCGGCCGCACGCCAGTACCAGGCACTCCAGAACGAACAGCAGCACGAGCGGATCACCCCAGGCCGCGCGCCCCGCCGCGCTCCGCGGGGCAGGCCCGGCCGCCCGCCGCGCCCGCAGCCACAGCGCCGGGAGCCCGAGCAGGGCCAGCCAGCACCGGGCGGCCAGCCCGTCGTACGACGTGTACGGCCCGTACGGCGACGGCGAGAGCACGCGCGCGTGCGTCCCGAAGGCGAGGACGGCCGCCGCCACCGCGCACAGCAGTGCCCACCGCCCCCACACCGCTCCCCGCCACCCCCGCTGCCACCCCGCCGCGAACGCCACAGCCCCGGCCGCCGCGCCCGCCCCCGTCACCGGGTCGACCAGGGCCACCGCCCCGTACAGCAGCCCGAGCGCCGCGTATCCGGACAGGCTGCGCAGGCCGCTCGGGCCGACATAGCGCACCCGGCGCAGGTCGCGGGCGCGGGCGCCGGTCAGGGCCCAGGCCCAGAAGGTGAGCCCGAGGGCGAACGCGGACGGGTAACCGAGGCTGCCGGTCAGCGGCAGCAGGGCCAGCGAGCCCCCGCCCCACGCCGGCCGGGTGCCCCACAGCACGGACACGAAGGCCAGCGCCAGCACCGGTGCCCACGGGCGCGGGGTCAGGACGCGGACCAGCCGGCCGAGGCCCGTCAGCAGCACCAGCAGGTTCAGCGGGCCGCACACCCGCAGCAGCTGCCATCCGGAGAGTCCGGTCAGCCGCGCCAGCGCCCCCTGCGCCAGCACATACGGTGAGACGGCCGGGTCCGGCAGGCCCGCCCGCAGCCGGGCCACCGCCGCCGCGTGCAGTCCGGCCTCGCAGCACGGCGGCACCCGCCAGTACGCCAGGGTCATCAGCAGCCAGAACAGCAGGCCGAAGGCCTGGTACGGAGTGAGCCTGCGGACCTGGCCGCCGCGCAGGGCGGTGGAGCCACGCGTGGCGCGCCGGAGCAGGGCGCCGGTGCTCACTGGAGGAAACGGGCAGGGCGGACCATTTGTCCAGTGTTCCCGCGCGTCCCGACGGCGTTGCCGTCCATCACCTCATCGAGTGACGCCGACCGCCCTGGGTGACCCCTGGGCGGGAACCTGGACCGGCCGGTGCGCCAGCGGTTCGAGGAGCAGGGGCACGCCCACCACCGGCAGCAGCCAGGCCAGCACGATCAGCCGGTCGCCTCCGATGGTGATGTCGGGGTGCCCGGCCTGGGTGAGGATGCCGGTGCCGGCGGCCGCCAGCAGGAAGACGCCGAAGGCGGGCCGCCGTCGCGCTCCCCACGCCCCCGCGGCCAGCGCTGCCGGGAACAGCGGCGCCAGCAGCTGCCGGCGCAGCCACTCCACCCAGAAGTCGGACTCCAGATGGAGGAACTCCCGCCACGGGTGGGCCCGGTCGGGGTGGGTGTAGTGGCCGGTCAGCAGGTCCTGCACGCTCTCCGTCTCGGACGGGTAGCGCAGCAGCCGGGCGAGGAGCAGGGTGCCGGCCACCGCCGCGCATGCCACCGCCGCGATCGTGGCCACCGCGCGCCCGGGGCGCCGCCCGTGCCGGTGCCGCCACAGCGCGACCACCGCGGCGGCCGCGGCCAGGCACCCGCCGAGAAAGAGCGCCTGCGAATGCTTCACGGCGACCAGCGCGACCAGCGCGCCCGCCACCAGCCCCGTCCCCGCCCGCGCCGTGCGCGCCGTGCGCGCCGCCCGTGCGGTCGGCCCCGTCCCCTCTCTGCTGTGCGTCCCGGCCCGCCCGGTCAGGGCCAGCGCGCAGCCCCACACCGCCGTCAGGGTCAGGGCCAGCATCAGCCCCTCCGCCATCGGCCGCATCGCGGTCGTGCCGACCGGCAGGACGTAGTACAGAACCTGCCCGGTGAGCGCGAGCGGCACGGGTACCGACACCGTCCGCAGCACCAGGAAGACCAGCACCCCGCCCGCGCCCGCGACCAGCACACTCGCCAGCCACACCCCCCACGTCACCCCGAACACGGTGACGAACGGCAGCAGGAACACCGGATAGCCCGGCCGCACCTCGAAGATCCGCCGCAGCCGGGGACCCACGAACGGCACGATGTGCCCGTCCGTCTGCGCGCCCCCGGCCCACAACCGCCGCTCCACCCGCCGCAGTTCACCGGTCCGGCAGTCCGCGGACACCCGGCCCGCCGGACTCGGCGCGTGGAAGCGCAGCACGTCCACGCGCTGCGCGCGCTCCGCCGCCGACGCGTCGCCGGCGCACACCCAGTCCACCGTCTCGGCGGCCGCCGCCCGCTTGCCCGCCCCGCCCAGCGCCAGCGCGTACGACACGTAGTTCTTGGAGTCGGGCGTGTCCCGGCCGGTGACGTTCGCCAGTTGCAGCACCGCGAAGACGGCGGCCAGCACCAGCACCCAGGTGCGCGGTCTCACGTCGTCACCGACAGGTCACGGGACCCGGCCGGACCGGGCACCCGGGCCGGCGGCGGCATCGGCTCGCCCAGCAGCAGCGTCCGTACGACCCGTTCGGCGGCCCTGCCGTCGTCGAACTCGCAGAACCGGGACCGGAAGTGGGCCCGCAGCAGTGCCGACTCCTCGTCCCGCCAGGCGCCCGAGGCGAACAGCCACGCCAACTCGCGGTAGGTGCGGGAGACATGACCGGGCGCCTCGGCGGTGATGTCGAGATAGGCGCCCCGGCTCGCGGTGTACGCGGCCCAGTCGTCCGCGTGCACGACGATCGGCCGGTCCAGGTTGGCGTAGTCGAACATGAGGGAGGAGTAGTCGGTGACCAGGGCGTCCGAGGCGAGCATGACGTCCTCGGCGTGCGGTTCGCCGGTCGCGTCGACCAGGACACCGCGCCGGTGCAGCTCGGCCAGGCCCATCCCGCGCGCCGGACCGGTCGCGAGGGCCGGATGCAGGCGGACCACCAGCGTGTGCCCCGCGCCGAGGTCGGCGGCGAACCGGGCCAGGTCGATCCGGTCGACGTGCCCGCCCCGGACGTAGTCGCGGCGGGTCGGCGCGTACAGCACCACCGTGTGGCCGGCCGGAATGCCGTGCCGGGTCCGGAAGTCCGTCGGGCCGCCGGTGACCAGGACGTCGTTGCGCGGGCTGCCCGTGCGGGCCGACGCGAAGTGGCAGGGGTAGGCCCGCTCCCACACCAGTTCCGAGTGGCGGTTGGCGACCAGACTGTGGTCCCAGCGGTCGGCCCTGCGCAGCATCTGCGGCACGTCGAAACCGAGCCGGGCGCCGGGCTTGCCGAGCAGGTCGGCGCCCAGGTACTTGAGCGGGGTGCCGCGGTGGGTGTGGATGTACACGCTGCCGGGCCGTTTCACCAGCGCGCCGGGCCAGTTGACGTCGTTGACGAAGAACTTCGCGCGGGCGGTCAGCCGCAGGTACTCCGGAGAGTCCAGCAGTACGTGCTCGACGTCGGCCGGGAGCTGTGCCGCCGCCTCCGCGTCCCGCACCACCCAGACGCCACGCAACCGGGGTGCGAGCTCCCGGGCCGCCCGGTACACGGCCGCCGGGTCGCCCCGCAGCCCCTGGTGCGAGGCCGCCGAGTACATGACCAGGTCCTCGTCCAGCGGGCGCAGGCCGCGCAGTCCGGTCAGTGCGCGCCGGGCCTGGGCACCCGCCGCCCGCCGCACCCGCAGGGCCTGCCTGCCGGCCGCCCGTCCGGCCCGCCCGGCCTCCTGTCGCAGCCGGTACGACGCGTAGGAGCCACCCAGCACACCCAGGTCACCGAGGTCACCGAGGTCACCGAGGCCGGCTGGGCCGGCTGGGCCGGTTCCCGCGGGCCGGAACGCCCGGTACAGCTCCGCCGTGCGCCGGAAGAACTCGCCCTTGGCGGCCGGCGGCAGCCGGTCCGGTTTGGCGAGGATGTCCAGGCAGTGCTCGCCCATCTTCCGGTGCAGGTACGGCCGCCAGCCGGCCAGTTCCGGGCGGGCGTCGACGAAGGCGAAGACCCGCTTGTACTGGTCGTGGACGTCGAAGTGCTTGCGGCTGGTGGTGGAGAGGATGTTGCCCTGCCGGCGCTGCCGGTAGTTGAGGCAGATCCGGTCGAGGGTGGCGATCCGGGCCGCGCTGAGCATGACCGGGAAGGTCCAGGGGGTGTCCTCGTAGTAGCCCGGCGGGAACCGGAAGCCGTTCTCCTCGACGAAGTCCCGGCGCTGGACCTTGTTCCACGCCACCATCAACAGGTCGAGGATCTCCGGGTGTTCGGCCGCCGTGAACACGTCCGCCGTGACTCCGAGCACCTCGGCGAGGGCGTTGCGCCGCGTCCCGCCCCACCAGTAGGTGCGGGCGTAGTCGAAGACCAGCACGTCCGGATCGCCGGTCTCCGCCAGCCGGTCGGTGATCGCGCGCAGCGCGCCCGGGGTGAGGGTGTCGTCGCTGTCGAGGAAGAGGAGGAAGTCACCGGTGGCGTGCGGGATGCCGGCGTTGCGGGCGCGGCCGAGGCCGACGTTCTCCGGCAGGTGCAGGACCTTCACCCGGGGGTCGCGGGCGGCGTACTCGTCGAGGATCGCGCCGCACCCGTCCGGGGAGCGGTCGTCGACGGCGATCACCTCGATGTCGTGGAAGGACTGCTCCAGGACCGAGTCGAGGCACTCACGGAGAAAGCCCTGCACCCTGAAACAGGGGACGATCACACTGAGTCGGGGCACGGTCAGCTCCTGACGAGGGTCGCGGCCGGGGCGGGCAGGCGTTCGGCGAGCGGGATCACCGTCGGGATGTCCTGGGGCGGCCGGCCGAGGAACACCCGCCGTACGACGCGTTCGGCGGCCAGGCCGTCGTCGAACTGGCAGAAGCGCGCCCGGAACTCGGCCCGCAGCCGCCTGGACTCCGGGCCCCGGTAGGAGCCGTCGCGAAAGAGCCGGGCCAGCTCCTCCGGGGTGCGGGCGACGGGTCCCGGCGGCTCGGCCATCAGGTCGAAGTAGACGCCCCTGGTCTGCCGGTAGACCTCCCAGTCGTCGGCGTAGACGACGATCGGCCGGTCCAGGTTGGCGTAGTCGAACATGATGGAGGAGTAGTCGGTGATCAGGGCGTCCGCGGCCAGGCACACGTCCTCCGCCGAGCGGTGCGCGGTGACGTCGATGACCCGGCCGCCGCCCTTGCCGGCGCCCCGGTCGTAGAAGTAGTGGGCGCGCAGCAGGACGACGACGTCCTCGCCGGCCGCCTCGCAGAACGCCTCCAGGTCGAGGCCGGGCTCGAAGCCGGTGTGGTGGTCGCGGTGGGTGGGGGCGTACAGCACGGCCGTCCTGCCGTCCGGGACGCCGAGTCTGCGGCGGGCCCGGACCACGTCGTGGGCGGTCGCCGTGTAGTAGACGTCGTTGCGCGGATAGCCGTACTCCAGGGTCTGGTACGAGCCGGGGAAGGCGCGCTCCCAGGTCTGGGTCGAGTGGCGGTTGGAGGAGAGGTTGAAGTCCCAGCGGTCGACGCGGCCGAGCAGCTTGGTGAAGCTGCCGGTCTGCGCGGCGACCACCGGGTACGTCGACTGGTCGACGCCCATCTTCTTCAGCGGGGTGCCGTGCTGCGTCTGGACGTGCACGCTGCCCGGTCGCTTGACGACCCCCTCGGCGAAGTTGGCGTTGTTCACGAGGTACTTGGCGCGGGCCAGCACCTGCCAGTAGCGGCGGCTGCCGATCACCGCGTAATCGACGTCCCGCGGCATGGTGTGCTCCTGGCCGGCCTCGACCAGGAACACCGAGCGGATGTGCGGGGCGAGATCGCGGGCCACGGCGTGGATCGCGGCCGGGTTGCAGACGTAGCCGCGCCCCCAGTAGGCGCAGTACACGGCGAGGTTCGGATCCAGCGGGCGGCGCAGGTCGAGGGCGTACCGCAGCCGGGTGAGCGGCAGGTGCGGGCGGGGCAGCAGCTCGGCCGCGCCGTCCACGACCCGGTTGGCCCCGCGCAGGACCCGGAACGCCGTGTACGCGCCCGCCGCGAGGAGCCGGTGCTGGACTCCCACACTCCCGCCCGGCATCCGGAACCCGGCGGGCCGGTGCGTGCGGTGCAGCCGGGCCGCCCGCCGGAAGAACGCCCGGTGCCCGGACGGCATCCGGTCCGGCCGCGCGGCCGTCTTCAGCACCACCCCGAAGACCTGCTCGAACAGCGCCCGCGCCCGGTCGCCGGGCAGCCCGGCCGCCCGCTCCAGCACCAGCTCCGCCTGGTCGAGGAGTTCATGCTGGTGCGGCCCGGGCAGATTCAGCCGGCTGCCCTGCCTGCGCAGCCGGTGCCGTACGACCACCGAGCGCAGCACCGCGATCCGCTCGGCGGCGACCGTGGTCAGGCCGCCCCAGCCGAGGTCGGTGAAGTGCCCGTCCGGAAAGCGCAGCCGCCGTTCGGCCAGGAAGGAACGGCGGTAGGCCGCGCTCCAGGCCGGCAGGGCCACGCCCGTCAGCCGGGGCGCCCGGTCCGGGGAGAACGCGCCGTTCGGGGCGCCCGCCAGCAGGGGTGCCGCCGGGTTGGTCGGCTCGCCCTCCCACCAGGGGGTCCGCTCGTGCTCCAGGTACAGGACGTCCACGTCACCTGTCTCGGCGAGCCGCGCGTCGAGCAGCGCCAGCGCGCCCGGGACCAGGACGTCGTCGCCGTCGAGGAACAGCAGGTATGTGCCGTTCGCCGCCCGCATCCCGGTGTTCCGGGCTCCGCTCAGCCCGGCCGACGGCGGTGAGTGCACCGGGGTCACCCGGGAGTCCCGCTCGGCGTAGGCGGCGGCGACCGAGGCGGCCGGGGCGTCGGGCGCGTCGCAGACCGGGATCAGCTCCAGGTCGCCGAAGGACTGGGCGAGGACCGAGTCCAGCGCCTGGGAGAGCCGGCCGGCGACCCCGTGGGACGGGACGATGATGCTGAAGCGGGGCATGCTGCTCTTTCTCAGGTGTGCACGCGGCCCGGCCTTCCCGCCGGCCGCCAGGTGGACGGCCGGGACGGAGTGGGCCGCGAGGTGTTGGGGGACATGAGAGGACTCCCTGCAAGGCAAACGGCGTTCAGCGGCCCTCGGTGACGGGCGGATGGCCGGAAGGTTGCGGAACGGTGGCCAGCGGGGAGTGGGTGAGCCCCGGGACCGCCGAGGGCACGGGGTGCCGCCTGGCCAACGGGATGAACTCCGGCAGCCCGCCCGTCTCGCCGAGCACCACGTGCCGGACGACCCGCTCGGCGGCGCGTCCGTCGTCGTACCGGCAGAACCGTTCGCGGAACGCGGCGCGCAGCTGGGCGGAGCGGGAGCCGCACCAGTGGCCGGTGGCGAAGATGTCGATCAGTTCGTCCTCGGTGCGGGCGACCGCGCCGGGCGGGCTGGAGCGCAGGTCGAAGTAGGTGCCGCGGGCCGCGTGGTAGGCGTCCCAGTCCTCGGTGTGCACGACGATCGGCCGGTCCAGGTTGGCGTAGTCGAACATGAGGGAGGAGTAGTCGGTGACCAGCGCGTCCGCGGCCAGGCAGAGCGACTCGACGCTGGGGTGGCCGCTGACGTCGATCACCCGGTCCCCGGACGACAGCGGAGCGCCGTGCCAGTAGTGGGCGCGGGCCAGGATCACGAAGCGCGGGCCGAGGCGGCGCGCGATCCGGTCCAGGTCGAGGACGGGGCGCTGGGTGCGCCGGTAGTCGCGGTGGGTCGGCGCGTACAGCAGGGCGACCGTGTTCCGCGGGACACCGAGCGACTCGCGGATCCGGGTGACGTCGGCCGAGGTGGCCTGCTGGAACACGTCGTTGCGCGGGTAGCCGTATTCGAGGGTCCGGTATCCGCCGGGGTAGACGCGTTCCCAGGTCAGGGTGGTGTGCCGGTTGGCGGACAGTACGTAGTCCCACTTGTCGACGCCCCGCAGGAGCTCCTCGAAGTCCATGCCGGCGGCAGCCGCCGGGTGTTCCTGGAGGTCGAGGCCCATGTGCTTGAGGGGGGTGCCGTGCTGGGTCTGCACGAACACCTGACCGGGGCGTTTTCGCAGCCGCCGGTCGAAGTTGACGTTGTTGACCAGGTACTTGGAGCGGGCCAGCGCCGTCCAGTAGGCGAAGGTGCCCGGACGCAGCCGGCGCGGACCCGGCGGGATCGTGTGGTGGTGTTCGGAGCGGGCGATCCACGCGGTGCGGATGTGCGGGGCATGGGTGCGGAACGCCTTCTCCAGCGCGCCCGGATTACAGCTGTGACCGCGGTTCCAGTAGGCGGCGAAGACCGCGCGGTCGGCGCGCAGCGGGAGCCGCAGCTGGACGCGGTAGTGCAGCTGGAGCAGGGCCGACCGCAGGCCGCGGGCGGACTTGACGGCGGCCTTCAGGGCGCGGCGGCGGGCGGACATCGCCAGTTGGAGGGCGCGATAGGTGCGGTGCAGGCCGTAGTGGACGAGGCCGTGACGCAGCCGGGTGCGCCACGGCAACGGCGTGCCCTTGGCCTGGTAACGGCGGTAGTGGGCGCGGGCGGTGCGCAGGAACTCGGCGCGGCTGCCCTTCGGGAGCCGGTTCCGCCTGGTGAACACCGTGCTGAAGTGGTCGATCATGCGGCGGAACAACACCGGCCGCCAGTGCGCCAGTTCGGGCCGCTGTGCCAGGAACGCGAAGACCCGGTCGTACTGTTCGAAGATGTCGAAGTGCCGGCGGCTCGTGGTGCCGAGGATGTTGCCCTGGCGCCGCTGCCGGTAGTCCACGCAGACCCGGTCGAGGGTCGCGATCGACTCGGCGGTCATCAGGACCGGGTAGGTCCAGGGCGTGTCCTCGTAGTAGCCGGGCGGGAAGACGAAGCCGTGCTCCTCGACGAACTCCCGCCGGTACGCCTTGTTCCAGGCCACCATCAGCACGCGGAGCAGGCCCGGCCGGTCTTCGAGCCGGAAAGGCGCCGGGCCCTGTTCGGTCAGGTGCGACGCGAGCCTGTTGCGCTCCGCCCGGCCGGTCCAGAACGTCCGCGCGTAGTCGTACACGAGCACGTCGGGATCGCCGGTCTCCTTGATCCGGTCGGCGATCGCCCGCAGCGCGTGAGGCCTCAGCGTGTCGTCACCGTCCAGGAAGAGCAGGTAGTCGCCGCGCGCCTGCGCCGTCCCCGCGTTGCGGGCGCCGCCCAGGCCCTGGTTCTCCGGCAGGTGCAGGGCCCGCACGCGCGCGTCCCCGGCCGCGTACTCGTCGATGACCGCGCCGCAGGCGTCCGGTGAGCAGTCGTCCACGGCGATCAGTTCCAGATCGGGGTACGACTGCGAGAGCACCGAGTCCAGGCACTCGCGCAGATACGCCTGGACCTGGTACGCGGGGACGATGACACTGAACCTGGGCAAGGGACATCCATGGGTCGGTCGGCGCGGGCGTTCTGCCCGGGAACGGCCAATGGAGTGATTTGGTTACGGTTCCCTACGTCATGTGGGTTACGTTCCGTGAGAGGTCAGGGGCGAGCCGCTGGCCGGCTCGCCCCTTTTCAGAACCCTTCGCGTGGTTGTCCGCCCCGTGTGAGGCTGTCCGACTGTGCGGTCACTTGACCGCGCCGGCCATCACCCCCGACACGAACTGCCGCTGGAACGCGAAGAAAACGGCCAGCGGGATCACCATCGAGATGAAGGCGCCGGGCGCGAGGACGTCGACGTTGTTGCCGAACTGGCGTACCTGGGTCTGCAGCGCGACCGTGATCGGCTGGGTGCCCGACTTGGTGAACACCAGCGCGACCAGCATGTCGTTCCACACCCACAGGAACTGGAAGATGCCCAGGCTCGCGATCGCGGGCCCGCCGAGCGGCATCACCACCCGGGTGAACAGCCGCAGTTCACCGGCGCCGTCGAGACGGGCCGCCTCCAGCAGCTCCCGCGGGATCTCCGCGAAGAAGTTCCGCAGCAGGAACACCGCGAACGGCAGCCCGAAGCCGACATGGAAGAGGATCACCCCGAAGATCGTCCCGAACAGGCCGATCTTCCCGAAGAGTTCGGCGATCGGGATCAGGGCGACCTGGACGGGCACGACCAGGAGACTGACCACGATCAGGAACCACCAGTCCCGGCCCGGGAACTCCATCCACGCGAACGCGTAACCGGCCAGCGCCCCGATGATCACGACCAGGATCGTCGCGGGGACGGTGATCAGCACCGTGTTCCAGAGCGAGCTGGTGATGTCGCCGTTCTCAAGGAGCTTCTGGTAGCTCTCGAAGGTGAGCTGGGACGGCTTGCCGAACACCTGCCACCAGCCGCTCGCGCTCATGTCCTCGGGGGATCTGAGGGAGGACGCGAGCAGCCCGATCGTCGGCACCAGCCAGAACAGGGCGACGACGATCAGGAAGACCCGCACCAGCCCGCCGTTGATCTTCTCCAGCAGCCAGCTCATCGCCGCTCCTCCCGCCGCAGCCGGCGAACATTGAACAGCATCACGGGGATGACCAGCAGCAGCAGGAACACCGCGATGGCGCTCGCGATGCCCGGCTGGCCCTCTGAGAAGCCCTTGCGGTACAGCTCCAGGGCGAGCACGTTGGCGTCGTCCTGTGAGGAGCCCGGCGCGATGATGTACACGAGGTCGAAGACCTTCAGTACGTTGATCATCAGAGTGACGGTGACCACCGCGAGGACCGGTGCGAGCAGCGGCACGGTGATCTTGCGGAACACCTGCCACTCGGTCGCCCCGTCGACCCGCGCGGCCTCGAGCAGTTCCCGGGGCACCCCCGCCAGCCCGGCCGCGATCAGCACCATCGCGAAGCCCGCCCACATCCAGACGTACGATCCGATGATCGCGGGTGTGACGAGGGACGGGCCGAGCCAGTCGACGCCGTTGTAGGGCTGTTTGAAGTTGCTCGCCGGCAGCCGGAGCTGGGCCCCGTCGGCGGAGGCGGGGAGGGTGAAGGTGCCGTCGCCGGCGGCCTTGGTGGACGCCACCACCACGCCGTTCCGGACCGCCTCGATGCGCATGCCGGAGTAGCCGAGCTCGGAGGGGTCGGGGGAGCCGAGCCTGCCGACGCCCTTGCCTCGGGTGAAGTCCTGCCAGGTGGTGCCGGTGATCTTCCCCGGGTCCGGCTTGGCCGCCACGGCCTTCTCGACGCCGTCGGGCATCTGGTCGGGAGCGACGCCGACGAGGGGAAGGGTGACGGTCCGGCCGGTGTGGACCGTCGCCTTGGTGATGAAGCCGCCCTGGTCCGGTTCGAGGGGCGACTCGCGGCCCGGGTGGGCGTTCGGGAACGCCGAGGACTGGGCGAAGGTGTCATGGATGCCGACCCACACCGCGTTGGCGACGCCCTTGTCCGGGTCCTGGTCGTAGACGAGGCGGAAGATGATCCCGGCGGCCAGCATCGAGATCGCCATCGGCATGAAGACGACCAGTTTGAAGGCCGTGCCCCAGCGCACCCGCTCGGTCAGCACGGCGAAGACCAGACCGAGGGCCGTGGAGACGGCCGGCGCGAACACCACCCAGATGACGTTGTTCTTCAGGGCGGTACGGATGCTGTCGTCCGTGAAGATCGCCTTGTAGTTGTCGAAGCCGGCGAAACCGCTCCCGTCGGCGTTGTAGAGGCTGCGGATCAGCGAGTACCCGATCGGGTAGACCACGAGCGCGCCGAGCAGCACCAGGGCGGGGAGGAGAAACAGGGCCGCCACGGTCCTACGGGTACCGGTCACGCTCTTGCGGGGCTTGGGGGCGGCGGGGGTCGCGGCGACCCCCGCCGTTGCGGGTGATGCCATCGCCGGGGCCCGGTCAGCTTCCGCTGCCGTAGGCGGCCGCCGCGTCCTTCTCCAGCTTCGCCTGCGTGCCCGCCACGTCCGCCGGGTTCTGCAGGAAGTCCTGGAGGTCCTTCCACTCGCCCTTGCCCGGGGTACCGCCGAACGCCTGCGGGGCCTGGTCGGACATGTCGAAGCGGAAGTCGTCACCGGAGGCGATCAGGGACTTGGCGATCGTGCGCTGCACCTCGTTCGGATAGGCCGAGTTCGGCACGTTCTTGTTGGGCGAGAGGTAGCCGCCGAGCTTCGCCTGGATCGTCGCCGCGTCCGGGGAGGCCAGGAACTTCGCCAGCGCCTGGGCGCCCTTGGAGTCCTTGAAGATGACGGCCGCGTCACCGCCGGAGACCACGGGGGCGGTGGAGCCGACCGCCGGGAACGGGAACACCTTGGCGTCCGTGCCCACCTTCGCCTTGGTCTCACCGATGTTGACCTGCACGAAGTCGCCCTCGTAGACCATCGCCGCCTTCGGCTGGTCGCCGCCGGTGAAGGTCTGGGTGACCGAGGCCGGGAACTCCGTCTGCAGCGCGCCGGACGCGTTGCCCGCGACGTACCCCTTCTTGCCCCAGACCTGGGCGAGCGTGGTCAGCGCCTGCTTCACCGACGGGTCGGTCCACTTGATCTTGTGCTGGGCGAGCTGGTCGTACTTCTCCGGGCCCGCCTGGGAGAGGTAGACGTTCTCGAACCAGTCGGTCAGCGTCCAGCCGTCGGCGCCGCCGACCGAGAACGGGGTGACCCCCGAGTCGTACACCGCCTGCGCCGTCGTCAGCAGGTCCGGCCAGGTCGCCGGCACCTTGGCGCCCGCGTTCTCGAAGACCTTGGTGTTGTACCAGACCAGCGACTTGTTGGCGGCCTTGTAGTAGACGCCGTACTGCTTGCCGCCGACCTTGCCGATGTCCTGCCAGCCCTGCGAGTAGTTCTTCTGCACTTCCGTGACCGCGTCCGCGCCGAGCGGCTTGGCCCAGCCCTTCTGCACGGCCTGCTTGATGGCGCCGGGCTGCGGCAGCAGCGCGATGTCCGGCGGCTGACCGCCCGCGATCTTCGACCCGAGGAAGTTGATGATCGGGTCCTGGGCGGGCACGAAGGTGACCTTCGCGCCGGTGCGCTTCTCGAACTCCGCGAGGACCTGCTTGAAGTTCTTCTGCTCCTGGCCGGTCCAGACGGCGGCCACCTCGAGGGTGGTGCCGTCCAGCTTCGGCAGGGTGAGGGTGCTGGTCTCGGTGGCGCCGGTGCTGTTGTCGCCGTCGGACTTCTTGTCGTTGCCACCGCACGCGGTGAGTGCGAGGGATCCCGCGAGCAGTGCGGCGAGTGCGGCGAGGGCCCTGTGTGTCCGGCTGGTGTTGCTCATGACGCGCATCACTTCCCCGTTCGTCGTTCCTCGTTGAACGTCAGAACTCTGTCCCGTGGGCAACCGGTCTACGCGGGGGCCGCCTGTGCGGCAAGGGTGCCTACGGGGGAGTGCCGGGGATCGTGATCGCCTCGTGATCAGTGACCGGGGTCGGTGCGGGTGTCCACCGGGGGCTGGGGCCCCCGGACCCCCGCTTCGGCCTGAACGGCCTCGTCCTCGAACGCCGGACGGGCCGGTGTTCCGCCCTCGTTCACAGAAGCGAGGGCACCTCCGCCGCCGAAACCTCCTTCGCCGCCCGCTCCACCGCGCTGGCCAGCAGGGCCAGGTCGGTCGGGCCGTTGCCCAGCTCTCGGATCGGGCGGCGGGCCGGGGGGTCGCCCATGCGGTGCCAGTCGAGGGGGACGACGGTGGGGCGCTGGGTCGCCGTGCGCGGGATGCGGCCCGTGACGCGGCCCGTCTGGAACCCCGTGGTCCGGCCGTCCGGGGTGGTCAGACGGCCGCGGCCGGGCGCCGGTTCGTCGGGGCCGTCGGCCGGGGTGTCCAGGGTGATGCGCAGGGTGGCCTGCCGGGCCGGCTCCGTCTCCGCGGTACGGCCGCCGGTGCCGGCCGCCGCGACCAGGTGCACGCCGAGCCGCTCGCCCTCCTTCGCCACCGCCTCCAGCGCCCGCATCACGGAACCGGCGGCCGGGCGGCCCGGTGAACCGAGGGCGGGGGAGACCAGGGCGTCCAGGTCGTCGACCACGACGACGAGCCGGGGCAGCGGCGGCGGCACCTCCGCCCGTCCGCGGGCCGCGGCGCCGGCCGACGGGCGCAGGCGGAGTGTCGAACTCGGCGGGGCCTCTATGTCGCCGGCGCCCGAGGCGGCCGGGCGGGCGCGCTGCGGGACGATGCGGCCGGAGACCTCCCGCCGGCCGTGCCAGTCGGTGAAGTCGGAGCGGCCCAGCAGCTCGGCCCGCCGCTTCAGCTCGGCGCTCAGTGACTGCGCCAGCTCCCGCATCCGCACCGGGTCATTGGCGGTGAGGTGGGTCGTGACATGCGGTATGTCCGTGCAGATCCGCAGGCCCTCGCCGTGCCCGGCACCGGTGCCGACGCCGTCGCGGCCGTCGATCAGGACGATCCCGAGCCGGTCGGGGCGCTCGGCGGCGGCCAGCGAGGCGACTATCGCCCGCAGCAGCTCCGTACGGCCACTGCCGGGCGGGCCCTCGATCAGCAGATGCGGTCCCTCGGACACCAGGTCGGCGGTGAGCGGGCCGTGCGGTCCGGCGCCGAGCACCGCCCGCGCCCGGCCGCCCAGCGACTCGGTGTCGTCGGCGGCGTCCGCCCAACGGGCCATCAGCGACGCCGGGGTCGCCCTCGCCAGTCCCAGTTCGTCCAGCAGCCGGGCGGACTGGGGGAGCGGCGCGGCGACCCGGGGGTGCCGGTCGGCGGCCGGGCCGCCTGGGCGCAGCGGGGACAGCGCCCTCGCGAACCGCTCGGCCCAGGCGGCGGAGACCGCGTCCACCGCCGCCAGGGTGCCGGGGCCGACCGGGCCCGGGTGACCGCCGTGCGCGGCCGAGACCCGCATCAGGTGCAGCGCCGTCGCCACGTCTCCGCTGAGCAGGGCCACCGCGCCGCACTCCCGGAACGTCGGCGTCACCGCACACGCCTCCTCGTAGGTCCGGTCGACCGGGGAGGCGGACGAGGCGGGGGCCGTCTCCGCCAGGCAGAGCACGTGCACTCCGGCCCGCGGTCCGGCGACGGCCAGCCGCGCCACCGCGTCGCGCAGCGCGGAGCCGCCGGGGTCGCCGTCCACGACGACGACCGTGTACGGCCCCGGGAAGCCGCCCCTGCCGTCCTCGTCGGCGCCGAGGTCACGGGCCCAGGAGGGGCGGTGGGCGGCATCCGCGGGCGAGGCCTGCGCCGCCGGACGGGGCGGGGCGGGTGCGTGGGCCGGTGCCGGACGGCCGGCGGGGGTGGCCGGTCTGCGGGGAGCGGACAGCTCCTCGGTGCGCCGCAGCAGCTCCTCGACGCGGGCCGCCGCCTGTTCGCGGTCGTAGGCCAGCAGCAGGCGGCAGTCCTGGCCGTGCCCGGGGCGCACGTGCGGAAGCCAGCCGAGCCAGGACCACTCGGCCGTGCGCTCCTCCAGGGAATGGGCCCGGTCCGCGCTGATCAGCACGATCTCCAGCAGGTCGGGCGAGTGCAGCGCGGCGAGCTGGGCCAGGACCGCGCGGGCGAGGCCGGACAGGCGGGTGCGCGGTCCTGCCAGGCCGAGGGCGCCGGCCTCGCGCAGATCGGCGGTGACCGGGACGGCGGGGAGCAGGCCCGAGCCGTCGGGCGCCGGGCGGTCCGCCGTGCCGAGCCGGACGGTGAGCGCCTCCGGGTGGCCGGGGCCGCGCTCCCAGAGGCGGGGGCCGGGGCCGAGGGCCGTCAGCAGCAGCGCGGCGGGATCGGGCCAGGTCTCCGGGTGGGCGGGCACACCGACGGACGCGATGCCGCCGTCCGCCGCCGCGGCTTCGTCGTCGGCGGCCGACGGGGGCTCACCGCGCCCACCGGCCAGCCGCCGCGCCCAGGCCCCGAGCCCGCCGCGCCTGCGGGCGCCGGGCAGGACGGGGGCGTCGGTACCGCGGAGGGGGGTGCCTTTGCGCCTGCCGGAGGGGGCGGCGGCATCGGTGGGGGTGCCGGCGAGGGCGCCGCCGTCGGGGTGGACGCCGCCGTCGGTGTGGGCGGGGAACGCGGTTGCCGGGGCCGGGGAGCTGGTGGCGGAGCTTTCGGCGCTTCCGGGACTTCCCGGGGAGCTCGGGCCGCCGAGCGCTCCGGCTCGGCCGGCATGCGTGTCACCCGCACCGCCGTTCGCGGCGGAGGCGGGTGCGGCGCCGGAACCGCCGCGCGGGCCCGGCAGCGTCCCGCGATCGCCGGCCGGCGGGTATCCGCGGCGGCCGCTCTCGTTCCCGCGCCGGGGCGGAGGCGACTCGATCCCCTGTCCGGCGGACGACGGGAACCCGCCCGCGTGCCCGGTCGGCCGCCCGCTTTCCCGCTCGGTCCGCGGTGATCCGCCCCCGCGGCCGGCCATCGGCAGCCCGCCGTCCCGGCTCTCGATCCGCGGTGCCTCCCCCTGCGCCGGCACCACCGGGCCGTGCTCCTGGCCCCCGGATCCCCCGCCCGCGGCTCCCCAGCCCGCGGTGCCGTAGGCGTGATGGGTACGGCCCGCCGGACCTGCCGTACCGCCCCCCGGGCCGGCGGAACCGTCGTCGGCCTCCTCGTCCCCGGTCAGGACGCGCACGTACCCCTCCCCGTCGGGCGCCGTGCCCACCCGGGCCCCCGGTCCCCCGGACGGCGTAAGCCGCAGGGCCGATTCCCCGATCCGCAGGAGCGAGCCCGGGGTGAGGCGGACCGGGCGGTCGGTGACGCGGGTGCCGTCCAGCGACGTGCCGTTGGTGGAGTGCAGGTCGGCGACCGAGACCCGGCCGTCGGCCGCGACCGTGACCGCGCAGTGCAGCCGGGAGACGTCCGGGTCGTCGAGCGGGACGTCGGCCTCGGCGGAGCGGCCGATGGTGATCTGGCCGCCGTGCAGGAGGTGGACCCCGCCCGCGTCCGGGCCGGCGATCACGTGCAGCTGGGTCGGGGCGTCGTCCAGCTCGGGGTGCGGCTCGGGGGCCGCGGGGGCGCCCAGGGACAGCACCGCGCCGTCGACCAGCGGGGGCTCGCCGAGGACGCGGCGGCGGGCGTCCAGCCGCTCCGCCCCGGCGTACAGCACGACCGGGGCGCCGCTCTGCTCACGGCCGCCCAGGCTGCCGTCCCCGGTGACCGCCGAGGCCAGCCCCGACGCCACCGCGGCCAGGTCCGTGCCCGCGGGTGCCGTCACCAGCACGTCGCGGCTCACGGCCCGGCCCCGCTGCGCGGCAGGACCCAGCGGGTCTACGACGGTCAGCCGGATCTGCATCGCCGTCAGCGGTCCCTTCTGCGCGGGCGCGGAATTCCCCCCACCGCCACGAGCACGTCGGCCAGTTCTGCTGTCAAACGCATCCTCGCACCTGCCACTGACAACGCGCCCACGCCCCGATGGTAAGTGATCTTGATTGGTCAGCTCTGCCCCCAAAAGTGCCTGCCCGACACCGCGCGGACGATCACTTGAGATCGGTCACGTCCGAGCCTGGCAACCAGTGGACCGAAGCAAGCGTCTTTCCATCGAACGCAGGCCGGAACGCCAACGTATGGGGATACGTCGGGAACGCTTATCGGCTCCCTACCGGGGAGGGGAAAGCACAGCCGGACGACAGCCCGGTCCCAGGGGCCACGGCACTAGAGTGGGTCGGACACACGGGTCGGAGACATTCAGCAAGCAGCAGGGAGCGCATGACGTGCGGCCGGTAGGCAGCAAGTACCTCCTGGAGGAGCCGCTGGGACGCGGCGCCACCGGTACCGTCTGGCGTGCCCGCCAGCGGGAGACCGCGGGCGCCGAGGCGGCCGTGCCCGGCCAGCCCGGCGAGACCGTCGCGATCAAGGTCCTCAAGGAAGAGCTCGCGAACGACTCCGACATCGTGATGCGCTTTCTGCGGGAGCGCTCCGTCCTGCTCCGGCTCACCCACCCGAACATCGTCCGGGTCCGGGACCTCGTCGTGGAGGGCGATCTCCTCGCCCTGGTCATGGACCTCGTCGAGGGCCCCGACCTGCACCGCTACCTGCGCGAGAACGGCCCCTTCACGCCCGTCGCCGCCGCGCTGCTCACCGCCCAGGTCGCCGACGCGCTCGCCGCCAGCCACGCCGACGGCGTGGTGCACCGCGACCTGAAGCCCGCCAACGTGCTGCTCGCGCAGTACAACGGCCAGATGCACCCGATGCTGACCGACTTCGGCATCGCCCGCCTCGCCGACTCCCCGGGCCTGACCCGCACCCATGAGTTCGTCGGCACGCCCGCGTACATAGCTCCCGAGTCCGCCGAGGGCCGCCCCCAGACCTCCGCCGTCGACATCTACGGCGCAGGCATCCTGCTGTACGAGCTGGTCACCGGCCATCCGCCGTTCTCCGGCGGCAGCGCCCTGGAAGTCCTCCACCAGCACCTCAGCGCCGAGCCCCGCCGCCCCTCGACCGTCCCCGACCCGCTGTGGACGGTCATAGAGCGCTGCCTGCGCAAGAACCCCGACGACCGCCCCAGCGCCGAGAACCTCGCGCGCGGCCTGCGTGTCGTCGCCGAGGGCGTCGGCGTGCACGCGAACTCCGCGCAGATCGCGGCGGCCGAGGGCGTCGGCGCGCTGCTCGCACCCGACCCGGCGCCGACCGCCGTACCGGGCGCGGCCGACCCGACCCAGGTACTGCCGAACACCGGCACGCCGATGGGGGCGTACGACCCGAACGCCGCGACCAGCGTCCTCCCGCACACCGGCGGGCCGGGGCCGTTCGGCGCCGCCGACCCGACGGCCGTGCTGCCGAACACCGGTGCCGCCGACCCCACGGCCGTCATGCCGCCGATGCCCCAGGGGCAGCCGGGCCAGTCCGGCGGGCAGCAGCCGGAGGAGCCGCACCCCTGGCAGAGCCAGCTCCGCGCGGCCCGCGACCGCAACGAGCAGACCCAGGTCCAGTACTTCGACCCGGGTGAGGACCCCCTGCGCCGCCGCCCGCAGCGGCAGGTGGCCCGGCCGCAGCAGCAGCCGCCACGCCAGGCCCCGCAGCAGCAGCCGGTGCGCCGGCCGCAGCCGCGCGGCCAGGGCGGGCCGGGTGGCCAGGGCGGGTACGGGCAGCCGCCCGCCGGGTACGGCCAGCAGCAGCCCGCGGGGTACGGCGGCGGGCGGCCGCAGCAGTACGCCCCGCCGCCGCAGCAGCCCCAGCAGCGGTACGCGCCCCCCGCCCCCGCCGAGCCGCAGCAGCGGGCCCCGCGCGAGCCGCGGCAGCGCAGCGCCAACCCGATGCGGATCCCCGGGCTCGGCTGCCTCAAGGGCTGTCTCTTCCTGGTCGTCATCCTGTTCGTCGCGGGCTGGCTGATCTGGGACCTGACCCCGGTGCACACCTGGGTCGGCCAGGGCAGGGGCTACTGGCACCAGCTGAGCGACTGGGCGAAGTCGGTCGGCAGCTTCATCGGCGACCTGGGCAACAGCTCCAGCAACTGACCGCCAGTCTGTGGATTTGTCGACATCTGACGGGTGATTTCCGCCTCCCTGGTGAAGGTTGGCTCTTCGTGCGCGTAGTTTTGTCGGCAACACGCGTCTGTAGGAGCAGCCTTGGCACGGAAGATCGGCAGCCGGTACACCGCGAACCAGATCCTGGGGCGGGGCAGCGCCGGCACGGTGTGGCTGGGCGAGGGGCCGGAGGGGCCCGTCGCCATCAAGCTGCTGCGCGAGGATCTCGCGTCCGACGAGGAGCTGGTGGGCCGCTTCGTGCAGGAGCGCACGGCACTGCTGGGCCTTGAGCACCCCCATGTGGTGTCCGTCCGTGACCTCGTCGTCGACGGCAACGACCTCGCCCTCGTCATGGACCTGGTCCGGGGCACGGATCTGCGCACCCGCCTGGACCGGGAGCGGCGGCTCGCCCCCGAGGCCGCCGTCGCCATCGTCGCGGACGTCGCGGACGGGCTGGCGGCGGCGCACGCGGCCGGGATCGTCCACCGGGACGTGAAGCCGGAGAACGTCCTCCTCGACATGCAGGGTCCGCTGGGACCGGGCGGCTCGCACCCGGCGCTGCTGACCGACTTCGGTGTCGCGAAGCTCATCGACTCCCCGAAGCGGACCCGCGCCACGAAGATCATCGGTACGCCGGACTACCTGGCCCCGGAGATCGTCGAGGGCCTGCCGCCCCGCGCGTCGGTGGACATCTACGCACTGGCGACGGTTCTCTACGAGCTTCTCGCGGGCTTCACCCCGTTCGGCGGCGGCCACCCGGGCGCGGTCCTGCGCCGCCATGTCACGGAGACCGTCGTCCCGCTCCCCGGCATCCCCGAGGAGCTCTGGCAGCTGCTCGTCCAGTGCCTGGCGAAGGCGCCGGCGTCCCGGTTGCGGGCGTCCGAGCTGGCCGCGCGGCTGCGGGAGCAGCTGCAGACGCTGGCGGGGATGCCGCCGCTGGACGTCGACGAGCCGGAGACCGAGACGCCGCAGGAGACCGAGGAGCCGGCCGCCGCCGCTCCGGCCGCGGAGGAGCAGCGGGTACGGCGCCGGGGGGCCGTCTCCCTGGTGCCGGGCGCGAAGCCGGACTCCAACCGGGACACGCACACGTCGATGCGGGTGCCGGGCCCCGACGAGCTGGCGGGCGGCGCCCGGGGCACGGCACGGGTGCCGAGGGCGGCGGGGGCGCCGCGGCCGGGGTCGGCGCGGCATCGCGTGGCGGCGCGGCGGCGGAGGGTGACGTTCGCGGTGGCCGGGGTCGTGGTCGCGGCGGTGGTCGGTGTCGGCGCGTGGCTGGCGTCGTCGGGGGACGACTCGGCTCCTTCGCAGGAGACGCACAGCACGTCGACGCCGTGACCGGCCGGGTGCGGGTGGTGGCTCCGGCGGTCCTTTTCGCCCACCCGCCCGCCCGACTCGGTGGGCGGCGAGTCACCGTCACGGGGCTCCGCCCCGGACCCGGAGGGGTGCGAGCAGGCCGACGGTGTGATGGGTCGGGTGCGGGTGGTGGCTTCGGCGGTCCTTTTTGCCCACTCGCCCGCCCGACTCGGTAGACGGCGAGTCACCGTCACGGGGCTCCGCCCCGGACCCCGACGGGTGACGAGCACGCGGCAGGCAAGCGGTCGAAGCGCCCGGTGGTGGGGGCGGGCATCCGCGCGTGAGCGGGACGAGGCGCCCGTTGAGGATGGGCGAAGACCCTGCACAGAGGCAGGCGAGACGTCGCCCAGTGCCGGGCCCGCGCGTACGCGGTACGCGGGCCCGTGGACACCCCCGGCGTGGGTCGGCGGACACCCCCGGCGTGGGCCGGCGGGCGCCCCCGGCGTGGGTCCGCAGGCACCCCGGCGTGGCCCCGCGGGCACCCCTGGCGTGGCCCCGCGGGCGCCCCCGGCGTGGGTGGGCAGGCGTCCGTTGGTTGAACGAGCCGTTACGCTGGAGGCGTGGCAGTTGTCGATGTATCCGAAGAGCTCAAGTCCCTCTCCTCGACCATGGAGTCGATCGAGGCCGTTCTGGACCTCGGCAAGCTGAGGGCAGACATCGCCGTGCTTGAGGAGCAGGCGGCCGCGCCGTCCCTCTGGGACAACCCGGACGAGGCGCAGAAGATCACCAGCAAGCTGAGCCACCTGCAGGCCGAGGTCAGGAAGGCGGAGGCGCTGCGCGGGCGGATCGACGATCTTGCCGTGCTCTTCGAGATGGCCGAGGAGGAGGACGACCCGGACACCCGCGCCGAGGCCGAGTCCGAGCTGACCGCCGTCCGCAAGGCGCTGGCCGAGATGGAGGTCCGGACGCTGCTCAGCGGGGAGTACGACTCCCGGGAAGCGCTCGTGAACATCCGCGCGGAGGCCGGTGGCGTCGACGCCGCCGACTTCGCCGAGAAGCTGCAGCGCATGTACCTGCGCTGGGCCGAGCAGCACGGATACAAGACCGAGCTCATCGAGACGTCGTACGCCGAAGAGGCCGGCATCAAGTCGACCACCTTCGCCGTACAGATCCCGTACGCCTACGGGACCCTCTCCGTGGAGCAGGGCACGCACCGGCTCGTGCGGATCTCGCCGTACGACAACCAGGGGCGCCGCCAGACCTCCTTCGCCGGTGTCGAGGTGCTCCCCGTGGTCGAGCAGTCCGACCACGTCGAGATCGACGAGAGCGAGCTCAGGATCGACGTCTACCGGTCCTCCGGGCCCGGCGGCCAGGGCGTCAACACGACCGACTCCGCGGTGCGCATCACGCACCTGCCCACCGGGATCGTGGTCTCCTGCCAGAACGAGCGGTCGCAGATCCAGAACAAGGCCACCGCGATGAACGTGCTCCAGGCCAAGCTCCTTGAGCGGCGCCGCCAGGAGGAGCAGGCCAAGATGGACGCACTCAAGGGCGACGGCGGCAACTCCTGGGGCAACCAGATGCGGTCGTACGTCCTGCACCCGTACCAGATGGTCAAGGACCTGCGCACCGAGTACGAGGTGGGCAACCCCGAGGCCGTTTTCAACGGCGAGATCGACGGGTTCCTGGAGGCCGGAATTCGCTGGCGCAAGCAGCAGGAGAAGTAACTTTGTCGACTTGCCCACGGTAAGTCGTCTCATCGGGAACTGCCGCCCCAGGGGCGGCAGTTCTGGTATGCCTGGGTTTTACGTCACACTCACAGGCTTCAACTCCCCGCATTCGGCGCGCAATTGGACATCGCGCCCGCAACGGCCTTGACGTTGCTTTGAAAAGTGGGAAGGGTGAAGCGTGGCATGCGTATCTCTGGGGCGCATGTGAACCGGGGGACTTGGCAACGCCTTTACCGCCCCCGTCGATCACGGCCGGCCCCATGCGCCCGCTCATTGACTATCAGCTACTGGGGGTAGCAACCAGATGACCAAGAAGACGCGGATCCGGGTCGCGCGGCTCGCCGCCGGCGCCGTGATCGCCGCCGGTGCCTCGCTGACCGCGGCCGGCGCGGCCTCCGCCCTCTCCATCGGCGTCAGCGCCGACGAGAGCGGTGTCTCGGCCAACGTCAACCTCGGCGCCGACGACCCGACGGACAACCCGACCGAGATCCCGACGACCTCGGCCGATCCGACCGAGACGGCGACCGGCGAGCCGACTCAGGAACCCTCCGAGTCCAGCGAGCCGACGGACGAGCCCACCCAGCCGACCGACGAGCCCACCGAGCCCACGGACGAGCCGACCAGCGACACCCCGTCCGACGGCAGCACCGGCGGCAGCGGTACCGGCGGCCACGGTGGCCACGGTGGCGGCAACAACACCGGCACCGACGGCAACTCCGGCACCTCCGCGCAGGAGGAGGGCTCCTCCGCCCTCACCGACACCGGCTCGTCGAACACCCAGGCCCAGGGCGGCGGTGACCAGCTCGCCGAGACCGGTGCCGGACAGACGGCCTTCCTCATCGTCGGCGCCGCCACGATGATCGCCGGCGGTATCGGCTTCCGCGTCCTGCCGCGCCTCATGGGCGGCCGCGGCGGCGCCGCCGCCTGACCGTAGGCGGCCGCTCACGGAGCGTACGCGCATCGCACGGTGAAGGGCCCGGAGCAACCGCTCCGGGCCCTTACCCTGCTTGTGTGAGTTTCGTTACGCGGTCTGGTGCGCCGCCAGCAGCGCCACCGCGGCGATCAGCACCGCCAGCAGCCCGATCAGCGCCATCGGGTTCAGACCGCCGAGGAAACTCTCCTGCTGAAGACGCTCGCGGTTGGCGCGGCACACAGGGCACCGGCCTTCGCTCACGGGCGCCGCGCAGTTCGCGCACACCAACCGGTCGTACGTCATGCGCTCGCCCTCCTTGCACCGGCCATCGCCTACACAACGCTCCGCGGAACGAGAACGTTCCCCTCCCACTGTGCCAGGTTCCCCCGGAAAGAGCGCGGCCGTCCGGCGACCTCGCCCCGGCGCTCGGGGGTACTCGGCCGGGACCGCCAGGGAATAAAACCGCACAAGCCTCACCCAACCGTGACCGGCGCCTGCGCTTCCTCACCCGACTCGCGTATGGTCACGCTCATCTACCCCCGGCGACCCGTGGTGCATCCGTGATCCGATTCGACAATGTCTCCAAGGTCTACCCCAAGCAGACCCGCCCCGCACTCAGGGATGTGTCCCTGGAAGTGGAGAAGGGCGAGTTCGTGTTCCTCGTGGGGTCCTCCGGCTCCGGAAAGTCCACCTTCCTGCGGCTGGTCCTCCGTGAGGAGCGGTGCAGCCAAGGCCAGGTGCACGTCCTCGGCAAGGACCTCGCCCGGCTGTCCAACTGGAAGGTGCCGCAGATGCGCCGCCAGCTCGGGACGGTCTTCCAGGACTTCCGCCTGCTGCCCAACAAGACGGTCGCCGAGAACGTGGCCTTCGCCCAGGAGGTCATCGGCAAGTCCAAGGGCGAGATCCGCAAGTCCGTGCCCCAGGTGCTCGACCTCGTCGGGCTCGGCGGCAAGGAGGACCGGAGGCCCGGCGAGCTCTCCGGTGGTGAGCAGCAGCGCGTGGCCATCGCGCGCGCCTTCGTGAACCGGCCCAAGCTGCTGATCGCGGACGAGCCCACCGGCAACCTCGACCCGCAGACCTCGGTCGGCATCATGAAGCTGCTGGACCGCATCAACCGCACCGGCACCACCGTGATCATGGCCACCCACGACCAGAACATCGTGGACCAGATGCGCAAGCGCGTCATCGAGCTGGAGAAGGGCCGCCTCGTCCGCGACCAGGCCCGCGGCGTCTACGGCTACCAGCACTGACCGCGACCGTTTACGGAAAGGCATAACCCGAGGCCATGCGTGCCCAGTTCGTACTGTCGGAGATCGGAGTCGGTCTCCGCCGCAATCTGACGATGACCTTCGCGGTCGTCGTCTCGGTCGCCCTGTCCCTGGCGCTCTTCGGTGGCTCGCTCCTGATGAGCGACCAGGTCAACACCATGAAGGGCTACTGGTACGACAAGGTCAACGTCTCGATCTTCCTCTGCAACAAGAGCGACGCCGAGTCCGACCCCAACTGTGCCAAGGGCGCGGTGACCGAGGACCAGAAGAAGCAGATCCAGGCCGACCTCAGCAAGATGTCGGTGGTCGAGAAGGTCACCTACGAGTCCCAGGACCAGGCGTACAAGCACTACAAGGAGCAGTTCGGCGACTCGCCGCTCGCCGACTCCCTCACCCCGGACCAGATGCAGGAGTCGTACCGGATCAAGCTCAAGGACCCGGAGAAGTACCAGGTCGTCGCGACCGCCTTCGACGGTCGTGACGGGGTCCAGTCCGTCCAGGACCAGAAGGGCATCCTCGACAACCTCTTCGGCCTGCTCAACGGCATGAACTGGGCGGCCCGCATGGTCATGGCCCTGATGCTGGTGGTCGCCCTGATGCTGATCGTCAACACGGTGCGCGTCTCCGCGTTCAGCCGTAGGCGCGAGACCGGCATCATGCGCCTGGTCGGCGCCTCCGGCTTCTACATCCAGGCCCCGTTCATCGCGGAGGCCGCCGTCGCCGGCCTCATCGGCGGCACGGTCGCGTGCGGATTCCTGGTGATCGCCCGCTACTTCATCATCGACCACGGCCTGGACCTGTCCCACAAGCTCAACTTGATCAACTTCATCGGCTGGGACGCCGTGTTGACCAAGCTCCCCCTCATCCTCGCAACAAGCCTTCTGATGCCCGCGCTTGCCGCGTTCTTCGCGTTGCGCAAGTACCTGAAGGTGTGACGCATGCCAAGAGGGCCGTACGGGCAACAGCCCGTACGGCCCTCTTGCCTTGTCCTAGACTCACCCGCATGTCAGGCCGAGAGCTGTTCTGTCAGCCCCGCCGGGTTCGCCGGGGGGCGGCTCTGACGTTGGTGTTCGCCGGGCTGCTGGTGACCGGGGCGGCCACCGGGGCGTTCCCCGACCCGGGGCAGTCCGACCGGAAGACGCCCGCCCGGGCCGCCCACCCGGGCACCGGGCACGAGGATGTCGCGAAGGCCGCCGCCGAGGCGATGGCTGACGGCAAGTCCCCCGTGGAGGCGGCGGAACGCGCGGTCAGCCGCAGCGGGGACCGGTGGGCCGCGGTCTACTCCGAGGGCGAGTACCAGGAGTTCCAGGAAGCGCTCGACGGCCAGTACACGGGCGTGGGGTTGTGGGCCCGGCGGACCGCGGACGGGCGGATCGACGTGAGCAAGGTGCAGGCCGGGTCGCCCGCGGCCGCCGCGGGGATCAGGAAGGGCGACCGGCTGCGCAGCGTGGACGGGGAGGACGTCGACGGGCGGCCCGTCACCGACGTCGTCGCGTTACTGCGCGGTGACGCCACCGACGCCCGCGCCGGTACGACCGTCACCCTGGGCCTCCAGCGCGGCACGCGCGCGTGGAGCGAGACGCTGTGCCGGGCGCTGCTGTCCACCGACTCGGTGACCGTGCGGAAGCCGTCCGCCGGCATCACCGTCATCAAGATCTCCGCCTTCACCAAGGGCTCCGGGGAGCTCGTGCGCGCCGCTGTCCGCCAGGCCCCGGCCGACGCCGGCATCGTCCTCGACCTGCGCGGCAACTCCGGCGGACTGGTCAGCGAGGCCGTCACCGCCGCCTCCGCCTTCCTCGACGGCGGCCTGGTCGCCACCTACGACGTCGACGGCGTCCAGCGCGCCCTGCACGCCGAACCGGGCGGGGACACCGCGAGGCCGCTGGTCGCGCTGGTCGACGGCGGCACGATGAGCGCGGCCGAGATGCTCACCGGCGCCCTCCAGGACCGCGGCCGCGCGGTCGTCCTCGGCTCCCGCACCTTCGGCAAGGGCTCCATCCAGATGCCCACCCGCCTCCCCGACGGCTCGGTCGCCGAGCTCACCGTGGGCCACTACCGCACCCCCTCCGGCCACGCCGTCGACGGCCGGGGCATCACCCCCGACCTGGAGGTCTCCTCCGGGGCGCTGCGGCGCGCGGAGACGGTCCTCAGCGGCCTGGGCGATCCGTCGTAGCCCGGCGAGGGTTCTCGCGGCCCTGTGGAACCCGCCGCTAATCCGCTTCCCCCGCACCCCCTCCGTAGTGCGAAAATGGAGGGCACTATGGCCAAGGGAATGTATGTACCGAAAGAGTCCCAGCAGAAGCAGCAGGGGACGGCCGCCAAAGCCCGGGACGGCGAGAAGGGCGGCAAGCGCAAGATCGTCGCGCAGAACAAGAAGGCGCGGCACGACTACGCGATCATCGACACCTACGAGGCCGGTCTGGTGCTGTCCGGCACCGAGGTGAAGTCGCTGCGGCAGGGCCGGGCCTCGCTGGTCGACGGCTTCGTGCAGATCGACGGCAACGAGGCGTGGCTGCACAACGCGCACATCCCCGAGTACAGCCAGGGCACCTGGACCAACCACTCGGTGCGCCGCAAGCGCAAGCTGCTGCTGCACCGGGAGGAGATCGACAAGCTGGAGGTCAAGGCCCAGGAGACCGGTCACACGATCGTGCCTCTCGCCCTGTACTTCAGGGACGGCCGGGCGAAGGCGGAGATCGCGCTCGCCCGAGGCAAGAAGGAGTACGACAAGCGGCAGACCCTGCGTGAGCAGCAGGACCGCCGGGAGGCCGGGCGTGCCATCGCGGCGGCGAAGCGGCGGCAGCGGGACGCGTAGGGCCACGGGAATGTAGTGGCACCCGCGTGCGTTAGTCACGTACGATGGCACCAACACCGGAGGAAGCCGGTGTGAAGATTGAAAAATCAACATGGGGATGATCGGTTTCGACAGCGGATGTCGAGGCAGGGGAAGCGTGTCGAGAAAGCGGCCATGATCTCGTAAACCACAGGCCGAAAAAAATAATCGCCACTTCCAAGCGCGATTCCTCCCAGCAGGCCTTCGCCCTCGCTGCCTGATCTCAGGTAGCGATAGCGAGCCTCCTACAAAGGGAGTGTCAGCCCGGGGCTGTTCCCGACCCGGATCCTGGCATCAGCTAGGGGACTAAACCTTGATCCCGGTCACGGGGTGAAGAGGGAAATCTAACAGTGACTGGGCCCGTCGGCGACTTGTTCGCGTGATCGCCGGGGCCGAGAAAAGCACAGCGAACTGCACACGGAGAAGCCCTGGTTCTGCACCGTTGGACGCGGGTTCGATTCCCGCCATCTCCACAATCTCCATGTTGCGAGGGCCCGGTGGTCACAGACCACCGGGCCCTCGTCGTGTCCGCGGGGCCCCGCGGACCGGTGCACGATGATCTCGTTCGGTCAAAAATTCTTCAAAGGTGTCACACAAGTTTACTAAAGTGGGGTGCGCGCACTGAGCTGAGCCGACCACTTGGCCACCGCGCACGACCATCAGCGACCGGGGGAACAGCGTCGCCATGGGGAGGGGCCGGCGGCTCTGACCGCCGCCACGGCACACGTCACCTCTTCGAGTGGGGCCCCCGTCTGCCCTCTTCATGGAAAACGGGGTGTCCTTGTGCGTTCCAGACCCGGGCTTGTCATGCCCCTTACGCGAAAAGCCGGCCGGCTCAGGCGTCTCGTC
>NZ_JAJONF010000052.1 GCF_021462265.1 Streptomyces shenzhenensis | reverse complement strand
CGAGTTCGTGGAGAGGGCCACGAAGTGCTTGGCCACCGCCTTGTCGTCGCCCAGAGCGTCGAGCAGCCAGGTGCGCGCCGAGGTCGCGTTGGTGATCGTCTCGATCGTGGTGAACGTCTTCGACGCGACGATGAACAGCGTCTCCGCCGGGTCCAGGTCGCGGGTCGCCTCGTGCAGGTCGGCGCCGTCCACGTTGGACACGAAACGGAACGTCAGCTCCCGTGCGCTGAACGCCCGCAGGGCCTCGTAGGCCATCGCCGGGCCGAGGTCGGAGCCGCCGATGCCGATGTTGACGACGTTCCTGATGCGCTTGCCGGTGTGGCCGGTCCAGGCGCCGGAGCGGACCCGCTCGGCGAAGTCGCCCATCTTGTCGAGCACGGCGTGCACGGACGGGACCACATTGGTCCCGTCGACCTCGACCACCGCGTCGCGCGGGGCGCGCAGGGCGGTGTGCAGGACCGCCCGCTGCTCGGTGATGTTGATCTTCTCGCCGCGGAACATGGCGTCCCGCAGCCCGAACACGTCGGTGGCGGCGGCCAGTTCCTGGAGCAGGGCGAGGGTCTCGTCCGTGATCAGGTGCTTGCTGTAGTCGATGTACAGGTCGCCGACCCGTACGACGTACCGCTCGGCGCGCGCCGGATCGGCCGCGAACAGCTCACGCAGGACGCGCTGGCCCGCGGCCCGGTGGTCCTCCAGGGCGGCCCACTCCGGCCGCCGGGTGAGCTCGGGGGTGTCAGACATGGGAGACGGTCTCCTTGGTCCCCTCGCCCCGGAGGGCGATGGCGTACATCTCGTCCGCGTCGAGGCGGCGCAGTTCCTCGGCGATGAGTTCGGAGGTGGGGCGGACCTTCAGGGCGAGGGTGCGCGGCGGCTGGCCCGGCAGGGTCAGGGTCGCGAGCGGGCCCTCGGGGCGGTCGATGACGATCTCGCCGGTGGCGGTCCCGAGCCGTACCTTCGTGACGACCGGGCCGGGGGAGGGCACGCGGTCCACCGTGACCTTCAGCCGCGCCTCCAGCCAGCGGGCGAGGAGTTCGGCGCTGGGGTTGTCCGCCTCGGCCTCGACGGCCGCCGAGGTCACCGTGGTCCGGGCCTGGTCGAGGGCGGCGGCCAGCATGGACCGCCACAGGGTGAGCCGGGTCCAGGCGAGGTCGGTGTCGCCGGGCGCGTAGTTGCGGGCGCGGGTCTCCAGGACCTGCATCGGCCGCTCGACCGCGTACAGGTCGGTGATCCGGCGCTGGGCGAGCGCGCCGAGCGGGTCCTTGGACGGGGTGTCGGGGGCCTCCACCGGCCACCACACGACCACCGGGGCGTCCGGCAGCAGCAGCGGCAGGACGACGGAGTCGGCGTGGTCGGAGACGTCGCCGTAGGTGCGCAGCACGACCGTCTCGCCGGTGCCGGCCTCGGAGCCCACCCGGACCTCGGCGTCCAGGCGGGACGAGGTGCGGTCGCGCAGGGTGCGGGAGTGCCGCTTGATGACGACCAGGGTGCGCGAGGGGTGCTCGTGCGAGGCCTCCTCGGCCGCCTTGATCGAGTCGTAGGCGTTCTCCTCGTCCGTGACGATCACCATCGTCAGGACCATGCCCACGGCCGGGGTTCCGATGGCGCGGCGACCCTGCACCAGCGCCTTGTTGATCTTGCTTGCCGTGGTGTCCGTCAGGTCGATCTTCATGGCCTGCGCCAGCTCCGTCCGTCTCGTGCGAGCATCTCGTCGGCTTCCTGCGGTCCCCAGCTGCCCGACTCGTACTGTGCGGGCTTACCATGCTTTGCCCAGTACGTCTCGATCGGGTCGAGGATCTTCCAGGACTCTTCCACTTCCTGGTGACGAGGGAACAAATTGGCGTCGCCGAGCAGCACGTCCAGGATGAGTCGCTCGTACGCCTCCGGGCTGGACTCCGTGAACGACTCGCCGTACGCGAAGTCCATCGTCACGTCCCGGATCTCCATCGAGGTGCCCGGCACCTTGGAGCCGAACCGGACGGTCATGCCCTCGTCGGGCTGGACGCGGATGACGATCGCGTTGGCGCCCAGCTCCTCGGTGGCCGTGGAGTCGAAGGGGGAGTGCGGGGCCCGCTGGAAGACCACCGCGATCTCGGTGACCCGGCGGCCGAGCCGCTTGCCGGTGCGCAGGTAGAAGGGGACGCCCGCCCAGCGGCGGTTGTCGATCTCGAGTTTGACGGCCGCGTAGGTGTCGGTCTTCGACCCGGGGTCGATACCGTCCTCCTGGAGGTAGCCGATCACCTTCTCGCCGCCCTGCCAGCCCTCGGCGTACTGGCCGCGCACGGTGTGCCTGCCCAGGTCCTCCGGGAGCTGGACCGACTTCAGGACCTTCAGCTTCTCGGTGAGCAGCGCGTCCGCGTCGAACGCGATCGGCTCCTCCATCGCGGTGAGCGCCATCAGCTGGAGCAGGTGGTTCTGGATGACGTCCCGGGCCGAGCCGATGCCGTCGTAGTAGCCGGCGCGGCCGCCGATGCCGATGTCCTCGGCCATGGTGATCTGGACGTGGTCGACGTACGACCGGTTCCAGATCGGCTCGTACATCTGGTTGGCGAAGCGCAGCGCCAGGATGTTCTGGACGGTCTCCTTGCCCAGGTAGTGGTCGATGCGGAACACCTGGTCCGGATCGAACACGTCGTGCACGACCGCGTTCAGGTCCTGCGCCGACTTCAGGTCGTGGCCGAAGGGCTTCTCGATGACGGCCCGCCGCCAGGACCCGGCCGGCGGGGTCGCCAGGCCGACCTTCTTCAGCTGCCGCACGACCTTCGGGAAGAACTTCGGCGGCACGGAGAGATAGAACGCGAAGTTGCCGCCGGTGCCCCGGGAGTTGTCCAGCTCGTCGACGGCCGCCTTGAGCTGCTTGAACGCGGTGTCGTCGTCGAAGTCGCCGGGGATGAACCGCATGCCTTCGGCGAGCTGCTGCCAGACCTCCTCCCGGAAGGGGGTCCGGGCGTGCTCGCGCACCGCGTCGTGGACGACCTGGGCGAAGTCCTGGTCCTCCCAGTCCCGGCGGGCGAAGCCGACGAGGGAGAAGCCCGGCGGCAGCAGGCCGCGGTTGGCCAGGTCGTAGACGGCCGGCATCAGTTTCTTGCGGGACAGGTCACCGGTCACCCCGAAGATGACCAGGCCCGACGGGCCCGCGACTCGCGGCAGCCGCCGGTCGCGCGCGTCGCGCAATGGGTTGTCCCAGTCGGCGGCGGGCACCACCGGCACCCGCACCTCCTTGGCGGTCTCGCTCATTACGCCTCAACTCCCTTGCTGTTCAGGGACTTCGTGACGGCGTCCAGCAGTTCCTGCCAGGCCACCGCGAACTTGGCGACGCCCTCGTCCTCCAGCTTGCCCACGACCTCGTCGTAGGAGATGCCGAGCCGCTCCACCGCCGCCAGATCGGCACGGGCCCGGTCGTAGCCGCCCGTCACCGTGTCGCCGTGGATGTCACCGTGGTCGGCGGTCGCGTTCAGCGTCGCCTCCGGCATGGTGTTGACGGTGCCGGGTGCCACCAGCTCGTCGACGTAGAGGGTGTCCTTGTACGCCGGGTCCTTCACGCCGGTGGAGGCCCACAGGGGGCGCTGCCGGTTCGCGCCGGCCGCCGCCAGGGCCGCCCAGCGCTCGCCGGCGAAGACCCCTTCGTAGGCCTCGTAGGCCAGCCGCGCGTTGGCCAGTGCCGCCCTGCCCTTCAGCGCGAGCGCCTCGTCGGTGCCGATGACGGTCAGCCGCTTGTCGATCTCGCTGTCGACGCGGGAGACGAAGAAGGACGCCACGGAGTGGATCGTGGAGAGGTCCAGGCCCTTGGCGGCGGCCTGCTCCAGGCCCGCCAGGTAGGCGGCCATGACCTCGCGGTAGCGTTCCAGCGAGAAGATCAGCGTGACGTTGACGCTGATGCCCTCGGCGATGACCGCGGCGATCGCCGGGAGACCGGCCCTGGTCGCCGGGATCTTGATCATCACGTTGGGGCGGTCGACCAGCCAGGCGAGCTGCTTGGCCTCGGCGACGGTGGCGGCGGTGTCGTGGGCGAGGCGGGGATCGACCTCGATGGACACCCGGCCGTCTGTGCCGTGTGACACATCGTATACAGAAGACAGGACATCGGCGGCGGCCCGCACATCCTGCGTCGTCATCATCCGCACGGCCTCCTCGACCGTGACACCCCGCACGGCGAGGTCGGCGAGCTGCTCCTCGTACCCCTCACCGGAGCCGATGGCGGCCTGGAAGATCGACGGGTTCGTGGTCACGCCCACGACGTTCTTCTCCGCGACGAGCTCGGCGAGGTTGCCGGTGCTGATCCGCTTGCGCGACAGGTCGTCCAGCCAGATCGAGACGCCCTCGTCGGTCAGGCGCTTCAGTGCTCCCGCGGTGGCGGTTGCTTCGGTCACAGCGATCATCTTCCTCTACTGAACTGTTTTTTGCTCTGGCTGGTGGATCAGGCGGTACGGGCGGCGGCGAGCGACTCGCGGGCCGCGGCCGCCACGTGCTCGGCGGTGAAGCCGAACTCGGCGAACAGGGTCTTGGCATCGGCGGAAGCGCCGAAGTGCTCCAGGGAGACGATCCGTCCGGCGTCGCCCACGAAGCGGTACCAGGTCAGGCCGATCCCGGCCTCGACGGCGACCCGCGCCCGCACGGCCGGCGGCAGGACGCTCTCGCGGTACTCGCGGGGCTGCTCCTCGAACCACTCCACGGACGGCATCGACACCACCCGGGTGCCGATCCCCTCGGCCTCCAGGAGGTCACGTGCCGCGACGGCGAGTTGCACCTCGGAACCGGTGGCGATGAGGACCACCTCCGGGGTCCCGGCCGACGACTCGCGCAGCACGTAGCCGCCCTTGGCCGCGTCCGGGTTCGGCGCGTACGTCGGCACGCCCTGACGGGTCAGCGCGAGGCCGTGCGGGGCGGGGTGCGTGGCGTGCCGCTTCAAGATCTCGGCCCAGGCCGTCGCGGTCTCGTTGGCGTCGGCCGGGCGGACCACGTTCAGGCCCGGGATGGCGCGCAGCGCGGCCAGGTGCTCGACCGGCTGGTGGGTCGGGCCGTCCTCGCCGAGCCCGATGGAGTCGTGCGTCCAGACGTACGTCACGGGCAGCTGCATCAGGGCCGACATGCGGACCGCGTTGCGCATGTAGTCGGAGAACACCAGGAAGGTGCCGCCGTAGATGCGGGTGTTGCCGTGCAGGGCGATGCCGTTCATCTCGGCGGCCATCGAGAACTCGCGGATGCCGAAGTGGACGGTGCGACCGTACGGGTCCGCCCCGGGCAGCGGGTTGCCCTTCGGCAGGAACGAGGACGTCTTGTCGATGGTGGTGTTGTTCGAGCCCGCGAGGTCGGCGGAGCCGCCCCACAGCTCGGGCAGCACCGCGCCGAGCGCCTGGAGGACCTTTCCGGAGGCGGCGCGGGTGGCGACGGAGCCGCCCTCCTCGAAGACGGGGAGCTCGGACTCCCAGCCCTCGGGGAGCTGACCGGCCACGACCCGGTCGAAGAGCCGCGCCTGCTCCTCGTTCCGGCCGCGCCACTCGGCGATGCGCTTGTCCCAGGCGGCATGGGCCTCGGCGCCCCGGTCGAGGGCGCGGTGGGTGTGGGCCAGGACGTCGGTGTCGACCTGGAAGCTTTGCTCGGGGTCGAAGCCGAGGACGCGCTTGGTGGCGGCGACCTCGTCGGCGCCGAGCGCGGAGCCGTGCGAGGCCTCGGTGTTCCGGGCGTTCGGGGCGGGCCAGGCGATGATCGTGCGCATCGCGATGATCGACGGCCGCTCGGTCTCGGCCTGCGCCGCCTTCAGGGCCGTGTACAGGGCGTGGACGTCGACGTCGCCCTCGGCGGTGGGCTCGATGCGCTGGGTGTGCCAGCCGTAGGCCTCGTACCGCCCCAGGACGTCTTCCGAGAACGCGGTCGCGGTGTCGCCCTCGATGGAGATGTGGTTGTCGTCGTAGACGAAGACCAGGTTGCCGAGCTTCTGGTGGCCGGCCAGCGAGGAGGCCTCGGCGGAGACGCCCTCCTCCAGGTCGCCGTCGGAGACGATCGCCCAGATGGTGTGGTCGAAGGGGGAGGTGCCCTCGGGGGCCTGCGGGTCGAACAGGCCGCGCTCGTAGCGGGCGGCCATCGCCATGCCGACGGCGTTGGCGACGCCCTGGCCGAGGGGGCCGGTGGTGGTCTCGACACCGGCGGTGTGGCCGTACTCGGGGTGGCCGGGCGTCTTGGACCGGTGGGTGCGGAACGCCTTCAGGTCGTCCAGCTCCAGCTCGTACCCGGCGAGGAACAGCTGGGTGTAGAGGGTGAGCGAGGTGTGCCCGGGGGAGAGGACGAAGCGGTCCCGCCCGGTCCACTCGGGGTCGGCCGGGTCGTGACGCATCACCTTTTGAAAGATCGTGTACGCGGCCGGCGCCAGGCTCATCGCGGTGCCAGGGTGCCCGTTGCCGACCCGCTGCACGGCGTCGGCCGCAAGGAGGCGCGCGGTGTCCACGGCACGCCGGTCGAGGTCGGTCCACTCGAAGCCGTCGTCGAAGCCCACTGATGTCTGCGTGCTCATCTTCAAGAAGTCCTCGTTCGAAGCGGTCTGGCTGGCGTGACGCGTTCAAAAGTAAAAGTCTGACTTTTAAGAGGGAAGGTCGGAGTGTGTCAGCCTGTGGTGAAAGTGGGACACGGATCTTCGACAGAGATGGGCACGAGAAGGACATGGCGGACAGAACGCCCAATGAGCCGGGTGACGGTGACGGAATCAGAACCCTCCCCTTCCCGGTGGATCTGAGCGTCGGCGGCGTCGGCATCCAGGTCGGCCCGCTCGGGACCGAACGCCTCTGGCACGCCGACGACCCGCTGGAGCGCGTCCACCGCATCGACTTCCACGTGGTGATGCTCTTCACCGACGGCCCGGTCCGGCACATGATCGACTTCGCCGAGTACGAGGCCCGGGCCGGCGACCTGCTCTGGATCCGGCCGGGCCAGGTGCACCGCTTCTCACGGACCTGCGAGTACCGCGGAACCGTCCTGACCATGCAACCCGGCTTTCTGCCGCGGGCGATCGTCGAGGCGACCGGCCTCTACCGCTACGACCTGCCGCCCCTGCTCCGCCCCGAGGCACCGCAACTCGCCGCGGTCCAGGCGTCGCTCGCCAATCTGCAACGCGAGTACGAGGACGCCGAAACGCTCCCCCTGAGCCTGCACACCTCGGTTCTGCGGCACTCCCTGACGGCGTTTCTCCTGCGCCTCGCCCATCTCGCGGCCAGTTCGGCGGAGGCGGCGCGCCGCCAGGCCGACACGACCTTCACCCTCTTCCGGGACGCGGTGGAGAAGGACTTCGCCACCAACCACAGCGTCAGCGGCTACGCGGACGCCCTCGGTTACTCCCGCCGCACCCTGGTCCGCGCGGTCCGCGCCGCGACCGGCGAGACCCCCAAGGGCTTCATCGACAAGCGGGTCGTCCTGGAGGCCAAACGCCTCCTCGCCCACACGGACCTGCCGATCGGCCGGGTCGGCGCGGCGATCGGCTTCCCGGACGCGGCGAACTTCTCCAAGTTCTTCCACCTGCACACCGGGCAGACGCCGGTGGCGTTCCGTGCAGAGTTGCGCTGACACGACGGCGGCGCCGGAGGGGATCCCTCCGGCGCCGCGTGCCCGACTCCCTTTGTCAGTGCCCGAAGTCGAACCAGTTCACGTTCACGAAGTCCGCCGGCTGGCCGCTGCTGAAGGTCAGGTAGACGTCGTGGGTGCCCGTCACCGAACTGATGTTGGCCGGGACCGTGGTCCAGTTCTGCCAGCCGCCGGTGCCGCCGACCGCGAAGCTGCCGATGGGGGAGTTGGACGGGCTGTCCAGACGCACCTGGACCAGACCGCTCACCCCGGACGCCGCGCCGCTCGCCACCCTCGCGTAGAACTGGGTGGCCGGCGTGGAGCCGAAGTCGACGCCCTTGTACAGCGCCCAGTCGCCGTTGGCGATGTACCCGATGTCCTGGCCGCCGCCGGTGTCGGTGGTGGTCTCGGTGGTGACGCCGGACTGGCTGTCGTACGACTCCGCCTGGATGGCGCTGTAGGCGTTCCGGTTGCCGCTCGGCGGCGGGGTGGTACCGCTCCCGCTGGACTGCAGCACCTGGACGTAGTCGACGACCATCGGGTGTCCGGATTCGGTGGCGCTGGTCGGACCGCCGCCGAACGCGCCGGGGAAGCCGCCGCCCATCGCCACGTTCAGGATGACGAAGAAGCCGTGGTTGGTGGCGTTCGTCCAGGTGGTGGCGTCGACCTGGCTGGAGGTCACCGTCTGGTAGTTGACCCCGTCGACGTAGAAGCGGATCGCCTCCGGGCTCACCGAGCGGTCCCACTCCATGGTGTAGGTGTGGAAGCCGGACTGGCAGGTGGTGTTGGGGCAGGCGGTCGAGTTGCCGAGGCCCGTCGTCTCGTTGCAGGGGCCGCCCGGGTTGGTGCCGCAGTGCATGGTCGCCCAGACCTTGTTCAGGCCCTGCACGTTCTCCATGATGTCCAGCTCGCCGACGCCCGGCCAGTTCTGGTAGTTGCCCCGGTAGGGCGCGCCCAGCATCCAGAACGCGGGCCAGTAGCCGTAGGCGGCGGTGCCGGTGACGTTCGGCATCTGGATGCGGGCCTCGACGCGCAGCTTGCCGCCGGCCGGGGGCTGGAAATCGGTGCGGGTGGTCTCGATCCGGCCCGACGTCCAGTTGCCGGCCGAGTCCCGCACCGGCGTGATCTTCAGGTTGCCGCTGCCGTCCAGGGCGACGTTGGCGGTGCTCGACGTCATCGTCTCGACCTCGCCGGTGCCCCAGTTGGCGGCGCCTCCGGGATACGAGGTCCCGGTGTCGTACTGCCAGTCGGAGGTGTTGACGCCGGTGCCGGCCGAGCCGTTGAAGTCGTCGAGGAAGACCTGGTTCCAGCCGGACGGCACGCCGGGCGCCGAGGCGCTGGCGGGAAGGGTCGCGGTCGTGGCGGCCGCGACCGCCAGGCCCATGGTGGCGAGCGCGGCGAGCAGGGCGCGGCGCGGCGAGCGCCGCCGTCTGCGATCCGCGACGGGTATACCGGAGGTTTCACTCATGGGGGTGCCTCTCGGGTACGGAAGGGAGTGCGGGGGTGTCACTCCGAGGGCGCCAGGACTGCCGGAGGCTGTCCGAGACTGTCCTGAGAGCGCTCTCAAAGTGCGCCCAATGTGCTCTCCGTGCCTGCGGCCGTCAAGAGTTAAAACAAAGAATCTCCTTGTTTCTCATGGGAGTTCACGCTCTGAAGCCGGCCGCTCGGTAGTGCCGGTCCCGGCCCGGTCACGACGAGAAGGTGGCGTGCACGGCGGGTTTGAGCACCTCCCGGCACCAGGTCCGGAAGTCGGTCGCCGTGATCGTCGCGGTGGCCCAGTCCGCGTCGTAGATGCCGCCGTCCTGGGCGGCGAAGGTCTCGACGAGGTCCCTGACCATCCGGTCGCCGGCTCCGCGGGAGCGCAGCGTCGCGGCGTACTCGTCCACGGTGACGCGGCGGTAGACGACGGGTGTTTCGAGTTCCTCGCTGATCACTTCGGCCATGCCGTCGGGCGTGAGGCGGTCGGGGCCGAACAGGGGCAGCTCGGCCTGCCCGGCCCAGGACAGGTCGGTGAGCAGGCCGGCTGCGGCCTGTGCGATGTCACATGTCGCGATCGTGGCCAGTGGCTGGTCGCCGGCGCAGGTCAGGGAGAACGCGCCGTGCCGGCGGATCGCGTCGAGCTGGCCGAGCAGGTTCTCCATGTAGAAGGGCAGGGCGAGCGCCCGGTAGGCCGCACCTGACGCAGCCAGTTGCACGTCCATGGCGAAGGCCGCGGAGAGCACGCCGGCCGGGCTTGTCCACCCGTGTCCGGCGCTGCTCACCCCGACCAGATGGCTGACACCGTGGCGGGCCACGGCCGCGGCGCCGGCCCGGGCGAAGGAGAGGTAGTGCTCCATGGTGCTCGGGGCGGCCGGGTTCGGGGGGACCAGCCAGAACAGGGCGTCGGCTCCGGGCAGCGCCTTGTCGAGCACGGCCGGATCCTCGTGGGAGCCTTCGACGAGCTCGACCTGCTCGCTGACCTCCTGGTCGAGGCGCGAGGCGTCGCGCGCGACGAGCCGGAGCGCGCAGCCCTGGTCGAGCAGCCGCCGCACGAGCCGGCTGCCGATGCGTCCGGTCGGTGTGGTGACGACGATCACCGGTGTCCTCCTTAAAATGAACCTGAACTCCGGTTCCGAATCTAAGACGGACCGTCCATGGCGTCAACTACCCTGAACGTCATGACCACCCGGGATCACTCGCTGCGCGCCGACGCCCGGCGCAACCGCGAAACCATCCTCGACGCGGCCAGTGAACTGTTCGCCCAGCGCGGCGACAGCGTGCAGATGGACGAGATCGCCGAGCGTGCCGGCCTGGGAGTGGGCACCCTGTATCGGCACTTCACCGACAAGCGGGCCCTGCGGGCCGCGATCATCGGCCGCCGCTTCGAAGCCATCACCAGCCTCGCCCGAACCGCCGAGCGGATCGAGGACCCATGGGCGGCGTTCGAGACGCTGCTGTACCGGTACCTGGAATCCGCGGAGCCCGATGCCGCGTTCCGCTTCGCGCTCCTCGGCTCGCAGGAGCCGGACTGGGACGTCATCGACGCCGAGAAGACCGCGTTCGCGGCGATCGCCGAGAGCATCGTGCAGCGCGCCGTCGACGCCGGCCGCCTGCGCTCCGACTTCCGCGCCTCCGATTTCGTGCTCATCACCCGAGGCGCGATGGCGAACATGGCCGGCGCCGGCGACTGGCGCCGGCATCTGACCCTGCAACTCGAAGGCATCCGCGCGCCGGAAACCACGGAAGAATAAACTGCTCAGCCTTGGAACAGCAGGCCATCAGGGGGCGCTGGGCACGGATCGAGAGCTGATCAGCGAGTCGCTCCGGTGAGGTCTTCCCCGGCTGCGGTCCGGTCGGCCACGTGCCGGGCCCCCGCCGCGGCGGCACCTGACCCAGTGCCCACGCCCAGGCGGCCTCGCCCGGCTCCCGGTACACCTCGCTCGCCGGCCCCCGGTCACGCCGCCCCGCCTGTCCCGTCGTCCGGTCCGGGCTGCCAGCCCAGCGCCCGGGATATCCCGCGGGCCGCCAGCCGCACCGCCGGGACCAGCACCGGCACCTGGGCATCCGCCTCGGGCACCACCACCGAGACGGCCGCGACCACCTGTCCGCTCGCCCCGCGCACCGGAGCCGCCACCGACAGCGCGTCGTCGGTGACCTGACGTCTGCTCACCGCCGCCCCGGTACGCCGGACTTCGGCCAGCGAGCGGCGCAGTCCGGCCGGATCCGTGACCGTGTAGGGCGTGAAGGACGCCAACGGGCCCGCACAGTAGTCCTGCTGGAAGCCGGCCGTCTCGTGCGCGAGCAGCGCGAGTCCCACCCCGGTCGCGTGCAGCGGCCAGCGGGCGCCCACCCGGATGTGCACGCCCACCGCCGACCGTCCCGACAGCCACTCGATGTAGACGACCTCCGCCCCGTCCCGGACCGCCAGCTGCACGTTCTCGTGCGTCGCCTCGTACAGGTCCTCCAGGTAAGGCAGCGCGACCTGGCGCAGCGCCAGACCGCGCGGCGCCAGCGCGGCCAGTTCCCAGAGACGCAGGCCCACGTGGTAGGTGCCGTCCGCGTCCCGCTCCAGCGCGCCCCATGAGGTGAGCGCACCGACCAGCCGGTGCGTGGTGGTCAGGGAGAGCCCGGCGCGGCGGCTGATGCCCGACAGGCTCAGCGCCGTGTGCCCGTGGTCGAAGGCGGCCAGGACCGCGAGCAGCCGGTCGGGTGCCGAACGGGTGACGGCGGTCATGGCCGGTCGGCGACGCGCAGCAGCAGGGCGTGCAGCGTCGCCCGCTCTGCCGCGTCGAGCGGGCCCAGCAGATCGTTCGTCACGCGTCGGCCCGCCTCGTCGGTGTCCCGCAGGAACGCCCGGCCGGCGCCGGTCAGGACGACGATCCGGCTGCGGCGGTCGTCGGGGGAGGGGCGCCGCTCGGCGAAACCCAGCTTCTCCAGGTCGTCGACCAGGCCGACGATCGCGCTCGGGTCGTAGCCGAGCCGGGTGCTCAGCTCCCGCTGGAGCGAGCCATCCGACGTGGCGAGAAACCGCAGCACCGCGTAGTGGCGCAGTCGCAGCCCCGACTCCTGGAGGAACGTGTTGAAGACCTGCCCCGAGCGCAGGCCCAGGCGGTACAGCAGGTACCCCGTGTCCGCGTGCAGCTCGCGCATCCACGGCTCGTCCGCGTCGATCGAGGTCGGGTTCTCGGGGTGCTGGCGGGTGATGGCGGTCTCCCTGCTACGGGCCCCGGCGGCGGGGCGGTCTGTCGCGCAGATTCCAGCATGAGGCACCCATGGGATGACAACAACTATTGACGTCAACAATTATTGCTCTTAGCTTCGATCTCGAAGTCGCAGGCGGCCCTCCGGCCGCCACCGTCGTCTGTGAAGGGACCGACCGTGCCCACCATCGATCTCACCGGCAAGGCCGCCGTCGTCACCGGCAGCGGCCGGGGCCTCGGCCTCGCCTACGCCCGTGCCCTGGCCGCCCGCGGCGCCCGCGTGGTCGTCAACGACGTGGACGAGACCGTCGCCGACCAGGCCGTGAAGTCCATCGCCGAGGCCGGCGGCACCGCCGTCGCCGAGGTGGTCCCGGTCGGCACCGCCGAAGCCGCGGACCGCCTCGTGAGCAGGGCCGTACAGGAGTTCGGCCGTCTCGACATCCTGGTCACCAACGCGGGCATCCTGCGCGACAAGGTGCTGTGGAAGATGACCGACGACGACTTCGACGCCGTCGTCACCACCCACCTCAAGGGCACCTTCACCTGCGCCCGCGCCGCCGCCGTCCGGATGCGCGAGCAGGGCGAGGGCGGCACCCTGATCCTGGTCGGCTCCCCGGCCGGCCAGCGCGGCAACTTCGGCCAGACCAACTACGCCGCCGCGAAGGCGGGCATCGCCGCCATGGCCCGTACCTGGTCGATGGAGCTGGGCCGGGCCGGCATCACCGTCAACGCGATCGTGCCGGTGGCCGCCACGGCGATGACCGAGACCATCCCCGCCTTCGCCCCGTACGTCGAGGCCATGAAGAACGGCGAGCCGCTCCCGGACTTCCTGCGCAAGGGCGAGGGCTTCGGCACCCCCGAGGACTGCGCGGCCCTCGTCCCCTTCCTGGCCTCCGAGGCGGCCCGCTCGATCACCGGCCAGGCCATCGGCATCGGCGGCGACAAGGTGGCACTCTGGTCGCATCCGCAGGAGATCAGGGCGGCCTACGCCGACGGCGGCTGGACCCCGGACACCCTGGCCGACGCCTTCGCCACCTCGGTCGGCGCCGAACTCCAGACGGTCGGCATCCCGGCGCCCAAGCTCCCGGAGGCATGATGGACATCGCGACATTGACGGCGATCGACGTGCACACGCACGCCGAGGTCTCCGCCAAGGGCCACTCCTCCCTCGACGACGACCTGCACGACGCCTCCTCGGCCTACTTCAAGGTCGAGGGCAAGCGGAAGCCGACGATCGAGGAGACGGCCGCCTACTACCGGGAGCGGAACATGGCCGCCGTGATCTTCACGGTGGACGCCGAGTCCGCGACCGGCACCGCGCCGGTCCCCAACGAGGAGGTCGCCGAGGCCGCGGCCGCCAACGCCGACGTGCTGATCCCCTTCGCCTCCGTCGACCCCTTCCGCGGCAGGGCCGGGGTCCGGCAGGCCCGCCGCCTGGTCGAGGAGTACGGGGTGAAGGGCTTCAAGTTCCACCCCTCCATCCAGGGCTTCTTCCCGAACGACCGCGCGGTGGCGTACGGCCTCTACGAGGTGATCGAGGAGACCGGCACCATCGCCCTCTTCCACACCGGCCAGACCGGCATCGGCGCCGGCGTCCCGGGCGGCGGCGGGATCCGGCTGAAGTACAGCAACCCGCTCCACGTGGACGACGTGGCGGCCGACTTCCCGCACCTGAAGATCATCCTGGCGCACCCGTCCTTCCCCTGGCAGGACGAGGCCCTCGCCGTCGCCACCCACAAGCCGGGCGTGCACATCGACCTGTCCGGCTGGTCGCCGAAGTACTTCCCGCCGCAGCTCGTCCAGTACGCCAACACGCTGCTCAAGGACAAGGTGCTGTTCGGCTCCGACTTCCCCGTCCTCACCCCCGACCGGTGGCTCGCCGACTTCGGGAAACTGCCGATCAAGGACGAGGTCCGGCCGAAGATCCTCAAGGAGAACGCCGCCCGCCTGCTCGGGCTGACCACGCCGTAAGGGACCGCAGATGCGCAACGAGGGACTGGGCTCGTGGCCCGCACGCCGGGCCCGCAAGACCCCGCACCGCACGGCCTTGGTGTCCGGCGAGCAGTCGGCCGACTACCGCACCCTGTACACCCGCACCACCCGCCTGGCCCACGCCCTGCGCGCCCGGGGCATCCGCCGCGGCGACCGCATCGGCTACCTCGGCCCCAACCACCCCGCCTACCTGGAGACCCTGTTCGCGGCCGGCACCCTCGGCGCGGTCTTCGTCCCGCTCAACACCCGCCTGGCCGGCCCCGAGATCGCCTACCAGCTCGCCGACTCCGGCGCCAAGGCCCTCCTCTACGGCCCCTCGCACGCGGGTCTGGTCGCGGGCCTGCCCGGCACAAGCGACGTCCGGACCTACGTCGAAGTGGGCGCCGAGTACGAGGAGTTGCTGGCCGCGGCGGCCGAGGACCCGATCGACGAACCGGTCGTCCCCGACGACACCTGCATCATCATGTACACCTCGGGGACGACCGGCCGCCCCAAGGGCGCGATGCTCACGCACGGCAACCTCACCTGGAACGCGCTGAACGTCCTGGTCGACACCGACCTGATCGCCGACGAACGCGCCCTGGTCTCGGCCCCGTTGTTCCACACGGCCGGCCTCAACATGCTTACCCTCCCGGTCCTCCTCAAGGGCGGCACCTGTGTCCTGGTCGAGGCCTTCGACCCGGCCAGGACCCTCGACCTGATCGAAGAGCACCGGATCACCTTCATGTTCGGGGTCCCCACGATGTTCGAACAGGTGGCCCGCCACCCCCGCTGGCCGGACGCCGACCTCTCCTCCCTGCGCATCCTCACCTGCGGCGGCTCCCCGGTCCCCACTCCGCTGATCGCCAGGTACCAGGAGAGAGGACTGACGTTCCTCCAGGGCTACGGCATGACGGAGGCCGCGCCCGGCACCCTCTTCCTCGACGCCGAACACGCCGTCAGCAAGGCGGGCTCGGCCGGCGTACCGCACTTCTTCAGCGACGTACGGGTCGTGCGGCCCGACCTGACCCGGGTCGACGTCGGCGAGACCGGCGAGGTCGTCGTCCGCGGACCCCATGTCATGCCCGGCTACTGGGGGCTGCCCGAGGAGACCGCGGCCTCCTTCGCGGACGGCTGGTTCCGCAGCGGTGACGCGGCCCGGGTCGACGAGGACGGCTACGTCTTCATCGTCGACCGCCTCAAGGACATGATCATCTCCGGCGGCGAGAACATCTATCCCGCCGAGATCGAGGACCTGCTCCTCGGCCACCCCGGCATCGCCGAGTGCGCGGTGATCGGCGTACCGGACGACACCTGGGGCGAGGTGCCGCGCGCGGTGGTCGTACCGCGCGAAGACGCCGTCCTCGACGCCGACGAGATCCTGGCCTCGCTCTCCGGCCGCCTCGCCAGGTACAAGCTCCCCAAGTCCGTGGTGCTCGCCGACGAACTCCCGCGCACCGCATCCGGAAAACTCCTCAAGTCCCAGGTGCGCAAGCGCTACGGCACCGACTCCTGAGTAAGGAAAGCCACATGACCGTCACCGTCAACGGCCTCGACGAACTGAAGAAGCTCGCGGGCAGCGACCTGGGCACCAGCGAGTGGATCGAGGTCACCCAGGACCGTATCGACACCTTCGCCGACGCGACCGGCGACCACCAGTGGATCCACGTCGACCCCGAGCGGGCGGCCGCGGGCCCCTTCGGCGCCCCCATCGCCCACGGCTACCTCACCCTGTCGTTGTTCATCCCCCTGTTCACCGAGCTGCTGGACGTGCAGGGCGTCACCACGAAGGTCAACTACGGTCTGAACAAGGTGCGTTTCCCGGCCCCGGTGAAGGCCGGCTCCCGGATCCGGCTGGCCGGCCGGCTGACGGACGTCGAGGACGTGCCGGGCGGCGTGCAGATCGTCGTCGACGGCACGATCGAGATCGACGGCGGGACCAAGCCCGCCGCCGTGCTGCAGAGCCTCTCGCGGTTCTACGCGTAGGGCTCGGGCCGGTGCGGTGGGGGCCACCCGTGGACGACGAGCCCCGTAAGGGGCGCGGGGAACTGCGCGACCGGCCCCCACCGGCCCGAAGCCGAACGGGACGCTCAGCCCACCACGTCCCACGAAGACCGGGTCGATCGGGACACGCGGCGTGCACGTACCCCGGCGGCCGGACACGTCCTTCGGCCGCACCCCCCTCGTGTCCGGCGTCTGTCACAGGAGTCAGTGGGTCATGAAGGACGAGACGGGCAGCGCCCGGGAGACGATCCGGACGTCGCCGAGGCGGCCGTGCAGGATCTGGTCGATCCGGTCCGCGTACTCGTAGCCGCCGAGCAGCCAGGGCTTCCCGGCCGAGGCGATGCCGACCGCGGCGGCGTGCGGGTTGCGGGCGACCGGACAGCCCTGCACGTACATCGTGGTGTGCCTGCCGTCGTTGACGACGGCGAGGTGCCACCAGATCCCGGGGTCGGTCTCGTCGCCCCAGTTGGTGGCCAGCTGCCGCTGGTTGAGCGGGTGCACGGCCCACTGCGGGCCCGGACCGTCGGAGATGGAGAGCGTGGCCAGCGGCTCGTCCGGGTCGTCGGTGACGGTGCCGACCGAGCCGTTGCGGCCGGTGCGGCTGACCAGACCGGACCATGCGTTGTGCGCGGCGCTCCAGTCGGCGGGCAGCCGGTAGAACGCCTCGATGGTGTAACCGTCCTTGAAGGTCGCCGAGTTGAGCGGGGCGCCGTCGACGGTCCGCAGGTATGCGCCGGTCAGCGGGGACTTGTAGCCCGTGAACTCCAGACTGCCGTGGCCCGGCTGGTCCGGGTGGTGGTCCGCCGACCAGCCCAGGGTGCCGCCGCCCACCGAGACCACGGTGAGGTCGTTGCCGTTGCCGGACAGGTCACGGACGGTGTCCACGACGGCCGAGTCGAACCGCCAGTAGGCGGCCGTGCCCCGGACCAGCAGCTGCGACGCGGGCCGCGCCGGGCGGACCGGCACCGGGTCGAAGCCGGCGAAGCGCTCCGCGAAGTCGATGCCGACGGAGAAGCGGTCCGCGTCGCCGCTCAGCTCCATCTCCTGCCGCTCCAGCTCGTTGAGGCCCTTCTTGGCCCGGCCGAGGATCCACGGCGAGACCGTCTCCACGTCGATGACGTCGCGGTCCAGGTCGAAGTGGTAGAGGCGGATCATCGCCGCACCGCCGAAGTAGCGGTTCTGGTAGTTCGTCAGGTGCAGGTGCACCTCGTTGCCGGCCGCGTTCTTGCGGGTCGCGCGGCCCGCCGGCCAGTAGTGCCCGTTCAGGGTGAGAAAGATCTGGTCGTGCTCGTTGATCAGCCGGTCCCACAGCTGCTGTCCGTACGACGACAACTCGTCGTCGCCCACGACCAGTTCGTGCGTGGTGAGGATGACGGGTGCCTTCGGGTGGGCGGCGATGACGTCCTTCGCCCAGGCGTAGCCCTTGGCCGACAGCCGCCAGTCCAGCGCCAGGACCAGCCACTCACGCCCGGCCGCCCGGAACAGGTGGCAGGTGTTGTAGCCGTCCGAGGACGCTCCGGCGAACGTCGGCCTGTCCTTGAACCGCTGCGGGCCGAACGCGTCCAGGTAGGGCGTCGCGCCACGCTGGTCGTCCGTGGACGACCTGATGTCGTGGTTGCCGGCCAGCACGCTGTAGCCGACCCCGCGGCGGTCGAGGATCCCGAACGCCTTGCTGATCGCGGCGAACTCCTCCGGCGCACCGTTCTGGGTGAGGTCGCCGAGGTGGGACAGGAAGACGATGTTCTCGTCGGCGGCACCGCCCTGCTCCAGCAGATAGTGCAGCGAGGCCTCGACGGGCGCCGGGTTGATGCTCGGCCCGTCGAAGAGGTACTGGGTGTCGGGCATCACCGCGAGGGTGAAGCGCCGGCTCTCCGGGTCGGGCCGCCGGCCGGAACCGGAGGACGCCTCGGCGACGGCCGGCAGCGCGACCCCGGCGGTGGCGGCGGCACCGAGCAGCGCGGTGGCCCTGAGGAAGTTGCGTCTCCCGGCTCCGGCCTGCGCGGCCTCACCCTGGATGTGGTCATGCGAAGTACACACGAGTGCTCCGTGAGTAAGCAGAAGTGACGGGGAGGGGCGTGGGGGGATCTCAGCGGACGCGCAGGGTCCAGCTCCAGCGGTGGACACCCGGTGCGACGAGGTAGGAGGGGAAGGTGTCGGGACCGCACGACGCCGTGCCCAGGCCCCGGTGTGCGGCGTCGATGTGGACCACGCAGCCGGCCCGCGGCACGAGTTCGTCGTGGTGCGTGACGGCGGTGAGGTCCTCGGCGCGGTAGCGGCTGACGGAGACCTGGCGGGGCCCGTCCAGTTCGACCACGAGTCCGGTGGCGTCCGGCGCCGACAGCGTGAACCGCCGGACGCCGTGCCGGCCGCCGCTCTCCTGGGGCCGCAGATAGGGGGTGAACAACTCGTCCACGGGCGATGAGTGGTGCGCGACCGGGGCTCCGGCGGCGCGGTCGGGGTACGACTCCCAGGGACCCTGGCCGAACCACTCCAGCAGATCGAGCCCGGACACCGTCTCGAAGACCGAGCCGACCCGCGCCACGTCCGTGAACTCCTCGGGCAGCTCGGCCGACTCGTCGACCCGGACACCGCCCTCGACCGGCGTGAACTCCTGCCGGTGCCGTACCACCCCGACCGTGCCGGCGTACTCCGCAAGCACGGTCACCCTCCCCGAGCCTTCGGCCGGGGGCACCCCCCTCTCGCCTTCCTCGAAACCGCGGCGCACCGAGACCACCTTGCGCACCAGCCGGTCCAGGCCCCAGGCGCGCCAGCGCCGCGCCGTCCCGCCCAGCTCGTCGTTGTCGGTGGGCGCCCGCCACAGGGACAGCACCGGCGCGGCCGCCAGCAGCGGGTGCAGCAGCAGCCCCTCGTCGTCCACCCGGACGGCGGGCCCCGCCGGCACCGGCGGCCGGAGCGGGTCCGCCGCCCGGATCCGGATCTGCGGCGCGCAGATCTCCGTACCGGCCGGCGCCCATGCCTGGTCCTCGGCGACCGTCACCCGCAGCGTCAGCCACGCCTCGCCGCCGTCCGCCGGCACCTCGAAGGGCAGCGGTACGGCCGCGGTCTCGCCGGGGCACAGTTCGGGCAGCCCGGCCGGGCCGGTGAGGGTACGGCCGTCGGCCAGCGCCAGCTCCCAGGTGCCGGTCAGCCAGTCGAAACCCCGGAAGTGCTGGTGGTTGGCGAGCACGACGCCCTCGTGCCTGAAGCACCGGATGCGGACCGGTGCCGCGATCTCCCGGTGCTCGTACATCGCGGGCTTGGGGGTGCGGTCGGGGAAGACGATCCCGTCCGCGACGAACGCCCCGTCGTGCGGGGCCTCGCCGAAGTCGCCGCCGTACGCCCAGCGGTGGCCGGGCGCGGCGACACCGTTGTCATACAGTCCGGCGCCCGCGCGCCCGACCGGTCTTCCGTCGCTCACCCGTTGGAGGATTCCGTGGTCCCAGAACTCCCAGATGAACCCGCCCTGAAGCCCCGGAGTGGACTCGATGGCCGCCCAGTGGTCGGCCAGCGTGCCGTTGCTGTTGCCCATGGCATGCGAGTACTCGCACTGGATCAGCGGCTTGGTCTGCTCGCCGGACAGGGCGTGCGCCACGCAGTCCTCCAGCGGCGCGTACATGGGGCAGGCGATGTCGGAGGCCACGTCCGGGTCCGCCCAGCCGCGCTTGGCCGCCCCCTCGTACTGGAGCGGCCGGGTCGGGTCGTGGCGCCGCAGCCAGCCGGCCGCCGCGTCGTGGTTCGCCCCGTAGTCGGACTCGTTGCCCAGCGACCAGATGATGACCGAGGGATGGTTCTTGTCGCGCAGCACCATGCGCGCGACCCGGTCCACGAAGGCGTTCAGGTAGCGCGGGTCGTCGGCGATCTCGTGGGCGTGGTCGTGGGACTCGACGTCCGCCTCGTCGACGACGTAGAAGCCCAGTTCGTCCGCGAGGTCGTACAGGGCCGGATCGTTCGGGTAGTGCGAGGTGCGGATCGCGTTGAACCCGAACCGCTTCAGCAGCACCAGGTCCGCGCGCATGTCGTCGTACGACACCGTCCGCCCGGTGAGGGGGTGGAAGTCGTGCCGGTTGACGCCCCGGACGAAGACCCGCTCACCGTTGACGAGCAGGTCCCGGCCGGCGATCTCGACGTCCCGGAAGCCGACGCGGTGGTACGAGGTGTCGGCGAGCGTGCCGTCGGCGCGGTGCAGCCGGACGGTCAGCCCGTACAGTTCCGGCTGCTCCGCGTTCCAGGTGCGCACGTCGGGCACGGTGGCGTGGATGCGGGCCTCGCCGAGGAAGTCGGAGACCCGGTCGTCCGCGGCGTTGAGCCGGTCGAACGCGGCGTCCTGCGCGAGAGGTTCACCGTCGAGCTCGCCGGTGAGGTACCAGCCCCCGGGCAGTGCCCGGTCGCCCGCCGCGTTCCGTACCCGGCAGTCCACGCGCAACTCGCCGTCCCGCCGCGCCCGCACGGTCACGTCCGCGAGATGAAAGGGGTCGGTCGCGTACAGCAGCACCGAGCGGGTGATCCCGCCGTGCCACCAGTGGTCCTGGTCCTCGATGTGCGAGGCGTCCGACCACTTGACGACGGTGAGCCTGAGGACCGACCGCGCGCCGGGCCGGACGACTTCGGTGAGGTCGAACTCGGCCGCCAGGTGGGAGTCCTTGGAGACGCCCACCGGCCGCCCGTCGACGTGCACGAGCAGTACGCTCTCCGCCGCGCCCACCTGGAGCACGACGCGCCGCCCGGCCCACTGCCCGGGGACGTCCAGTTCCCGTTCGTAGACCCCGGTCGGGTTGGCGGCGGGGGAGTCCGGCGGGAACTCGCCGAACGGCATGGTGACGTTCGTGTACTGCGGCAGGTCGTCCGTGTCCTGCACGGTCCAGGCGCCGGGGACGTGCGCCGTGGACCAGCGGCCGCCGGCCGGCGCGTCGGGAGCCGGCAGCAACTGGAAGCGCCAGTCGCCGTCCAGCGGGAGGGCTCCGGTGCGCCGGTCGACGGCGTTCATGGGGAGCCGGCGCCAGGAGGTCACCTCGGGTGCCTCCCAGGGACGCAGGGCGATCAGGGGATCGGCGGGCCGGGGCCCGGGGACCGACGGATCGTTCATCGGCGGACGGCTCCCTTTTCTGCTGACGGGGGATGACATGGGTTGCGTGGCGAGGCGGGGCGGGGTGGGGTGGGGGAGTCGGGTGGGATGCCGCGCGGGCCGGGCCGGCCCGCGCGGGTCAGGTGCCCTGCACCGCGCCTTCGGTGGCGCCCGCGATGAAACCGCGGGCGAAGACGGCGAAGACCAGCACCAGTGGCAGGGCCGCCATCAGCACCCCGGCCATGACCATGCTGTAGTCGGTGGTGTGGCCGACGTTCAGCTGGGCCAGCTCCACCTGGAGGGTCACGTGGTCGGGGTCGGTGAGCACGACGAGCGGCCAGACGTAGTCGTTCCAGGCGCCGACGAAGGCGTAGATGGCGAGGAAGGACAGCGCGGGCCTGATCATCGGCAGCGCGATGTTCCAGTACTGGCGGAAGAACCCGGCGCCGTCGATGCGCGCGGCGTCGAGCAGTTCGTCGGGCACGCCGTTCTCGATGTACTGGCGCAGCCAGAAGATGCCGAAGGCGTTGGCGAGGGCCGGGGGCACCAGCGCCTGGAGCGTACCGACCCAGCCGATCTTCGACATGAGGATGAACTGCGGCAGGATCGCCAGTTGCAGCGGCAGCATCATGAACAGCAGCAGCGTCCCGAACAGCAGCTTGCGGCCGGGGAAGTCGAACTTGGCGAAGGTGAAGGCGGCCAGCGAGTCGACGAACAGCACCAGGACGGTGGTGACGCTCGCGACGACCACTGTGTTGAGCATCGACCCGAAGAAATCGATGGTGTTCAGCACGTGCCGGATGTTCTCCAGCAGGTGCGAGCCGAAGGTGAACTTCGGCGGGCTCTTGTAGATGTCCTGGGTGGTGTTGGTCGCCATGACGATCGTCCACACGAACGGGAAGACCGAGAGCACGACGGCCGTCATGAGGACGAGGTGCGCGGTCAGGCCCTTGGGACGGCGCAGCCGCCTCGCGCGCGGGGCCGGCCGCGTGGTGTCCGCCGTGGTCACGGCTTCCTCCCTCGTTGGGTGATGCGCCAGTTGACGGCGACGAGGACGATGATCAGCAGGAAGAAGGCCCACACGATGGCCGCGCCGTAGCCGTAGTCGTTGTTGAGGAAGGCCGACTGGTAGAAGTACAGCAGCGTGGTCAGACCGGCCTGTCCCGGGCCGCCGAGGTTTGCGTTGGCGGCGTTGCTGGCGAACAGGACCTGGGGTTCGCTGAAGCTCTGCAGACCGTTGATCGTCGAGATGATCACGGTGAACAGGATGATCGGCCGCATGATCGGGACGGTGATCCGGAAGAACGTGCGGACCGGGCCGGCGCCGTCCATCTTCGCCGCCTCGTAGATCGAGGCCGGGATCGCCTGGAGACCGGCCAGATAGATGATCATGTTGTAGCCGGTCCACATCCAGGTCATCAGCAGCGCGATGACCAGTTTGATCAGCCACGGGTTGCTCAGCCACGGCACCGGCGAGATGCCGACCGTGCCCAGGATCGCGTTGACCAGACCGAAGTTGTTGCTGAACACCGCGCCGAAGAAGATCGCCACCGCGACGATCGAGGTGACGTTCGGCAGGTAGAGGGCGATGCGGTAGAACCCCTTGAAGCGGCGCACCGAGTGCAGCAGCGTCGCCAGCATCAGGGCGCCGAAGAGGGTGGGCACGGTGGACAGCACCCAGATCACCAGGGTGTTGCGGATCGACAGCCAGAAGACCGGGTCGTCCCACAGGAACCGGAACTGCTGCAGGCCCACGAACTGCATGGTGCCCAGGCCGTCCCAGCGCTGGAAGGCCAGGTACAGGGAATAGAAGACGGGGAAGAAGGAGAAGGCGGCGAAGATCAGGTAGAAGGGCGAGATCGCCAGGTACTGCCGCCAGTACGACAGCGGCCCGCGCCGCCTGGGCCGAGCGGTGGTGCCCGCGGGCGTGGCGCGCCGCGGGCGGAACCGGGCCGGGCCCGGCCCGCCGCGGTGCCCGGGCACCGCGGCGGGGCCGGTGACCGGAGGTGACGTCACCTCAGTTCACCCCCTGGCGCCGGGCGATCTGCTTGGCCTGGCTGACCGCGTCGTGCCAGGCGTCGTCGGGCTTCTTGCCCTTGGCCTCGATGTTGGTCAGCTCCGTCATGTAGGGGGCCATGACGGCGGCGTCGGCCGGGGCCTCGTAGCTGTCCGGTATCGCCTTGGCGGCCGGGCCGAAGACCTCGATGACCTTCTGCCCGCCGAAGAAGGCGTCCGGGCCCGTCATGGCCGGCATGGTGTACGCGGCCGGGGCGGCCGGGAAGATGGCGGCGTCGGTGAAGCCGCGGGCGTCGTTGGCGGGGCTGAGGATCCAGCTGATGATCTTGAAGGCTTCCTCGGGGTTCCGGCACTGCTTGGGCAGCGCGAGATAGGAGCCGCCCTGGTTGGAGGGTCCGGCGGGGTTCGCGCAGACCCGCCACTTGCCCTTGGTGTGGGGCGCGGCCTGCTCGATGTCCAGCGCGTGCCAGGCCGCGCCGAGCTCGGTGAGGAGGTTCTTGCCGATGGCGGCGTTCCAGGAGTTGTCGTTGATCTTGGCGTCGATGCCCAGGGTGTAGGGGCGGACGGCCGTGGTCCACGCGCCGCGGATGTGGTCCTGGTCGCCGATGAAGTGGTTGTTCTTGTCGATGAACCGCTGGGTGCCCTGGCCGACCGCGATGTTGAAGACGGCGCTGATGTTGTTCACCAGGTAGGTGCCGGGGTTCTTGCGCTGCAGCTCGGTGCCGAGCGTGAAGTAGTCGTCCCAGGTCCTGACCAGCGCCGCGACCTTGTCGGGGTCGGTGGCCACGCCGGCCTTGGCGAACAGGTCCTCGCGGTAGAAGAGCGCGGTGGGGCCGATGTCGATCGGGAAGCCGATCTGCTTGCCGTCGCCGGTCTGGGCGAGCTTGGCCTTCCAGCCCAGGTACTGCGCGGAGATCTTCTTGAAACCCAGGTCGTTCAGGTCGAGGAAGCGGGAGGCGTTGGGCAGGAAGGACGCCATGTCCTCGCCCTTGATGCCGGTGATGTCCGGCACGGAGGAGCCCGCCGCGAGGGTGGTGGTGAGCTTCTGCTTGAAGTCGCCGCCGATGGACGCGGCGGTCAGCGTGACCGCACTGCCGAAGTGGGTCTTCGCCTCCGCGACCACCTTGTCGCTGAGCGCACCGCCCCAGTACCACAGGGTGAGGTTCTTGCCGTTCTTGGTGCCGCCCGATCCGGAGCCGCCGCACGCGACGGTCAGGCCGGAGGCGGCCGCGGTGAGTGCGGCGGCCTGGAGGAAGCCTCTACGTGAAAGGTCCACGGGTCACTCCTGTTGTTCCTGTTCGTGGTACTGAGGGGCGTTGGTGCTGTGGATCGTGGGGCTGTGGGGCTGTGGGGCTGTGAAGCACTGGGCCTGGTACCTGGGGTTCTGGGCGTGGGCTGCTGTGGATCGGGTGCGGGTCAGTGCGGCCGGGCGGGCGGGGTGACGGGGGCGTGGTGCACCGGGGGGCCCGCTTCCGCCGGCAGCCGGTCGGCGAGGAAGCCGTACGTCGTCCTCAGCTCGGGGTCGGTCAGCGAACGCCACCAGCGGTCGACGCCGTACCAGCCGGGGGCCGCGAGGGCACCGCCGTGGTGCCGGACGGACAGCCCGGCCGCGAGGACCGCGAACCGCAGCCGCTCGGCCAGCGGCCAGCCGCCGAGGGAGGCCGCGACGAAGCTCGCCCCGAAGACGTCCCCGGCGCCCGTCGCGTCCAGGACGTCCACGGGGAGGGCCGGGACCTCCGCGTACTCGCCGGTGGTCTGGTCGACGGCCACCGCGCCGTCCCCGCCCCGGGTGACGACCGCCACCGGCACCAGCTCCGCGAGCGTGCCGAGGGCCGCGACCGCGCTGCCGGTGCGGGTGTAGGCCATCGCCTCGGCCTCGTTGGGGAGGAAGGCGTGGCACAGGGCGAGCTGGTCGAGCAGGTCACGCGACCACTCCTGGGTGGGGTCCCAGCCGACGTCGGCGTAGACGCGGGTGCCGTTCGCGGCCGCCTTGGCGATCCACTCGCGCGGCTCGGCCTCGATGTGCACCAGCGCCGTGCGCGCCTCGGGCGGGTCGCCCATCAGCGTGTCCTGCGAGTAGGGGGGCTGCTGGCCGTGGGTGACGAGCGCCCGGTCGTGACCGGCGGCGAGCGAGACGGTGACGGGGGTGGGCCAGCCGTCCGCGGTGCGGGACAGCGAGAGGTCGATGCCCTCCTGGTCGTACAGGACGTCCCGGCAGTACTCGCCGTAGAAGTCGTCCCCGAAGACCGTGGCGAGCGAGGTGCGCAGGCCGAAGCGGGCCGCGGCCACCGCGAGGTTGGCGATGCCGCCGGGGCCGCAGCCCATGCCCGCCGTCCAGATCTCCTCGCCCGGTGTCGGCGGCTTTCCCAGCCCGGTGAGGACGAGGTCGTAGAAGAGCAGCCCGGTCAGCAGCACGTCGGGCCTGTCGTCGTCCACGCGTACCGCCTCTCGTCAAAACTCGTCATTTTCGATGACCGGAATCGTGCGCCGCTGAGTGAGATTGGTCAATACCCGAGCAGAACTGAGCATGGATTTGATTGAAGATGACGAGTAGTGTTCGCCGCGTGCTGGCAGAACGACGACACCAACTCATCCTGCGGGCCCTTCGCTCCGGCGGCCCCGCGGCTGTGACCGACCTCTCCGAGCAGCTGGGCGTGAGCCCGGCCACGATCAGGCGCGACCTGGTCAAGCTGGAGGAGGACGGGCTGCTCACCCGTGTCCACGGCGGCGCCGTCGTCGACGAGGGCGACCAGCCCTTCGACGAGGTCGCCGAGGTGCGCGTGGCCGAGAAGGACGCGATAGCCGCGTGCGCGGCGGCACTGGTCGAGGACGGCCAGTCGGTGCTGCTCGACATCGGCACCACCGCCTTCCGGCTGGCCCGCCAGCTGCACGGCCGCCGCCTCACCGTCATCACCAGCAACCTGGTGGTCTACGAGGAGCTCGCCGACGACGAGGGCATCGAACTGGTGCTGCTCGGCGGCATGCTCCGCCGCGAGTACCGCTCCCTGGTCGGTTTCCTGACCGAGGACAACCTGCGCCAGCTGCACGCCGACTGGCTGTTCCTCGGGACCAGCGGGGTCCGCCCGGGCGGGCAGGTGATGGACACGACGGTCGTCGAGGTGCCGGTCAAGCGCGCCATGATCGGGGCGAGCGACAAGGTCGTGCTGCTCGCCGACGCCGCCAAGTTCCCGGGCACGGGCATGGCGAAGGTCTGCGGTCCCGGGGACCTGGACATGGTGGTGACCAACGCGCCGGTGGACGCGGCGACCCGGGCCGCCCTGGAGGAGGCCCGCGTCGAGGTGGTGGTGGCGGGAAAGGCTCAGGCTTGAATCCTCTTCCCCGGAGCGGAAGGAGACTGCCGGCTCACGCCCCCCGACCGCTCGGCGGGCGATCGGGTCTTCCGCGATCGACACCAGCCGGGCCGGGACCGGCCCGGGCTCTTGGAGCAAGTGCAAGGAGACGGTGCGTGCCTGGTTCTCACGGCGTACCGCGCAGAGCGCAGCCGTTCATATGGGCAGAGATCCGCCGACGTGGCGGATCTCCTTCTCTCGACGTGTTCCGTGAAGACTCGATCAGTTCGGGGCCTGAACGCGTGGGCATCCTTGGAGGAAGCCGGTGAAACTGACGATTCTGGGCGGCGGCGGGTTTCGCGTGCCGCTCGTGTACGGCGCACTGCTGACGGACCGGGCCGAGGGGCGGGTCACCGAGGTCGTGCTGCACGATCTCGACGCCGGCCGGCTCTCCGCGGTCGCCCGGGTCCTGGCCGAACAGGCGGCCGGCGTCCCCGACGCCCCCGCCGTGACCGCCACGACCGACCTGGACGAGGCGCTCACCGGCGCCGACTTCGTCTTCTCGGCGATCCGGGTCGGCGGTCTGGAGGGCAGGGCGAACGACGAGCGGGTGGCCCTGGCCCAGGGTGTCCTCGGCCAGGAGACGGTCGGCGCCGGAGGCATCGCCTACGGCCTGCGCACCGTGCCCGTCGCCGTCGACATCGCCCGGCGGGTGGCCCGGCTCGCCCCCGACGCCTGGGTCATCAACTTCACCAACCCCGCCGGACTGGTCACCGAGGCCATGGCCAGGCACCTCGGTGACCGCGTCATCGGCATCTGCGACTCCCCGGTCGGCCTCGGCCGCCGGATCGCCCGGGTGCTCGGCGCGAACCCGAAGGAAGCCTGGATCGACTACGTCGGCCTCAACCACCTCGGCTGGGTGCGCGGCCTGCGCATCGCCGGCCGCGACGAGCTCCCGCGCCTGCTCGCCGACCCCGGCCTGCTCGGCTCCTTCGAGGAGGGCAAGCTCTTCGGCGTGGACTGGCTGCGGTCCCTCGGCGCGATTCCCAACGAGTACCTGCACTACTACTACTTCAACCGCGAGGCCGTCCGCGCCTACCAGCAGGCGGAGAAAACCCGCGGCGCCTTCCTGCGCGACCAGCAGGCGCGCTTCTACGAGGCGGTCACCGCCCCGGGTGCCAGGGCCCTGGACGTCTGGGACCGTACCCGCGCCGAGCGCGAGGCCACCTACATGTCGGAGAACCGGGAGACGGCCGGCGCCGGCGAGCGCGACGCCGACGACCTGTCCGGCGGCTACGAGAAGGTCGCCCTGGCCCTGATGCGGGCCATCGCCCGCGACGAGCGCACCACCCTGATCCTCAACGTCCGCAACCGCGACACCCTCTCGGCGCTCGACGGCGAGGCCGTCATCGAGGTGCCCTGCCTGGTCGACGCCAACGGCGCCCACCCGGTCGCCGTCGCCCCGCTGCCCGGCCATGCCACGGGCCTGGTCTGCGCGGTCAAGGCGGTCGAGCGGGAGGTGCTCGCCGCCGCCGAGTCGGGCTCCCGTACGACGGCCGTGAAGGCGTTCGCGCTGCATCCGCTGGTCGACTCGGTGAACGTCGCCCGCCGCCTGGTGGAGGGGTACACGCAGGTCCACCCGGGTCTCGCGTATCTTAAGTAGCCAGCCGCTCGGAAAGCGCTTTCCATCCTTCTTCTGGAGACTTCCATGCACGACGAACGCCGCCGGATCGAGGAGCGCGTAGAGCGCCTCCACAACCAGCGCATCAAGCCCGCGATCTACGCGGCCACCGTCCCCTTCGAGGTGTCCGCCTGGCAGGCCCCGGGGGAGCCGGTGCCCTTCGAGGAGGCCGCGGCCGCCGGGTACGAGCCGTTCGCCATGGACACCCCGTGGGGCCCGCCCTGGGGCACCACCTGGTTCCGGATGCACGGTCAGGTGCCCGCCGGGTTCGCGGGCCGCCGCGTGGAGGCGGTCATCGACCTCGGCTTCGTCGGCGACTGGCCGGGCAACCAGGCCGAGGCCCTGGTCCACCTCCCCGACGGGACCCCGCTGAAGGCGGTCAACCCGCTCAACCAGTATGTACGGATCGCGGACCCGGCGGCCGGCGGCGAGGTGATCGACTACCTGGTCGAGGCCGCCTCCAACCCGGACATCCTGGCCGGCGACTTCGCGGCCCCGACGCCGCTCGGCGACGTCCTGACGGCCGGCGACAAGCCGCTCTACACCTTCAGGCGCGCCGACATCGCCGTCCTCGACGAGGACGTCTGGCACCTCGACCTCGACGTCCAGGTGCTGCGCGAGCTGATGCTGGAACTCGGCGAGCACGACCCGCGCCGCCACGAGATCATGCACGCCCTCGACCGCGCGATGGACCTGCTGGACCTGGACGACATCGCCGGCTCGGCGGCCGCCGTCCGCGAGGCCCTGAGGCCGGCGCTGTCGAAGCCCGCGCACGCCAGCGCGCACATCATCTCCGGTGTCGGCCACGCCCACATCGACTCGGCCTGGCTGTGGCCGATCCGCGAGACCAAGCGCAAGACGTCCCGGACCTTCTCCAACGTGACATCGCTGGCGGAGGAGTACGAGGAGTTCGTCTTCGCCTGCTCCCAGGCCCAGCAGTACGAGTGGGTGCGCGACAACTACCCGCAGGTCTGGGCCCGGATCCAGGAGTCCGTGAAGAAGGGCCAGTGGGCGCCGGTCGGCGGCATGTGGGTGGAGGCCGACGGCAACCTGCCCGGCGGCGAGGCGGTCGCCCGCCAGTTCATCCACGGCAAGCGGTTCTTCATCGAGCACTTCGGCATCGAGACCAAGGGCGTCTGGCTGCCGGACTCCTTCGGCTACAACGCGGCCTACCCGCAGCTCGCCAAGCTGGCCGGCAACGAGTGGTTCCTCACCCAGAAGATCTCCTGGAACCAGACCAACAAGTTCCCCCACCACACCTTCTGGTGGGAGGGCATCGACGGCACCCGCATCTTCACGCACTTCCCGCCCATCGACACCTACAACGCCCGCTTCAGCGGCGCGGAGATGTCCCGCGCGGTCCGCAACTACGCCGAGAAGGGCGGCGCCACCCGCTCGCTGGCCCCCTTCGGCTGGGGCGACGGCGGTGGCGGCCCCACCCGCGAGATCATGGAGCGCGCCCGCCGGCTGAAGGACCTGGAGGGCTCGCCCCGGGTGGAGATCGAGCACCCGGACGCGTTCTTCGCCAAGGCCCGCGCCGAGTACGAGGACGCGCCGGTCTGGGTCGGCGAGCTCTACCTGGAGCTGCACCGCGCCACCTACACCTCGCAGGCCCGCACCAAGCAGGGCAACCGCCGCAGCGAGCACAAGCTGCGCGAGGCCGAGCTGTGGGCGACCACGGCCGCGCTGCACGCGCCCGGCTACCGCTACCCGCACGAGAAACTGGACCGGCTCTGGAAGACGGTCCTGCTCCACCAGTTCCACGACATCCTGCCGGGCTCCTCGATCGCGTGGGTGCACCGCGAGGCCGAGGCCGAGTACGCCCGCGTCGCCGGGGAGCTGGAGGAGCTGACCGCCGAGGCGGTCACCGCGCTGGGCGCCGGCACGGCCCGCGTCTTCAACACCAGCCCCTGTGCCCGTGCCGAGGTCGTCCGGGACGCCGCCGGCACCCCGGTGTACGTCGAGGTCCCGGCGAACGGCAGCGCGCCGCTGACCGCCGCCGCCGAGGCCCCGCAGCCGGTGACGGTCGACGGCCGGGTCATCGACAACGGTCTCGTCCGGGTGGAGATCGCCGAGGACGGCACCCTGTCGTCGGTCCACGACCACCGCGCGAACCGCGAGGTCCTCGCCGGCCAGGGCAACCTGCTCCGCCTGCACACCGACCTCCCGAACTACTGGGACGCCTGGGACGTCGACAAGCACTACAAGAACCGCTACACGGACCTGCTCGACCCCTCCGAGATCACGGTCGTCGACGCGGACCCGCTGCTCGGCTCGATCCGGGTCACGCGCCCCTTCGGCAACGGCTCGACGATCGTCCAGACGGTCACCGTCCGCGCCGGCAGCCCCCGGATCGACTTCGAGACGGACATCGACTGGCACGAGGCGGAGAAGTTCCTCAAGGCCGGATTCCCGGTGGACATCCGTGCCGCGCACTCCTCCGCCGAGATCCAGTTCGGCCACGTCCAGCGGCCCACCCACACCAACACCACCTGGGAGGCCGCCCGGTTCGAGGTCTCCGGCCACCGCTGGGTGCACCTCGCGGAGCCCGGCTACGGCGTCGCCGTCATCAACGACTCGACCTACGGCCACGACGTCTCCCGCACGGTCCGCGAGGACGGAGGCACCACCACCACGGTCCGCCTCTCCCTGGTCCGCGCCCCGCGCGTCCCGGACCCGGGCGCCGACCAGGGCCGTCACCGCTTCACCTACTCGTTGCTGCCGGGCGCCGCCATCGAGGACGCCGTGGCCGAGGGCTACGCCCTCAACCTCCCGCTCCGGGTGGCCGACGCGGCGGGCGAGCCGCGGCCGGTCGTCTCCGTGGACGGCGAGGGCGTGACCGTCGAGGCGGTCAAGCTGGCCGACGACGCCTCCGGCGATGTCGTGGTCCGGCTCTACGAGTCCCGGGGCGGCCGCGCCCAGGGCGTCCTGCGCACCGGCTTCCCCCTGGCCGGCGCCCAGGTGACCGACCTGCTGGAGCGCCCGCTGGGAGACGCGGACCTCGAAGGCGACGACGGCGTCGCCGTCGTTCTGCGTCCCTTCCAGATCCTCACCCTCCGGCTGCGCAGGAGCTGACCGGATGCCGATGCAACCCTGGTTCACCGACGCCAAGTTGGGGATCTTCGTGCACTGGGGCATCTACGCCGTGGACGGGGTCCCGGAGTCCTGGTCCTTCTACGACGGCACCGTGCCGCACGCGCAGTACATGTCCCAGCTGCCCCGCTTCACCGGCGCCCGGTACGACCCGAAGGCATGGGCCGGCCTGTTCGCCCGCGCCGGCGCGAGGTACGCCGTGCTGACGAGCCGTCACCACGACGGTGTGGCCCTGTGGGACACGGCGTACGGCGACCTCAACCTCGGCAGCGACTACCTCGGGCCGTACGCCGAGGCCCTGCGCGAGAGGGGCCTCAAGGTCGGCTTCTACTACTCGCACTCCGACTGGAACCACCCCGACTACGCCTCGACGCGCAAGCCGGGCCGCCCGCCGGAACTGGCGGACAACCGCTACTCGGAGGTGGCGGCCGGGGACGAGGACCTGGCCGCCTGGGAACGCTTCATCGCCTACCGGGACGGCCAGGTGACGGAGTTGGCCTCGCGGTACCGGCCGGACCTGATGTGGTTCGACGGCGAGTGGGAGCGCAGCGAGGAGCAGTGGCGGATCCCCGGACTCGCCGCGCTCGTCCGGTCGTACGTCCCGGACGTCGTCTTCAACGCGCGCATGCTCGGCGAGGGCGACTACGCCACGCCCGAGCAGGGCGCCCCCGTCGTGCCGCCGGACGGCCCGTGGGAGCTGTGCCTGACGATCAACGACTCCTGGGGGTACCAGCACCACGATCACAACCACAAGTCCCTCGCCCAGCTGATCCGCTACTTCACCGAGACCATCGGGGGCGGCGGCAACCTGCTGCTCGACGTCGGCCCCATGGAGGACGGCACCATCCCGCGGCCGCAGGCCGAGCGGCTCGAAGGGCTGGGGGAGTGGATCCGCGGGCACGCGGAGGCGGTGTACGGCACCGGGCGCGGCCTGCCGGCCGGGCACCACTACGGCCCGAGCACCCTCTCCGCCGACCGGCGCACCCTCTACCTCACCCTGTTCGACGTCCCGCGCGCCGAGATCGGGGTCCGGGGCCTGGCCACGGCGGTCCGCAGGGTCACCGTGCTCGGCACCGGCGCCGAACTGGGACACCGGGTGACCGGCGGGCTGCACGAGGCGGTCGGCGTGCTGTGGATCGACCCGCCGGCCGCGGCCGACCTCGACCCGTACGCCACCGTGCTCGCCGTCGAACTGGACGGCGAGCTGGAGCTGTACCGGGGAGCCGGCCGGTTCTGAGCCGGTTCACGCACCCCCACCCGAAGTTCTCATATGAAGAATTAAGAGAACGGTAAGTGGGCAGGTCACGGCGGCTTTCCGGGCCGCCGTGACCCCGTTGGTTCGCCTTCTGGACATCTTCAGTTCGCCTGTGACCCCTGAGATGCGGGCGGCAGGGACGACAGAAAGGCATCACCGTGCGAGACCCGCGAATGTCCGCGATCGCCAAGGGGCTGAAGCGCCGGGGCCGGCTCATGGCGCAGGCGGTGAGCCCGCCGCGCAAGACCCTGGACGCCATCCCGTCCCAGCGTCCGGCCGAGCTGCCGCCCCCGCAGGCCTCGGACGGCTACGCGGCCCCGCGCGCCCCCCGCCTGGTCCGGTCCCCGGCCTTCGTGCTGTCCTCGGTGCGCTCCGGCTCCACGCTGCTGCGGGTCCTGCTGAACAGCCACAGCCGCATCCGCGCCCCGCACGAGATGCATCTGCGCACGGTCCACGTCAACATGTCCCGGGAGTTCACGGCGGAGGCCATGAAGGAGCTCGCCCTCGACCGCGAGGAGCTGGAGCACGTGCTGTGGGACCGGGTGCTGCACCTGGAGCTCAGCCGCAGCGGCAAGGACGTCATCGTCGACAAGACCCCGCCGAACACCCTCATCTGGCCCCGGCTGCACCGGTGTTGGCCCGAGGCCCGGTTCATCCTGCTGCTGCGCCACCCCGGCGCCGTCATCCAGTCCCTCACCAGCCGCCGCGCCGACCCCGACCACGAGGCGATCCGCGCCGAGGTCCTCGGCTACGCGGAGAAGCTCGAAGAGGCCCGCCAGAACCTCACCGGCGTCCACGTGATCACGTACGAGGACCTCACCGCCGACCCGGAGCGGATCACCCGCGGCCTGTGCGAGTACCTCGGCGTCCCGTGGGAGAGCGGCATGCTCGACTACGGCAAGCAGAACCACGGCACGTTCCGGCCGAAGCTCGGCGACTGGAGCGAGGAGATCAGATCCGGCCGCATCCAGGCCGCCCGCCAGGCCGACCCCACCGCCCAGCTCCCGCCCCGGCTCGCCGACCTGGCGAAGGCGTGGGGATACCGGCTCTAGCCGATCCCCACGCCACGGTCCCCCGCTCAGCCGGTGAAGCCGGCCGTGATCGAGGTGAACTGCCAGTCGCTCTGGCTGATCCCGGAGCAGTTGCTCACCACGCCACCGCCCGCGCAGCCGCGGTCCCGGTTGACCGCCCAGAACGCGAGCCGGGCGATGTGGTGCGCGTTCCCCCAGTCACGGATCTGCGTCCAGATCGCCGGGGTCGTGGTCTCCTGCTGGTCGGACAGCCCGTTCATGCCGGAGATCCCGATGTGCGCGTAGGCCGTCGCGTCGTCCCAGCCGAACGTGGACTTCAGCTTGGTCTTCAGGCCCTCGGCCGCGCTCACGGTGTTGCCGTACATGTCGGAGCCGCCGCCGAAGTCGAACGGCATGATCGTGAAGACGTCGATGTCGGCGCCGATCGACTGAGCCTGCTCGATCAGCCGGTTGCCGTAGTACGTCGGACCGGTGGTGGACGTCCCGAAGGTGACGATCGTCCGCAGACCGGCGTTGTTGGCCTTGACCGTCTTCAGGGCGGTCAGGATTCTCGCCTGCACCGCCTCGTTCTCGAACTCGTCCGTGTTCTCGATGTCCATGTCGACGGACTTGAGACCGTAGGCGTCGATCACCTTCTGGATCGCCCCGGCCAGCGCGCTCGCCGAGGAGCAGTTGGCGCCGAGCTTGCTGCCCTGCCAGCCGCCGAACGACGGGGTGACGTCGCCGCCGGCCGCCCGGATCTGGTTGATCGCACTCTGGTCGACGCCGCCGGTCAGCGCCCGGCTGCCGTCCCAGGCCGGCGTGCAGCCGCCCGAGTCCAGCACGAAGGCCATGGTGAAGTTCTTGACGCCGGTCGAGCTCATCACGGCGGACGGGCTCGGCGGATCCCCCCAGCCCTCGAAGAGATAGGGCGCGGCCTGCTTGAAGCCGCTCCCGCCACCGCTGCCCGCGCTCGTTGTCACGGACACCGAGTTGGAGGCCGCCGAGACGTTCCCGGCCGCGTCCCGTGCCTTCACCGTGAACGTGTACGCCGTACTGGCCGACAGGCCGCTCACCGTGGCCGAGGTCCCGGAGACGCCGGCCACCTTGCTCGACCCGCTGTAGACGTCGTACGCCGTGACCCCGACGTTGTCCGTCGCGGCCGACCACGACAGCGACACGCTCGACGAGGTCTTCCCGGTGGAGGTGAGGTTCGTGGGCGCGGTCGGCGCCTGCGTGTCCGAGCTGCCGCCGGGTCCGTCGAGGCTGATGTCGTCGGCGTAGTACGTCCCCTGGGCGTACCACCCGTGGACGTAGATCTCGGCGCTGGTCTGCGACGCCCCGGTGGTGAAGGAGACCGTCAGCTGGCTGTACTGGGACGTCGAGGTGGTCCAGGTGGAGGCGCCGCCGGTGACCCCGAGATAGACGTACGAACCGCGGACCCAGCCGCTGAGCGAGTACGTCGTGCTGGGCTGCACGGCGACGGTCTGGGTGCACTGGGCATTGTCACTGGAACTCGCGGCCCCCGCGAGCGCCTTGGATCCGCCGTGCACGGGCGAGGACACGACCGAGCCGAGGTTCCCCGAGCAGGACCACGGCGTCAGACTCCCCGACTCGAAGCCGGGATTGGAAAGGATGTTGGCCGCCTGCGCCGTACCGGGCAGCGCGATGGCCCCCGCGAGCGCGAGAGCGGCGGACCCGAGCAGGGCGAACATCCGGCGTCTGGAACGTCTGAGCGAGTTGCGCACGCGATCTCCCTGAAGGATGGGGGTGTTCGGGAGTTGCCGAAGATGCAAGGCAGTGCGCAACCAAGTTGGTATGGACCAATCCGCCTGTCAAGAGACGAACGGAAATTGGTCCATACCGGTGAGCTTGAAGCGCCCCCGTAGGGGGCGCGGGGCTGTATTCAATGTGGCGGCTCTGCCGCGTGGGCGCGGCCAGCCGCACTGGACCCGCACTCGGCCCACCGCCTAGAGCGGCAACACCGCAGCCGCAGCCTCGACCGACTCCACTTCCACGGGCAACGCGGGCGCCAGCACCACGTCGGCCTCCTCCCGCCGCACGGGAACCGACGGAAGGACCGGCTTCGGCCCCGACACCACCGCGTAGTCCTGCCCCAGGAACGGCGGCTCGATCACCCCCGGGTCCTCGCCCAGCGCCAACTGCACGGCCGCCCAGGGCGCGTTGACCCCGCAGAGCGACAGCTGGTGCAACCCCCCGGCCGGGCGCGTGTTGACGTCGAGCAGTACGGGCTGGTCGCCGTACATCCGGAACTGGATGTTGGACAGGTAGTGCAGCCCGAAGCCCTCGGCGATGATCCGCGCCGGCCCCAGCCACTGCTCGTCGAGGGTGAACCCGCGCCGGCGGCCCTTCTTGGTGCGGCCCATGGCCAGCCGGACCCGGTTGTCCGGGCCGGTGAGGCAGTCGACGGACACCTCCGGCTCCTCCAGCCGCGGCATCACCAGCCAGTCCACCGGCTGTTCGGCGCGGCGCAGCGCGTCCACGACCAGGTCGAGCTGGACGTAGGGCCCGGGGAACCCGGTGAGGTGGCAGAGCGAGAAGGGGGCGCGCGTGATCACGCGGAAGCCGACACCACCCGCACCGGCGGCCGGCTTGAAGCAGGCCTTGTGTCCGCCCGCCTCCAACTCCTCGACGGCGGCCACGAGTTCGTCCGCCGTGCGGACCCGCGACCAGGGCGGCACCGGGACGCCCACCGAGCTCACCGCGTCGTACGCGGTCGCCTTGTCCTCGAAGACCGCGGCGCCCTGCGGCGTCGGCGCCAGCAGGGCGGTGCCGATCGCCTCGAAGTCGGCCCGGTGGGCCACGATCGCCGACTGGTGCAGCCGGGGCACGAAGACATCGATGCCGCGGCGCTGGCACTGGTCCAGGGCGTACTCGACGTAGGCGGCGGGGGACAGGCCCTCCGGCTCCAGGTCGGCGGTGTCGGCGGCGGCCAGCACGGGGGAGTCGGCGTCACCGTGCGTCGCATGGATCTCGACCGCCCGGTCGCTGGGATTTCTCCGCAGCTGATCCATGAAGAACACGTTCTCCGCGTACGTGCGGTTGAGCCAGACGCGTACGCGAGAGCGCATTAAAGCCGCCTTTCGGGGTTTTCGGGCAGGGCTCAGCGGGCCCGTGCCCGGGCAGGGTGGTTGGAGGAACACCAAACCGCCCTTGACGAAGGGAAGTTCGTGGCGGTGGTGTTGGGGGGATCATACGGCTTTCATGGGGCCCCGCGTGCAACGCCAGTGTTACGGATTTCCCCGTGCTGTCCACGCGCGTTTTCCTGCACCGTCCCCGCCGGTTTCCTTGACGTCCCGCAGGCGCCCCGCGGCCGTCCAGCAGTCGCCCCGCGGCCGGTCTCGAGCCGCCCCGGCGCTGCCGTGAAACCGGCCGGGGGACCGGCTCTGGAGCGACTGCGGAGCGGCTCTGGACCGGCCGGGTGGTCGCCGACGGGCCGTCGGACGCGTGGTCTTGTTCCCGGAGCCCGAAGTGTGTTGTGGTGGGGGCCGACGACATGATCGGAAGGGGTACGGGGTGGAGTCCACGGCCGGTGCCGGGCAGTTGCTGGCCATCAGCGACCTGCACATCTCCTACCCGGACAACCGCGAGCTCGTCGAGAAGATGCGTCCGGAAACGGACGAGGACTGGCTGATCGTCGCCGGTGACATCGCGGAGACCGTCGCGGACATCCGCTGGCTGCTGGAGACCCTCGCCGGACGCTTCCGCAAGGTGCTGTGGGCGCCAGGCAACCACGACCTGTGGACCCACCCCAAGGACCCGGTCACCCTGCGCGGAGTCGCCCGCTACGAACACCTCGTCGGCCTCTGCCGGGAGCTGGGCGTTCTCACCCCCGAGGACCCGTACCCGGTCTGGGAGGGCCCCGGCGGCCCGGTCGTCGTGGCACCGCTGTTCCTGCTGTACGACTACTCCTTCCTGCCGGCCGGCTGCGCCACCAAGGAGGAGGGCCTCGCCTACGCGCACGGCACCGGCGTCGTCTGCAACGACGAGTACCTGCTGCACCCCGACCCCTACCCGACCCGCGAGGACTGGTGCCGGGCCCGGGTCGAGGCCACCGAGCGCCGGCTCGCCGAGCTGCCCGAGGACCTGCCGACCGTGCTGGCGGGGCACTACCCACTGGACCGGCACCCCACGGACGTGCTCTGGTACCCGGAGTTCGCCATGTGGTGCGGCACCACCCGCACCGCCGACTGGCACCGCCGGTTCCGTGTCGCGACCATGGTCTACGGTCATCTGCACATTCCCCGGACCACCTGGCTCGACGGGGTCCGCTTCGAAGAGGTCTCCGTGGGATACCCCCGCGAGTGGCGCAAGCGTTCCGAGGACCCGGGACGGCTGCGCCGAATTCTGCCTATGGAGGTCAAAACCGGTGATCGAGGAGCTGCTCCCGGACTCGGTGGTGGCCGTGGAGATGCTCGGTGACGAGGCGATCCGCGAGGCCCCGCTCTACCCCGAGGAGGCGGCGCTGGTCGCCCGGGCCGTGCCCAAGCGCCGCCGTGAGTTCTCCGCCGTGCGCGCCTGCGCCCGGCGCGCCATGGAGAAGCTCGGAGTCCCGCCGCAGCCGATCGTGAGCGGCGAGCGCGGCGCCCCGCGCTGGCCGCACGCGCTGGTCGGCAGCATGACCCACTGCGAGGGCTACTGCGCCGCCGCCCTGGCCCGCGCCACCGACCTGGCCTCCCTCGGCATCGACGCCGAACCGCATGCCGCGCTCCCCGAGGGCGTCGCCGAGTCCGTGCTGCTCCCCGCCGAGCGGCAGCGGCTCGCCCTGCTCGCGGCCGAACGGCCCGGCGTGCACTGGGACCGTCTGCTGTTCAGCGCCAAGGAGTCCGTCTACAAGGCGTGGTTCCCCCTCACCGGGAAGTGGCTGGACTTCATGGAGGCCGACATAGAGTTCGTCCCGGAGCCCGGTGAGCGGCCGCACGGCATCCTGCGCGCCCGCCTCCTCGTCCCCGGACCGGAGGTCGGCGGGCGGCGGCTGGAGGTCTTCGAGGGCCGCTGGAGCGTGGGCCACGGCATGCTGACCTCCGCGGTGGTCGTGCCGCACCTGTGACGCCGCGCGCGGCTCAGGTGGGTGGGCACCAGTCGTGCAGCAGCCGGAAGAACGCCTCCTCGTTGCCCGCCAGTCCGGCGCCGGCCAGGGCCCGTTCGGCCTCGGCGAGCACGGCGGGCGGCACCACGAAGGGGCGCGGGGCCTCGGGCGGTCCGTCGAAGGCCGCGCGCACGGTGTGCAGGAGCCGCAGATAGGCCTGGACGGCGGCGCGTTCACGGTCGGTCAGTACGGCGGTGTGCATCGGTCGGCTCTCCCCGTCGGTCGTCGATGTCACGCGCCGGACGGCGCGGGCACACCGGGTTGTACGGTGCGCACCCCCCAGCTTGCCGTCCACCACTGACAACGCCCCCGCACCCGGCTCCGGTTCGCCCGCTCAGCGGAAGCGAACCTCACCGGCACCCCGTGGGGAAACGCCTGTCCGCCCTGGAAGGAGAGAGATCCGGCCGGGCCGCGGCGCCCGGACGGCGGGGGAGGCGCCGTCGTGCCGGAGACGGTGCCCGGCCGTCCGCGGCGCACCGCGCACCCGCGTCCGGGGGGCGACGGGAAACTCGCGGCGCGCCCCCGGCCCCGGGCCGGGGGTGTGTCACTTCCCCAGGTACCCCAGCGACGTCTCGATGCGGCCCGCCACGTCGTGCCGGCGCACCGGTCCGCGCAGAGCCGAACCCACCAGCCAGGTACGGCACTTGCTGGCCAGCAGCAGCCCGAAGGTCTCCGCGTCCCGTTCCTCGGCCCGGTCGAAGCGGGTACGGGCGGCCACCCGCTGGAAGGCCGCCTGGAGCGCGGCCTGGTCGGCCTCGGCGCGGGGGTCCGCCTCGGAGCCGGTGGCGGTGCGCGTGCCGAGCAGCCGCGCGGCCACCCCGACCCCCTCCACGTCATGGCCGCAGTGCTCGGCGTGCATGTGCCACAGCTCGTGGCCGAGGATCACCAACTGGTGGTCGGGCACGGTGCGTTCCTCGACGACGACCAGGTCGCGGTCGGCCAGGTCGAGCCAGAGCCCGCTGGCCGTGCCGGGCGGGAAGACGGCCGTACGGAACTGGACGGGGCGGCCTCGGCGGCGGCCCAGCGCGTCGCACAGCGCCCGGTACAGCTCCTGCGGGGGAGCGGGCGCGGCCACGCTCAGCTCCCCGACCAGCTCGCCGCTCAGCCGGCGCATGTCCCTGCCGATGCCCACTCTTCTCCCTCGGCTCACGACTGACGGCTCACGACTCGGGTCGCTTGACGCTCTCCAGGAGCATGTCCAGCCATTCCGCGACCTTGTCCCGGTGCTGGTCGGTGGGCAGCTGAGCGGCCCGCCAGGCGATGCCGCGCACCCCGTGGTCCTGCAGCAGCCGCTCCAGCGGGTCCTCGGCCGCCTCCGCCGCGGCCCGCTCCCGGTCCGCCAGCTTCTGCAGCAGCTCCTGCTCGACGCGTTGCAGGGCGCCGGCGAGCGCCTCGGGGTCCTCGGCGGTGAGGAAGCCGGCGTGCACGCGGAAGAAGCGCTGGAGGGCGTCGCAGTGCTCCATGGTCGGCCGCCGGTCACCGTTGATCAGGGCGCCGGCCTGCTGCCGGGACATGCCCGCGCCGTCGGCGATCTCCTGCTGGGTGTGCTTGCGGCCGTTCGGCTTGAGCCGGGTGCGGCGCAGCAGGTCCAGGCGTTGCAGGAAGCGGGCCTGGACATCGGGCTCGCCCGCCGGCTGCCCGGTCAGCAGGGCCCGGACCACGGGCTCGGGGACACCGCACGCGAACGAGAGCCGTCCGACGTGGAAGACCTCGGCGTGCGGGACGCCGAGCCGGTCGGCGAGCGCGGTGACGCGGGCGACGGCGGCCGGCAGCTGGGCGGTCGCCGTGGCGCCCGGATCCTCGTAGCCATCCGTCACCGACAGAACTCCTACGTCTCTCAGGGGAATCAGGGGCTTCTCACAAGCGGCGCCGTGGGAACTTCCCGGCATGAACCTCCCGGAGATTAGCGGGTCGTTCGAACCCACATCCAGGTCTCGCCACAACTGTGGCCAATTTCGGCCGTCGGCAGGCATGAAATGCCACGATAGTTGACATGACTCAGGGTGGGGCAGCAGGATCGCATCGCCGCGAGAAGGCCGCATAGGCAAGAGGGGTGACCTCCCGATGGCATACCAGGCAGGTGGGCGGCGGCCGGCGCCGCGGCCCGTCCCCGAGGGCCTTGAGGCTCAGGCGTACCTCCAGGACTACGCGTTGCTGCTGGACGCGGTCCCCTTCCCGTCCCTGGTGGTGGACCACCGCTGGGACGTGGTGCTGACCAACGGCGCGTTCGAGACACTTTTCCGGGCGGTCGCCCCGCATCCCACCGCGATGCCGGGGGACAACTTCCTGCGCTTCGTCCTGTTTCACCCGGATGCCGGGACGATTCTCGGCGCCCACGAGGCGGGCTGGTGCCTGCCGATGCTGGCGCAGTTCAGGACCACCCTGGAGGGCTACGGCCACGACCACGAACTCCAGTCGATCCGGCGGGAGATCGCCCAGGACCCCATCATGGAGGCCGCCTTCCGGCAGGGCCTGCCGCACTGGCTGCGCGCCGTCGGTGAGGAGGGCGCACAGCTGGACGGAGCCGTCCGGTTGCTGCTGCACCCGGACCCGCTGCTGGGCGCCACCGAGTGCCGGGTCGTCGGCGAAACCCCCAAGTCCCTTCAGGACATGGGCTATGCGCGTTACACCCTGGTGCTGCGTGCCGCCCCCCGCTCCGCCCCCGCCCCGCGCGGCTCCCGCCGGCCAGGCGGCCTGGGCGCCCATCTGACCGTCGTCCCGGCCCCCGAAGGCTGACCCGGCACCGTCGGCGTTCAGGTCGCCGACGGCGCCGGGCCGGGCACCGAAGTCCTCTCCACCCCGCCTCGCCCCGCGCCCCGCGTCTTTCATCGCCCTCGCCCCGTCTATCCGGCCGCCACCACCAGGACCAGCGGCACGCCCCGGCACGGCACCAGCCGCATCCCGCCGAACGTGCCCGGCCGCCCGCTCTCCAGGACCGCCCCGAAGTCCGGTCCCTTGACCAGTGAACCCGCCAGCTGGGCCGGGTCGGCCGATGCCGCCACCCGGCCGCGGGCGTTGACCAGCCGTGCGGGTCCGGGCAGCCCGCGCAGCAGCGGCAGCGCGGCCGCCTCGAAGTGCCGCAGATACACGTCGGCCGCGGCCACCCCGAGGAACCGGCCGCCCACCTCCACCGGCGCGGACAGCGTGAGGCTGTACTCGTCCGAGCAGAGGTAGTCGACGTACGGGCCCGCCACCGCCCGCCGCCCGGTGTCCCGGGGCAGGGCGAACCAGTCCCAGTGCGTGTAGTCGGAGTAGGCCGAGGTGCGCGGGTCGAGGTCGAGGAGCAGCGGCCGTACGTCCCCGCAGGCGTCGCTCTGCCACCACTCCAGCCAGGCCGGCACGTCGGCCAGCACCCCGGGCGCCGCCACGAACCCGACCCCGGAGACCAGCTCCTGCCGGGTCAGACGCAGGTGGAGACCGGGGCGCAGGGCGGCGAGGTCGGCGGTCACGGGCCGGCGGCCCTCGGCGGCCACCCGGGCCAGCAGCGCGGCCGTGTCGGCGCGGGTCGCCGCGACGGCGTCGAACACCGCCTCCAGGGCGTGACCGACCCGCGCGGCCACGTACTCCTCGGCGGCGTCGAGTGTGGCCGCCGCCGGACCGGAGGGGGCGGTGCTGCGGCTCATGGTGCCCTCCAGCGGACGGGGGAGCGGGCGCGGCGCGGCTACCGGGCCAGCCGCAGGGCGATGAGCCGTGCCGTCGCGTCCCGTACACAGCGCTCGGCCAGCTCCCTGGCCGATGCGTGCGCCCCATCCTGCACGGCGGAGATTACGGACCGGTGACGGTCCGCCACCTCTTCACGATATTCGTCGTCGCCGAGCACAAGGCACAGCAGTGCCCCGATCTCCGTCTGGAGCGCGACCTGCTCCCGGGTGAGCCGTGCCGACTGCGCGGCGGCGGCCAGCTCCACGTGAAAACGCCCGTACACCCGGCTGCGCGCCGCCGCGTCCGGTGCCCCGCGCAGCTCCTCGGTGGTCCGGCGGAGCTGGTCGAGGTCGTGGTCCTCGGTGCGCTCGGCGGCGAGGTGGGCCGCGGTGCCGGACAGGGCCGCCCAGTGATCGCCGAGGTCGCGCAGCTCCTCCGGGCTCCAGCCGCGCAGCCGCTCCGTGAGCCGCTCCCGGTCGGGCACCTCGGGGGAGGACACGAAGCTGCCGCCGCCCCGGCCCCGGCGGGTGACGACGAGACCCTGCTGGCGCAGTGCCATCAGCGCCTCCCGCAGGGTCACCGTGGACACCCCGAGCTGTCCTGCCAGCTCGGTCTCGCCGGGCAGCTGCTCCCCGTCGGCGAGCAGGCCGAGTTCGATTGCGTCGCCTATCCGGCGTACGACGGCGGTGACCCGGGCCCCGCTGTCCACCGGGGCGAAAACGGCTTTTCGGGCGCCGCCGTCCGTTTGGTGCTGTCCCACGGCCCACCACCCTATGCGTTGACCCAACCTTTACCTCGGAAGGGTCTTGAGATGTGAACTATGACTTCATATCTTTCCGATCACCAGGTGCAACGCAAGACAGCGGCAGAAAGGTTCCCGCCCATGGAGGCCAGCGCAATCCGGTTGCGGGATCTGCGGAAGTCGTTCGGCGACACGAGCGCCGTGGCCGGTGTCGACCTGGAGATACGGGACGGTGAGTTCTTCTCGATGCTCGGCCCCTCCGGCTCCGGCAAGACCACGGTGCTGCGCATGATCGCCGGCTTCGAGACGCCTACCTCGGGCACCATCGAACTCGCCGGGCAGGACGTCACCCGCCGCGCCCCCTTCGAACGGGACGTGCACACCGTCTTCCAGGACTACGCCCTGTTCCCGCACATGAGCGTCGAGCAGAACGTCGCCTACTCCCTCAAGGTCCGCCGGGTCCCCAAGGCCGAACGCCTGGCCCGCGCCCGCAAGGCTCTCGCGGAGGTCCGCCTCGACGGCTACGGCGGCCGCCGCCCCGCCCAGCTCTCCGGCGGCCAGCGCCAGCGCGTCGCGCTCGCCCGCGCCCTGGTCGGACGCCCCAGCGTGCTGCTCCTCGACGAACCGCTCGGCGCCCTCGACCTGAAACTCCGCGAGCAGATGCAGATCGAGCTCAAGGCCCTGCAACGCGAGGTGGGCATCACGTTCGTCTTCGTCACCCACGACCAGGAGGAGGCCCTGACGATGAGCGACCGCGTCGCCGTCTTCCACCAGGGCCGCATCGAACAGGTCGGCACCCCCGCGGAGATCTACGAACGCCCCGCCACCGCGTTCGTCGCCTCCTTCGTCGGCACCTCCAACCTGCTCACCGGCGAGGCCGCCCTGCGGGTCCTCGGCGAGAGCGGCACCCACAGCATCCGGCCCGAGAAGATCCAGGTCCTCAAGGAGACCGCCGACCCGGACGAGGAAGGGCACGCCACCGCCGTCGGCACCGTCGCCGAGGTGGTCTACCTCGGCGACGCCACCCGCTTCCTGGTCGACCTGGACGGCGGCGGCCGGCTCACCGCGCTCCAGCAGAACCTCGACACCTCCGCCGAGGACGTCGCCGCCTACCGCGGCACCCGCGTCCGGCTGCGCTGGCAGCGCAGGCACACCGTCCACGTCCCCGACTGATCCGCCGTCCTCTCACGTCCGGATCCGCCGTCCCTCACCTCTGGAGTACGTCGTGCGCCTCACCCGCCCCCTCACCGCGGCCGCCTGCGCCGCGCTGCTGCTGGCCGCCACCGCCTGTGGCTCCTCCGGCTCCGGTTCCTCGGCCGGTCTCAACCCGCCCGACCTCACACCCCTCGCCAAGCTCGGCAAGTCCGAGGGCCAGGTCAACCTGATCGCCTGGGCCGGCTATGTCGAGGACGGCTCCGACGACCCCAAGGTCGACTGGGTCACCGACTTCGAGAAGCAGACCGGCTGCCAGGTCAACTCCAAGGTCGCCGCCAGTTCCGACGAGATGGTCAAGCTGATGAAGACCGGCGAGTACGACGCCGTCTCCGCCTCCGGCGACGCCTCCCTGCGCCTGATCGCCTCCGGCGACGCCGCCCCCGTCAACACCAAGCTCGTGCCCAACTACAAGGACATCTTCAGCGGCCTGAAGAACGGCGCCTGGAACTCGGTCAAGGGCCGGATGTACGGCATCCCGCACGGCCGCGGCGCCAACCTGCTCATGTACGACACCCAGAAGGTCAGCCCCGCCCCCACCTCCTGGTCCGCCGTCTTCGACGACGCCGGGAAGTACAAGGGCCATGTCACCGCCTACGACTCGCCGATCTACATCGCGGACGCGGCCCTGTACCTGAAGGCCACCAAGCCCGAGTTGAAGATCAAGGACCCCTACGCGCTCGACCAGAAGCAGTTCGACGCCGCCGTCGCCCTGCTGAAGAAGCAGAACGCGGACATCGGCGAGTACTGGAGCGACTACCTCAAGGAGATCTCCGCCTTCAAGAGCGGCGACTCCGTCATCGGCACCAGCTGGCAGGTCATCGCGAACCTCGCCGCGGGCGAGGGCGCCAAGGTCAGGGCCTTCGTCCCGAAGGAGGGATCCACCGGCTGGTCGGACACCTGGATGGTCTCCGCCAAGGCCAAGCACCCCAACTGCGCCTACAAGTGGCTGAACTGGATCGTCTCCCCGAAGGTCAACGCCGAGGTCGCCGAGTACTTCGGCGAGGCCCCGGCCAACGCCAAGGCCTGCGACCTGACCAGCGACAAGAGCTTCTGCGCGACCTACCACGCGGCCGACGAGAGCTACTGGAAGAACATCGCCTTCTGGAACACGCCCATCGAGCAGTGCCTGGACGGCCGTACCGACGTCAAGTGCGTGCCGTACGCCAAGTGGGTCCAGGCCTGGACCGAGATCAAGGGCTGAGCTGACCCATGGCCCTGCTCACCCGGACCGCGGGGGCGCTGCACCGGCGCCCCCGGCTCCGCCTCGCGCTGCTGCTGACCGCCCCGCTGCTGTGGCTGGCCGTGCTCTATCTCGGCTCGCTGGCCGTGTTGTTCGTCTCCGCGTTCTGGACGACGGACTCCTTCACCTCCGAGGTGGTGAAGGTGTGGTCGACGGACAACTTCCACGAGCTGTTCACCACGCCGGTCTTCCGGCAGGTGGTCCTGCGCAGCGTCGGCGTCGCTCTCGCGGTGACCGCCCTGTGCGCGCTGCTCGCCTTCCCGGTCGCCTTCTACACCGCCCGGGTCGCCAAGCCGAGCCGGCGCCCGCTCCTGGTGGTCGCCATCCTCACGCCGCTGTGGGCGAGCTACCTGGTCAAGGTGTACGCGTGGCGGCTGATCCTGTCCGAGGGCGGGCTCGCCGACTGGCTGCTGAAGCCGCTCGGCCTGAGCGGGCCGGGCTTCGGACTCCCCGCCACCGTGCTGACCCTGACGTACCTGTGGCTGCCCTACATGATCCTGCCGATCCACACCGCGCTGGAGCAGCTGCCCGACAACCTCCTCGACGCGTCGGCGGACCTGGGCGCCCGCGCCGGGCGGACCTTCCGGTCCGTTGTGCTGCCGATGGTGCTGCCGTCGGTCGCCGCGGGATCGGTGTTCACGTTCTCGCTCAGCCTCGGCGACTACATCACCGTGCAGATCGTCGGCGGCAAGACCCAGCTCATCGGCAACCTGGTCTACGCCAACATCGAACTCAACCTGCCCATGGCCGCCGCCCTCGCCACCGTCCCGGTCGTCGTCATCGTGCTGTACCTGCTGGCGATGCGGCGGACGGGGGCGTTGAGCAGCCTCTGACGAACGGGTGATATGTCACATGCCACTCTCCAGGTCCGCCCGTGTCGCCCTCCGCGTCGCAGCCGCCGTCGGCTTCGCCGTCATCTACGTTCCCCTCCTCCTCGTCCTCGTCAACTCCCTCAGCCCCGACCGCAGCGCGAGCTGGCCGCCGCCCGGCCTGACCACCCGCTGGTGGTCGGCCGCCTGGCACAGCTCCGGTGCCCGCGAGGCGCTGTGGACCTCGGTCAGGGCCGGGCTCGGCGCCACCGCGATCGCCCTGGTGCTCGGCACACTGGTCGCCTTCGCGGTCGCCCGGTACCGCTTCTTCGGCCGGGACGCGCTCTCGTTCGTGGTCGTGCTGCCGATCGCGCTGCCCGGCATCGTCACCGGCATCGCCCTCAACTCGGCGTTCAGCACCGTCCTCGCCCCACTCGGCGTCGGACTCGGTCTGTTCACCGTGGTCGTCGGACACGCCACCTTCTGTGTCGTGATCGTCTTCAACAACGTGGTCGCCCGGCTGCGCCGCACCTCCGGCAGCTACGAGGAAGCCGCGGCCGACCTGGGCGCCGACACCTTCCGCGCCTTCGTGGACGTCACCTTCCCGCTGGTACGTTCGGCGTTGCTCGCGGGCGGACTGCTCGCCTTCGCGCTCTCCTTCGACGAGATCGTGGTCACCACCTTCACCGCCGGACCGGGCGTCCAGACCCTGCCCCTGTGGATCTTCGACAACATGACCCGCCCGCAGCAGGCGCCGGTGGTGAACGTGGTGGCGGCCGTGCTCGTCCTGCTGTCCGTCGTCCCGATCTACGTCGCGCAACGGCTGTCGGCGGACACGGCGACCGCCAGCCGCGTCTGAGTCCGCCGTCGAGACGTTACGCAAAAAACTTGCATAACTTGCGGTAGGCTTGCGGTCATGACGCGACGACTTGCGGACGTGGCCAAGAAGGTCGGGGTCAGTGAGGCCACGGTCAGCCGGGTGCTCAACGGCAAGCCGGGGGTCTCCGAGGCGACCCGGCAGGCGGTGCTCTCGGCCCTCGACGTGCTCGGCTACGAGCGCCCCACGCAGCTGCGCGGTGAACGCGCCCGGCTCGTCGGTCTGGTCCTGCCCGAGCTGCAGAACCCCATCTTCCCGGCGTTCGCCGAGGTCATCGGCGGCGCCCTGGCCCAGCTCGGCCTCACGCCGGTGCTGTGCACCCAGACCAAGGGCGGGGTCTCCGAGGCGGACTACGTGGAGTTGCTGCTGCAACAGCAGGTCTCCGGCGTGGTGTTCGCCGGCGGCCTCTACGCCCAGGCCGACGCGCCGCACGACCACTACCGGCTGCTCGCCGACCGCAAGATCCCGGTGGTGCTGGTCAACGCGGCCATCGAGCACCTCGGCTTCCCGGGCGTGTCCTGCGACGACGCGGTGGCCGTGGAGCAGGCCTGGCGGCACCTGGCCTCCCTCGGGCACGAACGCATCGGCCTGGTCCTCGGCCCCGGCGACCACGTCCCCTCGGCCCGGAAGCTGGCCGCCGCGCGTGCGATCGGCGACGTGCCCGACGAGTTCGTGGCCCGCGCGATCTTCTCCATCGAGGGCGGGCACGCGGCCGCGTCCCGGCTCATCGACCGGGGCGTCACCGGCATCATCTGCGCCAGCGACCCGCTCGCCCTGGGTGCCGTGCGCGCGGCCCGCCGCAAGGGGTACGAGGTGCCCGGCCGGGTCTCGGTCGTCGGCTACGACGACTCGGCGTTCATGAACTGCACCGAACCCCCGCTCACCACCGTCCGCCAGCCCATCGAGGCCATGGGCCGGGCCGCCGTCGAACTGCTGAACGCGCAGATCGGCGGCACGGTCGTACCGCCCGAGGAGCTGCTGTTCGAGCCGGAGCTGGTCGTCAGGGGGTCGACCGCGCAAGCGCCGAAAGCCTGACGGTCAACAGATCGCATCTGCTGTCGAATAATTACAGATTCTGCGCGACATCTTGCGCGGCGGTACTGCCGGTGCTTGAGTGTGCGGCGCCCACCGGTCCCGGTGCGGCGTCCAACCGCTCCTGCTCTGGGGGGTCCACCGATGTCCAGCACCGGGTTCCGCCGTGCTCTCGTCGCGTTCGGCGTCTGTTCCTCACTCGCGCTCTCCGCCTCGGCCTGCGGGTCGGGTGACGACGACGCGGGCAGCGGCAAGACACGCATCACCGTCAACTGCGAGCCCCCCAAGAGCGCCAAGGTCGACCGGTCGTTCTTCGAACAGGACATCGCCGACTTCGAGAAGAAGAACCCGGACATCGACGTCGTCGCACACGACGCGTTCCCCTGCCAGGACCCGAAGACCTTCGACGCCAAGCTCGCCGGCGGCCAGATGGAGGACGTCTTCTACACATACTTCACCGATGCCAAGCACGTCGTGGACATCAACCAGGCGGCCGATCTCACGCCGTACCTCAAGGACCTGAAGAGCTACGGCACCATCCAGAAGCAACTGCGGGACATCTACACCGTCGACGGCAAGGTCTACGGCATCCCGCGCACCGGCTACTCGATGGGCCTGATCTACAACCGCAGCCTCTTCCGGCAGGCCGGCCTCGACCCCGACCAGCCGCCGACGACCTGGGCCGAGGTCCGCGCCGACGCCAAGAAGATCGCCGCCCTCGGCAACGGGACCGTGGGGTACGCCGACTACAGCGCGCAGAACCAGGGCGGCTGGCACTTCACGGCGGAGATGTACGCGCAGGGCGGTGACGTGGTCTCGGCCGACGGCAAGTCGGCGACCGTCGACACCCCCGAGGGGCACGCGGTCCTGCAGAACCTGCACGACATGCGCTGGACCGACGACTCGATGGGCAGCAAGCAGCTGCTGATCATCAACGACGTGCAGCAGATGATGGGTTCGGGCAAGCTCGGCATGTACCTCTCCGCGCCGGACAACATCCCGATCCTGGTCAAGGAGAAGGGCGGCAACTACAAGGACCTCGCCCTCGGCCCGATGCCCGGCGGCAAGGGCACCCTCATCGGCGGCGACGGCTACATGTTCAACAAGAAGGACACCCCCGCCCAGATCCGCGCCGGCCTCAAGTGGCTCGACTCCATGTTCCTCACCCCCGGTGACGGCTTCCTCGGCGACTACGCCCGCGCCAAGAAGAACGACGCGCCCGTCGGCCTGCCCGAGCCACGCCTGTTCACCGGCGCCGCCGACGCCAAGGACCAGGCGGTCAAGAAGGCCAACGCCAACGTGCCGGTGGAGAACTACCAGGCGTTCCTGGACGGCAACCAGTCCCTGCAGATGAAGATCGAGCCGCCGGACGCCCAGCAGATCTACTCCGTCCTCGACGGCACCGTCTCCGCCGTCCTCACCAAGAAGGACGCCGACATCGACCAGCTCCTCAAGGACGCCAACGACAAGATCAACGGCATCCTGGCCCGGGGCTGACCGCGATGACCAAGACGGCCGTAGCGCGCCCGGCCCCCGCGGCGGCCGGCGCCCGACAGGCCCCGGCGCCGCCCCCGGCAGGGGACCGGAGGCGGCGCCGGCTGCTCGACCAGGCCCGCGCCTACGGTTTCCTGCTCGGCGGACTGATCTGCTTCGCCCTGTTCTCCTGGTACCCGGCGATCCGCGCCGTCGTGATCTCCTTCCAGAAGTACACGCCCGGCTCGTCCCCCGAGTGGGTCGGCACCGCCAACTTCACCCGGGTCCTGCACGACCCGGAGTTCTCGGCGGCCTGGCGCAACACCCTCACCTTCACCCTGCTGGCCCTGCTGATCGGCTTCGCGATCCCGTTCGTCCTCGCCCTGGTCCTCAACGAACTACGGCATGCCAAGGCGTTCTTCCGGGTCGTGGTCTACCTCCCGGTGATGATCCCGCCGGTGGTCAGCGCCCTGCTGTGGAAGTGGTTCTACGACCCAGGCGCCGGCCTCGCCAACGAGACCCTGCGCTTCCTGCACCTGCCCACCTCGAACTGGACCAACGGCACCGGCACCGCGCTCGTCTCCCTGGTGATCGTGGCCACCTGGGCCAACATGGGCGGCACGGTCCTGATCTACCTGGCCGCCCTCCAGTCCATCCCCGGCGAACTGTACGAGGCCGCCGAACTGGACGGCGCGGGCCTGCTCCAGCGCATCAGACATGTGACGGTTCCTCAGACCCGCTTCGTCATCCTCATGCTGATGCTCCTTCAGATCATCGCCACCATGCAGGTGTTCACCGAGCCGTTCGTCATCACCGGGGGCGGCCCGGAGAACGCCACGGTCACCGTGCTCTACCTGATCTACAAGTACGCCTTTCTCTACAACGACTTCGGCGGCGCCTGCGCGCTCAGCGTGATGCTCCTGGTGCTGCTCGGCATCTTCTCGGCCGGCTACCTGCGGCTGACCCGCTCCGGGGAGGACGGATGAGCAGCGCCACCCGCACCCTGATCTCCCCGGCGACCCTGGCCCGGCCGCGCGGGAGGGCGGTCTACTGGACCGTCTTCACCGGCGTCGTCGTGCTCTTCGCGCTCGCCTTCCTCTTCCCCGTCTACTGGATGGTGACCGGGGCGGCGAAGTCACCGGACGAGGTCGCCCGGACCCCGCCCACCCTCGTCCCCGAGCACTGGCACCTGTCCGGCTACACCGACGCCTGGGACCTGATGCAGCTTCCGGAGCACCTGTGGAACACGGTGGTGCAGGCCGCCGGCGCCTGGGCCTTCCAGCTGGTGTTCTGCACGGCCGCCGCCTACGCCCTGTCGAAGCTGAAGCCGGCCTTCGGCAAGGTGATCCTCGGCGGCATCCTGGCCACCCTGATGGTTCCGGCCCAGGCCCTGGTCGTACCCAAGTACCTGACCGCCGCCGACCTGCCGTTCATCCACACCAGTCTGCTGAACAACCCGCTCGGCATCTGGCTGCCGGCCGTCGCCAACGCCTTCAACCTCTATCTCCTCAAGCGGTTCTTCGACCAACTGCCCCGCGACGTGCTGGAGGCCGCCGAGATCGACGGCGCCGGAAGACTGCGCATCCTCTGGTCCGTGGTCCTGCCCATGTCCCGCCCCGTCCTCGGGGTCGTCTCGATCTTCGCCCTGGTCGCGGTCTGGCAGGACTTCCTGTGGCCGCTGATGGTCTTCTCCGACACCGACAAGCAGCCCATCAGCGTGGCCCTGGTCCAGCTGTCGCAGAACATCCAGCTCACCGTGCTCATCGCCGCGATGGTGATCGCCAGCATCCCGATGGTCGCGCTGTTCCTCGTCTTCCAGCGGCACATCATCGCCGGGATCAGCGCGGGCAGCACCAAGGGCTGACGGCCCTTCCTCCGACAGAAAGGTTCGCCCAGTGGGACAGCCCAGCCATGCCCTGAAGGACCACGACTGGTGGCGCTCGGCCGTCATCTACCAGGTGTACGTCCGCAGCTTCGCCGACAACGACGGCGACGGCACCGGCGACCTCGCGGGCGTCCGTGCCAGGCTGCCGTACCTCGCCGAACTCGGCGTTGACGCCCTGTGGTTCAGCCCCTGGTACCCGTCACCCATGAAGGACGGCGGCTACGACGTCGCCGACTACCGGGCCATCGACCCGGCCTTCGGCACCCTCGCCGAGGCCGAGAAGCTCATCGCGGAGGCGAGGGAGCTGGGCATCCGGACGATCGTCGACATCGTCCCCAACCACGTGTCCGACCAGCACCCCTGGTTCCAGGCCGCGTTGGCCGCCGGGCCGGGCAGCCCGGAGCGCGACCTGTTCCACTTCCGTCCGGGCCGCGGCCCGGACGGCGCCCTGCCGCCCAACGACTGGCCGTCGCAGTTCGTCGGCTCCACCGAACCGGTGTGGACCCGGCTGCCCGACGGCGAGTGGTACCTGCACCTCTTCACCCCCGAACAGCCCGACCTCAACTGGGCCCACCCGGCCGTCCACCAGGAACACGAGGACATCCTGCGCTTCTGGTTCGAGCGGGGCGTGGCCGGCGTCCGCATCGACTCGGCCGCCCTGCTCGCCAAGGACCCGGACCTGCCCGACCTGGCCACCCACCCGGACCCGCACCCGTTCGTCGACCGCGACGAACTCCACGACATCTACCGCTCCTGGCGGGCCGTGGCCGACACCTACGGCGGCGTCTTCGTCGGCGAGGTCTGGCTCCCCGACGCCGAACGCTTCGCCCGCTACCTGCGCCCCGACGAACTCCACACCGCCTTCAACTTCTCCTTCCTGTCCTGCCCCTGGGACGCGGCCAGGCTGCGCACCTCGATCGACACCACCCTCGCCGAGCACGCCCCGGTCGGCGCCCCCGCCACCTGGGTGCTCTGCAACCACGACGTGACCCGCACGGTCACCCGGTACGGCCGCGAGGACACCGGTTTCGACTTCGCGGCCAAGGCCTTCGGTGTCCCGACGGACCTCGCCCTCGGGACCCGCCGGGCCCGCGCGGCCGCCCTGCTGTCGCTGGCCCTGCCCGGCGCGGTCTACCTCTACCAGGGCGAGGAGCTGGGGCTCCCCGAGGCCGAGATCCCGGCCGGCCGCATCCAGGATCCGATGTACTTCCGGTCCGGCGGCACCGACCCCGGCCGGGACGGCTGCCGGGTGCCGCTGCCCTGGTCGGCCGGGGCGCCGTACGCCGGCTTCGGTTCGCGCGAGGAGCCCTGGCTGCCGCAGCCGGCCGGCTGGGAGTCGTACGCGGTCGACCGCCAGCGGGACGACGCCGACTCGATGCTCGCCCTCTACCGGCGCGCCCTCGCCCTGCGCCCGCGCTTCGGCGACTCCCCGCTGGCCTGGCTGCCCGCCCCCGAGGGCGTCCTCGCCTTCACCCGCGCGGGCCTGACCTGCGTGGTCAACCTCGCCGCCACCCCCGCCGAACTCCCCGGCCACGCCCGCCTCCTGCTCAGCAGCGGCCCCCTGGACGACGCGGGCCGGCTGCCGCGGGACACGGCGGCCTGGCTGACCGACTGAGCCGCGGGTCCCGCTCGCCCCATCCCGCCCCATCCCCCTTTTCCCCCACACCGAAGGGATCGGACATGCAGCGCACCACAGCCAGTACTGTCAGGAGCATGCCAGCACTGGCGGCCGCTGTCGCCCTCGCCGCCGGCATGCTCGTCGCCCTCGCGCCCGCCGCCCACGCGGCAGCGGGCGCCAGCCTCCCCTTCACCTCCGTAGAGGCGGAGTCGGCGGCCACCACCGGCACCAGGATCGGCCCCGACTACACCCAGGGCACCCTCGCCTCCGAGGCCTCCGGCCGCCAGGCCGTGCGCCTGACCTCCGGACAACGGGTCGAGTTCACCGCACCCCGGGCGGCCAACGCCGTGAACCTCGCCTACAGCGTCCCCGACGGCCAGACCGGCACGCTGAACGTGTACGTCAACGGGGTCAGACTGGCGAAGACCCTGGCCGTCACCTCCAAGTACTCCTACGTCGACACCGGCTGGATCGCGGGCGCCAAGCAGCACCACTTCTTCGACAACGCCCGGCTGTTGCTCGGCCAGAACGTCCAGGCGGGCGACAAGGTCGCCTTCGAGTCCACCGGCACCCAGGTCACCGTCGACGTGGCCGACTTCGAGCAGGTCGCCGCGGCCGCCTCGCAGCCCGCCGGATCGGTCTCCGTCGTCTCCAAGGGCGCCGACCCCAGCGGCAACGGCGACTCCACCCAGGCCTTCCGGGACGCCATCTCCGCGGCCCAGGGCGGAACGGTGTGGATCCCGCCGGGCGACTACAGGCTGACGTCCTCCCTGAGCGGCGTGCAGAACGTGACCCTGCTGGGCGCCGGCAGCTGGTACTCGGTCGTGCACACCTCCCGGTTCATCGACCAGTCCAGCTCCTCAGGAAACGTCCACATCAACGACTTCGCGGTCATCGGCGAGGTCACCGAACGCGTCGACTCCAATCCGGACAACTTCGTCAACGGCTCGCTCGGGCCGAACAGTTCGGTGTCCGGCATGTGGATCCAGCATCTCAAGTGCGGGTTCTGGCTGATGGGCGACAACGACAACCTCGTCGTCGAGAACAACCGCATCCTCGACACCACCGCTGACGGCCTCAACCTCAACGGCACCGCCCACGGCGTCCAGGTCCGCAACAACTTCCTGCGGAACCAGGGCGACGACTCCCTCGCCATGTGGTCGCTGTACTCGCCCGACACCGACTCCAGCTTCACCGGCAACACCATCTCCCAGCCGAACCTGGCCAACGGCATCGCCATCTACGGCGGCACCGACATCACCGTGCGGAACAACCTGATCTCCGACACCAACGCCCTCGGCAGCGGTATCGCCATCTCCAACCAGAAGTTCGCCGACCCGTTCTCCCCGCTGTCCGGCACGATCACCGTCGACGGCAACACGCTGGTGCGCACCGGTGCGATGAACCCCAACTGGAACCACCCGATGGGCGCACTGCGCGTCGACTCCTACGACAGCGCCATCAACGCCACCGTGAACATCACCAACACCACGATCACCGACAGCCCTTACAGCGCCTTCGAGTTCGTCTCCGGCGGCGGGCAGGGGTACCCGGTCCGGAACGTCAACGTGACCGGCGCGACCGTGCGGAACACCGGCACGGTGGTGGTCCAGGCCGAGGCGCAGGGCGCCGCCGCCTTCCGCGACGTCACCGCCACCGGCGTCGGCGCGGCAGGCGTCTACAACTGCCCCTACCCGGCCAACTCCGGCTCCTTCGCGCTCACCGACGCCGGCGGCAACTCCGGGTGGGCCGGCACCTGGTCGGACTGCTCCAGCTGGCCGACGCCGGGGCAGGGCAACCCCGACCCGGACCCGAACCGCAACCTCGCGGCGGGCCGCCCGGCGACCGCCACCGGCTCGCAGGACGTCTACACGCCCGGCAAGGCCGTCGACGGCGACGCGAACAGCTACTGGGAGTCCACCAACAACGCCTTCCCGCAGTCCCTGACCATCGACCTCGGCTCCGCCTACGCGGCCCGCCGGCTGGTGCTGAAACTGCCCCCGTCCCCGGCCTGGGCGGCCCGCACCCAGACCGTCACCGTGCTGGGCAGCACCGACGGGTCGAACTACTCGACCGTGGTGGGCTCCACGGGGTACCGCTTCGACCCGGCCAGCGGCAACACCGTCACCGTGCCCCTGCCCAGCTCCACCAGCCTGCGCTATCTGCGGCTGACCGTCACCGCCAACGACGGCTGGCCGGCGGGCCAGTTCAGCGAGGTGGAGGCGTATCTGACGTCGTGACGGTGTCCGCCTTGCGGGGCAGCCCGCGCTCGGCCGCCTGGATCTGCTCGTACACATGGGCAGCGGCGGCCGTCGCGGTGAGGGCGCGCTTCCCGGCGCGCGCGACGGCGGTGGACCGCGCGATGGCGGCCCGCCGGACGGAAACCGCACGCGCCGAGGCGTACGTGCTGCTCGACGGCGACCGGGAGGACGGGTGACGACACTGGCCGCCCCGGTCCGGGACCAAAGCGGCCGAGCGGTGGCCGGGGTGAGTCTCGCGATGCACTCCGGCCGGAGGCCCACCGTGGCGGCCCGCCGCGATCTGCTGCCGCACCTGCCGGCGGCGGCGCGGATCGAGGCGGACCCGCGGATCACAGATCCAGCACCAGACGCGCCCCTCGGCAGCGCGACACACAGATGAGCATGGTCTCCCCGGCCGCCCGCTCCGCCTCGGTGAGCACCGAGTCCCGGTGGTCGGGGTCGCCCTCGAGGACATCCGTCTCGCACGTCCCACAGGTGCCCTCGGTGCAGGAGTAGAGCACCTCGACGCCCGCGGCCCGGACGGCGTCGAGCACGGAGACGCCGGGCACGACGGTGAGCGTACGACCGCTCCGCGCGAGCACGACCTCGAACTCCCGCTCCGCACCGCCCTGCCGGGCCTTCGGCTGGAACCGCTCGACCCGCAGCACCCCGGCCGGGCAGCGCTCCTCCACCGCGTCCAGCAACGCCCCCGGACCACAGCAGTACACGAGCGTGCCGTCCGGGACGTCGTCGAGCACGGCGGCCAGGTCCAGCAGGCCGGTCTCGTCCTGCGGGGCGACGCTGACCCGTCCGTCCCCGTACCGCGCCAGCTCGTCCGTGAACGCCATGGACCGCCGGGTCCGGCCGCCGTACAGCAGCGTCCACTCGGCGCCCGCGGCCTCGGCGGCGGCGAGCATCGGCAGGATCGGGGTGATGCCGATGCCGCCCGCGACGAACCGGTAGCGCGGTGCGGATTCGAGCCGGAAGTGGTTGCGCGGCCCGCGCACCCGCACCTTGTCACCGACGCCCAACCGCTCGTGGACGTACGCGGATCCGCCGCGCCCGTCCGGCTCCCTGAGCACCGCGATCCGCCAGCCGGAGCGGTCGCCGGGATCGCCGCAGAGCGAGAACTGCCGCTCCAGTTCAGGCCCGAGTACGACGTCGACGTGCGCGCCGGGATCCCAGCCGGGCAGTTCCTCGCCCAGTGGATGCCGCAGGGTCAGGGCGACGACTCCCTCGGCCGCCGACACGCGCTCCGTGACGACGAGTTCGGCTTCGTACAGGCTCATGGGGAGGCTCATGGGGTGCGCTCCGGGGGCTGGTGGCCTTCGGGGTGCCCGAGCATCCACTCCCACATCCCGACCGGGTCCTGGGCGGTGTGCTCGGCACCGCAGTGACAGGTGCCGTGCAGCACGTCGGTGCCCGGCAGCCAGTCGACGCGGTAGATCTCGCCGGTCCCACCGGGCCTGCCGGTGCCGCCGGTCTCGCGGGCCCTGCCGGCCGGCGTGGTCACAGGGCCTTCTCCACGGGCTTGTCGCCCTCCTCGACCAGCCGGGCGAGGATACGGCGGGCGGCGAGCCCGCCGGTGTCGATGTTGATGCTCAGCTCCTGGTAACCGGCCCGCTCCGAACCCAGCGTCCGCTGGAGGAGATTGAGGGCGTCCACGTCCTGCATCACCACCGTGTGGTTGTTGCCGCGCAGGAACTCGGTGACCTCGGCGTCGTCGGTCGCCCAGTCCCGGGAGACCATCCAGAAGTCGTACACCTTGCCGTCCGCGGACGGGGTGATCGCGTAGGTGATCTCGGTGTGGAACCCGTTCGGGTCGCTGCCGTCGGCCTCGGGCAGCACGCCGACCGGCGCGATGCGGCTGTGCAGCAGGTACAGGCACGGCGCGTGGTACTCGATGTCCTGCCAGCGCGTGATCCGGCCGTCGATCCCGGTCGAACGGGCGTAGAACGGCGGGCACTCGGCGTCGTCCATGCGCCGGCTGACCCGTACGATCCCGGCGCCCTCGTCGACCTCGGTGGTGATGGGCGTCTCGGCGACCTCGGGGGTGCCTATGTAGCCGCCGTGCAGGTAGGTCTCGTGGGAGAGGTCGAGGAGGTTGTCGACGAGGAGGCCGTAGTCGGCGTCGATGGGTTCCATGCCGCGCACGGTCACCCAGCCGGGGGAGTCGAGGTGGCGGGCGCGCGGGATGGTGTCCGGGTCGGCGAGGGCCGGGTCGCCGACCCACACCCACACCAGCGAGTCCTGCTCGGCCACCGGGTAGGAGGCGACCCGGGCGGTGCGCGGGACGCGTTTCTGCCCCGGCACGTACACGCAGGCGCCGGTCCGGTCGTAGGTGAACCCGTGGTACCCGCACACGATCCGGTCGCCGTCCAGACCGCTCTCCGACAGCGGGTAACGGCGGTGCACACAGCGGTCGCTGAGGGCCACGGGCGAGCCGTCCTCCTCCGCCCGGTAGAACACGAGCGGTTCCCCGAGGACCGTCCGCCCGAGCAACTCGCGCCCGACCTCGTGACTGTAGGCGGCGACGTACCACTGGTTCCTGGCAAAAGCGGTGATGTGAGGCATGGCGTTCGGCTCCCGTCGTTGGGTCGTGGCGACATCGTCTGGACGGGCTCCGGGGGACGCAATACCGCTTCCGCCTCACGGAAGGTTTGACATAGAAGGCCTGTTCAGAGGGCTGATCTGAATATGCCTTGGTGCTCGACCTCGATGGAGGGTGCCGCCATTTCTTCCGTTCTTCGCCTGCTGCTCGTGTCGCCGCAGCGTCGATGACTTGCGACGAATGACCGATCTAGCTTCATTGTGGCAATTACCCGGCCGCATACGGCTGGGTCATGCAGCCGGGTTGCGTGAGCGGCTGCCGCAGTCGAAGGGTGGTCACCGGCAGGCTCCTGGTCTGCATCTGGTAAACCGTCCCAACGGCTACTGGTCGGCACGAGACGGTCGGCACAGGCGGGTCCAGTTGTCGTTCCGGGGCTGAGCGGCGCGGCCATGGGAGGCTCGGGCGGCCGGTGCGCTCCGTGCTAGCGTGGAGCGTTTGCAGCGTCGCTGTGTCGGTGCCCGGTGCGGGTCCCTGGCCGGCGGCCGCGTCCCTGCCGCGCCTTCCTCGGTACGGTCCCTTTGGAGGAAGGCTTTCTATGAGCGAATCAGCACGGGTCGATGCCCAGCAGCAGGACGAGGTGTCGGGCGCCACCGAGGCTCTGCCCCCGGCGGCGTCCTTTGCGGAGCTGGGGCTGCCGGCCGAGATCCTGCGGGTGCTAGCCGAGCACGGTGTGAGGGTGCCCTTCCCCATCCAGGCGGCGGCCCTGCCCAACGCGCTCGCGGGGCGGGACGTCCTGGGCCGGGGCCGCACCGGATCCGGCAAGACACTCGCCTTCGGCCTGGGAATGCTCGCCCGGACGGCCGGGCGGCGCGCACAGCCCAAGGAGCCGCTGGCGCTCGTTCTGGTACCCACCAGGGAGCTGGCGCAGCAGGTCGGTGAGGTACTCACCGCGTACGCCGAAGCGCTGGGGCTGCGGCTCGCGACCGTGGTGGGCGGAGTGTCCTTCGGACGGCAGGCCGCCGCGCTGCGGGACGGCGCCGAGATCGTCGTCGCCACGCCCGGCCGACTGCACGACCTCATCGACCGCAAGGGATGCCGGCTGGGACAGGTGCGCATCACGGTCCTCGACGAGGCCGACCAGATGTGTGACATGGGGTTCCTGCCGCAGGTCACCGAGATACTGGACCAGGTGCGACCCGACGGGCAGCGCATGCTGTTCTCCGCCACCCTCGACCGCGACGAGCTGGTCCAGGACTACCTGCGCGACCCCGCCGTCCACTCCGTGGACCCCTCGTCCAGCGCGGTCTCCACGATCGAGCACCACGTCTTCGTCGTGCACGGTCCCGACCGGTACGCCGTGACCACGGAGATCGCCGCCCGGGACGGCCGCGTCCTGCTGTTCCTGGACACCAAGCACGGCGTCGACCAGCTCACGCGGCATCTGCGGGCCAGCGGTGTGGCGGCCGCCGCCCTGCACAGCGGGAAGTCCCAGCCGCAGCGCACCCGGACCCTGGCCCAGTTCAAGAACGGGCAGGTCAGTGCCCTGGTGGCGACGAACGTCGCCGCACGCGGCCTGCACGTCGACGACCTCGACCTCGTGGTCAATGTCGACCCGGCCGCCGACCCCAAGGACTATCTGCACCGCGCGGGCCGCACCGCCCGGGCCGGCCGCTCCGGCACCGTCGTGACACTCGTCCTCGCGGGACAGCGCCGCGAGACGAGTCAGGTCATGGCCGACGCCCATGTCACCCCCGAGGTCACCAAAGTCCGGTCTGGAGAGGCGGAGCTGAGCCGCATCACCGGCGCCAAGGCCCCCTCCGGAAAGCCTCTCGACCGCGGGGCGGCCGCACCGCGCCCCAAGAACCACAACGCCCCGTTCCGTGGCCTGGGCAGCACCAAGGACGCGAGGGGCGGCTCCGGTGGCAGGCCGTCCCGTAAGAGCAGCGAGGCCCGCAAGCTCGCGGAGGCCCGCGAGGCCGCCCGGGTGCGGCGCGGCGGCTGAGCCCGGATTCCCGGACTGCGCTTAACCTGGCGCTTTCCTGCCGGCTGCCGTGGACCTGCCCGGTCAGGGGCCGCACCTTGCCGCCACCGTCGAAGAACGCGGTGACGTCCGGGCACAGCAATGAGGCAAGCCGTTCGGCGTCCTCGGTGAGGCAGGCCTCGCGGACGGCGCGAGCCAGGGCTTCCTGCTGCTGTGGCGTCGTGGGCCGGGAGCGTTGCACCGTCAGCCAGCGCCGGGCACGATCGGCGAGTTCCGCGGCCTCGGGCTCCGTACGGCCCACGATGCCGGCGACCGTTCCCTCGGCCATGCCGCAGACGCGGAGCACGAACGTCGCCCGCTCTGCCGAGGACAACGACTCGAGCACGTTCGGCACGACCCGGCCGGCCCCCTCCTCCGTAGCCGCGGGCCGCCGGCGGGCGTCGTCCTCGTGGCCCGTCGCACCCGGCCCGGCCGGCGCGAGCCGGTCCAGACACAGTCGGTCCGGCATGCCGGAAGGTCGGCTGCCTTGATGAGGGCCGGAGTTCGGGAACTTGAGGTAGGCCGGGCGTCTTCCATGGTCGAACCGTTCGCAGTCCCAACAGCGCAACTCGTCATACACGGGCATGACAAGTCATGCGACCCATGGAACGGATTTCGGCATCGGCACCCACAACACGAGGCGGATAAGCCATAGTTTGGTCTCTGAGGTCCAGCGGACGGACCTGACATAGGGGTCGGGGGCGCCTTTATGGGGGAATCGGGTTCCAAAACAAAGGGTCGGCGCTGGGCGGTCGTGGTCGCCGCGCTGGTGCTCGCAACCTGCGGGATCACCTGGGGAGTCGTACACCTGACCAGGACGAACACGGTCACAGTCGGTGCCGCCAAGGCCGGCAACGAGGTCGACCCGGCGGTCGCGAAAAAGGAGTTGAAGGCGCGGGTGTCACCGCTGACACCTGTGGTCGTTCGGACACCTGGTGGGTACGAAGCCGCGTGCTATGACGAGCACGGACACATCACGTTCTGGCGGCGCACGGCCTCCGGCTGGCGGGAACTCGCCCAGTCCGTCTATCCGAAGGACGTGGCCGACGGTCCGGGCAGCTACGACGAGCACGGTGTGAGCGTCCAGGGCGCGACACCGTCGGGGTCGGCCGACGCGGTCTTCATCGTCAACGGCCCGTTCACCGGGGACGGTTCGGGCAATGCCGTGGCGTTCGGCAACGGCCCGGATGGCTGGGGGCTCCTACTGCCCCGCAAGACAGGGCAGTTGGTGTCGTCCGGTTCCGGGAGCAGTTCCATCAACCCGGGGATCTACCTCAGCGAACGCTTCACCCAGGGCATGCTGGAGACCGATGAGAACACCGGTGTGTTCTCCACCGCGTTCGGAGCCGGGTTCCCCCTGCGCCGCTACTGGTACGGGACCAAGGACCGGCTCGTCGAGAAGCGCGACAACATCGTCACGGCCACCACCGCGTCGGCACCGCAGGGCACCGTTCCCGCGCTTCCGTCCGCGGCGCCACCCGACGGTACGTACGGCGGTCTGCTGGTCGACGCCACGGTGGCCGACGGGCACGTACAGCCCGGCACCGATCCGCAGATCAAGCTGACGGTTCAGAGTTCCCCAGTATCGCCGGCTTGCGCGAAGACGGGCAGCTGCCGTCCGTCGGGAGAAGCCGGGACGACATCGGTCACCGCCCCCGCAGACGCCACCACGGTGTATCCCGTGACGGCGGACGGCCGTGACGCATCGATCACGGGCCCGCTCTGGCCGCTGACCGGCCTCGCGGACTCCCTGTGGGGCGAGGACAGCAGCACCGAGATCAGCTCGCCGTACACCGACCCGGGCTACTACAAGGACCGCGGCAACAGCCCGTGGCACATCCCGGCCGCACTGCACGCCACCGCGTTCACGGTGACCAGGAGCGAGGCCGTCGAACTCACCTTCCGTCACGGCGGGTTGGTCGACGTACGGCAGCTCGCCCCCCACGGGCTGAAGCGGCGGGCGTACGGCCGAAGGCGACCGGGCCTGCGACCCGGTCGGGGGAGGAACCACCATGCGGATCACAAGGCAGAGACGTGAACCCGAGCAGGAAAGCGCGGGCAAAGAGGTGCCCGACGCCGAGCCACTACCCGTCTCAGCGGCGCAGCTGTTCGACCTGTGTCGCGCGGCGCTCGCGCAGGGGGTCGAAGCGCCCGACGCACTCGACCGCGTGCGGGAACAGGTCCCGCCCGCCGACGCCGAGGCGGCATCCGCCGTGATCACCGCGGCCAGGGTACTGTCCCAACCGGGCGACGCCCGGGCCCGCTTGGCGCCCGCGCTGGACTACTGGCGCAGGTCACGTCTCCTCACGCCGACGGCGGCGCCGGATCAGCGCCTCCCCACGGACGACGCCGTGGAGCGAGCCCCTGCTGGGCTCACACCCACGACCGAACCGGCCCTCGCCACGTCGCCACCGGACACGGTCCTTCCCCTGTCCGCTCCGGCGCCGTCTCTCCGTACATTCGGCGCGACGGACACGCTCGACGCTTCCGAAGGCATGCCGTCCGATGCGTCATTGGCTCTGGCTGCTGTGCTGCGGGAACTCGCGGACGGAGAGCAGGATCCGGCTGAGCCGCTCGCCGCGATGACCCTCCTGGCGCTCGCGGGCGGCCGGCGCCCCGTGGTGGTGGCGGAGGTGGAACACGTGGTCGCCGCCGGGGAGGACGGCGGGACGCGCCTGATGTTCGCGGTGATGGACGGCGGCCCGCCGGGCCTGCATCCGGATCCCGAACGCATGGCGCTGTTGCGCCCCACAGAGGAGTTCGCCCGCGCCGTTCAGGCCGCGTGGGCGGCATGTGCGCTCGCCGCGCAGGGCCGCAGCGTGCTCTGGGCCGCCGAGAACATGGACGGCGAGCCGCTGCACACAGCCGGCGGCGACCTGGGCCAGGCGTTCGCCGCAGCCCTGGCGGATGCCGAGGTGAGCTTCCGCCGCGCCAGCACCGTGTCCCGGCGGCCCATCACAGTCCTGCCGTGGCTGCGCCGGCGTGTCTCGTCCTCCCGGACCCTGGTCACGGGGCTGGTCGCAGCGATGACCGCGACCGCGCTGGTCCTGCTCGTCCTCAACCTGACCGGCTGGCATGCCGGCGACGAACGCTCCGCCGTCGCCGCCCGGCTCTCCGCCCGCGCGTTCGGTGTCGCCGCGGAGAGCCCTCAACTCGCGGCGCAACTCGCCCTCGCCGCCCACCAGCTGGATCCCAGCGACCAGACTGCGGGACTGCTGAGGCAACTCAGTGAGGATGAACAGTACGTCGCCCGACGCTTCAACACCGGCACGGGCACGCTCGACGCCGTAGCCCAGGACGACGGCAGGCAGATGGCCTTCACCGCAGGGCCCAACGGGGGCGTTCGAGCGTGGAGTTCGTGGGACGGAACGTCTCTCGGGCGAGTGAGCGGCACATCCGACATCGTCGCACTGGCATGCGATCCGGCGGCACCGTTGCTCGCCGGTGCCGACAGCGACGGCGACGTCCTGCTGTGGCGCACGGGCGACCTCTCCCGTACAAGCACTCCCGTGCGGCTCCGCATGCAGTATCTCGGCGGCAGCGAGCGACGGACCGTCGGCCTCGGCTTCAGCCACGACGGCACCCAGGTCTACCGCATCGCAGGCGATGGCGAGCTACGGGTGTGGGACACCAGGACACACAAGGCCCTGACCAGAACCAACGACGCTCTGAAAGCCCCGGGCCACCAGATGGTCAACCCCGTAGCCGTCAGCGATCCCTACACCACGGGGAGCACGTACGCCTCGGAGAGCCTCCTGATCGCCACCGACGACTACGGCATCGTCTCCTACGATTTCAAGACGCGCCGCACGGCCAACGTGCTCAGTGCGGGGCAGGCCCGCGGCCCGATCAGCTCGCTGACCGCCGACAACTCGACCGGCACGCTGACCGCGGCGGTGGGCTCACCAGCCGGCTTGTCCCTGTGGACCTTGGGCACGACCCACCACGAGACCTATCCCTACGCAGGCATCACCACCGCGGTCGATGCCCTCACCAGCCGGTCCGACGGCACGCTCGCGGTGGGCACGGACCGCGGGGTCAACCTCGTCAGCGCCGACGGCGGCGTGACCACCTCACGCCCTCAAGGCGGATACGCCGGGCAGTTCGCCAGCTCCACCACCCCGGACGGGCACTATCTGGTGGTGGGCGGCGCGGGCGACACCGTAACCATCCTCGACGTCGACGGTGCGGGCCTGGCCCCCGCCACAGGCGCGGCATCCACCGTCCTCGCCTACGACAGCCGAGGCGACCTGCTGCTCAACAGCCTCGACGGCCACGACTGGACCACCGGCCTGTACACCGTCCGCCCCGACCGTGCCGCCCCTGGCCGCAACGAGTCCACCACCAAGACCCGCCGCACCTTCCTGCCGGGAGCCGACTGGTGGCGGAAGGGATCGGAGTTCTACGCCAACGCGGGCGCCCTGACCACATCCTTCGCCGCCGTCGCCGGGCAGGACCCCGACTACCGCGCCACGGTGCTCGTCTGGGACGCCAGGACGGGCAAGGCGCTACGGCACATCGTCTTCCCCGGCGATGCGAACACGATGGTGACGGACGCGGACCTGCCGCCGAACATCGCAGTGTCCGTACTGTTCGACGACCGGCTGCACCTCATGGTCGCCCGGGACAGCTCCGGCCAGATCGCCGCCTGGTCGACCCGTACCTGGCGCCTCGCCCTGCGCGTCAGCACGGGCACGGTCGGAGCCGGCGGACTCGCGCTGAGTCCCGACGGCACATCGGCCCTGCTCACCGTGGGCTCCTCGGGGACGTACGACGTGGCCGTCAAAAACCGGCTGGTCAGAGTCGACCTGCGCACCCGTCACGTGGACAGCGTTGCTCTGGACCGGTGGGCTTATGGAGTGGCGTACGCACCGGACGGTTCGCGTGTCGCGGTACTCACGACCGACGACACCGTCAGCTTCGCGAACCACTCCGGCCGGCGCCTGCCGGACGCCCCGGTCATCCGTCTGCCCGGCGCCGCAACCAGCCTCGCCTACAGCCCTGACGGGCGCTATCTGGCCGTGGGAGACGGCGTCGGCAAGGTGCTGGTGTACCGCACGGCAGACGGTCAACTAGCGTATCCAGCCTTCGAATTGCCGAGCGGACAGTCGGCGGTCGACGTGGCCTGGGATCCCTCGGGGACACTGCTGACCGCGACCGGTGGCATGCTCGGCGACCATCCGCACGCCGAGAACACGTACTTCTGGTCGATCACCCCCGAACGCTGGGTCACACGGGTGTGCGCCCTGGCCGGCAGCGGGCTGACCCGTACGGCCTGGGCCCAGTACGTCGGCTCGTCCACCCCGTACCACACACTCTGCGACCGAGACGGCTGACCGGCCCGCACGAACGAACGAGGGAGAATGCGGATGCGACGAGGCACGTCCAACTGGGGCGCGTACCAGCCGGGACGACACAACACGTCCGCCGGCAGCCGCGCCCGGCGCCGGCAGGCGGCTGCCGCGGCGCGACGCGGCGGCGGGACCGCGCCGAGTACCCCCAGCGGCTTCTGGCCGAAGGCCAAGCGCCAACTCACCAAGCCCGCCGTGTTCCTGGCAGCGGCGGTCACCGCGGGCATCGGCACCGTGCTGACCGGCTCGGCGGAGAGTGCCACAGGCTGGGTAGGTCATCACGTCATGGCGCTGTTCACCAGTGCCCCCCCGCCGCCGAAGCCGGCGATCGCCTCGGTCGCGGCCATCCGCATCGGCGGTGGCGGCACGGTCGTCTTCGCACAGCCGGTGCATCCGACCGAACGGCAGATCGAGGCCGACACCAACAGCCTGACCGGCCCGGGCGTCCTCCCGGACGAATCGGCCGTGCAGGTCATGGTGCGCAATCCCGGCCACGCGACGGCCTACGTCACGAACGTGCGGGTCATCAAGACCTGCACGGCGCCGTTGTCCGGCACTGTCCTCTTCGATCCGCCGCAGGGCAACGGCGGCGAGAGCGACGTGGGAATCGGCTTCGACCTCGACTCTCCGCACCCGGTGCCACGAGCCTTCTCGGGGGACACCATGAAACTGGGCGGTGGCTACTTCCTCGACCACACGGTGGCGATTCTGCCCGGCGAACCACAGACCTTCCTTCTGTACACCCACACCAGCCGGTACTACTGCCGCTTCCACTTCGACATGACCGTCCATGTCGACGACCGGACATACCACCTCACCATCAACCGCAAGGGCCACCCATTCGAGATCACGGCAGGATTGATCGACGACACGACGAACAAGCCGACCCTGGGTGCCTATCAAGTTGCCTACGTGCCCGGATACCAAGCACGTACGAGCAGGGGGCTGGCGGTGACCGCCGCGACCCCGAACTTCGTGGAGGTCGACCCCAGAACATGGAAGCAGGGACCACCGACGACTCGATAAGAAGCCGTTGTCCTATCGATCACGAGGACGGTGACTCTGGCAAACCAGTGAAGATCAGGACGTGGAACCAACAGGGCGTACAGCGTCCGACCGTGCCCGTCGCGAGTCCTTGGAGGATCCTGGCGCACAGCAGAGCGGGAACGCCGTCAGCGCCCGCGAAGACCACGACTGCCGCCTGGGCGACGATGGAACCGAATATCACGGGCCGGCGGCCGGCATGGTCCGACAGCGAGCCGACGACGAGAAGGGCCAGCAGGATCGCCACCGCGTACACGCCGAAGATCACTGTGGTGGTGATCGGTGAGAAGTGCCACTCCTGCTGGTACATGGTGTAGAGCGGAGTGGCGCGCTGGCCCCCGCGAGGAAGAACACCATCACCGAGGCCTGCGGTGGAGCGCCACGACCGCGGCGATGATGGCGTCGTCTGCGTGGTGGTGGATCACCGGTCTCTTGCCGGTCGTCTCCACGTTGAACGACCTCGGTCGGCCGTCGTCGCTGGAGCGGAGCGTCCGGCAGGGAGCCGGCTGCCGGGGCCATGGGCCAACCGTCCGGCCCTCGTCCGTGGTCATCGGGACTCCTGGAACGGACGGTTGCCCTGGGACGCAGGGTGTGCGTTCTCAGTCCGGGAGCGTGCGGGCTGCGATGGCCGAGGCACTGATGGCTGCGGGGAAGCCCGCGTAGAACGCGAGCAGGGCCAAAGTGGCCAGCGCGCCTGGCTCCGCCCGCGGCGGACCGCAAAGGGCCCCGGCACCAGGACACCGCGTCCCGGTCCATCTCCGCCCGCACGGCTACCTGCAGTCGAGGGTGGGGTATCTCTGTCTGCTCGGTTCAACCGGTGTCGGCGCGCGTTTGTTCCACGCAGGCGGGCGGCAGCGGGAACCAGCGCATGCGCTCGAAGTCGGCCGGCAGTCCGGTGGGGCCGTCGTCGAGCCGGTCGGGCGCGGCGGCCAGCACCGCGCGGGCGGCGTCGAGTTGACCGGCCAGCGCCTCCTCGCCCAGCCGGCGGTGGCGGACGGCCGGAGCGGAGATTCGTCCGTCCGTGCCGAAGCGCACCTCGGTCAGTCGCAGCGGAGCGTCGGCGGGGCTGTTGTGGTGGTGCCACTGCCCGGTGTGCGCATCGAAGCGGTAGTCGGGGAGGAGCCGGTGGCCGTGGCGGGCGATCAGGCCGACGGCGTCGATGAGGTAGTCGCGGACGGTGTCGCTGATGAAGTAGTTGAAGTTGAGGCGGATCCAGCCGGGTTTGATGCCGTCGCAACCCTGGACGACCTCGTCGAGCAGGGCGTGGGAGGTGGAGGCGTCGATCGCGAGCAGGCGGTGGCCGTAGGGGCCCGCGCAGGAGCAGCCGCCGCGGGCCTGGATGCCGAAGAGGTCGTTGAGCAGGGCGACGGCGAAGTTGTGGTGCAGGTAGGTGTGTTCGTCGTGGCGGATGCGGAAGGAGACGATGGAGAGCCGCCGGGCGTGGTGGTTGCCGAGGATCTCGATGCGGGGGTTGCGGTCCCAGTGCGCCAGCGCGCGCCGCCAGTGGCGCTCCTCGGCAGCCTGGATGGTCTCGGTGCCGACGGCCGCCTTGAGGGCGAAGACCAGCCCCGCCCGGATGGACTCGACGATCGCCGGGGTGCCGCCCTCCTCGCGGGCCACCGGGTCCTCGAGATAGCGGTGGCCGCGTGGATCTACGAAGGCGACCGTGCCGCCGCCGGGCGCGGTGGGCACCGGGTTGCGCACCAGTTCGCGCCGCGCGACGAGCACGCCCGGGGTCTGCGGGCCGCCGACGAACTTGTGCGGGGACAGGAACAGCGCGTCCTTGTGGTCCCCGGCGCCCGGAGCGCTCTCGGCCATCCGCATCGGGACGTACGGTGCCGCCGCCGCGTAGTCCCAGAAGGACAGGGCGCCGTGCGCGTGCAGCAGCCGGGCGACGCGGTCGGTGTCGGTGAGAATGCCGGTGACGTTGGAGGCGGCGGCGAAGCTGCCGATCAGCAGCGGGCGGCCGGCGTAACGCCGTAGCCCCGTCTCCAGCCGGGCAAGGTCGATGTGGCCGTCCGGATCCTCGTCGATCACGACGACGTCGGCGATCGACTCCCGCCACGGCAGCTCGTTGGAGTGGTGTTCGTAGGGGCCCAGGAACACCACTGGCCGCTCGTCCGGCGGCGGCCGGTCCGGGCGGCGCAGTTCCAGAATGCCGACCAGCTTGTTGACCGCGGCGGTGGCGCCGGAGCCGCAGAAGATCACCAGATCGTCCTCGGTGCCGCCGACCGCGTCGCGGATGATCCTGCGGGCGTCCTCGCGCAGCCTGGTGGTCTGCAGCCCGGTGCTGGAGCTTTCGGTGTGGGTGTTGCCGTACCACGGCAGCACCTGTTCGCGGACGAAGTCCTCGACGAGGTTCAGGGAGCGCCCGGAGGCGGTGTAGTCGGCGTAGACGATGCGCTTCGGGCCGTAGGGACCGTCCAGTACCTCGTCGTCGCCGATCAGGCCGCCGCGGATGCGCTCCAGCAGTGCGGACACGGTCGGTGCCGAGGCGGTGCTCACGGTGCCAGCTCGATGGCGGTCTCCGGTGGCTGGTGGAGGGTGTTGTGGACC
>NZ_JAJONF010000051.1 GCF_021462265.1 Streptomyces shenzhenensis | reverse complement strand
TTCGTTGGAGCCGCGCTGCCAGGGGCTGGCTGGGTCGCAGAAGTGCACGGGGATGTCGGTGGCGACCGTGAAGCTGCGGTGGGCGGCCATCTCGGAGCCCTGGTCCCAGGTCAGAGACCGCCATAGGTGCGTCGGCAGTGTCTTGATGGTGTCGACGAGCGCGGCGCGGGTGGCCATGGCGCTGTGGCCGCCCGGCAGATGCACGAGCAGCAGGTAGCGGGTCGCACGTTCGACGAGGGTGCCGATGGCGGAGCGCCCGTCCTTGCCGATGATGAGGTCGCCCTCCCACTGGCCCGGGGCGGCCCGGTCTTCGGCTTCGGCCGGCCGCTCGCTGATCATGACCATGTTCTTGACCGGGCGGCTGATGCGTTTGGCGTGTGGCGACGCGGTCGCCGCATGGCCCGGCCTGTCCGCAGCGAACGGGTCAGCTCCCGGCGCAGTTCTCCGCGACCTTGGACATAGAGAGCCTGGTAGATCGTCTCGTGGACCACGTGCATCTCCGGCCTGTCGGGGAATTGAGTCCGCAGAGCCTGACAGATCTGCTCGGGGCTCCACCGGCGCTCGAGGTGGCGCTGGATGAAGTCCCGCAGTTCGGGGTTCTGGCCGATCTTGCCCACCTTGGGGCGGGTGAGTCGGCGCTCGGCCCGGCGGTGAGCGTGGAAGGGCTGGTAGGCCCACCCACCCTTGGGCATGGGCCGTCGATTGCGGCGTATCTCCCGGCTGATCGTGGAGGGGCTGCGGCCCAAGCTCGGCGGCTATCTGCCGGACCGAAGCCTTCTCCCGCAGCCGGTCTGCGATGTGGATGCGGTCCTTCTCCTGGAGATACCGCGACGGCTGAGAGGGCGGTTCCTCCGATTCTGGTGGGCTCAGGGGCGTCTGCCCAGGCTCCGGGTAGATCGGAGGGACCGCCTTCTTGCCGCCCGGCGGCGAGTGCCAGCCGTTGCGCCACCGCCTACCGGTGCGCAGGTTGATGCCAACGATCCGGGCCGCTTCCTGAGTGCTGTAGCCCTGCTCCATGAGCTGGAAGTATGCGGCCCGCTCTAGGAGCAGCCTCTTCCTGCCCTGCGGCTTCCGCTCGCTCCGGATCTCGAAGTCCATCGCACCCCTTGAGATGGGGTGTTGCAACGACCACTAGAACGGAAGGCCTGCGGAGGCTACATCTGCTTCGAGGACGAGGCAGGCTTCACCCGCCGGCCGCCCAAAGCACGCACCTGGGGCCGGCGCGGCCGAACCCCGGTCGTGACGGTGAGCGGCAGACGCTCGGGACGCCTGTCCGTGGCCGGGCTGATCGCCATGCGGCCGGGTTCCCTGACCCGGCTGTGCCATCGCCTGCGCACCCACCAACCGGGCAAAGACAGACGCCGCAGCATGGGCGAGCGGGACTTCATCGCGCTGATCGACGGCGTCCACCAACTCGTCAAGGCGCCGATCGTGCTGGTCTGGGACCGGCTCAACACCCACGTCTCCCACGCCATACGTGAGCTGATCGCCGAACGGGCCTGGCTGATGGTGTTCCTGCTGCCCGCTTACTCACCAGACCTCAACCCCGTCGAGTGGGTATGGGCGCACGTCAAGCGCAGCCTGGCCAACCTCGCTGTGGTCGCCCTCGATCGGCTTGAAGCCCTCGTCCGCAACCGGCTCAAACGACTTCAGTACCGGTCCGCCACCCTCGACGGCTTCATAGCGGGCACCGGCCTGACTCTCGACTACCCAGCGTCACCCTGACGAGCCCGGTGGAGGGCATGTGGGCGCATATCAAGTGGAGTCTGGCCAACCTGGCCGACCGTGCCCTCAGCGAACTGGAAACTCTGCTGCGCAGGCGGCTCAAGGCGCTGCAGTACCGGCATGGCACCCCGGGCGGATTCCTCGCCGGGACGGGCCTCGCTCTCGACGGACCGAACTGCCCCCTCATGCGTCGAAGTCAGTATGCCCAGACGGCTCCGACGGTAGGAGCGAGGGCGCGGCCTTGTTGCCGGCCGGCGTCGGCGGCCAGTTTGGCCCGGGCCGGGTCGTAGGGGTTTGGCCCGATGGCGGCGCGGCTGGTGGCATCGGGTGTGGCAAGCACGGTCTGCGCACTCTGGCTCAGGCGAGCGACGTCGTCCTGGGCGCTGGGGATGCCTGCGTGCCCTTCGGGCATGGGGGCCAGGACGACAATGCGGTCGTGGCCGGCCGCAAGGATGGCGTTTGCGGCGGAGACCATGCCGGCGTCAATCCATTCGCGCCCGCTGAAGTGCACGCTGGGCCAGATGCCGGGAACGGCACCGCTGGCTGCCGTGGCGGTTTCGATCGCGATCCCCGCTTCGGGCCCGAGCAGTTCAAGACGACCGGTGTCCGCGTCAGTGACGGCGACCCGCATGGTGGCCGGCCACTGCTCAGTGCGCAGGCGCGCGCGGACCACAGCCTGGCGCATCCGGGGGGAGACGTTCGCCCCGAACTTCCGGGCCACCCGGCCGAAGCCGGCGCCCACCGCCTCGGGTGCGCCCGCGCCGGAGCGGAAGGCTTCTGCCCAGCCCTCGTAGACGGCCGGGTCGGTCCGCACCACCGGTTCGTGGTCGGCGGCGCGCGCCTGGTCGGCGAAGAGTGCTTCCCAGTCCGTGCCGGAGGTGAAGTTCGTTCCGACGAAGGAGCCGGCGGAGGTTCCGATCACCGTGTCCGCGGTGCGAAGGTCGATGCCCTCGTCCAGCAGACCCGCGAGCAGGCCGACTTCCCAGCCTATGCCGGTGACGCCGCCACCACCGAGGACGAGTGCGCGGGTCGGGTTCGGGGGAGTCACAGGAACCACCTTTCCGGTAATCATGATTTCCGATAATCTACGTTACCGTAAGCAGATGCAGCCTGTGCACCGTGGCCGCCCCCGCCAAGCCGACATCGACCGTGTCGCCCTCGAACACACCCTTGCTCTCCTTCAAGAGCGCGGCTACGACGGACTGCGGATGAAGGACGTCGCCGAGTCGGCCGGCATCGGCCTCGGTGCGCTCTACCGGCGCTGGGCAGGAAAGAAGGAGCTGGTCATGGCGGCCCTCCGGGCCGACGTGACCCAGCACGAGACGGATGACACCGGTGATCCCTTTGCGGATCTGGTCACCGCCCTTGAACGCATCGGCGACGCCGTGCCCCATGGCCTGGGCAGGCTGATCGCCGCCTGCCTTGCGGATCCGGACTCGGAACTGGCACGCGTGGCCATCGAGGCCAAGCTCACCCCCATGCTCGACGGCCTCACTGCCCGGCTGGAAAGAGTGGCCGGCGCCGCGCCCGACGTGCGCCTGCGCGCCGAAAGCGGCCTGTTGTACCTCCTGTGGCGTACAGCCGTCGGCGGGCAGACAGCCGACGCGACCGCCCTTCACCGGCGAGTCCTGAAAGTCATGGGAGTCCCCCCACAGCCGGGCCCAGAACAAAGCAGCACGGCTACGGGACTCTGATGGTCAGCCAGGTGTGCCGTTTACTGACTTCGGCGCATTCACACTCGGGGTGATACCGCGGCGACTCCAGGTGCAGCCAATAACTCTTCGTGGTGCTTGCGCTGCTCAGCGGCGTTCAGCCGCCCCCATTTGGATACCGCACGCCTCCGGAAACCAGTCACGACGCACCCCGTCCCGGCTCCGACGACGCCCAGACCCTAAAACGCCGAAGTCAGATAGTGGCCTCCTGCAGCGCCCCGGAGGCGATCAGTTCGTCCAGCGCACCAGCGCGTGCCTGCATCTGCTCGGTCTTGTCCTGCGCTCGCTGCATGGCCAGGCCCACGTCGCCCATCTCCTCCCCGATACCGGTCACGGCCTCGGTGATACGGGTCTGGGCCTCGGCGGCGGTGTAGTTCGCCCTGATCGTCTCCTTGCGGGTACGGAAGGAATCCACCTTCGCCTGCAGGCGCTGGGCGGCCAGGGTGAGCTTCTCCTCCTGCGCCTGCAAGGCCGCCTGCTGATCTTGAAGATCGGTGATCTGCGAGGTCACTGCCGTGCGGCGGGTGAGCGCCTCACGGGCCAGGTTCTCACGACTGGCCGCGAGGGCCTGCTGGGCCTGGTCCTGTCGGCGTTGGCAACGATGAGCACGGGTGCGTCTTGCCGACCGACGCCGCAACGTCGGTCTGCTCAATGACCAGCACGGGATCATCGGGAAGGTACGTCCTCCGCGTTCCTTCCGGAGCTGATCCACAGGACCTAAGCAGCGCTCGCGATGGCCAAGTGGGTGCGCCGCACTCGGGTCACCCCACCGGCCGTACTGCAGCCTCTACGATGACTCCTATTATCGCGGTGCAGAAGGAGACGCTGGGCATGCGACGGCTGGGTGATCTGGAGGCGGAGATCATGGACCGTCTGTGGAAGTGGCGGCGCCCGGCGACCGTGCGCGAGGTCGTCGACGACATCAACCGTACCCGGCCCGTCGCCTACACCACCGTGATGACCGTGGCCAACATCCTCCACAGCAAGGGCTGGCTGGTGCGCGAGCAGAAAGACGGCCGCGCCTGGTTGTACGAACCGGTCCGCACCCGGGAAGAGTACGCGGCCGCCCTCATGGAGGACGCCCTGAGCACCAGCGAGGACCGCCCCGTGGCTCTGACCCACTTCGTGGACCAGATGTCATCCGCCGAGATCTCCGCGCTCCGCAAGGCCCTTCGCAACGCGGGAAAACGCGCGGACACGTGACTGGCGCTGCTGGAGGACAGGGTCGCGAAGGCCGGATGCGCGTGGGAGACGCGGCCCTTGCTCGCCCCGCACGGCGAAGACCCTCGACGCACCATCCTGCGGAGTCCACCGCTCCAGCCGTTGAGCAAGGCCGAGTTCGGGCGGATCACCGACAACTGCCCGCGGCAGTACGTCGATCCTGGCTGCCCGCTCGCTGCTGACGTCAACAGGCGCAGGCCTGACGTCCTGTCCGAGACTCTGGCCAATTCGGACGCGAAGTCCTTGATGCAGATTGTCGCGGCCGCGGCCCTGGCCACGAACCGGGAGGACATCCTCGGCGGACCGTCAACTACTCGCGGAACTCGGACGGCAAGCAGACGGGTGCCACCGACGCGACGCGCGCGAACGAGCGAGGTCGCCGGCTCCGTCTTCCGCACCGAAGTGCGGCAGACGGAGCCGGCCCCGACGTTCGTCAAGCCTGGTAGGCCACCAGCGCCATCATCCCCGCCTCGCCGTGGTAGGCGTTGTGGCAGTGCAGCATCCACTGCCCCGGGTTGTCGGCGTCGAAGAACACGGACACCGTCTTCTTCGGCAGCACGATGGTGGTGTCCTTGCGCGGGCCGCCGGTGCCGAGCTGGTAGGTATGGCCGTGCAGGTGCATCGGGTGCCACATGGTCGTCCTGTTGACGAAGTCCAGGCGGACCCGCTCGCCCTGCCTGACCAGGATGGGGCTCGCGGTCGGGTCGTTCATGTCGAAGCGCTTGCCGTTGATGCCCCAGTTGTACTTGCCCATGCCGCCGGTCAGTTCGATGCGGTGCACCCGGTCGGGCTTCTTCGAGTCGAGACGGACGTCGTCCGCCGCCTTGAGCTGGGAGGCGGACATGATCATGCCGTCCAGCTGCGAGGGGCGGACGCCGGGCTTCGGCGTACTGCCGGATCCCGTACGCACCACTGCCATGGCGTTGGCGTTCTTGCCCTCGGCGAGGGCGACCAGGGGGAAGACACCGTCGTCGAGGGTGACGGTGACGTCGTACCGCTCCCCCATACCGACCAGCAGAGCGTCGACAGATGTCGGTTTGACCGGGAAGCCGTCGGTGTGGGTGATCGTCATCTTGTGGCCGCCCAGCGCCACCCGGTACGCGGTGTCGCCGGCGGCGTTGATGATGCGCAGCCGAATGCGCTTGCCGGGCTTGCTGGTGTAGACATCGGGGTCGGTCGGGACGCGGCCGTTGACCAGGTGGTACGGGTACTTGACGTCGCCGGCGTCGCCGCCGAGCAGCTTGCTCTCGGCGCCCATGAGCATGAACTTCATCGGCATGCCGCCGGAGGCGGACGCGGACGGCGAAGCACCCGTGCCGGCCGTGCTCCCGCCGCTCATGTCCATCCCGCCCATGTCCCCCATGCCGTCGGAGGACGAGCCGCTGGGGCTGGTGCTGGAGCCGCCGCTCATGTCCATGCCGCCCATGCCTCCCATGCCCTGCTTGAGCTCGGCGAAGACTTCGTCGGGGGTGCCGGTGACTCCGTCGATCCAGTCGTCGAGGACGACGACCCACTCGTCGTCGTACTGGAGCGGTTCCTTGGGGTCTTCCACGATCAGCGGGGCGTAGAGACCCCGGTCGAGCTGGACGCCGACGTGCGGGTGGAAGAAGTAGGTGCCGGGGGCGTCGGCGATGAAGCGGTAGGTGAAGTTGCTGCCGGCGCGTACGGCGGCCTGGGTGGCCGGGGGCACGCCGTCCATGTCGGCGCGCAGGGCTATGCCGTGCCAGTGGATGGAGGTGGTGGTCCTGGCCGGCAGCTGGTTGGACAGCTCGGCGGCGAGCGTGTCGCCAACGGACAGGCGCAGTTCCTTGCCCGGGGTCCGGCCGCTGAAGGCCCAGCTGTTGGCCATGATCCCGCCGCCGAGGTCGAGCATGGCGCGCGCGGCGGTCAGGGTCACCTGCTGCGTCCTGCCGGTGCTCTTGCGCTTCTTCTCGGCTGCGGCGATTGCCTCGCCGTGGGGGCTGACCAGGGACGCGGTGGAGCTGCCGGAGCCGCTGCTGCACGCGGCGAGCGCGCCCGCGCCCGCGGCGCCGAGCCCGGCCAGCAGGACGGAGCGGCGATTGATGCTGTTCATGTGGTTCACGTGGGGAGTCCTCTGCTCGATGTGCCGTTGACCGGACCTCGCGCGGGCAGCACCGCTCGCGTGCCAGGGGAACGCGGCGGCGGCTCGCGGGATCCGGCCTAGATCAGCAGCCGGGAGAGGACGGAGAGATCGGGTGGCGCACGGTGTGACGTCCCGGTCGGATCGCGCCGGGCAGGCGTGCCACGGAAGGCGTCCGAACGGACGATGGTGACAGCGGCAGGCGGCGGCAGGAGTTTCGCCGTGCCTACGTCCCCGGCCGAGCAGTGCTGCATGCCGGGACCCGAGCAGGCACCGCCGTCATCGCCCATCGCCGTGTCCGCGGCCTTGAGGGTCGCACCGTGCGCGGCCGAGGCGGCCGTCGGGGTCATGGCGGCGGAGGTGCCGGCCATCGCACTCATGGAGTGGGCGGGCATGACCGCGGACATCATGTCGTGATGGACGAGGACGGCGAATGCGGCGAGCAGCACGACGACGACGGCCCGCGCGCAGCGCACCGCGCTGCCACGCACCGCGCTGCCACGCACCGCGCTGCCGCGGAGCCCGGCCCGCCGGTCTGTGGCTGTCGTCATCGCTTTCCGTACCCTGTCTTGTCTGACACGACCCGCCCACTATACCCGCTGGGGTATCTCGTACTACTAATCAGGCTGCGTACACAACATCGCCCCATGACCGGCCGCCGCGGGGCGCGCAGCGCCCGTCACCCCGAGGTGGCCATCTTCTTGCCCGCCGGCGTGACGGCGAACCACGCGCCTTCCTTGCCCTGGCCGTTCATCTCACCGGCCTTGGTGTCGCCCATGTAGCGGTACAGCGGCCAGCCGGCGAGGGTGATCTGCTTCATCCCGTCGTCGCGGGTGAGTACACCCACCTTGGCCTGAACCCCCATCCCCCGAGGGGTGCCGTCGGCCATGACCGGCATCCAGGTCTCTGCACAGCTGCCGGTGCACATCGACATGTTCACCTGGTCCTTGCCGTAGCGGTAGAGCGTGAAGCCCTGGGCGTCGGTGATCACCGCCCCCATGCCGGACATCGTCTTGGACATCAGCATGTTCGTGCTGACCATATGGCCCGTGCCGCTGCTTGAGGTGGACGTGCCACCGTCGGCGGGCTTCGTCGTCTCGGCGGACGCGGAGGCCACGGGTGCGGCCGCGCCGGTGTTCGCGGAGTTGTCGCTGGACGACCCACACGCGGTGAGCAGCAACGCCGAGGCGACGCCCGAGGCCAGGACGAGGGCAATGCGGTGCCGGGACACGGAGTTCTCCCTTGTTGTCACACGGATTATCTACTGATGACCTTAGTACGTTCGTGGACAGTGGGCCGTTCAGGCACAGGAGACGCACATGACGAGACCTTTACCTGGAGCGTGCGGTGATCTCGTCGTCGAACAGCCCGGTCGGCCGCGGGGGGTGATCTCGCGTTCGCCCGGCGGCGAGTGAGGCGAGGCCCCGGCGGGCGGCCTCGGCCCCCCGGCGAGGTCCTCGCCCGGCGTCGGCTGGAACAGGGCCTTGATCCCGGTGCGCACCAGAGGCTGGTCGTCGGACGCTCACCACCCGTCCGGCCAGGCCGACAGGGGCCGACTGACACACGAGGTCGACGCGGGTGAAGTGCTAGGCCGCCCGTCCCGCACCGCGCGGGCGAGCGACGCCCCTCCGTCTCCGCCCGTGCCCGGCGCGGCCCGGGGAGGCATCGACCCGGTGCGGCGAGGGCGACAGCTGAGACGTCTGCCCACACCCACGTCGGGGCCCACCTGTCCCCCCGCACAGGGCCGCCCGGCCCATGCGGTAAATCCCTCAGCACGAGCAGGGTGGTCGTTTACCGCCCCTGCCCTGACGGCGGCAGTTGCAGTCCACGTTCATCTCTTCGATCCTGGAAGTGATCGCCATGATGTTCTGGTACGACCGTGACACGAGCGGGTGGGGACGGTTCGGCACGTCCCTGGGCATGATCGTGTTCTGCGGCCTGATCATCACAGTCCTGGTGCTGCTCTTCCGTGCCCTCCGGCCCGCGCCTGACGGCTCGCACCACGCCACCTCCTGGACGGAGCCGACGCCGCCTTCCGCCGAGCAACTGCTCGCCGAGCGGTTCGCTCGCGGCGAGATCGACGAAGAGGAGTACCAACGTCGTCGGCAGGTGCTGCACTCCTCAAGTGCCGACCTGACCAAGCACTGAAGCCAGCGGGCACGTCCCGCTCCGACTGCGGACCCCCCTGCGGGCCCCGGACGTCATTCCTCAGTGAGCGCAGGAGAGCGCCATGAGCGAGGTCGACCGTCATGCACAGGAATCCGGCCCGTCGGCGAAGGCCCGGCCGGATCGTGTCGGGGGCGGTCGCCCTGCTGCTCCCCGTGGCAGCACCCGGTGTCGTACGGGCCCACGAGGAGGAGAGCGACGAGTCGGCGGTCCTGGTCGAGCAGACCGTCGCGCTGATCGCCGACAACGCCTACGAGAGCCAGGTCGCCGGACACATCGACGACGCGCTGATGGCCCCGCACAAGGAAGGCGTGGACCTGTCCAAGGTCCTGGGCGGCCTGACCGCGGTGTTCTTCGTGACGCTGCCGGTCACCGGCGTCTGCATGGCGCAGTTCTACTCGCCGACCCCGGAGAACGCCAACCAGTCGGTGCGCGACCTGGTCACGAACGTCTGACTGGGCGGCATCACCCGCGGACCGCACTACTGGGCCGCGCAGGCGATGTTCGTCTTCGCCCTGCTCCACCTGCCGCGGGTGCTCTTCCACGCCTCCTGCAAGAAACCGCGCGAGGGCAACCGGATCACCGGCAGCGCCATGTTCCTGCTCACCTTCCTCGCCGTGTTCACCGGCACAGTCATCAAATGGGACCAGAAGGCTACGAGGCCCCGGCCCACAACCTGGACGTCGCGGCCGTACTCGCGACGGGCGCGCTCCACCAGGGGCTGCGCTCGGCATCCGGCCCCGGTACCGGGGTCCTCGTCCTGGTCAGCGGGCTGGCGCTCGCCGGATCCGTCATCCAGGCAGCCCACATCCTGACCCTGCTCGCCGGGCCGCCGCGTCTGCCCCGGCGGGGGCACCTGCACCCGCACCCGCGGCGTACCACCACAACGGCCGCCTCCACCGCCCCCTCGCTCAAGGAGAAACGACGGTGCCCGACCACTCAGTTCACGAGGCGCACGACGCTCACGCGTACCCGTCCAAGGAGCGCAGTACCGCTGTGCTCGACGTCCGCGGGCTGAGGTGGGCCTCCCAGCAGAGCACCGTCACGGCCGTTCCGGGACGCCGGCCGGGCGTCCTCGACGTGGAGGCCAACCCGGTGGCGCAGACGGCGACCGTGGTCTTCGATCCGCGGCGGACCACGCCGGCCGAGCTGCGCCGCCGGGTCGAGGAGTGCGGCTACCACGGCGCGGGCCAGTCCGTTCCGGCGCATGTCTGCGACCCGATGGCCGAGCCTGATCCACTCGCCCTGGAGGCAGCACCGGCCGAGCACGCTGCCGAGCCCCACGAACATGAGGCGCACGAACATGAGGCGCACGAACATGAGGCAGACATCCGCGAACCGGGCGCTGCGGCCGAGCACGCCGCTCCTGAGCACGAGGAGGGCATGCCCTCACCCCACGACATGATGGGCCACGGCGGGCACGGCGGTATGTGGATGGCGGCCATGGTCGCCGACATGCGCGGCCGCTTCCTCGTCGCCCGGCTCTTCTCCGTCCCCGTCGTGATCTGGCCGCCGATCGGCAGGGACGTCTTCAAGCTGGACATACCCGTCCCGTTCGGGCTGCGCGAGGACGTGTGGGCGCTGCTGCTGAGCCTGCCGGTGGTCTTCATCGGAGCGCTGCCCATCGCCGCGGGTGTCTTCGAACCGGCCTTCGGCCTGGTGCTCCGCCCCGAGATCGCCGCACTGTCCATGTCCCATTCCAGCTTCGTCGTCGCCGTCAACGCACTGTCCCTGAAGGGACTCCGGCTGCCCAGCGCGGCCCCCTCCCCCGCGCCGGCCCCCCCGGGAACCCACCGCCCTCAACAGCGGAGAGCCCGCCCGGCGCACAGCCTGGTCCACCGCAAAGGAAGTGCTCCCATGTCGTCCACACCTCACCCCCGGCGCACCGCTTCCCTGGTGTCGGCGGCTGCCGCCGCCCTGCTGCTGGCGACCGCCTGCACCAGCGGGAACGGCAGCTCCACAGCGACGTCCACCGCCACGGCCCCCAGCCCCGCCTCGTCCGCGACCACGGCCGGGGCCCCGCAGATCACCATGAAGAACTTCGCCTTCAGCCCGACCACACTGACCGTGAAGGCGGGCCAGAAGGTCACCGTGGCCAACGACGACTCCACCGCACACACCGTGACCGCCGCACAGGGCAAGACCTTCGACACCGGCAACGTCGCCCCCGGCAAGACGGGAACGTTCACCGCCCCGGCAAAGAGCGGCAGTTACCCCTTCGTGTGCACTTACCACGCCAACATGAAAGGGACGCTGATCGTGCGCTGAGGCACCGGGCCCGCACAATTCACTGATCAGGAAGACCGCGTGGCCGGCCCGGGCTCGTCCGGGCCGCCGGGGTTCCGGCTGCTGTGCACCGTGGCGGCCTCCTCTGCCCGGCGGGCCTGGGTGGCCTTCAGGTGACGCAGCTCCGCCTGCAGAGCACGGATCCGCCCTTCGATCGCTTCGTCGGTGAGCGTGGTCGGGTCGGACTCAGGCCCTTCGGCATCGGTGACGGACACGTCCACGTCCGTACGCCGGTCACGCATCATCACCAGCACGGTGAGCGGGCAGACCAGCAGGACCAGCAAAGGAAAGGCCACAAGGTCCCAGGAGGCAGGCAACGCCAGCGTCCCGACCACGGCAATGGCCAGTGGGACGAGGATCTTCCTGTTGAGGACTTTCTTGATCAGGCACACGCCGAGGCTCCTGACAGGCGAGGGGCCGGCGCCCTGAGCCCATCAGCCCCCGGCCGGCCGATCATGACGAATCTCCTTAGCACAGTAGCGCCACGACGACTTCCCCATACCCCACATGAGCCGGCCGACGGCCGCGGTGGCGAGCGGAGCGCTCGCGCGGTTCAGCACCTACTGGGACGACTCGCCGCACACCGACGTCGGGTGGGACACCTTCCGGAGCGCACCGCACACTCGGGGCTCTCGCCCGCCCGACGTAGCCGCAGGCCCGCCGGGCGGGAGCGGCCGGGATTCTCCGAAACCCGTTCCGACCACCACGGCGAGAGACGCCGCCGGTACTGACGGAAGTGCGGCAGACGCGCCCGATCCTGCGTCAGCACGCGCGCGACCAACACGCCGCGTACTAAGCACCTTAGTGAGCAGAACATGGGGCAACCGAAGCCATGTGGCCGGCATTACAGATCGAAGGATACCCCTGGGGGGTATATTGTCGGCACGGTCGGACAGGTCGAGGGAACCCCGTCGCCCGGGACCCGACCCCACGCAACCACACCCTGAGGAAGAAGCCATGACCGAACAGACGAACTCCAGCTCCTGCTGCGGCAGCGGTTCCTGCGGCTCGGGCGCCGTGACCGATGTTCAGGGCATCGGTGTCACCACCGTGTACAAGGTGTCGGGCATGACGTGCGGCCATTGCGAGGGCGCGGTCTCGCAGGAGATATCCGCACTGGACGGCGTCACCTCCGTGACGGCCGTCGCCAAGACCGGCGAGGTCACCGTCGCCTCGGCCGCCCCGCTCGACGAGGCGGCCGTCCGCGCGGCCGTCGACGAGGCCGGTTACGAGCTCGTCGGCCGGGCCTGACGGCTCCCGGGGCCTCCTGCCCCGGCACCATGCGATTCACCTCCCCGCGCCGGGACGTACCGCTCCGCTGATACGGACCCCGTACGCCCCGGCCTCTCCCAGGAGATACGCGATGACCAGCACGGCATCCGAGACGACACTCAGCAGCACGGCCCCTGTCCCCACCTCTGCGGTGGAGCTCTCCATCGGCGGCATGACCTGCGCCTCCTGCGCGGCCCGTATCGAGAAGAAGCTCAACCGCATGGACGGCGTCGCCGCCACGGTCAACTTCGCCACCGAGAAGGCGAAGGTCACCTACGGCACGGGCGTCGAGGTCGCCGACCTCATCGCCACCGTGATGAAGACCGGCTACACCGCCGAGGAACCACCGCCGCCCACACCCCCGTCCGGCGACACCGCCGAGGCCGAAGCCGCTCATACAGGGGACGGCGAACTGCTCTCGCTGCGTCAGCGGCTGCTCGTCTCACTCGTCCTGTCCGTGCCGGTCATCCTGATGGCCATGGTCCCGGTCCTGCAGTTCGACAACTGGCAGTGGCTGTCGCTGACCCTGGCCGCACCCGTCGTGGTCTGGGGCGCCTTCCCCTTCCACAAGGCGGCGTTCACCAACGCCCGCCACGACGCCGCGACCATGGACACGCTGGTGTCCATGGGCACCCTCGCCGCCTTCGGCTGGTCCCTGTGGGCCCTGTTCTTCGGGCACGCGGGCATGCCCGGCATGCGGCACGGCTTCGACTTCACCGTCTCCCGCACGGACGGATCCTCCTCGATCTACCTGGAGGCCGCGGCCGGCGTGACCGCGTTCATCCTCGCCGGGCGTTACCTGGAGGCGAAGTCCAAGCGCAGGGCGGGAGCGGCCCTGCGGGCTCTGCTGGAGCTGGGTGCCAAGGACGTCACCGTGCTGCGCGGCGGAAATGAAGTGCGCGTTCCGGTCGGGCAGTTGACGGTCGGTGACCGCTTCGTCGTCCGGCCCGGCGAGAAGGTCGCCACGGACGGCACGGTCGTCGAGGGCAGTTCTGCGGTCGATGCCTCGATGCTCACCGGCGAGTCCGTCCCGGTGGACGTGACGGTCGGTGACACGGTCAGCGGAGCCACCGTGAACGCCGGGGGCCGGCTGGTCGTCCAGGCCAGCCGGGTCGGCTCCGACACCCAGCTCGCGCGGATGGCGAAGCTGGTCGAGGACGCGCAGAACGGCAAGGCCGAGGTACAGCGGCTCGCGGACCGGATTTCCGGCGTCTTCGTTCCGGTCGTCATCCTCATCGCTCTGGGCACCCTGCTGACCTGGCTGTTCGTCACAGGGGACGCCACCGCCGCGTTCACCGCCGCCGTCGCGGTGCTGATCATCGCCTGCCCGTGTGCGCTGGGCCTGGCCACGCCGACCGCACTCATGGTCGGCACGGGCCGCGGCGCCCAGCTCGGCATCCTCATCAAGGGCGCCGAGGTCCTGGAGTCCACGCGGCGGGTCGACACCGTCGTCCTCGACAAGACCGGCACCGTCACCACCGGCCGGATGACCCTGCAGGACGTGTACGCCGCCGAGGGTGTGGACAAGGACGAACTGCTGCGCCTGGCGGGTGCGTTGGAACACGCCTCCGAGCACCCGATCGCCCAGGCCGTCGCCGCCGGTGCCGTGGAACGGGCCGGAAGTCTGCCCGTCCCGGAGAACTTCGAGAGCCTCGCCGGACTCGGCGTCCAGGGCGTCGTCGACGGCCACGCGGTCCTCGTCGGCCGCGAGAAGCTCCTGAAGGAGTGGGTCATCGGGCTTCCCCATGAGCTGGCCGAGGCCAAGGCCGCGGCGGAGGCCGAGGGGCGCACGGCGGTGGCGGTCGCCTGGGATGGCGAGGCACGCGGTGTTCTCACCGTTGCTGACGCGGTCAAGGAGACCAGCGCGGAGGCGGTCGCCGAGCTCCGCGGGCTGGGGCTGAAGCCCGTGCTGCTGACCGGCGACAACCAACTCGTCGCCGAGTCCGTCGCTCGTGCGGTCGGCATCGACGAGGTGATCGCCGAGGTCCTGCCCCAGGACAAGGTCGACGTCGTCAGGCGACTGCAGAACGAGGGCCGTACGGTCGCGATGGTCGGTGACGGCGTCAACGACGCGGCCGCCCTCGCCACCGCCGACCTGGGCCTGGCCATGGGCACCGGCACGGACGCGGCGATCGAGGCGGGAGACCTGACCCTCGTACGCGGTGATCTGCGGGTGGCCGCGGACGCGATCCGCCTCTCCCGCAAGACCCTGGCCACGATCAAGGGCAACCTCTTCTGGGCCTTCGGCTACAACGTCGCCGCCCTGCCGCTGGCCGCGTTCGGCATGCTCAACCCGATGATCGCGGGCGCCGCGATGGCCTTCTCCTCGGTCTTCGTGGTGACCAACAGCCTGCGGCTCCGATCCTTCAAGTAGGCACGTCGGCAATGCCGTTGACGAAAGGCGCCGGGGTCAGAAGACCGGGCGTCTTTCGTCGTCACCGAGTCCGGTCGCCGAGCACGTCCTGCGCGTCCGGGCGGCGGACTACGCCTTGCTGTCGCCTGCGATGGACGGCGCGTATGCCGGCGCGGCCCAGGATCACATGACCGCCCACGAAGAGAAGCTTGACCAGGACGATCACCAGGATGGCGTTGACGCCCCAACTGGTCCACGGTGAAGCGGCCGGCACGGCTCCGCCCAGGCCCAGGTGCAGGGCGACGGCCACGAGGACGACCGCGCCCAGTCCTGCCGCCTTGCCGAGCCCCCGGCGCTTCCCGGCTCCCGCGTCGGGCACATGGGCAGTGACAGCGGCCTCACCGGGTGCGTCCTCCGGTGCTTGGAGCGGCCTCCAGGTCACCCTCAGCCGGTCGCGGCGGCCGGTCTTCTCGATGCGTCCGGCGATGCCGTTCTGGAGTTGCCACAGGGTGTCCTCGTCGTCGGCTTCGACGCTCAGCATGAGCATGTCCGCGGTGGCCCGCAGCGTGCACAGGCCCTGGGCGAAACGGATGGTCCCCTGCGTGTCGGACCGGCATCGGGCGGGCGACGCTCTACAAGTACTTCCCGGACGTCGAGGCGATCCTGATCGCCCACCACGACCGGAACGTCACCGGCCACCTGCAACAGCTCGCCGACCTGCGTGACCGGCCAGGTGGCGCGGGCGAGCGGCTGGCAGCGGTGCTGAAGCACTACGCGCTCATCTGCCACCACCGCGGGCGCCACGGCACCCAGGAGTTCGCGGCGCTCGTGCACCGCCCCGAGCACATAGCCCCCGGCGCAGCGGCAACTCGTCGAGCTGTTCCAAGGTCTGCTGACCGAGGCCGCCGAGGCCGGCGAGCTCCGCGACGACGTCGCCCCGACAGAGCTGGCGAGCTACTGCCCGCACGCCCTCACGGCGGCCGGCGGCCTGCCCTCCGAGGCGGCCGTCCACCGGCTCGTCACGGTCACGCTGGCGGGGTTGCGCCCGGCGGGCTGAATCGGACCCACGCTCACCCCCCAGGACGGAACTCTCGTCTCGCGGGCGTCGGACCAGTGCCACCGACCACGCAATAAGATCATCTACGACACCAGGGCCAACCGGCGCCTTCAGGCAGGCGGCCGGTACTCCCGGTCAGGTGTTCCTACTGCGCGAAACGCACATCCATTGAGGTGAGGCGGGTCCTACAGGAGTCAGGGCACGCACGCCACCGTCAGGGGCAGCAGCGGAGCCACGACCGTGGCCCCAACGATCCCCAGCCATGCCACGCGGTGCGGCCGGGGCTGCGGCGCAAGGACGCGCCGCAGCCGGATGAGGACTCCCGATCCACCCGCACCCAGAGCCGCCGCCGGCGCCCGTCCCGCCGCGACCTCGCACATCGCCGTCGCCAGCGCGTCCCTGGAGTGATGCCGCAGGGCGCGGTCGTCCGCGATCATCTCCAGCAGCAGGTTCGTCTGCTCCTTGGCGTGCCGGGCGAGCGGCAGACCGCGGAACGCGCGCGAGAACGCGTCCACCAGGATCTTCAACAGGTGATGCCTGCCCGCGATGTGGGCGCGTTCGTGGTCCAGTACGGCGCGCAACTGCTCCTCGCTGAGGACGTCCAGCGCGCCGCTGGTGACGACCACGCGGGCGCGGCGTCCGGCCAGGCAGTACACGGCAGGAATGCCGTGGTCGACGATCGTGGCGCCGTACTCGGGCGCGGGTTCACCGACGAGAGTGAGCATGTCCAGCTGCCGGTTGAGGGCACGTCGCGCCCGCCAGGCGCACCGGCCTAGCCATCCGACCGGCAGCAGGATGACCACGACGGGTGCCGCGATCGCCAGGACGTCGTCGACGGTGAGGGGCGCCGCCTGCCGAAGGGGCGTCCGCAGGCAGTCCGCAGGCTGTGAGCAGCCCGATCATTCCGTCGTGCACATGCTGTTCGGCCGTCACCAAGTGGTACACAGAGAGGGCAGTGGCGACGACGAACGTGACCATGAGGCCCTGCCATGCCAGGACCGCGGCAGCCGGCGCCCGGTGCGCCCACGAGGCCCTGGCCAGCAGGGGCGGCACCACGGCACCCACCAGGACCGCGTATCCGGCCAGCCCCGCGGCTGTGATCATGCGCTGCTCCGCCTCTTCACCGCTCGGAGCGCCGAGCGTAGCGCGTCCGCTTCCTCGGTACTCATCTGTTTCCGAAACCGGCCGGAGCGCCCGCCGGGTCCGGGGTGTCCGCGACAGCGTCCTGCTGTGACCTCCAGCGACAGACGGCCAGTCGCAGACCTACTGGGCCAGGCGTGAGGAAACGACGGGGCGACGATGTGGTACTTCGTCGTGGTCTGCCTGGCCGGCTTCCACGACCGGTCGTCACGCTTCTGGTGCGCTGCGCCTGCCGAGGCCCGAGAGGCACTCGTCACCCGTCGCTCATCGCCACGAAGCCGCCGTGCCAACTGTGATACCAGACCTGGCCGGTGGTGGCGTTGACCGACAGCATGCCGGTGATCCTGCCGGACTTGAGGGTGTGCAGGGTGTAGTAGCCGGGGAAGGAATCCGCCTCACCCGCGGTGAGACCTGTGCCCTGGCCGCGCAGCCACTGCTGGGCGATGCTGCGGGCCTGCGCAGCAGAGACTCGCACCTGACTCTGGCTGCCGTAGCGCATGCCGTAGTCGGTGTTCCACATCATCGCCGGCCCGTACTCGATCTGCACGGCGCCGTCGACCGGGTTGACCAGGACCTCAGTGGCCATACGGCCACCGCTGGTCTCCAGCTCGGCGTAGAAGTTCCGGGAGAACTGCATCACCTCGCCGGCCTTGAGGCCGAGTCGGTCGGCGAACGCCTGCGCCCGTTGACGGGCCTGGTCAAGGGTCTGTACCCGGTTGCCATTGCCCGCCAGCCACCAGTTGCCCATCATGCCCTGGCCCATCATGCCGGGCGCCCACGAGCCCGGGCCGCCCATCATCCCGGGGCCCTGGGTGCCGCCCCACATGCCGGGGCCCCACCCGCTGGTAGGCCCTGCGGAGGGCGAGGTACCGCCCGGTCCGGGCGTCGTACCGGCCGATGTCGCGGGGATGGTGGCTCCGGCGTTACCGCCGCCGATGGCGTCGGCCGCGCATGCCCCAAGGGCCAGCGCGCCTGCCAGGGCCAGGGAGGCGGCGGTGGCCGCCCGTGTGCGCCTGCGGGTCATGATCCTCACCTCTTCCCGCCGGTCCGCCCACGGCCGCCGAGTGAGGCCGGGGGCCTGTCCGCTCCCAGACTCCCATCGGGCCGGCAGAGGCCCCAGGGGCCATCCGGCCCGCCCCGACGACGACCGGCCCACACGAGACGACAAGACCGGTGTCGCAGGCGGCCGCGCAGGCCCTGCCGCTCATGACGCGGCACCGTCGGCTGCCTGCCAGGGACGCGTCCACGCCGAAGTCGAGCCTGAGGTGGCCACTCGTCTCTGAGCAAAATGACCAACCATCGTTGAGCACCGACCGTCCACCGGCGGGGTCTCCGACGTCCCCAGCCGACTGTCACTCAAGGTCACACCTGCGTGATCGCTGCCGTGCACCGCTGACGGACACAGATCGGCCTACAGGACCCAGGCCCGGTCCCTCCAGCTCACCGCGTGGACGACTCCGGTCGGCACACCGATCCTGACACCGGCGACGGGGGCCGCCGGCCACCGCCGCCAGCCACTGACGCGGCATCCAGGTGCGCACCCGCAGCACGCCCTCGTCCGCTTCTGTACTCTCGGACGCCGAGATCCACATGGGATTCACAACGGCCGGACCCGGAGGTCCCGCAGTGGACGTGAGCCGACGCGTATGGACAGCAGGCGCCCTCGGGCACCTGCTGCTCGTCGTCGTGCTCGCGGTCTGCGTCCTCGTGATGCACACCCTGGGGCACCCGAACTCCCCTTCCACCGGGATGGGCACGCCCTCCCACGCTCCGGCCGCCGCGTTGAGAGACGGTCCGGCGGTTCACGAAGCCGGCTCGGCCGACGCGTCCACGGGGGCGCGCCCGACGATGAACACCGACCGGTCGTCGTCGGCTCACATGCCTCCGCCGCCGATGGACATGCTGTCGCTGTGTCTGGCCGTGCTGCTCGGAGCCTCGTTCCTCGCCGCGCTTCTGCGCGCCGCACTCACCCGCCGCTCCGACTGGCTGGCGCGTCTCCTGGCCCAGGCTCCCGTCCTGCTGCGGCCCAACCCTCCTCCACGCGGTCCCCGTCTCACACAGTTGTCGGTTCTGCGGCTGTAGGCCCAACCGTCCTGGCGGTCGCGTGCAACGCGCGACCCCGCGATGCCGCATGCGCCAAAACAGCCACAAGAACCAGACACACGAGGTGACATCGACCATGACTGCCTTCACGTGCGCCCCGCGCCGCAAGCCCACCCCCCGCCTCGCCGCCCTGGGCGTCATAGTCGCGGGAGCCCTGATCCTCTCTGCTTGCAGCAGCAACAGCGACGACATGGGCGGCATGCCCGGCATGGACCACGGCAGCACCACGTCCTCCGCCACGGCGACGTCCACGACCGGCGTCTACAACGAGGCCGACGTCAAGTTCGCCCAGATGATGATCCCGCACCACGAACAGGCCCTGGAAATGGCCAAGCTGGCCAACGGCCGGGCCTCCGACTCGGCGATCAAGAACATCGCCGCGAAGATCGAGAAGGCTCAGGATCCCGAGATCACGACCCTGAAGGGCTGGCTGCAGTCGTGGGCCAAGCCGGAAGCCATGGGCGACATGCCCGGGATGAGCATGGGCGAGGGCATGATGTCCGGCAAGGACATGAAGGGGCTCAAGTCCATGACGGGCGCCGAGTTCGACAAGATGTTCGCCCAGATGATGATCCAGCATCACGACGGTGCGATCAGCATGGCCAAGGACGAGCAGAAAAAGGGCCACAACGCCGACGCCAAGAAGATGGCGGGCGACATCGCCACGGGCCAGTCCACGGAGGTCAAGCAGCTGCAGAGCATCCTCGACCGACTCTGAGCCTCCGGTTCTCACCGGCCGCCCGGTCCCGCGGCTCACAGCCGTCGCGCCCGGGCGGCCGCCCGCCCCTTTGAACCGCCCGCATCGGCGCTTGGGGGCCGGGGAGTGCAGCGGCCATGCGACCAGCAAGCGCCGCCTGCCACTGTCCGAGGGAAAAGACAGCGAAGAAGCGCAGGAATGGCTCCAGGCCATCATCGAGGCCGCACAGGCCGGCCTGAGCCCGTCGCCGGCCATCATGAAGCTCGCCGAATACGGCGCAGCGAACATGGGCCTCGCCCTGCGCGGCCTGGAGTTGAAAACGCTCCTGCGACGCACCGCCGGCCACGGATCCCTGACCACCACTCAGCGCTACCCGCACCCGGACGTACACAAGATCACGGCCGCCGGGGCGGCGCTCTCCGCACACCTCAGCATGCTGCGCGCACCCCGCTCGCTGCCCGAGCCCGATCGTCGTGACCTGCTGCCCCCGGTCAAGGGCGCCGGTCCCCAACTGGTCCCCAAGAATGATCAAGGGCCGGTTTCGGATGCCTCCGAAACCGGCCCTGAACTGCGACTGTCTCCAGTCGGGACGACAGGATTTGAACCTGCGACCCCTTGACCCCCAGTCAAGTGCGCTACCAAGCTGCGCCACGTCCCGCTGCGGGGTCACGCGGTGGTCCACGTGATCACGCAGGTCAACACTACCGCACGCGTGCGGGTGCTGCCGCCGTCCGCTCCGTGACCGGGCCGGCGGCGCGGCTCGCGCGGCGGACCGGGACGAGGAGGGCGGCCCCGGCGGCGGCCAGGCAGAACAGCGCGAGCAGGGCCCAGGCGTGGGTGTAGCCGGAGGCGTACGGCAGCCCGGAGGGCTGGAGCCGGCCGGTGACCAGGACGCTGGTGAGCGCGGCGCCGATCGAGCCGCCGATGGTGCGGATGTTGGCGTTCATGCCGGTCGCCGCGCCGGTCTGCTCGGGCGGCACGCTGCCGACGATGAGGTTGGCCATCGAGGCGAAGGCCAGGCCGATACCGAGGCCGAACAGGCCCGCGACGACGCCGATCTGCCACTGCTGGTCGTGCCAGAGGGTGAGGAAGCCGCAGGCCAGGGCGCCGAGCGCGGCTCCCGCGGTGAGCTGCGCCTTGGCGCCGACGCGGTGTTGGAGGCGGCCGCCGATGACGCCCGAGAGGAACATGGCGATGAGCATGGGCAGCATGAGCAGGCCGGACTCGGTGACGGTGGCACCGAAGCCGTATCCGGCCGAGGCCGGGGTCTGGACGAAGCCGGGCAGGAAGGACCAGATCGCGTACATGCCGGCGCCGAAGAGAAGGGCGGCCGTGTTCGTGGTCCAGACGGCGCGCTGCCGCATCACGCGCAGGTCGATCAGCGGGGTGGCGGAGCGGGCCTCGGCGAGCAGCCAGACGGCGAACAGGACGACCGCCGTGCCGAACATGCCGAGGACCCTGGCCGAGCCCCAGCCCCACTGCCCGGCCTGGCTCAGCGGCAGCAGCAGCGCCACCAGCCAGGCGGAGAGCAGTCCGGCACCGAGCCAGCTGACGCTGCCCGCGGCCCGCTTGGGCGACTCCGGGACGTAGCGGGCGGCGATCAGGACGGTCGCCGCGACCACGCCGACCGGGATCCAGAACAGCCAGCGGTAGTCGAGCGCCGAGACGATCGGGCCCGCGGCCACGATGCCGACGCCGCCGCCGGCCGCGATCACCGCGGACAGGTTGCTGATGCTGCCGCTGACCTCGGCCGCGGTGAACTCGTCGCGGATGATGCCGAACGAGAGCGGGAACAGGGCGCCGCCGATGCCCTGGACGACCCGGGCGACGATCAGGACGCCGATGTTCGGCGCGAGTGCGGCGAGCAGGCAGCCGGCCAGGACGGCCAGCAGGACGGCGACGAGGGTGCGCTTCTTGCCGGTCAGGTCGCCGACGCGGCCGAGTATCGGGGTGAAGACCGAGGCGGACAGCAGGTAGGCCGTCATCACCCAGGTCGCGGTGGACTGGGAGGTGTGCAGGGCGTGCTGGACGGTCGGCAGGGCCGGTGCGACCAGCGACTGGAGCATGGAGAACACGCCGGCACCGGTCGCGAGGACCGCGAAGGTGAGGCGGGTGGACTTCCGGGGCATGAAGAACCTCTCCGAAATCGGAACGGAGGGAAAAGGAGGGAAAAGGAGGGAAGCAGGGGGAAAAACGGAAGGGAAGCAGGGGAAAGCAGAGGAAAGGTGACGGAGATGCCGGTGAGCGCGCGGGAGGCGGAGGCCGGGCCGCGTCCGGCCATGGCGTTGCCGCTCCGCACTGCTAAAGTGGAGGTACCCCTCCACTCTACTGGAGGCCACCCTCCGCTTCAACCGAAGTCGAGGAATCCCTCCGGTTCACCCTTGTCACGCGGGAGGCAGCAGTGACGGACAGTCCGTTCCCCGTCAGTGGAATCGTCGCGTCCCGGAGACCGCACCGTAAGGACGCCGCCCGCAACTACGACGCGCTGATCACGGCCGCCCGCGAGGCGTTCGCCGAGCGGGGCGCGGACGTCTCCCTGGAGGACGTCGCCCGCCGCGCGGGGGTCGGGATCGGCACCCTGTACCGGAACTTCCCCACCCGCCGCGACCTCTTCGAGAGCGTCTACGCGGACGAGGTCAACGCGCTGTGCCGGGCCTCCGTGGACCTGGCCGAGCTGGAGCCGTGGCAGGCGCTGACCTCGTGGCTGGACCGCTTCACCGGCTACATGGTCACCAAGCGGGCGGTGCGCGAGGCCCTGAACGACGAGTCGGAGATCTTCCAGGCCTGCCGTGACTCGATGTACGCGGCCGGCGGCCCGCTGCTGGAGCGGGCCCAGAAGGCGGGCGCGGTCCGCACCGACATGGAGATCGGCGACCTGCTCCGCATGGTCTCCGGCATCACGGCCACGGCCTTCGACGACGACGCCCAGCGCGACCGCGTCCTCGGCATCGCCCTGGACGGGGTGCGCGCCGGCCGCTAGGAACTCCGCTCCCCCGTCGGAGTCCTACGGCTGGAAGCCGTACGGCTCAGAGCCGTACGACGATGAGCGCGACATCGTCCAGGCCGCCGCTGGCGACGCCCAGGCGGGCCAGGACGGTGTCGGCGAGCTGTTCGGTGCCCAGATGGTTGAACTCGCCGAGGACATGGGCCAGTTGATTCAGGCCGACATCGATGTCCTGGTCCCGCCGCTCGATGAGCCCGTCGGTGTACAGGACGAGGGTGTCGCCTGGTCTGTAGGCCAGGCTCGCCTGCGGGCGGGGGACGTGGTGCGGACGGGCGCCGAGCGGTGGGTCGGTGGCCTGGTCCAGCAGTTCGCAGCTGCCGTCGGGGTGGATGAGCATCGGCGGCGGGTGGCCCGCGCTGCTGTAGGTGATCAGACGGCTGCGCAGGTCGACGACGGCCTTGACGACGGTGGTGCCCAGCGCCCCCTCGACCGACCTGGCGTACAGGCCGAGGACCTCCAGGGCCTGGGCGGGACGTTCCAGGGCCCGGACGGCGGCGGACAGGGCGCTGCGGAGCATGCCCATGACGGCCGCCGCCTCCAGGCCGTGGCCGATGACGTCGCCGACCGCGACGGCGAACCGGTCGGGCGGGATGTCGACGACGTCGTACCAGTCACCGCAGACGTTGAGGGAGCCGGTGGCGGGCAGGTAGCGCACCGCGATGTCCCGGTGGTGGGCCAGGTCGGGGACGCGGAGCATGGCCTCCTGCAGGATGAAGGCGACCTCGCGTTCGCGGGTGTGGGCCTGCCGCAGCTCCTCGTTGAGCCGTTGCAGTTCCCGCGCCCGCGCGTACAGTTCCGCCTCCAGCGCCTGCGTCTCCTCCGGCCGCTCCCCCGCCTGCAAGCCGTGGGGACGGGCGGCCCGGTACTCCTTGACGAACGCGGTGACGTCCTCCACCCGGTGGATGATGTAGGCCACCTGCCCGTCCGGGCCGAGCACGGGGGTGTTCACCGGGGACCACCAGCGCTCCTCGAAGGCCCCGGGCCTCCCCATGACGGGGATGTCGTACTTCTGCAGCGCCATCGTGTCGGGCCGGGCGGTGGCGAGGACCCGGTGCAGGGAGGCGCCGAGATTGCGGACCCCGTCGGCGTCGGGGTCGGCGGGGTTGTCCGGGAACGCGGTGAAGATGTGCCGCCCGACCAGGTCCTCCCGGGTGCGCCGGGTGGCCGCCAGATAGGCCCGGTTCACATCGACGATGACCAGGTCGGGGCCGAGCACGAGATACGGGCTCGGTGTCGCGGCGAACAGCGCCGTGTGATCAACCCGCGATGCCACCGCTGACGCTCCTTCCCGCCTCAACGGCTTCCTCCTCAATCTACGGTCCGGGCCGCGGCTCTGCCCGCCGTGCGACCGGCCCTGCGGACCCGGCGGGCCGGCGCGGGTCGTGCGAGGCTGGAAGCCCGACGCTGGGAACGGTGAACACGGATGAACGCGAGCGCGAGCCCCGCGGACGGTCCGGATCCGGGGCCGGCCGGTGCCGGGAACGGGCCCGCCGTCTCCCGCCGGGAGTTCGACACGCTCTTCGCGGCGGTCCGCACCTGGGGCCGCTGGACCCCGGCCGACCGCGGCGCCTGGAACCGGGTGACCGCGCAGCACGTGCGGCGGGCCACGGGTGCGGTGCGGTCCGGTCAGGTCGTACCGCTGGCGCTGCCCTGGAACACCGTGCCCGGCCCCGACAACCCCCGGCCCGCCCTGCACCACATGACCGATCTCGGTGACGTGCAGAGCCCGGAGCCCGCCACCCACAAGGACTTCATCGCCGCCGACTACCACGGCAAGGCCGTCACCCATCTCGACGCCCTGTGCCATGTCTCCTACCGGGGACAGCTCTACGGCGGCCGGCCGGCGAGGGAGGCCGTCGGTGCGGCGGGGACGCGGTTCGCGGCGGTGTCGGCGCTCGGCCCCCTCGTCACCCGGGGCGTTCTCCTCGACCTCCCCGCCGTCCTGGGGGTCCGCTGGCTGGAGCCGGGGCTGGCGGTGCACGCGGCGGACGTCATCACCGCGGAGCGGGCGCTCGGCGTCAGGATCGGCGAGGGCGACGCGGTGCTGCTGCGCTCCGGGCAGGCCCGCCGCCGCGCGGACCTCGGCGCCTGGGACCCGGACACGGCCTGCGCGGGCTTCCACGTGGACGCCGTACCGCTGCTGGCCGAGCGCGGCATCGCGCTGCTCGGCGGGGACGGCGACAGTGACGTACGGCCCTCCCCCGTGGACGGCGTGCACTCGCCCGTCCACGCCCTGCTGCTGGCCGCGATGGGGGTGCCGCTCCTGGACAACCTCGGCCTTGAGGCACTGGCGGCCGCGACGGCCCGGGCGGGACGGCACGAGTTCCTGCTCGTCGTGGCGCCGCTGGATATCCCGGGCGGGACGGGCTCGCCGGTCAACCCGGTCGCCGTTCTGTGACACCGAATGGACGATGTCTGTAATGCACCGTATATCCTTTTATGGTAGGGAAACGGATTCTGCGGGAGCGAATGAGGCGAAGCGTGGTTCGGGGTGGCGGGAAAGCGACAGCGACGGACGGCAAGGGGCCCGCCCGTTCGCGTGAGCGCTTTCTGCAGGGCGAGGCGGTCGAAGCCGGCGTCCGCGTCCCCATCTGGCACTCGTGGCAGCGCTGCCGGGCCCTGGGGCTCTCCCCCGACCAGCCCGGGCTCCCCTTCCTGCAGGACTTCGAGCACGACTCCCGGATCGTCCGCGCGGCCGTGCCGGTGCTGGACCGGCTGCAGTCCTGGTTCGCCGGCACCAGGATGAACATCTCCCTCGCGGACGCGAACGGGACCGTGCTGCTGCGCCGCTTCGGAGAGCCGTCCCTGGCCAGGACCCTCCCGGCGTTCCAGCGCGTCCCCGGGTTCGTCTTCGCCGAGCAGTACGCCGGCACCAACGGCATCGGGCTCGCGCTGGCCGAGCGGCAACTCGTCCAGGTCTACGGCGCCGAGCACTTCGCCGAACGCTCGCAGGGCAACGCCTGCCGGGCCGTTCCGGTCCGCGACCCGATCAGCGGCCGCATCGAGGGCGTTCTGTGCCTCGGCTACCCGCGCGGCGTCGAGGACCCGGCGCTGGCCACGGTGATACGCCGGGCGGCCCACGCCGTCGAGAGGCGGCTGCTCGGACAGAGCTCCGAACGCGAGCGCGCCCTGCTGCGGGCGTACCTGGACACCCGCGCCGAGACCGCCGCCCTGCCGCACCACAGCGTCGGGGTCGGCGACCTGGGCCCCGGGATACGCCCCGGCGACCAGGCGATCCTGCGGGAAAAGGCCGCCCAGCTGATCTCCCGCGCACAGCGGGCCGCGGTCCGCGTGGTCCTGTCCGACGGCCGGGAGGTCACGCTGGTGAGCCGTCCGATGACGACCCCCACGGGGGTGGAGGGCTTCGTCACCGAGGCCGTCCTGCCCGGCCCGGTACCGTACGAGCCGCTCCTCATCGCGTGGCCCGCCGAGGAACCGCGCCTCGCCCTCGCCCCCACCGGCTTCGCCCGCGCCACCGCCGGGTCCGCCACGGCCGCGGAAGCCGCCGTCACGCGCGTCCAGGCGACGTCCGTCGTCCTCACCGTTCCGCCGTCCACGGCCGTTCCCGTGGCCGCGACAGGCCCGGCACCCGTCCCGGCACCCGTCCCCGCGGCACCCGGCCCGCCTTCCCTTCCCGCGGCGACCGGGCCCGTGCCCCTGCGAGCCGGTACGCGCGGCGCCGGCACGATGGCGGTCGAGCCGGGCGGGGGCACCGGCGCGGCGGTGGGCGGTCGTCCGGACGCACCGACCCCGGCAGGTCCGCCGGCCAGGGGGCTGGTGCTGGTGGGAGAGCCGCACGTGGGCCGGTACGCGCTCGCCGCCCGGCGCCGCCTGGAGCTGCTGAGCGACGCCAGCACGCGCGTCGGGACCACCCTGGACGTGCGCCGTACCGCCGAGGAGCTCGCCGAGACGGCGGTGCCACGGCTGGCCGACCACGTCACGATCGACCTGCCCGAGGCCGTACTGCGGGGCGAGGAGGCCGCCGACCCCTTCTCGGACCTGTATCGCACGGTGGTCCACGGCATCGCCGACGACTGTCCCTTCTACCCGGTCGGCAAGCGCGTCGACTACGGCCCGGCCACGCCGCAGCTGCGCTGCCTGACCAGCGGGCAGGCGGTGCTGGAACCGGACCTGAGGGCAGCCATGGGCTGGCTCGCCCACGACCCGCAGCACACGGACGCACTGCTGAGCCACGTCCGCTCCCTCGTCGCCGTCCCCCTCGTGGCCCGCGGCGTCATCCTCGGCGTGGCCGCGTTCTACCGCGGGCAGCACTCCGCCCCCTTCGACGACGACGACCGCTCGCTCCTCCAGGAACTCGCCGGCCGGGCCGCCCTGTCCGTCGACAACGCCCGCCGCTATACGCGGGAGCGCACCATGGTCCTGGCGCTGCAGCGCAGTCTGCTCCCGCAGGGCCTGCCCGACCAGGACGCCGTCGAGGTGGCGCACCGCTACCTGCCCGCGGAGTCCGACGTGGGCGGCGACTGGTACGACGTCATCCCCCTCTCCGGCACCCGGGTCGGCCTCCTGGTCGGTGACGTGGTGGGGCACGGGATGCTCTCGGCCGCCACCATGGGGCGGCTGCGCACCGCCGCCCGCAGCTTCGCCGAACTCGACTTCTCCCCCGACGAGGTGCTCACGCACCTCGACAACCTGGTGGGCCGCCTGGACCGGGAGGCTCCCGCCACGGGCGAGGCGGGCATCATCGGCGCGACCTGCCTGTACGCCGTCTACGACCCGACCACGCAGCAGTGCAGCATGGCCCGGGCCGGGCATCCGCCCCCCGCGCTCGTCCTCCCCGACGGCACGGTCTGCTTCCCCGACCTGCCGGCCGGGCCCCCGCTGGGCCTCGGCGGCCTGCCCTTCGAAGCGGTCGACGTCGACCTCCCCGAGGACAGCCGGCTGGTCCTCTACACCGACGGGCTCATCGAGGGCCGGAACCGCGACGTCGACGTGGTTCTCGGCCGGTTGCGCGACACCCTCGCCCACCCGGGCCGTACGCCCGAGGAGATCTGCGAGACGGTCCTGGACACCGTGGCTCCGGTCCACCCGGATGACGACATCGCCCTGCTCGTCGCCCGTACCCGTGCCCTGGCCCCCGACCGGATCGCCACCTGGGACCTGCCCGCCGACCCGTCCCTCGTCAGCGAGGTCCGCTCGTCGGCGCTGCGCCGACTGGCCGACTGGGGACTTGAGGAGACCGCGTTCGCCGCGGAGCTGGTGCTGAGCGAACTGGTCACCAACGCCATCCGCCACGGCTCCGGTCCCGTGCGCGTACGCCTGCTGCACGACCGCACCCTGATCTGCGAGGTCTCCGACCACAGCAACACCGCCCCGCACCTGCGCCGGGCGGCCACCACCGACGAGGGCGGCCGCGGCCTCTTCCTGGTGGCCCAGCTGACCCGGAGCTGGGGCACCCGCTACCTCCGGGAGGGAAAGGTCATCTGGGCGGAGTGCGCGCTCGGCGCCGCCTGAGGCCGCGGGCGCTCGGATCGCGGACGCTCACGGTCATGGGCCCGGCTGACCCGTCGGTGTCATCTCGGCCGGCGAATTCGCCACGTGTTCACCACATGGGCGCCGGATCCGGAATGCCATGATCTGTCCCACTAGTATCGCTGGCGAGAGGCAGCGCCGGGACGAAGAAAACGCCAGGCCGACCCCCGGAGATCTCCGTGCACGACCCTCCCGACCCGCTGGTACGGATCCGCGGGCTCGCCAAGCGGTTCGGCGGGACCCGTGCGCTGGACGGGGTCGACCTCGACGTCAGGGCCGGCAGTGTGCTCGCCCTGCTCGGGCCCAACGGTGCCGGAAAGTCCACGCTCATCAAGGTGCTCGCGGGGGTCCACCATGCCGACGCGGGCTCGGTGACGGTGGCCGGGCACCCGCTCGGAAGTCGCGCCGCCGCCCGCGGGATGTCCTTCATCCACCAGGACCTCGGGCTCGTGGAGTGGATGACCGTCGCCGAGAACATCGCCCTGACCACCGGATATCCGCGCCGCGCCGGACTGATCTCCTGGCGGCTGACCCGGCAGCGGTGCGCCGAGGCCCTGGAGGCGGTCGGCGGGCACCTCGATCCGGACACGCCGGTCGCCCGGCTCGGTCCCGCCGAGCGTTCGCTGGTCGCCGTCGGCCGGGCCCTGGCGGCGCAGGCCCGGCTCGTCGTGCTCGACGAGCCGACCGCCCGCCTGCCCGCCGCCGACTGCGCCCGCCTCTTCGGGGTCCTGCACGCCCTGCGGGACCAGGGGCGCGGCATCCTCTACGTCACCCACCGCATGGACGAGGTGTTCCAGGTGGCCGACGCCTTCGCCGTCCTGCGCGACGGCCGGCTCGTCAGCCACGGCCCGCTGGCGGGCCACAGCCCCGCCCGGCTGGTCCACGACATCGTCGGCACGGAACCCGTCCGCCCGCTTCCCGCCGCCGTGCCCGCGGGCGGCCCGCCCGTCCTGGTCCTCGACGGCGCACGGACCGCCGGCACGGCACCGGTCACCCTCGAGCTGCGGGCCGGGGAGGCCCTGGGCCTGGTCGGCCTCTCGGGCGCCGGACACGTGGAGCTGGGCCGCGCGCTGGCCGGCGCCCGGCCCTTCCTCGGCGGCCGGGCCCTTCTGGCCGGCCGGCCCTACCGGCCCCGCACCGTCACCGACGCCGTCGCCGCCGCGGTCGGCCTCGTGCCCGGCGACAGACAGCGGGAGGGCTGTGCCATGGGGCTGACCGTGCGCGAGAACCTGCTGGCCAATCCCCGGGCGGGCGGTCTGCCCGCGCTGCGCTGGACGGGTCCCCGCCACGAACGCGCCCGGGCCGCGGAGCTGATCGAACGGTTCGCGGTGCGCCCCCGCGACACCGAGGCCCCCCTCGCCACCCTGTCCGGCGGCAACCAGCAGAAGGTCCTGATCGGGCGATGGCTCAGAGCGGACCTGCGGCTGCTGATCCTGGAGGAGCCGACCGCGAGCGTGGACGTCGGGGCGAAGGCCGCGCTGCACCGCCTGCTCGACGAGGCGCTGGCCGGCGGTCTCGCGGTGCTGCTGGTCTCGACCGACTTCGAGGAGGTGGCGGGCGTGTGCCGGCGTGCCCTGGTGTTCGTCCGCGGCCGCGCGGCCACCGAGCTGAGCGGGGCCGGCCTCACGGTCACGGCGCTGGCCCGGGCGGCCTCGGCCCTGCCTGCCCCCGGCACCGCCACGGACTCATGACCGCCGCGCCGCCCCCCTCCTCGCCCCGCCCCCGGCCGCTCGGGCGCAGTCCGCGCTGGCACCTCGCGGGCGCCTACGGCCTTGTGGTTCTCACCGCGCTGCTCGTGCTGGCCTTCTCCCTGGTGCTGCCGCACACGTTCCCCACCCGGGACACCGTCGACTCGATCCTGTCCACCCAGTCGATCCCGGCCGTCCTCGCGCTCGCCGCCATGGTCCCCATCGTGACCGGCTCCTTCGATCTCTCCCTCGGCTACGGTCTGGGACTGGCCCATGTCATGGTGCTGCGGCTCGTCGTCGACGCCGGATGGCCGTGGCCCTGGGCGTGCCTGGCGGTGATCGCCGGCGGCGGGGTGGTGGGCGTCCTCAACGGTCTGATCGTCGAGTTCGGCCGCATCGACTCGTTCATCGCCACCCTCGGGACCGGCAGCATGCTGTACGCCGTGACCGGCTGGGTCACCGGCGGCGGCAGGGTCGTCCCGGGCCCGGGCGGTCTGCCGGCCGCCTTCACCGACCTCTACGACTCCACGCTCCTCGGCCTGCCGCTGCCCGCGTTCTACGTGCTCGGCGTCGCCGTCGTCCTGTGGGTGGTGCTGGAACGGCTGCCGCTCGGCCGGTGCCTGTACGTCATCGGTGCCAACCCGCGGGCCGCCGAGCTGGTCGGCATTCCGGCCCGCAGGTACACCGTCTACGCGTTCGCGGCGTCGGGGCTGATCGTCGGCTTCGCCGGGGTGCTGCTGGCGGCTCAGCAGCAGATCGGCAATCCCAGCGTCGGTCTCGACTATCTGCTGCCCGCGTTCGTCGGCGCCCTCCTCGGCTCCACCGCGATCCGGCCCGGCCGTCCCAACGCCCTGGGCACGCTCGTCGCCGTCGCCGTGCTGGCCGTCGGCCTCACCGGGATCGGCCAGCTGGGCGCCGCGTTCTGGACGGTCCCCCTGTTCTACGGCGGCACACTGCTGCTCGCCGTCGGCCTGGCCGGGTACTCGGCCCGCCGGCTGCGCACCGGGGCCGACGCGGCCCACGGCACACCGGCGGCTCCGCCCCGCCCGCCGGCGTCGGCCTCCGAAGACGGACCCGCGGACCCCACACCATGACCACGGCCTCCACCAGGGGCTCCGGCCCCGTCCCCAGCCAGGGCGAGACGTTCGTCGCTCCGCGAGGAGGTCCCGTGCGCCGCGCCCGCGAGGCCGGCGGCCTTCAGGCCGGCCGGATCAGGACCGTCGGGCTCGCGCTGCTGGCCGCGGCCGTCGCCCTGGCCGGCTGCCAGCGTGGTTCGTCGAAGGGCCCCGGCACGGCCGCCACCGGCCCGAGTGGCTGTCCCGCCGTGCAGGCCGCAGCCGTGGCCGCCGTCGCACGGGCGGAGCGGACCGACAACACCTGGAACGGGCCGGCCACCGGCCCCGCGGCGGTGTCCGGCAAGACGATCGTCTACGTCGCGCAGACCATGACCAATCCCGGAGTCGCGGGCGTCGCCGGCGGCCTGCGGGAGGCCGCGCGCGTCATCGGCTGGCGCGTCCGGGTCATCGACGGCGGCGGCAGCCCCGCCGGTATCCAGGCGGCCATGAGCGAGGCCGTCGACCTGCGGCCCTCGGGCATCGTCATCGGCGGCTTCGACCCCGGCTCGACCGCGCAGCAGGTCGGCGCGGCGGGCGCGGCCGGCATCCCCCTCATCGGGTGGCACGCGGTCGCGGCCCCCGGCCCGAGCAGGCGGCCCCCGCTCTTCACCAACGTCACCACCCGCGTCGCGAACGTGGCCGGCATCAGCGCGCAGTGGATCATCGCGCACTCCGGCGGCCGGGCCGGGGTGGTGCTGTTCACCGACGCCTCGGTCCCGTTCGCGAAGCGGAAGTCCGAGCTGATCAGAGAGAAACTCGCCACCTGCGCCGGGGTCCGGCTGCTCGCGTACGAGAACATCCCGATCCCGGACGCCGGCAGCCGCACCCCGCGCGAGATCGCCTCCCTGCTCTCCCGCTTCCCGGACACGTGGACGCACTCCGTCGCCATCAACGACCTGTACTTCGCCGACGCCGCCCCCGCCTTCCGGGCCGCCGGCCGGAAGGGTGCGGGACCGCCCTTCAACATCGGTGCCGGGGACGGCGACCCGTCCGCCTTCCAGCGCGTCAACAGCCGGCAGTACCAGGCGGCCACCGTTCCCGAGCCGCTGTCCGAGCAGGGCTGGCAGATCGTCGACGAGTTCAACCGCGCCTTCTCCGGCCGCCCCGCCAGCGGCTATGTCGCCCCCACACATGTCTCGACGGCCGCCAACAGCGCCGGAGCCACGGCCTGGGACCCGCCGGGCTACCGGGAGGCCTACCGGAGGATCTGGCGCCGCTGACCCGCCCGCACGGCCACCGGCCCGGCCGGTTCCAGCGGGCCGCGGTGCACACCGGCACTGGCCGTCACATCGAAGAGAGGTCTCCCTTGGACCCACCATCGACGACAGATCCCGTGCGGCCGGGCACACCCGCGTCCGGACATCCTGGGCAGTATGTACGACACCTGATGCGGGACGTCCGGGTGCGCGGTGTCGCGGGCGGGTACGCGGGCCCGGCACGGGACACTTGAGTGGGACGGCCGGCGAACGGGGCGGGGAGGCGAACGTGGTGATCGCCGTCAATCCGACGGACAGCGGCTCGCTGCTCGCCGCCTTCGGGGCGCTGGGCGTACTGGCGGTGATCTTCGCCGAGTCGGGGCTGCTGGTGGTGGGTTTCTTCCTGCCGGGTGACACGCTGCTCTTCCCCGCCGGTGTGCTGTGCGCGGCGACGGCGGACCGGCCGCCCCGCCTGGAGCTGTGGCAGGTGCTGGTGTGCGCGGCCGTGGGTGCGGTGGCGGGCGGGCAGGTCGGCTATCTGATCGGCCGGCACGGCGGGCGGCCGCTGCTGGCCCGTACCTCCCGGGCGCGGGTGCGGGAGGGTGCCGTCCGGGCGGAGCGGCTGCTGGCCCGCTACGGATACGGCAAGGCGCTGGTGATCGGCCGTTTCGTGCCGATGCTCCGGTCGGTGCTGCATCCGGCGGCCGGCGCGCTCGGGGTGCCGGTGCGGCCGTTCACCCTCTGGCAGACCGTCGGCGGTGTCCTGTGGTCGCAGAGCTTCGTCCTCGCCGGATACGCCCTGGGCTCCTCGGTCTCCCACATCGACCGGTATCTGCTGCCGCTGGTCGGCGTGATCGTCGTCCTGTCCCTGCTGCCGCTGCTGGTGGAGACCCGCCGGGCACACCGCGGCCGCTGACTCGGCTCCCCGGCGGGGACAACGGAGCGAAAACCGAACGGCGGCGGGAAGCCCGTGCCGGGAGGCTGCACGAGCGAATCGGTCGAGTTTGTCGACAACACGGTTTTCTAACCGGACGTCGAAGGCACCAGGCGGCCCCTGGAGATGAGGGACGCCGCCTTCTTGAGGGGCCGGGCCCGCATGCTGACGCTGTAGCCGTCGACGCCGGAGATCGCGGCGACGCGGGTGGTCAGGTAGCGGTAGAAGTCGTCGGGGTCCCGGGTGATGACGCTGGCCAGCAGGTTGTACTCGCCGGTGACGGCCCCGACGAACGGGACCTCCGCGTGGCGCGCGACCTCCTCGCCGACCCGCTCCAGGTGGGCGGGGGCCACCCGCAGCCACATGTGGGCGTTGAGGGGGTAACCCAGGCGCTCCGGGAGCAGCTCGACCTCGTATTCGAGGGTCCCGGCACTCTCCAGCGCCTCCAGCCGCCGGGCCACCCGGGTCGACGACCAGCCGGTGCGTTCGGCGAGGCGGGTGTGGGTGGTGCGGCCGTCCTCGGCGAGGGCGTCGAGCAGCGGGGCGTCCTCGTCCGCGGGAGGCGGCGGGGGCGCGGGGGCGGGCGGGGGCCGCTCCGCCGTGAGCTGCCGTACCTGCTCGGCGTCGAGGCTGTCGCCGTAGCCGGTCCACTCGGCGGTGCCGGGAGCGCCGTACTCGTGCAGGAGCAGATCGATGCTGACGTCCAGGACCGACGCGGACTTCGGCAGTTGCCGGAACAGGCCGTCGTCGCGCTCCGTGTCGAACGGCGAGCGGATCACGCAGAAGATCTCCGAACCGCCCGAGGCCAGATGGGCGTAGGCGATGTCGGGGCGCCGGGTCAGGGCGTCGGCGAGCGGGCCGACCCGGTCGGGGCGGCAGCGGACCCGGGCCACCCACTCCGCGGAGCCGTAGACCCGGGGGTTGACGAGTCCCAGCACGCGCAGTGCGCCGCTGCGGCGCAGCGCCTGGTAGCGGCGGGCCGCGGTCTGCTCGGAGACACCGGCCACCTCACCGATCCGGCGGAAGGGCAGCCGGGGCGCGCACTGCAGGGCGCGGAGGATCTTCCTGTCCACGGTGTCGAGCATGGCGGAAGTGTGTCATGGCCAGGCGGGCCCCATGGAGGTTTTCGCGGCCGGAGGGCCCCTTGGTTGGTGGTTGTGGGCGTGAGGAGTGGATGCTGTGGCGGCGGGTTTCCCCTCGGACGTCCGTACGACACAGGCCCACCGGACACCCCGGTGGGCCTTCGACCGCGGCGCGCTGCGTCGCGAAGGAGTATCTCCGTGAACGTCACGACACCGGCGAGCGCGCCGGTCGAGCGGCGGGCGGCCACGATCGTCATGGCCTGCCTGGGCGTCTTCGTCGCCTACCTCCCGGTCACCACCGTCGCCGTGAGCCTGCCCGCCGTGCAGGCCGCGCTGAAAGCCTCGACCGCCCAGCTGTCGTGGGTGCAGGACGCGTTCGTGCTGCCGATGGCCGCGTTCATCCTGACCGCGGGCGTCTTCGGGGACGTCCACGGGCGCAAGAAGGTGTTCCAGGCGGGCCTGCTGTTCTCGGCGGCGGGCGCGGTCACCGCGCTGTGCGCGCGCTCGATCGAGGTCGTCTGGGCCGGGCAGGCCCTGGCCGGCGTCGGCGCGGCCGCGCTGCTGCCGACCACGCTGGCGCTGATCAGCCATGCGGTGCCGGACCACCGGGAGCGCGGCAGGTTCATCGGCGTCTGGGCCACCTGTCTGATGGCGGCCCTGGCCGTCGGTCCGCTGATCGCCGGTGTGGTCGTCCAGCACTTCTCGTGGCGCTGGATCTATCTGCCGAGCGCTCCGGTCGCGCTGGCGGCCGTGGCCGTCGCGGCCCGGCGGCTGCCCGACTCGCGGGCGCCGCACGGGCGCCGCCTGGACTGGCCCGGCCAGCTGACCGCCACGCTCGCGGTCACCGCCCTGGTGTACGGCGTGATCGAGGGCGGGGCGAGCTCGTTCACCGACGTGAAGGTGATGGTGGCGCTGTTCACGGCCGTGGCCGCGGGGGGCGCGTTCGTGCTGGTGGAACGGCGCAGCGACAGCCCGATGCTGGACCTGAGCCTGTTCCGCAGCCCCGCCTTCACCGCCACCACGCTGGTCGCGATGACCAGCTTCCTGGCACTCATCGGGTTCTTCTTCGTGCTCAGCCTGTACTTCGGCATGGTGCAGCGGCTCGACACCATGCAGGCGGCGTGGCGACTGGTCACGGTCACCGGGGCGTCCCTGCTGGTCGGCGGCCCGGCCGGGCGGCTGATGCACCGGATATCGGCGCGCGTGATGATCACCGGCGGTCTGCTGCTGGTGGCCGCCGCCCAGTTCACGCTGACCGGCCTGACCGCCGACACCTCGTTCGGCTCGGCGGCCTGGCGGCTCGCCCTGCTGGGCCTCGGCGTCGGGTTCGTCATGACGCCGATGACCGCGACCGCGGTGGCCTCTGTGCCGCACCACCTGGCCGGCATGGCCGCCGCCGCCAACAACGCCTTCCGGCAGGTCGGCGGCGCCCTCGGTCCGGCCGTCCTGGGCGCGCTGCTCACCAGCCGGGCCCTCGGCGCGCTGCCGGAACACCTCACCGGCGCGGGGGTCACCGGCGCGACGCAGGACCAGGTCGTCGCGACCGCTCGGGCGGACGGCCTCGGCGCGGTCGCCGGGCTGGACCTGGGCGCCTCGGCCGGCCGGACGATGGGAGCGCTCGGCGACTCCTTCCTGGACGGAATGCGCCTGTGCCTGATCACGGCGGGGAGCCTGACACTGCTGGCGGCCCTGGTCGCGGTGGTCCTGCTGCGCGCGCCGCGGCAGCAGCCGACGCTCCGGGCGGCGGGCCACACCACGGTCGGTCAGGCGGCCCAGGCCGCGCGGGGCGCCTGACGGCTCACCGCACCAGGCAGGGCCGCTTGGGGTCGAAGGTCCAGCCCTCCACGAGGTACCGCATCCCGGCGGCGTCGTCCCGGCCCGCGCCGAGGTCGCGCTCCTCGTGGAGGGCGTGGGCCGCGAGCAGCCGGTCCATGTCGAGCCGGACGCCGAGGCCGGGTGCGTCGGTGACGGCGACCTCACCACCGACGATCCGCGGCGGCTCGACGGTCAGCCGCTCCTGCCCCTCCTGCCAGATCCAGTGCGTGTCCAGGGCGTTGTAGTCGCCCGGGGCCGCCGCACCGCAGTGGGCCATCATCGCGAGCGAGATGTCGAAGTGGTTGTTGGAGTGGCAGCCCCAGGTCAGCCCCGTCTCGTGGCAGAGCTGCGCCACCCGCACAGACCCGCGCATGGTCCAGAAGTGCGGGTCCGCCAGCGGGATCGACACCGACTGCAGGGCGAGGGCGTGGGTGAGCTGCCGCCAGTCGGTGGCGATCATGTTGGTCGCGGTGGGCAGCCCGGTGGCCCGGCGGAACTCGGCGAGGATCTCGCGGCCGGAGTAGCCGCCCTCGGCGCCGCAGGGATCCTCGGCGTAGGCGAGCGTGCCGAGCAGCGGGCGGCACAGCTCTACGGCCTCGCGCAGGGACCAGGCACCGTTGGGGTCGAGGGTGATCCGGGCCTCGGGGAAGCGTTGCTTCAACGCCTGGACGGCCTTGACCTCCTCGGCGCCCGCCAGCACACCGCCCTTGAGTTTGAAGTCACGGAAGCCGTAGCGGTCGTAGGCCGCCTCGGCCTGCCGGACGATCGACTCCGGGGTGAGTGCCTCCTCGCGGCGGATCCGGTACCAGGGCACGTCCGAGTCGGGTTCACGGAGGTAGTCCAGGTCGGTGCGGTCGGGGTCGCCGACGTAAAAGAGGTAACCGAGGACGCGCACCGAGTCGCGCTGCTTGCCGTCGCCCAGCAGGGCGGCGACCGGCACCTCCAGGTGCTGGCCGAGCAGGTCGAGCAGGGCGGACTCGACGGCGGTGACGGCGTGCACGGTGGTACGCAGGTCGAAGGTCTGCTCCCCGCGGCCGCCGGCGTCCCGCCCGCCGAACTCCTTCCCCACGGCCCGCAGCACCCGCTGGTAGTCCCCCAGCCGTGCGCCCACGACCAGCGGCTCGGCATCCCGCAGGGTCCGGGTGATCGCCGCCCCGCCGGGCACCTCACCGAGCCCGGTCCGCCCCTCGGAGTCCTCGACGACCACGACATTGCGGGTGAAGTACGGGGCGTGCGCACCCGAGAGGTTGAGCAGCATGGAGTCCCGGCCTGCCACCGGATACACGGAGAAACGGGTGACGAAGGGCTGACTCATGGGCGAAGGTCCTCACTGCCGCGGACGGGTCATCTATATATGCAGATAGAGGCTATGGATGCGGACGCGCTTCGGTCAATGGCGGACCAGGGCCTCACACCGGCCTCATCCGCTCGCACAGCGCCAGGGCCGGTCGCCGGGATCATCCGTTATATCCACTTTGCAGATGACTTTCCGATACATCCGACAGATCCTGGATGATCCCGGATATTCGGGGGCACTCAGCAAGGCAGAACGTGTGATCCCTGCATCGACGAGGAGTAGTCATGGCTGAGCGAACGTCTTCCTCGGCCCTCGCCACGCCCCTGCGGAACGTCGCCTCGGCGGTGCGCCACGTGCCCGGCGCCGAGATGGTGAGCAAGGCCGCCGAGGGAACCCTGGACAGGATCGGGGCCGTCTCGCCCCGGGGCCGCCGGATGGCCGTGTACGCCGGAGCCGGCGTACTCGGAGCGGTCGGACTGGTCGAGTGGCCCGTCGCGCTGACCGGGGCGGCGGTGGCCTGGCTCACCCAGCCCCGTCCGCACCACGACGGCGAGACCGCCCACCCCGAGGCGGCGGACATGACCGACACCGCGGGCCACGGCGCCTACGTGGCGATGGGCGACGCGGCGACGACGGCGCCGCAGGGCCCGGCCACCGGCGCCCCGGGCCCGATGCTGGAGGACGAGATGCGAGGCGGCGCCTGGACCCGGCCGGCCGAGCCGGCCACCCCGCCCACCGGCTCGCAAGCGGCGCACGGGAGCGAGGAGCCGCCGGCCACCGGCCCGACCCCGCCGCCCACCAGCTGACGTGAGCCAGGGGCGAGGGGCGATGACGCTCGGGTTGCCGGCCGTGCCGTCCGTCGCCGGGCGGGTCCTGTCCGGGGCGCCCCGGCTGCTGGCCCGGGCGGCCGCGCCGGGAGTCGGTGCGGTCGCGGGAGCGGCGGCCGGCACCGCGCGGGCCGGCGTCAGGAGCCTGGACACGGCCGCCCGGATGACCAGGGCGGCCCGCAATGCGCTGCTCAGCGACGGACGGCAGTGGCGGTCCGGCACCCGCGCACACCTCGCGCTGCGGGCGGCCGACCCCGGGCAGGCCCGGGACGCGGGCGGTCTGCACCGGATCGCCGGGCATGTCGCCGAGGCACTGGCCGAACACCCTGACGTCCTGTTCGCCTACTGGGACGAGGGCCTCGGCCGCCTGGTGGTGGCCGCCGCCGAGGACACGGCCGTGGACCAGATCCTGGAACACGCGGCCGACCTCGCCGACCGGCACGGTCTCACCGCGGCGGCCGACGCGCCCGAGGAGGTCACACACCCCGCCGACCCGGCGGGCATCCGGGCTGCCCTGGCGACCCTGGCGGCCGACCTGATCGGTGCCGGGATCGGTGTCGCCGCGTACTGGCTGCGGCTCCCGCCGTCCCCGCGTGCGGTGACCGCGGTGGTGACGGTGCTCCGGGAGAACCCGCGCGTCCGCGGCGCGATCCGCGCCCGCCTGGGCGCCGACGCCATGGACCTGCTGCTGGCCTGCGCCAACGCCGCGGCCCACGGGGCCGGGCAGACCCCCGCCGCACTGCTGCTCGACGGGGCGCTGCGCGGCTGCCAGCTCGCCGACACCATGGGGCGGGCGGTCGCCTTCGAGCTCTTCCACGACGAACTGTGCACCCCGGACCGGCCGAGCGTCGGCGACGGCAGCCGTCCGCGCCGGCCCCTGCGCACCACCCCCGCCCAGGAGTACGCCACCCACGCCTTCGCCGGCAGTGTGCTGGGCGCGGCGGCCACCCTGCTGGTCAAGCACGACGCCACCGAGGCGGCGGAGGCGGTGCTCGCGGGCTCCCCCAAGGCCGCCCGGTACGGGCCGACCGCGTTCGAGGCGGTGCTCGGCGCCGTACTGGCCCGGTCGGGGCTGCTGGTCCGCGATCCGGAACGGCTGCGCGAACTGGAACTGGCCGGCACGATCGTGCTGCATCCGAGCGCGGTGCGCACCGCGGACGGGGATCCCGACCCCTGGACCGAGCCGGTGCTGGACGCGGCCCGGCGCGCCGGGCTGCGGGTGGTGCTGGTGGACGACCCGGCGCTGGAGGACTTCACCGGCCTCGCCGACCAGGTGGTCGACGCCCGGCGGCCGTTGGACGACATCGTCTGCTCCCTGCCCGAGGACTCGGGCGCGGTGATCACGGTGGCCCGGCTGTGGTCGGGCAGGGACACCGGGGTGCTGGCCGGGCTGCTCGCCGGTGACATCGCGCTCGCCCTCACCGACGGCGGCAGCGCGGTCGTCTGGAGCGCCGACGCCCTCGCCCTGCACGGGCTGCCCGACGTGTGGCGGCTGCTGACCGCGATCCCGGCCGCGCGCCGGGTGGGCCGGCGCTCGCAGACCCTGGCCCGGTCGGGTGCCGCGCTCTCCGGGCTGCTGGTCGCCGTCGGCGGGCGGAGGACCGGGCGCGGCGGCTGGATCGCGCTGCCCGGTCTGCGGCACGCACCGGTGGACGGCGCCGCCGCGGCCGCGCTGGTGTCCGGGACGCGGGCGGCCCTGCGGGTGGCGCGGGCCGAGGCCCCCCACCCCAGGGCGCGGGTGCACTGGCACGAACTCGGGCCGCGGGAAACCCTGGAACGGCTGGAGCACGAACGCGAGATCGAGCCGCCCGGGGAGCGCGAGCGGACCCCCGAGCCGTCCCCGAGCCCGCTGCTCACGCCGGTACGGTGGACACGGCGGCTCGCCCACGCCGTACGCAGTGAACTGGACGACCCGCTGACCCCGGTGCTCGCCGTCGGCTCGGCGGCGTCCGCGATCGTCGGCTCGGCCGTGGACGCCCTGCTGGTGGTCGGCGCGCTCGACCTCAACGCCCTGATCGGCGGAATCCAGCGGCTGCGGGCCGAACGGGCCGTGTCCGGGCTGCTCGCCGAGCAGCAACGGCAGGCCCGGGTGGCCGACTCCGCCGAGGGGCCGGAGACGCACACCGTGGACGCGGCACGCCTGTCACCGGGCGATGTGATCGACCTGCACACGGACGACGTGGTGCCGGCCGACGCCCGGGTGCTGTTCGAGGAGGGCCTGGAGGTCGACGAGTCCGCGCTGACCGGGGAGTCGGTGCCGACCGAGAAGCACACCGCCGCGACCCCGCACGTGCCGGTGGCCGACCGGCACTCGATGGTCTTCGAGGGCACCACGGTGGCCGCCGGTCACGCGCGGGCGGTCGTGGTGGACACCGGCGAGCGCACCGAGGCCGCCCGCGCCGTCCACCTCGCCGCGCGGACACCCCCGGCCGCCGGAGTGCAGGCCCGGCTGCACGAACTCACCGCGAAGGCGCTGCCGTTGACACTGGGCGGCGGCGCCGCCATCACCGGCCTCGCCCTGCTGCGCGGCACCCCGATCCGGCAGGCGGTGAGCGGTGGCGTGGCCGTCGGCGTGGCCGCCGTACCGGAGGGGCTGCCGCTGGTGGCGACGGTGGCCCAGCTGGCCGCCGCCCGGCGGCTGAGCCGGGACGGGGCGCTGGTCCGGGCACCCCGCGCGCTGGAGGCGCTCGGCCGGATGGACACCATCTGCTTCGACAAGACCGGCACGCTCACCGAGAACACGCTGCGCCTGGTGAAGGTGACCGGCACCGACGGGGAGAGCCATGCCCCGGACGACGAGGCGGTGGCCGGCATCCTGCGCGTGGCGGCCCGGGCCTGCCCCCAGCTCGATGACGGCGACGGCCCGCCGGAGCACGCCACCGACGCGGCGGTGCTGGACGCGGCCGAACCCGACCCCGGGTGGGAGCAGTCGCAGGAGCTCGCGTTCGAGGCGGCCCGTGGCTACGCCGCGGCCGTCGGCCGCTCCGGCGGGGAACCGCCCCTGCTGGTGGTGAAGGGCGCCCCGGAGACAGTGCTGCCCGCCTGCTCCGACGTCACCGGACACGCCTCGCGGACGGCCCACGAGCTGGCCGCCGAGGGCCTGCGGGTCCTGGCCGTCGCCCAACGCCGCACGAGCGACGCCGAGAACGCGCCGAATGCTCTCGAACAGCCCCTGGAGCGACTGGAGTTCCTCGGACTGCTCGGCTTCGCGGACGCCCCGCGTGAAACCTCCAAGGAGCTGGTGCGCAGTCTCTACGAGGAGAAGGTACGGCCGGTGATGCTCACCGGCGACCATCCGCAGACCGCCCGGTCGATCGCCACGGAGCTGGGCTGGCCGGCGGACACGGTCGTGGTGACCGGCGAGGAGCTGGCCGCCGCCGACCGAACGGGCCGGGCCCGGATGCTCCGCGACGCGGGTGTCGTCGCCCGGGTGGCGCCGGAGCAGAAACTGCAGGTCGTAGAGGCGCTGCGGGACGCGGGACGGGTGGTCGGCATGGTCGGCGACGGCGCCAACGACGCGGCGGCGATCCGCGCCGCCGACATCGGCGTGGGCATCAGCGCCCGCGGCTCCGCCGCCGCCCGCAACGCGGCCGACGTCGTCCTCACCGACGACGACCTGACGGTGCTGATCGACGCCGTCCGGGAGGGCCGGTCGCTGTGGCACAGCGTCGCGGACGCCGTCGCCATCCTCATCGGCGGCAACGCGGGCGAGATCGGCTTCGGCATCCTCGGCACCCTGCTGTCCCGCAGCGCCCCGCTGTCCACGCGTCAGATGCTGCTGGTCAACCTCTTCACCGACCTGTTCCCGGCGATGGCGGTGGCGGTCACGCCGAAGGAGACGGCGGAGCGGTCGGACCCGGGGTCGCCGTCGGCCGCGCTCGGCGCGCCCCTGCTGCGGCGGATCCGGCACCGCGCGCTGACGACCAGCGCGGGCGCGCTCATGGCCTGGCTCGTCGGCCGCGGCACTCCCGGCACCTCCCGCCGCTCCAGCACGATGGCGCTGGCCGCGGTGGTCGGCACCCAGCTCATCCAGACCCTGCTGGACCGCCGGGACAGCGCGCTGGTCCGCCTCGCCTCGCTCGGCTCGGCCGCCGCCCTGGTCGCGGTCATCGAAACCCCGGGGATCAGCCACTTCTTCGGCTGCACCCCGCTGGGCCCGTTCGCCCTGGGCGCGGTGACCGCGTCGGTCGCCCTGGCCGTCTGGGGACAGCGTGCCCTGCCCCTTGTGGACCGGACGATCGCGAACCTGATGCCGCGTCCGTGAGTCCGCGTCCGCGTCCGCGTTCACCGGGGCGTCCCCCAACTGTCTCAGGGCCCGCCCCGAAGTGAGGCGGACCCGCGGTGGTGGCGAGGATCCGGCGGGGGCCTCCAGGCCGTCCGGCTCGGGCGTCCGGATGTCCATCGGTACGACGGCCGAGCGCGCCGTACGCCCTCGCCCCGCCCACCGGCCCGAGGGCGTACGACGGCCCCCTCGACGCGGCACTGGAACCTGGGCGGCCCGGATCCGCCCGGCGAGCGCGCCGCGTGCCGAACAGAGCGGCGACCGCTTCTGGACGTGCCCGTGACGGGGCGTGAGACTGAGGGGGTCCCACGCCCCGGCCCCGGGAGGGCGACCATGGCCGACCCGACAGCGACGCCACCGCGCGTCGAACTCACCACGCAGGCCGCCGAGCTGGTGCGCCGGCTGCACGCCGAGCACGGTCCGCTGATGTTCCACCAGTCCGGCGGCTGCTGCGACGGCAGCGCGCCCATGTGCTATCCGGACGGCGAGTTCCGCACCGGCGGCTCGGACGTGCTGCTGGCCGAGCTGGCGGTGGACGGTGTCGAGCAGCCGGTCACCTTCTGGATGTCCCGCAGCCAGTACGAGGTGTGGAGCCACACCCGGCTGATCGTGGACGTGGTACCCGGACGGGGGAGCGGTTTCTCCCTGGAGGCACCCGAGGGGGTGCGTTTCCTCACCCGTTCTCGCGTAGTCGACGGCTAGCCGCCCCGCCGGTCACTCTCGTCTGCTGCACTTCCTGAGTCCTGAGCGAACTCGACGAGACATCAGGAGGTGCGGTGACGCGTCGTCAGAGACGGCTTGCGGCGGTGACCCGAACTCTGTGCACGATTCTCACCACGTCCGGCTTACTGGCCGGTGCGGCCCTCGCGGGGGCGGCACCGGCCACTGCCGTGCCGGGCGCCGGCCGGATCGCGTCCGGCGTCACCTACCGGCAGTTCGACGTCCCGGCGGCCCGGGGCACGGTCCACGCCCATCTGCTGACCGTCGACCTGAGCGACCCGCACGTCCACGTGGACCTGCTCACCCCGGGCGCGGTGGCCGCGCGGTCGCCGGTGTCCGCGATGGCGGACGCGGCGGGCGCGGTCGCGGGCGTGAACGGCGACTTCTTCAACATCACCGAGACCCAGCACCCGGGCGTCGAGGCCACCGGCGCCGGCGTCGGCCCGGCGATCGCGCACGGCAGGGTGCTCAAGGCCGCGGTGCCCACGGCCCAGCGGTTCGGCCCGGCACTGCCGCCCGGCACCGACACCACCGACGTCTTCGGTGTCGGCGTGGACCGCCGGGCCCGGCTCGACCGGCTGACGCTCGTGGGCACGGTCCGGACCCCCTACGCCACCCTCGCGCTGCGCGGGCTCAACCAGTACGCGCTGGCGCAGGGGTCCGTCGGCGCCTACACCACCGCCTGGGGCTCGGCCTCCCGCAAGCGCGCCACCTGCGGCTCGGACACCGACCGGGCCGCCGGGTGCAGCACGGACACCTTCGAGGTGCGGATCCGCGCCGGCCGGGTCGTCGCCACGTCCGCCGCCCCGGGCAGCGGCGCGATCGCGGCGGGTACGACCGTTCTGCTGGGCCGGGAAGCGGGCGCGGACCGGCTGCGCGCCCTGGTCAAGGGCGAACCGGTCACGGTGCGCGAGCACTTGGTGTCGGCCGCCGCCAGGATCCCGTACCGGTTCGCGGTCGGCGGCTACCCGGTGCTGCGCGGCGGCGAGCCGTCGGCCGGGCTGAACGACACCACCTCGGCCGTGCGCACGGCGGTGGGTTACGCGAGCGGCGGGCACCGGCTGCTGCTGCTGGCACTGGACGGCGCGGTGGCCTACCGCAGCGGTATGACCATCGCCGAAGTCGCCCGCGAGATGCGGCAGTTGGGGGCGGCCGACGCGTTCAGCCTGGACGGCGGCGGCTCCACGACGATGGTGGCCCGCACCGCGGGGGCGAAGACGGTGAGCGTGCTCAACCACCCCACTGACAGCCCGGAGCGCGCCGTGGCGAACGGGATCGGGGTCTTCTGGAAACCCTGAGCCGACGGCTCAGGGCCGCAGACCGCTGACCAGGTCGGCGGTCGCGGTGAGCCCGCCGCTGATGGTCGGCGCCATGCTGGTGCTGGCCAGGCAGAAGCCGAGCACCACGCAGACCAGGGCGTGCGAGATCTTCAGCCCGCCCTGGCGCGTCAAGAACACGGCCAGGAACAGGAGCAGCAGCACCACAGAGATGGAAACGGCCATCGCGAACCTCCTCCGCCACGCCCGTTTCGGGGCGTTCGGCCGCAAGTGTGGCGTAGCGGAGGGTGGGCCGGTGCGGTTGACACGGCCTCCGTTCGAGTGGTGTCACGACATCGCGTGGGCGTCCAGGAAGGCCTCAAGACCGGCGAGATCGTCGGTGTTGAGGTAGTCGGCCCCGGCGGCGAGCAGCTCGCTCCACAGCGCGTCGCGTGCCGGTCCGGCCACGTCCGGGGTGGCCCAGAACCGCACCTTCTGCCCGGCCGCGTGCGCCTGCTGGACGATGCCCCGCAGCTTGTGGCGCTCGGCCTGCGGGAAGTCGCCGTCGCCGAGCCAGGAGAAGTTGAGGGTCCAGTTGTCGCTGATCAGCGGGACGAAGGAGGCGGGCGCCGAGGTGCCGAGGTCGGTGAGCCGGCCGTCGTAGAAGGCCCGGCGCACGGTCTGCACCTCCATCGGCGTGCGCGCGGCGCGGTCCCCGGAGATGACGTTGGTGACCGCACCGGGGATCACCCGGCCGTACGCGTAGGTGGTGAACAGGTGCGGGTAGCGCCGCAGATGCCGGTCGAGCTCCAGGTAGGTCGAGGAGCCCTCGGTCTTGATGTCGATGAGCAGTTGCAGCGGCCGCCGCCGGCCCCGGTACACAGAACCGTGGTTGGCCTTGACGATCGCGGCCAGCGGGTCGAGGTACAGGGATTCGAGGGTCCGGGTCGGGTCCAGGTCGTCCTCGGTGTGGCCGACGAGGAGCTGGTCGCCGACGAGGAAGATGTCGGCCTCGACGCTGCCGAAGCGGTGGTCGAGGGCGTCGTGGAGTGGGTGGGTGTGCTCGTAGTCGTTGTGGGCGTGGGCACGCCACAGCGGCCGCGGACCGCGGTGACCGCCGCTCGCCCAGGCCTGTGCCCCGGGCAGCACGACGGCGCCGGCGAGTGCGGCACCGAGGGTCGTGAGGGCTCCGCGACGGGTGGTGAGGGCCATGCTCTGCCTCCCTTGTAGGGCCATGAGGGACCGAAGGGAGTATGCGTGCGAACAGAGCCCGATGGGCTTGTCCGCGAGCGGAGTTGGCTGGACCGACACGCCGGGTTCACTTCATGCGGCCTCAGCGCCGGCGCGCCCCGAAGCGGCGCGGGACGGTATCGGACATGCGGCTCCGCCGCGGGTGCGCGACCAGTCCCCACGCACCCGCGGCCGAACCCGCTACCTCACGGCGTCCGCAGATCGACCAGCGCGCCCAGGGCTTCCCGATGCGCCCCCGCCGTGCCGAAAGCGATCGAATCCGCCTTCGCCCGCTTCAGATAGAGGTGGATCGGATGTTCCCAGGTCATCCCGATCCCCGCGTGCAGCTGCAGCGCCTCCTCGGCCGCGCGCACGGCGACCGGCGCCGCGTAGGCCTGCGCGACGGCCACCAGCACGTCGGCGTCCTCGCCGGAGGCCAGCGCGTCGGCGGCACCCCGCGCGGCGGCCCGCAGATTGACGACCTCCAGCCACAGCTGCGCAAGCCGGTGCTTGATCGCCTGGAACCCGCCCACCGGCCGGTTGAACTGCTTGCGCTCCTTGAGGTACCGCACGGTCTCGGTCAGCGCCCATTCGGCGACCCCGAACTGTTCGGAGGCCAGCAGCCCGGCCCCGGCCCGCAGTGCCCGCCGTACCGCGGGCTCCGCGTCGCCCACGCGCCGCGCCGCCGCCCCGTCCAGCGTCACCGTGGCGAGCGGCCGGGTCAGGTCGAAGGACACCTGCGGGGTGACGGAGACGGCGCCCGCCTCCACCGCGTACAGCCCGCCGTCGTCCCCGGGCACCAGCAGCACGTCCGCGGCGGCCGCGTCCGCGATCCCGGTCAACTCACCGTACAGACGGCCGTCTTCGACGCGTACGGCCGCGAACGCGGCCTCCGGGGCGACATGCAGCCCCACCGCCAGCGCCCCGACCGTCCGCCCGGACGCCAGCTTCCCGAGCAGCTCCTCGTCGCCGCAGGCCAGCAGCGCCTCGGTCGCCACCACGGCACTGGTCAGATACGGCACGGGCGCCACCGCCCGCCCCAGCTCCTCCAGCACGACCGCGACTTCGCGGTGCGAGGCGCCCTGGCCGCCCAGCTTCTCCGGTACCAGCAGTCCGGCGAGCCCCATGCCCTCCGTGAGAGCCTTCCAGGCGGCCGCGTCGTGCGGGGTGTCCGACTCGGTGCGGGCGATCACGCCCGGCGCGTCGCAGTGGTCGGCGAGCAGGTCCCGTACCGCCGCCCGCAGCGCCTCTTCCTCCTCCGAGTACAGCAGGTCGGGCTGCGCGCTCATCGGGCCAGGTCCTTCCATGCGACGTCCTTGTCGGTGCGCGGCTCGGCCGGCAGGCCCAGGACGCGTTCGGCGACGATGTTCAGCAGGACCTCGCTGGTCCCGCCCTCGATGCTGTTGCCCTTGGCACGGAGGTAGCGGTAGCCGGCGTCGCGGCCGGTGAAGTCCACCAGTTCGGGCCGGCGCATGGTCCAGTCGTCGTACAGCAGGCCTTCCTCGCCGCGGAGTTCGACCTCCAGGCCGCTGATCTCCTGGTTGAGGCGGGCGAAGGCGAGCTTCATGCCGGCGCCTTCGGGGCCGGGCTGGCCGGCGACGAGCTGCTGGCGCAGGCGTTCGGCGGTGAGGCGGGCGACCTCGGACTCGACCCACAGCTTCAGCAGCCGCTGGTGCAGGTCGTGGGTGCGCAGTTCGGGGCGTTCGCGCCAGGTCTTCGCGACCGGGCCGATCATGCCGCCCTCGCGGGGCAGCCGCATGCCGCCGATGGCGACGCGCTCGTTGTTCAGCGTGGTCTGGGCGACCCGCCAGCCGTCGCCGACGGCGCCGAGGCGGCGGGAGTCGGGGATGCGGACGTCGGTGAGGAAGACCTCGTTGAACTCGGCCTCGCCGGTGATCTGGCGCAGCGGCCGGACGTCCACGCCCGGGTCGGTCATGTCGCAGACGAAGTAGGTGATGCCCGCGTGCTTGGGCACGTCCGGGTCGGTGCGGGCGATGAGGATGGCCCAGCGGGCGTTGTGCGCGCCGGACGTCCACACCTTCTGCCCGTTGACCACCCACTCGTCGCCTTCCCGGACCGCCCGGGTGCCGAGCGCGGCCAGGTCGGAGCCGGCACCGGGCTCGCTGAAGAGCTGGCACCAGACCTCCTCCCCGATCCACAGCGGCCGCAGAAAGCGCTGCTTCTGCTCCTCCGTGCCGTACTTGAGGATGGTCGGCGCGGCCATGCCGAGCCCGATGCCGTTGCGGCGCGAGTCGTTGTCGGGGGCGCCCGCGGCCTCCAGCGCCGCGTCCACGACGACCTGGAGGGAGCGCGGGGCCCCGAGGCCGCCGAGGCCCTCCGGGTAGTGCACCCAGGCCAGTCCCGCGTCGAAGCGGGCCTTCAGGAAGTCGAGCTTCCCGGTCGTGGCAGACGAGAGGGACGGGCCCGCAGGGCCCTCGGTTGAGGGCGGTGGTGGGAGACGGGTGGGCGGATGTGCGGCCAGCAGTTCGGCTGTGCGGCGCTCCAGTTCGACGGCGTCGGTCATGCCGCGGCTCCCTTCGGTACGACGGTGACCCGGCCGGTGGTGACGCCGTCACCGACCCGCTGCACGGCGGCCGCGGCCTCGGACAGCGGGACCCGCTCGCTCACCAGCGGCTTGATGGCGCCCTTGGCGGCCAGCTCGGTGAGCTGCTGGTGGCAGTGCAGGATCAGCTTGGGGTTCTTCGTGGCGTACAGGCCCCAGTGCAGTCCCAGGATCGAGTAGTTCTTCACCAGGGCGTGGTTGAGCGCCGGGCTGGGGATGGTGCCGCTGGCGAAGCCGACGACCACGATCCGGCCCTCGAAGGCGACGACCTTGGCGGACTGGGTGTAGGCGTCGCCGCCGACCGGGTCGTAGATCACGTCGGCGCCCCGCCCGCCGGTGGCCTCCTTCACGGCGGCGACGACGTCCTCGGCGCGCCGGTCGATGACGACGTCACAGCCCTGCTCGCGGGCCACGGCCGCCTTGTCGGCGCCGCCGACCACGCCGATCACCGTCGCCCCGGCCGCCTTGCCGAGCTGCACGGCAGCGCTGCCGACCCCGCCGGCGGCCGCGTGCACGAGCAGGGTCTCGCCGGCCTGGAGGGCCGCCCGGCGGTGCAGGCCGAACCAGCCCGTCTGGTAGCCGATGTGCAGCGCGGCGGCCTCGGCGTCGTCCAGCGCGTCCGGGGCGGGCAGCAGCGCGGCGGCGTCCGCGACCGCGTATTCGGCGAAACCGCCGTACGGCAGCGCCGGGTTGGCGATCACCCGGCGCCCGTCCTCGGTCTCGCCGCAGATCTCCACGCCCGGGGTGAACGGCAGCGGCGGGCGCACCTGGTAGTGGCCCCGGCACATCAGCACGTCAGGGAAGTTGATGTTGGCGGCACGCACCCTGAGCAGCACCTGGCCGTCGCCGGGCGTGGGCCGCTCCACCTCCTGGAGCCGCATCACCTCGCTCGGCTCGCCGTTCTCGTGCACTTGCCATGCCTGCATGCGGTGCCTCCACGGGACTGTGTCGACTGCGTCGTCCGACCTGGGTCCATCGCATACTAAGCGGTCGCTTGCCGTCGAGGGAACAGCCTCCCGGGGAACGCCGGATTCGTCACGCCCGCTTCGGCCGCGCCCGCACGTGCATGCGCTCCCCCTGCGGCCCGAACAGGCTCAGGAACTCCACCGGCCCCTCCCCCGTCGACCCGAACCAGTGCGGCACCCGGGTGTCGAACTCGGCCGCCTCTCCCGCCGTCAGCACGACGTCGTGCGCACCGAGCACCAGGCGCAGCTTCCCGGACAGCACGTACAGCCACTCGTAGCCCTCATGGGTACGCGGCTCGGGTTCGAGGCCCCGCTTCGGTTCGACCACCTTGAAGGCCTGCAGACCACCCGGCTGCCGGGTCAGCGGCAGGAAGGTACGGCCGTAGCGCTCCATCGGCTTGGCCCGCACCCGCGGATCGCCGGCCGGCGGCGAACCGACCAGTTCGTCCAGGGGCACCTGATGGGCCTGCGCGATCGGCAGCAGCAGCTCCAGGCTGGGCTTGCGGAGCCCGGACTCCAGCCGGGAGAGGGTGCTGACCGAGATGCCGGTGGTCTCGGAGAGGGCGGCGAGGGTGACCTCACGCTCCTTGCGGAGCCGGCGCAGCCGGGGCCCCACGCCCGCGAGGACGTCGTCCGTAGTCATCCCTGCATTGCAGTTTCGGCAAAGGCGTTTGTCAATCCCGCAGCGGCCGGGCCACGCTCGGCCGCGGAGGTGGTCACCATGACCGATACGTACGAGGTGGTCGTCGTCGGAGGCGGCGCGGCCGGGCTGTCCGCCGCGCTGGTGCTGGGCCGGGCCCGGCGCCGCACCCTGGTCGTCGACGCGGGCGAGCCGCGCAACGCCCCGTCGGCACACATGCAGGGGTTCCTGTCCCGGGACGGCATGCCGCCGGCGGAGTTCCTGGCCGTGGGCCGGGAGGAGATCGCCCGGTACGGCGTGGAGCTGGTCCGGGACCGGGCGGTGGACGCGGCCGGCGGCCACCCGGACGGCTTCACGGTGTCGCTGGCGGGCGGCCGGACCGTCCGGGCCCGGCACCTGGTCGTCGCCACCGGCCTGAAGGACGAGCTGCCGCCCGTCCCCGGCGTGGCCGAACGCTTCGGCAGGGATGTGCTGCACTGCCCGTACTGCCACGGCTGGGAGGTCCGCGACCGGGCGTTCGGCGTGCTGGCCACGACCCCGATGAGCGTGCACCAGGCGCTGATGGTCACCCAGTGGTCCAAGGACGTGACCCTCTTCCTGCACCAGGTCGAGGAGGCCGAGCTGAGCGACGACGACCTGCGCAGGCTGGCCGCGGCCGGGGTACGGGTGGTGCCGGGCGAGGTGGCGGGACTGTGCGTCGAGCACGACCGGCTGACGGGCGTGCGGCTCCGGGACGGGAGCGTGCACGACCGGGAGGCGCTGTTCGTCGCGCCCCGGCCGGTCCCGCGGAACGACCTGCTGACCGCGCTGGGCGCGGAGCTGAAGCAGACGCCGTTCGGCAGCTACCCGGTGATCGATGAGCGGGGCCTGACGACCGTGCCCGGGCTGTGGGCGGCCGGCAACGCGAGCGGGTTCGCGGAGCAGGTGGTCAACGCGGCGAGCCGGGGCTACCGCGCAGGCGCGGCGATCAACGGCGAACTGCTCTTCACGGACCTGGACGCGGCCGCGCGGGGGTAGCACCGCCCCGCCCGCGCGGTGGGGGGTGGCCGACCCCGCCTGCGCGGGATGGGTGGGGCCCGGCCCCGCCCGCGCGGAGGCGGGTGCTGCCGCCCCCCGTGCCGACGCGGATCCGGGCACGCCCGTGGTGGTGTGATCCGGCCGCGCCCGTTGCACCATGGCTGCATGCTGCTGACCCGGCTCGCCGAAGTGTCCCGGGAGGTCGCCGCCGCCGCGGCCGTCTCCCGCAAGACCGCGCTGCTCGCCGGGCTCTTCCGGGAGACGGCGCCCGACGACGTACCGGTGGTCATCCCCTACCTGGCCGGCCGGCTGCCCCAGGGCCGCCTCGGCGTCGGCTGGAAGGTGCTGGGCAGGAGCGTCCCGCCGGCCGCCGAACCCTCCCTCACGGTCCGCGAGGTCGACGCCCGGCTGACCGAGCTGGGAAAGGTCTCCGGACCCGGCTCGCAGGCCGAACGCAGTCGGATCACGGGCGAGTTGATGGCCGCGGCGACGGCGGACGAGCAGCGCTTCCTGCTGGGGCTGATCACCGGGGAGGTACGGCAGGGCGCCCTGGACGCGGTCGCCGTCGAGGGACTCGCGCAGGCGACGGGCGCGGACCCGGCCGCCGTCCGCCGGGCGGTGATGCTCGCCGGTTCCCTCCAGACGGTGGCCGAGGCGCTGCTGGCGGACGGCCCGCCGGCCCTGGACCGCTTCCGGCTCACCGTCGGCCGCCCGGTGCTGCCCATGCTGGCGCACACCGCCGCGGCGGTCGCCGAAGCGGTGGCGAAGCTGGGCGGCTGCGCGGTCGAGGAGAAGCTGGACGGCATCCGGGTCCAGGTCCACCGGGACGGTGACGCCGTGCGCGTCTTCACCCGCGCCCTCGACGACATCACCGACCGCCTCCCCGAGGTGACGTCCGCCGCACGGGAGTTGGACGGCCGAAGGTTCATCCTGGACGGCGAGGTGATCTCCTTCGCCGCGGACGGCCGCCCCCGCTCCTTCCAGGAGACGGCGGGCCGGGTCGGCTCCCGGGTGGATGTGGCGAAGGCCGCGCGGGAGGTCCCGGTCTCCCCGGTCTTCTTCGACGCGCTCTCGGTCGGCGACCACGACCTGCTCGACCTCCCGTTCGCCGAACGGCACGCGGAGCTGGCCCGGCTGGTCCCCGAGCCGATGCGGGTGCGCCGCGCGCTGGTGTCGGGGCCCGGGGAGACGGCGGCCGCCGAGGAGTTCCTCGCGGCCACCCTGGACCGCGGCCACGAGGGAGTGATCGTCAAGGCCCTGGACGCCCCCTACAGCGCCGGCCGCCGGGGCGCCTCCTGGCTGAAGGTGAAGCCCGTGCACACCCTCGACCTGGTCGTCCTGGCGGCCGAATGGGGCCACGGCCGCCGCACCGGCAGGCTCTCCAACCTCCACCTCGGCGCCCGCAACCCGGACGGCACCTTCGCCATGCTCGGCAAGACGTTCAAAGGCATGACCGACGCGATGCTGGAGTGGCAGACCGCCCGGCTCAGGGAACTGGCGGTCTCGGACAGCGGCGGGGTGGTGACCGTACGCCCCGAACTCGTCGTCGAGATCGCCTACGACGGCCTGCAGAAGTCGACCCGCTACCCGGCGGGCGTCACCCTGCGCTTCGCGCGTGTCGTCCGCTACCGCGAGGACAAACGGCCTCAGGAGGCCGATACGGTGGAGACCCTGCTGGCCGCCCACCCGGAGGTACGGCGTTGACGGAGCCGAGGCGAAGCGCGGGACTGCTGCTGTTCCGGCGTACCGGTGCGGGTCTTGAGGTGTTGCTCGGCCATATGGGCGGGCCGTACTTCGCGAAGAAGGACGCCGGTGCCTGGACCGTCCCCAAGGGCGAGTACGAGCCTGCCGAGCCGGCCTGGGAGGCGGCCCGGCGCGAGTTCCAGGAGGAGCTGGGGCTGCCGCCGCCGGACGGCGCGGCGATCGAACTGGGCGAGGTCCGGCAGGCCAACGGCAAGATCGTCACGGCGTGGGCGGTCGAGGCCGACCTGGACCCGGCCACGATCGCCCCCGGCACCTTCGTGATGGAGTGGCCGCCGCGGTCGGGCCGGATCCAGGAGTTCCCGGAGCTGGACCGGGTGGCCTGGCTGACCGCCGACCGGGCCCGCGAGGTGATCGTCACGGCCCAGGCCGCGTTTCTCGACCGGCTGGCGGAGCACTCGGGCTGAACAGACGCCCACGCGTTGCGGTCCCCGGGGCCGCGCGCGAAGGTCATAGCAAGCCCGCTCCCAGGGAGGTCAGCCATGCCCATCGCGACGGTCAACCCGGCGAACGGCGAGACGCTCGAAACGTTCGAGGCCATGGACGAGAACGAGCTCGAACGCCGGCTCGAACTCGCCGAGGCCACGTTCCGCACGTACCGCACGAGCACCTTCGCCGAACGCGCCCGGCTGCTGCACCGGGCCGCCGACCTGCTGGACGCGGACCGGGACGCCATCGCCCGCACCATGACCACCGAGATGGGCAAGCCGCTGAAGCAGGCCCGCGCGGAGGCCGCCAAGTGCGCCAAGGCGATGCACTGGTACGCCGACCACGCGGCGGAGCTGCTGGCCGACGAGGAGCCGGCCGAGACGGACGTGAAGGACTCGGGCGCGTCCCGGGTGCGGGTGCGCTACCGGCCGGTCGGGCCGGTGCTCGCCGTGATGCCGTGGAACTTCCCGCTCTGGCAGGTGGTCCGCTTCGCCGCGCCCGCGCTGATGGCGGGCAACGTGGGCCTGCTCAAGCACGCGTCCAACGTCCCGCAGACCGCCCTGTATCTGGAGGACCTGTTCCACCGGGCCGGTTTCACCGAGGGCTGCTTCCAGACCCTGCTGATCGGCTCCGGCGCGGTCGACGACGTCCTGCGCGACGAGCGGGTGAAGGCGGCGACACTCACCGGCAGCGAGCCCGCGGGCCGCGCGGTCGCCGCCACCGCCGGTGAGATGATCAAGAAGACGGTGCTGGAGCTGGGCGGCAGCGACCCCTACGTGGTGATGCCCTCGGCCGACATCGACCGCGCCGCGCGGATCGCGGTGACCGCGCGCGTGCAGAACAACGGGCAGTCGTGCATCGCCGCGAAGCGGTTCATCGTGCACACGGACGTCTACGACACGTTCGCCGAGAAGTTCGTGGCGGCCATGGCGGCGCTGCGGACGGGCGACCCGATGGACGAGGAGACGGACGTCGGGCCGCTCGCCAGCGAGCAGGGGCGCAAGGACCTGGAGGAACTGGTCGAGGACGCGAAGCGGTCGGGTGCCGAGGTGCTGTGCGGCGGGCAGCGGCCGGACGGCCCCGGCTGGTACTACCCGCCGACCGTGCTCGCCGGGATCCACCGCGACATGCGCATCCACCGCGAGGAGGCGTTCGGGCCGGTGGCCACGCTGTACCGGGCCGGGGACCTGGACGAGGCGATCCTCATCGCCAACGACTCGCCCTTCGGGCTGAGTTCGAACGTGTGGACGCGGGACGACGCCGAGGTGGACCGGTTCGTACGGGATCTGGAGGCGGGTGGCGTGTTCGTCAACGGCATGACCGCCTCCCACCCGGCGTTCCCCTTCGGCGGGGTGAAGCGGTCCGGATACGGCCGCGAGCTGTCCGGGCACGGAATCCGGGAGTTCTGCAACATCACCACCGTTTGGCAGGGTGTGTGACGGTTGCACGGCTACGATCCGGGTGTGAACCGCGAAGTGACTCTGCCTCTGATCGTCGACGACCGCGGTACCTTGCAGGTGGCCGCGGCCGACGTGAGTAAGTTGTTGCGGACGTTGGGGGCGCGGTGGCTGCGTCTGGTGGAGGCCGACGAGGGCGGGCTGGACGAGGACACGGTGGCCGCCCTGACCATCGAGCTGGCGAAGCTCGCCGACCGGATCGACGTGGCCTGTATCGCCCACAGCAGTGGGGAGTGACGGTCGTCCGGCGAGCGCGGGACGGGTGGGGGCCGTGGCGCCCGCGCGGCGGCAGCCGCACATCGAACCCAGCCTCGCGCCCCTGAGCCAGTGCACTGAGCGAGGTCCAGAACATCTGCTCGTACGCCTGAAGCAGACGGCCGTAGGCGTACACCCGCTTCTCGTCCAGGCGGCCCGCGTGCAGTCCCGCCTCCACCGCCGCCGTCGCCTGCCGGTCCAGGGCCGGCGCTGGAGTCGCGAAGAAGTCGAAGAAGGCGCAGGCCTCGTCGGTGAAACCCTAGTGGGTGCGCAGTCCCTGCGCGATGCTCGCGCAATACGTACCCCACGTCGCGAAGTTGGCCGTGACGGCCAGGACGGCGTCCGTCGGGCCCGCGTTGAGGGCGAGCCAGGAGAGGTACGCCTGGCAGCCCGGCAGGGGCTCGTACGCCCGCATGCGCTCCTCGTCCACCGCGCACGCCTCGGCGAACGCGCCCAGCCGCGCCGCCGCCAGTTCCTCGCCCTCGGCCAGCGCCGCGAAGAACCCGGCGGCCGCCGGCTCCTCGGTGGCGCGCTGCGCCAGATGCAGGAACGCGCGCCGGTCGGCGGGAATCACCCGGTGTTGTCCCAGCGCGAGGACGGCGAGTGTCCCCGGACTCGCCCGGCCGCCGGCGACGAGGGGGACCCATGGATTGACGTTCGAGTCCGGGGCAAGCTCTGACCTGGTCTTCTTCAGCATCTCCGCGGCCGTGGCGGGCATCGCGTCCTCCTCGTCCTGATACCTCTGTGCTGCTCCGACCCTGACACGGGGTCACCGGTTCGGAGTAGTTCGGCGCGAGATCATCGCCCTCCCGGGTGATCGTGAGGGGACCACCTCCTGAGGTGAACCACCTCTCTGACCGGTCGGGCAAAACCCGCCGGAAAGCTGAAAGCAGGCACGGTTCATGGCGACTTTGTGCAAACCCTCAGTGTCGGTCCCGGAGTACGTGATCACGATGGAGGAGACGCTGGAACTGGCGCGCTCCCACCACGAGAACCACCCGCAGCTGCCGCTGGCGCTGAGACTGATCGAGAACACTGGCGTTCGCACCCGGCACATCGTGCAGCCGATCGAGGAAACCCTGAAGCACCCCGGCTTCGAGGAGCGCAACAAGCTCTACGAGGCCGAGGCCAAGGCCCGGGTCCCCGCCGTCATCCAGCGGGCACTCGACGACGCGGAACTGCTCACCACCGACATCGACGTGATCATCTACGTCTCGTGCACGGGCTTCATGATGCCCTCGCTCACGGCGTGGCTGATCAACGAGATGGCCTTCGACTCCACCACCCGCCAGCTCCCCATCGCGCAGCTCGGCTGCGCGGCCGGCGGAGCCGCGATCAACCGGGCGCACGACTTCTGCTCGGCGTACCCGGACGCCAACGCCCTCATCGTGGCCTGCGAGTTCTGCTCGCTGTGCTACCAGCCGACCGACCTCGGCGTCGGCTCGCTGCTCTCGAACGGCCTCTTCGGCGACGGCATCGCCGCCGCCGTGGTCCGCGGCAAGGGCGGCACGGGCGTCGAACTCGAACGCAACGGCTCGTACCTGATCCCCAAGACCGAAGAGTGGATCATGTACGACGTGCGGGCCACCGGGTTCCACTTCCTGCTGGACAAGCGGGTCCCGGCGACCATGGAGCCGCTCGCGCCGGCCCTCCAGGACCTGGCGGGGCTGCACGGCTGGGACGCGTCCGACCTGGACTTCTACATAGTCCACGCGGGCGGGCCGCGCATCCTGGACGACCTCAGCAAGTTCCTCCGGGTCGAGCCGCACGCGTTCCGGTTCAGTAGGTCCACGCTCACCGAGTACGGCAACATCGCCAGCGCCGTCGTCCTGGACGCGCTGCGCCGGATGTTCGACGAGGGCGGCGCCGAACACCAGGCGCGTGGCCTGCTGGCCGGGTTCGGTCCCGGCATCACGGCGGAGATGTCGCTGGGTCGCTGGCGGCGTTCGGACGGAGGGGCGGCATGACCGGGGTGACGCTCACCGAACCACTCGGCCCCACCGACGGGGCCGCCTGTCCGGTCCGGCACCGGGAGGTGCCGGACCGGGTGGGGGCGGCCTTCGACCCCGCCCTGAGCGAACTGATGCGGGAGGGTCCGGTCACCCGGAGCCGGCTGCCGAACGGCGAGGGCCGGGCGTGGCCGGTCACCTGGTACGACGACGTACGGATGGTGGCCGACGCCCCCCGGTTCAGCCGCGACCCGGAGGTCTTCCCCTTCAGGACGGGCGCGCCGATCCGGGGCCCCGAGACGCTTCCGGTGACCTGGTGAGCGGCCCATGACCACGACCGAGGGACTCCTCGTACCACCGGGACACGGGCGCGTGGTCCACACGCCGGCCCAGCGCGTCACCTTCAAGGTGACGGGCACGCACTCACGGACGTCCTCCACCTTCGAGGTGGAGGTCCCGCCGGGCTTCGACGTGGGCGCCCATGTACACACCCGCAGCGAGGAGCTGTTCTACGTCCTCGACGGCGAGCTGGACGTCCTCGCCTTCGAGCCGCGCATCCGCACCCCCGACAACTGGCAGAAGTGGGAGTCGAGTTCGGGCACGAGAGTGGTGCGGGCGACCCCGGGCACGGTGATCGTCGTGCCGCCGGGATGCCCGCACGCCTTCGCCAACCCGACGGAGACCCCGGCGAGGATGTTCTTCCAGTCGTCCCCGCCGCCCGATCACGAGCGCTACTTCGAGGAGCTGCTGGAGATCCTGGGCAGCGACGGGCCCCTCGACCACCAGGCGATCGAGGAACTCCGGCAGCGCTACGACATCGAGCAACTCACACCGCTGAAACACCGGTGACAGTGCCCACCTGTTGTCCGGGGGCGCGGGGAACTGCGCGACCAGCCACCGACGGCCGTCGGTCCGCAGCGCACCGCGCCCCCGACGGCGCTAGCGAATCGGCATCCCCGACAGAGTGCGAGCGATCACCAGCCGCTGGATCTCACTGGTGCCCTCGAAGATCGTGTAGATCGCGGCATCCCGGTGCATCCGCTCCACCGGGTACTCCCGCGTGTACCCGTTCCCGCCCAGGATCTGGATCGCCTGGGCGGTCACCTTCTTCGCCGTCTCGCTCGCGAACAGCTTCGACATCGACCCCTCGGCCGCGGTGAACGGCTTCCCGTTGACCGCCATCCAGGACGCCCGCCACACCAGCAGCCGGGCCGCGTCGATGGACGTCCTCATGTCCGCGAGCTGGAAGGCCACCCCCTGGTTGTCGATGATCGGACGCCCGAACTGCTCACGGGTCATGGCGTAGTCGAGGGCCACCTCGTACGCGGCGCGTGCGGTGCCTACGGCCATCGCACCGACGGCGGGCCGCGACGCCTCGAACGTGGCCATGGCCGCGTTCTTCACCCGCTCCCCGCCCGACTTCGCCCGCTCCCGGGCCCGGGCAAGCCGCTCGTCCAGCTTCTCCTTGCCGCCGAGCAGGCAGGACCCGGGCACCCGGACGTTGTCCAGGACGACCTCGGCGGTGTGCGAGGCACGGATCCCGTGCTTCTTGAACTTCTGCCCCTGGGACAGGCCGGGCGTCCCCGTCGGGACGATGAAGGAGGCGTGGCCCTTGGAGCCGAGCTCCGGGTCGACGACGGCCACGACGACGTGGACGTTGGCGATGCCGCCGTTGGTCGCCCAGGTCTTCGTGCCGTTGATCACCCACTCGTCCTTGGCCTCGTCGTAGACGGCCCGGGTGCGCATGGAGGCCACGTCGGAGCCGGCGTCGGGCTCGGAGGAGCAGAACGCGGCGACCTTGACGTCGTTGGGGTCGCCGTACATCTGGGGGATCCAGGTGCCGATCTGCTCCTCGGTGCCGTTGGCGAGCACGCCGACGGCGGCGAGGCCGGTGCCCACGATGGACAGGGCGATGCCCGCGTCGCCCCAGAACAGCTCCTCCATGGCCATGGGGATGCCGAGGCCGGTGGGGTCGAAGTACTGCTGGGCGTAGAAGTCCAGGGAGTAGATGCCGACCTTGGCGGCCTCCTGGATGACCGGCCAGGGAGTTTCCTCACGCTCGTCCCATTCGGCGGCCGCGGGGCGGATGACGTCGGCGGCGAACCCGTGCAGCCAGTCCCGGACCTCCTTCTGTTCGTCGTTGAGTTCCATGGTGAACTCGGCCATGACTCCTCCAGCGGCGGCGCATAATATGTTACTAGCGGTAACCCGAGTCTGTTACTCATCGGTAGGAAAAGTCAACTCCCGAGGTCACCTCGGCAGCCAGTTCGAGGGCGAATGGCTGTCAGGTGTTAGTTTGCGCAGGCGTCACCGATAACAGCACGGGGTGGGGAGAGCACATGGACACCACACAGCGGACCGAACAGCAGCGGTCCGCCGACCGCCGACGGCGCGAGCTGTTGGAGGCCGCCGACCGGGTGGTGCTGCGCGACGGCCCACAGGCTTCCATGAACGCGATCGCGGCGGAGGCCGGCATCACCAAGCCCATCCTGTACCGCCACTTCGGTGACAAGAGCGGGCTGTACGCGGCGCTGGCCAAGCGGCACACGGACGCGCTGCTGAACTCGCTGCGGGAGGCGCTGGACGCTCCCGCGGACCGCCGTGAGCGGGTCGAGGCGACGCTGGACACGTACCTCGCGGCGATCGAGGCGCGGCCCCAGGTGTACCGGTTCCTGATGCATCCCGCGGAGGGCGGCACGGGGACCGACCAGGGGTTCGATGTCGGGAAGCACTCGGCTCCGCTGTTGCGGCGGATGGGCGAGGAACTGGCGCAGGTCATCGAGGAGCGGCTGGATCTGGGCCCCGGGAGCCAGCAGCTGGCCCGGGTGTGGGGACACGGGATCGTCGGGATGATGCATGCGGCCGGGGACTGGTGGCTGGGGGAACGGCCGTGTACTCGGGCCCAGTTGGTCAAGAGTCTGGCTGATCTCCTGTGGGGTCGCCTGGCGGCCGCGGGGGACAAGGTCGGCGGTCCGGGATTCTGAGGGGTCCGGTTCCGGCCGACCGCCCGGCGGGCGCCGATCGCGCGGTTCCCCGCGCCCCCGAAGGCTTTTCCTCACCGGCGCCACGAAGACTTCGCCACCTGTCGCATCAGCTTGCGCTTGCGCCAGCCTGTGACGTGGTCGGCGTAGACGCGGCCCTCCAGATGGTCGGTCTCGTGCTGGAGGCACCTCGCGAAGAAGCCGGTGCCATGGACGGTGATCGGCTCCCCCGTCACCGTGAAGCCCTCCACCACCGCGTGGTCGTAGCGTTCCGTGCCCGCCTCCAGGCCGGGCAGGGACAGGCAGCCTTCCGGGCCGCGGAGCGTGACGCCGTCCGCCGCCGCCAGGCGGGGGTTGACCACGTGGCCCAGGTGCCGGACGTCTTCGTCGTCGGGGCAGTCGAAGACGAACACCCGGAGGGATTCCCCCACCTGGTTCGCCGCCAGGCCCACGCCCTCCGCCGCGTACATCGTCGCGAACAAGTCCTCCACCAGCCGGGAGAGTTCGGGGCCGAACTCGGTGACCTCCGCGCAACGGGCGTGCAGGACGGGGTCACCGAGCAGGGTGAGAGGCCGGACCCGTCCGCGGGCGCCCGGAATGGAACCGTGTCGCATGGCCGTAAGGGTACGGTTCGGATCGGGCCCTGCCCGCCGCGCAGGCACGGGCCGGAATTCGGGTGTGCGAATGGATCTCGATAGGCTGACCTCACACCACGTTGCCGGATGGCTCAGGCGCGGCGCGTACGCAAGGAGGATCGAGAACTGATGGCAGGCAACTCGGACCCGCTCACGCCGCGGGCCAAGCTGGCCGTGACCGCGGGCAAGGCGGTCGCGGCGGCATCCCGGGCAGCGGGGCGCGGCAGCGGGTCGGTGATCGGGGGCCGGGTCGCGCTCAAACTCGACCCCGACCTGCTCGCCCGGCTCGCCCAGAACCTGGACGTCACCCTCGTCTCGGCGACCAACGGCAAGACGACGACCACCAGGCTCATCGCCGAGGCGCTGAAGGCCGCGGGGCCGGTCGTCTCCAACGCGCTCGGCGCCAACATGCCGGCCGGTATCACCTCCGCCCTGGCGGGCGGGTCGGAGTCAAAGTTCGGCGTGATCGAGGTCGACGAGAAGTACCTGGCCGGGGTGGCCCGGGACACCGACCCGAAGTGCATCGCCCTGCTCAACCTCTCCCGGGACCAGCTCGACCGCGCCGCCGAGACCCGGATGCTCGCCGAGAACTGGCGCGAGGGCCTGGCCGGGTCGAAGGCCGTCATCGTGGCGAACTGCGACGACCCGCTGGTGGTGTGGGCCGCCTCCTCCTCCCCCAACGTGATCTGGGTCGCCGCCGGGCAGATGTGGAAGGACGACGCCTGGTCCTGCCCGTCCTGCGGTGGCGTGATGCAGCGGCCCGGAGACGACTGGTTCTGCGGTGAGTGCGGGTTCCGGCGGCCGACGCCGAGCTGGGTGCTGTCGGGCGATCACGTGCTCGACCCGCACGGGTCCGCCTGGCCGATCCACCTGCAGCTGCCGGGGCGTGCCAACAAGGCGAACGCCGCCTCCTCGGCCGCCGTCGCCGCCGTCTTCGGAGTGCCGCCGCAGGTCGCCCTGGAGCGGATGTACCAGGTGCAGGCCGTCGCGGGGCGCTACGACGTCGTGCAGTTCCAGGAGCGCGACCTGCGACTGCTGCTGGCCAAGAACCCGGCCGGCTGGCTGGAGACGTTCTCGCTGATCGACCCGCCGCCGGCGCCGGTCATCCTCTCGGTGAACGCGCGCGGCGCCGACGGCACGGACACCTCCTGGCTGTGGGACGTGGACTACACGCGCCTGACCGGCCACCCGATCTTCGTGCTCGGCGACCGCAAGCTGGACCTCGCGGTACGGCTGGAGGTCGCGGGCCAGCACTTCCAGGTCTGCGAGTCGCTGGACCAGGCCGTCCAGATGTGCCCGCCGGGCCGGATCGAGGTCATCGCGAACTACACCGCCTTCCAGGACCTGCGCCGCCGCGTCGGCAACTGACCGCATCAGACATCGGAGTGACGATCCCCTCATGAGCGACAACCAACTGCGGCTGGTGTGGATCTACCCGGACCTGCTCAGCACCTACGGCGACCAGGGCAACGCGCTCGTCGTGGAGCGCCGGGCCCGGCAGCGCGGGCTCGACGTGGCCCGGCTCGACGTGCGCAGCGACCAGCCGATCCCGACCTCCGGCGACATCTACCTGATCGGCGGCGGTGAGGACCGTCCGCAGCGGCTCGCCGCCGAGCGGCTGCGCCGGGACGGGCACCTGTACCGGGCGGTGGAGAACGGCGCGATCGTGTTCTCCGTGTGCGCGGGCTACCAGATCCTCGGGCACGAGTTCATCAACGACCTCGGGCAGCGGGAGCCGGGCCTCGGCCTGCTCGACGTGACGACCGTGCGCGGCACCGGCGAGCGCTGCGTCGGTGACGTGCTCGCCGACATCGACCCGCGCCTCGGGCTCCCCCCGCTCACCGGGTTCGAGAACCACCAGGGCGTCACCCAGCTCGGCCCCACCGCCCGCCCGCTCGCCCGGGTCCAGCTGGGCAAGGGCAACGGCACCGGGGACGGCACGGAGGGCGCGTACAACGACACCGTCTTCGGCACGTACATGCACGGGCCGGTCCTCGCCCGCAACCCGCTCATCGCGGACCTGCTGCTGAAGCTGGCGCTCGACGTGAACGCGCTGCCGCCCATCGACGACCGCTGGTACGAGGCGCTCCGCAACGAGCGCATCGCGGCCGCTCAGCAGCCTGCGTGACCCTTCGGGAACGGCCGCTTCCGGGGCCCGCCTGACAGTGCGCCCGCTCACATGTGCGGGCGCGTCCAGCAGGCGGACGCCCGGTGCGAAAGGCCCCCCTCACGCCGGTAGGGTGACGCCGATGACAGCCGGACAGCGCGGTCCGGTACCCGGCCCACGTGGAGAAGGTTGTTTCGGGCTATGCGCATTGGTGTCCTCACGTCCGGCGGCGACTGCCCCGGCCTGAACGCCGTCATCCGGTCCGTCGTGCACCGTGCCGTCGCCGACCACGGCGACGAGGTCATCGGCTTCCGGGACGGCTGGAAGGGCCTCCTGGAGTGCGACTACCTCAAGCTCGACCTCGACGCGGTGGCCGGCATCCTGGCCCGCGGCGGCACCATCCTCGGATCCTCCCGGGTCCAGCCCTCGCACCTGCGCGACGGCGTGGAGCTGGCCAGGGGGCACGTCGCCGAGCTCGGGCTCGACGCGATCATCCCGATCGGCGGTGAGGGCACGCTGAAGGCGGCCCGGCTGATGTCCGACGCCGGTCTGCCGATCGTGGGCGTGCCGAAGACCATCGACAACGACATCGCCGTCACCGACGTGACCTTCGGCTTCGACACGGCCGTGGGGGTCGCGACCGAGGCGCTCGACCGGCTCAAGACCACCGCCGAGTCCCACCAGCGGGTGCTGGTCGTGGAGGTCATGGGGCGGCACACCGGCTGGATCGCCCTGCACTCCGGCATGGCGGCCGGCGCCCACGCCATCGTCGTACCGGAACGGCCCTTCGACATCGAGGAGCTGTCCCGCCGGGTCGGCGAGCGGTTCGAGCTGGGCAAGCGCTTCGCGATCGTCGTCGCGGCGGAGGGGGCGAAGCCGAAGGCGGGCACGATGGCCTTCGACGAGGGCGGCAAGGACATCTACGGCCATGAGCGGTTCGCCGGGATCGCCCGGCAGCTCTCCGTCGAGCTGGAGCAGCGGCTCGGCAAGGAGGCACGGCCGGTCATCCTCGGGCATGTGCAGCGGGGTGGCACGCCGACGGCGTACGACCGCGTGCTGGCGACGCGGTTCGGGTGGCACGCGGTGGAGGCGGTGCACCGGGGGAAGTTCGGCCACATGACCGCGCTGCGGGGGACGGACATCGTGATGGTGCCGCTGGCGGACGCGGTGGAGACGCTGAAGACGGTTCCGACCGAGCGGTACGACGAGGCGGAGACCGTGCTGTGAGGGTTGCGGCCGTGCGTTGGCCGCGGGTGCGTGGGCGCTGGTCGCGCCCACGCGGCGGGGCCGCCCGTCGGCACGGCCCCGCGCCCCTGCGGGGGCGCTCTCGTGCCCCCCGGTCGTAACGGCGGCCGGGGGCGGTTCTACTCTGGGGTCGGCAGTAAACGTACAAGCCCCCACGAATCAGGAGCCGCCGCATGGATCACAGCGGGCACGGCATGACCATGGATCTGCCGCCGTTCACGCTGGGGCGCGGCCTGGAGTGGTCGGCGGATCCCTTCTTCCTCGTCGCCTGTGTCGCGGCGCTGGCGCTGTACGGGTGGGGCGTGGTGCGGCTGCGACGGCGCGGGGACGCCTGGTCCGTGGGGCGGACGGTGTCGTTCGTCGTCGGGGTGCTGACCATCATGCTCGTGATGTGCACCCGGCTGAACGACTACGGGATGGTCATGTTCAGCGTGCACATGGTGCAGCACATGATCATCAGCATGCTCTCGCCCATCCTGATCCTGCTGGGCGCCCCGGTGACCCTGGCGCTGCGCGCGCTGCCCGTCGCCGGGAGGGGCCGGAAGGGGCCGCGTGAGCTGCTGCTGGCCCTGCTGCACAGCCGCTACATGCGGATCGTCACCCATCCCGCCTTCACCATCCCGATGTTCATCGCGAGCCTGTACGCGCTCTACTTCACCCCGCTGTTCGACTTCCTGATGGGCTCCAGGGCCGGGCACATCGCGATGATGGTGCACTTCCTCGCCGTCGGTGTCGTCTTCTTCTGGCCGATCATCGGCGTCGACCCGGGACCGCACCGGCCGGGACATCTGATGCGCATGCTGGAGCTGTTCGCGGGCATGCCGTTCCACGCGTTCTTCGGCATCGCGTTGATGATGGCGTCGGAGCCGATGGTCGGGACCTTCAGGAATCCGCCCGCCTCGCTCGGCATCGACGCGCTCTCCGACCAGAACGCGGCCGGCGGAATCGCCTGGGCGTTCAGCGAGGTCCCGTCCGTACTGGTGCTGATCGCCCTCCTGTTCCAGTGGTACAACTCCGAACAGCGCCAGGCCCGCCGCCAGGACCGGGCCGCCGACCGGGACGGTGACAAGGAACTCGAGGCGTACAACGCCTATCTGGCCGCGCTGAACGCACGCAACGGCTGAAGGGCTCCCCGTTCGGCGGCGGAAGGCCGATTCCTCGGGTGCACTGCCCCCCGGAAGCAGAACGGGGGCACCATGGGGGGAGTCGGACCATGAGGAGGGTGTCGCGATGCCCGGTTCTGCGAACGGCTCGAACGGTGCCACCAAGACGATGGGGGTGCTCACCGTCGGCGCACTGGTGGTGGTCACGGCCTACACGGTGGCGCTCGGCAGCAACGGCTGGCTCTGGTTCGGATGGGTGGTGCTGGGCCTGCTGACACTGGCGATGGTGGTCACCCAGGGCAGCTGACGTCCCGGTCGCACCCACGGGGTCCCGAGGGGGCGCGGCCGGTCACCACGGCGCCGCGGACGGACGACGGCTGCTCGCAAAGCGTCTAGGGCGTGTTGCGAAAGTCCCGTCGTCCGCCCGGAGGGCGGGCCGCGCGGCGTCAGGTGCGTGCTCTCGGCGTGCCGGGCGGAAGCTCTCGTACTGGATGTACTTGGGCTTTCGGCCGGTGCGGCGAGAGTGCGTGCATGGCGTCGCGCGGCAGGCGGGACTTTCGCAACACGCCCTAGTGCACCCCGGGCTGGTACTTGGGCAGCCGGGCGGTGATCTTCATGCCCGCGCCGGGGGCGGTCTCGATGACGAGGCCGTGGTCGTCGCCGTAGACCTGGCGGAGCCGGTCGTCGACGTTGGACAGGCCGATGCCGCCGGACGGGCTGCTCTCGCCGGCGAGGATGCGGCGCAGCAGGGCCGGGTCCATGCCGGCGCCGTCGTCCTCGATGACGACCAGGGCCTCGGCGCCCGCGTCCTGGGCGGTGATCTGGATGTGGCAGGTGCCGGTCTTGCCCTCCAGACCGTGTTTGACGGCGTTCTCGACCAGGGGCTGGAGGCAGAGGAAGGGCAGGGTGACCGGGAGTACCTCGGGGGCGATCTGCAGGGTGACCGTGAGGCGGTCGCCGAAGCGGGCCCGCACCAGCGCCAGGTAGTGGTCGATGGCGTGCAGTTCGTCGGCGAGGGTGGTGAAGTCGCCGTGCCGGCGGAACGAGTAGCGGGTGAAGTCGGCGAACTCCAGCAGCAGTTCGCGGGCGCGCTCGGGGTCGGTGCGGACGAACGAGGCGATCACCGCGAGCGAGTTGAAGATGAAGTGCGGGGAGATCTGGGCGCGCAGGGCGCGGATCTCGGCCTCGATGAGGCGGGTCCGGGAGCGGTCCAGGTCGGCCAGCTCCAGCTGGACGCTGACCCAGCGGGCGACCTCACCGGCCGCCCGGACCAGGACGGCGGACTCGCGCGGGGCGCAGGCGACCAGAGTGCCGTGGACGCGGTCGTCGACGGTGAGCGGGGTGATCACGGCCCAGCGGACCGGGCAGTCGGGGGTCTCGCAGTGCAGCCGGAAGGCCTCACCGCGGCCGGTCTCCAGGGGGCCGGCGAGCCGCTCCGTGATCTCGGTGCGGTGGTGGTCGCCGACGCCGTCCCAGACCAGCAGGTTCTCGTGGTCGGTGAGGCAGAGGGCGTCGGTGCCGAGCAGGGTGCGCAGTCGGCGGGCCGAGCGGCGGGCGGTCTCCTCGGTGAGGCCCGCGCGCAGCGGGGGTGCGGCGAGCGAGGCGGTGTGCAGGGTCTCGAAGGTGGCGTGCTCGACGGGGGTGCCGAGGCCGCCGAGGTTCTGGGGGCGCGCGGTGCGGCGGCCGAGCCAGAAGCCGGCGGCGAGGAGCGGGAGCACGGCCACGCAGAGGCCCGCCAGGAACCCGGTCACGCCTTGACCTCCGCGCGCAGCTCTTCCGGCAGGTGGAAGCGGGCCAGGATCGCGCCCGTCTGGGGCGGTACCCGGCCCGGGGTCGCCAGGGAGACCAGGATCATGGTGAGGAAGCCCAGCGGGACCGACCAGAGCGCGGGCCAGGCGAGCAGGGCGTGCAGGCTGCCGGTGCCGGGGAGGCGGGCCATCGTCGCGGCCACCGCGCAGAACGCCGAGCCGCCCCCGGCCAGCATCCCGGCGGCGGCGCCGGGCGGGGTCAGCCGCCGCCACCAGATGCCGAGGACCAGCAGCGGGCAGAAGGAGGAGGCGGACACGGCGAAGGCCAGTCCGACGGCGTCGGCGACCGGCAGGCCGCCCACGGGCACGCTCGCGGCGAGCGGTACGGCCATGGCGAGGACGGTCCCCAGCCTGAAGTGCCGTACGCCGCGGGACGGCAGGACGTCCTGGGTGAGGACGCCGGCGACCGCCATGGTCAGGCCGGAGGCGGTGGAGAGGAACGCGGCGAAGGCGCCGCCCGCCACCAGCGCGCCGAGCAGGTCGCCGCCGAGGCCGCCGACGACCCGGTCGGGCAGCAGCAGGACGGCGGCGTCCGTCTCGCCGGTGAGGGTGAGTTCGGGGGTGTAGAGGCGGCCGAGGGCGCCGTAGACGGGCGGCAGCAGGTAGAAGAGGCCGATCAGGGCGAGGACGGCGACCGTGGTGCGGCGGGCGGCGACGCCGTGCGGGCTGGTGTAGAAGCGGACGACGACGTGCGGCAGGCCCATGGTGCCGAGGAAGGTCGCGAGGATCAGTCCGTACGTGGCGTACAGCGGGCGTTCCTCGCGGCTCTCGGCGAGCGAGGTGGACATGCCGCCGTTGGTGCCCCGGTCGGTGGCGGGGACGCGGGTGCCCCTGGCAAAGGTCAGCCGGGTGCCCGCGGTGATGCGGTGGGTGCCCTCGGGGAGGGTGACCCGGGTGTCCCGGCGCGGGCTGCCGTCGACGGTGCCGGTGACGGTGACCGTGAGGGGACGGTCGAGCTTGAGCGAGAGGGTGTCCTGGACGTCCACGACGCGCCGGTCGCGGAAGGTGGCCGGTTCGTCGAAGGCGTGGGTGGGGGCGCCGGCGTTCTGCCAGGCGAGGACGAGAAAGAGGGCGGGGACGAACAGGGCGGTGAGCTTGAGCCAGTACTGGAAGGCCTGGACGAAGGTGATGCTGCGCATGCCGCCGGCGGCCACGGTGGCCACGACGACGACGGCGACGATGAGTCCGCCGAGCGCGTCGGGAGCGCCGGTGAGGACCGTGAGCGTCAGCCCGGCGCCCCGCAGCTGGGGCAGCAGGTAGAGCCAGCCGACGCCCACGACGAACGCCCCGGCCAGCCGCCGTACCGTCCGCGAGGCCAGCCGGGCCTCGGCGAAGTCGGGGAGGGTGTAGGCGCCGGAGCGGCGCAGCGGGGCGGCGACGAAGAGGAGGAGGACGAGGTAGCCGGCGGTGTAGCCGACCGGGTACCAGAGCATGTCGGGGCCCTGGACGAGCACCAGGCCCGCGATGCCCAGAAAGGAGGCGGCGGAGAGGTACTCGCCGCTGATCGCGGCCGCGTTGAGGCGGGGGCCGACGGTGCGTGAGGCGACGTAGAAGTCGGACGTGGTCCGGGAGATGCGCAGGCCGAAGGCGCCGACGAGGACGGTCGCGACGACCACGAGGGCGACCGCCGGGACGGCATAGCTGGAGTTCATCGGTCCTGTCGGTCCTCGACGAGGCGGACGAAGTCCTCCTCGTTGCGTTCGGCGCGGCGCACGTACCAGCGGGCGAGCAGGATCAGCGGGGCGTACAGGCAGAAGCCGAGCACCACCCACTCCAGTCGGCGCGCGTCGGGGGCGGCGGCGAAGACCAGCGGGAGCGGGCCGACCAGCAGCACCAGGACCGCGAACACCACGAGGGCGACGCGCAGTTGGCTGCGCATGAGGGAGCGGACGTAGGTGTGGCCGAGGGTGGTCTGCTCGTCGATCTCGGTGCGCGCGCGGTAGTAGCCGGGGTCACGGTGGCCGCGACGGCCGCGGCGGGGCGGGCCGGTGACGGTGACCCGGCGCTCGGTGGGGTCGGCGGGCATCGTCAGGCCCTCCTCATCAGCAGGTCCCGCAGCTCGCGGGCGTGGCGTCGGCTGACCTGGAGCTCTTCCGCACCGACCAGGACGCTCACCGTGCCCGCGTCCAGGCGGAGTTCGCCGATGTGGCGGAGGGCGACGAGGTGGCGGCGGTGGATGCGGACGAAGCCGCGGGAGCGCCAGCGGTCCTCCAGGGTGGACAGCGGGATGCGGACGAGGTGGCTGCCGCGGTCGGTGTGCAGGCGGGCGTAGTCGCCCTGGGCCTCGACGTGGGTGATGTCGTCGACCGCCACGAACTTCGTCACGCCGCCGAGTTCGACGGGGATGTGGTCGGGGTCGGGTTCGTGCACGGGTATCCGGGGTGCGCTGCCGCGCAGTTCGGCGGCCCGCCGTACCGCCTCCGCCAGGCGTTCCTTGCGTACCGGCTTGAGGACGTAGTCGACTGCCTTGAGATCGAAGGCCCTTACCGCGAAGTCCTCGTGGGCGGTGACGAAGACGACCAGCGGGGGCCGGGCGAAGCCGGTGAGCAGCCGGGCCAGATCGAGTCCGTCCAGTCCGGGCATCTGGACGTCGAGGAAGACGACGTCGATGGCCTCGGGGCCCTGGGGTCCGGACTCCAGCGCGCGGGTGATGCGGCGCAGCGCCTCGGTGGCGTCACCGGCGCCCTCGACGCTGCCGATGCGCGGATCGGCGTTCAGCAGATAGAGCAGCTCCTCCAGCGAGGGGCGTTCGTCGTCGACGGCGAGGGCGCGCAGCATGAACGGAGTGTAGGCGGCCGAACGCGGCGCTGGACATGTACCGGACGTGGACGTCCGCGCCGGATGAAGTGGTGTTCCCGAAGTGTCCGCGGCCGTGGTTACAGTGCGGGCATGAACAGCGGCACCGCCCCCTTCGACGATCTCGACCGGAAGATCACCACCGCGTTGATGGCGAACGCGCGGACCAGTTTCGCCGAGATCGGCGCCGCCGTCGGGCTCTCCGCGACGGCCGTGAAGCGGCGGGTCGACCGGCTCCGCGAGACCGGTGTGATCACCGGGTTCACGGCCACCGTCAAGCCGTCGGCCCTCGGCTGGCGCACGGAGGCGTACGTCGAGGTGTACTGCGAGGGCGCCGCGCCGCCCCGGCGGCTCGCGGAGGTGGTCCGCAACCACCCGGAGATCACCGCGGCCATGACGGTGACCGGCGGCGCGGACGCCCTGCTGCATGTGCGGGCCCGGGACGTGGACCACTTCGAGGAGGTGCTGGAGCGGATCCGCGTGGAGCCGTTCATCCGGAAGACGATCAGCGTGATGGTGCTGTCGCATCTGCTCCCGGAGAGCCCCGAGGCGGGCGCCACCCACCCCGTGCCGGAGTAAACGCACTGATCCTGCGTTTGTACGATCGGAGACGCAGCATTCCTGCGCAGACACGCAACAATCATTGCTTGTCGCCCGTATCCGACGCTTTCTACCTTGGTGTCAACCCTCAGTCGACACCGCGGGAAAGCGGAGGAACCCCTCTGTGTCCGAAAGCCGTGTGCCGCGTCTCAGGCGCTTTCTTGTCTGCGAACCCAGACATTTCGCCGTGCAGTACGCGATCAATCCCTGGATGAACCCCGACACCAGGGTCGACGTCGACCTGGCCCAGGAGCAGTGGACCGCGCTGATCAGCGCCTATCGCGCCCACGGCCACAGCGTCGACCGGCTGGAGCCGGTCCCCGGCCTGCCCGACATGGTGTTCGCCGCGAACTCGGCGGTCGTCGTCGGCGGCCGGGTCTTCGGCTCGCTCTTCCACTCGCCCGAGCGGCGACCCGAGTCGACCCACTACGACCTCTGGTTCAAGACCGCGGGTTATGACGTGTACCGCCCCGGCTCGGTGGCCGAGGGCGAGGGCGACCTGGTCTGGACGGGCCGGTACCTGCTCGCCGGCACCGGATTCCGCACCACCCGCGAGGCGCACCGGGAGGCCCAGGAGTTCTTCGGCCACCCGGTGATCAGCCTGACCCTGGTGGACCCGTACTTCTACCACCTGGACACGGCGCTGTTCGTCCTGGACGAGGGGAACCAGAACAACATCGTCTACTACCCGCAGGCCTTCTCCCCCGGCAGCCGTGACGTGCTGCGCCGGCTGTTCCCGGACGCGGTGCTCGCCACCCGCGACGACGCCCTGGCATGGGGCCTGAACTCGGTCTCCGACGGCCGCCACGTCTTCATCGCGCCGCAGGCCGAGACCCTGGCCGCCCGGCTCGCCGACCGGGGCTACGAGCCCGTTCCCGTCGACCTGTCGGAGTTCCACAAGGCAGGCGGCGGCATCAAGTGCTGCACCCAGGAAATCCGCTGAGGACCAGGAGATCCCCCAGATGACCGCACCCGCCCGCACCCGCACCTCCGCCGAGCTGATCGAGGCGGAGGGCCCGGTCCTCGCGCACAACTACCACCCGCTGCCCGTCGTCGTCGCCCGCGCCGAGGGCACCTGGGTGGAGGACGTCGAGGGCCGCCGTTACCTCGACATGCTGGCCGGCTACTCGGCCCTCAACTTCGGCCACCGCCACCCGGCGCTGATCGAGGCCGCGCACCGCCAGCTGGACCGCCTCACCCTCACCTCGCGCGCCTTCCACAACGACCGGCTCGCCGAATTCGCCGAACGGCTCGCCGAGTTGACCGGCCTGGACATGGTGCTGCCGATGAACACCGGCGCCGAGGCGGTCGAGTCCGGCATCAAGGTGGCCCGCAAATGGGCCTACGACGTGAAGGGCGTCCCCGCCGACCGGGCCACGATCGTCGTCGCCGCGGACAACTTCCACGGCCGTACCACCACGATCGTCAGCTTCTCCACCGACGAGACCGCCCGCGCGGGGTTCGGCCCGTTCACGCCGGGCTTCAGGATCGTGCCGTACAACGACCTGGCCGCGCTGGAGGCGGCGGTCGACGAGACCACGGCGGCGGTGCTGATCGAGCCCATCCAGGGCGAGGCCGGGGTGCTCATCCCGGACGACGGCTACCTGACCGGGGTCCGCGAGCTGACCCGGCGCAAGGGCTGCCTGTTCGTCGCCGACGAGATCCAGTCCGGCCTCGGCCGCACCGGCCGTACCCTCGCCGTCGACCACGAGGGCGTGGTGCCGGACGTGCTGCTGCTCGGCAAGGCGCTGGGCGGCGGGATCGTGCCGGTGTCCGCGGTGGTGGCCCGGCGGGAGGTGCTGGGGGTCCTGCACCCCGGCGAGCACGGCTCGACGTTCGGCGGCAACCCGCTCGCGGCGGCGGTCGGCACGGCGGTGGTCGAGCTGCTGGAGAGCGGCGACTTCCAGCGCCGCGCCGCCGAGCTGGGCGTGATCCTGCGCGACGGCCTGACGGAGCTGGTCGGCAGGGGCGTGGTCGGCTTCCGCTCGCGCGGGCTGTGGGCGGGTGTCGACGTGGACCCGGCGATCGGCACCGGGCGGGAGATCGGCGAACGCCTGATGCGCGAGGGCGTCCTGGTCAAGGACACCCACGGCTCCACCATCCGGCTGGCCCCGCCGCTGACCATCACCGCGGAGGAACTGCGGTCGGCGCTGGCGACGTTGGGGAAGGTGCTGGCGGCCTGACAGGCCTCGAGTCAGCCGGTCGTGGTGGTGATCTCCGGGTCCCGCGCCTTCTCGATCCGGGTGGCGAGGCCTTTCACCCGGGCGGAGGAGGCACGGCCGGCTGCGAGGGAGGCCATCTCCAGGGCCTGCCGGTGGTGCCGGTGAAGGCCGCGTCGAGCGCCTGGGCGCGGTCGGCGTAGCACGTGATCCGGGTGATCAGGCCGGCGGCGAC
>NZ_JAJONF010000050.1 GCF_021462265.1 Streptomyces shenzhenensis | reverse complement strand
GGAACAGCAGTAGCGAGGGCGCGCGGACTCGTCACGGTTTTCGTGGGTCCGCGCGCCTTGCGTATCCTCGGGGCGTGCTTCTCTCAGACAAGGACATCCGGGCCGAGATCGACGCCGGGCGGGTACGGATCGATCCCTACGACGAATCCATGGTTCAGCCGTCGAGCATCGACGTCCGGCTGGACCGTTTCTTCCGGGTGTTCGAGAACCACCGGTACCCGCACATCGACCCCTCCGTCGAGCAGCCGGACCTCACCCGGCTCGTGGAGCCCGAGGGCGACGAGCCCTTCATCCTCCACCCCGGTGAGTTCGTCCTCGCCTCGACCTACGAGGTCATCACGCTGCCGGACGATCTCGCCTCGCGGCTGGAGGGGAAGTCCTCGCTGGGGCGGCTCGGGCTGGTCACCCACTCCACCGCCGGGTTCATCGATCCGGGGTTCAGCGGTCACGTGACCCTTGAGCTGTCCAATCTCGCGACCCTCCCCATCAAGCTGTGGCCGGGCATGAAGATCGGACAGCTCTGCATGTTCCGGCTCTCCTCCCCCGCCGAGCACCCCTACGGCAGTGAGCGCTACGGCTCCCGCTACCAGGGCCAGCGCGGGCCCACCGCCTCCCGCTCCTACCTCAATTTCCATCGGACCCAGGTGTGAGGGAGCAGGCATGAGCGGCGGCAGCGACGTCCGGGAGAATCTCACCTACGAGCAGTTCGGCGTCGCCGTCCGCGAGCTCGCCCAGAGCATCGCCGACGACGGGTACGAGCCGGACATAGTGCTCTCCATCGCCCGCGGCGGGGTGTTCGTCGCCGGCGGGCTGGCCTACGCCCTCGACTGCAAGAACGTGCACCTGGTCAACGTGGCCTTCTACACCGGGGTGGGGACCACGCTCGACATGCCGGTGATGCTCGCGCCCGTCCCCAACGTCATCGACTTCAGCGACAAGAAAATCCTCATCACGGACGACGTCGCCGACACCGGCAAGACGCTGAGGCTCGTCCGTGACTTCTGCCTCGATCACGTGGCCGAGGTCCGGCCCGCCGTGATCTACGAGAAGTCCCAGTCGCTCGTGAAGTGCGAGTACGTCTGGAAGCGGACGGACTCCTGGATCAACTTCCCGTGGAGCGTGCTGCCGCCTGTGGCGAAGAGGGCCGGGCAGGTTCTCGACGCCTGAGGACGGCTGACGGGCGTCGGTGGATACGGATACAGGTACGGGTACGGGTACGCGAGAAGGGCCCCGGCAGGCAGCCGGGGCCCTTCTCGCGTGCGTCGGGCGTCAGAACGTGCCGAGCTTCACGATCGACAGCAGGGCGATCAGCTGGATCGCCGAGGCGCCCAGGGCCTTCGGCCACGGCAGGTCGTGGGACCTGCTGACCATCAGGGTGAGGAGGGCGCCCGCCGCGACCCAGGTGGCCCAGCCGAGGAGCTGGACGAAGCCCGCGTTGCCGCCGAAGAACATGGCGAACAGGAGACGGGGGGCGTCGGTGATCGACATGATCAGCATGGAGAGGCCGACCGTCGGCTGCCAGGCGCCGTCGCCGCCGAGCTGGCGGGCCAGGGTGTGGGTCACCACGCCCAGGACGAAGGAGGAGAGCACCATCGCGATCGCCGTCACGAGGACGATCGGGACCGCGTTGGTGAGGGTCGCGTTTATCGCGTCCGCGCGGGCGCCGTCGAAACCGAAGACGGCGAGCAGGCCGTAGAGGAAGGTCACGACGAGGGCAGGGCCCCACATCGCGTAGTCCCGCATCTGGAGGAACGTCTGGTTCGGGGCGAGGACGATCCCCTTCAGCAGGTCCTTCCAGTGCAGGCGCGGGCCGATCGGGCCGGACGGCGCCGCCGAGCCGGCGTGGTAGGTCGCACCCCGCGTGTAGCCGTCGGCCTCGTCGACCGAGAAGGCCTGGGTGTGGCCCGGGTTGTTCGCCGCGTACGGGTCGGGGGTGCCGGCGCCCGGTCCGGCGCCTTGTCCGCCGTAACCGTTGGCGTTGCCTCTGCCACTGTCGTCGCCGAAGTACTCCGGGCCGTCGCCGCCGCCCTGCCCCGGGTAGCCGCCACGCGCCTGCTGCCAGCCGGGGCCGCTCCCGTGCCGCGGGGACGGCTGCGGGGCCGACGGGTATCCGTACGACGGCCCCGGCTGCCCCCCGTAGCTCTGGGGCGGCGCCTGCTGCCCGTACGCGGGTTGTTGCGGTCGCGTGTGCGGGGCACGGTCGTCCCGGCCGCCGCGTCCGATCCTGAATCCAGCCACGTCATCGAACGTACCTGGTCCGTGACGGCCGCGTGCGGGCTCGGACGGCCTGGGCCGCCATTGCGGCAGACCTGTGACATCCCCTAAGGGACCCCCAAGGGCCCCCTGGGGGCCGGTCCGGGACCGTCCGGAGGTGCTGCCGCGGCCCAGGTCAGCGGGTCAGACCGGTGCCGAGAGTGCCGTACGTACGGGGAAGCCCGAACGTGCCCGGACCCGAGGACCTGGCACCCGTGGCGGTGATGCCGCAGGCGCTGCCGCGCAGGGCGGTGACCGCGCCGCCCGCTGCTCTCCGGCTGAGCCGTGCTCCGGGGACGGCTTCGCAAGGGCGGAGATCGACCGGACGGCTCCCCGGTCGCTCACGCTCTCCTGATCACCGTTGCGGCAGGATGGGCCCATGAGCGTAGTCAAGATCAACGTACTCGAAGTACCGGCGGAACAACGGGAGACGCTGGAGAAGCGGTTCGCGCATCGTGCCCATGCCGTCGAGAGCTCCGACGGGTTCGAGTGGTTCGAGCTGCTGCGGCCGATCGAAGGCACCGACAGCTATCTCGTCTACACGCGGTGGCGTGACGAGGAGTCCTTCCAGGCGTGGATGGAGGGGCCGATGAAGGCGGCACACCAGGGCGGTGGTGCGGAGGGCGGCGAGAAGCCGAAGCCGGCGGCCACGGGGTCGGTTCTCTGGTCCTTCGAGGTGGTCCAGCAGGCTGAACCCAAGAGCGCGTAGTACCCCGGCGGCACTTCGGTGTTCCCTGATCGGGCACCGATCAGGTGACCCCACGAAGCGCGACGAGTGAGGCCCACGGGCAGCGTGATCGAGGCGTCTGACGCCTCGATCACGCTGCCCGTGGGCCTCGTTGGTCATCCGTCCGCCGCGCTCGACCTGCCCGGGCGCTCGGGGAGTGGGTGACCGTGCTCGTCGCCACCCGGGAGGGCGACCGGCGCCGCGAGCTCCGTCCGTCTCAGCGCGCGTTGGATGGCGGCGCTGTTGCACCCGCGCGAGCACACGTCCTGGCGTCGATCGCCGCCGTGTACGACCACCTTGCCGGGCGACGCGGACGTCCCGCGGGTGCGGTCAGGCCGGTGTCGTGGTCGGCAGGGGCGTGTCCGCGCGCGCCGGTTCCGCCACGACGCGGCGGCGCCGGGCCGGGAGGCCGAGCATCGGGTGGGCGACTGCCCAGGCCGCGCCCTTGCAGATGAGTTCCTTGTAGCGGGCGGCGGTCCGGCCGGTCAGGGCCGCCCGTACGGCGCGGTCGTCGGCCGTGACGTACTGGATCAGTCCCTCCCGGCGGCCCAGCGACACGCACTGGTTGACGTAGCGCAGCGGGGTCCTGGGGAGTTTGCCGCCGGTCAGGCGGGCCGCGATGGCGTCGGCGGCCTGCCAGGCCATCGGGATGCCCGAGGCACAGGACATCCGGAGCGGCTTGCCGCCCGCGCCGGTCGCCGAGGCCGCGTCGCCGATGGCGTACACGTCCGGGTGCGAGACCGAGCGCATGGTCTGGTCGACGACGATCCTCCCGGCGGCGGTGACCTCCAGGGCGGTGGCCCGCGCGACGGGGTGGACGGCGAAGCCGGTGGTCCACACGGTGACGGTGGCCGGGACGGCCGCGCCCGCGGCCGTGGTGACATGACCGGGCGCCACCGCGGTGACGGCGGTGTGCTCGTGCACGGTGACGCCGAGCCCGTCGAGAACCTTCCGCAGGTGCCGGCGGCCCTTGGGCGAGAGCCAGTCGCCGAGGGCGCCGCGGGCGGCGAGGGCGACGTCGAGGTCCGGGCGGGCCTCGGCGATCTCGGTCACGGCCTCCAGACCGGTGAGTCCGCCGCCGACCACCACCACGGGCGCTCCGGCCGCCAGCGGGGCGAGGCGCTCACGCAGCCGGAGCGCTCCGGGGCGGCTCGCGATGTGGTCGGCGTGCTCGGCGGCGCCGGGGACGCCCTGGTCGTGCCAGTCGCTGCCGAGGGCGTACACGAGGGTGTCGTACTCCAGTTCCTGTACGGTCTCCAGTTCCCGTACGGCGTCCTCGCCGGTGCCGTCCGCGGCGGTGATGGTGACCGTCTTCCGGTCGACGTCCACGGCGGTGACCCTCGCGATCCTCAGCTCCACGCCGGTTCCCGCGAACATCTCGGCGAAGGGCCGGGGCCTGAGCTCCTGGCCGGTCGCGAGCTGATGCATCCGGACGCGCTCGACGAAGTCGGGCTCGGCGTTGACGAGGGTGAGGGCGACGTCCTCGCGGCGCAGCCGCCGGGCGAGGCGGCCGGCGGCGACGGCTCCGGCGTATCCGGCGCCGAGGACGACGATGCGGTGCTGCATGTCCGATCTCCTGTCATCCAGCTCTTCAGCGGGTCGCCCCCTGAACCGGGCGGCCCGCCGTTTCCTGACAGGAGTGCGGTGTGAAGCGGGTCACATCGCGGCGGCCGGGGTCAGAAGAGGCGGAGCAGGGGATCGCCGTGGCCGGTCGCCGCCCATCGCCGGGTCGCGCGCTCCAGCTTGTCGGGGTTGAGCTGGTTGCGGAACGCGGCGATGCCGTCGGCGGTGATCTCCAGGCACATCACGCCGATGATCCGGCCGCCGACGACCGCCACCAGGGCGGGGCCGCCGTTGGCGGTGGTGAGGTGCAGCTCGACGGAGCCGCCGGCCAGGGCACGCTGGGCCGGGCCCTGTTTGAACAGGCCGCGCATGAACTTCGCGACCGCGACGGCACCCTCGAACGCCCGGGCGGCGGCCGGGACCTTCCCGCCGCCGTCGCCGACCGCGACGGCGTCCTCGGTGAGCAGCTGGACGAGCGGCTCGGTCCGGCCGCTGGTGGCGGCCGCGAGGAACTCCTCGATGATCCGCCGGGCGGCGGCCTCGTCGACCTCGGTGCGGGCCCGGCCGTCCGCGACGTGCTTCCTGGCCCGGTGCAGGATCTGCTGGCTGGCGGCCTCGGTCAGGTCGAGGATCCGGGCGATGTCCCGGTGCGGGTAGTCGAAGGCCTCCCGCAGCACGTACACCGCGCGTTCGACCGGGGTGAGGCGCTCCAGCAGGACCAGGACCGCGTACGACACCGACTCCCGCCGTTCCGCGGTGTCGGCGGGGCCGAGCAGCGGGTCGCCGGCGAGCAGCGGCTCGGGAAGCCACTGGCCGACGTAGGTCTCGCGCCGCGCGCGGGCCGAGGTGAGCTGGTTGAGGCAGAGGTTGGTGAGCACCTTCGTCAGCCAGGCCTCGGGGACCTCGATGCGGGCGGTGTCGGCGGCCTGCCAGCGCAGGTACGCCTCCTGCACGACGTCCTCGGCCTCGGTCGCGGAACCGAGGAGACGGTAGGCGATGGCCGCCAGGCGCGGCCGGGCCGCCTCGAACCGGTCCACGTCACTCACGGTCAGGGCCATGCCCCGGATCCTAGCCCGCCCGCATCCGGCCGTCCCGGCTCCAGGTCGGCGGGTGCGGGCGGGCCGTGGCCGTTTACACCGGGTCCGGGTGCCGCGCCGTGAGGAGGTGTGCGCTTGTTTCCGGGAGGGCTCCGTGCGGCGTCTGCCGTCCGCCGCGCACGACCGGAGGACGAACGTCATGCGGCTCCGCCGATGGCGCCACGCCCGGGGCGTCGTCCGGCCGAGAGGCCGCCCCCGGGCCGGGCACCCGTTGCTCGGCGTCCTCATCGTCCAGTCGATCGCCGCGGGCATGGCCCTCCTGGGGGTCCAGCCCGCGGTCCAGCTCGTGATCAACGGCGGGTGCTGCTGGTCGCGGTGGTCTGCGACGCCCCGGCCCGGCGAGCGGCGGCGGGGCGGGGCGGGCACGAACCTAGCGGGATGCCGGGCGGGACGCCGGAGGAGATGGAGGGCGGGACGCAGGGCGCGATACCGGGCGCGACGCCGCGGGGAGGTACCGGCGGTGCCGACCGGTGCCGGTTGAGCGGAGTACGGCGGGGCGGGATGCTGAGAACGAGCGGGGTACCCGGACGTCCGGAGGCACCATGACGGGACGCGTACCGGAGGATCTCGCCGTCGTCGTCGATGCCGGTGGGGCGGTGCTGGTGTGGAGCGCGGGTGCCCGGCGGCTGCTCGGGTACGAACCCGCCGAGGTCGTCGGCCGTTCCGTCCAGCTGCTGCTCGCCGCCGAGCTCCCCCCGTCCGCGCGCCGGCACGTCGCCGACGGGTGGCGGTGGTCCAGCGAGGTGGCGCTGCGGCACCGCAACGGCGACCGGATCGTCGTGTCCCTGCAGGGAACCCCGCTGGACGCCGGCACCGGCCGGCCGCTGTGGCTGGTGACCGGTGCCGCGCGGGTGCCCCTGTCCGGACGCGACCAGCCCGGGGCCGCCACCCTGTGGGACCTCACGCTGGCCCAGCTGCCGATGCCGGTGGCGATCTACGACCGTCAGGCACGGTTCGTCGCCGCCAACGAGAGCATGACCCGGATCATGGGCCTGTCCGTCGCGGAGATGCGCGGCAAGACCGTGTGGGAGATCGAGTCCAGCCCGCCCTACGACGAGTACGACCGCCTCCAGCGGCAGGTCCTGCGCACCGGACGGACGGTCTTCCACGAACAGCACGCCCTGGCCCCCGGCGAGACCCGGGAGCACGCCTGGTCGATGTACTTCTGCCCGCTGAAGGACGAGAACGGCACGGTGCAGGGCCTGTCCGCGGTCGTCTTCGACACCACGGAGCAGTACTGGGCCCGCCGCCACCTGGCCGTCCTCAACGACGCCAGCATGCGCATCGGCAGCACGCTCGACGTGACCCGCACCGCCGAGGAACTCGCCGAGGTGGCCGTGGCCGGGTTCGCCGACTTCGTCACCGTCGACCTGCTGGAGTCCGTCACCCTCGGCGACGAACCGGAACCGCTGCGACCGGGCGAGCCGGTCGCCGTCCGCCGTACCGCGCAGCGGTCGGTGCTGGCGCACTGCCCGGAGTCGGTGGCCGCCCCGGGCGACGCGTTCCACTACCCGGTGGGCTCTCCCCCGATGCGGACCCTGCTCGCCGGCCACAGCACCCGCCACCGGCCCGGCGACCCCGGCATGCAGGAGTGGCTCCAGACCTGCCAGGCCCGCGCCGATTCCGTCGCCCGGCACGTGATCCACTCGGTGCTGATGGTCCCGCTGCGGGCTCGCGGCGTCACCCTCGGCCTCGCCCACTTCCTGCGGCACCGCACGCCCGAGTCGTTCACCGAGGACGACCAGCGGCTCGCGGAGGAGATCGTCGCCAGGGCCGCGGTGAGCGTGGACAACGCCCGCCGCTACACCCGCGAGCGCCGCACCGCGCTCGCCCTGCAGCGCAGCCTGCTGCCCGGCCGGCCGCCGGGCCTGGCGGCGACCGAGGTCGCCTACCGCTACCTGCCCACCGGGTCCGGCGCGGACGTCGGCGGCGACTGGTTCGACGTGATCCCGCTCTCCGGTGCCCGGGTCGCCCTGGTCGTCGGCGACGTCGTCGGCCACGGCATCCGCGCCTCGGCCACCATGGGCCGCCTGCGCACCGCGGTACGGACGCTGGCGGACGTCGACCTCGCCCCCGACGAACTCCTCACCCAACTGGACGACCTGGTCATCCGCCTCGACCGCGAGGAGGGCCCGGAGGTGCCCGGCCGGGCGGAGACGGCTTCCTTGGGCGAGGTCGGCGCGACCTGCCTGTACGCCGTGTACGACCCGGTGAGCCGCCGCTGCACCATGGCCCGCGCCGGCCATCCGCCGCCGGCCCTCGTCACCCCCGCCGGTGACGTCCGCTTCCTCGACCTGCCGGCCGGCCCGCCGCTCGGACTCGGCGGCCTGCCCTTCGAGTCCGTCGAGGTGGAACTGGCCGAGGGCAGCCTGCTCGCCCTCTACACCGACGGCCTGGTGGAGACCGCCGACCGCGACATCGAGGTGGGCCTCGGCCTGCTCCGCCGGTCCCTGGCCGACCCGGCCGCGCCCCTGGAGGAGACCTGCGACCACGTCCTGCGCACGGTCCTGACCGACCGCCCGGCCGACGACATCGTCCTGTTGCTGGCCCGCACCTCGGCCCTGGACACCGCGAAGGTCCGCACCTGGCAGCTCCCCCAGCACCCGTCCGCCGTCGCCGGGGCCCGCAAGATGGCCTGCCAGCAGCTGGCGGCCTGGGACCTGAGGGACGCGGCCTTCGCCACCGAACTGATCGTCAGCGAACTGGTCACGAACGCGGTCCGCTACGGCGACGGCCCGATAGCCCTGCGGCTGATCCGCGACGCGGCCCTCATCTGCGAGGTCTCCGACGGCAGCAACACCGCCCCCCACCTGCGCCGGGCCCGCGTCTACGACGAGGGCGGCCGAGGTCTGCTGCTGGTCGCCCAGATGGCGGAGCGCTGGGGCAGCCGCCAGACCCCCGCCGGCAAGACGATCTGGGCGGAACAGCGCCTGCCCGACTGACCTACCGGGCGAGCGGCCGCTCCCGCCGCAGCGTGTCGATCACGGCGGACACCACGGCGGAGCCGACGAAACTCCCCACCATGACCAGCCCCACCCCGACCATGAACAGCCCACTGGCGTCGCCCGACCAGTCGGCGTAGGCGGCGAGGGTCAACCCCACGGTCGTCCCGCCCACGGCCGCGGCGCTGTGCCCGCGGGCCGCCGCCGCGCACACCGCCGCGAGCAGCGTCCCGGCCAGCCCGGCCACCTGCCACGCCTGGTAGGGCCCGCTCACCGAGCCGTCGCCCCGCACGTCGTACCCCTGGTCCCAGCCCAGCCAGGCGGCCCAGGCCGCCATCGCCGCCCCGGCCACCACGAGCGCCGGCACCATCGCCCGCAGCACGGGCCTGTGATGTCTCATGCCTCCAGAGTTCCGGCCGGGCCGGGGCGCCGAACAGAGTACGGATACTCAGACCGACGCGGCGGCGACGACGGTGAGTACGGCGAGGGCGCCGTAGCCGTGGGTCAGGGTGGTGCCGGAGGCGACCGCGGCGACCAGCAACGGGCCGCCCGCGTCGCCCAGTTCGCGGCCGAGTTCGGCGGCGCCCATGGTCTGGCCCAGGCGCTCCGCGGGGGTGCCGGCGGCCAGCGCGGCGAAGCCGAGCGGGGTGATCAGGCCGGTGCCGGCGCCGGTCAGGACGGCGGCGGCGAGGATGCCGGCCAGGCCGCGACGCCCTGGCCGAGGCGGGCTGCCCACAGCAGGCCGGGGCTGTCGGCCACGGCGTACAGCCCGGAGGCGAGGGCGGAGGCGACCAGGCCGCCGAGCAGGACAGGACGTGCTCCGATCCGGTCGGCGAGGGTGCCGAACACCGGCTTCAGCACCACCTCGGCACCGTCGTACAGCGCGAGCAGGCCGCCCAGCACCAGCAGCGAGGTGACCGCGTCCGCGCTGTGACCGCCGAGGTTGGCGGCGATGCCGTGCGCCCCGAAGGCGGTGGTGAACCCGGCCGCGTACAGCGGCCACATCGGGCCGCCTCGCCGCCCGCTCGGCCTGCTCATGCCGGGACGGTAACAGGACCCCGCTTCGGCGAAGGCGGGGGCCGCCTGGGCGGGACCGGGCCGGGCTGCCCCTGGGGTGCGTCAGCGGCGGCGCAGGGCCGCATCGAGCAGGGCGGGCGGGGTGTCGTGCTTCTCGTGTGCGGCGAGGTCGGTGCCGGGGGCGACGATCGCGTCGACCGCGTCCAGGACGTCGGCGGAGAGCACGGTGTCGGCGGCGGCGAGCTGGGAGCTCAGGTGGTCCACGGTGCGGGGTCCTATGAGGGCGCTGGTGACGGCGGGGTGCGCGGTCACGAAGCCGAGGGCGAGCTGGATCAGGGTCAGCCCGGCTCCGTCGGCCACGGCGGCCAGCCGCTCCACCGCGTCGAGCCGGGCCTGGTTGGCCGGGAGGGTGAGGTCGAAGCGGTCGGGCAGGAACCGGGCGCGGCTGGTGGTGATGGACCGGCCCCTGCGCACGGCCCCGGACAGCCAGCCGGAGGCCAGCGGACTCCACACCAGCACACCCATCCCGTACTCCTGCGCCACCGGCAGGACATGGGCCTCGACGCCCCGCTGGAGGAGGGAGTAACTGGGCTGTTCGGTGACGTACCGGCTCAGGTGGTGCTCGCGGGCGGCCCACTGGCCCTGCACGATCCGGTATGCCGGGTAGGTCGAGGAACCGAAGTGGCGGATCTTCCCGGCGCGTTGCAGATCGGTCAGTGCCGACAGGGTCTCCTCGTCGCTCGTGGCCGGGTCCCAGCGGTGTATCTGGTAGAGGTCGACATGGTCGACGCCGAGCCGCCGCAGGCTGTGCTCCACCTCGGTGACCAGCCAGCGCCGTGAACCGCCCCGGTGATTGCGCTCGTCCCCCATCGGCATGCCGGCCTTCGTGGCCAGCACGATGTCGTCACGGCGGCCGGCGATCGCCTTGCCGACCATCTCCTCCGACTCGCCCTGCCCGTACATGTCGGCGGTGTCGATCAGGTTGATACCGGCGTCCAGGGCGGCGTCGACGATCGCGGTCGCCTCCTCCTGGGTGGTCCGCCCGATCGCCCCGAAGTTCATCGCGCCGAGCCCGAGCGCGCTGACCTGCACGCCGGTACGGCCCAAGGTGCGGTATTGCATGGTGGGTCTCCTCACATGACACAAACGGAACGACGTCCCGCTTCACGTCTTCGACAATACGGAACACTGTCCCGTTTGACAACGCCCCGATAGAGTGACGGCCGAGGGACACCCGACGAAGGACGCACATGAAGGACGAAGAGCGGGCGGTCCGGCCCCGGCGGGCGGACGCGCGGCGCAACGAGGTGACGCTGCTGGAGGCGGCCGCGGCGGCCTTCGTCGCCTCGGGCGTGGAGGCGCCGGTGCGCGACATCGCGGCCCGGGCGGGCGTCGGCACGGCGACGATCTACCGGCACTTCCCGACCCGCGCCGACCTGATCATCGCCGTCTACCGGCACCAGGTGGAGGCCTGCGCCGAGGCCGGCCCAGCCCTGCTGGGCAGCGCCCCGACCCCGTACGACGCGCTGCGCGAGTGGATCGACCTCTTCGTGGACTTCCTGGCCACCAAGCACGGCCTCGCCGGCGCCCTGCACTCCGACCAGTCGGGCCTCGACTCCCTCCACACCTACTTCCTGGACCGCCTCGTCCCCGTCTGCACCCAGCTCCTCGACGCGGCGGCCGAGGCGGGCGAGATCCACGCCCACCTGACCGGGTACGAGCTGATGCGCGGCGTCGGCAACCTCTGCATCGGCGCGGAGAACGACCCCCGCTACGACGCCCGCCGCCTGGTCGGCCTCCTCGTCACCGGGCTGCGCCGCACGACGTGACGCGCGGGGCGTCGACCCTCTCGACCGTCTGGGGCGCCTCGACCGCCTCGACCGCCTCGACCGTCTGGGGGCGCCACGTCGCACGGCCGCTCCGAAGAGCCGTTGCCTGACCGGCGACCGGTCAGTCCGGTCAGTCCGGTCAGTCCGGCCAGGCGCGCCGGCCTCGGATCCCGGGAACGCGGTCAGACAGTCTCACCGGCACCGGCACCCGCTGAGGCCCCGGCTCCGGTGAACATGGCGATCAGGCCGTGGGGGGAGTCGTCGCCGAACATGCGCTCATGGAGATCGGCGGCGTCGGCGGCCTCCGCGGCGCTGCGGGCGAACATCGCCTGCTCGTACGCGGTGAGCGCGGCCTCGGTGTCGTCCGGGTGGGCGGCGAGCGCCTTGCCGAGTTCGGCGCCGTCGTACATGGCCAGGTTGGCGCCCTCGCCGTTCGGGATCATGAGGTGGGCCGCGTCGCCGAGCAGGGTCACTCCCGGTACCCGCTCCCACCGGTGCCCGGCGGGCAGGGTGTACAGGGGGCGCAGCACCGGAGCGGTGTCGGCATCGGTGATCAGCGCGGCGAGCTCGGGCGCCCAGCCGGCGAACTCCGCCGCGGTCCGCGCGGCGACCGCCGCCGCCCCGGCGGGATCGAAGGGCGCGGCGGGCCCGGCGGGCTCGGTGAAACCGGCGGCGGTGAACCACTCCTGCGGCCTGCGCAGCGCCACGTAGGTGTGGAGAGTCCCGCCGGTCTCCCGGTGGGCCTGGATCCCCTTGCCCGGCGCGAGCGCGAACATCGCCCCGCCGCCGACCGCCTTCGCGGCGGCCGGGTGCCGGGTGTCCGCGTCGAACAGGTAGGTCTCGACGAACGAGGTGCCGGTGTACTCGGGTACGGCGGCGGACAGCAGCGGCCGCACCCGTGACCAGGCGCCGTCCGCGCCGACCAGCAGGCCCGTGGTGACGGCGGTGCCGTCGGCGAACGTCACCTCGTGGCGGCCCTCGCCGAGGGCGCGAACGGCGCCGGCCTTGTGGCCCCACCGGACGGTGCCGGCCGGAAGCGATTCGAGCAGGATCCGGCGCAGTTCGCCGCGCAGCACCTCGGGGCGGCCCCCCGTGCCGTCGTCGGCCTCTTCGAAGAGCACGGTGCCGTCGGCGGCGAGAACCCGGGTCGCCTCGCGCCCCTCCAGGACGAGGGCGCGGAACTCCTCGTACAGGCCTGCTTCCTGGAGCGCCCGCCGGCCGTTGTGCTCGTGGATGTCGAGCAGTCCGCCCTGCGCCCGTGCCGTCGCGGAGGCGTCCGCCTCGTAGACGGTGGCCGGGACGCCGTGGACGTGCAGGACCCGGGCGAGCATGAGGCCGCCGAGTCCGGCTCCGATGATCGTGACGGGGGTGTGCATGGGGACTCCTCGGGAGTGGCGGGGACGGCCTCTCGCGGCCGGCTTCTGGACTTCTGGGGCTTCTTTTCTGGAACAACGTTCCAGTCTGGAATTTTGTTCCATGCTGGAACGGCGCTCCAGCCATGTCAAGATGGCGCCATGGCAACGCGCACACGCCGGTCACAGCGGCGCACGCAGGCGCTCTCCCGCGAGCGCATCGTCGAGGCCGCCGTCGAGCTGCTCGACACGGCCGGCGAGAGCGGACTGACGTTCCGGGCGCTGACCGAACGCCTCGCCACCGGGCCCGGGGCGATCTACTGGCACGTGGCGAACAAGGAGGAGCTGCTCGGCGCGGCCACGGACGCGGTGGTCGCCGCCGCCGTGGCCATCGGGCCCAGCGCCGCGACCGCCACGACCAGCCCGGCCGCCCCGGCCACCCCGCCTGCGGAAGAGGCCGGGGCGGCGGGCTCGGCGCAGGACGGGGTCCGGCTCGTCGCGCTCGGGCTGTTCGACGCGATCGTGCGGCATCCGTGGCTGGCGACACAGCTCGCCACACAGCTCTCCCGCAACCCCTGGGGGACGGTGACACCGCGGATCTTCGAGAGCATCGGGCGGCGGGTGAGCGCCCTCGACGTGCCCGAGAGCAGCTGGTTCACGGTGACCTCCGCCCTGGTGCACTACATCCTCGGCGCCGCCGGCCAGAACGCAGTGAACAAGGCGGGCGCCCGCACGCTCGCGCCCGGCGTGGACCGCGCCGAGTTCCTCGACACCGTGTCGACGGCGTGGGAGGAACTCGACCCCGACGAGTACCCGTTCACCCGGGCCGTCGCGGAGCAGATACGCGGGCACGACGACCGCGAGCAGTTCCTCGCCGGCGTCGACCTCGTCCTCGCCGGCGTCACCGCCACCCACCACCGCTGACAGGCCCGCCCGGCCCACTCGGACCGCCCCGGCCGCCCGGCCCCCGCCCGAACCGCCCGGCCGCAGCCCGGAGCTCACCCGAGCCCCGTCCGAACCTCACCCGCGGCCAGGAATAGCCGTCGGTCCGGCCCACGTTGCCGTGACCATGACGACGAACGCGCCGCGGCCCGAGATCCTGCGCTACACCGCCTTCTCCAGTTCCCCCGAGGGCGGGAATCCCGCCGGCGTCGTCCTGGACGCCACCGGTCTGGACGACGGCGACATGCTCGCCATCGCCGCCGAGCTCGGCTACTCCGAGTCCGCGTTCCTCACCGCACCCCCGGCGGGTCTCGGCGGCGCGGCCGGGCGGGCGTACACCATCCGTTACTTCAGCCCCAAGGCCGAGGTGCCGTTCTGCGGACACGCCACCATCGCGACCGCCGTCGCGCTCGCCGGGCGGACGGGCCCCGGGGAGTTGGTGTTCGCGACGCGCGCGGGCACCGTGCCGGTGGCGGTCACCGTCGAGGGCGGGGCGGTCAGGGCCACCCTCACCAGCGTCGTGCCGCACACCGAGGCGATCGCCGACGCCGACCTCGCGGAGGCGCTGGCCGCGCTCGACTGGCCGGCCGCCGACCTGGACCCGGCCTTCCCGCCCCGCGTCGCGTTCGCCGGGGCACGCCATCTCGTGCTCGCGGCGGCGACCCGCGCCCGCCTCGCGGATCTCGCGTACGACTTCGCGCGCCTGGAAGCGCTGATGCACCGCCTCGACCTCACCACGGTCCAGCTGGTGTGGCGGGAGTCGGCCACCGTCTTCCACGTCCGTGACCCGTTCCCCGTCGGCGGTGTCGTCGAGGACCCGGCGACCGGCGCCGCGGCCGCCGCGTTCGGCGCGTACGCCCGTGAGCTGGGCCTGGTTCCCGAGGACGCCGTCCTCACCCTCCACCAGGGCGAGGACCTGGGCCGCCCCGGCGAACTCACGGTGACGCTGCGCGCGGGCGACCCGCGCGTCCACGTCAGCGGCACCGGAGCGCGCATCGGCTGAACCACCGGCCGCCGCGTGCAGTCGCCCCGCGTGCGCGTTGTGCGGTCGCCCCACGCCACCACGTGCAGTCGCCCCGAGGATATTCCGTGGCACCACCGCCGGTTCCGGGCGGAGACTCGCCCCATGACGGAGACGGCGGACCCGGCGGATACCTCACACCCAGCGCACACCTCGGGCCCGGCGGACACCTCCGACGCCACGACCAGCTCCCACACCGCGCACACCCCCGACGCCACGGCCACCTCCGCCCCCACAACCACGCCCCGCACGCCGGACATGGCGGCCTTCCGGGAGGCCGTCGGCGCATGGGCTCGCGACGGTGCGGGGGAACCCGCGCGGGACCTCGCCGGCCGGCTCGGCGTCCGTGTCGCCGTGCTGCTCGAAGGGCCCAGCGATGTCGCGGCCGTCGACGCGCTGGCCGCCCGGCGGGGGCGGGACCTGGCCGCCGAAGGAGTCTGCGTGCTGTCGATGGGCGGGGCGATGAACGTCGGCCGGTTCGCCCGCCTCCTCGGGCCGCCCGGCCTCGGCCTGCGCCTGACCGGGCTCTGCGACGAACGCGAGCGCCCCTACTACACCCGCGGCCTGGAGCGGGCCGGCGCCGCACAGCACGGCGTCTTCGTCTGCGCCGCCGACCTGGAGGACGAGCTGATCCGCGCCCTCGGCCCGGCCCGGGTCGCCGAACTCGCCCGCGCCGAGGGCGACGAACGCGCCCTGCGCACCTTCCTGAACCAGCCCGCCCAGCGCGGCCGCACCACGCAGCAGCAGTTGCGCCGCTTCCTCGGCACGACGTCCGGCCGCAAGATCCACTACGGTCGGGTGCTGGCCGCGGCCCTGGACCCCGACCACGCACCCGCCCCGCTCGACGGGCTGCTCACCGGCCTGCTCGCCGACGCCTGAATCCTCAGGCCCCCCGCAGGGCCTGCCCCGCCAGGGCCCGCTAGTGCCCCAGCCCCAGCTCCGCCGCCAGCGCCCGGTACACCGGCAGTGGGTCGGTGCCGTCGGCGTGCAGCACCTGCAGCGCCACGTGGTCGGCGCCCGCGTCCAGATGGGCCCGGACGCCCTCCGCCACCCGGGCCGCGTCGCCGTGCGCGATCAGCGCGTCGAAGAGGCGGTCGCTGCCGCCGTCCGCGAAGTCGGTGTCGTCGAAGCCGAGGCGGCGCAGGTTGCCGACGTAGTTGGCAAGGCCCAGGTAGAAGCCGAGCGTGGCGTCGCCGATCGCGCGGGCCTTGGCGGGGTCCGGCTCCAGGACCACCTTCTGCTCGGGGGCGAGGAGCGGTCCGGCGCCGAGGATGTCGCGGGCCCGGCGGGTGTGCTCGGGGGTGACCAGGTAGGGGTGCGCGGCCGCCGTGCGGTCTCGGGCCAGGCGCAGGACGCGGGGGCCGAGGGCCGCCAGCGCCCGGCGGGCGACCGGGACACCGCCCGCGTCGAGGACGTCCAGGTAGCCGTTGAGTGCCTCGTAGGGCCGCGTGAACTCCTTCGTCGCCTCCGGGTGGCCGGCGCCGACGCCCAGCAGGAAGCGGTCCGCGTGGCGTTCGGCGACGCGCCGGTACGAGCGGGCGATCCGGTCGGCCGGGTTGGACCAGATGTTCACGATGCCGGTGGCCACCACCAGGCGTTCCGTGGCGTCCAGCAGCCGTTCGACTTCGGCCAGTTCCGGGTCTGTCACGTTGCCCAGCCAGAGCGTGCCGTAGCCCAGTCCTTCCAGCGCCACGGCCAGTTCGGGCTCGGTCCTGTCGTGGCGCCACACGCCGATGGCGCCGAGGTCGATCTTGCGCGGGATCTCGTCCATGCCCCGGACAACCGGCGGGTCGCTGCCGGCATTCCGATCGCTGTCGGAATACCCGGCTCCCTTTTCGATCACACTCATGAACTTAAATTACATACATGACTATTGACGGGGGCACGCCACCCTCTTAGCTTCGCAGAGAAAGCGCTTTCCGCAATGCTCGCATGGAGACGAACGGAGACGAACGATGCACGTGAGACCAGTCATCGCGGCCGTCGGCCTGCTCGCCGGCACGCTCGTCGCAGTGTCCGGCAGCCCCGCGCAGGCCGCGTCCAGCGTGCTGTACGTGTCGCCGAGCGGCACCGACAGCGCGGCCGGCACCCAGTCGGCGCCGACCACGCTCACCTCGGCGATCAGCCGGATCGCCGCCGGTGGCACGATCTACCTGCGCGGCGGGACGTACGCCTACTCAACCACCGTGACCATCCCGGCCGGCGCCAACGGCACCTCCGGCGCGCTGACCACGCTCTCCGCCTACCCGGGCGAGACCCCGGTCCTCAACTTCTCGGCCCAAAGCGAGAGTTCGTCGAACCGGGGCATCCAGGTCTTCGCCAACTACTGGCATCTGTACGGCCTCACGGTCGAGCACGCCGGCGACAACGGCATCTACGTCGGCGGCAGCAACAACGTCATCGAGCGTGTCGTGACCGCGTACAACCGCGACACCGGGCTGCAGCTCGGCCGGATCTCCTCCAGCACGCCCAGCAGCCAGTGGCCGTCGAACAACCTCGTCGTCAGCTCCGAGTCGCACGACAACGAGGACAGCGGCGGCGAGAACGCCGACGGCTTCGCGTCCAAACTGACCACCGGCACCGGCAACGTCTTCCGGTACGACGTCTCGCACAACAACATCGACGACGGCTGGGACCTGTACACCAAGACCGACACGGGCCCCATCGGGCCCGTCACCATCGAGTACTCGCTCTCGTACGGCAACGGCACCCTGACCGACGGCACCCAGAACGCCAACGGCGACCGCAACGGCTACAAGCTCGGCGGCGACGACATCGCCGTCAACCACGTCGTGCAGCACGACATCGCCTACGGCAACGGACACCACGGGTTCACCTACAACAGCAACCCCGGCACGATGGCCGTCTCGAACAACGTGGGCATCGACAACGCCCAGCGCAACTTCTCCTTCGACGCGGGCACTTCGGTGTTCCGGACCAACACCTCGTGCCGGTTCGCCGTCGCCGGCTCCAACGACAAGACGGTCGGCGACGCCGACAGCTCCAACCAGTTCTGGACGGGCACCAACGGCTCCCGTTGCTCCTCCTACTCGGGCGCCCTCGGCTGGTCCTTCGCCTCGTCGGGCAAGCTGAACGTCACCTTCGGCGGGAAGGTCGTCAACCCGTAGCCACCACCTGGCAGACGACTCGGCCCGGGTGTCCACAGGGTGTGGACACCCGGGCCGAGCGGGTCGTACGGGGGCTCGGTCGCGGACCGTCGCCGTCAGGTACAGCCGGCCGCCGCGGACGGGCGCGCCCCGCCGCCCAGGGGGCCGCGTTGCCGGGTCGCACCGGTACGGCCACCTCGTCCACCGTCTTCGAGAAGGCCTGGACGACCGCCACGACCGGCGACCGCAACGACCGGCCGGGGAACCGGCGACCGCAACGACCGGCCGGGGGACCGGCGACCGACACGACCGGCCGGGGACACGACCGGCCGGGGACACGACGCCCAGGGACACACGACGGCAAGGGGCCGGACCGGCTCGGTGCGGTGCGCCCGCCGCGGGCCGGGGCCGCAGGCGTGGCGGCGTGCGGCCCCAGGTCGCCGCGGGTGCCACTCGGTGAGCTCCGCGACGGCGGGAGCCGGGCCCGGCTCCCGCCGCTGTCCGCTCACCGCGTGCCGGCCCTGCCCTGCCGTGAGGGCCGCGCGTGATCCGTGCGGGCGCGGCGGCGGGCCATGCGCGTATGCGTCACGGCAAGGGCGAGGAACAACCCGAGGACGGCGGCGGGAGCGGTGACGGCCGCGAGCCGGTCCGCGGTGTCCTCGACTCCCGCGGCCAGCCTGAGGGCCGCGGTGACGACGGCGGCCGCCAGTCCGGTACCGACGAGGGCGGCGACGACGTACCGGGACCGGTCGGTGCCGGGCAGGGGCCGGCCCGAACCGGCCAGCTCCCGCCACTGGCGGGCGGCCTCCCGGGCCTCGCCCCGCCGCGCCACGACCGCGCGGATCCGCAGGCCGACCGTGACGAGTGCGCCCGCGACGGCCGCGGCACACGGTATCCACCACGCCTCGGCCAGGAGCAGCAGTACGGCGACGATCCCGGCCGTGCTCCAGCCGCTGACGCAGGCCGCCGCCGCGTCCCGGCGGGACAGGGGCCGGTCGGCTCCCGCTCGCAGGTCGGCGAGAGCCGGCACGTACCAGACCCAGCCGGACGCGGTCACCGCCGCGGTTCCGAGGGCGAGAACGGCTTGCGGCATGGTCTACCTCGTCGCCTCTTCGAGTTCGAGCGCGGCGATCTCCGGGTGGTGCAGGTCGAACGCCGGGGACTCGGAGCGGACGCGGGGCAGGGAGAGGAAGTTGTGCCGCGGGGGCGGGCAGGAGGTGGCCCACTCCAGGGAGCGGCCGTAGCCCCACGGGTCGTCGGTCTCGACCGGCTTGCCGTACTTCGCGGTCTTCCAGACGTTGTAGAAGAACGGCAGGATCGACAGGCCGAGCAGGAACGACCCGATCGTGGAGAGGGTGTTGAGGGCGGTGAAGCCGTCCGCCGCCAGGTAGTCGGCGTAGCGGCGGGGCATGCCCTCGGCGCCCAGCCAGTGCTGGACCAGGAAGGTGGTGTGGAAGCCGACCGTCAGCGTCCAGAAGGTGATCTTCCCGAGCCGTTCGTCGAGCATCTTGCCGGTCATCTTCGGCCACCAGAAGTGGAATCCGGCGAACATCGCGTACACGACCGTGCCGAAGACGGTGTAGTGGAAGTGCGCGACGACGAAGTACGAGTCGGAGAGATGGAAGTCCATCGGGGGCGAGGCCAGGATGACGCCGGTCAGGCCGCCGAAGACGAACGTGATCAGGAAGCCGATGGTCCACAGCATCGGTGTCTCGAAGGACAGGCTGCCCTTCCACATCGTGCCGATCCAGTTGAAGAACTTCACCCCGGTCGGCACCGCGATCAGGAACGTCATGAAGGAGAAGAAGGGGAGCAGCACTCCGCCCGTGACGTACATGTGGTGCGCCCACACGGTCACGCTCAGGCCCGCGATCGCGATCGTCGCGCCGATCAGGCCCATGTAGCCGAACATCGGCTTGCGGGAGAAGACCGGGATGACCTCGGAGACGATCCCGAAGAACGGCAGCGCCAGGATGTACACCTCCGGGTGTCCGAAGAACCAGAAGAGGTGCTGCCAGAGCAGTGCTCCGCCGTTGGCGGCGTCGAAGACGTGGGAGCCGAACTTGCGGTCGCACTCCAGCGCGAACAGGGCCGCCGCGAGGACCGGGAAGACGATCAGGATCAGCACCGCGGTCAGCAGCACGTTCCAGGTGAAGATCGGCATCCGGAACATGGTCATGCCGGGGGCGCGCATGCAGATGATGGTGGTGATGAAGTTGACCGCGCCCGCGATCGAGCCGAAGCCGGACAGGGCCACGCCCATGATCCACAGGTCGGAACCGAGACCCGGCGAGTGGATCGCGTCGGACAGCGGCGCGTACAGGAACCACCCGAAGTCGGCGGCGCCGCCCGGGGTCAGGAAGCCGAACGCGGCGATCGAGGACCCGAACAGGAACAGCCAGTAGGCGAGCATGTTCAGCCGCGGGAAGGCCACGTCCGGGGCGCCGATCTGGAGCGGCATGATCCAGTTGGCGAAGCCGGTGAACAGCGGCATCGCGAACATCAGCAGCATGATCGAGCCGTGCATCGTGAACGCCTGGTTGAACTGCTCGTTCGACATGATCTGCAGGCCGGGGCGGGCGAGTTCGGCACGCATCAGCAGTGCCATGACGCCGCCGACGATGAAGAACACGAACGCCGTGACCAGGTACAGCGTCCCGATCTTCTTGTGGTCCGTGGTCGTCAGCCACTCCGCCCACGCCGGTCTGGCCGCCGCCGGCTCAGCCCGTCCGGCCGCCTCCCCGGCCGCCGGGACCACGGCCTCCGGCCGCGCGGTCCCCACCTGCTGTATCTGTGCCTCGTCCACCGGACGACGTCCTTCCGCTGTGCTCATGTCACCGACCAGCCGGGAAGCACCTTCGATGGCGGGACATGGATCTGCCCTTTCCGGCCGCCGCCACATGATCCGCGGACAGGCACCTGGTCCCGATAGGGTCCAACGGCCCCCCACCGGGGCCCGCGGATGGGGTCCAACGGCCCCTCTTCCCGTGGCCGGGCCCACCGGCATGCCGTACGGCGCCGGCCGTGCCTTACGCTGCTGAGCACAGAGCGGTCCAGGAACGGCGGGAATGTCCGAGTCAGAACCCCAGGCGGCGGCGCCGTCACGCCCGCGGCTCGACGTGCCGGAGCGGATGCACGGTCTGCTCGACGCCGTCACGAACATCGGGCGCGGCCTGGAGCTCCCCCAGGTCCTGCGGAGCATCGTGCAGGCGGCGGTGGCCCTCACCGACGCCGAGTACGGGGCCCTCGGGGTGATCGGCGACGGGCAGCGGCTGTCGGAGTTCCTGCCGGTGGGGATGGCGGACGACCGCGTGGTCCGGATCGGCCAGGCCCCGTGCGGGCGCGGCATCCTCGGCGAGCTGATCCACCACCCCGTCCCGCTCCGGCTGACGGACCTCGCCGACCATCCGGCCAGCTACGGCTTCCCCGAGCACCATCCGCCGATGCGGACGTTCCTCGGGGTGCCCATCCGGGTGCGGGACGAGGTGTTCGGCAACCTGTACCTGACCGAGAAGCGCGGCGGCACGGACTTCGACGCCGACGACGAGGCCGTGCTGTCCGCGCTGGCCAACGCGGCCGGGGTGGCCATCGACAACGCCCGCTCGTACCGCGAGAGCCGCCGCCGGGAGCAGTGGCTGGAGGCGCTCGGCGAGATCACCCGCGCCCTCCTCGCCGGGACCGGGGTGGGCGAGGTGCTGCGTCTGATCGCCAGGCGGGCGAGCGAGGTGGCCGACGCCGACCAGACCGTCGTCCTGCTCCCGGACCGGGCCGACGCCGGCCGGCTCACGGTGGAGGTGGCGCACGGAGCCGACGCCGAGCACGTGCAGGGGCTGCGCCTTCCGGTGAGCGGTTCGCTGGCGGGGCTGGCCGTCCGCACCGGGGCGCCCGTGGCCACCGCGGACGTCACGGCCGACTCCCGGGCCCTCACGCTCGGCGACGCCGGGGACCGCGCGGCGGCGTACGGCCCGGCCGTGGCGGTGCCGCTGCCCCTGGACTCCTCGGCGTGCGGCGCGCTGCGGCTGAGCCGGCGTACCGGACGGGCGGCCTTCGACGACACCGAGGTGGCCCTCGTATCCCGCTTCGCCGACCAGGCCGCGATCGCCTGGGAACTCGCCCGGCGCCGCGCCGAGTCCGAGGAACTGGCCGTCATGCAGGAACGCGACCGTATCGCCCGTGACCTGCACGACCTGGCCATCCAAAGGCTGTTCGCCACCGGCATGACGCTGCGGAGCGCCACCCGCGGCATCGACCGCCCCGACGCCGCCGAGCGCGTCTCGCGCGCGGTGAAGGACCTGGACACCACCGTTCAGATCATCCGCTCCACCATCTTCGAGCTGCGCTCCGCAGGCGACGATCGCGGCGGGCCGGGACTGCGCCGCCGCCTGCCCGAGACCGCCCGCCTGGCCGCCCAGTCCCTGGGCTTCAGCCCGTCCCTGCGGATAGACGGGCCGGTCGACTCCACCGTCCCCGGCGACGTGGCCGAGCACGTGCTCGCCGTGACCGCCGAAGCCCTCAGCAACGTCGCCCGGCACGCACGGGCCCGCCAGGCGGACGTCGTACTGACCGTGCCGTCGGCCGGGGACCGCCTCACTCTCACGGTGCAGGACGACGGGGTGGGCGTGCGCGCCGCCGAGCCGACCGGCGGGCTGGCCAACCTGCGCTCCCGCGCCGAGCAGTACGGCGGGACACTGGCCGTCGAGTCCCTGGCCACGGGCGGTACCCGGCTCGTGTGGCAGGTACCCCTGCCCCCCGGCTGAACATCGCCGATCCGCGGCCTGCCGGTGGGTTCTGCTGCAACCGGCGGATCTGACGGCGCCAACCGGCGGGACTGAGCCAAGCGGCGGCACTGCTGCCAACCGGTGGGATCTATCGCCAACCCGCGGATCTGCTGCCGAGCGGTGGCCCTGCTGCCAAGCGGCGGCCCCGCTGCCAACCGGCAGGACCGTCGCCAACCGGCAGGACCGTCGCCAACCGGCAGGACCGTCGCCAACCGGCAGGACCGTGCCTACCGGGGGATCTGTTGCTCCCGCAGCCGCTCCGCGAGCAGCGCGGCCTGGACGCGGCGGCCCACGCCCAGCTTGGCCAGGATGGACGAGACCCGGTTCTTGACCGTCTTCTCCGCGAGGAACAGCCGCTCGGCGATCTGCCGGTTGGTCAGTCCCTTGCCGATCAGCTCCAGGATCTCCAGTTCGCGCGGCGACAGCCGCTCCAGCTCGGGCGAGACGGCGGGTTCGGGCTCCGGCTGGGGGGCGCGCAGCCGCGCCATCACCCGCGCGGTGGCCCGCGGATCCAGCAGGGACGACCCGCCCGCCACCGTGCGCACGGCGTCCACCAGGTCCGAACCGTCGATCCGCTTGAGCACGTACCCCGCTGCCCCCGCCATGATCGCGTCGAACAGCGCCTCGTCGTCGTCGAACGACGTCAGCATCAGGCAGACCAGCTCCGGCATCCCGGCCCGCAGCTCCCGGCACACCTCGACCCCCGCGTGGTCCCCGCTGCCGCCCTCGCCCAGCCGCACGTCCAGCACCGCGACGTGCGGCCGGACCGCGGGCACCCGGGCCAGCGCCTCCCGCGCGGTCGCCGCCTCCCCGGCCACGACGATGTCCGGCTCGGCCTCCAGCAGGTCCCGCACCCCACGCCGTACCACCTCGTGGTCGTCGAGGATGAACACCCGCAGCGGTGCGGCAGGGGCGGGGGGAGGGCCGGTGTGCGTACGCGCTTCCACGAAGGACCAGCCTACGGCCTGCGCCCTTCGTCGCAGCCGTCGGACGTGCCCGGGTCGCGGGCGCCGTGCCACTGGCCGGCCGGAGCGCTCAGAGCAGTGTCTGCCAGTAGTACCACCACCGGGTCGCGATCAGCATCACGATGGCCAGGTACCAGGTGACCGGCACCACCCAGTGGAACTCCAGCGCCCCCGCCACCACGGCGCGGGGCGCGCGGATGATCCCGTGGCGCAGGTTGTGCACGGTGACGTACCAGAACATCGCGATGGTGGCCGCCCAGGCCAGGCAGCACCACAGGCACAGCGCGCCGATCTCGTAGAGCGCCTGGCTCATCAGCCACATGCAGAATCCCGCGCCGAACGCCGTGCCCGCGTGCAGACCGAGCCAGAACCAGCGGCGGCAGCGGGCGCCGGCCAGCAGCGCGCAGCCGACGGCGGCCACCACCGGGTAGGTGAGCAGGCCCAGCAGCGGGTTGGGGAAGCCGAACACGCCTGCCTGATGGCTCTGCATCACGTTCGAACACGACAGCACCGGGCTGAGGTTGCACGACGGGCTGAAGTGCGGGTCCGCAAGCAGCTGGAACTTGTCGACGGTGATCACGAAGGAGGCCAGGATGCCGAGCGCGCCGGACACGATCAGCAACCAGGCGAAGGCCCGCGAGGCGCCGACGGTGCCCTTGGAGGTGATCTCCCGCTCCGTTCCCGCCGCCCGGTCCTCGGCGGTGCGGGGGTGCGCGTTGACGGTCGTACTGCTGGTCATAGGGGGTGTTCCGCCTTACAGGTGGCCAAGGGGGGCTCCGGGACCACGGGGGTCGAGAGGTGACTGCCGGGGCGGCGGCGGCCGGTGTCCCGTGCCGGTCCGCCCGGGAACGCCCCGCGGGCGGCCCCCGCCGGCCACACGACCTCGACCGGAACACCGTGGGCGCGCGCGTACGCCACCAGGTGCGCGGTGGCGTCACGGCCGTTGGACGGCGAGCCGTCCCACACGGCCAGCAACTGCCGGCACTCCGCGACGATCCGCTCGTCCGCGCCGACGCACGCGTCCCGGTCGGCCGGGTCGTACGCCAGCAGCCGCACCCACCGGGCGAGGGACGCCAGCTCGCCGACCGCCCCCCGGTCCCCCTCCGGCAGCAGCGCGGGCACCATCCCCTGGGTGGGGGCCACCAGGGTCAGCTCCCGCCCCGCCGCCCGCACCGCCCGCCCGAACGCCACCGGCACGCCGGCCCCGGCCCGCACCAGCGCCGTTCCGCGCCCGGGGAACCGCTCCAGCACAGCCCGCAGTTCGGCCTCCACCAGCCGCAGCGCGTCCGGGGTCAGGTCGGGGTGTCCGACAGCCGCGATCATCTCCGCGCTCGCTTCCCCGTCATACGACGTTCTCCCTTCCGTCCTCGTGGTGCGCGGGCCCGCCCGGGTGCGCCCGTGGTCGGGACTGCTTCGCCGAGCCCACGGGCGGACCAGAGCGGTGCGGGCGGGACCGCGCGGAATCAGTGAAGTCACCGCGTCCGACGGCCGGCAAGGGCCGAAAGGCCCTGGCCCCACCACGTCCGCGACCGCCTGCCACGGAACCCGCCGGGCACCCGCTGGAAGACGGAGGCGGCCACCGGCAGGGCTGGGGCGGGGGCGGGGAAGCCGCCGGCGCGGGCGGGGCGCCGGCGGCGTCGGAGCGTGGCGGCGGGTACCTACCGGCGGGGGCCGCCGAACCCGGCGAAGGTGTGGCTGAAATACCAGGGGTCCTGGGCGATGCCGGAGCAGGCATTGGCGCCGGCGGTGCCGACGCAGTCGCCGTTGTCGCGCTGCAGGGCCCAGAAGGAGAGGGTGTCGATGCCCTGGGCGGCGGCCCAGCGCTCGACCGTCGCGGCGTTCTGGGTGGTGAAGGTCTCCGCGGGGCCGTAGTCGTCGATGCCGGGCATCTCGGTGACGCCGACCGTGCCCCACAGGTCCTTCGCGCTCTTGTGCGGGTAGAGGGCGTGGAGCTGGGCGTGCAGGCCGTCGGCCGCGGTCCTCGTGTCGGTGGCCATGTCGTGGGCGGCGCCGTCGTAGTAGTCGAAGGTCATGATGTTGACGACGTCCACGCGCGCGTGGTTGGCGACGGCGTTCTCCAGGACGGCCAGGGCGTTGTCCTCCAGGCCCTTGGTGGTCGTCGGCAGGGTGTAGGAGAACTGGAGCGGGTGGCCGGTGCGTCGGGCCCAGTGCTCGGCCTTGGCGATCGCCTTGTTGCGGCGGTCGATTCCGGCCGTGTCGGCGAGGGAGTCCGCCTCGACGTCGAGGTCGATGCGGCTGATGCCGTACGTCGTCACGAGCTTCTCGTAGACGCCGGCGATGGCGTCCACGTCGGTGCAGCTGTCGGCGAGTTCGGTGCCGGTGGTGTCGGCGCTGTAGCCGCCGAAGGAGGGGATGGCGTTGCCGCCGCGGGCCTGGAGGGCGGCTATGTCGGCGCCGAAGGTGCCCGCGGCGACGGGCTGGTTGGCGTCGCCGTTCCAGTCGGCGGTGCAGGAGCCCGCGGCGGGTGTCTGGAGGAAGGCGAGGGTGAGGTACTTGTTGCCGGACTCGGCGGCGAGGGCGGCGGGGCTCTCACCGGTCCAGGCCTCGAAGTAGGGGGCCGCGACATGGGCGGGCATGGGCCCCGCCGCGTGCGCGGTGGCGTACGGAGCCGCGTGCGCGGCGCCTGCCCCGAGGGCGACGAGCGCGGCGGACAGGGCGGTTGCGGGCAGGGCGTGCAGAGCACGAGTGCGTCTCATGGACGCCCATGGTTGGACTAGACCAATTCACTGTCAAGGTTCTTTACAGTCATCAGACCCTTCCGTCCGACGGGGCATCAGAAACCTTTCTCCCGCGATCGGTTCCGGCCAAGGATTTTCATGCGAAGATTTGAACCGACCATAAGAGAGTCATTAGGGTCTGTTGCCCGAACCCCTGCTCGGAAGGAGCTCGCCTCCGTGGCGTCCCACCGTCGTGCCAAGCAGCCGGGCCGTGCCCGCGTGACCGTGCTCACCTCCGCCGCCGCTGCCGCCGTGGCACTCAGTTCCCAGGCGGCCAACGCCGCGCCCGCCGAGAAGCCGAGCAAGGACGAGGTCAAGTCCCGGGTCGACAAGCTCTACGAGCAGGCCGAGCAGGCCACCGAGAAGTTCAACGGGGCCAAGGAGAAGCAGGAGAAGCTCCAGAAGCAGATATCCGCGCTGCAGGACTCGGTCGCGCGCGGGCAGGACGAGCTGAACGAACTGCGGGACGGCATAGGCTCCATGGCCACCGCCCAGTACCGCAGCGGCGGCATCGACCCCTCCCTCCAGCTGTTCCTCTCCTCCGACCCGGACAGCTACCTGGACAAGGCCTCCACGCTCGACCAGCTGAGCGGCCAGCAGGTCGAGACGCTGAAGAAGATCCAGGCCAAACAGCGTGAACTGGCGCAGCAGCGGGCGGAGGCGACCGGCAAGCTCAAGGACCTGGCCGCCACCCGTACCGAACTGGGCAAGAAGAAGAAGGAAGTCCAGGCCAGGCTGGCCGCGGCGCAGAAGCTGCTCAACAGCCTCACCGCCGCCGAGAGGGCCGCGCTGACCGCCGAGCAGGATCGCGCCAGCCGCTCGTCCAGCGAGCGGGTGGACCTCGGCAACGACACCTCCGCCACCGGCAGGGCCGCCGCCGCCTTCGCCGCCGCCAAGACCAGGCTCGGCTCCCCGTACGTCTACGGCGCCACCGGCCCGTCCTCCTTCGACTGCTCGGGCCTGACCTCCTGGGCCTACGCGCAGGCCGGCGTCTCCATACCCCGTACCTCCGAGTCCCAGTCGACGATCGGCACCAAGATCTACTCGACCTCGGGCCTCCAGGTCGGCGACCTGGTCTTCTTCTTCAACGACCTGCACCACGTGGGCCTGTACGCGGGCAACGGCCAGGTGCTGCACGCCCCGCGCACCGGCACGGTCGTCCGCTACGAGTCGATGAGCACCATCGGCGGCCCGTTCATGTTCGGCGTCCGCGTCTGAGCCGCTCGCCGGGGGTCAGCGAGTGCGCGCCCGGGCGTCCTCCAGGTAGTGCAGGACCGCCGCCACCCGGCGGTCCACCCGGTCGGCCGGGGACAGGTCGAGCTTGGCGAAGATGGACCGGATGTGCTTGTGGACGGCGCCGTCGGTGACGACGAGCCGTTCGGCGATCGCGGAGTTGCCCAGGCCTTCCGCCATCAGCGCCAGCACGTCGCGCTCGCGCGGGGTGAGCCGTTCCAGGCGGGTGTCCTGGCGGGACCGGGTGAAGAGCTGGGCGACCACCTCGGGGTCGATCGCGGTGCCGCCGCGCGCCACCCGGTGCAGGGCGTCCAGGAACTCCTCGACCCGGCCCACCCGTTCCTTCAGCAGATAGCCGAGCCCGCCGGCCCCGCCGGTGAGCAGCTGGGTGGCGAAGCTCTGCTCGACGTACGCCGACAGGACGAGGACCGGGAGACCGGGGTGGCGCCGCCTGGCCTCGACGGCCGCGCGGATGCCTTCGTCGGTGTGGGTCGGCGGCATCCGCACGTCGAGGATGGCGACGTCCGGCGCGTACGCCTCGACGGCGTCCAGCGCCTCCTCCGCGGTACCGGCGGTGGCGGCCACGTCCATCGACTCGGCCCGCAGCAACAGGGCGAGCCCCTCGCGGAGCAGGGGGTCGTCCTCGGCGATGACGATGCGCAGGGACGGGCGTGCGTCGTCGGCCACTTGCCCCCCGCCGGCCACCCGCACGTCCCCGTGGGCCGCCGCGCTTCGCGGTGCTTCCGCCGCGCCGGCCGCCACCGCGCCTGACCGCGCGGGTGCTCCGCCGGGGGCCGGTTCTTCGCCGCGCGCGGGTGCTTCGCCGGGGGCGGGGGCTCCGCCGGGAGCAGGCGCTCCGCCCGCGGCTGACGCCCCACCGCCCGCAGAAACCCCGCCGGAAACTGGCGCTCCACCACGCGCAGGCGCTCCGCCCGCGGCTGACGCCCCACCGCCCGCAGAAACCCCGCCGGAAACTGGCGCTCCACCACGCGCAGGCGCTCCGCCCGCGGCTGACGCCCCACCGCCCGCAGAAACCCCGCCGGAAACTGGCGCTCCACCACGCGCAGGTGCTCCGCCCGCGGCTGATGCCCCGCCGTCGGGAGAAAGCCCGCCGGGGGCCGGTGTTCCGTCGGGGGCTGGTGATTCACGATCCACTGGGGAGGTCCACTTCCAGGGTTGTCGGGCCGCCGGGCGGGCTGGCCAGGCGGAGGGTGCCGTCGTGGGCGGCCAGCCGGCGGCGGATGCCGCCCAGGCCGGAGCCGTCGGTCTCCTCGGCGCCGCCCCGGCCGTCGTCGGTGACGGTGAGGCGCAGCCGGCCGCCCCGGGCCCGGACGGTCACGGTGACCGTCCGGGCGCCACTGTGCTTGGCCACGTTGGTCAGGGCCTCGGCGACGACGAAGTAGGCGGTCGCCTCGACGGAGGCGGCACAGCGTTCGGGGGCGTCCACGTCGATCCGGCAGGGCACCGGGCACTCGGCGGCGAGGCCGGACAGCGCGCCCGCGAGCCCCCGGTCGTCCAGGACCGGCGGCAGGATGCTCCGCGAGACCGTGCGCAGGTCGGCCAGCGCCTGCTCGGCGGCGGACTGGGCGCGCTCCAGGATCTCGTCGGCGCGGGACGGATCCCGCGCCACCTGGCGGCGGGCGGCGCCGAGCAGCACGGTGACCGACACCAGCCGGTTCTGCGTGCCGTCGTGCAACGCCCGCTCGATGCGCCGGAGTTCGGTGGCGTGGGCGTCGAGCGCGGCGGCCCGGGTGGCGGTGAGTTCCGCGACCCGCAGCGAGAGGTCCTGGTCGGGTCCGGCGGCGAGCAGCCGCCGTCCGGGAGCCGCCTGGAGCCGGGCCATACCGGGGGTCAGGCCCAGGATGACGGCGATCGACCCGATGCCGAACGCGCAGACGGCGAAGGCGTCCGCCCAGGAGTGCGCGATGCCGTAGCCGAAGGAGGTGGCGGTCGTGTCCACGGGCGTGAACCGCCAGTACAGCGGGAACGCCGTGTCCCGTACGGCGGACAGCGGCAGCAGGAGTCCGGCCAGGCCCAGCAGCAGTCCTGCCGTGCCGTGCCGGGCCAGCCAGTCCAGTTCCCGCCGGGTGGCGGGGTCGGCGAGGGCCGGCCGCAGCCGGGTCGGCGGGGCCGCACTCGGAGCGACCACCTCGGGGCCGTGCCGGCCGAGCCGTCCGCGTTCCCGGCCGGCCAGGGCGTGCAGCGCGCGCAGCGACGGCCGCGCCAGGAGGAGCCCGGCGCCCAGCGGCGCGGTCACCGCGGCGGCCGCGAGCAGCAGGAGCAGGGCGAGGGCCATGACGGCCGTACCGAGTCCGCCGACGAGCTCCGCGAGCGCGCCGCCGGCCGCCCGCACCGTCCGCCCGGCGACCGTCTTCAGGCCCTCCCGCCCGCACGCGCCCGCGTCCTCGCTCCCCGCGTCTCTCCCACCGTCTCTCCCGCCCTCGTGCGCGCGGTCCGGTGAGGTGCCGGTGCCGGCCATCCGCAGCCCTCCCCTCCACACCCACGACCCTAGGGCGTACGGCGGTCGGCCGGGCCCCCGAGCCCCGGAAAGTACAGCCTGCTGTACCCGCGATCCGGCGGTACGCGGGATCGTCCGAGGAGCGTCACGGTCCGTAGCGTCGGGGCCAGACCCCAGGACGTCAGCTCCCAGCAGGAGGTTCCCCGTGGCCCGCCCCGACCCCTACCGACTCACCGGCACACCGCCCGCCGACAGCCGAGGCGCCGGAACCGGCGGCGTGGACCTCACCCGCACCCTGCTCTGGTCCCTGCTCGTGCTGAGCGCCGCCGCCAACATGGCGACCTCGTACGGCGGCTCCGCCCCGTGGATCAACGTGGCCTGCGGAGTGGTGACCCTGCTCAGCGCGGGCACCCTGGCCGTACGCCGGCTGCGCGGCCGCCGATGAGCGCGACCGCGACGGACACCGCCCGCCGGGCCCCGGCCATCGCGCTCGCGGACGTCGGCAAGACGTACGCGGGCGGGGTACGGGCCCTGGACGACGTGTCGCTCACCGTGGAACACGGCACCTTCCTCGCCGTGATGGGCCCCTCGGGCTCCGGCAAGAGCACGCTGATGCACTGCGCGGCGGGCCTGGACACGCCGACGTCGGGCAGTGTCCGCATCGACGGCCGGGAGATCACCGGCCTGAACGAGGCCAGGCGCACCGAACTGCGCCGGGAGCACGTCGGGTTCGTCTTCCAGGCCTACAACCTGATCCCGTCCCTCTCCGTCGAGGACAACATCACGCTGCCGCTGCGGCTGGCCGGCCGCCGCCCCGACCAGGACTGGATCCGCACCCTGGTCGAACGGGTCGGCCTCTCCGGCCGCCTCCACCACCGCCCCGCCGAACTCTCCGGCGGCCAGCAGCAACGCGCCGCGCTGGTACGGGCGTTGGCCGCCCACCCGGCGGTGGTGTTCGCCGACGAACCGACCGGCGCCCTCGATCTGCGCAGCGCCCACCAGGTCCTCGACCTGCTCCGGGCCCTCGTCGACGACCTCGGCCAGACCGTCGTGATGGTCACCCACGACCCGGCCGCCGCGGCCCGCGCGCACACCGCGCTGGTGATGGCCGACGGCCGGGTCGTCGAGACCCTGCACAACCCGGTGGCGAGCCAACTGGCCGCCAGGCTCGCCACGTTGGGAGACCGCTAGCCATGTTCCGCTTCGCCCTGCGGATGGCCGCGCACCGGATCGCCGCACTGCTCGCCGTGGCCTGCGCGGTCCTGGGCGGCGCCGCCCTGATCACCGCCACCGGCGTACTGGCGGAGTCCGGGCTCCGCTCCCAGCTGCCGCCGGGCCGCCTCGGCGGCGCGGACGTCGTGGTCGCCGCCGACCAGGAGTACCACGTCTCGGGCGACCTGCCGATCGCGCTGCCCGAACGCGCCGCCGTCCCGGCCGGTCTCACCGCCCGCCTGGCAAAGCTGCCCGGTGTCACCCTCGCGGTCGGCGACATCGGCTTCCCGGCCGCCGTGACGGACCCGCACGGCCGCCTGTCCCCGGTGACCGGCGAGGACCCGGCGGCGGCCGGGCACGGCTGGTCCTCGGCGAAGCTGCTCGCCGGCGGCGCCCGCGTCGAGGGCCGGGCCCCGTCGGCGCCCGCCGAGGTGGCGGTGGCCGCGACGACCGGCCTGTCCGTGGGCGACCGGGTCCGCGTCACCGCGAACGGCCGCGCGGCCACGGCCTACCGCGTCTCGGCCCTGGTCCACGCCCCGGACGCGGGCATCTACTTCACGGACGGCAGGGCGGCGGAACTGGCGGCCCGCACCCGCACGAAGACGGCCGGCGCCACCCGCGCCGGCACCGTCGACCTCATCGGCCTCCGCACCCGGCCCGGCGCCACCGGCCAGGTCGCCTCGGCGGTGCGCACCGCCGTCGCCGGGACCGGTCTGCGGGTCCTCACCGGACCCGACCGGGGTACGGCCGTGGCCCCCGGTGCCGGATCCGCGCGCTCCCTCCTCGTCCTCCTCTCCGGCTCGCTCGCCGGAATCGTCCTGCTGATCACCGGGTTCGTGACGACCGGCGCGCTGGGGGTGGCGATCGCCGGGCAGCGCCGCGACCTGGCGCTGCTGCGGGCCGTCGGCGCGACCCCGCGGCAGATCCGGCGGCTGGCGGCGGCCCAGTCGACGGCCGTGGCCGCCGTGGCCCTGGCGCCGGGCATCGCCCTCGGCTATGTGCTCGCCGACCGCTTCCGCTCCCTGCTCGTCCACCAGGACGTCCTCCCCGCCCGACTCCCGCTCACCTTCGGTCCGTTCCCGGCTCTCGCCACCGTCCTCCTGCTCATCCCGGCCGTCCGGATCGCGGCCCGCTGCGCGGCCTGGCGCACCTCGAGGATGCCGGCCACCGAGGCGGTCGCCGAGTCCCGCAGCGAGCCCCGTGTCCCCTCCCGTCCCCGCACGGCCGCGGGCCTGCTCCTGATGGCCGCCTCCGGTGTCCTGTCCGGCACCCCGCTCCTGCAACGCACCGCGCTCGGTGCCTCCGCCACCTCCATCGCGGGCATCCTCGCCGCGATCGGCCTGGCCCTGGCCGGACCGGCGCTGGTCCGGACGGCGGGGGAAGCGGCCGTACGACGGCTGCGTCCCGGGGTGTCCGCGCCGACCTGGCTGGCCGTGTCCAACGTCCGGGCGTACGCGCAGCGCGTCACCGGGGTGATCAGTCCGCTCGCCATGGCGGTGGTGTTCGTGCTGACGTACACGCTCGCGCAGACCACCGTGCTGGCCGCGACCGCGGACGACACCCGCACCGGGACACTCGGCCAGTACCGGCTGACCGCGGCCGCCCTCGGCGGGCTGCCGACGGACACCCTCTCCGCGGTACGGCGGCTGCCGGGGGTACGGGCGGCGGCCCCCGTCGGCACGACCACCGTCGTCTGGCCGTACCGCATGTTCGGCGACACCGAGACCGAGTCCGCCGCCGCGCTGATCCTCACCCCCGCCGCGCGGGACGTGCTCGACCTCGGCGTGACCCAGGGCAGCCTGGCCGGACTGACCGGCGCCACGGTCGCCGTGAGCGGCGAGGTCGCGGGGCCGCGCGCTGCCCGCCCGGGCGCCCGTATCAAGCTGTTCCTCGGCGACGGCGCCCCCGTCGAGGCGAAGGTGGTGGCCGTCTACGACCGGGGGCTCGGCTTCGGTCCGGTCGTCCTCTCCCACGACCTGGCCGCCGGGCACACCACGTCGGCCCTCGACCAGAGCGTCCTCGTCCGCACCGACGGCACGGCCACGGCCGAACGCGCTCTCACGGCCCTGACCGCCGCCCGCCCCGGCCTCGCCCTGTCGGACACGGCCGCTCAGGGGGGCGCGGACACCCCGCCGGAGGTGTGGGTGAACCTCGCCGTCATCGTCGTCCTGCTCGGCTATCTCCTGCTCAGCATCGCCAACCGCCTGGTCGCGGCGACGGCCCAGCGCCGCACGGAGATCGCCGCGCTGCGGCTGGCCGGTACGACGCCGAGGCAGATCCTCGCGATGATGCGCCGGGAGGCCGGGGTGATCGCGGTGACGGCCCTGGCCGCGGGTCTGCTCCTGTCCGCCCTGCCGCTGGTGCTGCTGGGCGAGGGCCTCCTGGACCGCCCGTGGCCGGCGGGGCCGGTGTGGCTGCTGCCGGCGGCGGCGGTGACAGTGATCGTCACGGCGTACGTGACGATCGAGCTGCCGACGCGAAGGGCGCTGCGGGTGCCGCCCGCGGAGGCGGTCCGGGTGGGCGTCTGACGAGGTCTGGCTGCAGCGCCCCGTCAGGGGCGCGGGGCTGCATTTGAGTGCGGCTACCGCCGCGTGGGCGCGAGCAGCCACGACGAGGCGTCGGCGTTTCGCGGCACTCTCGGTCGTGCCACCGTCCGGCGGGTGTCGGAGCGTACCCCGCCGCGAGTCCGATGTGGCTGGTCGCGCAGTTCCCCGCGCCCCTGAAAGCCTGTTCACCCCTCGGTTTCAGGGCGGCCCGCCGTCCCCCAGTGGGTGTGGAAGGTGCCCGCGCGGTCGACGCGGCCGTACGTGTGGGCGCCGAAGTAGTCGCGCTGGCCCTGGAGGAGGGCCGCGGGGAGCCGGTCGGCGCGGAGCGTGTCGTAGTGGGCGAGGGCCGCCGAGAACGCGGGGACGGGAATGCCCCGGCGGGCCGCGGACGCGACCGTCTCCCGCCACGGCACCTGCGCGTCGGCGATCTCCTTCGCGAACTCCTCCTCGGCGAGCAGGCTGACGAGGCCCGGGTCGGCCCGGTAGGCCGCGCGGATCCGGTCCAGGAAGGACGCGCGGATGATGCAGCCGCCCCGCCAGATCCCCGCCACCGCGCCGAGGTCGATCTTCCAGCCGTACTCGGCGGCCGCGTCCTGGATCATCGTCCAGCCCTGGTCGTAGGCGATGACCTTCGAGGCGTACAGGGCGTGTTCGACGCGGGAGGCGAAGCGGTCGGCCTCGGTGGCGCTGAGCGGAGGCGTGGTGCCGCCGGGCAGCCCGGCGTAGGCGGCGCGCAGTTCACGGCGGCCGGAGGCGGCGCGGGCGAACGTCGCCTGGGCGATCGCGGTGACCGGGGAGGCCAGGTCCAGCGCGGTCTGCACGGTCCAGCGTCCGGTGCCCTTCTGGCCGGCCGCGTCGGCGACGACGTCGACGAAGGGGGCGCCGGTGCCGGCGTCGACGTGCGAGAGGACCTCCGCCGTGATCTCGATGAGGTAGGAGCCGAGACGGCCGCCGTTCCACTCCCGGAAGATGTCGGCGATCTCGGCCGGCGCGTACCCGCCGACCTGGCGCAGCAGGTCGTAGGCCTCCGCGATGAGCTGCATGTCGGCGTACTCGATGCCGTTGTGGACCATCTTCACGAAGTGCCCGGCACCGTCCGCGCCGATGTGCGTGGCGCACGGCTCGCCGCCCGCCTTCGCGGCGATGTCCTCGAACATCGGCCCGAGCACGGCGTACGACTCCGCGGACCCGCCCGGCATGATGGACGGCCCGTGCAGCGCGCCCTCCTCGCCGCCGGAGACGCCCACCCCGACGAAGTGCAGGCCCTTCTCGCGCAGCGCGGCCTCGCGGCGCCGGGTGTCGGCGAAGTGGGCGTTGCCGCCGTCGATGACGATGTCACCGGGTTCGAGGAGCGGCACGAACTCGTCGATGACGGCGTCGGTGGCGGCGCCCGCCTGGACCATGATCATGATGCGGCGGGGCCGTTCGAGGGCGGCCACGAACTCGGCCGCGCTCTCGGCGCCGACGAAGTCGCCCTCGCCGCCGTACTCCTCGATCAGCGCACGGGTGCGGGCGGGGGTGCGGTTGTGGACGGCGACCGGGTAGCCGTGCCGGGCGAAGTTCCGGGCCAGGTTGCGGCCCATCACGCCCAGGCCGGTCACTCCGATGGCTGCGGATGCGTTCACGGGGGGACTCCGTTCTGCGGACGCCTGCTGTGCCCGGAGGTACGGGTGGACAGCGGGCGGGCGTTCAGTTCCGCACCGCCCCGGCCTGGACGGGTCCCCACGGGACCGGCGTCGTCGGCCGCGCCGAGCGCCGGGCCGCGCCGATACCGGTGACTGCGCCTGTGCCTGCGCCTGTGCCATGCCCGTACCGATGCCGATCATCCGAACGGGCGAAAGTCGCGGGGCCGGGCGCGTGGGGCCGCCTCTCGGCGAGCCGGTCGTCAGAGGATCCGAAGATGCGAACGGATGATCTACGGCTCCTCACCGCCGTGCTGATGCTCCTCCTGACCGGCGCGTTCCTCGCCACGCCGGCCAAGGCCGCCCAGCGCCCGGCCCACTGCGCCTTCGGCCCGCGCAGCACCCCGCCCCCCGCCACCCGCGAACACGGCACCGACCGCACCGACGACACCTACGGCAGCACGGGCAGCCGTCGCGCCGATCGTGCCGATCACACCGGCAACACCGCTCGCACCGCCCACTGGACCGCGCCCACCGTCCACTACCGGCTCTCCGCCCGCTACGCCGCCAAGGGCCATCGCTGGAAACGCCGGCACACCGGCCAGGACTTCGCCGTCGACGCCGGCACGCCCGTGTACGCCGTCGGCCCCGGCCGCGTCGTGACCGCGACCTGCGGCGACGGCTTCGGCAACCAGGTCGTGTTACACCATCCCGACGGCTACTACACCCAGTACGCCCACCTGTCAGCCATCGACGTCCGCCCCGGCCAGCGCGTCTCGGCGGGTCAGCGCGTCGGCACGGCGGGCGCGACCGGCAACGCGGACGGCCCCCACCTCCACTTCGAGGTGCGCACCACCCCGCGCCCGGGTTCCGCGGTGCCGCCGCTGCCGTGGCTGCGGCACCACGGCGTGGACGTACCGGCAAAGCCGTCCCCGGAACACCCCCGCCCGACCGCGAGCGTCCCGACGCCGAGCCTCCCGGCCACCCCGACCCCGGGTACCCCGGCCACCCCGGACACGAGTACCCCGACGCCGAGCACCCCGGCCACGAGCGCCCCGGCGCCGGTCACGAGTGGGCCGCCGTCGCCCGGCAGGACGCGGAAGCCCACGGCGTCCTCGCCGACGCCCGTGGGACCGGCCGCACCGGCGAGAACGGCGTCGCCGTACCCCGGCCGGCCGGCGAGACCTCAGCAGAAACCGACACCCCAGGAGGCCCCGGCGCACCGGTGGAACCCGGCGAGACCATGGGATCCGATGGCGCTGTGGTATCAGGCGACACGGTGAAACCCGGCACCACGACGGCAGCGCGCAGGGCCACGGTGTGACCACCTGGCGTGGCCCTGCGCGCCGAGCGGCCGGAGCGCTTCCCCCGCCCCGCACGCCTGCACCTGCCTGTCCGGCGGCCGGTGGCGGAACCCGGGAGCCGGCAGCGCCGGATCCGAGGCAGCCGGCCGCCGGCCGCCGCCGTCGCTAGGAGTTCGCGCTCGACGGACCGAAGAACTCGATCTCGGCGATGGCCACCTGGGTGCCGGCCGACGCCTGGTACGACGACTCGATCGTGAAGCGGACGGAGACGACGTCCGCCGCGCGGAGGTCGCGGGTCTGGCCGCCGGTCGTCTGGTCGAGGGTCAGCTCGCGGGTCTCGGTCTTGCCGTCGGCGGTCTTGATGGTCACCGTCATGCGGTGCGGCAGAGCGGACTTCCGCAGCTGGTCGCTGTGGGTCGACTCGCCGGACGTGATGACGACGTTCAGGAGACGGGTCGGCTCTTCGAAGTGCGCCTCGACCCACTCGCCCTCGCCGGACCGGGTCACGCCCGGACCCCACCACGTGTTGTTCAGCTTGTCGAAGAGCAGGTCCGGCTTGTGGCCGGCGTACGAGCGGGAGGCGCGGTAGGTGTCCGGGGAGACCGGGGCGCGCTTGGCGAAGTGGTCACGGGTGGCGCTGATCGCCTTCGGCGTGTTGACCACCAGGAGCGTGACGCCGGTGAGGACGACGGCGGCGACGATCCAGGTGACCACGCGGTCGAAGGTGCGGCGGAGGCGGGGGCGGTCGCCTGCCCAGGGGGTCTCTCTGTTGCGGAAGTCGAAGATACGGCGCCACCAGGGGCGGGGGGCCGAGGCGGCGGCGCCGGGGTGGCCGGCCATGGGCATGGCGCAGCGGGTGCAGAAGTGGCGGTCGGGGCGGTTGGGGGTGGCGCACCAGGGGCAGGGGGTGCCGCCGTGGGCGCCGAGGTCTTCGCCGGGGGCGCGGACGGAGGCGGGGCGTTGGGGGGTGGGGCGGCCGGGGAGGACGGGGGCGACGGTGGGGGGTGCGGGGGCCGGTTCCGGGTCGCCTACGGGGATGAGGAGGCGGCGGGCTCGGTCGTGGTCTTCGTCTGCTGCGGGGTTTGGGGCGGGGATGGGGGTGGTTTCGGCGGTGGGTGAGGTGACGGTGGGTGGGGGCTGGTCGCGCAGTTCCCCGCGCCCCTGACGGGGCGCTGCCGTGGCCGCCTCTGAGAAGTCCCCGTGGCCCTGACGGGACGCGGCCGTGGCCGCCTCCGACAGGTCCCCGCGGCCCTGGAAAGGGGCCGCCATGGCCGTATCCGACAGGTCCCCATGCCCCTGAAAAGGCGCCGCCGTCGCCGGATCCGACACGTCCCCGCGCCCCTGACGGCGCGCTGCCGTCGCCGCCTCTGGCAAGTCCCCACGGCCCTGGAAAGGCGCTGCCGTCGCCGCCTCTGGCAGGTCCCCGTGGGGGGCGGCCGGGGCTGTTGTTGTCGTTGCGCGGGGGTCTCGTTGGGGCAGGCCGGTGGCGCCGTCTCTGCGGGTGAAGGCGTCCCAGGCGGGGCCGGCGCCGGAGGTCGGGGCGGTGGCGGACGGCTGCTGTGGGGGGTCCTCGTTGTCGACCGCCCAGCTCAGGACCGCGCCGCACGCGTCGCAGAATGACCGGCCCGGTTCCGCGGCCGTGCCGCACTCCGTGCAGTTCCGGTTGGTCGTCATCGCTGCGGGGTCCTTTCGGCGGACGAAGAAGAAGCGGTCACCCGGACCGTGTAAGGCATGTGAGCGGGGCGGGCGGCGGCCACGAGGTGTTCCAGGCGGACCTCGTCGGCCGGGGTGGGGGAGGGAAGCGTGAGGTGGACGTGCAGACGGGGGCGGGGCTCGCCGGGAAAGGGGCCCAGCGGGCGGGCGCTCCAGTCGGTGCCGCCGCTCTCCGTGATCTCCGGTGTCACGCCGAAGGCCAGGCGGACCGCCTCGGAAAGGCCCCAGCGGGTGCCCCGGAAGCGGTGCAGGTAGGCGGCCGCGGCCACGGCCGCCCGCAGCAGGGGCTCCGCTTCGGTGCCGTCGGTCTCGGCACCGACCCAGGTGCCGAGCCACTCCGCGAAGTCCAGCGGGGCCAGGGCCGGGTCGAAGTAGCTGGGCAGGCAGTCGAGGACGTTCGGGATCGGCGCGATCACGTCGTCCAGGCCGGCGACGAAGCGCAGCGCGAGGTCGTCGTCGGCGAAGACCGCGGGCAGCATCGGGCCGATCGGGACGGAGGAGCCGAGGCCGTCGATGGAACCTCTCAACGGACGCCTCCAGTGCGGTCGTTGACGGTCATTCGCCGATCACCCGGACCCGGTGGTCGTAGGAGAAGACCAGGGACGGGGCGTCCAGGTCGATACGGTCGGTCGGGTCGCCGCGTTTGCCGGTGAGCGGGTCGGCGGGGTGCAGGACCACCTCGTCGACGAGTTCGATGCCGGGAACCCGCTGCAGCACCGCGAAGACCTCACCGGCCTGCACCGGGCGCCCGAACGGCCAGCCCTTGCCGTCCGCGCCGCCGGTCAGCGGATCGAGGTGGCGGTAGAGGGCGTCGTGGGCCTGACGGCGGACCCGGTCGACGTCCACGCCGCGGAAGGCGTGCACGGTGGCGACGACCGTAACGCCCTGGTAGAAGGGCGGGCCGACCGCCAGCCGGGTGCCGATCAGCCGGCGTTCGTCCAGATAGCGGGTGATGCGGTCCAGCAGGGCGTCGCCGGGCACGAGTTGCTCGAAACGGAGCCGGCCGCCCGGGTCGGACACGGCCTGCGGCACCACCAGCACCCGTACCGCGTACGCCCCGTGCTCGCCCTCCTCGCCCTCCAGGCAGGTGATCCGGGCCGTCTCGGGCGCGGCGCGGCGGGCCAGCTCCTCGTAGTCACGCAGGGTCACCGCCCGCTCCTGGGCGCGCAGCGTGATCGGGGCGCGCACCTTCGCCTCGGCGACCGTCTCGCCGTCCACGCCGCCGCGTGCGGCCTCCCGGTTGACGACCTCCGCCACGTACGGGATGGAGGAGCGCAGGATCTGTACGGCTCCCCGGGCCACGTTGCCGGCCCGGCCCCCGCCGGTGCGGTAGCGGCGGGCCCGGATGACCGCGCCCTTCGGGGCCACGGCGCCGTACTGGCGCAGCGAGCCGTCCGGTTCGCGGACCGCGGGGCCGAAGGCGATCTCGCCGGTCGTCGCGTCGAGGGTGATGTGCCGGTCGTCCGGTCCGGAGGCCGCGAAGTGCGGGACGACCTGCCAGTCCGCCCAGCCGCCCTCGCCGTCGTGCTCGGCGGTCTGCAGCAGGAGCGGCGGGCTGTCCCCGACGACGGGGGCGTGCGCGAGCCGCAGACGCTGGCCGGGCAGGCCGGTGGACTCGCCGAGCGCCTCGTCCTCGACGGTCTCCGCGTGGACGGCCGCGGTCGTGCCGCCGACCGTGCAGGCCTCCACGAACCGGACCGTCGGGGAGGTGGTGTAGAAGGGCTGGTCGGCGTGCGGTTCGGTGACCCGGCACCGCAGCCAGCTGGCCTCCAGGCCGCCGTTGCGGGACAGCACGTGACCGCCGGGGACGTGCAGCACGACCTCGCCGGGGCGGTTCAGGCCGCCGGTGCCGTCCCGGTCGACCTCGCACTCCCGCCAGCCGTCCTCCGTCCACGCCTCCCACACCAGCGGGGGCTGCCGCGGGTCCACGCCGACGCCGTCGACCCGGCTGTCCAGGTCCAGGGCGACCGCGCAGTGCGGGACGGCGGCGGAGAGGCCGAGCAGCATGCAGTCACCGGGGTTCGGGGACTCGGTGAAGCAGAGCAGGTCCTTGCCCTCGGCGAGGTCGTGGGTGAGGTCGACGACGGCCGAGCCCTGCTGCTGCCGCAGCAGGTGCCGCAACTCGCTCGGCACGATGGTCAGTTCGCGCTCGGTCGCGAAGACCACCGCCTCCTGTGTCTCGGTACGGCGGGTCGCCACCTCGGTGCCGACCGGCACCGGAACCGGTTCCTCCTGGGCCGCCGACAGCCAGAACGTCACGTCCGTACGGGCCGCCGACGGCGGGAACAGCGTGATCCCGACCAGGTCCAGGAAGGCGAGGTGGTTCTTCTCCGGGACCCGGTTGAGGCGGTACACGATCTGGTCGGCCATGTGCGCGACCGTCTCCACCAGCGTGATGCCGGGGTCGGAGACGTTGTGGTCGGTCCACTCCGGGGCGCGCTGCTGGATGTAACGCTTGGCGTCGTCGACGAACTGCTGGAAGCGCCGGTCGTCGAGGTTCGGGGAGGGCAGGGCCATCGGGATCAGCGGTCGCTTTCGGAGGAGTCCGGGGAGGCGGGGGGCAGGTCCGGCTCGTCGTGGGAGGGGATGACGTAGAAGGGGAAGACCAGGCTGCGCGGGTTGTTGGTGCCGCGGATCGAGTAGCGGACGTCGATCATCAGCACGCTCGGGTCGGCGCCGGTGGTGACCTCGACGTCCTCGACCTCGATCCGGGGCTCCCAGCGGTCGAGGCTGGCGTGCACCTCGTGCTGGATACGGCCGGCCGTCTGCTCGTTGACGGGGGCGAAGACGAGGTCGTGGATGGCGCAGCCGAACTCCGGCCGCATCGGGCGTTCCCCGGGGGCCGTGGAGAGGATGAGGCGGATGGCCTCTTCCACTTCCTTCTCGCCGCTGACGAGGGCGATGCCGCCGGTGGGGCCGATCCGCAGCGGGAACGACCAGCCGGAGCCGACGAACTGCTCTGCCATCAGCCCCGCACCCGCCTCTCCCGGAAGACCTCGCGCCCGCTCATGCCGGGATCACCATCACCGTCAGGCCGCCCATCATCAGGTTGCCCAGGACCGGCACCTCGGGGGCCTGGATCCCCACCGTGGCGAGGGAGCTGATCGCGACGGCGGCGTTGCCGCGCAGCGACAGGGCGGCGTTCGCCATCAGGTTCACGGCGGCGGCGTTCACGGAGACCGCGCCCGAGGGCGCCTTGATGTCGACGAGTTCCCCGCTCTGCAGGGACAGCGGCCCCCCGCTCCTGAGGCTGAGCGCGCCCCCCGCCTTCAGGGACAGGTTGGCGCCTGCCTCGACCGACACCGACCTGCTGCCCTTGATGGCGACGCTGCCCTTGCTGTCCACGGTGATCTCGGTCTTCTGCCGGTCGAGGAAGACGGTCAGTTTGCCGTCCCCGCTGGCCAGCCGGACGCCCTGTTTGCGGCCCCGCTGATCCAGCAGGTCCATGCGGTTGCCGACCCGGTCGGAGACGGTGTGCCGGGTGGCCCGGCCGCGCATGCCGTCGTGCAGCGGAACGTCCTGGACCCTGGTCGGCTTGTCCTTGCCGTTGTAGAGGCCGCCGATGACGTACGCGTGGTCGAGGGCGCCCCGGTCGAAGGCCACGAGCACCTCGTCCCCGACGTCCATCGGGAAGACCCCGCCGCCGCGCACCCCGCCCCACTGCACGGTCCGGGTCCAGTCGCTGACGTAGGTGTCGTCCAGCCACGGGAACTTGATCTTCACGCGGCCCTGCTGGAGCGGGTCCTGCACGTCGGTGACGAGGGCCTGCGCCACGCTGGGCTGCCGGTCGCCGCCGGCGTCCCCGGCACCGCCCGAGGCGACGCCGTAGAGCGAGCGCCACTGACGGCCGCTGACGGTCACCCAGGTCTCGTAGTGCTTGGCGTCGCCGAAGACATGCCGTACCGAGGTGACCGTGTACTTCCCCTCGAAGGGGTCCCCGACGTCCGCGAGCGCCACCGGAACCCCGGGCCGCAGTTTGGGATTGCCCCGCACCACCACCTCCACCTCGGCGAACGTCGACGTGACGTCGTCGGAGAGGGCGTCGGCCGCGTACTTCACCTCGGTCTGCTTGTCGTACGGCGTGCGCGTCTCGACCAGCTTCGACGTCTTGAACTCGCCGGCCGCGTCGCCCGGGGTGGTGCCGATGCTGTAGCCGGTGTTGCTCGCGGGTGTCACCGTCGCCGTGAGCGTCTTCTTCGTGCGTACGTCCCAGCCGCGCGACTCGACCTTGTTCACCTGGTCGGACGCGGTGACCGCGGTACGCAGCCGCAGGATGTCGTGCCCGGCCTCCAGAACGAACGGACTCTTGTCGCCGTCGGTCTGCGGCGAGGGCGCCCCGGAGGCGCTCTTCCGCTTCACGAACTGGAACTTGCCGTCCGCGTCCACCGACATGACCATCTCGTTCTCGTCGGCGAGCCGGGCCAGGAAGTCCCAGTCGGTGACGTTCGACTGGCTGATGAACTCGTAGACGGTCTTGGTGGCCTGGATCCGCCCGATCGGCACGCCGTCCTGCGCGGCCAGCTTGCGGGCGATGTCGGAGGCGGTCTGGTTGCGGTACGCGACGACGCGGCGCTGCCGCATCAGCCGGAACCCGTAGTCGTAGCCCCGGACCACCGCGTAGCTGCCGGTGCCGTCGTACTCGGCCTCCATCCCCGTGACCTCACCGGTGAACAGCGGGTCGCCGGTGCCCTGGCCGTCGGAGACCGGCGTGATCACCACCGGGGTGCCGAACTGGACTTTGAGCTTGCCGAGCAGTTTGCGGGACGGGTCGCGGAAGGTCAGCTGGAAGGCGGCGGGCACCCCGACACCCTGGTCCACATGGGCGTCGACGAGATACCGCCCGTACTCCGAGGTGGGGGTCAGCTCCTTGCCGCCGATGACGACCTTGATGACGTTCGAGAAAGCAGGCTTCACCATCAGGACCGCACCTCCTCGGCGGCCGGCAGCACCAGTTCGGTCCCCGCGGGCAGCCACCCCGGGTCGTCGATGTCGTTGGCGGCCGCGATCGCCCGCCAGGCGGCCGCGTCGCCGTACTCCCGCCAGGCCAGCGACTGCAGCGAGTCCCCGGCGACGACCCGGTGCACGCGCTGCGCGGTGAGCGCGCCGGACGTCGGGTTCTGTCCCGCGGTCTTGCTCGGGATCTCGTGCAGCTGGAGCCGGCAGCTGGCCCGGATCGGCATCCCGCTCGTCCCGAAGAGCGAGTAGGAGACGTCCGCGGAGGCGACGTACGCCGTGAAGTTGGCCGTCGAGAACGACCCCCACTGGAAGACCACCCAGGGCGGGGACGGCTGCTTGGCGGCGATGCTCTTGCTGGTGACCTCGCAGCAGGCCAGCAGCGACTCCACCTTCTTCATCACGTCGTTGCTGTCCGGGTCGTCGGACCTGTCCAGGAAGATCTCGACGCTCATCTCACGCGGATGGGTGCCGAGGAACTCCGGCAACGCGCCGTCCCGTTCGATCGGCGCCGCCGACGACTTCCAGTCCGCCCGGCGGGCGATCGACAGCTGCGCCGGGTTGAACTCGAAGCCGAACGTCTTGATGATGCCGCCCGGGCTGGTGCTGGTGCCCACGGGCGGTTCGTGAATCGCGAGGGTGGCCCGTACGAGGCTCTTGCCGGCGCCCCGGCTGCTCCTGGCCATGATCTGGTCTGCCTCTCAGTCCGCTCTGCTCGCTCCGGCCGCGCTGTCCGCTCCGGCCGTGCTGTCCGCTCCGGCCGTCAGTCGGTGAAGCCGTGGTGGGCGATCTCCAGGACCTCCGTGGCGACGGACGGGCTGCCCGCGTCCAGGGAGGGTCCCTGCCAGCTCACCGGCAGTACGTCGAGCAGCCCCCACCGGGCCACCTCCGAGCCGTCCGCGCGCAGCGCCGTGATCTGTCCGGTGGGCCGCTCGATGCCCGTCTGCACGGACGAGATCCACTTCGCGACCTTGGCGGTGTCCGGGGTGAGCGGGCGGGTCAGCCGGATGTGGGAGAAGGTGACCCGGGTCGGCAGCTGCCACACGAACCCGTTGTTACCGCCCTCCTGCCGCTGCTCGATCTCCACCTGCGACGACAGTCCCTCGCACCCGTTGAAGTAACCGAGGTCCTCGCCGTCGATGGAGAGGCTGAACCAGACTGTGGTTCCCGGGTCCTGGCGATCCATCGGGAGGCCTTTCTGTGGGGTGGTGCGCGGACGTCGTGATCAGGGGCGGGAGTCGCGGAGTCTGCCCACGCGTTCGCGGTCGCGGCGGAGTTCGGTGCGGACGTGGCGGGTGATCCGGTCGATGATCCGGTGGACGAGGGCGTCCACCTGGAACTCGGTGAGGGCGCGGGGGTCGAAACCGCCGTCCGCGACCGCGGTGTAGCCGGGCGGCGGACCGTCGGCGGACGAGGCGGCGGCGGAGTACCCCGGTGGCGGCGGGTCGTCGGGGGGCGGTGGCTGCCGGGACGTCTGGGTGCGGGGGGCCTCGGCGCGGGCGGTGTGGGTGACCGGCTCTTTTTTCAGGGGGGTCGTGGGGTGGCCGACGGGGAGCGCGGTGGTGAGCGCGTCCCGCTGGACGGTGAGACGGCCGAGGGGGGCCACGGGGAGCGCGGTGGTGGCGGAGATCGGGGCGGTCGGGCGCAGGGGGACGGGGCGAGCGGGCCCGGAGTCGGTGGCGGCCGGCCTGACCGGGAGGGCGGCCGGCGCAGCCGCGGTCGTGGCTCGCTGCACGAAGAGGGGCAGGGGTGCCGCCGGTCCGGTGGGGGGCGGGGTGGTCGCGGGCAGGGGCGACTGCGCCTGGCGCTGCACGGCTGCCTGGCGCTGCACGGCTGCCTGGCGGCTTCCGGGCCCCGGAGTGGCGGGCGGAGCGAAGGCGGCGGTGCGCTGAACGAAGAGGGGATCCGGGGAAGGCGCTGCGGCCGTCGCCGAGGGTCCCGCCGTGGCGGCGGCGGGACCGGCTGGTGGCGCCGTCGGCACGGGGTGGGCGGGTGCGGGCTGGGCGCGCTCGGCGGTGGTCCTCGGCAGGTCCGGTGCTGAAACCCGCTGCACCGGCCGGGGCGCTTCGGGCACCGGCCGGGAAGAGGCGGCCGACCGGTCACCCGAAGAATTCCCCGCCGGACCACCAGAGGAACCACCGGACGAACCACTCGACGCCCGCCGCCGCTGTACGGGCGGCACGGCCGCCTGACGGCCGGCGGGCCTCGCGGCGGCCGGGCCCGTCAGCGGGGCGCCGAGGCCGAGGCGGGGAGCGCCGGGGGTGGTGGCCGCACCGGCACGCTGCACGGAGGCGGAGGCCGGCACCGGAACGGACTGGGCCACCGCGGCGGGGGCGGCAGCCGACGGACCGGAGACCTGCGAGGCGGAAGCCGAAGAGGCGGAAGCCGACGAACCGGAGACCGACGGACCGGAGACCGACGGACCGGAAGCCGACGAGGCGGGGCCCCGGTCGCGCGGACCCGGCGGGGTCTGTGCTTCCGGCGCGGCGGCTGTCGGCACGGCGGCGGCGGGGGTTCGCGGTCTCTCCGTCCTCCCCTCGGAGATCCGACGCTGTACGGACACCTCACGGCCACCGTTCCCGGCCGCACGCGAAAGCGGAGCGCCGAGGCCGGGGCGAGGGGCGTCCGGGGTCGTCGCGGCACGCTGGACGGAAGCCGGCGCGGGAGCCGACGCGGCCGCCGTCGTCGGGGCGCCGGCCGACGCGCCCTGGCCGGACTCGCCCGGTGGCACCGGCACGGCAGCCGGTACGGCCCCCCGCCCTGCCGGACGGGGCGCTTCCGGTACCGCGTCAGCGGCGCTCGGCCTCTCCGTCGCCCTTCGCTGCACGGACACCTCACGGCCACCGCTCGCGGCCGGGGACACCGACGGGCGCGCGCTCCGCGGGTCGGCCGAGGCGCGTGCGACAGGGGGCGTGGCTCGCGTGGTGGGCGAAGCAGCCGGGGCGGCCTCGATGCCGGTGGCGCCGGTGGCCGCCGTGCCGGTGTTGGCCGCCGGGGCCGAACTCGCCTCCGTACGGCCGCTTTCCGGCGCCGGCGGCGTGTGCCGGGCGGCCGGGTCCGTGGCGGCAAGGCGCTGTACGGGGTCGGCCCCGAGGCTGCCGGACGGCTGCCGCGGGGCCGCCGCCGGACTGCCGGGCGTGACCGGAGAGACCGGGGTGCGGCCGCCGCTCACCGCCTGCCGCTGCACAGGGGTCCGTGCCCCGGCGCCAGGCCCGCCGCCGCCCGGGGACGCGCCGGACGGCGTGGCCGTCCCGGAAGCGGCAGCCGACGTGGGCGTCGCGGACACCGCGCGTGGCACGGGAGCCGGGGAAGGGACAGGAGGAGCTGTCGTCGCAGGCGACGCGGGGACCGTACGAGCCGTGGCCCCGGGCGACACGGCTGCCGAGGCTGCACCACCGCCACCGCCACCGCCACCGCCAGCGCCCGAGGACGTCTTGGCCGGACCGGGACCTGTCGTGCCCGGCCGGGCTGTCGCCGGTCCGCCACCGGACACGGACCGCTGTACGACGGCGGGCGCCGGCCCGCGTCCGGGGGCAGCGCTCCGCGAAGCCCGCGGGGCGCTGCCGGAGGAGGGGCCGCCGTCACCTCGCGGGCGCGACCAGCCTCCGGTCACCCGCACCGGATCACCGCCGTCGCTCCCGGCCGCCGTCCCGCCACCGGCTCGGTCGCCCTCACCCGACGCCGGCACCGGGCTCTCGGCGGCCGTCGTCCTCGGCGCCGCCGGCAGCGTACGCCGCTGCACAGCCGTCACCGACGTGCTCGCCGGCGCCTGCGTCAGCGCGCCGCGGCGTGGCGGGACGGGAGGTGCGGGCGCGACACGTGGACCGGTGGCCGGAGCCGGCCCGACCGGGAGGGGCTGCGGCGCCCACGCCACCGGCACCGCCGTCGAAGCGGCGGGAGACGCGGCAGCCGGGGCGGCGGTCGTCGGCGTGACCGACCGCTGGACAGCAGGCATCGCCCGCCGCCCCGCCCCCGCCGCGGAGGGCGCCGGGGCATCGGCCGAGGCCGCCGAGACTGTCGACGGAGCCGACGGGAGAGCCGGGCTCGGTGCGCTCCTCCCGTTCCGTGCCGTTCCTGCCGTCGCCCCCGGCGGCTGGGCGGCCGCACCGCCACCGCGCCCTCCCGCCGAAGGCACACGCTGCACCGCCCGCGCCGCCGGACCAGCCGGTCCGGCCCGTCCCGCAGACCCCGCGGACCCCATGGAGCCGACAGGCACACCAGAGCCGGCCGGACCGCCCCCGACCGCCCTCAGCGGCACCACCGGAACCGACGTCCCCCGGCCGGCCGCCGGGCCCACCGGTCCCGCCGCTCCCGTCGGCCCCGCCAACGGCAGTGTCTGCACCGGACGTTCCAGGCCGGACACGGCCCCCGCACCCGTGGTGCCCGCGCGGGCGCCCCCGGCGAGACCCGCGCTCGACGCGCCGTCCAGGACCGCGTGCGAGCGCGTGCCCATGAACGACGGGTTCTGCCAGGTCGGCAACCGGCCGCCGAACCCGGCGTCCGCGACCGGGCCGCCCGCCCCCAGCGCACGCTGGATCGGCGGCAGCCCGGACCAGGCCGCCGCCACCACGGGACGCGGCACCTCCGCGGGGCGTGACACCTCCGCGGGAACCTCAGGTCCGTTCGCGGACGCGTCGGCCCCGGGCCCCCGTCCGCGCCCGCGCATCCGATCCCACAGCCCCACCCGTCAGCCCTCCGCCCCTGCGGAGGCCGTCGCCCGGGTCACCAGAGACGCGATCTCCGCCGTGTAGCGGCGTCGGTCGGCGTGCTCCAGGTCCAGGATGTCCTCCAGGTTCCAGTGGAAGTGGTAGGCGACGTACGCGATCTCCTCGTGCAGCCGGTCGGTCGCGTACGTCACGATTCCCCCAGGCGGCTCCCGCCGAGTTCCACTTCGAAGGGCTCGGAGCAGTGCGGGCAGTTGACCGCGGCCCGGGTGTGTCCCTCGGCGTTGATCTGGCGGTAGAAGTCCTGCAGGAACGCCAGGTCGGAGGCGAACATGTTCTCCACGATCCCGTCGTGCACGAGCGGGAGCGTGCCGAGGCGGGTGATGACCCGGCCCAGCAGCACCACCGACAGGAACGCGGGGTTCTCCTGGACGCGGACGTCCCGCAGCGGGATCAGCTCGTCCCGCGCCGTCGACAGGCGCATCACGCCGTCCCGGTGGACGGTGCCCTGCTCGTCGACGTACCCGCGCGGGAGCTGGAACGGGAACTCCGTGCGCAGCACCTCGACGGGCGCCTCCGGTTGCTGAGGAGCCTGGGGCGCCGCCGCCTCCGGTGCGAGCGGCGCCCCCACGCCCTGGGCCCTGACGGCCGAACGCCTCATTACTCGATGACCAGTTCTTCGAACGTGATGGTCACCGTCTCGGTCAGCGCGGCCGCCTCGCCCGCCTTCACCGTGCTGGTGTCGATCTTGCTGCACCAGGCGTTGCGCAGGTTGTAGCGCTTCACCGGGTTGTTCTCGAAGTCCATCATGATGATGGAGGCGTTCTTGCGGGCGGTGGTCATCTGGCCGTTGATCGACTCGTTGATCCACTGGGTGAAGGACGAGGACTGGGTCATACCGCGTACGACCGTGCAGGTGCCGTTCTTCTTGACGCCCGGCAGGTTGCGGACGTGGTTCTTCCCGTCCGGCGTGTTCTGCTGGTAGGTGATGACGTCCTGTTCCATCGTCATGCCGCTGACCTCGGCGAGGTACTCGACCATCACGCCGTCGATCTGCAGGCCGAAATTGTGCGATGTGAGGGCGTCACCCGGCTGGAGACTCATGTGTTACTGCCCGTTCTTCTCAAGGTGCCTTGACATCAAGGGGGTCGGGGACCGAGGGCCCCGCTACTCCTGCAACTCGCCGCTGCCGCTGCTGAACTGGGCCAGCCGGAAGATCACGAACTCGGCGGGCTTGACCGGGGCGATGCCGATCTCGCAGATCACCCGGCCGACGTCCACCGACTCCGGCGGGTTGGTCTCCTCGTCGCACTTGACGTAGTACGCCTCCTCGGGCCGCTGCCCGAACAGCGCGCCGCTGCGCCACTCGTTGACCAGGAACGCGGAGATGTTGCGCCGGATGCGGGCCCAGAGGTTGTGGTCGTTGGGCTCGAAGACCACCCACTGGGTGCCGATCAGGATCGACTCCTCCAGGTAGTTGAAGTACCGGCGGATGTTGAGGTAGCGCCAGGCCGGGTCGGAGGACAGCGTGCGGGCGCCCCAGATGCGGATGCCGCGGCCCGGGAACGCCCGGATGCAGTTGACACCGATCGGGTTCAGCAGGTCCTGCTCACCCCGGGTGATCTGGAGTTCCAGGTCCACCGCGCCCCGGATCACCTCGTTCGCCGGAGCCTTGTGGACGCCGCGCTCGGCGTCGTTGCGGGCCCAGACGCCGGCCACGTGACCGGACGGCGGGATCAGCCGGGACTGGCCGGAGGACGGGTCGAAGGTCTTGATCCAGGGGTAGTAGAGGGCCGCGTACTTGGAGTCGTAGCCGGCCGTCTCCTGGCGCCAGACCCGGATCTGGCGGGCGTTGAGGCCGGGCGGCGGGTCGATGACCGCGACCCGGTCGCCCATCAGCTCGCAGTGCGCGATCAGGCCGAGCTGGACGGCCTTGACCTGCTCCAGGTCGATCGCGCCGCGCTGGTAGGCGGCCATCAGGTCGGGCACGGCCACCATGGACACCTCGTCGACGGCCTCCAGGCCGCCGAAGCCGGTCCGGTCGGCCGAGTCGCCGAGGTACTCGGCGGGGCCGGGGTGGGAGCCGGCGTCCGCGACGGGGGACGCGGACGCCGGGGCCGGGGCGGGGGCCGCGAGGGCCACCGTCTGGTTGTCCGGACGGACCAGCTGCGCGGCGGGCGCGGCCTCGGTCACGGTGATGAGCTTGGAGCGCTCCTTGACCTGGGTGACCACGTAGTTGCGGCCGCTCTTCTTCGCGGTCACGTCGAAGGTCTCGACGGGCTTGCCGCCGTCCTTGACGACCAGCCTGAAGCGTTCGGCGGGGCCCTCGCCCTCGGGGTCGGCGACCTCGACGCTCAGGTCGCCGGAGGCGATGGCGCTGACGGAGAAGGTGCCGAGCTGCTTGGCCTCGCCGGGCGGCAGCGCGGCCGGGGCGGCCGAACCCCGCACCGCGGCGGGCGAGTTACCGGCACCCTCGGCACCATCGTGGGATCCGCCGACACGGACGACGTACGCCGCCGTGCCGCCGTTGTTGAAGAAGCCGTAGACGGAGTGCGCGAGGTAGTACCCGTCGGTGAACTCACCGAAGGACGCAACGTACTGCGTCCAGTTGGTCACCAGCGTCGGTTCGTTCAGCGGACCGGTCGGGGCCAGGCCAACGAAGGCCGCCACCGACGTGCCCACCCCCTCGATGGGGCGCGAGCCGCTGGCCACCTCCTCGACGTAGACGCCGGGTGACAGGTAGGACGGCATGCTCTGCTCTCCTCGGGGTACGAGACAGGAACGTCCTCAGCCTCACTCGCGAGAGCCGCCCGTCGAAACGGCCCGAGGTGCCTGCCCGGGGGCAGTCCGCGTGCCCGGAAGGGCAGGACATGCGGACCGGCGAGCCGCGCCGCCGGGTGCTCAGCCGCGCAGCGTGATGGTCAGCATCGCGCCGACGAAGCTGGCGCTCTCGGGACTGGTCCAGCACTCGTGCCAGGTACGCCCGGCCTGCCTGCCGTACATGCGGAAGTACCAGAGCGGGTCGCCGCCGTCGAGGGTGGAGCGGCTGGGTTGCTCGCGGGCGTAGTTCTCCATGGTGACGTAGTCGTCGCCGGCCTTCGCCACCACACCGCCGAAGTGGAACGGCGTGGGGCGGTTGCCGGTCGCCTGCATGTCCTCGAGCTGGGCCGCGTCGGCCTCGGCCTTCACCATCATCGCGTCCCCCACCTTCGGCATCTTGGCGTGCTCGTTGATCTCCAGCCGCTGCAGCACCCTCTCCACCTCCTCCGGCTGCGCCGCGACGAGTTGCTGGAACAGTCCGCTCATCTCCAGCATCAGCGGTCCAGCGACCTCGTGGTCGCCATCCTTGAAGGCCTTCTTGATGCGCTTCTCGTACTTGTTGCCGGAGGTGAGCCGGTCGAGCGCCTTGCCCAGGGTCTCCCAGTAGGCGTCGCCGCCGCTCAGGTCCACGGACTTCTGGCCGGTCACGAACTCCGCCATCGCGTTGCAGCGTTGCGGCACCCGCACGTCGAGGCCGTGCTGGACGGTGTTGTCCCGCCGTGAGGGCCGGCCCTTCGGCTGGACCTCGTACAGCACCTCCTTGCGGCCCATCCCCTCGAAGGTCAGGTACCGGCCGGTCTTCTCCAGCCTGACGCCCCTGCCCCGGGTGAGGTCGGGCAGCCGCTCGTTGGAGGAGCTGATCCGCTTGTTGGTGGCGAAGAAGGTCTTCGGTTCCTTGCCGCCGGCGGCGTGCTGCACGGCCAACGAGAAGTCGTCGGAGACCGCGAGCCGGACGGCGCCCTCGTAGACGAGGTGGGGCATGGGCGGGCTGTCCTGGTCGTACCAGCTGCCGGCCTCGTTCATGTCCTGGCCGACGAAGAACTGCTCGTCGTCAGCGTCCGGATGCTTGGTGGGATAGCCCTCCTGGCCCGGCTCGATCACCTGGTACCGCTGCACCGGGGCGGTACCCGCCCCGCCGCCGCCCGTCGCCGGCCGCGTGGTGTCCGGGGCGATGCCCTGGGCGAGTTTGCGGCCGCTGTCGGTCGCGTGCCGCTCGAAGGGGTCGCCCGGGGAGGAGACCTTCGTCCCGTCCCCGGTGTCAGTGCCGGCCACCGGCCCGCCGGCCTGCTGCCAGACATGGGTGACTTCGTGGTACATCGTCTCGTCGTCCACACCCTGGGGACCCACGACGATGTCCAGGCCGCTGGTGTAGGCGCGGGCGCCGTACCGCTGCGCCGAGCGCTGGGCGACGTCCCCGGTGTGCACGCGCACCCCACTCAGGTCGATGCCGAGGCCGGCTTCGGCTCGCTTCTTGATACGCGACTCAAGCGGGCTCCAGGGCGAGCGCACCGCGTCGGCGACCGAGTCCCGCTGGACAACCGCCTCCCGCTGGACGGCCGCCTCCCGCTGGACGGCCGAATCCAGTGGGGCCGCCGTCTCCTCGTCGACGTGTCCGCAGCCCGCGGTGTGCTGGTGCCGGTCGCGCTGGACGGCGTGGACGACCGCCGCGTTGCCCGCCGTCGCCTGGAGATGCGCCAGCCGGGCCGCCGTGGCCGACCGAGGCGCGGCCGGGCGGGGCGCCCGGCCCGCGTCGCGGTCCGGGGCGGAACCCGTGCTCGAGCGTGCGTATGCCTGCATGTACCGTCCTCTCGCCTCTCGCCGTTCTACCCGGCTGGTCGGCGGGACTGAAGAGCCGCAGGGGCACTCCTGGCGCCCGGCCTGCCGGCCTCACGGCCAACAGGACCGCTCCTTCGGGCACTTGAAGCTGCCCTCGTTCCTGCGACACCGTCGCGCACCGCCCGTAACGTGTCGACGTGAGCCTCTGGACTTCCCTCGAACCCGCCTCCGCGACCGTCGACCCGGGGTCCTCCACCCGTGTCCGTCTGCGGCTGCGCAACACCGGTGACGTCGTCGACGAGTACCGCTTCGAACCGGTGGGCGCCATCGCGCCCTGGACGACCGTCGAGCCGCAGACGCTCCGCCTGTATCCGGGGACCACCGGGACGGTGGAGCTGACCTTCGCCCCGCCCCGCACCCCGGACGCGACGGCCGGCCCGAACCCCTACGCGGTCCGCATCACGCCCACCGAGCACCCCGAGGCCGTCACCGTCCCCGAGGGCAACCTCACCATCACGCCCTTCACCGAGCTGCGCGCCGAGCTGGTCCCGCCCATCGTCAAGGGCCGTTTCCGGGGCCGCCCGAAGCTGGCCATCGACAACCTCGGCAACACCAGGCTGACGGCCTCGGTCAGCGGCAGCGACAACGGCGACCAGCTCGCCTACGACCTGCGCCCCAGCAACGTCCAGATCGAACCGGGCCGCGCCGCCTTCGTCGACGCGACACTGAAGCCCCGGAAGATCATCTGGTTCGGGCCGAAGGAGCAGCGGCCGTACCGCCTCACCGTGCAGCGGTCGGGGCTGAAGCCGGAGCCCGTCGACGGGACGTACCTCCAGCGCGGCTTCCTGCCCCGCTGGCTGGCCACCTTCTTCGGCACCCTGCTGGCCCTCGCCGTCACCTTCGCCCTGATCTGGTTCAACTACAGACCCCACGTCCAGAGCCTCGCCCAGGAACAGCCCCAGGAGGCCGGGGTGAGCAGTATCGCGCCCAGCCCGGCCACCACCCCGGCGCCGCCGCCCGCGCCCAGCGAGACGCCCTCGTCGGCGCCCGCCGCGAACCCCGGGAACAACAACGGCGGCGGGGGAGGCGGTGGCGGTGCCACGGCCACGGTGACCGCCAAGCCCAGGCAGGACACCGCGGCGACCGCCGTGAACCGGCTCGCCGCCGACGACCCGTCCGGGCGGCACATCTGCTACCGCGCCTACGTCCAGGGCTCCGGCTGGCAGAAGCCGGTCTGCGACGGCACCATGGCGGGCACCGTCGGCAAGAACCTGCCGATCAAGTCCATCAACATCGCGGTGTACGGCGTCCAGGGCTCGGCCGCGAACGCCTTCGTCTACGACCCCCAGTCCACCAACGGGAACGGCAGGTGGAACCCGAACTGGACGGCGATCACCGCCGACGGCAAGGACAACTACATCGGCAGCACGAAGGCGTCCGACCCCTACATCGAGGGCTTCGCCTTCAACGTCGGCAACGGCCAGGCCTGCAGCGACGCCAAGGTCCGCGACCACGACTGGGGCGACCCGTGGTGCAAGGGCGCCCGCCCCGACCTGAACTTCGCCGGCACCCTCGACAACACGCTCTGGCTCGAAGCCTTCAAGCTGACGGTGACTCCGTGACCCTGTGGACCTCTCTGGAGCCCACCTCCGCGACCGTCGACCCGGGCGCTTCGACCCGGGTACGGCTGCGGCTGCGCAACACCGGTGACCTCGTCGACGAGTACCGCTTCGAACCGGTGGGCCCCGTCGCGCCCTGGACGACCGTCGAGCCGCAGACGCTCCGCCTGTATCCGGGCACCACGGGCACCGTCGAGCTCACCTTCGCGCCGCCCCGCACCCCCGACGCGACGGCCGGCCCCAACCCCTACGCGGTCCGCATCACGCCCACCGAGCACCCCGAGGCCGTCACCGTCCCCGAGGGCAACCTCACCATCACGCCCTTCACCGAGCTGCGCGCCGAGCTGGTCCCGCCCATCGTCAAGGGCCGTTTCCGGGGCCGCCCGAAGCTGGCCATCGACAACCTCGGCAACACCAGGCTGACGGCCTCGGTCAGCGGCAGCGACAACGGCGACCAGCTCGCCTACGACCTGCGCCCCAGCAACGTCCAGATCGAACCGGGCCGCGCCGCCTTCGTCAAGGCCACCCTCAAGCCCCGGAAGATCATCTGGTTCGGGTCCAGGGAGCAGCGGCCCTACGCCCTCACCGTCCAGCGGTCGGGCGTCCGTCCACAGCCTGTGGACGGCACCTACATCCAGCGCGGCTTCCTGCCCCGCTGGCTCGCCACCCTCTTCGGCACCCTGCTGGCCCTCGCCGTCACCTTCGCGTTGATCTGGTTCAACTACAAACCCCGGGTCGGAAGTCTCGCCCAGGAACAGGTCCAGGAGGCCGGGGTGAGCAGCATCGCGCCCAGCCCCTCGGCGAGCCCGCCCCTGGTCGCGGCACCGGCGCCCTCGCCGACCCCCGTGGAGCAGCAGCCTGCGAACGACGGCAGCGGCTCGTCCGGCACCCGGGCGGGCGGAGGCGGCGGCCAGTCCCGGCCGGCCCCTCATGCGACGAAGAAGAAGGCCGCGAAGCCGGTGGTCCCCGCGACGGACATCCTGCTCCGCAACACGACCACCAAGAAGTGCGCGGACCTCCCCGGCTACGGCGACGGCACCAGCGACGGGCCGGTACGGGAGTACACCTGCGACGAGACGGCCCACGACAACCAGCTGTGGAACCTGGAGGTGCGGTACCCGAAGGGCGGCCCCGGCTCGGCCGCGCTCTTCCAGATCCGCAACGTCAAGGACCAGTTGTGCATGGACCTGCCCGGCTACGGTTCGGCCAAGCTGTCCTCGCCGATCACCGAGTACAAGTGCGACGGCACGAAGGCCGACAACCAGCTGTGGTGGGTCGACAAGCAGCCCAGCGGCGCCTACTGGATCCGCAACTTCGCCAGCGACAACCTCTGCCTGGACGTCGCGGGCTTCAGCACCGGCGGCAACGACACGAACCTGACCCTGTACTACTGCTCGAACACGGACGACCAGGAGTGGCAGATCGTGCACCCGTCCGGGGACTGACCGCCCCGTCAGGGGAAGCGCCCCGTCAGGGGCGCGGGGAACTGCGCGACCAGCCACGACGGAGCGGCAGACAAACGACGGCGCACACCCCCCTTCCGGCGCTCCCGCACGACGCTCACGCCCAGGTCCCCGGCACCAGGCGGCCCGCCTTGCGGTACTCGCGGCGGGCGCCTTCCAGGAGGTCGGCCGCGGTGAGGGGCCGGTCGCGGGCGGCGGCGAGGTAGGCGGCGGTGACCACCGCGCTGCGGATCGCGCCGCCGGACAGTTCGAAGTCCCGTGCCAGCGGGCGTAGTTCGATGCCCTCCTCGCTGGGGACGTGCGCCAGGCCGTGCCGCCACAGGGCCAGCCGCTGTTCCTCGTCCGGGAACGGGAAGTCGATCACCAGGTCGAGGCGGCGGGTGAAGGCCTCGTCGATGTTGGCGCGCAGGTTGGTGGTGAGCAGCGCGATGCCGTCGAAGGCCTCCAGACGCTGGAGGAGGTAGGCCGACTCCAGGTTGGCGTACCGGTCGTGGGCGTCCTTGACCTCGGAGCGCCGGCCGAAGACGGCGTCGGCCTCGTCGAAGAGCAGCACGGCGTCGGTGCGGTCGGCCTCGGTGAAGATGCGTTCGAGGTTCTTCTCGGTCTCGCCGACGTACTTGTCGACGACGGAGGAGAGCTGCACGACGTAGAGGTCCAGGCCCAGTTCGGCGGCCACCACCTCCGCGGACAGGGTCTTGCCGGTGCCCGACTCGCCCGCGAACAGTCCCAGCACCCCGCGTCCCCTGCCGCCGCCCGCGCTCAGCCGCCAGTCGCCGAGCACCCGGTCACGGTGCCGGGCGCGCAGCGCCAGTTCGCGCAGCTCCGTGAGCGGCCGTTCGGGCAGCACCAGGTCCCGCCAGTCGACGGCGGGCCGGATCCGGCGGGCGTGCTGTTCCAGGCCGGAGGCGGACTGCTGGCGGGCGCCCAGCCGCAGGTGGGCGGCGGTGAGCGGGGTGCCGTCGAAGGCGGCGAGGGCCTGCGCGGCGCGGGCCGCCCGGGTGAGGCGCTCGCCACCGAGGTGGTACGGGGCGATGGTGGCCGCGAGGTCGAAGCCCGGGTCGGCGGGCAGGACGGCCGCCCAGGCGTCCAGGGCGGCGGCACGCCGGGACGGCACCTCCAGGACCAGCGGGTCGCGGTGGTCGCACCACTGGGGGTCGTAGGGGCGCGCGGCCGTGACCAGCACGGTGACGTCCGTGACTGCGGTTCCCAACGCCCGCAGGAACGGACCCGGTTGCTCACTGTCGACGAGTACCGCGCGGCCGCTCAGCCGGGCCTCCCGCAGCAGCTCGGGGATCCGCTCCTCGGGCCCGGTGTAGTGCAGCGCCGCCCGCCCCGCGAGCCGCAGCGCGGCCGTGGCACAGCCGAGGCCCTCGCCCTCCCGCCGCTCCCGCAGGAAGACGACGAGCGGCCCGGCGGCGATCCGCGCGGCCAGCCGGCGCACGAACTCCGCGTCGGCGATTTCGCTGTCGTACGACGGCTCCCGCAGGCATCCGGTCAGCGCCGGGTCCGGGGTGTCGTCGCCGAGCAGGTGCGCCAGGACCCGGTCGGGGACGCGCAACGAGCGGCTGAGGAAGGGGCGTTCGGGCTCCTCGACGGTGAGCAGGCCGAGCGCGGTGAGCGGGGCGGTGGGATGGAAGCGGGCGCGGGCCACGGCGAGGTGCGCGGGGGCGCCGTACAGGTCGAGGGCGAGGCCGACGGTGGCGCGGCGGCGGCCGACGTCGTCGTTGAGGTAGCCGTACAGCGGCTCGAAGGTGCGGTCGAGGTCGGGGGCGAGGGCGATGAGGAGGAGGGCGGTGTCCAGGCCGGTGAGGCGCAGCCGGGCCGCGAGGTCGGCGAGCGGGTCGGTGAAGTCCCCTGCCAGAGAGGGGAGTTCCGCCGGTCCGGAGGGCGGGTGCAGCAGGTGCAGTACCGCTTCCTCGGAGAGGTAGAGGCCGCGCAGCGGGTCGGCGGCCGTCGGGTCGTCGGCCGAGCGGTGGGCGACGAGGGCGGCGGCCCGGTCGCGCAGCGCGGACAGCCGGACGAGGAGCGCGGCGGCCGGCTCCAGGGAGACGTCCAGGGTCACGCCCGGTCCCTCCGGGCGGCCGCGGCCTCGGCGACCTGGCCGGGCCGGTGGGCCCGCTCCTCCAGCACCGGCGCGGCATCGTCCAGCCCGTCGCGTACGCGCACGGCGGCGCCCTCGGTGACCGGCGGACCGGCGTCGTACTCGGGGTAGGCCGGGAACGGCGCCGTGATCACGACGTCCAGGGACGGCTTGAGCTCACCGCCGAGCGCCGACCAGATCTCGGCGAGGGAGCGGGCCTCGGTCTGGATGCCGGCGCACGAGAGGGGGATCGTCAGCCCCAGGTTGCCCAGGGAGCCCGGCAGTTCGGACGGATGGATCAGCTCACGGGGGATCAGCGTCGCGAGCACGGCGCTGATCAGCCGGTGCTCGTCCTCGGGCCGCTTGGTCCACGCCGTCACCAGGTACGACAGCCGGAACCACCGGGGCGGCTGGCGGCGCTTGACCACGACGTCCCGCTCGTCCCGGACGTCGATGTGCCCGCGCTGGCGCCGATTGACGTCCTCCCGGATGTCGTACAGATAGCTGTTGATCACCGGTCCGTTGCGGCGGGCCGACCAGTCGCGGGTCGGGGCGTCGAAGGAGACCTCGATGCCGGAGCCCGCCAGCGCACCACCGGTCAGCAGGTTCCGCAGCACCTGGTCCACCTCGTGGATCACGCCGTACTCACCACCCCATGGCCCCGCGCGGACCCCTCGGCACTCACGTCCATCCTGCCCTTCGCCCCCACCGCTCCCGCAGGCACGGCCGGGCAGACCGGCCTGCCCCGGAACCGGTGCCCGCTGCCCGATCGGTCAGATGTAGCCTTCCCGGAGGGCATGGGCCACAGCGTGGGCCCGGTTACGCAGATGCAGTCGGGTGGTCAGCCCGTGCATGACGTTCTTGACGGTGCGTTCGGAGTAGGACAGCTTGCTGGCGATCTCCCCGGTGTCGAGTCCCTCGGCGACCAGTCGCAGTACGTCCACCTCACGGGCGGACAGCCCGGCGGCCGGGGCGCCCGGACGGCCGGCGGCGCTGCGGTGCAGGGTGCCGACCTGGTTGATGAGCCGGCCGAGCAGGTCGGCCGGCAGGTCGCCGTCGCCCCGGGCGGCCGCGAGCACGGCCTGCACGAGCCGGAGTTCGGTGGCCTCGTGGCGCCATACGATGGCCCCGACCCCGCACTCGATCACATCGAGCAACTCGCTCTCGCGCAGCGTCCCGACCACGAGTACGGCCCGCGCCCCCTCGCTGCGCACCACCCGGCGCAGCCGGGTCAGTTCCGGTTCGTCGAGGCTGTCACAGATGAGCAGCGCCACCGTGCCGGGCCCGGTCTCGGACTCATCGCGCACCTCGACCTCTGGGTGGCGCCGCAACTGGCTGAGCGCGCCCTCCCGGGAGATCGGATCGGGTGCGTACACCGCCACGGGCGTACGGCCGACGGCTGCGAATGGGTTGTTGCCGACCAATCGCTTTCCCCTATGTCCACGTGCCCGTCACCCCTGCGGGAAACAGTGACGGACGTGAGTGACCAGCCTGCTGTGGCCGAAGGGGCAAAAACAATCGTGGACCACCACGACAAGGACCACGAGATGTTCGGGGGCCGGGTGGGGGGTGCCTGGGGTGGTGGGCCCCCGCGGGTGCGTGGTGGCTGGTCGCGCCCACGCGGCGGCAGCCGCATATCCGATGCGGCCCCGCGCCCCCAAGAAGGTGGGTCCACTGGTCCCACCCGAAAAGGGGCGCGGGGAACTGCGCGAGCAACCCCCACCGGCCCGCAGGGAACCCACCGCCCCAGGCACCCCCCGCCCCACCTCCACAGCCCCGTATCAAATGTGCCGCCCCCGCAACAAACCCACCGTCCGCCCCCGCCTCTCACAACCTCTCCCACCCCCACCCGCTCTAACCCCTCAGACCCACCAGCGCACCGCGAGGAGCCAGGCATGACCCGTCCGTCCCCTGAACTCGCCGCCGCCATCCACCTGTTGGCCGAGGAGGCCGAGCGCACGCGAACCGGTGGCGGTCGGCTCGTGCTGCTGCGGGGGGCCACCGGGACCGGACGCACCACCGTCCTGGAGGCCGCGGCCGAGCAGGCGGCCGCGCTCGGTCTGAAGGTCCTGCGCGCTCGTTGCTCGCCCGGCGACACCGCCATCTCCTTCGCGACCGTCCTGCACCTCCTCGGCCCGGTCCCCGAGTTCGCCGACCTCGCGGTGGACGGGGACGAGCGCGCCACCGCCGCCGGGCTCTGGCGGGTGCTGCGCGGCTACGCCGAGGACTCGCCCCTGCTCGTCGCCGTGGACGACGTCCACCTCGCCGACGCCCCCTCGCGCCGCTGGCTCGTGGAGTCCGCCCGGCACATAGACCGCTTACCGATCCTCCTCGTCGTCAGCGAACGCAGCCAGTACGACCTCGATCCGCCCGCTCCCGGCTTCGCCCACACCCTGCCGCCGGCACTCGTGCGGACCCACACGTTCACTCCCCTCGCCCCCGCGGCCGCCGCCGCCCGCGTACGCGCCAGGTTCCCCGCCGCGTCCCCGTTGTGGACCGACGCCTGTGTGCAGGCCGCCGCCGGCAGCCCCCTGCTGCTGGAGGCCCTCCTCGACGACCTCGACGAGAGCCGCCACCGAGACGTGCCCGAGACGACCGCCGCCCTCTACCCGGGCGCGTACCCGGCCGCCGTCCAGTGGTGGCTGGACAGTGCGGGACCGGCCACCACCGAGGTGGCCCGCGCCCTCGCCGTCCTGGAGGAAGCGCCCGGCACCGGCCTGCCGGAGAACGAGATCACCCCGCTCCTCGCCGAACTCGCCGACGCCGACCCCATCCGGGTGGCCGGCTGGCTCACCGCCATGACCAGCCTCGGCATGCTCACCCTCGGTGCCGACGGCCGCCCGCACTTCCCGCATCCCCTGCTGCGCGACGCGATCCTCACCGGCGTCCCCGCCGCCCGCCGCCGCACCGCACACCGGGCGATCGCCGAGGCGATGCTGCGCCAGGACGCCCCCGCCGAGGCCGTGGCCGGCCACCTGCTCGCGACCGGCCCGGTGGACGCCCCCTGGGCGGTGGCGCTGCTCCAGGACGCGGCCGCCGTCGCCCTCTACGAGGACCGCGCGGAGGACGCCGTCGCCTATCTGCGCCGCGCCCTGGAGGAGCCCCTCCCCGACGACCGCCGGCAGCGGCTGCTGACCGAGCTCGGTTCCCTGGAGTACGCGGCGCCCCGCTCCACCGCCGCGATCCCGCGGCTCGCCGAGGCGGTCCGGATGCCGGCCGCCCCGCAGGACCGGGTGCGCGCCGCCGTCGCCCTGGGCACCGCGCTGACCGGCCGGGGCCGCACTCGCAAGGCCGTCGAGCTGCTGCGTTCCGTGGACGGCGAACTGGACGGCCACCCCGACCTGGTCCGCACCCTGCACACCGCCTCGGTGCTCCTGTCCGACGAGGACCAGGAGGTACGCCAGGAGGTCTACCGGCGGCTGTCCGAGACCGCCGACCGCTCCCCGGAGCTGGTCGGCACGGCCGGCCAGGCCCTGCTGGTGCGGCACGCGGCCTCCGCGGGCCTCACCTCGGCCCGGGACGCCATGCGGCGGCTGCGCACCCTGCTCGCCGAGCCCGCCGACCCGCTCACCGAGCCGTTCCTCGTCGGCACGGCGGCCACGGTCGCCCAGTGGGCCGACGAACTCGACGAGGCCGACCGGCTGGTGGACCGGGGCCTGGCCGGGCAGCGCCCCGACCTGCTGCACCCCATGCACCAGGCCCTGCTCAACTGCCGTACGGACATCGCCGGGGCGCGCGCCGACTACGCCCGCCTGGCCGCCGTCCCCGGCCCGGTCGCCCCCACCAACGCCCACGCGCACACGCTGATCGCGCTCGTGGAGACCGGCCGCGGCGCACAGGCCGCGGACCTGGTCGCCGGGATCGACCTGCGGGAGGCACCGGACTCCTGGGAGCTGAACCGGTTCCTGTTCGCGCGGGGCGTGGTGCGGGCCGCCACCGGTGACCCGGCGGCCGCGCTGCACGACTTCCTGGAGTGCGGCCGCCGCCAGACGGCCCGTGAGGTGATCAGCCCGGTGGTCACCCCCTGGCGGACGGCCGCCGCCGAGTGCCGGCTGGCCCTGGACCGCCCGCTGGAGGCCGTCGCCCTGGCCGAGGAGGAGCTGCGGCTGGCCCGGGTCTGGGGCACCCCGCGCACGGTCGGCCGGGCGCTGCGCGTCCTCGGCACGGCGATCGGCGGCCGCCGCGGCCTGGAGCTCACCGAGGAGGCCGTCGGGCTGCTGCGGGACTGCGGCCCGGCCGGTACCGAGCCGGCGCTGGCCCTGATCGCGCTGGGCCGCCGGCTGACCGCCGCCGGTGAGGCGGCCCGCGCCCGCGACTGCCTGCGGGAGGCCGCCGAGCACGCCGAACGGCTGGGCGCCGCAAGGCTCCTGGAGCTGACCGAGCAGATCCTGCGGAAGGGCGGCGCCCGCTCCCCCCGACGGCGCACGGGCGCCGCCTCCCTCACCGGCAGCGAGCGGCGGATCGCCGAACTCGCCGCCGAGGGCCGCACGAACGTGGAGATCGCGGCCCTGCTCCATCTGGCCCGCCGCACCGTGGAGACCCACCTCACGCACGCCTACCGCAAGCTGGGGATCCGCCGCCGCACGGACCTGCGTCCGGCCCTGGAGCAGCCCGCCCCCCGCCCGTAGCGGACCGGCCCGGCCGGCACCCGCTCCGGTCGGCTTCCGCTCACCGGCGGCGGGCGTGCCGCGCCGGGCGGGTCAGGGGGCGAGCCAGTGGGCCGCCGCCGCGAGCAGGGCCCGTACGCCCGTCTCGATGGTCGGGTCGGGGACGGGGGCGAAGCGCGGGGAGTGGTTGGAGGGGATCTGCGCGGGGATGCCGTCGTGGATCAGGGCCTCCAGGTCGACGCCCTCGTAGAGGGCGTGGTCGGCGCCGCCGACGAACCAGAAGACCGACGGCGCGTCCAGTGCCGTGCCGAAGGCGCCGAAGTCCTCGCTGTTGGGGACGGGTGAGGTCAACTCGAAGGTGAGGCCGGGGAATTCGGCGGCCTGGGCGGTCTGTACCGCCTCGGTCGCGGCGGGGTCGTTGTGGGTGACCGGGAAGGAGTCGACGGGGACGATCTCCGGCTCCTTGGGAGCGCCGGAGGCAGCCGCCTCGGCCCGTATGATCCGCTCGATCGCCGTCAGCACCCGCTCCCGTACGGCCGGGGTGGTGGAGCGGACGTTGAGTTCCAGCTCGACGGTGTCCGGGATGATGTTGTCCTTGGTCCCGCCGTGGATCGAGCCGACCGTGACGACGGCCTGCTGGCCGGCGGCCACCTCCCGGGAGACGACCGTCTGCAGCCGCATCACCACGGCCGCGGCCAGCACCACCGGGTCGACGGTCGCCTCCGGCGTGGAGCCGTGGCCACCCCGGCCGAACAGGGTGACCCGCAGACTGTCCGCGCCCGCCATCAGCGCCCCCGCCCGGGTCCCGACCAGCCCGGCGGGCGCCGCCGCCACATGCTGCGCCAGGCACACCTGCGGCCGCGGGAACCGCTCCGCGAACCGGTCCGCGAGCATCCTCGGCGCCCCGCCGACCTCCTCGGCCGGCTGGAACACGGCGACGACCGTGCCGTGCCAGCCCTCCCGCCGGGCCGCCAGCTGCCCGGTCGCCCCCAGCAGCCAGGTGACGTGCATGTCGTGCCCGCAGGCGTGCATCACCCCGTCGTTCGTGGAGGCGTACGGCAGCCCGGTCTCCTCCCGCACCGGCAGCGCGTCCATGTCGGCCCGCAGCAGGACGACGGGCCCCTCCCCGTTGGCCAGCACCCCGACCACCCCGGTGCCGCCCACCCCCTCGGCGACCTCCCAGCCCTGCTCCCGCAGCCGCCCCGCGGCCACGGACGCGGTCCGCTCCTCCTGGAAGGACAGCTCCGGATGCGCGTGCAGGTCCTCGTACAGCGCCCGCAGCGCGGGCAGCCGCTCGCTCAGGCCGGTCAGGAGGGGGCTGGTGGTCATGGCGTCGTCTCCAGGAGTGGATGGGGTGTCGACCCGTCGGGTCCAGGATCACGACGCGAGCGGTGACCGTCGAGTCCGCAGCAGTCTGGCCAGCCATTCGGTGCGGGTCCGGCGGGCCGTGGCGGAGATCTCCGCCTGCGGGTACAGGGCGTCGAACCCGTGGCAGCCGCCCGCCCAGACATGGAGCTCGGCCTGGCCGCCGGCCGCCCAGATACGGACGGCGTAGTCGGTGTCCTCGTCGCGGAAGACCTCGGCGGAGCCGGTGTCGACATAGGTGGCCGGCAGGCCCGAGAGGTCGTCGGCCAGCGCGGGCGAGACGTACGCGGGCACCTCGCCGTCGGGGAGGCCGGCGAGGACACAGCGCCACCCGAAGGCGTTCATCTCACCCGTCCAGACGCCGGGCACCCCGGTGTACTGGCGGCTGGACGTGGTGCTGTCGCGGTGGTCGAGCATGGGGCCGATCAGCACCTGCCCGGCGAGGGCGGGGGTGCCGAGGTCACGGGCCAGCAGGGTGACGCCGGCCGCGAGTCCACCGCCCGCGCTGGCGCCCGCGACCACGATCCGCTCGGGGTCGACGCCCAGTTCGGCGGCGTGTCCGGCGACCCAGAGCAGGCCCTGGTAGCAGTCGTCGACCAGGGTGGTGCCGGTGGCCTCGGGTGCCAGCCGGTAGTCCACGGACACCACCACGGCGCCGAGCTCGTCCAGCCACTCCAGCGGGATGTCGAGCTGCGAGAAGCGGTCGCCCATGACCATCCCGCCGCCGTGCACCCAGTAGACGCACGGTGCGCCGGTGGGCCCGTGGCCGCGGGAGTTCTCAGGGCGTACGGGGCTGAGGACCGTCAGCGGGATCGGGGTGCCGTCCTCGGCGGGCACCGTGATCTCGCGCCGGTCGACGTCGCGGTGGGCCAGCAGCGGCTCCAGGGGGGTGGAGGAGTACGGGCGCACCTGCTCGAGGAGGTCCTCGGTGAGCTCGGACATGAGGGGCATGCCGGCCAGCAGCTCACGCAGCTCGGGGTCCAGTCCGGGGCGGGCGGTGGTCATGATCGTCGCCTTTCAGGGGTGTCTCGGAACCTGTCCGGGGTGTCTCGGGTGGTGCGGGGAGGTCAGAAGGCGGCCTTGCCGCGGACCGGGACGTAGTCGGTGTACTCGGGCTCCCCGGCCAGCAGCGGGGCGATCCGCGCCACGATGGCCTGGGCCGCGTCCCCGGCGAAGACCCGGTGGTGGTCCTCCTCGCTGGTCCAGCCCTCGGTGACGTGCACGACGTCGGGGTCGGAGGCGGAACGGGAGACGAGGTAGACGACGCAGTGTTCGCTCGCGCCGGGACTGCCCTCGTCCAGGCCGGTGAGCAGCAGGTCGACGAGCTCGTCGGCCGCTCCGGGCGCGGCGGTCAGGACGGCGTTGAAGCCATAGGTCGCGATCACGACGTTCTTCCTTCCAGGTGGTGGAGTGGAGTGATTCCATTCAACCGCTCTGACCTGCGAAAACGTTAGAACGATAGTGGCCCGGACTTGCACGATCCTCGCAGCTTCGGGAGTAATGACCGGGGACAATGCGGCAATGGAGGCATGCCTCTCGATGAGCTCCGCACCCTGCTGGACCGGCACGCCCGCCCCGACTGGACCACCGCCGTCGACGGCGTCCTGATCTCGAAGGTCGACCGGGCGGAGCCACCGGCGCCCGCCACGTCCGGCACGGTGCTCGCCGTGATCGCCCAGGGCGGCAAACGCCTCGCCCTCGGCGAGCGGGTCTACGAGTACGGCCCCGGGCAGTACCTGGTCGCGTCCGTCGACCTGCCGGTGACCGGGCAGTTCCGCCAAGTCGATGAATTCCGCCCGGCAGCCGGCCCGGCGCCGTACGCGACGGTCGCGAAACGGGCCACGGACGACGGGTTCGGCGGGCAGGGCCCGCTCACCGGCGAGAGCGATGCCGCCGAGGCGGTGTGGCCCGGCTCCTGGGCGGAGCCGCCGCAGGAGCCGTGACCGTCAGCCGTCGGCGGTCGGGCGGGTGCGGCCCGGTTCCGGCAACTCGCCCAGCTTGAGCCGCGCGTGCAGGATGTCGCCGATGAACAGGTCGTAGACCAGCACCCCGATCACGCCGCCGACCAGCGGACCGACGATGGGGATCCACCAGTACCCGCTGAACCACGCCCCGTTCCCCGGGAACGCGTAGCTCTTCCACCCGGCGAACCAGGTGAGCAGCCGCGGTCCGAAGTCGCGGGCGGGGTTGATGGCGTAGCCGGCGTTCGCGCCGTAGGACATGCCGATGGCCGCGACGGCGAGGCCGATGACGAACGGGCCGAGGTTGGACCCCACGGCCGTGTTGCGCAGGTCGATGACCGCGACGACGAACATGACGAGGAAGGCCGTACCGACGATCTGGTCGATCAGCGGCCCCCAGGTCCCACCGTGGAAGTACGGCGCCGGGAAGGTGGCGAAGATCGAGAAGGTGGCCTCGGTGTGCCCGCCGACCTTGGGTGGCTTCGAGGCCGCGTCGAACGCGTTGATCGCGTCGCGGTAGACGAGGTAGACGAGGGCGGCTCCGGCGAGCGCGCCGAGCACCTGGGACACCCAGTAGGGCACCACCTTCACCCAGGGGAACTTGCGGCGCGCGGCGAACGCCAGCGTCACCGCCGGGTTCAGATGGGCGCCGCTGACGCCGCCCGCCACATAGATGCCGAAGGTCACGGCCAGGGCCCAGCCCCAGGCGATCAGGAGCCAGTCACCGGCGGCGAGGAAGATGGTCGTGGGCGTCTCCGCGCGCCCGGACCCGGGCAGCGCCGCGACGGCCATCGCCACGACACCGCACCCGAAGGAAACGAGGACGAACGTCCCCAGGAACTCTGCCAGGCACTCACCGAGCAGGCCTCCACGGCTTCTGAGCTTGGAGGGCTTGAGGAGAGGAGATACTTCCACAGCCATCGCTGGCCCCCTTAGCCATCCCTGGCTCCCTTCGAGGAGCAATCAGGCCAACACCATTTTGTCCCATACATGATGTTCACGCAGATCGACCCCTATGCGCATATCGACCCCTATGCGCATATCGGGGCAGGCCGTCAGCTCTCCAGGTCGTCGGCGTAGTGCCGGAACCCGTGCCGGTCGCGGTGCATCCCCCACAGCCTGTCGGCGAGCACGGCGGGATCCTTGCGGGGGTGCCCGGCCACGATGGCCCCCGGAATGACCAGCTGCGCCACATGGATCCCCTCGCCCGCGAGCCGGTCGTGCAGCAGATGCCCGTACGCGCTCTCGGCGGCGAAGGCGATGGAGGTCCCGGCCCGGTCCGGGTGCGGGATGACCGCCGTACCGCCGTTGACGAACAGGATCGTCCCCCGCCCCAGCTCCCGCATCCCCGGCAGCACCTGCTGCACGGCGGCGACGGGCCCGTAGACCGAGAACTCGACCGGCCCGAGCAGGTCCGCGTGGGTGGTCTCCAGGACGGGCCGCATGAAGTCCCGCTGCGGTACGGGGCTGTACTGCAGGACCTCGACGGTCCCGAGTTCCTCGGCGGCCCGCGCCAGCGCCGCCGCGAGGGCGAGCGGATCCCTGACGTCGGCGCTGTACCCGCGAGCGCGCACCCCTTCTCCGGCGAGCTCCCCGGCCAGCGCCGCGAGCCGCTCCCCGTCCCGCGCCAGGAGCGCGACCGCGTACCCTTCCCGCCCGAACCGCCGGGCGACAGCGGCTCCCAGCCCGGGCCCGGCCCCCACGATGGCAACACTGCTCACGACGACTCCCGACGGCTGACACGGCACGGCACGCCTGCACCTAGGTGCGTACCGCGCGCCCCGCCACTTCACACGTGCACGCCGGCGCGGCCCTTCACCGCACCCCGCCAGGTGTCAGTCCTGCGGTGGCTGGGCCTCGATCAGGCGTTCCGCGATGTCGTCCGCCCAGGACTGGGCCCACCGGCGCAGAGCGGTGACGGCCTCGTCGTCCAGGCCGCAGGCGGCGAACTCCCGGTCGTCGATCCAGTCCGTGCCGGTGAGGCGGGACTGCAGGTCGGTGAGGTCGAAGGTGTCGCGGGCGTGCCGGCGGCCGAGGTCTTCGAGGTCGGGGAGGGTCCAGCGGTCGGCGGCGGCGTGCACGATCAGGAGGTCGCGGGGCAGGCCGCGGTCCGTCAGGGCCCACACGCGCATGCCGACCACGTCGTCGAGGGCGAGGGCCAGGCCGAGTCCGGTCCGGACCGGCGGGTGCCAGAGGGCCTCCTTGAGGAGGTTGACCTCGGCGTCCTCCTCCGAGACCGCCTCGGTGACGATGAGCTGCGCGGAGAGGGGGTCCGTCTCGCGGACGACGACACGCCAGCCGCGTTCCCGGAGGCCGGCCGCGACCGTCTCGGCGATGGCCCGCAGGGGCTCCGGGCTCTGCGTGGCCGCGTCCACGGTCCGGCCGGGGCGGTCGAACAGGCCGTGCGCCTGGGCCGCGTAGTCGCCGGTCAGCGCCAGGGGGTACCCGGCCCCGACCGACAGCAGATCGGGCAGCAGGCGGCGGTGCAGGTGGGTGACGTTCACGCGGCTGCCGCCGAGGAGGGTGCCATGGGGCGATTATCGCTGGCCGGGGGCGGGCGCCGCCACGGCGAGCGGATCCGTGCCGTGCTCCCGCGGTCTTCCCGGCGCCGCTCCGGCGCCGGGTCCCGGGGCACCCCCGTAGCCGGTGTCACAGGTGGCTGCGGCGCACGCCGCGCACGGAGCCCGCCCGGCCGCCGTCCGCCCGCTGCGCGCCCGCGCGCCGCGGAGTGAACCGAGGGGCCCGCGGTCACTCGCCGACCGGGCCGACGTACGTGCCCGGGTGGGTGGCGCCGTCCTGGAGCACCACGGCACCGCCGTGCCAGGGCAGGTCGTACGACGTGCGCTGGTTCGGCGCGGTGACGACGACCGTGGTCGGCGTGAACGTGGCGGAGTCGTCCTGCGCCGGCACCAGGAAGGTGATCGTGACGTTGGCGGAGGCGCCGCTCGCCAGGGTGACCCGCCGCGGGGTGGCGTTCGTGCGCTGGAGCGACCACTGCTGACCGCTGTTGACCAGGTCGACGCCCGGGAAGCCGTACATCGTGCAGGAGTGGCCGCTCTTGTTGGTGAACGCCACGACCGCGTGCTTCTGCTGGCCGGTGCCGCTGCCCGGGTCGGCCCAGGAGTAGCCGAGCTGGGAGGCCTGGCAGGCGGCCACCGAGCCGGTGGCGGAGGAACCGCCCGAGGAACTGCCCCCGGAAGCCGACGAACCGCCGGTGGCGGACGAGCCCGAGCTGGTGCCCGTGCCGGAGGAGCCCCCGCTGGCGGAGCCCCCGTTGGAGGAACCGCTGCCGGAGGAACCGCTGCCCGAGCCGCCCGTCGAGCCGGCGGCCGCCGTGGAGTCGCCGGCGGCCGGGGCCGCCGTACCGCCGTCGGCGCTGACGGAACCGCTCGCGGTGCCGTTGCACGCGGTCAGCAGGGCCAGCAGCGCGGCGGCGCCGGTCGTGGCGAGGGCGGTACGGCGGGCGTTCGTACGACGGTTGCGAAGCTTCGACATGGGGTCCCCCAGTGGTGGCGGTCGGTCTCCCCGGCTCTCTGCCGGACACCCCATTCGATGCGGCCCCTGGAAGGGAAGTTCGGAGATCGCCGTCACGGGCCCGTCGTGGTCGTGTCACACGCGCCGTTACAGACGCCCGCTCACGCCATCCAGAAGAACACCGCCGTCATCCGCTTCTCCTCCAGCGTCCGGCCGGCGTAACCGGTCGCGCTGTGCACCAGGTTGGCGTTGTAGAGGAGCAGCCGGTTGTACCTGTGCGGGACGCGGACGTCCTCCTCGAAGTGGTCGCCCGGGACGAACCGCGTGCCGAGCGCCTCGACGAGGTTGTTGTGCGGGGCCTGCACGATGTTGCCGCCGAGCCGGCCGCCGGGCAGCGACTGGCGGTAGAACGCGGTGCCGCAGTCCTTGGCCACCCCGGGGTTGAGGTACAGCACCGCCGCGTACCGGCACAGTGCCCGCGAGTCGGTGTGCGGCCGCGGCTCGCTCTCGCCCTCGCCGACCACCTGCACACAGTTGTGGTTGAGCGTGCCGCCGCCCGGCGCCTGCTGCACCCACAGTCTCGCGGCCCCGGTCGCCTTCCTCACCAGCTCCTCCACGACGGCGAGTTCGGCGGGTTGCAGGCCGGGCATGGCGCGCAGACCGGGCCAGGTCTCCGAGGTGTACGGGTAGCCCCGGACCCAGTCGTCCTTGGCCAGGCACCGCTCCCGTACGGCGTCCACGTCCGGCAGGACGTCGTCGAACACCCAGTAGTCGCGGCCCTTGGTGGGCTTGCGGTAGGGCAGGACGGGGAGCGCGGCGGGGCCGCGCGGGGCCGCTCCGTTTGGCAGCCGGGGGACCCGGGGGGATGACTGTGGGGGCATGCGGCGAAGCCTGCCCGCGACTTTGTCATGACCACTCTGATCAGAGGAAACCATCACCCTCTCCTGGCCAAGACATGGGAAGTCGGCACGCCGGGGTGAACCGGACCTCACAAGCTCTTTACCAAATCAAAAGGTTTCCGGCGCTCTCCCTTCCGTACTTCCCTGCGAACCGACCCCGCCCGCGCGGGACCCCCGATCGGCCAGGAGGCATTGGTGCGCTTTTCGCGGAACGCGACGGGAACGCTCCTTGTGGGCGGAGCCCTGAGCTTCACTCTGGCGGCACTCGCCTACCCGAGCATGCTCGGCGTGAACACCACCTCCAGTTCAGCCACCCGCGTCATCGCCAACACCCAGTGGGGGCCCCTGACCGAGGGCGACCGGGACTTCGTGGTGAAGGTGCGGGCGGCCGGACTGTGGGAGTACCCCGTGGGCCAGCTCGGTCTGAAGAAGGGCCAGTCCCCGGCGGTCATCACGGCGAGCAAGCACCTGATCGACGGCCACGCGGCGCTCGACGCCACCTGCCGCAAGATCGCGCCGATGCTCAACATCGCCATCCCGGACCAGGCCTCCCCGCAGCAGCAGGGGTTCGTCAACACCCTGTCCGCGGACAGCGGCAAGAAGTTCGACACCGACTTCGCCAACATCCTGCGGGTGACGCACGGTTCGATCTTCAACACGATCGCGAAGATCCGCTCGACGACCCAGAACACCCTGGTGCGGATCCTGGCCGACCAGGCCAACGCCACGGTCCTCGACCACATCACGGTGATGGAGCAGACCGGCCTGGTCGACTTCCCCTCGGTCCTCTTCCAGGAGACGACCGCGCCGAAGCTGCCCGCCACCGACCTGACCCCGCCGCCCCCGGCCGCGGGCCAGCCCCAGGTCGTCCTCACCCCGCCGGTCAACAGCACGACCAGCCCGCCCGCGCTGCCGGGCGAGAACGGCGGCGGGACGGGTACCGGTACGGGCACAGGCACCGGGACGGGAACGGGTACCGGCACAGGCACCGGGACCGGCACCCAGACCACCGCGGTGAACGTGACCCCGGGCGCCGCCCCCGCCGGCTGAGTCGCGTCAGGCGCCCAGCCACACCGTGGTGTCGGACGGCAGCGTGCCGTCGTGCGGCAACGGCACGCTCGCCAGCAGTACCTCGCCCGGCGGCAGCGGCACGGGCGCGTCCGACACGTTCGTGACACACCGCCAGCCCTCCGTCCGGGCGAAGTGCAGCGCTCCCGCGGGCGCCTCGGCCCAGGTCAGCGTCTCGCCCTCGACCAGCTTGCGGCGCAGCCGCAGGGCGGTGCGGTAGAGCTCCAGGGTGGAGCCCGCCGTACCGGCCTGGACCTCGACGGCGTACGACCCGAACCACTCCGGCTGCGGCAGCCAGGAACCGCCGGCCCCGAAGCCGTACGACGGACCCTCCGCCGTCCACGGCAGCGGCACCCGGCAGCCGTCGCGGCCCTTGCGGGCATGGCCGGTCTGCTCCCAGATCGGGTCCTGGAGGACGGTGACGGGCAGGCCGGCGGCCTCCGGCAGACCGAGTTCCTCGCCCTGGTAGACGTACGCCGAGCCGGGCAGCGCGAGCATGAGGAGGGTGGCGGCGCGGGCCCGCCTGAGACCGGGGGCGTCGTCGACGGGCGGCGTACGGCCGCCGGACAGCAGCCAGGCGTTCTCGTCCGTGCCCGGCGGGAGCATCAGCCGGGAGGCGTGCCGTACGACGTCGTGGTTGGAGAGCACCCAGGTGGCCGAGGCGCCGGCCGCGTGGGCGGCGGCGAGCGATCCCGTGATGACCTCGCGGAGCGCCTCGGCGTCCCAAGGGGTCTGCAGGTACTCGAAGTTGAAGGCCTGGCCGAGCCCGTCCGGGCGGGCGTACAGGGTGCGCCTGGCGTTCGGCACCCAGGCCTCGGCGACAGCGGTGCGGGGCGGGCTGTAACTGTCGAAGATCTTGCGCCAGTCGCGGTAGATCTCGTGCACCTCGTCACGGTCCCAGTAGGGGTGGGTGCCGGGCGGGACCCGCTCCAGCGCCTCCTCGCCGACCGCGCCGAACTCCGCCACGTCCCGCAGCGGTTCGGCGAGGTCCTTCATCAGGGCGTGCGCCACGTCGACGCGGAAGCCGTCCACGCCCCGGTCGGACCAGAAGCGCAGGGTGGCGCGGAAGTCGGCGCGGACCTCCTCGTGCTCCCAGTTCAGGTCGGGCTGCTCGGGGGCGAAGAGATGCAGGTACCACTCGCCGTCCGGGACCCGGCGCCAGGCGCTGCCGCCGAACACCGACTGCCAGTCGGAGGGCGGGAGTTCACCGTGCGCACCGCGGCCGGGCCGGAAGACGAAGCGTTCCCGGGCCGCGGAGCCGGGGCCGGACAGCAGCGCCTCCCGGAACCAGAGGTGCAGGTGCGAGGTGTGGTTCGGGACGATGTCCACGATCACCTTCAGGCCCAGCCGGTGCGCCTCGGCGACCATCGCGTCGAAGTCGTCCAGGGTGCCCAGGCGCGGGTCGACGTTCCGGTGGTCGGCGACGTCGTAGCCGCCGTCGGCGAGCTCCGACGGGTAGAACGGGCTGAGCCACAGGGCGTCCACGCCGAGCGCGACCAGATGGGAGAGCCGCTCGGTGATGCCCCTGAGGTCACCGAGCCCGTCGCCGTCCGCGTCGGCGAAGCTGCGCGGATACACCTGGTAGATCACCGCCTGACGCCACCAGTCGGGATTCCTGGAGGAGAGGTCGACCACGCGCGTTCCTTTCGGACTTTCGGACGGACAGCCGCCGATCGGACGGAGAAACACCGAAAGGAATTCTGTCCATATTGCCGAGAAAGCGAAACTTCACACCGCCCGGAGCGGATCGTTCCCTGTGTGAGGGAGTTGTGATGATCCCCGAACAAGCCCTGCTCCAAGGCAGGTTGACAGGGTTCGGCAAGGCCAACCACCATGGGCCGCACACTGTGGCGCATGTGACCAACGGGCCCGGTGTTTCTTCGCTTTCCGCTGCCTTTCCACCGCCCGCCCGCTGCTCGCCACGGGCATCACCGGGCGGCGAGAGATGAGCACCCCACGGATGGGATATCCATGTCTTCCATAGCCAGACATGTCACCGCGCGTCGCCTGCTGGGGACGGGCGTCGCGTCGTTCGCCCTGTGTGCCGCCTCCGTCGCCGGCGCGTCCGGCGCGTGGGCGCACGGCACCCCCGGCGGTGACGGCTGGAAGTCGGGCGGCCACTACAGCCCCGGCACCGGCGCCGGCACGGAGACCGGCACCGACAAGTGCCAGTTCTCGATCGACGGCTCGGACTTCTTCGACTCCGTGAAGGTCGACGACCAGAACCTGAAGGTCACCGACGACGGCAAGGTCCACATCAAGGTCCGCGCCGCCGCCGACGCCGCTTCCTGCACCGCGTCGCTCGCCTCCTACATCGCCCACGGCTCGTCCTTCGCCACCTCGGGCCTGCAGATCTTCGTCGACTTCGACTCGGTGACGGTCAAGCAGGGCCAGACCGACTCCCTCGACATCGCGGTCCCGGACGCCGGCTGCTTCGCGCAGATCGACCTCTACCGGGGCGCGACGAAGTTCGACGGGAACAAGGACGCGAAAGACGGCTTCGACCACGGTGACCTGCCGGCCGGCCCGGACCACCCGGTCATCAAGGACAAGCTGATCGCGTCCTGGAACGGCGGTACGAAGGACTGCTCGGCGACCGAGTCGTCCTCGCCGTCCCCGTCGCCCTCCGCCTCGGAGTCGACCCCGGCCGAGGCGTCCACCCCGCCGGCCGCGGAGACCACCACCCCGGCGCCCTCGGAGAGCACGGTGACCGCCACGGCCGACGCGTCGCCCACCCCCTCCAAGTCGACGACCTCCCCGGCGTCGGCCCCCAGCACGAACTCCGGCGGTGGCGGCGACCTCGCGCACACCGGCGCCAGCTCCAGCACCGGTTACATCGCCGGCGGCGCGGCCCTGCTGCTGGCCGGTGGCGGCGCGATCGTCGTCGCGACCCGGCGCCGCAGGACGACCCGCGCCTGACCCCTCGGGGTCCCGTCGGGTGCCCGGCGGGACCCGTCGGGCACCCGCGTGCGCCCCGGCCGTCGTGGAC
>NZ_JAJONF010000005.1 GCF_021462265.1 Streptomyces shenzhenensis | reverse complement strand
CACATCGGACAGTCCCATGACCGGTATCCACGCGCTCGTCCATCCCGACGGCCAGTCGGAGTTCCGCGAGGACGTCCCCGATCAGATGGTCAAGGACACCGACCCACAGCACGGGGCGCCCGCGGCGTTCGCCATTCAACGCATCTCCTGGGGCGGCAACGGCCTGCACGGCCATGTCAGCGACGTCTCCCACCTGACCCGCACCTGTCCGCACCAACCACGTCGCCACCTCGCCCTGGCCGCCTCGGCGGCAACCAAGCGCACCCCACACGCATGATGCACCACACATCGTCAGGGGTGACGCTGCTGACGTTCGGGCATGGCACTGCGGGACACGAGCAGTTGGCCGCCCTGCTGCACGGCGTCGGCATACGGGCCGTTGTCGACGTACGGACCGCGCCCGGCAGCCGGCACAACCCCGACGTGGGCCGGGAAGCACTCCGGCGGTGGCTGCCGGAGGAAGGGATCGACTACCGGTGGGAGCAGCGGCTGGGAGGCTTTCGGAAGGTGGCCCCTGATTCCCCCGATGTCTTCTGGGAGAACGCCTCCTTCCGCGGATACGCGGGTCACACCCGCACCCCGGACTTCCTGGCGGCCATAAACGGGTTGCTGCGGCAGGCGGCCGATGTCCGCACCGCCGTGATGTGCGGCGAGTCCGTGTGGTGGCGCTGCCACCGGCGGATCATCGCCGATTTCGCAGTCCTCGCGCGCCACGCTCGAGTACTGCACCTGGCTCACGACGGCCGGCTCACCGAGCACCGTCCGACCGTGGGAGCCCGGCTGCGCGCTGACGGACTGCTCGTCTACGACCGCGTGTGACCGCCACCCGCGTCGAAGCCCTTGGCGGTCATGACGGGCAGGATGAGCATGACCCGTCATGAACCGCGGACGTATGGCGCTGCGTGGTGTGCCCGCCTCCGCGTCCCTGCCCAGTCCTGCGTTATCCGCGGGGTGCGGTCTCTCCCATCGTGTGCAGGGCGAGTGTGGAGTGGGCGTAGGCGCCCCCGGCGCGCATCTCGGCGGCGACCCAGATGGCTTCCATGATCTCTTCCGGGCTGTTGCCCTTGCGCTGCGCGAGGCGTGTGTGCCCCTGAATGCAGTACGGGCACTGTGTGACGTGGGCGACGGCCACGGCGATCAACTGCTTGGTCTTCTCCGGCAGCGCTCCCTCGGCGAACACAGCCCGGCTGAAGTTCTCGAACGCCTCGTTGACGGCCGGGGCGAGTTGGGCGCGGCGGGCGCCGATCTCCGGTGTGGCCGGATGGTAGACGGACTCGGTCATCAGTGCCTCCAGTTGCACGACGATGCGCATCGGCTGTTCGAGCAGTGTCTTGAGGTCGGTGAGGAAGACGGCGCCGGTGGTTCCGTCGAGGGTCCGGTGGTCGATGGACAGGGTCAGGGCCATCACGGTGCCGGCGGTGAGTTCGCGCGGTGATGCGGTTGGTGGTGCAGCTCGCGCAGGAGATGACCTGCAGGTCCTTGGGGGCTTGGCTCACGCCCTGCACGACGGCGGGCACCGTCCCGGTCCGTGCCGGCGCGGACAGGATGACGAAACGCGCTCCGGCCTGAAGGCGGCGCCGCAAGTCCTCCTCGCGGCGGAAGGCACCGGTGCGCTCCAAGACCAGGTCGATGCCCAGTTCCTTGCACGGCAGCCGGGCCGGATCGCGTTCGGCGTACACCGGCACCGGGTGTCCGTCGATGCTCGGTGCGCCGCCGCTCACCGCGACCGTCCTGCCGTAGCGGCCGTAGTCGCTGTCGTGCGCCAGCAGGTAGGCGAGGTTGTCCACCTGGACGAGGTCGTTGACGGCGGCGGTTTCCACGCCGTCCGCGTCGTGGAGGATCTTCAGCGCGGCGCGACCGATGCGGCCGAGCCCGTCGACGGCGACCTTCGGCATCCCAGACGTCCCTCCGGTGCTCGCTGGTGCCCTGTGCCCGTCGTATCACCGCGCACGTGCCCCGGCAGGCGGGCCTACGCCATCCGCATGCAGGTACCCGTTCGGCTCCGCCTGTCATACGGCGGGCAAGTCACGCTGAGATCGCACGGTCTGCCCTTGTCCGGCAGGCTTGAACAGAGAAGAAGGCTCCCGGTGACCGGATCGGCAGCCCCGGCACCGGCGAAGGGACGCCGGCCGTGGGAACAGCAGACGGCACCCCAGCGGGGATCCGATCTCCCGGGCGAGCCGCGATCACCGCGCGGACGCTACGCAGAAGCGAATCCCCCGGTCTGACCGGCGAGGAACCTACACCGTCCGCGGCCCGGCAGACGCTGACGCCGAGGGACTGCCGCCACAGGTCACCGCCCCCGCCGACGGCCCCGCCGGCTCCGTCCGGTTCACCGCGCGGGTACGCATCGACACCCCCACCGAGGCCGACCACCGCCACGGCGGCATCCTGCCCTACGCCCTGCGCACCCTGCGGCCATCCTGACCGCCACCCCGTCAGGACGACCGCCCGCGAAGCCCGGCACGTCAAGAGGCCAGGATTCATGTCTCACCGTGCCGGGCCGTCCGAGGGGGTGCGCATGGCGAGCAGGGCGACGTCGTCGTCGAACACCTGCCGGCTCCGGCTGATCAGGGTGTCGCACAGCTCCTCAAGCGGGGCTGTGGCCAGGCGGGCGACCTGCTCGGCCAAGTCGTCAAGCCCGGTGTCGATGTCCTGGTCGCGGCGCTCGACCAGCCCGTCGGTGAACAACAGCAGGGTGCTGCCGGGCGGAAGGGGGTGTTCGTGGCTGAACCTGGGAACGGACGCCTCGATCCCCACCGGGATTCCGTGTCGGGCGGGTGCCAGGTATCGGGTGCTGCCGTCCGCACCGACCAGCAGCGGCGGCAGATGCCCCGCGTTGCTCCAGCCGAACGTGTACTGGCCGGCCTCGCCGCGGCCGGGCTCGATGCGGCCGAACACCAAAGTGGCCGTCGGCGGCTCGTCGAACATCGTCAGGGCCTGGTCCAGCCGGGACACGACCAGGCCGGGCGGCTCGCCCCGGTCGAAGGCAAGCGCCCGCAGCATGTTGCGGATCTGCCCCATCAGCGGGGCGGCCTCCACGTCGTGGCCGGTCACGTCGCCCACCACCACACAGGTGGCGCCGTCCGGCAGAGCCATGGCGTCGTACCAGTCCCCACCCAGCCTGGGCAGCTCGGAGGCGGGCTCGTAGCGGGCGGCAGCCTCAAGCGGCGCAAGATCGGGAAGCACGGGCAGCATACGGCGCTGGAAGTGCTCGGCGGCACGTCGGAGCTGCTCGTACAGGCGGGCGTTTTCGAGACTGACGCCCGCAGCACTGGCCAGAGCCGCCAGCAGATCCTCGTCGTCGTCATCGAAAGGCGTACCGTCCCTCTTGTCAGCGACGTAGAGGTCACCGTAGACCGTGCCGCGCACCATGAGCGGGACGCCCAGCAGCGTCCGCATGACCGGGTGCCCGGGCGGAAAGCCGGCCGCACGAGGGTGGGCGGCCACATCCGCCACCCGCAACGGCTCCCGGTCGTCCACCATGGTGTGCAGCAGGCCATGGCCCTGCGGCAGGCCCATGGCGGCGCACAGCCGCGGATCATCGATGCCCACGGTGATCAGGTCGACGACCCTTCCGCTCTCGTTGAGCACGCCCAGCGCCCCGTAGCGCGCGGCGACGAGATCGGTGGCGGCTTCCACGATGCGGCGCAGCACGGTGCGTGTATCCATGTCGGTGCTGACCGCCCCGACCGCGTCCAGCAGGTGCCGCAGCCGGTGCCGGTCCAAAGCACGCTGCGGCGGTCGTGCGACAACTCCGCCCCCGGCCTGTCCCCGCCTCCACCGCTGCCACGGATTGTGCGCCATGGTGCTTCCTCTCGGCGCCGGGCGCCGTCAGCCTGTCGCCCCGCCATGTCACACTACGCGCTCACCTGGCCGGAAGCAGGCCCCGGCGGTGCGCCGCCTGCCCCCGTCTCAGAAGGCCGCTGCGTCCGTTTTTCCCCGTCGCGCCGACCATACGTGGAGCAAGGTCAGGGCAGGATGACGACGGGGCAGTGCGCGTGGCGGGCCATCCACACCGGTGTCGGCCCGATGAGGTGGTGCAGCCGGTGCTCCGGAGCGCCGAGCACCAGCGCGTCGGCCTGGTGCTCGTCCGCCAGACGGGCCGGCTCCCGGGCCGCATCCCCCATGCAGGCGGCGACGTGGACGTCCAGCCCGGCCGGCGTGGCCGCGGGGAGCGTGTCGGCGAGTTCTGCACGCAGCCGGGCCAGCGCATCGGCCTCCCGCTCGGCCACAGGAACGACGACCGTCCCCGGGTCGTACGACATGGGGACGGGGCTGATGTACGCCACGCGCAGCGGCCGTCCGGTCCGGCGGGCCAGTCCGGTCGCCCCCGCCGGCGCGCCGCGGCTGGCCGTGGATCCGTCGTAGCCCGCCACCACCGGATGCGCTGGAGCGGTGGGTGCCCGGGGGGCCTGCTCAGCTTCACCGCTCACGGCTGCGTTCTGTGGCGCATGGTGTGCTGGGCCGTCGGGCTGCTGCACCTGCCGGTGGCCGCGCTGGCACTGGCCCCCTGCTGGAGCCCGTCGAGCCGAAGGAACTCCGGCTGATCCCGCTGCTGCTCGCCCTGGGTCTGTGGCGGCACGTGCCGCACCGCGTGCCGCTGCGGTATGAGACAAGTCGGCGGAGCATAGTCTTTCCCATCGGCATGTACGGGGTGGCGACCCGGGAACCGGGCGAGGCGGCAGGCCGGGGCTGGATGGCCGCGGCCGGCGCCGGCGAGGCGTGGGCGGCGCCGGCCGTGTGGGCAATGGTCCTCGCCGGGATGCTCTCAGCACCGGCCACCTCGCTCCAGCGCTCCCGACAGCCGGAAGCCAAGTGACGGGGATGCGCGAAAGGCTGCTTGTGCGATTGGCCGATTGCCATTCGGGTAGTGGGCCCCAACACTGACCGTGTGCGGATCCGGACGCGGCCCCTGTACCGCGCCGTCCGCGGCGGGGCCGGCGAGCCCGCGCGTGGGTGAGCAGACGGAAAGGGGGTAGTCCGGTGGCCACGGCAGCGGCGGTACGCCTCGCTGTATGGCCGGCCCCCTGCGCATTGCACCGACGCTGGCCTGCCTACGGGGCCGCCGCGTTTCGGCCTTTCGAGCTTCTTGTCTGCAGGTATATGGACTGACGGAGTGTCGGGCGTGTTCGGTTCGGCTGTTCGGAAGAGCATGGTGGCCACCGTCCCCACGGCCGGTCACGCGAGGCATGGGTGCGCACAACGCGCGAGTAGGCAGCTGCAGCATCCGAGGAGGCGAATGGTGTGAGCACCGACCGGGCCGATGCCGCGGCGGAGCGGCTGATGCGGACGGCGCAGTACTTCTTCCCGGGCACCCAGTCCCCCGACCGGCGGATGCTGTACCGCGAGGGCGGCCGGGCGGCGGAGGAGTTCTACCGGGAGCGGTGGCGCCACGACCGGGAGGTGCGCTCCACGCACGGGGTGAACTGCACGGGGTCCTGCTCCTGGCGGGTGTTTGTCAAGGACGGTCTGATCACCTGGGAGACGCAGGCGACCGACTATCCCTCGGTGGGGCCGGACTCTCCGGAGTACGAGCCGCGGGGCTGCCCGCGCGGCGCGTCGTTCTCCTGGTACACCTACTCGCCCACCCGGATCCGCTACCCGTATGTGCGCGGCCCGCTGCTTCAGTTGTGGCGGCAGGCGAAGGCACGGCACGCGGATCCCGTCGAGGCGTGGGCGTGGCTGACCGGGGATCCGGAGCGCTCGGCGGCGTACAAGCGGGCGCGGGGCAAGGGCGGGTTCGTGCGCGGCACCTGGCAGGAGGTCACCGAACTGGTGGCGGCGGCGCAGGTCCACACGGTCAAGCGGTACGGTCCGGACCGGATCGTGGGGTTCTCCCCGATCCCGGCGATGTCGATGGCCTCGTACGCGGCCGGCACCCGGTACCTGTCGATGATCGGCGGCACGATCTCCTCGTTCTACGACTGGTACGCCGACCTGCCGATGGCCTCGCCGCAGGTGTTCGGTGACCAGACGGACGTGCCGGAGTCCGGCGACTGGTGGAACGCCGGCTACCTGATCGTGTGGGGCACCAATCTGCCGATCACGCGCACCCCGGACGCGCACTTCATGACCGAGGCCCGTTACAAGGGGCAGAAGGTCGTGGTGGTCTCCCCGGACTACGGGGACCACACCAAGTTCGCCGACGACTGGCTCGCGGCGGCTCCGGGCACGGACGGCGCGCTGGCGATGGCCATGGGGCACGTCATCCTGAGCGAGTTCTACCGCGACCGGCAGGTGCCGTACTTCACCGAGTACGCGAAGACGTACACCGACCTGCCGTTCCTGGTGCGGCTGCGCGAGCGCGACGGCGGTGGGTACGTGCCGGACAAGTTCCTCACGGCCGCCGACCTGCCCGGCCGGGACGGTGAGGAGGAGGCGGCCGAGTTCAAGACGGTGCTGCTCGATGCCCGGACGGGCGAACCGGTGGTGCCGAACGGGTCGCTGGGTTTTCGCTGGACGTCCCAGGACGGCGGCCCCCGGTGGAACCTGAACCTGAAAGGGGCGGATCCGCTGCTGTCCCTGCACGGCCGGCCGGACGGCGCGGCGGTGGCCGTCGGCCTGCCGCGGTTCGACGCAGGACCGGGCGAGTCCGGCGGGGTGCTGCGGCGCGGTGTGCCGGCGATGCGGGTCAGCGGGCACCTGGTGACTACGGTCTTCGACCTGGTGATGGCCCAGTACGGGGTGGCCCGCGAGGGCCTGCCGGGTGAGTGGCCGACGGGGTACGACGACGCCGACGCGCCCTGCACCCCGGCCTGGCAGGAGGCGATCACCTCGGTGCCGGCGAAGGCGGCGGCGCGGGTGGCGCGGGAGTTCGCCCGCAACGCCGAGCGCACCGGTGGCCGTTCGATGATCGCGATGGGGGCGGGCACCAACCACTGGTTCCACTCCGACCAGATCTACCGGGCGTTTCTGTCGCTGGTGATGCTGACCGGCAGCCAAGGGGTGAACGGCGGCGGCTGGGCGCACTACGTCGGCCAGGAGAAGGTACGGCCGCTGACCGGCTGGTTCCATCTCGCGTTCGGCCTGGACTGGCAGCGGCCCACCCGGCACATGGTGGGCACGCCGCTGTTCTGGCTGGCCACCGACCAGTGGCGCTACGAGGCGTTCCCCGCCGACACACTGGCCAGCCCCCTGGGGGAGGGCCGGCTGGCGGGACGTACCCTGCCGGACTGCAACGCGCTGGCCGCCCGGCTGGGCTGGATGCCCTCGCACCCCACGTTCGACCGCAACCCCCTCGACGTGTGCGACGAGGCCGAACGGGCCGGCAAGGACGTACCGGAGTACGTCGTCGAGGAGCTGAAGGCCGGCAGGTTGCGCTTCGCCGCCGAGGACCCCGACGACCCGGCCAACTTCCCCCGTGTACTGCTCATCTGGCGGGCGAACCTGTTCGCGTCGTCGATGAAGGGCCACGAGTACATGCTGCGCCACCTGCTCGGCACCGACGACGCCGTCACCGCCACCGAGACCCCGCCGGAGGTGCGACCCAAGGACGTCACCTGGCGCGAACAGGCCCCCGTCGGCAAACTCGACCTGTCGGTGGCCGTCGACTTCCGCATGACCAGCACCTGCCTGTTCTCCGACGTGGTGCTGCCGGCTGCCACCTGGTACGAGAAGTACGACCTGTCCTCCACCGACATGCACCCCTTCGTGCACGCCTTCAGCCCGGCGATCGCACCGCCCTGGCAGACGCGGACAGACTTCGACATCTTCCACACCATCGCCGCCGAGTTCTCCCGCCTGGCCGCCACCCATCTCGGCGTGCGCCGCGACGTGATCGCCGCCCCGCTCGCCCACGACACGGCCGACGAGTTGGCGCAGCCGCACGGGCGGGTGCGCGACTGGAGGGCAGGCGAGTGCGAGCCGGTACCGGGCAGGACGATGCCGAAGCTGATCGTGGTGGAACGCGACTACACCGCGGTGGCCGAGAAGATGGCCGCCATCGGGCCGCTGCTGGACAGTCTGGGCACCACCACCAAGGGCCTGACCTGGAAACCCACTGAGGAGATCGCCTACCTGCGCTCCAGCAACGGCACCGTGCACGGTGGCATCGCCGACGGCCGTCCCTCGATCGCCCGCGACGACCAGTTCTGCGAGGCGATCCTCGCCCTGTCCGGCACCACCAACGGCCGCCTGGCCGTTCAGTCGCTGCGCGCGCTGGAGGAGCGCACCGGCGTGGACCTTGCCGACCTGGCCGAGGAACGCTCCGGCGACCGCATCACCTTCGAGGACACCCGCACCCAGCCCCGTGCGGTGATCACCTCGGCGGAGTGGTCCGGCACCGAGTCCGGCGGCCGCCGCTACTCCCCGTTCACCGTCAACGTCGAACGCCTCAAGCCCTGGCACACCCTCACCGGCCGCCAGCACTTCTTCCTCGACCACGACTGGATGGCCGAGTTCGGCGAACAACTGCCCGTCTACCGGCCACCGCTGAACATGATGGCCCACTTCGGCGAGCCGACCCGCTCACCGGACGGCCACCCCGAACTCGTGGTGCGCTACCTGACCCCGCACTCGAAGTGGTCCATCCACTCCGAGTACCAGGAGAACCTGCACATGCTCACCCTCTTCCGCGGCGGCCCGGTGATCTGGATGAGCCCGAAGGACGCGGAGAAGATCGGGGTCGCGGACAACGACTGGATCGAGGCGTACAACCGCAACGGGGTCGTGGCCTGCCGCGCGGTGGTCACCCACCGCATGCCCGAGGGGACGGTGTACATGTACCACACCATGGACCGGCACCTGAACGTGCCGAAGACGGAGACCTCCGGCCTGCACGGCGGCGGTGACAACTCCCTCACCCGCCTGCTGATCAAACCGACCCATCTGATCGGCGGCTACGCCCAGTTCTCCTACGGCTTCAACTACATCGGCCCCACCGGCAACCAACGCGACGAGATCACCGTCATCCGGCGGCGCAGCCAGGAGGTGGACTTCTGATGCCCCGTGGCGGAGCCACCATCGGACGGGTGATGGCGCAGGTGGCGATGGTGATGAACCTCGACAAGTGCATCGGCTGCCACACCTGCTCGGTCACCTGCAAGCAGACCTGGACCAACCGGCCCGGATCGGAGTACGTCTGGTTCAACAACGTCGAGACCAAACCGGGCGCCGGATACCCGCGCCGGTATGAGGACCAGGAGAAGTGGAAGGGCGGCTGGACCCTGAACCGCCGCGGCAAGCTGAAGCTCAAGGCCGGCGGCCGGCTGCGCAAACTGGCCACCATCTTCTACAACCCCGACCTGCCCTCGCTCGACGACTTCTACGAACCGTGGACCTACGACTACCAGAGCCTGACCACCGCGCCGCTGTCCGACAGCTTCACCAGCGCCCGCCCCAAATCCCAGCTCACCGGCCGGGACATGCGCCCGGTGCACGGCCCGAACTGGGACGACGACCTCGCCGGAGCCGCCGACTACGCCACCGCCGACCCGAACCTGAAGGGGATGGCAGAACGGGTGCGGATGGAGTTCGAGCAGGCGTTCATGTTCTACCTGCCGCGGATCTGCGAGCACTGCCTCAACCCCTCCTGCGTCGCCTCCTGCCCCTCGGGGGCGATGTACAAGCGTGAGGAGGACGGCATCGTCCTGGTCGACCAGGACCGCTGCCGCGGCTGGCGGTTCTGTGTGTCGGGCTGCCCGTACAAGAAGGTCTACTTCAACCACCGCACCGGCAAGGCCGAGAAGTGCACCTTCTGCTACCCGCGCATCGAGGCCGGGCAGCCCACCATCTGCTCCGAGACCTGCGTGGGCCGGCTGCGCCACCTCGGCGTGATGCTGTACGACGCCGATGCCGTCCTCCAGGCCGCCTCCGTCAAGGACGACAAGGACCTGTACGAGGCGCAACTGTCGGTCTTCCTCGATCCGCACGACCCGGACGTGGTCGCTGCGGCCGAGCGTGACGGCATCGCCCACGACTGGATCCAGGCCGCCCGGCGATCCCCGGTGTACGCGCTGATCAAGAAGCACCGGGTGGCGCTGCCGCTGCACCCGGAGTACCGCACCATGCCCATGGTCTGGTACGTCCCGCCCCTGTCCCCGGTCACGGACGCCGTGCACGCCACCGGCTACCACGACGACGACCCCGACCGCGTGTTCGCCGCCATCGACTCCCTGCGCATCCCCATGGAGTACCTGGCCAACCTCTTCACCGCCGGTGACACCACCGTGGTGGAGGGCGTCCTGCGCAAACTGACCGCGATGCGCGCCCACATGCGCGCCCAGCAGCTCGGCGACCCGCCCGACCAGGACCTCCTCGGCCAGGTCGGCGCAAGCGCCCAGGACATCGAGGACCTGTACCGGCTGCTGGCCATCGCCAAGTACGACGACCGCTACGTCGTCCCCCGGGTGCACGCCGAGGGCTCCGGCGCCCTCATGGCCCAGCACTGCTCCCTCGACCACCCCGGCGGCGTGTCCGGTCTCGCCGCCCACGACGAAGACCAACTCACCCCCGCCCCGCCACCCCTGCCCGGCCTGAACCCGTCAGGCGGCGGCAGCCAGTTCCGCGACGGCGACGGAAAGGTCCGCTTCAACCTCCTCGGCTGGAACGGCACCGGCCCCGCCCCCGGCCTCTTCGGCGACGGGAGCGGCCGGTGATCTCCCGCCACCCGTCAGCCGACACGCCCCTGGTGCACCGCGTCGCCTCGGTCCTCCTGCGCTACCCGGACCAAACGATGCTCGCCTGCCTCGACGACATCACCACCGCACTCCCCGCAATCGCCGACCCGGCCGACCGCACCCGGCTCGCCACCGCCTGCGACCACCTGCTGTACCTGCCCCCCACCGAGACCGCCCAGCAGTACGTCGACACCTTCGACCACACCCGCCGCCGCAGCCTGCACCTGACCTACTACCGGCACGGCGACACCCGCGCCCGCGGCATGGCCCTGCTCGCCCTCAAACACACCTACCGCCAGGCCGGACACGAACCGCCCGAGGCGGAGCTGCCGGACTTCCTGCCGCTGATCCTGGAGTTCGCCGCCCTCGCCCCCGAACCCGGCCACCGCATCCTGCTGCAATGCCGGGCCGGACTCGAACTCCTCCGGCAGGCGCTTCACCAGCACTCCACCCCCTATGCCGCCGTCCTCGACACCCTCTGCGGCCGGCTGCCCGAACCAGCCCGCCACGAGCGCGACACGTGGCGACGGCTGGCCGCCGAAGGACCACCGGGCGAACACGTCGGCCTGGAGCCCTTCGGCCCACCGGAGCAGACCGGACTGGACCCGATCGCCCCGCCCGGACGCCCGGCACCATCCGCATACCCGACGCAGAGAGCGTTCCTGAGCGCAAAGGAGGGCCGGTGAGTTCCTGGGACCTGTGGTGGTGGGTCATCCTGCCCTACCTCGCCCTTGTCACCTTCGTCGTCGGCCACGTCTGGCGCTGGCGCTACGACCAGTTCGGCTGGACCAGCCGCTCCACCCAGCTCCAGGAGCGCCGCCTGCTGAAATGGGGCGGGCCGCTCTTCCACTACGGCACCTTCGCGGCCATCGCCGGCCACGTCGTGGGCATCCTCATCCCCGAGTCGTTCACCCGGTGGCTCGGCATCCCCGAGGACACCTACCGCTGGTTCTCCTCCACCGGCGGCACCGTCGCCGCACTCGCCGTCATCTCCGGCGTGGTGATCCTCGCCTTCCGCCGGACCACCGTGCCCAAGGTCCGTGCCACCACCAGCCCCGTCGACTGGGTGGCCCTCCTCCTGCTCGCCGTCGTCATCGTGCTCGGCATCATCCCCACCATGGGCATCAACCTCCTCGGTGCCGGCTACGACTACCGTCAGAGCGTGGCGTTGTGGTTCCGCGGCCTGTTCGCCGGCAACCCGGACGTGGCCGCGATCTCCCACGCTCCGCTGATCTACCAGGTCCATGCCACCGCCGCGTGGGCCATTCTCGCGGTGTGGCCCTTCACCCGGCTGGTCCACGCCTGGAGCGTCCCGCTGTGGTACTTGTGGCGGCCGTTCATTCTCTACCGCTCTCGCACCGCCGCCCATCCCACCGAACCGGGCACCAGCGGGCGCCGCTGGCGCCGCATCGGCGTCCGCTACTGACCCGAGCTGGTCAAGCTGTCCGACATGGAAACGGCAACCGCGCCATGCAGACCCGGCCCGGCAGGCGGGCTACCGCGCCAGCAGGCTGATCCCCAGCGCCGTCAGGGCGATGACCTTGGCGATCTCGAAGGCCACGTAGTAGACGTGCCCGCGCGAGCGGGGCAGCTCCTCTCCGGCAAGAACCCGGTCCGACCGGCGGTTCAACCGAGGGCGAACCACGCCCAGTTGTACGGCGAGCAGCACCGCCACGGCGCCGGTGAGCACCACGACGGCCGCCGATGGGCCGCCGACGGCCACCGCCGCGACGACGACGACGGCCAGGACGACCTCGACGAGGTTCAGTGCGCGGAAGACCATCCGGCCGATGCCCAGTCCGATGGGGATGGTCACCCCGGGCGCTCGGAACTTCAGCGGCGCCTCAAGGAAGGAGATCGCCAGCACCATTCCGAGCCAGAGGAAGACGACCGCGCCCGCGGTCGCGGCCGACGTGGTGTTCATCGATGCGTTGCCTCTCTGCCGTGCCGAAGGACGGCGGTCGGGTGGGGTGGATCAGGCCGGCGGCCAGGACGCGAGACGGTCCGCGAACTCCGGTGGTGAGGCCACGACCATGAGCGAGGCCGGCTGATCACCGGGGTTGGTCAGGCTGACGCGCTCGCCGCGGGCGATGTGGGCGGCGGCCGTACCGGCCGTGAGTGTCCGAGCCTGGCCGTTGTGGTGCAGCTCAACGGATCCGGCCAGCGGGGTGAGCACGATCTGCGAGGCTCCGTGGTCGTGTTCGGGCATGGCGGCGCCCGCGGGCAGTTCCACGTGGAGAACGGCGACCTGGTCGGAGGTTTCCGCGGTGGTGAGCAGGGCCGCGGTCGGGACGCCGGGCGCGGGCGCCCGGCGGCGGGGGGAGGTGGCGATCTCGGCGACGTGCATGAGTTCCTTCCTCGTTATGCGGGTCATGAGGCGTGGGGGCAGGCCCGGGCCGATCGGTGAACGGCACGCTCCGGCGAGCCGGACGGGTACCGGGCCCGGTGCGCGGCCGTGGCGGCTTCCGGGGCCGTCACTCCCCCTGGGGCGGAAGAGCGGCGATCAGCGGATGGTCACGCTCGATCAATCCCAGCTTGGCGGCGCCCCCGGGCGATCCGAGCGCGTCGAAGAACTCGGCGTTCGCGCGGGTGTACTGCGACCACTGGTCCGGTACGTCCTCCTCGTAGAAGATCGCCTCGACAGGGCAGACCGGCTCGCACGCACCGCAGTCCACGCATTCGTCCGGATGGATGTACAGCGACCGCTGTCCCTCGTAGATGCAGTCCACCGGGCATTCCTCGACGCACGCCCTGTCCTTCACATCGACACACGGCTGCGCGATCACGTAGGTCATCGGCGCACCTCCCCTCTCGTCTCAGAGGTTTCCAGCACCAAGTTTCTACGAATACTACATGTAATAATTGAAGGCGTCCGTTCGGGGCGCTGCCAGGAGAGGGGCCAGAGCCATGACGCTGACGTCCGAGGTCTTCATCCAGGCCGGCGAGAGCGACCCTGCCATCCAGGCACGGGCCGGGATCCGCGCCGCTTCCCAGCGGCTGCTCGCCGGCCTGCGGCCGAAGGTCGCGCTGCTGACCGAACTGGAACTGAGCACGGACGCCCGGGAGACCGCCCTGGCGACCCTGACCGACTTCTGCACCGGCCCGGTGCGCCGACACCTGAACGCCACCGACCAGGCCCTGTACGCCCCAGCGGCAGAATCCCCGGAGACCCGCCTGCTCATCCGGGCCCTGCGAACTGCCGCGACCGCCCTCGAGCAGGACATCGACGCTCTCACCCGCACCGACGACCCGCACCGCGCGAAGGCCACCGCTCAGCGCATCGAGGCGCGCCTGACCACCCACCTCGCGGTGGAGCAGACCGTCCTCCTGCCCGCCCTCGACAGCTTCACCGAGGCCGGCGTCCAACTGGACCACGGGGAACGCAGTACAGCATCCCCAGTGACGTGACCAACCCGCCGGAGTCCTGGTCAGTCCGGCGTGTCGATGCTGCTGGGGCGATCACGACACCACGCGAGCGCCGTTCGCCTCGGCCCAAATTTTTACGAAACCACATGTAATAATTTCGATGCCGGCGCACACGGCCCCATGAGAGGAAAGAGGATCACGCATGTCACCCGCTGCAGAGGTGTTCATCCAGGCAACCGACACCGACCCGGACGTCCGGGCGCGGGCCGTCGTCGAGGAGACCCACCGGCAACTGCTGGAACAGCTGGTCGCGCTGACCGAGCCCCACACGGAACTCACCACCACGTTCACCGATCAGCTGCACCGCGTGCTGACGGCCACCGAGCAGACGCTGTACGCCGCCGCGTCCGGTGCGGCCGAAACCAGGCTGCTGGTCCGCGCCCTACGTGTTACCGCCGAGATCATCGGCCGGCACACGGACTCGCTGACTGCCGTAACGGACAGCACTGAACGCGCGGGAGCGGCACGTACCCTCGCGGGCATGCTCACCGTCCATCTCGGCGTGGAGCGGACTGTGCTGCTGCCCGCCTTGGCGGCGCTGCCGGGAGCCGACGTGTCCGCCCTCGTCGGCGACTTCACCACCGTCCTGGCCGGTGGCCGGCTTGAAGATCCGGAGATCGTCGACGTCCGCGAGATCCCGCACGGCCGGCGTCACCCGCGCATCTTCACCCGCTTCGCCCGCCTCGCGGGCGGGGAGTCCTTCGTCCTGGTCAACAACCACGATCCCAAGCCGCTGCGCCGCGAGTTCGAGGCCACCCACCCCGGCTGCTTCACCTGGGAGTACCTCGAGTCCGGGCCCGAGCAGTGGCAGATCCGTATCACACGGGCGGACGACGATGTCTGAGAGGCGGAGCAGCGGGCAGCCGGAGGAGCCTGCCGTGGCACGCATGCTGTGCGATGTCCAGGCCCTCACCGGCAAATCCCCGGATTCGTCCGCCGTCCTGTGGAAACTGGCCGAGTCCGGCCGCCAGCTCGACGCCAACCTGATCCGGCTGCCCGCCGGGGAACACATCGCCACCCACGCCGAGCCCGACCTGGACGTCCTGGTACTCGTCGTCACCGGCGACGGCGTGATGAACACCCCCGCAGAGCCGCTGCCCCTGACGGCAGGAGTACTCCTGTGGCTGCCGCACGGCTCGACACGCAGCATCACCGCAGGGCCTGGCGGCTTGGCCTACGTGACGGTGCACCGCCGCCGCCCCGGCATGCAGATCCGCCGCCGCTCCGATCCGACCCCGTAACGGCCCCGCAGCCCATGCCACCAGCACGGCGCACGAGAGGGTGAGCGATGCACGTCACCGACCAGGCGATCGACGAACTCCTGGACCGCCGCGGCCAGGAATCCGTGAGCATGGCTTGGCTCGCCGACCGGCTGCGGTACTTCGTCGACCTCAACCCGGAGTTCGAGATCCCCACCGACCGCCTCGCGACCTGGCTGGCCCGACTCGACGACCCCGACGACGAATGACGAATGACGAATGACGAATGACGAAGCCAGCCAGCGGACGCGGGCGTCATTTTTCACTCGTTTCTACGACGCACACTGGGTAAAATTGTGAAATGAGTGAGCAGACGTTGCCTGATCCGGCCGGCCCTCCCACTGCGGGCGAGAGCCGTGCCCATGTACTCGACGTCCTGCGCGCCACGCCCGAAGCCGTGGGTGTACGTGAGATCGCCGAGCAGACGGGCCTGCACTCCAACACGGCCCGCTTCCACCTCGACACGCTGGTCAAGGAGGGGCTCGCCGAACGCAGGACCGAGGGAGGCGGCCGGCCAGGCAGGCCCCGCGCCGTCTACCGCGCCGCCGCTTCCCGGGTACCGGCAGGACGCCGCAGCTACCAGCTGCTCGCCCAGATGCTCACCGGCCTCATCACCGAGGCACTGCCTCAGCCGGCACAGGCCGCGGTCACCGCCGGCGAGGCATGGGGCCGCTACCTTGCCGACACCCCCTCTCCGGCCCAGCGCATCAACCCCGACGAAGCCATCCGGCGACTGACCCAGGTGCTCACGGACGTCGGCTTCGCCCCCGGTTCCGTCCAGGACGGACCGGACACAGTCATCCCGCTGCGCCACTGCCCGTTCAGGGAAGTCGCCGAGGAGCACCGCGACGTGGTGTGCTCCCTGCACTTGGGACTCATGCGAGGCGCCTTGAAGGAAGTACGCGCTCCCCTGAGCGTGGACCGGCTGGAGCCGTTCGTCGGGCCCTCGCTGTGCCTGGCCCATCTCACATCCGCAGAACAGCAGGCAGACCGCACTGCCTGAGCCACCGGCCTCACATCAGACGTGGCTCCCACCGCTCTCGCCCCGTTCCCCGCAGACCTCTCCCAACCGCCCCGGAGCCGGAACGAACGGACGTACCACCTCGCGTGCTACACCCGCATGCCCCGCGACGGGCACTTCGCCGCCTACGAGCAACCCGCCCCGCTCACCGACGACATCACCGCGTTCTTCCGCGAGCTCCGGCCCCGCCACCCGCGGGCCTGAGAGCCGGGAGCGTGAGCCCGGCGTCGGACGGCGTGGTAGCGGTCCAGCCGGCGAAAGAGGGACAGGCGGTCCTCGCGTTCGGAGTCCCGGGAACGGCGGCGCGGGCAGCGCCCCGCCGATCCGGCTGCGGCCGATCCATGACCGCCCGCTGATCTGCGGGGCATTCGTGGCGGCGGGCCACCGCGACTTCACTTACGCGTCCAGCCCAGCCTTACGGATGGTATGGGTTAAATCGGGACATAATGGGGCGAGCCATGCGTCGCGCCGGGGCGCTGGCCAACGACCCCCGTCGGCCGGTGGTGGAGGCCATGTGACCTGGTCAGTGCTCTCCCCGTCCGTACTCTCCCGGTTCATGCCGTTCGGCCGCTCGGTGTTCGGATCGGTCCGCTCCGCCACGCAGTGGCTGGGCGGGGTGCCGACGGCGCTTCCCGTGGTCGGGGGCTTGCTGCGGCCACCCGCGCCCCGGCTCTGGCGGACGCCAGGGGGCGTGCAAGTCGAGGTCCTGCGCCTGGGACGGCCCGGGACGGCCGGCGCGGCCCGCGAGGTGGAGACCACGCTGCGGGCGGTGCCGGGGGTGAACCGTGCCGAGGTGAACGGCACGCTGGGCTGCGTGTATGTCGGTTGCGGGCCCGAGGCCGACCTGGAGCGCGTCGTCGCCCTGGTCGCCGCCGCGGACGCCGCGGCGCCCGAGGCGGGCGCGGGCAATGAGGACGAGCCGGGTACCGGCGCGCGGCGGGTGCGGCGCTCGGTCGGTTTCCCCGGCGCGGCCGGAGAGGAAATCGAGGCGGCTGTTCACCTCGGGGCGGGTCTGGCGGCGGTCGGCCTGGCGTCGGTCGGCAGCGCGCTGCGGCTGCGTGGCCTTCCGCCGGTGGTGATCTCGGCGGTCCAGCTCATCGAGGCCACGCCGCGGCTGCGCGAGGGGTTCGCCGGCCGGCTCGGCGAGAAGGCCGCGGAGCAGGCCTGGAGCGCGACGAACCTGCTGTTGACGACGCTGACGTTCCGGCCGGTCGGCGCCGCGGCGCACGCTGTGCTGACCGGCGCCCGGTACGCGGAGGCACGGGCCCGTCGCAGGGGCTGGGAGGCCTGGTCGCGCAGGCTCGCCGCGCACGAGGGGTCGTACCGTCATGACGCGGTGCCGGCTGCGCGGCGGCCCGCCCCGCTGCCGTCCGGGCCGGGCGAGCGGTACGCCAACGTGGCGGTGCCGGTGTCCCTCGCCGCCTACGCGCTCACCGGGGCCGGCACGCTCAGCCATGACCGGGGGCTGGCACTGCTGACCGCGGGGACACCGAGAAGCCACCGGTTCGGCCGGGAGTCGTTCGCCTGCTCGATGGCGCGGACGGTCTCCGAGCGGGGGGCCCTGGTGCTGCGGCCGGAGGCGCTGCGCCGCCTGGACCGGATCGACACCGTCATTCTTGACGCCCGGGTACTGGCGACCGGCGGGTGGACCGTCGAGAGTCTGGTACGCCTGGCGCCGCCGGGTGGGCGGCCGGGCGAGGGGGAAGCCGAGCCGAACGGCGGACGTCGCCCCCGCGACGCCGGGGACGGCCCGGATGACGACGACATCCACGCCCATGTCCTGGAGCTGATCGAGCCCGGCGGCCCGCCGGGCCGGCGGCCCCGGCACCCTGAAGGTCCTGCGAGGGTGCCGCGTCGGGCCGGCTGGGAGCTGCGGCCGTACACCGGTGCGGACACCGTTCCGGGGGGCGTCGCGGTGTCGGCGGAGACCGCCGCGCAGGCGGCGCGCTGGGCCGAGGAGGGGGCGCAGGTCCTGCTTGTCCTGCGGGACGGCAGGCCGGTCGCCGTGGCCCGTCTGGTTCCACAACTGCGTGCGCTCGCCCACCACTTGGTGCGCGCGGCGCGTGAGTGCGGCCGGGTGCGGCTGGTGGGCGGCCCGCCTGGGCTGCACCGCCAGTTCGACCTTCCGGAGGCGGCGCCCACCGGCCATCGCCGGACGGCCGCGCTGGTCCGCTCCCTCCAGGCGCGGGGCCGCGGAGTGGCCGTGGTCTCGGCACATGCCCGGCTGGCCCTCGTGCGTGCGGATCTGGGGATCGGAGTGCTCACCAGCCCGCGACACGTGCCCTGGGAGGCCGATGTCGCCGCCTCGCCCGATGTCGTTCACCTGCTGCTGACCGCTCCGCCCGAGGCCCGGCGGGTCAGCGTGCTGTGCCTCCGCATGCAGGGCGCCGGCGCGCTCGTGGGTTCGGCCCTCGCCCTCTTCCTTCCCCGCTCGGCGGCCTGGGCGCGGACCCGCCTGCTGGCCGACGCGGTGACCATCGCCGGGCTCACGGCGGGCTTCTGGGCGGGCCGGCGGCTGAGTTGCCGCCCGGCGCCCGCAGCCGTCGAGCGAACGCCGTGGCACGCCATGACGGTGCGTCAGGTCATGGCGCGCCTCGGCACCTCCTCCCGGGGGCTGGACGAGGCCGAGGCCGCCCGGCGCAGGCAGTTCGAGGGCCGGGACCGGCACCGGGGCACCGGCACGCTGATCGGCAGGTTCGCGGAGGAGATGGCCAATCCGCTCACCCCCGTCCTGGCGATCGGCGGCGGCATCTCAGCCGCCCTCGGCTCTGTTCTGGACGCAGTGCTCATCGGCGGGGTCCTGGGGGTGGACGCGCTGGTCGGCGGGGTACAGCGGCAGAAGGCCGACCAGGCCGCCGAGCACCTGGTCGAGGCGACCTCGGTACGGGTCCGGGTGCGCCGCGGGGACCGGGCCGAGGCGGTCGACGCGGCCGCCGAGCTCCTCGTGCCCGGCGATGTGATCGAGCTGCGGGCCGGTGACGTGGTCCCGGCCGACTGCCGGGTCGTGCAGGCACAGGGCGTGGAGACCGACGAGTCCAGCCTCACCGGCGAGTCCCTGCCGGTCGCGAAGAGCGCCGCGCCGTCCGCGGCGCGGGCAGTCGCGGACCGGACCTCCATGCTCTACCAGGGGACGACAGTCGCGGCCGGTCACGCGTCCGCCGTGGTGGTCGCCACCGGGGCCACCACCGAGGCGGGCGGCGCGGCGGAGGCGGCCCCTCTGGAAGAGGCGCCGGAGAGCGGTGTGGAGCGGCGGCTCAAGGCGCTGGGCCGGTGGTTCCTGCCGTTGTCCGTCGGGGCGGGGGCCGCGCTCTTCGCCGTCGACCTGCTGCGCCGGCGGCCGCTGGGCGGCGCCCTGGGGGCCGCGGTCAGCCTCTGCGTCGCCGCCGTCCCCGAGGGGCTGCCCTTCGTCGCCACGGTCGCGGAGCTGGCCGCGGCCCGTCGGCTGTCCACCCGCAACACCCTGGTGCGCAGCGCCCCGACCATCGAGGCACTGGGGCGCACCGATGTGCTGTGCTTCGACAAGACCGGAACGCTGACCGAGGGAAGGATCACCCTCCAGCAGGTGTCCGACGGCCTGGAGCACCACCCGCCCGGCCGGCTCACCCCGGCGCTGCGCCGGGTCCTCGCCACGGCGGCGTTGGCGGGACCACCCGGGCCGGCCGCGACGCTCGCCCACCCCACCGACCGTGCCATCGCGGCCGGGGCCGAGTCGCTCGGCGCCACCCCCGCCCGGGTCGCCGGGCTTCGCACCGACACCTGGGACCGGCTGGCGGAGCTGCCGTTCGAGCCGGGGCGGGGCTACCACGCCGTGCTGGGACGTTCCGACGCCCAGGCACGGATCGTCGTCAAGGGCGCACCCGAGGTCGTCCTGGCCCGCTGCGACCGGATCCGCCGCGGCGACGGCAGCGAGCCCTTCGACGACCGGCGGAGGGAGGAGATCGAGACGGAGGTCGACCGGCTGGCCCGGCAGGGGCTCCGGGTCCTCGCGGTCGCCGAGCGCGTCCTGCCCGCGGGCGCACCGCAGGACGGCACGGCGTTCGCCGATCTCCTGGATGTCAGCGGCGAGGACTTCCACGGACTGTGCCTGCTGGGCCTGCTGGGCCTGGCGGATCCGGTACGGACCACCGCGGCCCAGAGCGTGAACCGGCTCGCCGCGGCCGGGGTGCGGGTGGTCATGGTCACCGGGGACCATCCCAGCACCGCCGCCGCGATCGCCAGGGAACTGCGGCCGGAGGAGGAACCACGGCTGATGACCGGGGCGGAGCTGGACTCCCTCGACGATGCCGCGCTCGTGCGGATCCTCCCGCGGATCACGGTCTTCGCCCGGGTGACGCCGGCGCACAAGGTCCGCATCGTCAGCGCGCTGCGCTCGGTCGGCAGGATCGTCGCCGTCACCGGCGACGGTGCCAACGACGCGCCCGCCATCCGGATCGCCGACGTCGGGATCGCCCTCGGCTCACGGGCGACTCCGGCGGCCCGCTCCGCCGCCGACGTGGTGGTCACCGACGACCGCATCGAAACCATCGTGGACGCCATCGTCGAGGGCCGGGCCATGTGGGCCTCGGTGCGCAAGGCTCTGGGCATCCTGCTCGGCGGAAACCTCGGTGAGATCACCTTCACCCTGGCGACCAGTGTGCTCACCGGTCGCAGTGCCCTGAACGCACGCCAGCTCCTCCTGGTCAACGTGCTCACGGACATGTTGCCCGCCATGGCCATCGCCGCCCGGCCGCCGGTCGACGCCGCGAGAAAACTCCTCGCGGAGGGGCCCGAGGCCTCGCTCGGCGCGGCCCTCACCCGCCACATCCGGCTGCGGGCCGCCGTCACCACGGCGGCGGCCGCCACGGCCTGGCTGGTCGCGCGGGCGACCGGCACCCGTGGGCGCGCCGACACGGTCGCCCTGGTCGCCCTCGTGACCTCCCAGTTGCTCCAGACGTTCCAGGACGCGGGCCGCGACCCGGTGGTGGCAGCGGCCGTGGTGGGGTCCCTGGTGGCGCTGGGCGTGGTGGTGACGGTACCGGGACTCAGCCACTTCTTCGGCAGTCGGCCTTTGAGCCCCGTGGGCTGGACGATCGCGCTGACGTCGGCGGCAGGGTCCGTGGTGCTGCCCGCTGTGGCGACCGGAGTCGCCGCCCGGGCGGGGCGCGCCACTCCGGCAAGGAAGAGTTCACCTGCGCGTCATGCGAATGCTTCCTCCCGGATGTCGTCGGACCGGACAAAGGAGTGGTCCCCAGCACAATCCTCTTGAAAGGCGGCCGTCCATGCCGCACATCCTCACCACGATCCTGACCCAGGCGGCGGTCGCCCTGATCGAGGCCGCGCTGATCCGCCTGTCCATGCAGCTCTGGAAGGCGTTCACCACCGGCGGGCGTCCGGCTGCCGCCCACGCCTGATCCGGCGGCGAGAACCGGCTGCCTTTTTTGTCGCCTTGTCCCGTTTATTGACCTTGGGGGATGGAAGGCGGACCGGGAAACCATGCTTCACACCGTGGAGGACCGGATGACTTCCCCACAGATGCAGCCAGAATCGCCACGGACTCCGGGTGGGACACCCAGCACAGGAGCGGCCGGCATGCCGACGGCACAGACGCCTGTGACGGCGGAACCGGCGCAGTCCCCCGAGATTCCCCCCGAGCGCCGCACGGAGGAGACGCCGGGCCGGGAGGGCCCGATGGGCAAGGTGGTGCACCTGCACACCGCTCACCCTCGGGTCCCGATCCCGTACCTGACCCCGGGCGACATGTTCACGGGCGCCCGGGAGGCCGCCCCGCGACTTCCCTCGATGCGCAAACTGACCTATTACGGGATCCTGGGCGGCATGGCCGTGGCCGGGGTCCTGGAGTGGCCGGTCGCCGTCGCCATCGCCGCCGCCACGGAGGTGATCACCCGCGAGCAGGGTGCACAGAGCCGAGCCGGGCAGGCGGCGGAGTCGCGCCCGCAGCCCGGCGCCGGACCTTCCGTCCGGACGGAAGGCGCCCGACCGCAAGCGGCGACGGGATGAGTGACGCGCACGCGCCCACCGGGGCCACGGCGCGGTCCGGTGTCGTGACCCGTCGGCTTTCCCGCGCATAACGCGACACGACTGCGCCGGGACCGGGCGGACGGCCACGTAAGGGCACAGCAGGCGGACGACGAGGTCGGACCGGCCGCGCCCACTGATCCGCTCCGGGGCCGGGGTTCGGCGAAACCGCGCGGGGCAGGGTCACGTCCTGCCTGCGGTCTGGCCGCGGCGGAGTTCCCGGAGTAACAGGTGACGGCCCAGGCCGTCGCCGGCCAGCGCACAGGCGTCGCTCACGGACCTCACGATCGCCCGGCGGGCCGTTGGACTCCTGGGCAGGCCGTCGAACCGACCGTCTGCCCCGCACGGCCTGCACGAGGCCGGGTCCGAGTCCCGATCGTCCGTGGTCACATCCGGAAACCTGCGGGCCCGCGCACCGCGGCCGCGGCAAGCTCCTCGATCCGGCCGGCGGATACCGGGACGCCCGCGGCCTGCTGCGCCCACGCCACGAATTCCAGGGGGGCGAGGCCTGACGGCGGCTGCCCGACGTACGGCAGGGCGTAAAGCGGCGTGTTGGGTTCGCTGCGCCAGCTCTCGGCCAGCGTGCCGAGGTCCACCGCGTCGAAGCCGAGGAGGTCCAGCAGATCGGTCACCTCCTTCTTGGCGGTCGGATCGTCGCCGGACAGCGGTATCGCGGTGCGGTCGGCGGCTCCGGCGGGACGGAAGAGTTCCAGCAGCTGCTTGGGGCCGATGCTGTGCAATGCCTTCACCACCCGGCTGCCTGCCAGACAGCGCTGCACCAGTTCGCTCGAGGTCAGCTCGTCGGTGTCGAGCTGCGGAATCGAGAAGCCCGGATACAGGGCGTAGTTCATCGGATCGATCACGGTCTTGCCGGCAAGCTCCGCCCGTGGCAGTCGCACGTGGGCTGCCAGCGGCACGGCGGCAAGGATCAGATCACCGGCGCGCGCGGCGTCGGCCGGGGTGGCCGCGCGGACACGGTCGCCGAGTTCCGCGACCAGATCGGCCAGCGTCTCGGGACCGCGGGAGTTGCTCAGGACGACGTGCAGCCCCGCATCGACGGCGCGGCGGGCCACCGCGACGCCGACCATGCCGGTACCGATGATGCCCAGAGTTGTCTGACTCACGTGTGTTCTCCGTTCAGGTCTTTCGCCTCTTGGCGGCGGCCCATGGGCCGCCGAAAGGCCGTCACACCATCACAACGGTGTTGAACAGGGCGAACAAGAACCAGACCCCCACAGCAGCGATCACAGAATGTGATAGATACGAGGAATGGAGCTCAGGGCGCTGCAGTACTTCGTGACCGTCGCCGAGGAACTGCACTTCGGGCGGGCGGCACGACGGCTGAGCATCGTGCAGTCGGCGGTGAGCCAGCAGATCACTCGGCTCGAACGAGAGCTCGGGGTGCGCCTGCTGGAGCGCACCTCACGGCGCGTGCGGCTCACCCCGGCCGGTGAACGGGTGCTCGCCGCCGCCCGTGAGACTCTCGCCGCGGCGGCCAGAGTCCGGGTGGTCGCCGGAGAGCCGGCCGCGGTCCTTCGGATCGGAACGGCTGCTTGTGCCACGTGGAGACTCGACCGTGCCCTGGACCGCCTGCGCGTGAGCGAACGCCCCGCCGAGCCGAGGCTGATCGACCTCCCGGTGACCGCGCGCCTGGCCGCTGTCCACGACGGCGAGCTGGACCTGGCACTGGTACGGGGCGCGGTCGCCTCGTCGGCGATGACGGTGGTACGTGCCTGGTCCGAGCCGCTCCACGCGGTACTGGCACGCGAGCACCCCGCTGCCGGCACCTCAGCGGTCAGCCTGCACCACCTCGACCCCCGTGGCCTGCGGCTTCCTGCCCGTGAGAACGACCCGCCACTGCACGACGCACTCCTCGCGGCCCTGCCCGTGGCTCCGCCGCGTCCGCCCGCCGGGGACCTGTCCCACGTACTGTTCGAGGTCGGCCGGGATCCGCAGGGCTGGACCCTGATGCCGGCCGAGCAGCTCACCGGATCCCGTTCCGAGCGGTTGCTCCACATACCGCTCGACCCGCCGGCGAGCATCGACGGCCACATCGTCACGTCATTGACCACACCGCAACCGTGCGTGGCGTCCTACATGGCCGCATTCGCAGACTGAAAGCCCGCTGGGGTGGGGCAGAGGCGTTCACGTTCGCGTGCGGTGTGGAAGCGCCAGTAGGGATCGAGGTCGCCGTGGGAAACGACGGCGCGCTGTCGCAGAACGGCTCCGGCTCCGGGCAGGCCCCAGTGGGCGCCGGTGATGCCGAGGCGGTCGGCGATCAGGTGGCGGCAGACGCCCTCCACCGCGCCGGGGGGACCGAGCGCGGCGGCACCGGCCCGGGAGACGTCCACCCGGTGGCGACCGGCCCCCGTTGTTGAGCGCCATGTCGTAGTGCCGTTCACGCCGCCGCCGTTCGGCACCTGCCACCGCTTCGGGGCGCTCCGATTCGGACAACATGATCACCGCAGAAGGCCCTGGATGCGCCATGGCAAAAGGGCGGCCAGGCGGCTGCCGCCCCGGTTGGCTTCCCCCGGCCCGGGTTCGCCCCGGCGAACCCCACAGCTTGGTCCGCGCCTCGCCCACGGCTGAGGCCGGGGCCTTTCAGAGGACACCCGTCTGGCCGCTGAGGCCCCACCCGTGACCGTTCCGGCCGGTTCCCTGCGACCGGCAGGTGCATAGGTTCTCTTCGGGCCCTGCGACACGGGCCTCATCGGCCGGAAGGGGTGCGGCTTCGTCTGCCGGTCCGACTGATCGAGTTGAGCTCTTGTGCGGTGGAGCCCCCGGCACGCGCTGCCGGGCGCTGCCTGCCGTCGCGGCGCTGTCACGCCGTACGGCCGAACTCAGCAGGGGCGCTGGACCCATCTTGGAGCGACCATGACCGTTTTGCAGGAAAGTACGCCCACGAGCGGCCCCCGGAGGAACGAAGCCGACGTCGTTGTGATCGGGGCGGGCCTGGCAGGACTCACCGCGGCACGCGAGCTCGTCGCGGCGGGGCTGTCCGTGACGGTCCTGGAAGCGCGGGAGCGGGTCGGCGGTCGGCTCCTCAACCACGATCTGGGCGACGGCCAGGTGACCGAGATCGGCGGACAGTTCGTCGGCCCCACCCAGGACCACGTCCTGGCGCTGGCCGAACAGGTCGGCGTGGCCACCTACCAGGCGACGGTCCCCGGCGAGAGCGTCTACGTGCACGACGGCAGGGCCAGGCGGTTCACCGGGCAGACGCTCCCCGACCCACTGGCGCTGCCGGACATGGGCATCGCCCTGGCACGCATCGGCCAGGCGGTGCGCAAGCTGTCCCCGACGGCTCCATGGCGGGCGCCGAAGGCTCGCGAGCTGGACGGCATGACCTACGAGACCTGGCTGCGCAAGGCGGAGGTCACCGGTGCCGCCGTCGATCTGGTCAACATCTTCCTCAACTCCGCGTACGGCGGTGAGGCGCGTGACGCGTCCGCGCTGTTCAGCCTCTGGTACGTCTCGGCCTTCGGAGACGAGACGCATCCGGGCACGATGGAACGCGGCACGGGCACCGAGGGCGGCGCCCAGGACAGCCGGTTCGTCGGCGGCTCCCAGCTGGTCGCGCAGCGGGTGGCCCTCGAGCTCGACGGACGGGTCCGGCTCGCGGCGCCGGTGCGCCGTATCAGCCAGGACTCCACCGGCGTCACCGTCGTCTCGGACGCCGGGGACTGGCGGGCCGGCCGGGTGATCGTGGCCGTTCCGCCGCTGCTGGCCTCCCGGATCGTCTGGGACCCGCTGCTGCCGCCGCAGCAGGACCAGCTCTACCAGCGGCTCCCCTTCGGCACCCTCATGAAGTGCGTGGCCGTCTACGACAAGCCGTTCTGGCGCGCGGACGGCCTCTCCGGCATGGGCCTGCTGCGCGACGGCTCCCCCATCCGCGAGATGTTCGACAACAGCCCGCCCGACGGCGGGCCGGGCGTCCTCATGGGCTTCCTCGGCGGCAAGGAATGGCGCAAGTGGGCGCACCGTCCGGCCGGCGAGCGGCGCGGCGCCGTGCTGCGCTGTTTCGCCCGGGTCGTCGGGGAGCGGGCGTTCGACACCGTCGACTACGTCGAGCAGGACTGGACCGCCGAGCAGTGGACCCAGGGCGGTCCCACCTCCGTCGCCGCGCCCGGGGTGCTCACCGGCTACGGCCAGTGGATGGGGCGGCGTTTCGGCCGCGTGCACTGGGCGGGCGCCGAGTTCTCCCCGTACTGGCCCGGCTTCATGGACGGCGCCGTCCGCTCCGGCAAGCAGGCCGCCGCCGAACTGCTCGACCACAGCTGAGCACCACAGACGCAAGCAGAGAGAGAACCCTGTCGTGAACAAGTACGTCGTCACCGAGAAGGCCGTCGTCGATGCTCCCGTCGAGCGAGTCTGGGAGGTCGTCTCCCGCACCGACCGGTACGCCGAGTGGGTCGCCGGTGCCATCGAGGTCACCGACCACCACGGAATCGCCACGGTGGGCAGGACGTATGCCGAGCACAACCGTACCCTCGGCCCGCTGCGAACCCACTCGGTGTGGACCGTGCGCGAGATCGAACCCATGCGGCGCCGTGTCGACACCGGCACCGGTTTCGCCCCGCTGAGGGACGTGACCAACGTCTTCGAGTTCCAGTCCGTGAAGGGCCCACGGGGCGAGGACGCCACGGAGATGACCTACCAGGTCGAATACACCATGGGGCTCGGCCCCATCGGGCTCCTCCTGGACAGCATCCAGCAGCCCGCGATGCGGGCCGGTATGCGCACCTCCATGGCCAACCTCAACACACTGCTGCGTTCCGAGAACTCGACGGCGGCACGCTGACATGCCGGAGTCCTCTCAGTTCTTCGCGGAACAGCGGCGTTCCGTGGCGGCTGCCTGCCATCGCCTCGCCGAAGCCGGGCTGCTGATCGGCACGGCGGGCAACGTGAGCGTGCGGGCCGGCGACCGGATCGCGGTCACCGCGACCGGCGTCGTCCTCGGCCAGGTCACCTCCGAACAGGTCACCGTGGTCGGCCCGGACGGCGACGTGGTCGCCGGGCACCTTCGGCCCACGTCCGAAGTGGAGTTGCATCTCGGGATCTACCGGCGGTACGACGCCGGCGCCGTGGTGCACACCCACTCGCCGCAGGCGACCGCGCTGTCCCTGGTGCTCGACGAACTTCCGTGCGTCCACTACCAGCAGCTCGTGCTCGGCGGCACCACACGGGTCGCACCGTTCGCCCCGTTCGGCAGCCCGGAACTCGCCGCACAGGTCCTGTCAGCGCTCGACGGCCGATCGGCGGCGCTGATGGCCAACCACGGCGCGGTCGTGTACGGGCCGACGCTCGAAAATGCCGTCGACAACGCGCTGTTGCTGGAGTGGGCGTGCGGCCTCTACCTGCGCGCCGCGTGCCTGGGCGTACCGCGGGTCCTGGACGAGGACCAGCAGGCCGCCGTCATCCGCGCCGCGATGCGGCGTGGCTACGGCACCCCCCGTCCCATCGATGACACCACCCGCTCCACCGAGGAGAAGAGCCGCTGATGCGACAGACAGTCATAGCTCTCGGGGCCCACGTGTTCGACGTGCAGGTCCGGCCGGTCGAGGCCATTCCGGAGGGGCAGGGCGCGGCTCTGGTGGACCAGATCCGGTTCAGCCCGGCGGGTGCGGCCGCCGGTACCGCGCTCACGCTGGCCAAGCTGGGCGCGGGGGTGCGGACCGCCGGGGCGGTGGGCGCCGACCCGATCGGTGACCTGCTGCTGAGCATGCTGGCCGCGCATGGCGTGGACACCTCGCTCGTGGTGCGCCGTGACGACACCCAGACCTCGGCCTCGGTGCTGCCCATCCGCCCCGACGGCAGCCGTCCCGCCTTCCACGTCCTGGGCGCGAACATCGCCTACGGCCCGGACGACGCCCCGCACACCGAGATCGCCAGGGCCGGCCATCTGCACGTGGGGGCACCGGAGTTGATGGGCGGGGAGGCTGCCGCGAAGATCCTCGCTCCCGCACGGGCCGCGGGTGTGGTCACCTCCGCCGACCTGCTCGCCTCCGGCGACAGCAACCTGTTCGAGTGGATCGCGCCCGCGCTCCCCCACCTGGACCACCTGCTGCCCAACGAGGAACAGGTGCTCGGCCTCACCGGCGCGGCCACGCTGGAGGACGGCGCGCGCAGGTTCCTCGCGGCAGGCGTCGGTTGTGTCGCCGCGACCCGGGGTGCCCGGGGGGCGCTGGTGGTCACCGCGGACGAGGTGATCGAGGTGCCGGCCTTCGCGGTCGACGCGGTGGACACCACCGGCTGCGGCGACGCCTTCTCGGCCGGCTTCCTGCGTGGTCTGGGGCTGGGCCGCACGCTGCGGGAGTGCGCGGTGCTCGGCTGTGCGGCGGCGGCGCTGGTGGCCCAGGGGCTCGGCAGCGACCACGGGGAGTTCGACCTCGCCGCCGCCGACGCCTTCGCCGCCACGGCCCCGGTGCTGGAGCCGCGTTGACGGCTCGGTGGCGGCCGGCCCCCGGGCGGCCTTCGCCGGCCTGATCGGATGCCCTCCTCAGGCCGGCCCGAGGCCGCCGTTTCCCGCCATGGCGCACCGCGGTCGCCCGCCGGGGCTCGTGGGGAAGGCCGGCCCGTCTCGCAGCGCCCGTCGGACCAGAGCGGACAGCCGCTGAACGAAAGGTATGCCCGATGCCCCCTCGCACCGAGATCTCCACGACCGCTGTCGCGGCCACCGTCCACCGCCTGCGTGCCACCTTCACCACCGGACGGACGAAACCCGTGGCCTGGCGCCGCGCCCAGCTACGGGCCCTGCGGAGTCTGCTGACCGATCACGCGGACGAACTCCAGGACGCGCTGCGGGCCGATCTCGGTAAGAGCGCCATGGAGGCGTTCACCACGGAGATCGGTTTCACCGTCCATGAGATCGACCACGCGCTCGCCCACCTGACCTCGTGGCTGCGTCCGCGCCGCACCCGCGTCCCTGTGGCGCTCGCGCCCGCCCGTGCCCGGATCGTCCGGGAACCTCTGGGAACGGTGCTGATCATCAGTCCGTGGAACTATCCGGTGCAGTTGGCCCTGGCACCACTGGTCGGCGCGCTGGCCGCCGGCAACTGCGCCGTCGTCAAACCCAGTGAACTCGCCCCCGCCACCTCCGCCGCCCTCGCCCGGCTGCTGCCGCTCCATCTCGACCGGCAGGCCGTGGCCGTGGTCGAGGGCGGCGTCCCCGAGACGACGGCCCTGCTGGAGCAGCGCTTCGACCACATCTTCTACACCGGCAACGGCTCTGTCGGGCGGATCGTCATGACCGCCGCCGCGCGCCGCCTCACTCCGCTGACCCTGGAACTGGGCGGCAAGAGCCCCGTCGTGGTGGAACCGGGCACCGACCTGGCCGCGGCCGCCCGCCGCATCGCCTGGGGCAAGTTCATGAACGCCGGTCAGACCTGCGTGGCACCGGACTACGTCCTGGCCGTCGGCGAGACCGCGACCGCCCTCGAAACCCACCTCGCCGCGGCCGTCCGCGCCCTGTACGGCGCTGATCCGGCCACCAGTCCCGACTACGGCCGCATCGTCAGCACCCGCCACTTCGACCGGCTCGTCGGCTACCTGAAGGACGGACGCACGGTCGTCGGCGGCGGCCACGATCGCGACAGCCGCTACCTCGCCCCCACCGTCCTCGCCGACGTGGACTGCGGCGCCCCGGTGATGAACGAGGAGATCTTCGGACCCGTCCTGCCCGTCGTCGCCGTCCCCGACCTGGACGCCGCCGTCTCCTTCATCACCGAGCGGGACAAGCCCCTGGCCCTGTACGCCTTCACCGCCTCCGCCTCCAGCAAGCGCCGACTGGTGACCGAGACGTCCTCCGGCGCCCTGTCCTTCGGCGTCCCCAACGCCCATCTGACCGTCCCCGGCCTGCCGTTCGGCGGCGTGGGCGCAAGCGGTTTCGGCCGGTATCACGGCGAGTACTCCATCGACACCTTCAGCCACACCAAGGCGGTCCTGGACAAGCCGCTGTTCCCGGACACCCTCCGGCTCGCCTACCCGCCCCTCACCGCAGTCACGGAGCGGCTGCTGCGGCGGCTGCTGTGAACGCACGGGATCCCGGTCCCATGCGCCCGGCGGAGGGGAACGAGCGCGGAGACTCCGAGTCCGGTGCCCGCGGCCGCCAGGATCTCGTACGGCCAGGCCGGAGCGGCGGTCAGGCCGGCCGGCGCGGCGGCGGTGAGCAGCGTGGCGGCACGGATCACGGATGAAAGGCCCTGGCGGCCAGGCCGGCGACAGGTTCGGCGCTTGTGCCTACAGTGAGGCGAGAAACGCACTGGTGAGAGGGAAGGCGATGTCCGATGCTTCCGCCCCGGCCACGTCTCCGGGAACCAGCCGCAGCACCTCGGCCACCATCGCGCCGAACATCCTGCGTTACCTCGCTCGGGTCGCCCACGGCTACGGCGTCGATCTGCAGCCGCTGCTGGCCAGGGTCGGGCTGGACTCGACTGTCATGACATCCACAGCGCTGCGCGTCTCGTACCGGCAGGGCAGCGACGTCATCCGCCAGGCAGTGGAGCGGACCGGGGACGAACATCTGGGGCTGCGGGTGGGCGCGGCGCAGCACCTGACCGCGTGGGGGCTGCTCGGCTTCGCCATGATGGCCGCCGACACCCAGCAGGAGGCCATCGAGACGGGAGTGCGCTATCAGAACCTGTCCGGGGCGATGACCGTCTGGTCGGCCCGCTGGGAGGAGGCAGGTTACGTGCTGCGCACGGATCTGCCGGACCCCGCGCTGGATCCGACCGTTGCCGTCTTCCTGATCGAGGAGGCGTACTCCAGCGTCGTCACACTCATCCGTCTGAACGTCGGCGCCTCGTTCGCCCCGCAGGCAATGGAGTTCGCTTTCCCCGCGCCGCGCGACAGAAGCCCGTTCGAGGAGCTGTTCCGCTGCCCGGTGCGCTTCGACGCCGCCGGCAACCGCATGGTGATCCCCACCCGGTGGGCCCGGGCCCCCATGCCGGGACGGGACCCCATCACCTACGCCTCGATGCTCGACGTCCTGGACACGGAGATGGCGTCGCGGCGCAGCCAGCAGGACCTCCTGGAAGTGCTGGAGATCTCCATCGCGCAGAGCCTTCCGGCCGTCCCCTCGTTCCTCGAGCAGGCGCGTCGGCACGCGTCCAGCGAACGCACTCTGCGTCGCCGCCTGGCCGCCTGCGGCACCACCTACGAGGCCATCGTCGACGGGGTACGTCGCGAGAGAGCGGAGCAGCTGCTACGCCGACCGGAGCTCACCCTCCGTGACATCGCCCGGCGGGCCGGCTTCGCCGACGTGAGCGCACTCCGGCGAGCGGTGCGCCGGTGGCACGGAGCGACCCCGCTCGAGTTGCGCACCGAGCTACTGGAGCGGGAGGCGCCCTCGGACCGGCAGCGTGTGTGACCCCAGGGCCGGTGCCGAGAGTGCGGGCGGGGCGGTGAGGCGGCGCCCCGCAGGCATCGGATCCGTCGCGGGGCGGAGCGCCGACGCGTACCGTCGGTGACCGGCGGGCACGACGATCTCGCCGGTGTGCCGACCGGGCCTCGCACGGGCGATGGGTGTCCACGACGCTCTCCAGGCCGTGGGACGCCTCCCCCGATCACGGGACGGAGGGCGCCGTCGGTGAGGCCGGCGTCGAGGTAGTCGTTCACCCGGCGGCAGGGTGGGCGGGTACGTGGACAACGGCCCCGTGCCGTGGCGGCCGGGCTCGGCGCAGGCGCGGGGGTCGTCGTCATGCCGGCCTCCGCGATCAGGCATGTACCCGAGGCCCCCGGCGGGCTTCGGCACACTATGCATCGCATGTAAACGTGAGGTGCATAGCTGTTCGGCCGCAGGGTTCTCCAAGAGCACCGGCCCTGAAGTGGCCCACGGCCAGGACCCGTTCGCCCCGCACGGCCCCGTCGGCCACCGGGCCGATCCGGGCCCGGGCACCACCGGGCGGAACATGCGGTCACTGAAGTCTGGACATCTGCCCAGACTGTGCCCTACCGTCTCGGCAACGTCCACGGCAGCGGACAGGAGCGAGACGGCGTCCACGAAGCGTCCTCCGCGAGACCGCTCGCCGAACGGTGGTCCGCGGACCCGGCGAGCCACCCGTGAAAACGCCGAGGTCCTGCGGCGAAAGGGTCCGGAGTCATCGGCGTGCAGGTACTGGGCCCCGGGACACGGACCGGAGCGGGCCGGCCCTCCCGACCGGGCTCCCGCCCACACGCTGGGTGCGCCACCGGCGCACCGACAGGGAAGGAATCACCGTGACAACGACCCCCGTCCCCGTGCTCCCCGACGGAAGCCCCGCAGCGCGACGCGGCCTGTGGAACCGGCAGCTGGCGCACTACCCCGACACCGGATCCCGGTACCTGTACCTGGCGATCACGGTGCTCTCGACCGTGGTCCTGTACTACGAGCTGTACGTCTCGGGCTCGGTGGCGACCCAGATCATCACCGAACTCGGCATGTCGTTCAGTTACTTCGTCTGGATATCGGTCGCCGGCAACGCGGTCGGCGCCTTCGCCTCGCTGTTCGCCTGACTCACCGACCGGTGGGGCCGGGCCAACCTGGTGGTCGGGGGGCTGCTCGCGACCGGGCTGATCATCCTCGTCGGTCTGCCCCACGCACCGGACCGGGTCGCCTATCTGGTCCTGTACGTCCTGCTCAGCTTCGTCGAGGGCGTCGTCCTGGTGGCGACGCCGGCGCTCATCCGCGACTTCTCCCCGCAGGTGGGTCGTGGCGCGGCCATGGGGTTCTGGACGCTCGGTCCCGTCCTCGGCAGCCTCGTGGTCACCACGGTGTCCAGCAACACGCTCGGCCGGCACCCCGACTGGAGGTTCCAGTTCCATGTCTGCGGCATCGCCGGGCTCCTCGTGTTCGTCATCGCCCTTCTCGGGCTGCGCGAGCTGTCCCCGGCGCTGCGTGACCAGCTCATGGTGAGCACGCGCGACCGTGCGCTGGTGGAGGCACGTGCGAAGGACGTCGATCCCGCGCCTCAACCCGGCGGTGTGTGGCGGCAGATGCTGCGCCCCGGCATCGTCGGCCCGGCGGTCGCGATCAGTGTCTTCCTGCTTCTGTACTACGCGCTGGTCGGCTTCGCCGTCGTCTGCTTCGCGACGACGTTCGGATACAGCGACCAGCGCGCCAACGCACTCGCCAACTGGTACTGGGCGTTCAACGCGATCAGTCTGGTGGTGTTCGGCCTGCTGTCGGACAAACTCCGGGTGCGCAAGCCGTTCATGGTGCTCGGCGGCCTCGTCAGCGTCGTGGGAACCGCCCTGTTCGCCGTCGCGGCGACCGAACCGGACACCGGCTCCTACGCCCTCGCGCTCTGCTTCGTCCTCGCCTCCGTGGGCGGCGGCATGGCCTACGTCGCCTGGATGGCCGCGTTCACCGAGACCGTGGAGAAGCGCAACCCGGCGGCTACCGCGGTCGGGCTCGCGGTCTGGGGCTGGACGCTGCGACTGGTGGTCACCCTCTCCCTGGCGGTGCTGACGCTCATCGTCCCGGCGACCTCCACTCTGGTGGAGCCCGCTGGCCCCCCAGGGGACGGCCGCGACGGTCGTTCCGGACCTGCTCGGACTCCAGGTACGGCTGGCCGAGGAGTCCGGGGCGGCGCCCGTGTGGGCCGGGGACTCCGCGGGCGGCGGGCTGGCGCTGGCCACGGCCATGCGGCTGCGGGACGAGGGGCTGCCGCCGCCGCGGCACCTCGTGCTCTTCGCTCCCTGGCTCGACGCCGGGCTCACGAACCCCGGCGTGGCCGACGTCGTCGCCCGGGATCCCATGCTCGACGTCGTCGGACTGCGCTACGCCGGCCGGCTGTGGGCCGGGGCGCTCCCCCTCGACTCGCCCCAGGTCAGCCCCGGCGGCGGTGACCCGCGAGGCCTGCCCCCGACGACGGTGATCGTCGGCACCCGCGACATCTTCCTGGCCGACTGCCGTGACTTCGCCGCCCGGGCCCGGGCGGCCGGTGTCGACGTCACTTTGCTGGAGGGCACCGACGGCTTCCACGTGTACCCGGCGGCGACCTTCCTGCCGGAGTCCGCCGAGGCGCGGCGGCTCGTGACCGCGCGCCTGACCGCCCCGGAGCCGGCTTGAACGCCCCGGACCCGACGGAGTGACGCACGTCCCCTCCGGCCCCCGTACCCGACGGACCCACACCCGGTCACCGCGAGAGGTCCGGCCATCCGCCGATCCCGCGGGCCCGGCGGATGGCCGGACTCGCGGCGCTCGCGGCCGTTCCCGGTGACCGTGACCGGATCGCCGTGGACCACCCCGCCGACGGGCGGCATCGCAGCGGCATTCCCCGCGCCACTCCTGACGGCACCGCCTCCGCCGTGCGGCGGGCCGGAGCGGCGCGAGGCCTCAGGACGGCGCGGACGCCTGGCCGAGGTGAGCCGTGGTCAGCCGGCGCAGGGCGTCCCGCAGCACCGCCCGGTCGTCGGGGCGTGGATGCGCGAGCCGTTGCAGGGCGAACCCGTCGAGCATGGCGACGAGTTCACGGCCGGCGAGACGCGGGTCCGGGGCGCCCAGGAAGGCGAACATGGATTCGGCCGCGTCTTCGAGGGCCTGCACGATGCGCTGCACCGGTTCGACCAGTTCCGGCCGCCGCGAGGTCGCGAGATACGCCTCGAACTGCGCCCTGATCAGGGTTTCCTTGGCCGCGATCACAATGTCGATCAGCCGGTCGACGTACTCCAGGGCGGAGGTGCCGCCGTCGGCCTCGGGCACGTCGGCCACCAGGTCCCGTGTCGCTTCCAGCACGCCGTCGGCGATCCGGGTGACGGCCGCGCCGATCAGCTCGTCCATGGAGGCGAAGAAGTACGAGGTCGTCGAGGCCGGCAGTCCGGCCGCCGCGGCCACCGACCGGTGAGTGACCCCTTCCAGCCCGCGCACGGCGATCACCTCCGCCGTGGCGTCGAGGAGCCGTTCCCGGCGTGCCTGTCCTCGTGCGTAGTGCGACTGCGGCCTGATCCCCATGCCTTGAAGCTACCCGACGGGATTCCGGTCCCCCAACCGCCCGAACATCGGCGGACACCACAGCGAACCCTGGACAAACGTCCAGAGTTGATCCTAGTCTGACGCCATTCCCACCCCCACCCCGAGGAGCGTGACGCGATGACCGACGTACACCCGCTGCCCGAGAGACTGGCGCGCCACGCGGCGCGCGGCCTCGGCCGCCTCCCGACCGCCGTGAAGCGGGCCATCGCCGGCCGGCCCGTCACCGTCGACGGCCAGGTGATGGATCTGGACGCGCAGGTCGGCATGCGGCTTCTCGGCCTGGCGGTCTCGAAGACGTTCGAGTCGCTGCCGCTCGCCGAGGGGCGGGCGCAGATCGTCTCCGAAGCCTGGATCTTCGGCGACGAGCTTCCCGTGGAGGAGATCCGGGACCTCACGATCCCGACACGTGAGGGCGGCATCGCGGCACGCCTGTACCGGCCGGCGGATGTGCGGCGTCCGTCGGCCGCACTCGTCTACTTCCACGGCGGCGGATGGGTGCTCGGAGACCTGAGGACCAGCGATGCCGTGGCCCGGTTCCTGGCCCGTCACGCGTCGCTCACGGTCATCGCGGTCGACTACCGGCTGGCGCCCGAGAACCCGTTCCCGGCGGCGGTGGACGACGCGCTGGCGGCCTTCGCACACGTCGTGGAACACGCCGAGGAGTACGGCGTCGATCCGGCGGCCGTCGGGGTCGGCGGGGAGAGCGCGGGTGGGAACCTCGCGGCCGTGGTGGCCCTGGAGACCGCCCGGCGGGCACGCGAGGCGGTCTCCTCCGCAGCGGCCACGCCCGTACCCGCCATGCAACTCCTCCTGATGCCGGTCACGGACCTCTCGCGCAAGCACCGGTCCTACGAGCTGTTCGGGACGGGACTGTTCCTCACCGAGGCCCAGATGGACTGGTACAAGGCCCACTACCTTCCTGATCCGGAACTGGCCACGGACCCGCGGGTGTCGCCGCTCCTGGCCGAGGATGTCCACGACGTGGCACCGGCCTATGTCGTCGTCGCGGGATTCGACGTCCTGCGGGACGAGGGTGAGGCGTACGCGCACAAGCTGCGTGACGCCGGAGTGCCGGCTGTCCTGCGGCGCCACGGCGGCATCACGCACAGCATGGTCAACGCGACCGGCGTCGGCTCCGCAGCCCGGACAGTGCTGCTCGAAGTCGCGGGCGCCCTCCGCATGGGGCTGACCTCCCGGACCGGCCTGACGACACCGGAGGGGAAAGCCCGCTGACCGTCCGCCGCCTGGACCGACAAGGGGCTTCGCCGCATGACCGCCCCTGGACAGCCCGGTTCATCCGACAACATCCGACAACCAGGATGAACGGGGTTCAGTGGGCGTTCAGGGCCTTGCCCGCGAGGAGATGCCGGCCCGCTCGCCCGTAGTGCACGGCTCCGGTCACCGATGCCCTCAAGGCCGCGGCCTTGAGGGCGGGCGTTCTGCGTGGGCGGCGGGCGGGCTGGGCGGCTACGGCGGCCAGGCGCTCGGAGCGGCGGCCTTTCCGGCACCACTGGTGCCGGGTGCTATCCCAGGTCGAAGGTGTTGGGCAGCCCCAGCCTGTAGCGCACCTCGTCGACCCGTTTCAGGGGCTCCATCTCCGGCGGCCGGAACAACTCCCAGATGTGGCACCGCTCGGCTCCCGAACTGTCCGCGTCCAGGAGTGCGTTGACGGCGCGTCGCGCGGACTCGTTGGCGCCCTCCATGGTCGCCAGGTCCACGTCCGTGCGGACGTAGTCGCCCGCGAGGAAGAAGTTCGGCACCGCTGTTCTCGCCGACGGGCGGTGGTAGAGCGTGCCGGTGGGGTGGATGAGGAGCTGTTCACGGTTGTGCGGGTGGGGGCCGCCGAGGCCCGTCACCGCCGGGTCCATGAACCAGCCGAGCCGGTCCTCGTCCCTGAGCGTCGTCTTCCCGGAGTCGTTCAGTCCGTCCTTCAGCTGGGCCCACAGTTCGGCGACGATCTCGTCCTTGGTGCACTCACGGGCCGTCCTGCCGTACAGGATGCCGGGCTTGTCCCACTCGGAGATGATCGCGGACAGGCACTCGTGGGCCCGGCCGTCTCCGTAGTCGCGTGAGAAGTCCCGCCCGTCCCAGAACTGCGTCTGGCCGATTCCGGTGACCGCCCACGGCGAGTCGAGGCAGTTGATGTGGCCGTGCACGACAGGGGTGGGCGTGCGCAGGTAGAACATCACGCCGGTCATCCAGTCCGTCTTCAGCGCGTCGCACCGCCCGAGTTGCGGGTCGGCGGCGCGCAGGGCCGGGCCCCAGGTCACGCGCGCGTGCTCGACCGGGAGGGCGCAGACGTAGTGGTCGGCGGTGATGGTGCGCTGCCGGCTGCCGTCGCGCGCCGCCACCCGTACGCCGGTCACCCGGCCGGCGCCGTACACCACCTCCCGGACCTCGGTGCCGAGCACGAACTCGACGCCCATGGAACGCAGATGCGCCTCCCACGGGCCGATCCACGCCTCGCTGGTCGGGGCGTTCAGCACCCGGTCGACATCCGCGTCGCCGTCCATGCCGCGGCCGAGCAGGCCCCACAGGATGAGGGCCTCGATGATGACGCGGCCGACGGTGCGGGTGGAGGCGGTCTCGGCACGGGTGGCGACCAGGTTGCGGGTCTGGCCGATGCCGAGCAGCACCTGGTACTCGCGGCTCATCTCGCCGGCCCGGATGAAGTCCCACCACGCGACCTTCTCCCACTGGCCCTCGCGGCGGGCGTCGCAACTGGTGAGATGGACCAGGAGGCGGTCGGCGAAGTAGGCGGCCTCATGGGCGGGCAGGTGAGTGGCGAGGTCCAGCACCGACAGGATCTGGTCGCGGATCCAGGACGGGGTGAGGTCGCCGGGGGCGGGCGGGGTGGTGACCCGGCGGAGCGGGAAGTGCAGGTCCGGGCGGCCCGAGCCGCGCGCGAACAACTCCTCGGTACCGTTGCGGAGGTTGCCGTGGACGCCGTTCGCGTTGCCGGGGAAGGGGATGCGGCGCATGGTGTCCGGCAGATTCCGGTAGAAGCCGGGGAAGAAGCGGAAGCCGTGCTCACCGGGAAGCGGTCTGCGGCCGCCCGTCCCGGTCCCGGGGACGTCCATGGAGCGGGCCTTGCCGCCGACGGTGTCGTAGTACTCGTAGACCGTGACCTCGTAGCCGCGCTCGGCGAGTTCGTGAGCGGCGCTGAGGCCGGAGACCCCGCCGCCGAGGACGGCGACGCGCTTGCCGACGTCGGCTGCGGCCGCGCTGCCGGCAGCCCCCAACGCACCGGCCGCTCCCCCTCCGACAGCCCCGGCGACAGCTCCCCCGGCCGCCGTCAGGAAGCGTCTGCGGCTGTGTCCACTTGGCCCCTGAGACTGCTGCGCGTGTTCTGTTGTCATGAGTAACGGAGGGTAGGAAGGGGCTCCGGAAGCCGGAAGCCTTATTTCCTGTCACCTACAGTATCCTCACAAACACGAAGAGACAGTGAGCTCTTTCCGTGTGGCCACTGACCGGGTGAGCGGATCGGTGCCCACAACGCCCGAGGCGGGTCTGCCGGTTCGGGATTCTCGGCTCATCGGCAGGGGCGCCGCGCACGCGGCCGGACTGACATTTGTGACCTCGTAGCGCCTCTGTGTGTCGAGCGGCCCGAGCGAGGTGGCGGGCCTCCGCAGGCGTCTTGCCTTCCGCGATGTCGCGCTGTCGTCACCGGCACGCCTTCAGCCGACGGAGGTCCGTCCTTCTCCCGGCCACTCCACCGCCGCGTCGACCAACTCCTCGATCCACCGGCACAGGGACGTCGCGGTCCGGGTGAGGGGGTGGTCACGTCCGAGTTCCCGGGCCAGACCCGCCTCGGTGTCCTCCGCGACGGCGAGGGCGACGTCGCGCTGCCCGTCCATCTGGTCCATCAGGGCGGTGGCGTGCGCCAGCCAGAGCTGCGTCATCAGCGCCCGCACCTCGTCGTCCTCGCCGCTGTCTGCCATCAGTTCCTGTGCGGAACAGGCCAGTTCGAACGTCTCGATCCTGCGGTCCATGTCGTCGGCCTCCAGGCGGACACCGCCGGGCGTCACGCCGTGCGGAAGCGTCTGCACGGGCTCCATCCGGGGCGTCGGCAGGGGCGGACCCCCCTCGCCGGCCGGGCCGTCGGCGGCTGCCCCGCCGTGACAGGCGACGAGGCAGTGGCGCAGGGTCGTGACCGTCGCCGGGTGGGACGGCCCCTGGAGGTCGAGCCTGCACCGGTACACCTCGCGGAAGCCCTCCTCCTCGCGGTCCGGGACCGCCGTCCCGTCCCGGTCGGCCGCAGCGGCGACCAGGCGGTTCTCCAGCGCGTCGAGGGTGTCGCCGTGCTGCTCCCCGTGCAGGTCCCGACGCAGCCGGTACGCCCGGTCGAACCAGTCGGCGGCCTCCGCGTGGTGCCCGAGCGCGTACGCGGTGGTGCCCATGCCGTTCAGCGCGTCCGCGTACTGCGGGTGCCGGGTGCCCAGCACCCGGGCCGTGCGGGCGAGCAAGGAGGTGCGCAGCCGCAGGGCCAACGCGTGGCGGCCCTCCAAGGAGGCGGCGACGGCGGCGTTGGCCAGCGCCAGCAGGGTGTCCGGGTGGTGCGCGCTGTTCCTGCGGGACCTCGCCCGGTACACCTGCCCGAACACCCGCCATGCCGTGCGGTACTCGCCGCGGTCGAGCTCGGTCACTCCGATGTTGTTGAGCGCCGTCAGGGTGTCGGGGTGGTGCGGTCCCAGGAGGGCGGCGAGCCCTTCGTACGCCTGGTGCTTGAGGCGCACCGCCGTGTCGTGGTCTCCGCACATCCCGTGGGCGACCGCCAGGCCGGCCAGCACCCGCAGGGTGGTGATGTCGGACGGGCCGAGAGCCGCGACGCACCCGTCGTGGAGCACGCGCAGTAGTCCGAGCCCGGTCCCGGAGTCCCCGCTCTCGGAACGCACCCGGCCCGCCTCGTTCAGGAGATGCTGGTCGTCCCGCTCCGCCAGCGCGACGGCGACCGTCCGCACGTGCGGAAGCGCCTCGAAGGTCCTGAGCCGGGCGGCGGCACCCGCCGCGGGTCCTTCCAGCCTCTCCCCGAGCACCCGGACGGCGGCCCGGCGAGCGCGTTCGCGCGCGGTGTCGTCGTGGTCGGCGAGCCGGACGGTTCGGCTGACGAGGGCGTGCACGCTCCAGTTCCCCGTGCCGTCGGGGCGGGCCAGCGCCAGCCGCTCGGCCTCGGCGAGACCGCGGTGGACCGACTCCCGGAACTCCCGCCGGTCCCGCTCCTCCCGGTCCCGCTCCTCCCGGTCCCGCTCCTCCCGGTCCCGCTCCTCCCGGTCCCGCTCCTCCCGGTCCGGGTCCTCCCGGTCCGCCTCCGCCTCCGACTCCGACTCAGCGAGGATGTCCGTGAGCAGGTCCGGTGAGAACGGCGCCGGCGCCAACAGGGACGCCAGCCGCATGACGGTCAGGCCGTCGGGCGTCAGCCGGTCGATCCCGCGCAGCAGGGTGGCGCAGATGCTGACGCCGTGGGCCGTCGGCAGATGGACGCCGAGCCGCTCCGCGGTCTCCAGGACGTCCGGGCTCGGCTCGGCGAAGGAGGCGAGGAGACCGGCGAAGCCGCCGGTCTCCGGCAGCGCGACGAGTTCCGCCGCGACAGCCATCGCCAGCGGATGGCGCCCCAGCGCTTGCGCCAGCCTCCGACGTGCCTGGCGCTCCACACCGGGGGACGGCGACAGCCTGCTCGACAGCAGCGCAAGGGAGTCCAGCTCGCCCAGTTCCCCGACGTCGATGCGCGCCCCCTGCCCCCCGGGTCCCGGGGCGCGGGACGTCACGAGCGTTCTGCCCAGCGCCGTGGGAGCGACCAGAGTGCGGAAGACGGCCGTGTCCACCCCGGTCGGCAGGTCGTCGAGGATCCACAGGTAAGGCGTGCCGGTGTCTACCAGACGCGTGCTCAGCGCGGCGCGGGCCGCCGCGGCCGGCGCATCGGGTCCGACGAGTTCCAGGCGGTGGGCGATGGCCCTGATCCGGTCGTCCACCAACGCTGCCACCCGCAGCGGGTCCGGGGAGCCGTAGGGATGGGAGCCGAGCCCCCCGAGGACGAACACGCCGCCCGGATGGTCTTCGGCGAACAGCCGCCCGTACTGTTCCGCGAGCATCGTCTTGCCGATGCCGCCGCCCCCGGCCAGGAACACCACGGGCGGGAGGTCGCTGCCCGCCCCGTCGTCGCCGTCGAAGGCGTCCCGGATCTGCCACAGCTCCTGCAGCCGGCCGCGGAAGTACCGGCTGCCGACGGCCGGTTCCGGATACCAGGAGGGCACCGGCGGTTCGGGAGCGTCGCCGAAGGTCCGGTGGTCCATGGCGTCGACCAGCTGTCGCACGGAGTCCGACACGTCGGCCAGCGCGGCCGTGACGGCGGGCAGACGCAGGCACTTCAGCCGGGAGGACAGCACCTGGGAGAACCCCATGCCACGGACGACCGCCATCACCCGGCGGGTCTGCCCGGACAGGTGGTAGGAGCGGGTCAGCGCCGTGTACATCTCCCAGCGGCAGTACTGGCTCTCCGGGAAACTGGGCGTGTAGAGGGCCACCAGGGTCCGTGAGCCGTCGAGGGCGGCGCGGATGACGGTCGGGATGTCGTCGTAGTCCCGCATGCCGGTGACGTCTCTGAAGACCGACAGGCCGCGGGCCTCCAGCAGTTCCTGGAAGCGCACCGCCAGGTCGATGTCCTCCCAGGCGTAACTGAGGAACACGTCGTACCTGTGCCCGGAACGCACCGGACCCTCCGCTCCCGCCGAACCCACGGCCTCCCCCTCACCCGTCCTGCCGGTTCTCCCGGTCGGTCAGCGGCACCGCGCCGGACAACTCCGCCGTTGCCAGGGCGAGATGGTGCAGCGCCCTCGCCTCCTCGTGGCGGCTGCCGCACATGCGGCTGACGGCGACGGCACGCTCCAGCCGCACGGCGCCCTCCCGCGGCCGGCCGCTGCGCAGGTAGGCCTCGCCGAGGCAGTTCAGTGCCATGGCCGTGTCCAGGTGCAGGCCCAGGTCGTCCAGGGTAGCGAGCGCGGTCGTCAAATGCCCGATGGCGGCGTCGAACTGGCGCAGCTCCACCTCGGTCAGGCCGATGCCGCGCAGCGTGATGGCGACATTGCGGCGGGCGCCACTGCGCGTGTAATAGGCCAGTGCTGTGCTGAACTCCTTCAAGGCCTCGGCGTGTTCGCCCCGGTAGAAGTGCACCCAGGCCCGGTTGGCGACGGCGTTGGCCGCGCCGTGCTCGTCGCCGATGCCGCGGAAGATCCGGTGGGCGCGTTCGTAGTGCGCGGCGGCGCCGTCGAGGTCACCGGTCTCGATCAGGGCCAGGCCGAGGTTGTTCGCGGTGACCGCCTCGGCGGCGGGATCGGCGGCTCGGTGCGCGGCGAGCAGGGCCTCACGGTGGCTGGCGACCCAGGCGTCCCATCGCTTGGTGAGGAAGAAGAAGTCCCGCAGGACGTACGCCAGTCGCCAGCACTCGATGTCCATGCCGAGCCGGGCGCTCTCCCGGGCCAGGGCCACGACGGTCTCCTGCTCCGCGGCGAACCACGCCAGCGACTCGTCGTGTCCGGCGACAGGCGGCAGCAGCGCGGCGGTCACGTCCAGGCCGTCGGTGACGGGGAGACGGTAGCGGTGCGGTGCCAGCACGCGCCCCATCGCGTCGGCCGCGGCGACGTAGTACCCGGCCAGCCGTGCGGTCACCGCCGCCCGGGTGCCCTGCGCGAACCTGCGGTCCGCGACCTGCCGGGCGAACACCCTCAGCAGGTCGTGCAGGCGGAAGCGGCCGGGACGGGTCCGCACCAGCAGGTGGGCGTCGGCCAGCCGGTCCAGTGCCCGCTCCGCGGCGGGCAGGTCCCAGTCGGCCATGACGGCGGCCGACACGGCGGTGCAGTCGTCGCCCGGCAACAGACCGAGCAGCGCGAACAGGTGCTGTTCGGAGGGGCCGAGCGCGTCGAAGGAGACGGTGAGCGGCGCAACCACACTGCGCTCCCCGTCGTCCAGTTCGGCCAGTCCCCAGCGCCGATCGGCCAGCCGCAGCGCGAAGTCCGCCACCGTCCGCGGTCCGCCGGGCCGGCACCGGGTGGCCGCGATGCGCAACGCGAGCGGCAGCCGGCCGCACAGTTCGACGACGTCGCGTACCCCCGCCGGGGGCGGGCTCCCGCCGGAAGTGCCCCGGTCGCCCGTGCCGATCCCGGAGATGCTGCTGAACAGTGCCTCCGCGTCGAGTGCCGGCAGCGGACCCAGCGGGACGTGGTGGCCCTCGTCCAGGGAGGGCAGTGCACTCCGGCTGGTCACGAGGACGGGGCAGCCCGGTTCGCGCGGCAGCAGCGGCCTGATCTGGTGGGAGTCGACGGCGTTGTCCAGGACCACCAGGGCCCGTCGGCCGGTCATGGCCCCCCGGTAGACGGCGGCCCGGTCCTCCACGTGGTGGGGAATGGTCTCGGCGGGCATGCCCAACATGCGCAGCAACCGGTCCAGGGCGTCCGCGACCGTGACAGCGGGCAGGTCCTGCGAGTAGCCGTGCAGGTCGAGGTAGAGACAGCCGTCGGCGAAGTGGGCCTCCGTTCGGTGGGCGATCCGCAGCGCCAGCGCCGTCTTGCCCACGCCGGCCATCCCGGTGATCGCGCACAGTACCGTCCCGGCACGCCGGCGAGGGCCGGGCCCCAGGACGAGCGACTCGATCAGCTTCGTCTCGTCCTCTCGGCCGACGAAGTGCCCGCTCGGCTCGGGGAGGGCGTAGCGCTGCCCCGGAATCTGCCGGGCCGCGTCCGCGGGCGCACGCACGGCGGGGGACAGGTCGTCGGGGCCGAGCACGTCGCCGCACAGGCGCGCGAGCTCGGCGCTCGGTAAGGCCAGTCCCCTCTCGACCTTGCTGAGGTAGCCCTTGCTGTAGTGCACGAGGCGGGAGAGGTCGGCCAGGGACAATCCCGCGGCTGCCCGCCGCCTGCGCAGTGACGGACCGAATCCGGCCGCCGCGCCCGCGTCCTGGCCGGTTTCGTCCCTCCCATACGGGTCCTGCCCGGTCATGCCGGACGTGCTCCTGCCCCGATCGTCGGCGTGCCGCCCGCGGCGGATCGCCGCCGCTGTCCCCCACGCGCCCTGCTTCCGGGTGACGGGGGGTTGCACAACTCCCTCGTCCGCTTCCGGTTTTCCGGCCGCTGAGCTGCGGCGATCCGGCCGCCAGTGTTTCCCCGGGTTTCCTGTGGCAGGAAACCCGTCGGCAGTGCGCCGCCGCCGGGCGCATGGTGGGTGCCGTGCGGTCGGCAATGCGCGGGATCGAGCGCCTGAGGGCGAGGAGAAGACATGGACAGCGCCACCAGAGGACTCTTCATCGTGCTGCTCGGGATCGACGGAAGCGGCAAGACCAGTCTCCTCTCTGCTCTGCGCGGCGGCACGTTCGCCACCGTCGGCTGGCGCGACCTGCGCAACCACGAACTACCCGCCGTCATGGCACCGGACGCACCCAGCGCCATCAAGGACCGGCTCTCCGACCTGCCGCGCGCGATGTTCGTCGGAGGTCACATTGTGGCCCAGTACGAGTACTTGGTGCGACCTGAGGTCGTCGAAGGCCGGAACGTCCTGCTGGACTCGTACTGGTACAAGGTGCTGGCGAAGGAGCGTGCCCTCGGCCGCCTGAGCCCGGCGCTCGAGGACTTGCGCCAACTGCTGCCGGTGCCGGACGCGGTGGTGCTGCTCGACGTGGACCCGCGCACGGCCTGGGCGCGCAGGGGCGGGACCTGCGCGCCGTACGAGCGGTTCGACGATCCGGGCGGGCAGGCGGCCGGCTTCGTCCGCTTCCAGGAGTGCCTGCTCGCCCAGTGGGAGGACGACTTGAGGGGTCATCCGGCGGTGTACCGACTCGACGGCGAGCGGCCCTTCGACGAGGTGCTCACGTCGCTGCGGGACACCCTGGAGCTCTGTGCTGTGCCGCGCCTGCCCGAACTGGAGGCACTGTCGTGAGCGGGCGGGTCAGGGGCGGCGACCGGTTCGCGTCGTCGGTGCTCGACACCTGGGCGACGATGTTCGTCGACCCGGAACGGGCGGAGCATGCGGCGGCGGCACTTCACCGGCTGGAGGGCCGGCGCAGGGCGCTCGGCGACATCCTGCGGGTGCACAAGGCCATTCCCCAGTTCCAGTACGGGCTGGACCAGTTGGCGATCTCGGGGCCCCAAGCCCACCGTGCGCGGGCCGCCGCCGCCAAGTCCTGGCACGCCGCCGAGGCCGGGCGCCTCGATGACCATCTGCGGCTGCTGCGCTCGGAGTTGGCCTGGCTCGCCGGACAACCGGAGGTGGCAGGCGCCGGCCTGGCGGTCATCAAGGGCTTCAACAACGCCCGTTTCTACGTGGATCCGTCGCCCCGCTGGAGCCGCGACATCGACGTGTACGTCCCCGACTGGGCGGCCTGCCTCGCCGTGGTCCGGCTGCTGCGCGAACGGGGCTACGTCTTCGACGAGGAGGAATGCCCCTGGTTCAAGGCGGAGTTCGAGCACGGCCGGACCGAGTACGGCCAACTCTTCCTGGTCCGCGTGGACGGCGCCCGGTTCTCCCGGGTGGACATCCACTTCGGCACCTACTCAGTAGGGGCCGGGGACTACCTCGACTTCCCGCTGACCGACTTCTACGAACCCGTCGCACCGGACCTCGGCTACCAGGGCGTCAACCCCACCGGGACCCTGCTGGTGATGTTCGCCCACGCCCTGTCCGACGGGTACGTGTCGGTCAAGGACGCCAACGACACCGTGTCACTGGCCCTGACGCGGGACGACGTGGACTTCGGCCGCCTCGCACGGGAGATCCGGCGGCACTCGCTGGAGCCACAGGCGCTGCTGCTCGCCGACCACCTGACCAGGCTCTACCGCGACCCGCGCGTCGGCGGCTTCGCGCGGTCCCTGCGCCGCGCGGCGGGCGGCGGGCGCACCTCGCCGCTCTGGCGCATGCACGACCGCAACTGGCACCGGCGCGCCGCCGTCAACGCGGTCCACGCGTACCGGTCGGCGCTGCGCCGGCGCCGGGGGCCGCTCGTCGCCGCCCGTCGAGCCGGCCAGTGCGCCGTGTTCTACAACCGGCGGCTGTCCGTCACACTCAGCGACCGCACCCTGCCGCAGCAGCTGCTGGTGCGGCTGATGGCGCGGACCGACCTGACCCGATGGCGGCTGCGGTCGGACGCCTGCCCGACCATGATCCACACAGGTCACCCGGCCCTCACCGGAGTCACGCCGGACACCTCAGCCGCGCCGGACGGCTCTGCCACGGGGCTTCCGCGACTCAGGCCGACACCCGCCACGGGGGTGCGGGTGGGCGGCACATTCCCCGACCGGCAGCTGGTGGCCATCGGTGACGACGTCTTCCTCTGCTCATGGGACCAGGTGGTCAGCAGCCGGGACGCCGCACTGGCGAAGCACCTCGCGTCGTTGCAGGGCGCCACCGCCCCACGGAAGGAGAAGCCGGCGGATGACTGAGCGCGCCGTGCACGACGACGATTTCCGCCCGTCCTCCGACACCGGCCGGTTCTTCGACTGGGCCTCGACCGCCCCGCTCTCCCGCGCCTGCGTCCGGGCGGTGGCGGAGTTCTCCGCGGCGGCGGCCGCCCACCGTTCGCCGCCGGACTTCCAGAGCGAACGGACGGCCGGCCTGGACGCGCTGCGGGCACGCATCAGGACGGTCTTCGGCGCCCGACCGGACGCGGAGGTGGCGCTCGTCCGCAGCGTTTCCGAGGCGTCCTCGGCCCTGGCCGGCGGGCTCACCGTGCCGCCGGGCGGCGAGGTGCTCGTCACCGCGGCGGACCATCCCGCGCACGCCGCGCCGTGGTGCCGGCTGGCGGGACGGCGCGCCGACGTCCGGCTGCGCACCCTGCCGTGCCTGCCCAGCGGACTGGTCGACCTGGAGCGGGCCGCCCTCCTGCTGTCGGAGCGCACGGCGGTGGTGGCCTGCACCCACCTGACACATCTCGACGGCGTACTGCAACCGGTGGCCGAACTCACCGCACTGGCCCGGAAGTTGTCACCCGCCGTGGTGGTCGTGGACGCGGCGCAGTCGGTGGGCCGCGTCCCGGTGGACTTCGACGCCCTCGGGGTGGACGTCCTCCTCGCCTCGGGCCGCAAGGCGCTGCTCGGCCCGATGGGCGCCGGATTCGTCATCGCCGCGCCCGGGGCTCTGGACGGGCTCTCCCCGCTGCTGCTGTCCCCGCGCAACTGCGAGGCACGTACCGCGGCGGACGGCGCGTGGCAGCCGGGGCCCCGCGAGCGCGGAGGAGCGGCTGCCCTGGAGGGAAACCTGCCGGACCTCTCCGCGCTCCACGGCCTGCTGGCGTCCCTGTCCGCCTACCAGCGGGCAGGCCCGCGGCACCTGGCCGCGGTGTGCCGGACGACGGCCGCCGACGTGCCGGTCGCCGCCGCGCACGCGGGTTTCCGCGTGTGCGGCCCGGCATCGGCCCCGGGAGGGTACGGCATCGTCCGGGTCTGCTCGCCCCGCGTCGCGGACCACCGTGCCGTGAAGTCCCGCCTGCGCGCCCGGGGCTGGTCGGTCGCCGCGACCGAGGAATGGCTGCGCGTCAGCGTGCACGCCTGCACCGCACCGGACGACGTCGCCGCGCTGTTCGACGACCTGGCGCCGTTCGGTGCCCCCGGACCGACCGCACGGAGGGTGCCGTGAACCCGCGATGGACCGTGATCCACGGGCGCTTCCAGCCCTTCCACCTCGGACACCTCGAATACCTCGGCATCGCCGCACGCCGCAGCCGGAACGTCGTCGTGGGCATCACCAACCCCGCCCTGGGCCGGCTCGCCGAGGAACGGACCTCGGCCCACCGGCACACCAAGGACGCGAACCCCTACACCTACTTCGAACGGGCGGAGATGGTCACCGCCTCCCTGCCGGAGGCGGTGCCGTCCGACGTGTGCACCGTGCGTGTCGTGCCGTTCGACGTCTCGGACCCCGGCACGTGGGACGACTACCTGCCCCGCCGCTGCCTCCACCTGGTCACCCTCAACGAGCCCTGGGACGAGGAGAAGTACCGGCGCTTCGAGGCCGCCGGGTACGCCGTCTCCGCGGTACCCGGAAATCCGCGCCGGGTGACCGCGACCGAGGTGCGCCGGCGCATGGCCGCCGGGGAGGACTGGCGCGCGCTGGTGCCCCGTGGCACCGCCCGCGTCATCGACGGCCTGACCGCCGCCGTGCCGCCCGAGGGAGCCGCACCGCCGCAGTCGCCGTGAGCAGTACCAGCAAGCCCGCACGCACGCTCCCCCTGGAGATCACCGAACCGATGACTGCCACCTTCTGGAACACCAAACACCGCTCGTATCGGGGCACCGACTGGATCCGTACCCCCACCTACTTCGCACAGGAGGTCGCCGGCCGCTTCCCGAACGGCTCGGCGGTACTGGACGCCGGCTGCGGGCAGGGGCAGGACAGCGCCTACTTCGCCGCGGCCGGACACCGGGTGACGGCGATGGACCACTCGGACTTCGCCCTCGCCCAGATCCCCGAGGAGGCCCTGTCCGGGTCGGTCCGACGCGTCACCGCCTCCCTGGCGGACTTCCCGTACCCCTTCGACGACCGGTCCTTCGACGTCGTCTACGCGCACCTCAGCGTCCACTACTTCGACCTGCCGACGACCCGGAAGATCATGACCGAATTCCAGCGGGTCCTGCGCCCTGGCGGCCTGCTGTGCGTCATGGTCAACTCCGTCGACGACCCCGAGCACGGCGAGGGCAGACAACTCGGCCCTGACTACTACGAGCTGGAACCGGGGGACACCAAGCGGTACTTCAGCCGCCGCACACTCTACGACCTCACCTCGGACCTGTTCGTGCCCTACCTGCTGGAACAGCACGGCCGCACCCGCAAGGACCCCCACCAGGCCTTCGTCCGGCTCGTCGCCGAACGGAACGAGTGAGGAGGAGCCATGACCGACATGCCCGCCCCGACCATCAACACGTCGGACGTGAGGACCACTTCGTTCGGCGACTGGATCTCCGTGGACTCCCGGACCGTTCAGCTGGCCGGACGCCAGAGCATGGAGACCCACGTCGTGCGGTTTCCCGCCATCGCCCTGATCGTCGCGCTGGACGGCGACGATCTCGTACTGATCCGCCAGTTCCGCTTCCCGCCGCAGTCGTGGGTGATCGAGGCCCCCGCCGGCCGGGTGGAGCCACGCGAGGACCCGGCGCGGACAGCCGTCCGGGAACTGCGCGAGGAGACCGGATTCCAGGCCGGTCAGGTCGAGTTGGCCGGCACCCTGCGGATCAGTCCGCACCTGTCCGACGAGACCACCTACGTCTACGCGGCCACCGGTCTGGTGCCGGGGCCGGCGCACCCGGACAAGGGCGAGTTCATCCAGCGCTTCATGGTGCCGCGCGGCGACGTGCGCGCCATGGTGCGCGAAGGCCGGATCGTCGACGCCAAGACCATCGCCGCCCTCGCCGTGTGCGACGTGATCTGAGTCCGGACAACGCCCGGCGAAAAGGAGTTGTGACGCCGATGGGGTTCTTTTCCCGGATCGTGGGGGCAGTCCGCGCACGGCAATACCCCGACGCGTACACCGGGTGCCTGCTCGCCGTCCTGGTCACCGTGCTCGAGATCGTCTCCGGATTCACGCAGAACCGGACGTGGATCGACGTCCTCTTCTCCGCGACCGTCGTCCTGCTGCTCGGCCTGATCGCGCTCGCCACGGCCGACATCCGGATCCGGCAGAACGCCGTGCTGAAAGGTGCCCGCGGCGGGCTGCTCTTCACGGGCCGCTCCCAGCTCCCGGCCCTGGGCGAGCAGCTTGAGGGAGCTCACCGGACCGTCGAGATCTACGGGCTGCAACTGGGCCACGTCGTCCATCACATGCTGCCCACCATCGCCGACCGGGCACTCTCCGACTGCCACTTCAGGCTCGCCCTGCTCAGTCCCGTCGACGCCAACGGCGACAAGGTGCCGTGGATCGGCGACATGGGGGCGGTGCACGGCTTCCCGAACCTGGAAGCCGTGCTGCGCGCGAACCTGGCGCACCTGCGGCACTGGCACGCGGGCCTGACCCCCAGACAGCAGCGCAACATCGAGATACGCGCCTACCCCGTCATCCCGACGGCGTCGGTGATCCTCTTCGACGTCAAGAAACACTCGGGATACGCGCACGTGGAGCCGATACTCCACACCCTCCCGCCGGTGGAACGACCGACCTTCTGGATCTCCGAGAAGGACGACTTCAAGCTGTTCCACCTGCTCGTCGACCACTACCAGGAGCTCTGGCAGCAGGCGATCGCCCTGCCGGACCTCGCCCTCTGATCCTGGCCGGCCCACCCCCGTCTTCCGGGCGACAGACCGGAGCGGAACACGAAAGGTACTTCATGGACATCCCCGCCCTGAGTTCCCTGCGCGCGACCGACAGCGGCCGTGTCGGCGGCAAGGCCGCCGGGCTGGGCGAACTCCTCGCGATCGGCCTGCCCGTCCCGCCGGGATTCGTGCTGCCGGCCGGTGCGCTGTCCTCCCTCCTCTCCGACCGGGACGGACTGGCGCGGCTGCTCGCCTCGCTGGTGGAGGAACACGGCCTGCGCCGGCCGTTCGCCGTCCGCTCGTCGGCGGCCGCGGAGGACGGCCCGCACGCCTCGTACGCGGGGCAGTTCGTGACCGAACTGGGCGTCGGCAGCCAGAATCTGGCGGCGGCCGTGGAGCGCTGCGCGCGCTCCGGCGAATCGGACCGTGCGGCCTACTACACCGGGCGGGTGAAAGCCGACGAGTCCGGCGGCGGGACGGAGACCGCGAGCGGGGACGGCGCGGCTGCCGGCGAGCCCGTTCCCATCTCGGTGATCGTGCAGGAACAGGTGCCGGCCGACCTGTCCGGCGTGCTGTTCACCGCCGACCCTCTGACCGGGGACCGCGAGAGCTATCTGCTGGACGTGGTTCCCGGCGCGGGCAGCGCGCTGGTCGGCGGCGAGACCGAGCCCCTCTCCGTCCGGCTCTCGGGTGACGGCATGCGGACGGTCAACCGGCCCGACTGGTGCGACGCGGCGCTGGAGACCCGCGTGCTGGGGCTGATCGCGGAGATCCGGAGCCTGGGCAAGGCCGTCACCGACCACCGGGCAGCGCCGCAGGACATCGAACTGTGCGTCACCACCGACAACGCGGTGATCCCGGTGCAGGCGCGTCCGATCACCTCGCTGCCCGCACCGGCGCACCGGGACTTCGCCCTCCGCTTCGTCCCGGTGACGTCGGCCGACCGGGCCGAACTGGGCGCCCTGACCGGCTTGGACAAGGTACGGCTGCGGCTGATCGCCGAGGAGAACGACCTGGCGGTGGGGCGGGCGTGGATCGTCCGGGCCCGCCCCACCGCCGGCTCCGCAGGACCGGACGCCTCCACGCTGCCCCCAGCCCTGCGCGACGCCCCTCAGATCAGCTTCGTCCTCCAGGACCCGGCCAGACTGTCCGGCTCGATCGTCCGCCGCTTCAGCGCCGCCGGCACGAGGCGCCAGGACCTTGACGGCATCGTGCAACTGGTGGGCGCCGCCCACGACGAGTTCGCGCTCATCGCCACGGAGGTACGGTCGGCTGTCCAGTCCGGGGTGGCACGCAGGTTCGGCGACCGGGTCCTGGTCGAGATCGGGTTCGGGGCCTTCGTGCCCAAGGGGGTCGTGACGACCTCGCAGTACGTGTGCACCCTCGACGGTAAGGTGGTGCAGCGCGAACTCACCCTTCAGGAAAGGGCGTTCGTCATCGAGGACGGTCAGCCCAGGAGCGTCGTGGCCGGCCGCACGCCGGAGCTGTCCCACCGGCAGATCGAGGAGGTCTGCCGAGCCGTCGCGGTGGCGGGCGCGTACTACCAGCAGCCCTCAGTGGAGTTCGGCATCACCTCGGACGGCTCGTTCTTCCTCATCGACTTCGTCGACGAGGACGCGGAGGGCGCCGCCCCGGAAGCGCTCAACGTGATCGCTCCTGGCCGGGTCAGCGGGCGGGTGATCCGCATCGACGACGATCACGACCTGCTGATGGAGTCCCTCGACTTCCACTTCCACACCGACCGGAGCGACGCGGCAGGCAGCCGGCCGGCGGACGACCCCGTCGTGGTACTGGCCCGGCTGCCGTACCTCTCGCTCGAACGGTTCATCCGGGCCCGCGACCCCAGGTCGGTCGGTTTCGTCTTCCGCAACTGCTCCTACCTCAGCCACCTGTCGATCGTGCTGCGCGAACTCGGCGTTCCCGCGCTCGTGGACGCGGAGGCGTTCGACACGCTCGCCGCGGACTCCGTGGTCCTGCTGGACAGCGCCTCGCAGACGGTGGGGCCCGTTGCCCCGCGGCAGGCCGGGCAGGGACAGACCCCGTGATCCTCTCCGACCAGGACATCCTCGGCGCCGTCCGGTGCGGCGACATCGGCATCACGCCGTTCGACGAACGGCTGGTCAAGCGCAACAGCTACCTGCTGCGGCTGGCGGGGCCGTTCCGCCGCATCGAGGGCGACGAGACCCTCGACACCGCGGACCCCGAGAGCTTCGCCCGGTGCGAGGGCGTCCTCGAAACCGGTGACAGCGTGGTGCTCACGCCGGACGCCCTCGTGCTGGCCGGCACCCGCGAACAGGTCAGCCTCGCGCCTTCCCTGGTCGGCCTGCTGTCCGGCATCTCCAACGTCGCCCGGCTCGGCGTCCAGGTGCACGCCACGTCCCAGCTCGTCAACGCGGGCTTCGCCCACGGCGCTCCCTCGCGCCTCGTCTTCGAACTGTCGACGGTCGGCGGCCGCCGGGTGCGGTTGTACGCCGGCACTCCGGTCTGTCACCTCGTCTTCGCCCGGCTCTCGGCCCCGGCGGCGGCACGGCACCCCAGCGGCAGAACAGGCCAACTCGGCACCGCACCAAGCCGCCTGCTGGACCAGTTCGGCCACTACTACGCGGGGGGCCGGAGCGGTGCCGTGGCCGCTCGCACACCGCTCACCGAACCCTCCTGACACCGGCCGCGCGCTCCAGGCAAGCCGGAACCAGCCGGCCAGGCGCCGTCGGTGCCGACCCGTTGCACCGCAGGAACGACCGGACGGCGAGCCAGGCGGCCCGCTTGTCGCCGTCGACGAGCGCCTGACGGCGCGCTCGCCCGGCGGCCGCCCCGGCGTCCCGGGTGCCCAGTGAAGGGCGACGGAGTGCGGCAAGGCCGCCGCCTTCTCCTGCGTTGTCGGGTAGAGCTCCGTCCCGAACATGTCGGTCCGCGGCCCTACGGGGACAGCGCGGCCTCCAACCCGGCCGGACCTGCCTGCACAGCATGAAAATCACGCACCTGACCAGGGAGAACTCCTCGCCCGCAACAGCAGTCGGCGTCAGGACGACCCGGCCGACTACGCCCGGGCGCCCGGGCGCCCGGGCGCCCGGGGAGAGTTCCGCCGCTGCGGTCTCTTCACCTCACCGAGCGGCGGGCCGTCAGGGGCTGTCGCCGCCCCAGTCCCAGCGGGCCGGATCGCCGGGGCGCGGGTCGTACAGCGCCCGCCCGCCGGGGCCGAACTGCCCGAGCTCGGTGAGGAGGGAGACACCGTCGCCGATCTGCTCCGGCCTCCAGCCGGTGATGTCGAGCAGCAGTCCGTCAAGCGGCCCGCCCACCAGTTCGGCGTAGCTCCGCCCCGGCTTCGGGCCGGGTTGGTCGTGGTCGGCTCCGTAGATCCTGCCGCGCAGCAGCTGCTCATCGTCGCTGTCCATGCTCTCCAGCCTCGCAGCCGCCACTGACAACGAGGGCTTGCGCAGGTCAGCCGCCCCAGCGTCCGAACCAGCCGCCGGTCCTCCAGGCCTGCGCCACCGTCTCCTGACGCTCCGGCCTCTGGCGCTCGCGCTCGTCCTGTTCTGCCTGGCGTTGGGTCTCGATCGCCTTCTCCTTGTACGCGTCGCACAGCTGCGGGTGAGTGTCGCGCGGGGCGCCCCAGTGGTCGGGTTCCGCGGCCTTCCACCGTTCGCCGGTGAACTTCGCTCAGCGGTCGGCGCAGACGGGTCGGTGGACTTCCCGCTTGGCAGCCTCCTGCTCAGCCCGGCGCCGCTGTTCGGCCTTGGCGGCTTCGGTGGCCGCGCCCTTCCTCGGCCTGCCCTGCGCAGACCTGCCCGCCCGCCTCGCCGACGCGGCTCCGACCGGCGACGCGCTGCCCATTGGCCCCCGACGACGTTCCCCTTCTGTGCGCCCCCGAGGCTGCCGCCGTTGCAGCGGCAATCACGGCCTTGCCTGACACTCGGGTGTCGGCCCGCACCCAGCAGGTAGGATCACGTTGCTGCACAAACCTGCTGGGCGAGTTCCCAGCTGAAGCCGTGTCCCTCATTGCGAGGTGGACGGAACCTGCGCCAGGCGGCGGGTGAGGAAGCGTCGTTCCGCGTCCGTGGCGCACAGGGCAAGGGCCTCGCGGTAGCTGACGGCGGCCTCGTCCCACCGGCCGAGGCGGCGCAGCAGGTCGGCTCGGGCGGCGGGCAGCAGGTGGTAGGCGGCGAGCGCGCCGGTGGCGGTCAGAGAGTCGAGGAGGGCCAGGCCCACGTCCGGCCCGTCGGCCATGGACACGGCGACCGCCCTGTTGAGCTCGACGACGGGGCTGGGCACCAGGCGGGCCAACTCGCCATACAAGAGGGCTATCTGTGGCCAGTCGGTCGCTGCCGCCTCGGGAGCCGTGGCGTGGCAGGCAGCGATGGATGCCTGTATCTGGTAGGCGCCGGGCCGGCGGTGGTTCAGAGTGCCCGCTGCGGGCCATCGCGGCGACGGTGGCCGCCATGTTGGCACGCAGCCCCTCCAGACGGCCGGCAAGCGATGTCGGGTCGCGCCGGGCCGCGCTACGGGCGCCACTCTCGCCCGGGCCGTGGACGAAACTGTGCCGCACTACGGTCTGCCCGGGCGTGTTGGCCGGCGTCAGCTCGTACCGCCAAACCGAGGCCGGCCGTGCGGGATCACCACGGTCATCCAGAACGACCCAGGCGAAGGTGGCAGGCCGCATCGCTTCGGTGACCACGCAGACGACCGAGCGGAAGCAGCCGTCCGGGTACCGGTTACGCCCCTCGAACCGTGCCCCCGTGCGCACCAGCGGCACGCCATCCCCCAACCAACCCCCGTACGTGCATTCCGGGCTCCACTCACCGATCCGCGACACATCGGTGACCAAATCCCAGAACCGTTCCGGAGTCATGTCCACGGTCAGCGTCAGGTCCACCCGCGCCCCCGTCACAGCGTCATCCATGCCCTTTTCCCTCCCGTTCTCTCGCCAGTACGACGAACGAGACCGGACGATCCCTACCACGCGGAGAAAGACGACTGAGCACAATGGCAAGCACACGGATACCGAGTCGATCAGCGCCACAGTGTCCTCCGGCCCCTGTCGGCTTCTCCACTCGATCGAGCGATCCTGCGCCCGGCATGCCGCACGTCCCGTACATGCTCGCTATGTTTTCTCCCAGATCACTGGCCCTTGCGCAGCACCGTCGGTCAGAAAACGCCAAGAGGCGACGTACGGCACGTCGCGGATGTACCTCTGCCACTCGGCGCGTGACAGACCGGATCCGACACGTCGGCACACATCGGTGGCCATCCGCGATGCATCGACGCCGTAGGCCAACAGAGGCATGTGCTGCGCGGATCCGTACAGGGTACGGTCGTCCTTGCCGAAGGCCAGCGCCATGACGCCGCCCCCGGGGTCGGAGAAGGCGGATCCGACCGGGCGCCGGGAGGCGACGTCCCACAGCCGGACCGAGCCGTCCGCTGTTCCGACGGCAAGCGTTTCGCCGTCGTGCGAGAAGGCCAGCGCCGACACGCCGATCGACGAGCCGTCGTCGTCGGCTGCGGCATCGGCCGACTCGGGAGGGAACTCGGCCAGCCACTGCCGGGCGTGGCGACCCCAGAGGGTCACCCAGCCCGACTCGTCGCCCCCGGCCAGATAGCCGCCGTCATGGCTGAAGGCCAAGCCGGCGGGGATTCCCTGCATGAGTACACGGTGGGTAACCGCCCGGGAGGCCAGATCGACCAAGTCGCCCTGGGTGGTTGCCAGGAGGCGTCCGTCGTCCGCGACCGTCAGGCTTTCTCCCCAGACGCCGGGCAGCCGGCTGGATCTCGCCCTCCGGCGTACGTCCCACACCTCGGTGCGCTCCTCGGACAGCGACACCAGGAGGCTTCGGCCACCAGGCGCGAGTGCGATCGCGTCGACGGTCTCGACGTCGTCCGCTGTGGGCGGGAACCGCAATGCGGTCGGCCGGTTCGGATGGCGGGGGTCCAGCACCTTGACCCAGGGCGGTTCGGCGGATGCGATGTCCTCACTGGAGTAGGCGAAGGTCCGGCTGTGCCGGGCGAACGCCGTGACGTCGGAGCACTGTGGCTCGCAGGGCGCAGTGGGCAGGCGGTCGGCCAGCACCTTGCCGGTCGGTACGTCCACCAGCCGCAGCCGGCGCCTGCCTCCGGCCTGCCGGGTCTGTGCGAGCAGGCCGCCGTCGGGGCTGGAGCCCGCGCTCACGGTGGTGTCCTGCTGCCAGGCCTGATCAAGGGCGTGTCCAGCGAGACCGTCCAGACAGTTGCGCTCGAACTGCCTGCCACATAGCGGAGCACGCCCGCGTCGAGATCGATCCGAATGGCTCCGAGGTCCTGGCGGTCGGCCCACGGGATCCGGAACACCGGGGTGGCCGGATCGTCCGTCCGCCACACTGGATCTGGTTGTCGTCCGCCGTGGCGACGAACCGCCCTCGGCTCCGTCAGGAGCTGCAGCGCCGCGGCCCCGACTCCGCTTCGGCGACGCCCGCTGGCCGATGCTGCCCGCCGGCTGGCCGCCGAACACGATGACGCGCGGGATGCCTTGCATCACCGGCGACAGAGGATGTGAGGCGTCTGGGGTGTTCAACCGCAGTTGTTGGCACGATGGCCTCATGGAGAAATGCCAGGACAGCGAAACGCCGTCTGCGCGCTGCACCTTGAGGTTGCAGGTATCGGCCGAGCCGGGTGTGGAGACAGAGGCCCATCTGATGTCGCTGCGGGATTGGCTGGCTGCGGAAGAGGCGCTGCGCGGCCGGGTGGAGCTGCTGGCCCGGCCGCCGCAGCCGGGCCAGATGGGGGCCGCGCTCGACGTGCTGGCGGTGGCACTGGGCTCCGGCGGAGCGGGAGCGGTGCTGGCCCGGTCCCTGTCGACCTGGCTGGTGCAACGCCGTGCTGACGTCACCGTGCGCGTGAGCCGCAGCGACGGGCGAGAGGTCACCGTGGAGGTCCGCCGGACCAGTGATCCGCAGGCGGTGCTCGGTGCGGTCGGGCAACTGCTGGGAGGCGGGGAGGAGTGAAACAGAGCGCGCCGCGCTTCCCCGACGCTGCCGCTTCCCGGGCGGTCCTCATCGGGTGCAGCGATTTCGACGACATCGATCTGCCCGCGATTCCCGCCGTGAAGTCCAACCTCGCCGACCTCCGCTCCGCGCTCACGCATGAGACGCACGGCATTCTGCTGCCGGAACACCGCCGACTGCTGGCCGATCCGGGCGATCACCGCAGCGTCGGTATGGCACTTGCCCAAGCGGCGCGCGAGGCCGAGGACCTGCTGCTCGTCTACTACGCCGGACATGGGCTGTTGGACGAGGACGGACTGCTCCACCTCGCGCTGTCCTCCACTGACCCCGCGCACGTCGGATTCACCGGCGTCCCGGCCGACCTCGTCAAGCGCTACCTCGGCCGGGCCCGGGCACGGCTGCGGGTCCTGGTGCTCGACTGCTGCTTCTCCGGCCGAGCGGTGGCCGCCATGACCGAGTCGGGCAGCCTGCTGTCAGCCCAACTCGACGTCCACGGCACCTACACCCTCACCTCCACCACGGCCACCGCACCCTCACACGCACCGCCCGGGCAACGGCACACCGCCTTCACCGCCGCCCTGCTGGACGCCCTCAGCCAGCCAGAACCGCTCACTCTGGACGACATCCACCAACACATCGACACCGTGCTGCAGGGGGCCGGGCTGCCGCGGCCGCAAAAGCGCTCCGTCAACACTGCCGGGGACATCGCCCTCGTCCGTGGCCCCGCCCAGCCGGACGCAGGTCCGCCTCCGACCGGCAGCCAGGCGGAGATCCGTTTCCGTCAGCAGCCGCCCGACCGGCCGGCCAACCGCCGCCGTGACACCGTTCAGGGCGTCCTGATGATTGCTGTCCTCTTTGCGGTGATGGTGGTGTTCGGTGGGTGGCGCGTGACCTTGATCTTCGGCGGCGCTGCGGTCCTCTTCACCGCTCTGATCTGTCTCCTGCTCCTACTTCGAAGAGACGTCCCCTACGACCTTGTCGTCAACGGTGACGGGTTGGGCACCGAGCACGGGACGCACTCGGCTCACGTGCCGTGGAAGGACGTTGAGTGCGTGGGCGTGCTGCGCAGGGCGCCGGGGACGGTACTGGTCCCCAACGTGCTCATCGTGCGGCTGAAGCCCAACGCGCCGCGCCCGCCAGGGTTCCACAAGAGGCTCAACCGACGTCTCCCGGACCCGCGCTACGTCATCGCGGGAATGCTCGGTACCTACGGCGCCGACCCCATGCGTCTGCGCTCGGCGATCGAACACTTCGCCGGCGGCATCTACCGCACCGACCAACAACTACTGGAGATGGACCCCCGGCTGCGCTGAAGGAACCGGGTCGGGAAGCCCGGCTCCCCGCTGACAACGCGATCCAAGAGGGCGTTATGCGAGTTGATGGATGACTTGTCGCCACCTGAACGTGTGGGACTGCGGTAGCCCGGCCGGTATGAGGGCTCGGGCGTGCCGGGCTGAACACCGTGAGCGAGCGCAAGCCCCACAGGACCGACCTGTCCGACGAGCGCTGGGCACCGGTTGAACCGGGGATCGCCGCATGGAAGGACGCACACAGTTGGGTCAGCGGCCGTCAGGGCCGACACGAAATGCGGGAGATCGTCAACGCGCTCCTCTACCAGGACCGCACCGGCTGCCAGTGGGACCTGTTTCCGCACAACCTGCCGTCGCGCGGCGCGCTGCTGCACTACTTCAACGACCTGCCGCGCCGGCAGGTGCGGGAGAGAGCGCGGCGGAAGGAGGACCCGAGCCTGATGGTCCGTCCTCGACACCCAGAACGTGCGCGTGGCGGCCGGGGCGCCCGCACAGCAGACAGGGTGTGATGCGGCAAAAAAGTACCTGGCCGCAAGCGCGGCCTGGCCGCGGACGTGCCGGGTCCGGTGATCGCGGTGGTGGTGATCGCCGCGTCCGTACAGGACAACACCGCCGGTATCGCACTGCTGGACAAGGTCGCCGCCGACACCGGCACCGTTCTCGAGGCCCTGGTCGACCAGGGCCTCGAGAACGGTGCCGTCGCTCACGGCCGGACGGCGGGCATCGAGGTGGAGATCGTCGAGCGCAACCCGGCCCAGACCGGGTTCGCCCCGATCCCCAGACGGTGGATCGTGGAGCGCGCCTACGGGATCTCGATGCGGCACCGCAGGCTGGTGCGCGACTACGAGCACCCGCCGCGCAGTTCGCAGTCACGGGTACGCGGCTGGACGAGCTCGGCCGGGCCGCCGAGAATGTGCGGATCACCCGCAGGAAGCTGCTTGAGCCGCCCGATCGGCAGCCGCCCGCACGGCCGGCCCCGAAGTTTCCGAACCATTCGGCCTACGCGCAGATCATGGCGGTGTTCGCCACGGCCGACGCGCCGCTCCGGGCGCCCGCTGGAGATCGCGCCCAACAGCATCAACAACACCCGCCTGAAGCTCAACAGTTGGCCGAGCACGGAATCCTGGTCACGACCGAGCGGGGCTTGTCCACCCATCCGCGGCCGTAGCCTCCCGGCGCCGCCGCAGCTAGGACGTGTTTCGAAAGTGCTGGTCACAGCCATGCGTAGCGAAAGCACTGGTGCCAGCGCACCGATTTCGACAAGCTGCGACACATGGACTGGACGCCCCTGCTCTCCACACTGACCGGTGCCGTCATCGGCATCGCTGCCACTCTGATCGCCGATCGCAACCGGTGGCGGCGGGAGGAAGCCAGGCACGCTCTGGAAGTACGGCGCGAGGTCTACACGGAGTATGTTTCCGCCCTCAAAGCCGCGGGTGAGGAGATACGGGCCGTCGCCTTGGGCGACCACATGTCCGAGTCGGCACGCGACGCGGCGGTGCGGGAAGCCGTGCGCGGCACCGGCATCTACACGGCGAGCGAACGCCTCTGGCTCGTGGGCCCCCCGCAGGTCGTGGAAGCGGGGAACGAGGCGTTCCACCGCCTGCGCGCGATCCGCGACGCCTATGCCCGTGGAGTGGCTGTCGGCTCCGCGGACGACGCGCCCCTGATAGAGCGGCGGCGCACGGCTATGGCGCAGATGCGTCGCCTCATGCGTGAGGACCTGGGCATCGGCCCCCTCGGAATCGAGTGATGTGTCACCAGCCCTGAGCTCGTCCCAGCCTCGCGAGGTCCCCTCCACCGTGCAGGTCACAGCCATTCATTGATGGCCGCGACCAGCACGGTCGCCTCGTAGCGGACGGCGAGCTTGATGCCCCTGTGGATGTCGACCGATTGAGGACGGGGCGTTACATGCGGATCGTCTCGACCGGGCCGTCGCTGGTCTTGGCAGCGACGGTGACCCGGCCGGTAAGCACCGCCTGTGCGGCAGCCGCCGCGTCGATCGCGTCCGTCTTGCCGCGCCGACGCCGGGTGGCTTTGTCCACCTGGTTGACCTCGGTGACGGTGACGCCTTCGCGGTGCAGGTACCGTGTCAGCGCCGCACCGTAGGAGCCGGTGCACTCGACACCGGCCCGCTGCAGATGGCCGAGGAGCGTGCCCAGGACAGAAGTTGCCGGTAGCCCTCCTGCGTCGTCGGGAAGCTGCGGGTGTCCAGCATGGCTCCGGTGGTCGTGATCAACGCCGCAACGTGGACGTCCTTGTGAGTGTCCCCACCGAGGATGACGGCGGCGGGTGGGCTGGGGCATGCTGGGCACGGTCGCCTGTCTCCTGAGCACATTTGTAGAGGCCGGTCAGTGCACGCGTTCACCGCACTCTGCTGGGAACAGGACGGCGCCGGATGGCAGTTCGGCTGGACGCCGTCCCGTCACCCGCAGGCACGCTTCGAGAGAGCCGTCCATGGGTGGGTATTCGAGGGCAACCTCGTCCAGCACGGCGATCTCACCGCCGACGTGTAGTTCCACCGCGTGCACGCCGCCCGGCAAACAGCCGACCAGAGTCCCGAAGGCTGCCGTGTCATTGCTGTCGGCGACGCACTCTCGAATCTCGAAACGCCAGTGCTCGGCCGCATCGGCAAGCAGTGCCCTGCCCCGCTTGCCCAGTCCGGCGAGGAGAGCCGTGCGAGCTCGCAACTGGTGGGCGATAGCGCAGCAGATCGGGACCGCTGTGCCGTAGGACGTCGTCACCCGCGTGTACTCGCGATGGGGATGGGACGACAGTGCCTCATCGACCAGCCCCAACGCGGCGTCCCGCGCCGCCGGGTGGCCCTGCTCAGCGATGTCCAGGAGCAGAGGGGTCGCGACCGCGGCAGCCGGAAACACCGAGGCACTGTGGCCATGGACGATTCCGCCGCCAGCGAGCAATGAGCTGGCCTCAGCCGCCTCCACCTGGTTCGCCGCATCCGCCAGCGCGCGCAGACCGCGGGCGGCCCGAGCCGGTTCGTACCAGTCGGGATGACCCGGTATGGCACCCCAGTCCACCGCGTCGATCGCATCCACCACGACAGCATCCTCGCACCCGGCTGCTGCCCACTTCCCCTGGGCCCGACGACGCCCCTTGTGAATCATTTCGTCAGGAGTTCTTAGTGTGTACCGGCGGTCGTCCGGACTTCTTCCCGGCCGGGAGCAGGGGCTCCAGCTTCGCCCACTGGGCATTCGTCATTTCGCACCTCCCCGTGAAGTGGATCTTGACACGTCAAGATCCACTTCTGAAAGGCTCCCTAGCGCGCCGACAGTCAACGTGTGCCCGCCGAGGCGGCGGCGTCCGGTGCGGCGAGAGTGCGTGTTGGACGAGTCTCTGCAGGAGTACGAAGGCGGCGGTTGGCGGCACTCGCGATGAGCATGACCTGTGATCTTGCTGCTTCTGCTGCATGTGCGACGACACCGTGTACATGAAGGACCTGGACGTGCCGGCGCCTCAGTAGGCTTGTGCGTCGAACAAAGGAGCATTGCGCATGAGCTTCCGCCTGAAGGCGATCACCCGCGAGGAGCATCTGGCCTTCGTCTCGGCCCAGCCCTCGGTGAGTCACATGCAGGTTCCCGCATGGGGAGATGTGAAGCCGGACTGGCGGGCGGAGAGCCTGGGCTGGTTCGACGAGGACGACCGCCTCGTCGGGGCCGGCCTGGTGCTGCTGCGGCCGTTGCCGAAGCTGAAGCGGTACCTCGCCTACCTTCCGGAGGGCCCCGTCATCGACTGGGCTGCTTCCGACGTGGAGCGGTGGCTTCAGCCGATGCTCGCGTACTTGAAGGAGCAAGGCGCCTTCTCGGTGAAGATGGGTCCGCCCGTGGTCGCCCGTCGCTGGAGCGCCGAGGCGGTCAAGGCCGCCATCGCTGATCCGCAGGCCAGGAAGCTGCGCGATGTAGAGGCCACCGAGCACGAGCCGCGGGCCTTCGACCTCGCCGACCGGCTGCGCCGGATGGGCTGGCAGCAGACCGAGCCCGGCGGTGAGGACGGCTTCGCCGCGGGCCAGCCACGCTACGTGTTCCAGGTGTCCTTCGCCGGGCGGAGCCTCGAGGAGGTCCAGCGGGATCTCAACCAGCAGTGGCGGCGCAACATCAAGAAGGCGGAGAAGGCCGGCGTCAAGGTGGTGCAGGGCGACTACGCCGACCTGCCCGCCTTTCACGAGATCTACGTCGAGACCGCGGAGCGGGACCGGTTCATCCCGCGCCCTCTGGCCTACTTCCAGCGCATGTGGACCACGCTGCGAGCCGAGGGCGACGACCGGATGCGCCTCTACCTCGCCCAGCACGAGGGCGAGGTGCTCGCCGCCGCCACGATGCTGGCCGTCGGCGAGCACGTCTGGTACTCCTACGGCGCCTCGACCAGCCGCAAGCGAGAAGTCCAGCCGAACAACGCCATCCAGTGGCGGATGATGTCCGACGCCCACGAACTCGGGGCGAGCGTCTACGACTTCCGCGGCATCACCGACACTCTGGAGGAGGACAACCACCTGCTGGGACTGCTCCGGTTCAAGGTCGGCACCGGTGGCCAGGCGGTGGAATACCTCGGCGAGTGGGACTACCCGCTCAACAAGGTCCTGCACAAGGCCCTCGACCTCTACATGTCCCGGCGCTGAGATCCTGCGGCGGGACTCGTGCTGATCGTCGGCTCCGATCGGTGCGGGTGCAACGCCGGCTGGGGCACGTGACTTGCCCTGCACGTCATGGGGGGCTCCCCTCACGCCCCTGGAGACACGGCCGGCCGCGGGAAGTACACGGTGATCTCGGGGCCCGGCTATCCGTACGTCCTCGCCGGTCCCGCTGCTCGGACTGCCGGGCCACACACGAGGCGGCGGCGCAAGCGCAGGCTGGAGCTGAGACCGAGTACTGGCACCTGCTGGCGGCAGGGGTGGGCAGCGTCGAGGCCTGCAGGCAGCTCGGGATCGGACGCAGAAAGGGCTACCGGTGGCGAGCAGAGAACGGCGGCCTGAAGCCGGACTGCCTACCGGAGCCTGGCGTCCGCGGCCAGTCCGCGCCCTTGCCCCCCTCGTCCGACCGGCGCACCCGCTGTCTCCTCCTGGTCCCGCTGCCTAACGGACCCTCGGCCGACCACCTGCGAGATGCCTTGATCACCGTCCTCAGTCAACTGCCAGAGCGGCCCGACAGAGCCTCGCCTGAGACCAAGGGTCCGAGATGGGCCGCCGTCATGAACTCGCGCCCTCCTTCGCCGACGGCATGTTCTTTGCCCGCCCAGGCAGCCCCTGGCAGCGGGGCATGAACGAAAACACCAACGGCCTGGTCCGCCAGTACTTGCCCAAGCGCACGAACCTGCTGAGTCGGCAGACCCCTGCCCAGGCATTCGTCGCCGCTCTGACAACCACAAGCCTGCATCGTTGCGACGATCATGCGAATTCACCTTAGAACCCGAGCGTCGGTAGGGGCTCACAATTCAGCCGTCGCCGACACGCGCATCCGCATCCGCATCCGCATCCGCAGCGAGAAGCGCATCCGCCGGGGGGCGTCCGCCGCGGCGCGGCGGACGCCTGATCAACACGGTGCGCGTTCCCGGTCACAGCACTGGCCACGACCCGGAGGGTGGTTGGACGCGGTCCGCCCGACGGGTCCGGCTCCGGGGCCACGGCCTGCGCAGGATTGCAGATGGCGTGGCACAGGGCATCAGAACCGGGTGACGCAGTCTTCCCTGACCCCCGTTCCCGATCCGCCCGCCGAGCCCTCGCCCGTCGTCGTCGACCTCTACCGGATGGTTGGGGAGATGGCCGACCGGGTGTCCGCTCGGCGTGGCACGGCGAACGCCTTCTTCCTTGGGTGCGGCTCTTCCGAAGGGACGAACTGAGCTGGAAGAACGATGATCGGGCGTGGGCAGGGAGGTGTCCATCTACCGTGGCGGTGGAGGAGTCTGCCGGGGGCCGCGGGGCTGGCAGGGGCACCGTTCGCGGGGGAAGAAGCGCGGGTGATCGGCGTGCTGACGGTTGGGAGCGCGAACGCATCTACCCAGCACCCAGCCAGGAGAATTCGGCCGTCTCCTGCGCAGGCGGCGTCAGTGCTGCAGAGCCGGTGAGTGGGCGGGGGCACGTCGTGTGGCGCTGCGATAGGTGGAGATGCCCAGGGCGAGCATCCAGTAGCTGAAAATCGCGCCCATCAGGGCGGTGGTGCCCCAGCCGTTCGCCGCGTAGAAGTGCGCGGGGGTGTTGCCGAAGAACAGCGACGGCACGAAGACCAGGTTGACTCCCGCCAGGACGAAGGCAGAGCGGCCGGTCCAGCGCGGCAGCAGGTTCGTACGGGAGATTCCGTAGCCCACGGTGGTCAGGAACAGCGCGAGCATGAGGCGGCTGATCGACCCGTAGAGGATGTAGGTGCCGCTGACCGTGATGGTCGGGTCGATCGGGTGGTCGGCGGCGATGACCGCGCCGGCTTCCAGCCCGCTGGAAACGAGGATGATCGTCGAGTAGACCAGTCCGGTGGCGAAGGCCACCGTGCCGACCCATTCGTAGGCTGGCTTCACCGCTTTGACCAGTTCACGGAAGGCCGTCACGAAGACGATCTGGAATGCCAGCCCGAGGATTCCGATCAGCAGCCTGGCGAGGACGTTCGAGTCCGGCGGCGGACCGGAGTAGATGAAGTACAGGGGTACTTCAACGATGAAGGCGGCCGCACTGGCGATGCCGGCAAGGCCCGTCAGGCGCCTGGCGACGGTTTCGTTCATGACTGTCCCCCTGGGGTAAGTGCGGTGGGTTCTTCGCTGGTTCGACGACGTGAATTCTTCAGTCCTCGGCGCTTCTCGTCGCTGGGCCTGGACACCGGACGGGGGGTGGCCCTACCCACACCCCGGTGAGGGTTCGTGGTCACCCGAGGGTGTTCCAGAACGCGCAGTGGTGGCGGAGTTGCGCCGTGCGGGTGGGGACGATGTGTTCCGGTGCCAGGGACAGCACCGTCTGCCGGGGCCAGTGCGGCGACGTCGGGCCGTTCGGGTCGGCGGTGCGGGCGAAGCGGGTCCAGTAGTCGATCATGCTGTCGGCCAGCCGGTGCTGTGCCGCGGTCAGGTCGCGGGGGCGGCCGCCCAGGTCGAACAGGTAGGGCAGTTCGCTCGCGTGCGGCGCTCCGAGCGGGAACGGCGGCGTGTCCGAGGTGAGCGGCGGGGCGTGCTCGTCGGCGAACTCGTAGCGCCAGACGGGCACATGGGCGGCGAGCAGGCCGTCGGTGTGCACCGTCGGGCAGTCGAAGTTCGAGTCGCCGATGACCGCGCCGAACACCGGGCCGCCATCGGTGCGGTGCACCGGGTATTCGCGGACGATCGCCTTCGCCTGCCCCGGGGAGGGGAAGAAGGAGGCCACGACGTCGGGCCAGGTGCCTGGAGTGACGGGATGGCCGGCCCGGACGATGCCGGCGGCCCAGCCGTTGCCCTCGTCGTGGTTGTTGCCGATGAGCACGGGGACCCGGCGGAAGCGGCCGGCGGCGATCGCCGCTGCGGGGTCGCCGGGCAGCAACGGGGTGGCGTAGGCGGGCTGTTGATCGGTGCCCTGGGCCGCGAGCAGACGAGGGACGTCCACGCGCCGCAGGCAGGCCATCACGTCGCGGGCGGAGCCGCAGCCGACCTTTGCCGCGAGGTCCGCGCCTGCGGCGCGCGCCCTGGACAGAGGGATGGAGGACGGGGCGAACGGCCGGTCGGGGCGGCCTGTGCACGGACCGCTCTCGATGATCGCCCGGTCGAAGAGCCCCGAGGCGACAGGTGAGGCGAGCTGGGCGCAGACGCTGTATCCGCCTGCTGACTCGCCGGCCAGCGTCACGTTGCGCGGATCGCCGCCGAAGGCGCCGATCTCGGTGCGGACCCAGCGCAGCGCCGCCTGCTGGTCGGCCAGGCCGAAGGTGCCGGAGCCGGGCAGCCCGCTGTGTGCGAGGAAACCGAGGGTTCCGAGGCGGTAGTTGACGGTGACGACCACGACATCGCCGCGGGTGGCCATACGATGGGCGCCGTACGAGCTGCCCGCTCCGCTGGTGTAGCCGCCGCCGTGCAGCCACACGATCACCGGCCGGGGGTGTGCCGGTCCTGCACCGTCGGGCGTCGTGACGTTCAGGTGGAGACAGTCCTCGTCGGTGCTGCCACCGGGCACTTCGCCGGGCGGCTGCGGGCAGGCGCTCGCGGGCCGGGTCGCATCCCGTACCCCGGACCAGGGGGCGGGACGGCGGGGCGGCGCCCAGCGCAGCCTGCCAACCGGGGGCTCCGCGTAGGCGATGCCCTCGAAGGTGCGGTAGCCGCCGTGGGCGGTGCCCCGCACCAGGCCCTCGTGGGTGCGTACCGTCGTGGCAGCGGCGGGCCGGGCGGGCTCCGTCGGTGGCGCTGTGGACCAGGCCGCCGCGAGCGCGACGGTCAGGGCGCAGCCCAGGGTGGTCAAGAGGCGGTGCGTGCTCATCATCTCCCCATCCGGTCAGCTGCCGCCCATGCCGCCCTGCGCGGCGATCATGGTCATCGGCAGAGCGCGTACAGCTTTCTCCAGGCCGGGCGCGAGGGCGGCGAGAGACCGTGTGCAGGCGTCGATACGGTCCCGGAAGGTCTTCTGGTCCTGCACGGAGACGACCGAGCGGACGCCGCCCGCCGCGGCCAGCGCCAGCAGCGCGGCGTCTGCGGGGACCTCCTCCACGGGGCCGTCCCCGTGCAGCGCCCCGGACACGCGGGCGTGGAGTGCGGTGCGCACGGCGGGGTCCGTCACGGTCAGCCGCCGTGCGCCGAAGCGAGTGCGGGGCGCCTTCACGGTGAGAAATCCTGCCGCGGCGAGCCGGTCCTCCACCTCCGTCAGGGTCCGCTTGCGGTGGCGGCGCACGAGGTACTTCCAGCGGTGCCCGGCGGTGGCGTCGCGCAGCACACCGTCCAGGACGGGGTCGCCGGTCGGTTCCGTATCGCACACGGTGACCGTGCCGCTGTCCTCCCTCAGCCGGCCGCGCAACGCGAGGTCGACCAGGGCGGCGGCACGGACCAGCAGCTCCGTCCGGGCACGGTCATAAGGGCCTTGGGCCGCTTCGTCGTGGGCGAGCAGATACATGAGGCAGGGCAGGTCGTCGATCACACCTCGACGCTACGGCCGGGCACTTTGGCCCCGGATCGGCCATGGGAACGGACCGGCACTGGGAACGCAGGAGGATCGCGGCCCGGCCTCCTCCTTGAGGAGGAGGCGTCACCGTCAGGGGTGGCGCGGTCGCACGAGGCCGTGGTCGTAGGCGGCGACGACAGCCTGGACGCGATCGCGCAGGCCCAGTTTGCGCAGCACCGCGGTGACATGGTTCTTGACGGTGGCCTCCGACAGGCGCAGCCGCTCGGCGATCTCCGCGTTCGACAGCGCCTGCCCGATCAGGGTGAGCACCTCCCGCTCGCGGCCGGAGAGGTCCTGCAGGGAGGGTGGCGGCGCCGGGTCGGGCGTGGCGCGCAGGAACCGGTCGAGGACACGGCTCAGCACGGCCGGCGCCAGCAGCGCGTCGCCGCGGGCGGTGAGGCGGATGGCGTCGACGAGTTCACCCGGGCGCATGTCCTTCAGCAGGAAGCCGCTCGCCCCGGCCCGCAGAGCGGCGACCACGTGCGCGTCCACGTCCCAGGTGGTCAGCACGAGCACCCGGGCCCGACTGCCGGACTCAGCGATCTGCCGGGTCGCCTCGATGCCGTCCACGACCGGCATGCGTACGTCCATCAGCACCACGTCGGGCGCCAGTTCCCGCGTCAGCCGCACCGCCTCCCGGCCGTCGGACGCCTCACCGACCACCTCGAGGTCGTCCCGGGCGTCGATGATCATGCGGAATCCGGTACGGACCAGGGCCTGGTCATCGGCCACGACCACGCGCAGCGTCATGACGCACGCTCCACCGGCAACCGCGCCACCACCTCGTACCCGCCTCCGGGCAGCGGACCGGCGCGCAGGCTGCCACCCACGAGCCGTGCGCGCTCCCTCATCCCCACAAGACCGCGTCCCGCTCCCACCACGGCCGAACTGCTATGCGCCGTGAGCCCGTTGTCAGCCACCGTGATTTTCACGCAGCCCCCTTCGGCCGTCACACGCACGCTCACCACGTCGGCGCCGGCCGCGTGGCGCAGCGTGTTGGTGAGGGCCTCCTGGACGATCCGGTACGCCGCCAGGTCCACCGTGGCCGGCAGCCCTTCGATGGCGCCCTCGCGGTGCACGTTCACGGTCATCCCGGTCGCGCGCACGGTGTCGGCCAGCTCGTCCAGGCGCGCGAGCGAGGGCCCCGGCTCCCGCTGCTCTCCGGCCCCGTCATCGTCCACATCCCACCGGAACGCACGCAGCACCATGCGCAGTTCGCCGAGCGCCGAGCGAGCGCCCGTCTCAATGGCCTGCAGCGCCTGACGAGCCTGTTCGGGCCGTTGGGTGAACACGTCATCGGCAGCGCCCGCCTGAATAACCATCACCGACAGCGAGTGCGCCACGACGTCGTGCACCTCGCGCGCGATCCGCGCACGCTCCTCCACCACGGCCCGTCGCAGCTCCGCCCTCGTCCGTGCCTGCTGCGCCCTGCGCCACTGCCCCGCGGTCCACGCCAGGACCACCGCCAGCACATAGACCGTCAGCCCCGAGCCGCCGCCCGCCCCGAACGCCAGCGGCGCCGGCAGGCACATCACCGCGAGCGCCCGCACCGACTCCCGCCGCGGCCTGATGGCCGACACCACGCACAACCCGACCTGCGCCGCGAGCAGCGCCCCGGTCAGGGTCACCGCGGTCAGCAGCGCCCACACCGCGAGCCCCGTCGCTGCGTTCACGGCCAGTACGGTGACCGGAGCGCGGGCCTGCCACCTCAGGGCGCAGGCCTGCGCGAGGACCAGGGCCACGGCCACGGGCAGCCGCCGGCCGTGCTCCGCGCCGGCGACGAGCACCGAGGTGCCGAGGACAGCGAGCACCACACCGGCCGACCCCCACCACAGCGCCCGGGCTGCCCGGGGCGACACCACGTCCCGCCCTTCCCCGCCGAACACGTCGTCCGGTTGCCTACTGCTGCGGTCCACGCGCCGACCCTATCGGCACGGGATGCGGCAGTCGCCGAGCCAGCGCGTTCATGATCTGCCGGAGCGATCCGCGTAGGGTGCGGTTCTAAGACGTCATCTCATTTGGTGAGTCCGCGGTAACAGATGAGGGTGCAGGCGATGCTGTTCAAGGCCAGGAAGTGCTCGGCTTTGCGCTCATAGCGACGATGCAGTCGGCGGCATCCGGCGAGCCAGGACATGGTGCGTTCTGTGGACCGCTGCAGTGCATCGAGTGCCTGCTCGCGGGTCGCGGGACGGCACCGCCCGCGTCTGGCGGCCGCCCAGCAGTCGCCGGTGTGCACGGCGTCGATGTTGCTGCGGTTGAGACCGTGCCGGATCAGCCAGTCCGGCTGCGGCGGCCGCCGTTCCTCTCCCCGCTGTCAGCCATGTGCGGCGAGGTGGTGGCTCGGTTTGTACAAGAGTTGCAAGCGGCCCTTGCAAGTTCCCTTTGCAACTCGTAGCCTTCTGGCGTGGTCGAACAACCGCCTGCCCAAGAGATCGCCGATGTCGAGGCCCTGCGCGCCTTCGCGCACCCGATGCGACAGAAGATCGAGCAATGCCTGCGCCGGGGACCGGCCAACTCCGCAGTGCTTGCACGCGAGTTGGACGAGAGCACGGGGCTGGTCAGCTACCACCTGCGGCAGCTGGCCAAGCACGGCCTCGTCGAGGAGGTCCCCGAGCTGGCGAAGGGGCGGGAGCGGTGGTGGCGGGCAGTGCCGGGGGACCGGCGGTTCCCGCCGTACAGCCGACAGACGCCGGAGATGCGCAAGGCGCTGACCGAAATGCATCGACTCAACCTCGCCGAACTGATCGACTCCGCCCGGCGGTTCGAGGAGGCGCGCGACACGCTGGGGCCCTGGGCCGACGCGGCGCTCTTCTCGCGCGCCACGCTCCGGGTCGACCCCGACCAGCTCCGCGCGTTCTTCGAGGAGTACGTCGCGCTCCTCTACCGTTACTCGGCCCCGGAACGAGGGGATGCGCCCAAGGCGCGGACCGTGCTCGTCCGGCTGCTCGGAATTCCCGAGACCGGCTGACCGCGCGCAACCCAACCGACAGAGAAGGGGGAACGCACGCCGTGCTGCTCTCGGCTACGACCGCATCACCGATACGCGCTTTACTGGCCCTTTTATCCGGAGCATTGGCCGGGGCCCTCCTCCTGCTGGCCGCGCCAAGGGCGTCCGCCGACGGGGACGGGCTGGTCCGCCAAGAGGTCACTTTTCGGGGCGGTGGTGGGCTCGTCCTGCACGGCACCGTCCTCAGCAAGAGCGGAGCACCCGGCCCGGAACCTGGCATCGTCCTCGTCGGCGGCTCGGGCGCAGGTCCCCGGGAGGAATACCGGCAGGAGGCCGAGGCGTTCGCCCGTGCCGGGATCACCACGCTCGTCTACGACAAGCGGACCGTCGGCTACTCCAGGCTCCATGTGGACTTCGGCCTGCTGGCCGGCGACGCGCTCGCCGGAGTGCGGTTGTTGCAGTCCAGGAGCGGGGTGAACGCACGCCAGGTCGGGCTGTGGGGGTTCAGTGAGGGGGGCTGGGTGACGCCGCTGGCCGCGTCGCGCTCGAGCGACGTCGCGTTCATCCTCACCATCGGCGCATCCGGCTACGACCCGCTGCGCACCCAGGCCTGGAATCTCACCACGCATCTGCAACACCAAGGGGTGAGCCGGCCGTTCCGTCGCACCATGGCCGGCCCCGCCGCCCAATTCGTGGCCTCGACCGGTCTGTTCCCCGCGGCCGGCTACGACCCCTTGCCGGTGCTGGAGCAGCTCCACCGAACGCCGGTACTGGCGCTGTGGGGCGATCACGACACACAGGTGCCGCCCCAGGAGAGCGCACGGATCTTCCGCGAGGTCCTGGCCCGTGCGGGCAACCGACACGCCGTCATCGGCTTTGTCGACGGCGGCGCGCACAACGGGCACCGCACGTCGGACGGGTTCGACCGGATCGGCGGCCCGCTCTTCCACGGCAAGAAGCTAGGGGAGCTGTCCCCGCGCTATACACAGACCATGACCTCCTGGGTGCAGGCAGTGGCCGCCGGCCACCCACCGGCGTCGAGCGCTGCCCCCGTACCCGGGCAGGCACTCGCCTCCACCCCCGTGCCGGGACACGCCTGGTACGCCTGGCTCGCCCCAGTGCTGCTGCTCCTCGGCTTCGCCGCCTATCCGGTGAGTGCCGTCCTGCGCCGGGGCCCGGTATTGCGCCCAGTGCGGTGGTTGGCCGGGCTCGGTCTGCTGGCGGTCATGGCGACGGTGACCTGCCCGCTCGCCGTCTTCGTGGCGGGCAACGGTGCAGTGGCGCCGGTTGTAGGGGGCCGTCCGGCTTTGTGGCTGGTGGTGCAGGGGCTCGCCTTCGCCGTAGTAGTGTCCGCCTGCGCCTCGGCAGCCGCACTCCGGCGCCGACGGCTGACACCGAACGGGGCGGTCTGGCTGCGCCTGGCCCCGGTCGGACTGGCCGCTGTCGGGTTCGTGCCGTGGGCAGTGTGGTGGGGTGTTGCTACGTGACGGCCATCGTCCCTCTACGACCCAGCGCCTCCTGAACGGCCATTGATCACGACTGAAGACAGCCCCTGGACACCCCCTGGATGGCCGGGTGTGCGCCGGCCCCACGCCGGCCGGTGCACACCCGGCTGCGCTGTAGCGGCTGCAGTCGTTCGCCACCGTGCCCGCAGTGCGACAGGTGCTCATCCGACAAGGCCCCGCTGCTCGGTACCAGCGGCTGAGCAAGATCACAGTCAGGCAACACAGCCCCGCTCTTTCGCGTGTAGATGCCATGCCATCCTGTTCCTGCACTTCGCACGGCCGAGAAAGAGGGGGCCGTGCGCCGAACCACCCTTCCCATCGCCGCCGTCCTGCTGACCTCCGCATGCGGATCCGGGACCACGGACAACGCGTCGAACCCGGCGCATACGCCCACTCCACGAGCCACACACAGCGGCCGTTCCACGTCCCCGCCCAGCCACAGCGCATCCCGCACGGCCAAGCCGAAGCCGTCCCACTCGTCGAAGACATGCTCTCCCACACGGGAAGTCATCGTCTGGTACAAGACGTCCGGGGTGGCCGACGTTCAAGGCCCCCTGTGCGCTACGCCCGCCACACCCGGTGAGCGGCCGTTTCCCCTCATGGCCTGATCACCGCCCTCCGGCGCGGGTCAGGCCGGCTCGTCCGGACCCCGCCCCGGTTCGCGCACCTCGGCCGAGCCGTACACCTGGTGGAAGGGCCTGACGTGGTCGGTGGCGAGACCGTTCTCGCTCACGCTCACGGGCCCCCGGTGGTCCGCCAGGTGTCCCCGATCGCCTCTCCGACTGCCTGCGGGTAGAACTCGTGGCCGGTGGGGGCGAGTTCGCCTCCGTCCTCGGAAGGCAGCGGGCCGTCGGGGCCGATCCGGGTGCGGGTGCGGGACTGTACGCCGTCGGCGGACCGAGAGCTGGGTGCGGGCGAGCCCCTACAGGGCGATGATCTGCCACTGCTCCTGGGCAGCGCCGTTGTACGTCCACTGGTCGACATTGGCGCCGTCTGCGGTGGAGCCGCCGTCGACGTTGAGGGACAGGCCGCTGAGGCGGTTGGTGAGGTAGAAGTAGCCGTCGCCGGTGGGGGTCACGGCCCAGTGCTGCTGCGGCACGCTGTCGTCCGACCAGAGCCCGACGTTCCCGCCGTCCACGCGGGACAGCCCCGCCACCTCCATCAGTTTGCCGCTGCCGACGCCCTTGACCTTGTAGTAGCCGTCCCCCGCGTCGACGAAGGTCCACTTCTGGTTCGCCTGACCGTTCCAGGGCCACTGGAGGATGTTGGTGCCGTCGGCCGTCCCCGCGTCGCTGACGTCGACGACCTTGCCGCTGTTGCGGTTCACAAGGCGATAGACCGTGCCGTCGGCGGGCAGGATCCGGGAGACGAGGACCGGAACAGCGCTTCGGCCGCCGATGCGGACACCCCCGATGTTGGAGTAGCCGCCGGTCCCGGAGTCGATCCGGATGCGCACGAACCCGGCGCCGCGGGCCGGCCACTCGGCGACCTTGGTGGTGCGGTCTCCGGTCCAGGTGCCCGCGGCGACCTGGGTGAACGTGGTCCCGTCGGTGCTGGTGGAGATGGTGTACGCGGTGATGTCGCCGTCCGTGGAGTCGGTGCGGTTCCACTGCTTGGGGAGGTATTCGAGTGTGGAGATGTTGCTCCACACCCCGCCCAGGTCGATGGTGACGGAGTGCGGCAGAGTCAGGCCCCAGGTCGACCAGCAGGTCTCGAAGTTCTTGTCGCTCAGCCCGTCGATCGCGTTCATCGGGCCCTCGCCCGTGTGGAATCCGGTGGCGTACGCGCTGACCGGGGTCACCGGATGCTCGGCACGCGGCATTTGGGCGGGCAGGGCGGGCCGTGAGGTGTCCGGGCTCCAGGCCGCGCCGACCTCGGCGAGGCGGGTGACGATGTTGTCGTCCAGGCGGCCGCCCCGGTTGGGCGGGCAGTTGAGGATGAACGACGTGTACTTCGGTTCCAGGTCGGCGAGATGGGACAGGATCGAGGCCTTGCTCATCGGGTCGGTGGTGGGTGTGGAGGGATGCCAGAACCAGCCGTTGCTGATGGTCTGCCCCTGAAGCGAGGCATAGGTGTTGCCCGTCGGCGAGGTGACGCCGAGCGGCTCCTCGAAGTAGATCGCGTCCCCGAGGAACGGCACGGACAGACCGCCGTGGTCGATCATGACGATGTCCGGCTGCAACGACTTCACGTGCTCGCGCACGCGCTGGTAGGAGATCGACTGCTGGCCCATCTGCCAGGCGTAGCCGTCGGTGACGAACATGTCGATCGTGCCGTAGTTCGTGAGCAGTTCGGTGATCTGGTTCAGGATGTAGGTGAGGTCGCCGGGCTGGATCACCTGGTCGGCGGCGACGCCGTGCCGGGTGTCGTAGGCCTGGACGGTGTAGGTGCGGTCCCAGATCGAGAAGTAGAGACCCACCCGCAGACCCCTCGCGCGGAAGGCGTCGACGTACTGGGCGACGATGTCGTGCGGGTAGGAACTGGTGGCGACGTTGTAGTCGTTGTACGCGGTCGGCCACAGGCAGAAGCCGTCGTGGTGCTTGGTCGTCAGTACGCCGTAGCTCATCTTCGCCGCCGCGGCGGCGGCCGCCCACTGGGCACAGTCGACGGCGGTGGGTGCGAACAGCGCCGGGTCCTGGCCGGGGGTCGCCCACTCCTCGTCGGTGAAGGTGCCCATGTTGAAGTGGTTGAACATGCCGAAGCGCAGGTCGGCCAGGGCGGCGAGGCTGGACTGGCTGTCGGCTACGGCCTCGGGGACGAGCGACGACAAGGCGGGAAGCACGGGCAGAGCCGTGACCGCTGCCGCGCCGGCGGCGCCGAGGAGGGTGCGGCGGGACAGGTTTCCTGAAGGCATGATCGCACTCCCAGTTCCGTGTCGTGACGGTGCGTGTGACCTTTCCGCCGGCACCCGGCCCTCGGGTACGGCGGGGTGACGCCCGGTAGGGGCGTACGAGATGCCTGGTGCGGCGGGTGCCTTGGGCGCCGGATGTTACGCACGAAGTTCGACCATGACGCACAGGCGTGTCAACACGCGTGCAGGGATGAAAATCCACTCCCGTAAGGGGTTTTGTCCCTTGGGGCACGTTATGGGGATGCCCGATGGGTGCCAGACATGGCATGTCTGGCACCCATCGCGCATGTCTTGGCGTCTACGTCACACAACTCGGCACATCCGCCAACATTAATGGGATGAATCCAGCGGGCAAAGATCCAGCAGCGAAGCCCAGCCTACCCATCAAGCAGGTTCTTCCTCTGATTTCTGCCGCACACCTAGACAGCGCACCCCGCGATGCCTATAAATACATCCCATCTCTCCGACGACATGTCCCACTCACACTGCCCCCACCCGTCGTCCACGGCCCGGCACGAGGAAGAACCCATGAGACTCAGGACCGCTCTCTGTTCCGCCGGCTCAGCCCTGTGCGCACTCGTACTCGTCAGCGCCTGCGCGGGCGGCTCCGGTACGGCCGCCTCTTCGAGCGGCAAGCCGCTGGTCGGGGTCGACTACCCGCGCTCCGACACCGACTTCTGGAACTCCTACATCAAGTACACCCCGGAGTACGCCAAGAAGCTCGGCCTCTCCCTCAAGACCACCAACTCGCAGAACGACGTCGCCAAACTGACCGCCAACGCCCAGACGTTCATCAGTCAGGGCGTCAAGGGCATCGCCATGGCCCCGCAGGACACCGCCGCGATCGCGCCGACGCTGGCGCAGCTGGCGGCGAAGAAGATCCCGGTCGTCACCGTGGACACCCGCCCCGACACCGGTGACGTCTACATGGTGGTGCGCGCCGACAACCGCGCCTACGGCGAGAAGGCCTGCCAGTACCTCGGCACCAAACTCGGCGGCAAGGGCGCGGTGGTGATGCTGGAGGGCGGCCTGGACTCCATCAACGGCCGTGACCGCACCGAGGCGTTCAACGACTGCATGAAGAAGACCTACCCCGGGATCACGGTGTTCGGCGAGGCCACCAACTGGGACGGCGCGGTCGCCGCCCAGAAGCTGCAGACCGACCTCACCGCCCATCCGGACATCAAGGGCGTCTACATGGAGTCCAGCTTCGCCCTCTCCGGCACGCTCCAGGTGCTCAAGCAGAAGGGCCTGCTGGTCGGCCCCGAGGACAAGAAGCACGTCTTCGTCGTCTCCAACGACGGCATCCCCGAAGAACTCAAGGACATCGCGGCGGGCAAGATCGACGCCACCGTCTCCCAGCCCGCCGACCTCTACGCCAAGTACGCCCTCTACTACCTGAAGGCCGCCATCGACGGCAAGACCTTCAAGCCCGGCAAGACCGACCACGACAGCACCATCGTCAAGGTCCGTGACGGCGTGCTGGAGGACCAGCTCTCCGCACCGCTGGTCACCGCCGACGGCGGCACCTACGGCGGCATTCCCAGCCTGAAGAGCGACGACTCGTCGCTGTGGGGCAACAACCTCGGCTGACCCGCACCGGACAACCCCAACGGGACTCTAGATCAAGGCGGTTGACATGAGCGACGGGGAACGGACGACACCCCCCGCACCCGCCCCGCAGCACGGCGGGCGGTCCCCCGAGGACCCGCCCGTCGTGGAGGCGACGGGCATCGTCAAGCGGTTCGGTTCCACCGTGGCTCTGAACGGCGCGCGGATCACCGTCCGGGCCGGCGAGACCCACGCCCTCGTCGGTCGCAACGGCGCGGGCAAGTCGACCCTGGTGTCCGTGCTGACGGGTCTGCTCACCCCGGACGAGGGAACCGTGGCCTTCGGCGGCGCTCCGGCGCCGCGGCCCGCGGACCGGGACGCCTGGCGGCGGCGGGTGGCCTGCGTGTACCAGAAGTCGACGGTCATCCCGACACTCACCGTCGCCGAGAACCTCTTCCTGAACCGCTACGGTCACGCACCCGGTCGGCTGATCAGCTGGCGGGGCGTGCGCCGACGCGCGCGGGAACTGCTGGCCGCCTGGTCCGTGGAGGTCGATCCGCAGACCCCGGCCGGTGATCTCACCGTGGAGCAGCGGCAGTTCGTCGAGATCGCCCGCGCCCTGTCCTTCGGGGCCCGGTTCATCATCCTCGACGAACCGACCGCCCAGCTCGACGGCGCCGCCATCAGCCGGCTGTTCCAGCGGATCGGGGACCTCCAGCGGCAGGGCGTGACCTTCCTCTTCATCAGTCACCACCTCCAGGAGGTCTACGACCTGTGCGACACGGTGACGGTGTTCCGGGACGCCCGGCACATCGTCACCGCGCCGGTCGCCGAACTGCCCCGCGCCGACCTGGTCGCCGCCATGACCGGTGAGGCCGCCTCGGCCGGGAGCGCCGCACGCCCGAGCACGCTGGACAGGGACGCGCCGGCCGCGCTGCGAGTGGACGCGCTGGACAGTGCGGGCGCCTACCGGGACGTGTCCTTCGAGGTGGGCGCGGGAGAGATCGTCGGCCTGGCCGGGGCCGCGGCCAGCGGCCGTACCGAGGTGGCCGAGACGGTCGTGGGACTGCGCGCCGCCGACGGCGGAGAGGTCCTGATCGCCGGCCGCCGGCCGCGTCCGGGCAGCGTGCCTGCGGCTTTGGCCGCGGGCGCCGGGTTCGTCCCGCAGGACCGGCACCACCAGGGCTTCGTGCCCGACATGTCGATCGCGGACAACGCCACGCTGTCCGTGCCCCGCCGGCTCGGCGGCCACGGCTTCATCAGCGCGGGCCGCCGCGACAGGCTGGCCGAGAACATGATCGAGAACCTGGAGATCAAGACGCCCGGCCCGGAGCTGCCGGTCTCCGCGCTGTCCGGCGGCAACCAGCAGAAGGTCGTCATGGCCCGCGCCCTGGCCGACGACCCGCGGCTGCTGGTGCTGATCAACCCGACCGCGGGCGTCGACGTGCGCTCCAAGGAATTCCTGCTCGACAAGGTCGAGGAGACCGCCGCCTCGGGCACCGGCGTGCTCATCGCCTCCGACGAACTCGACGACCTGCGGATGTGCGATCGGGTCCTGGTGATGTTCCAGGGCCGGGTGACCCGTGAGATACCCCGCGGCTGGCACGACCACGATCTCGTGGCCGCGATGGAAGGAGTGGACATCCATGCCTGAAAAGACCCTCGCGGACGCGCCCGCCCTGGACGCGGCGCAGCCCGGCCGCGGCCCGCGCGTCCTGCTCGGTGGCCGGATACCGCTGGCGCGGCTGCGCGACCTGGCCCTGGTACCGGCGATCGTGATCATCGCGATCGTCGGCCAGATCGTGAACCCGGTCTTCCTGCAGCCGGACAACCTCATAAACGTCCTGCAGACCATGTCCGAGATGGCCCTGCTGGTCCTCGCCCAGACGATGATCCTGATCGTCAAGAAGATGGACCTGTCGCTGGAGTCGACGATGGGCCTCGCGCCCGGTGTCGCGGCCTGGCTGGTCGTCCCGGCGGGCGCGGGGCACGGCCTGGGTCTCCTGCCGGGGGCCTGGGCGATCCCCGTCACGCTCGCGGTCGGCGTGCTCGTCGGTCTCCTGAACTCCCTGTTGATCATCCGCTTCGGGCTGAACGGGTTCATCGTCACCCTCGGCATGCTGATCGTGCTTCGCGGTGTGCTCACCGGTATCTCCGGCGGCCAGACGTTCTTCCAGCTGCCGCCGTCGATGCTGTACCTGGGGACCGCGGAGTGGCTGGGGATGCCGGCGTCCATCTGGATCTGCCTGGCGTTGTTCGCGGTGGCCGTCGTCGTCCTCGGCTGGACCAGCTTCGGCCGTTCCCTGTACGCCGTCGGCGGCAACGTCGATGCCGCCAAGGCCGCCGGTGTCCGTACCGACCGGGTGCTCGGGATCGTCATCGTCACCGGCAGCCTGCTCGCCGCGCTGGCCGGTCTGCTGCTGTCCGGACGGCTGGCCTCGGTCGCGTCCGCCCAGGGCAACGGCTACATCTTCACCGTCTTCGCCGCCGCAGTGATCGGGGGGATCAGCCTCAACGGCGGCAAGGGCACCGTGTTCGGCGCCTTCACCGGCGTCCTGCTGCTCTTCATGATCCAGAACGTGCTCACCCTGGCGGGCGTGCCCGCCCAGTGGATCGGAGCCCTGAACGGCCTGATCATCCTCGTCGCCCTCACGATCTCCCGGATCACCGGCGGCAAGGCCCAGGACTGACACACCGGCCGCCCGGCCGTCGTTCCCACCCCGTACCAGCGGGCTCCGCTCCCGCCCGCCTCCAACAGGAGTCGCCGTCATGTCCTCCCTTGTCCCCGCGACCGCCCGCATCACCGCCCTGGACGTCCTGGATGTGCGGTTCCCGACCTCCGAGGAGCTGGACGGGTCGGACGCGATGAATCCCGAACCCGACTACTCGGCCGCCTACGTGATCCTGCGCACTGACGCCGGGGACGGACTGGAGGGCCATGCCCTCGCGTTCACCACCGGCCGTGGCAACGACGCGCAGGCCGCCGCCATCGCCACCCTCGCCCCGCACGTGGTCGGCCTGTCCGTCGCCGAGGTCTGCGCCGACCTCGGCGCCTTCGCCCGGACCCTGATCCACGATCCGCAACTGCGCTGGCTCGGACCGGAGAAGGGCGCCATCCACATGGCGACGGGCGCCGTCGTCAACGCTGCCTGGGACCTGGCGGCCAAGCGCGCCGGCAAGCCCGTGTGGCGTCTCCTCTCCGAGATGACCCCCGAGGAACTGGTCGCCCAGGTCGACTTCCGCTGGCTGAGCGACGCCCTCACTCCCGAAGAGGCCCTGGAGATCCTGCGCCGGGCAGAGCCGGGGCGCGAGGAGCGTACGGCCCGGCTGCTGGAGCGCGGATACCCCGCCTACACCACGAGCCCCGGCTGGCTCGGTTACTCCGACGAGAAGCTGGCACGCCTGGCGCGGGAGGCGGTCGCGGACGGCTTCACCCAGATCAAACTGAAGGTCGGCGCCTCGCTGGAGGACGACGTCCGCCGGCTGCGCACCGCGCGCGAGACCGTCGGCGACGGCATCCGGATCGCGGTCGACGCCAACCAGCGCTGGGACGTCCAGCCGGCCATCGACTGGATGCGCGCCCTGGCCCCCTACGACCCCTACTGGATCGAGGAGCCCACCTCCCCCGACGACATCCTCGGCCACCTGGCCGTCCGCAGGGCGCTGAGCCCCATCAAGGTCGCCACCGGGGAACACGTCGCCAACCGGGTCGTCTTCAAGCAGTTCCTCCAGGCGGGCGCGGTCGACATCGTGCAGATCGACTCCGCGCGGGTGGGCGGGGTCAACGAGAACATCGCGATCCTGCTGCTGGCCGCGAAGTTCGGTGTTCCGGTGTGCCCGCACGCGGGCGGTGTCGGCCTGTGCGAGATGGTCCAGCACCTGTCGATGTTCGACTACGTCGCCGTCTCCGGCACCCTGGAGGACCGGGTCATCGAGTACGTCGACCACCTGCACGAGCACTTCGTGGACCCCGTGCGCATCGTCGAGGGCCACTACCTCGCCCCCACCCGGCCCGGACTGGGCGCGCAGATGCACCAGGCGACCCTCAAGGAGTACGCCTACCCCGACGGCCCGGTCTGGACCGCCCGTGTCTGACGATCGGGCACTGATCGACGCCCACCACCACGTGTGGGATCTCGCCCGCCGCGCCCAGCCGTGGCTGGACGTCCCGGCCCACACGCCCATCAACCGGTCCTTCCGGCCCGGGGACCTGCGATCGGCCGCGACCCGGCCGATCGCGGGCCGCAGTCTGGCGGCGACCGTGGTCGTGCAGTGCGTGGCGTCCGTGGACGAGACCCGTGAACTCCTCGCCCTGGCGGACGGGGACCCGCTCCTCGCGGCCGTCGTCGGCTGGGCCGACCTGACCTCGCCCGCGCTCGGGGACGTCCTGGACGAACTGCGCGAAGGCGCGGGCGGCGGGCGGCTTCGCGCCCTGCGGCACCTGGTCCAGGACGAGACCGATCCCGACTGGCTCCAGCGCCCCGCCGTCGAACGCGGCCTGCGCACGCTCCAGGCACGCGGTCTCGGCTACGACATCCTGATCCGCTCCCACCAGTTCCCCGAGGCGATCCGGCTGGCCAGGCGCTTCCCGGAACTGCCGGTGGTCCTGGACCACGCGGGCAAACCGCCCCTCGCCGACGGCGAACTCTCCGACTGGGAACGGAACGTCCGCGTCCTCGCCGGCTTCCCGCACGTCCGCTGCAAGGTGTCCGGGCTGGTCACCGAGGCCGACCACGAGAAGTGGTCGGCGGCCGGCCTGCGTCCGGTGTGGGAGGTGCTGGCCGACGCCTTCGGCGCGGACCGGCTGATGTTCGGCTCGGACTGGCCGGTGTGTGTCCTGGCGGGCGGCTGGAACCGGTGGGCGTCGGCGATGGACGAATTCCTGACCGGCGCCTCGCCGGGCGAGACGGACGCGGTGCTGCGCCGTACCGCCGCCCGCTTCTACGGTCTTTCCGACACCGAGCCCCGAGAAGGGACCACCTGAGCATGCTGCTGACCGAACTGCTGCACCCCGGCGTCCTCGGGGCCCTGGCCGGCGCCGGGCACGGTGCCCGTGTGCTGCTGGCCGACGGGCACTATCCCGCCAGTACGGCCGTCGGCCCCCGGGCACAGACCGTCCACCTCAACCTCTCCCCCGGCGTGCTCGACGTCTCCACCGTGCTCGACGTACTGCTGCGGGCCGTGCCCGTGGAGGCGGCGCACGTGATGGTGCCGCCGGAGGGCGAACCGGAACCCGCCGCCGTCGCCGCACACCGCGCCCGGCTGGCGCCCGTGCCGGTGACGGCGCTCGACCGCTTCGCCTTCTACGAGGCCGCCCGCTCCCCCGACCTGGCGCTGGCCGTCGTCACCGCCGACGTCCGCACCTACGCGAACCTGCTCCTCACCATTGGCGTCCGCGCCGAAGGGACCCTGAACCCGCGATGACTCTAGCCGTCCGTTACACGGCCGCCCGCACCCTGGACACCGCGCGCGTGGAGAATCCGCCGCCGGGCCCCGGCGAGGTGGAACTGGCCCCCGCCTACGTCGGTATCTGCGGCACCGATCTGCACATCTTCCACGGTGACATGGACGCCCGGGTGACCACCCCGGCGGTCCTCGGGCACGAGATGTCCGGGCGTGTGGTCCGGGTGGGACCGGACGTCGAGGGCTGGCGGCCCGGGGACGCGGTCACCGTGATGCCGCTGCGCTGGGACGGCGACTGCCCGGCCTGCCGGGCCGGCCACCGGCATGTCTGCCAGCATCTCGACTTCATCGGCATCGACTCCCCCGGCGCGATGCAGCAGCGCTGGACCGTTCCCGCGGCGACGTTGGTACGGGTGCCCGACGGGGTTTCCCTGGACCGGGCCGCGCTGGTGGAGCCCACGGCGGTCGCGGTGCACGACGTCGCCCGTGCCGGGGTCGGCTCGGGCGAACGGGTCGTGGTGGTCGGCGGCGGCCCGGTCGGTGTCCTCATCGCGCTCGTGGCACGCGGCGCCGGTGCGCAGGTGCGCGTGGTGGAGCTGAGCCCGCACCGCAGGAAGCTGGCCGCGGAGCTGGGCCTGGACGTCTGGGATCCGGCGGCCGACGACGTGCTCGCGCTGGTGCGCGAGTGGACCGGGGACGCGGGCGCGGACGTGGCCTTCGAGGTGTCCGGTGCGGCGGCGGGTGTGGAGACGGCCGTGGAGGTGCTGGGCGTGCGGGGCCGGCTGTGCCTGGTCGCGATCCACGCGCAGCCCAGGGAGGTGAACCTGCACCGCTTCTTCTGGCGTGAACTCACCCTGGTGGGCGCCCGGTTGTACGAGCGGGCCGACTTCGAGCGGGCGGTCGCCCTGGTGGCGGACCCGGACTTCCCGGCCGGGGCTCTCATCAGCGGGGTGGTGCCGCTGACCGAGGCGCCCTCGGCGTTCGAGGCGCTGGAGGCCGGTGGCAACGTGATGAAGATCCTTGTCGACTGCGGCGCGGACACCGCGGGAGCCGCCGTATGAGCGCGGTGAACGCCTTCGACCTGAGCGGCAGGCTGGCCGTCGTCACCGGGGCGCGGCGCGGGATCGGCCGGGCCGTGGCCCGTGCCCTCGCGGAGGCGGGCGCCGACGTGATCGGCGTCAGCGCCGGCCTGGAGGAGTCCGGCAGCGACGTCGCCAAGGACGTGGCCGCCGCCGGGCGTTCCTTCGAGGCGATCCGGACGGACTTCGGCGACCCCGAGGCGGTCCGCGCTCTCGGCGAGGACCTCGCCGGACGCGAACGGCCGGTGGACATCCTGGTGAATAACGCGGGCACCATCCGGCGCGCGCCGGCCGCCGAGCACCCGGACACCGACTGGGACCTGGTCCTCCAGGTGAACCTCACCGCCCAGTTCAAGCTGACCCGGGCGGTCGGTGCGGCGATGGTCGCCCGCGGCCGGGGAAAGATCATCTTCACGGCGTCGCTGCTCAGCTTCCAGGGCGGGATCAACGTGCCCGGCTACACCGCGACCAAGCACGGCATCTCCGGTCTGACCAAGGCCCTGGCCAACGAGTGGGCCCCGCACGGCGTGAACGTCAACGCCATCGCGCCTGGCTACATCGCGACCGACAACACCGCGGCCCTGCGTGCGGACCAGGCCCGGAACGCGGCGATCCTGGACCGTATCCCGGCGGGCCGCTGGGGCGAGGCCGATGATCTCGCGGGGGCCGCCGTCTTCCTGGCCTCGGACGCCGCCGCCTACGTGCACGGCACGATCCTGCCCGTCGACGGCGGATGGCTGGGCCGGTGAGCTGCCTCGCCACCGCCCTCGCCGGTACCCGGGACATGCCGGTGCCGACGGGCGGGATCGGCCCGCGCTCCGCGGCCGGCCGCCTCGCCTGCCCGTCGGTCGCCGCCGTGGGCGGTGGCCGGCCGGCCACCGCGGACCACCTGGAGCGCGGCGGCCTCGCCCGCATCCGGTCACTGATCGCGGCAGCCGGGGGCGGGGGCGGGCGATGACTGCTCCGGGACCCGGACCGGAGGTGATCGCCCCCGGCGAGGTGACGCCGCGCTTCCGCCTCACCCACCCGTGCGCCGTCGACGTCGCCCTCGGCACGCGTGACGCGCGGCAGGCCTGCTGTGACGTCGCACTTCACCGGGAACCGGTACCGGCCGGACTCTGGGAGGATCAGAGGAACCGCGGTCTCACCAGGACGGACGTTCCGGTCGTCGCCCCCGCGGCCGGTGCCCCCCGACACGGGCCCCGACGACCGGCGCTGACGAGGGAGGGGTCCCCGTGTCTCTGACGGACAGAGCGATCGAGCAGATCCGTGAGCTCATCAGGACCGGCGCGCTCCCGCCGGGCTCGAAACTCCCGCCGGAACAGGATCTCGCCGCGCAGCTGGGTCTGTCCCGCAACCTGGCACGGGAGGCGGTGAAGTCCCTGGCCGTGGCGCGGATCCTGGAGGTCAGGCGCGGTGACGGGACGTACGTCACCAGCCTGCAGCCGAGCCTGCTGCTGGAGAGCCTCGGCGGCGCGGTGGAGTTGCTGCAGGGGGACGCCGGCGCGCTCATCGACCTGGTGGAAGTACGCAGGTTGCTCGAACCGGTGGCCACCGCACTCGCCGCGACCCGTATCTCGGCGGAGGGCCTCGCCGAGGTGAAGCGCCATCTGGACGCCATGCGGGAGGCCCGTGAGGACGTCGAACTGCTCAACGTGCACGACGCGGCGTTCCACCGGGCCGTGGTCGCCGCCACCGGCAACGAGACGCTCCTGACGATTCTGGAGGGCATCTCGGGGCGGACCCTGCGGGCCCGTGTCTGGCACGGCCTGGTGGACGCCCAGGCGGCCGGCCGCACCCTGGCCGAGCACGAGGCGATCTTCTCCGCGCTCGCGAGCCGCGACTCCGCCCGCAGCCAGGCCGCGGCACTGTTGCACGTCCACAGCACGGAGCAGTGGCTGCGCGATCACCTGGACGCGGCGACGGACCGGTTCGGCGACTGACGGGCCGGTGCCTGCTGGACCCGCCCGGGGAGGGGTGACGGCGCGCACCCCGACGAGGCGCGTGCCTGCCCGCGTCGGCCACCCGTGGGGCGCACCGGCCGGCGGGCGCCAGGCCGCGAACGTCGTCGGTGGGCAACCGGAGTTCGGTCAGGGCTTCGCTCGCGGTGGTGCGCGCTCCGGGTGCGGCCCGCGTGACCGCCGTCTCGCTGCGTGCCGGCGCTACCCTACTGACATGCCCACGCGCGGATCGTGACGGAGACCGGGAAGCCGATTCCGGAAGTGGCTGAGGATCTGGGCGTCCAGCCGGGGAGGTTGGGCCGGATGTCCCGGGGCAGCCATGGAGCACGGCCGCCCGGCCCCGGCAATTCGATCCGACCGCACCCTTCCCATCACCTGAAGGAGACACGTTCCGTGGCCAGCCCGACCGAGACGCTGGAATTCCAGGCAGAGACCCGCCAGCTGCTGCAGCTGGTGATCCACTCGATCTACTCGAACAAGGACATCTTCCTGCGCGAGCTGATCTCCAACGCCTCCGACGCCCTCGACAAGCTCCGCCTGGAATCGCTCACCCACACCGGCCTCGATGCCTCAGACCTGCACATCACCCTGGAGGTCGACAAGGACGCCCGCACCCTGACCGTGCGGGACAACGGCATCGGCATGACCCGCGACGACGTCGTCGACCTGATCGGCACCATCGCCAAGTCCGGCACCGCGAGCCTGCTCGCCAAGATCAAGGAAGCCAAGGACGCCGACGCGGCGCAGCACCTGATCGGGCAGTTCGGCGTCGGCTTCTACTCGGCTTTCATGGTCGCCGACAAGGTCACCCTGCGCACCCGTCGTGCCGGCACCGAGCAGGGCACGCTGTGGGAGTCCGACGGCGAGGGCACGTACACGATCCAGGGAGTCGACGGTCTGCCGGTGGGCACCTCGGTCACGCTGCACCTCAAGGCCGAGGACGACGAGGACGGTCTCGGCGACTACCTGGCCCGGTGGAAGATCCGCCAGATCGTCAAGCAGTACTCGGACTTCATCCGCTGGCCCATCCGCATGGCCGCCGAACCCACCGACACCGCCGACACCGCCGACGCGGACACCGGCGCCGAGGGTGAGACCGCGGGCGAGCCGGAGACGCTGAACTCGATGAAGGCGCTGTGGGCCCGTCCGCGCAGCGAGGTGTCCGAGGCCGAGTACAGCGAGTTCTACCAGCAGATCAGCCACGACTGGCAGCCCCCGGCCGAGACCGTCCACATGCGCGCCGAGGGCACCTTCGAGTACGAGGCGCTGCTGTTCCTCCCCGCCCGCGCCCCGTTCGACCTGTTCTCCCGCGACACCAAGCCCGGTGTGCAGCTGTACGTCAAGCGCGTGTTCATCATGGACGACTGCGACGCGCTGATGCCGAACTACCTGCGCTTCGTCAAGGGCGTCGTCGACGCCCACGACCTGTCCCTCAACGTCTCCCGCGAGATCCTCCAGCACGACCGCCAGATCACCGCCGTGCGCCGACGCCTCGTCAAGAAGGTCCTCGCCGCGATCAAGGACATGCAGGCCACCAGGACGGACGCCTACACCAAGCTGTGGGAGCAGTTCGGGCGAGTGATCAAGGAAGGCCTGCTCGAGGACCGCGACAACACCGACGCGATCCTCGAACTGGTCTCCACCGCCTCGACCAACGATCCGGAGAAGGCGACCACGCTGCGCGAGTACGTCACGCGGATGAAGGACGGCCAGAACGCCATCTACTACCTGACCGGCGAGAACCGCGCCATGGTGGAGAACTCCCCGCACATGGAGGCCTTCACCGCCAGGGGCTACGAGGTCCTCATCCTCACCGACCCCGTCGACGAGGTCTGGACCGACCAGGTCCCCGCGTTCGACGGCCACCGTTTCCAGTCCATCGCCAAGGGCCAGGTGGACCTCGACGACGACACCGGAACCGACGGCAGCGACGAGGCCAAGGCGGAGCGGGCGCAGCGCGAACAGGACTACGCGAGCCTCCTCACGTGGCTGCAGACCACCCTCGCCGAGCAGGTCAAGCAGGTCCGTCTCTCCACCCGGCTCACCACCTCCGCCGCGTGCCTCGTCGGCGACGCCCACGACCTCACCCCCACCCTGGAGAAGATGTACCGGGCCATGGGCCAGGACCTGCCCAGCGTGAAGCGGATCCTGGAGCTCAACCCCACCCATCCCCTCATCACCGCCCTGCGCCAGGCCCACCAGGCGAACGCGGACGATCCGGCCCTCGCGGAGATCGCCGAACTGGTCCACGGCGGCGCGCTGCTCGCCGAAGGCGGGGACCTGCCCGACCCCGCCCGCTTCACCCGGCTCCTCACCGAGCGCCTCACCAAGGCGCTGTGACCGCTGCGGGGGTGCGGCCCGCCGCACCCCCGCGCACCCAGGCTCGTCCGGCCGGCGAGTCTGCGCCTCGGCGACGGGCCGGCGCCCGCCATGCCGCGCCCCGCCGCGCCCGCCCGCCGTCGGCGCAACGGCAGGACGCGGCCTCCGCACCGGTCAGTCCAGGACGGACGCCGGAGCGGTGGCGAGCCGCGACCGCCGGCTGATCTGCAGCTTCGCGTAAGCGCGGTGCAGGTGGCCTCCGAGGCGCGGTGGGAGAGGCGCCAGCAGCGCTCCCGTATGCCGCGACAGGTCAGCACGTCGAAGCCTGACGACGAAGCGGCCTCGACGACCGCGGACACGAGTTCGCCCTTCCCGATCCCCGCTTCGCCGGAGACGAGCGCCGAGGCCCCCTGTCCCTGTCCCGCAGCTTCGACGAAGGCGGTCAGCCGCTCGGCCTCCGGTTTCCGCCCGATCACCTGTATGTACCTTTCTCAGGCGTCCAGACGTGCGGCAGTCTTTCGGCAGTCGCGACAACAGGCTTGACCATTCAATAAAGAGGTTTTCCGGCCACGGCGGCAATCCGCATTCGAACCGGTCGTCGAGGTTTCCGGTCCGCCGCCGCACGGCCGGCGACCATGGGGGCCTTCCGACGCGGACCGCCCGGCCATGACCCGGCTGCCGGGCGGTAGATTACTTGCAGACGCCGGTAAGCAGCGGGAATGAAAAACCCGCGCACGACGGTTGCCGTCGTACGCTTGTGTCCGTCGCCGGTCTTCGTCATGCCCTGCCAGTCCGGTCCGCCTACAAGGAGTTCGTATGACATCTCTCTTCACGCCCTACGCGACCAGGTCGCTGACCGTCCCCAACCGCATCTGGATGGCCGCGATGTGCCAGTACAGCGCCGAACCCGAGGGCGAGGCGGCGGGTGTCCCCACGGACTGGCACTTCGCCCACCTGGCGGCACGCGCGACCGGCGGGGCGGGGCTGATCCTCACCGAGGCCACGGCCGTCAGCCCGGAGGGCCGGATCAGCCCCTACGACCTCGGCATCTGGAACGACACCCAGGTCGCCGCGTTCCGGCGCGTCACCTCCTTCCTGAAGTCGCAGGGGAGCGTTGCCGGCATCCAGCTGGCCCACGCCGGCCGCAAGGCGTCGGCCGAACGGACCTGGGTCGACCGCGGCCGGTGGATCCGCCCGGACGAGCCCTACGGCTGGCAGCCGGTCGCCCCCAGCGCCGTACCCTTCGACGACTCCGCCACCACTCCGGCCGAGCTGTCCGCGCAACAGATCCGGCACCTCGTCCAGCGGTTCGCCGAGGCCGCCGTACGCGCGCTGGCCGCCGGCTTCGATGTCATCGAGATCCACGGAGCCCACGGCTACCTCATCCACCAGTTCCTCTCCCCGCACAGCAACCACCGCACCGACGAGTACGGGGGCTCCTTCGAGAACCGGATCCGCTTCGCCCTGGAGGTCGTGGAAGCCGTGCGGGCGGTGTGGCCGGAGGAACTGCCGGTGTTCTTCCGCGTCTCCGCCACCGACTGGCTGAGCGAGAACCCCGAGGACGACCGCGAGGGCTGGACCGCCGACGACACCGTCCGCCTCGCCAAGGAACTCCAGGCCCGCGGGGTGGACCTGATGGACGTCTCCACCGGCGGCATCGCCCCCGGCGCCCGGATCGAGACCGGCCCCGGCTACCAGGTGCCGTTCGCCGAACGGGTGCGTGAGGAGACCGAGATGCCGGTCGCGGCCGTCGGAATGATCACCGAGCCGGCCCAGGCGCAGGAGATCGTCGCCTCCGGCCGCGCCGACGCCGTCCTCCTGGCCCGTGAACTGCTCCGCGACCCCTACTGGCCGCGCCACGCCGCCGCCGCACTCGGCGGCGAGGTGCACACGCCCGTCCAGTACCACCGGGCGTGACCACACGGTGAGCGCCGCCGGCCGGGGTGGCACACCTGTGCCGTCGGCGGGCCGAGGCGGACATCGGTGGAGGGGTGGGCGGCCGCCGACCCGCGTCTTGCCGCGCCCGGCTCCGTCCGGCCCTTCGCCCCGGCCGCACCGCCCCGGCTCCACTCTCGCACCGAGTGCCGGCCAGGCAGGCCCTTGACTCGTTCAGCCAGTTCAGCGCGTCGTACAGGGGGTAGCGGGGGCTGTCAGACCGAGGCCGTGACGGGCTCGGTTTCCTGCCCGGCGTCCGCGAGGGCGGTCGTCCCGTCCGGCACGGAGCTGGCGGAACTGCAGGACAGCCATCGGTTCCTGATGAACCTGAGACGAACTCTGGACTCCTTCCTGGCGTCGCCGGCGTCGGCGAGGATGTCCACCCTCGTCTGAGAACGGGGCGGTTCGGGCCGGGCCGAAGGGTCTGCCCCCCCGGCGCGCCGCCGGGGGCTCCCCCGATCTCCTGCCGGACTGCGCAGCGGGCCGGGCACCGCGACCGCTGGAACGCCCGGCGGTTTCCCCGCGGGAGGCCGCCGGGTAGCGCGTCGGGCGGTGCCCCGCAAGCGGGTCGCGCGGTTGTGCCCGGCGGCCACGGATCCCGGCAGTCGGCCCGCGAAGAGCGGCCGGGTCACGGTCCCGGCCGACGGGCAGCACCGCCCCTGTTCCCGGCGGTGGCCCGACGGCGGGCCGGCGGCGACTCCTCCCAGGTCCGGGGCCGCACGGCCAGGGTGTCCCCCCGGTGCCGGTGGACTGATCCCCAGGACAGCCTGCGCCCGCGATCAGGCGGGGACCTCGTCGCCGACCGGCTTCGGCAGGTCGGCTGAGCAGCACATTCCGGTCAGGTACGGAACGTGGCCCGGCACCGCGGAAACGGTGCCGGCGCTCCGCGCACGCGCTCTTGAGCCGACTCGATTCCAGTCGTTCTACCGATGCACGGTACGGGCGCGCAGCCCACGATGGCTGCATACAACGCGTCCAGAGCACCGTTGAGCCGTTAATGGGGAGCGACCAGATGAGCCAGCAACAGCCGTACTCCACCGGTGGCAGCCCGGGCGAGGGTTACAGTCCCGTCCTGTCCACCCTCGCGTGCCGCCTGTTCGCACCGCTGGCCCCCCGCACGCTGAAGTGCCGGTTCCGCTACAGCGTGGGTGATCCCTTCGCCGTGAGCATCGATCTGATGCTGGCTCCGGACGCCGCCGTGACCTGGGTGGTCGCCCGGGAACTGCTGGACTCCGGCACGCACCGGCCGAGCGGCGAGGCGGACTTCCGCGTCTGGCCCGCGGTCGGGGGACGCGACGGCCGCCGCCTCTACTTCAGTCTGATCCGGCCGGACGGCCACGTGACGTTCGAGTCGGACCTGACGGAGGTACGCCGCTGGCTGGACTCGACCTACCGGCTGGTACCGGCGGGCAGCGAGGCCGAGTTGCTCAGCTGGGAGGCCCTGGAGGCGATGCTGCTGGAGGTGGACTGAGTGGGGCCACGTCCCGACGCCGGCGCTGTGGGCCTGACACTCAGGACGCGTTCCGGTTGCCGCACCTGCTCAGAGGCGCGGGTCCGGCCCCAGGGGCACACCCGCGCTGAGCGGAACCCGGCCCGTGCTCGCCGTCCGGCGACGGCCGACGGGCCTGCTGCCTTCCGACGTCAGCCCGCCTCGTGCAGCAGTCCGGCGATGGCGGAGGCAAGGTCCTTCGTGAAGTGTTCCTCGCTCATCTCGGCCAGTACACCGGCCCGGATGACGTACCGGCTGAAGGTGACGCCGATCAGCAGCGCGGCAACGAAGGGCACCCGGTGCTCCAGCGCGTACTCGCCGAGCAGACGGCGGTAGGTTTCGTCGGTACGTGCCTGCATGGCGACGTACAGTGCGGCGGCGGCGTGCTCGTCGTCCGAAGCGCTGCGGACCAGCGCGACGAAGGGGTCGGTGCCCTCCGGATGCTCCAGGCGGCGGACGAACTGCCCCGCGATGCGTGCGGCCAGCGGTTCGCCCGAGTCCTGCGCCAGGTGTTCGATGCCGCGTGTGCCGGGCACGGCGGCGAGGAACAGGTTCTCCTTGCTGCCGAAGTGACGCAGTACCAGTCCGTGGGTGACGCCCGCACGCTCGGCGATGTCCCGCAGCGTGGCCCGGGTGTAGCCGCGCTCGGCGAAGGCCCGGGCCGCCGCGTCGAGGATGGCGCGGCGGTGCAGCTCCGGGTCGCGTACGCGGCGCGGGCGTTCGGAGGGGGTCTGAGCGGCGGACATGCGTCGAACACTACCCTGCGGCCCCGCCCCGGGGACCTCAGGTGACCAGCTGGTCATCATCATGCCCCCGCTTTTTCCCGCCGCATACGTGTGGCGATCCACGTATGCCCTTGCCGGCAATCCCCCGGGAACGGTGGGGCACTCATCAAGCCGAACGGGAGCCTCCGCCCGAACCGGGAGCGGCGCGGGGCCGCCCGTGCGCGGGGCCGCCGACAGGGCAGCCCCCGCCCGCCCCAAAGCGGTTGGGAACCGGGCGGCGACGCGTACGCGCGCCGTCCGCCCCAGGCCGGGTGGCCACCACCGGCGTCCGCTGCGACGGCGGCCGTCGAGCAGGCCGTGCACCCGCCGCGCAAGGCGCTGGGTACCCCAGGGCTGACCCGCGCCGCCTCCGTGTGCGCGGCGGCCGCGCGCAAAGACGGCCCCGCACCAGCGCGCCGGCCGTTCCGGGGCACCGCGGAGCATGCCGGGTCACCGCAGAGCGCGGGCCGCGCGGCGCAGCCGGGCCGGCGTCTCGCCGGTGGTCACCCGGAAGGCCCGTCCGAACGCGGACTCCGAGGCGTAGCCGACGGCGTCGGCGACGGCGGCGACCGAGTGGTCGGTGCGCGTGAGCATGTCGGCCGCGAGGAGCATGCGCAGGCGGGTCAGGAAGTCGCCCGGGTTCATCCCGGTCTCGCGGACGAAGTGGCGGATGAAGGTCGCGCGGGACATCGCGGTGAGTCCGGCGAACTCCTCGATGCGCCAGTCGTGGGCGGGGTCGCGGAGCACCGCCTCGGTCACGGTGCGCACCACGTCCTGGGCGGAGGCCAGCCACAGCGTCCGGCCGAGCCCGGGTGTGCCGCGCAGGGCCAGCGTCAGCAGGACGTCGCACAGCGCGTCGAGGACCGCCTCCGCGCCCGGGGCGGCACGGACGGCCTCGTCCCGCATGAGACCGCTGAGCGGCGCCAATCTGCCGAGGTGTGCCGCGCCGCGATGGCCGGCGCCCCCGTCCGTATCCGCGTCGGCGTTCGTGCCGTTCGCGAGGGACACGTGGACGACGTCGGGAAGCATGTCCATCAGGACCTGGCCCGGCCCCGCCTCCCAGGTGTAGTGACCGCAGAAGAGGTCCACGGGGGCGTCCGGGCCACCGCGCTCCTGCTGGTCGCCGCCGTGGGCGGCGGCCGCGGACGTCGCGTCGGTGACCAGGGCGTACGGGCCGGCGTCGCGGCGTTCGACGTCCGTGGCCGCCCGCGGACCGCGGGCGTGCATCCGGTGGGCCACACCCCGGGGGAGCAGCACCAGGTCGCCCGCCGCCACCTCGATACGCCGTCCGGGCAGCTCGAGCACGCACGCGCCGCTGAGCAGCAGGTGGAACGGCGCCTGCCCCTTCCCGGCGTCCGGGTTGTCCAGGGTGTAGCGGCCGGCGACGAGGCAGCGCAGGTCGACGCTGCCGCGCAGACGGGCCAGGCGGACGAGGCGGCTGAGAGCGTCCATTGATATTTCCTCAACAGAATCTGCGACTTCCTCACCTTGTCATCGCGTCCACCGCGCAGCAAGCTCAGGCGCATGGAATCCCTGCATGTAGATCTCCTCGTCATCGGTTTCGGCAAGGGCGGCAAGACGCTGGCCGCGCGGATGGGCGCCGCCGGGCACCGGGTCGCCCTGGTCGAGCAGTCCGCGCAGATGTACGGCGGTACCTGCATCAACATCGGGTGTGTGCCGACCAAGGCCCTCATCCACCACGCGCAGTCGCGGCGCCCCGAGGAGCCGGCGCAGGACAGCCTGCTGGCGGCTGTCGGCGCGACCACGACGCTGACCGACGCGCTGCGGGACCGCAACTTCGCCATGCTCGACGACATCGAGTCGGTGACGGTCCTCACGGGCCGGGCGCGCTTCCTCGACGAGAAGTCGGTCGAGGTGAGCGCCGGCTCCGACCGCCTGGTCGTCACCGCGACGACCATCGTCGTCAACACCGGTGCCGAGCCCGTCGTCCCGGACATCCCCGGCCTGCGGTCCAGCGCCTACACCCGCACCAGCACCGACCTGATCCGAGCCAAGGGGCTCCCCGAGCGCATGGTCATCGTCGGCGGGGGCTACCTGGGCCTGGAGTTCGCGGGCATGTACGCGCGGTTCGGGTCGCGGGTGACGGTGCTGGAGGCCGGGCCGCGGCTGCTGCCCCGCGAGGACGCCGACGTCGCGGAGGCCACCGCCGGCACGCTCCGCGACGAGGGGGTCACCTTCGTCACGGACGCCTCGGTCGTCAGGGTCACGGACGAGGACGGGCACGCCGCGGTGCGCTACCGGGTGGCCGACGAGGAGCACGTGGCCGACGCGGAGGCGGTGCTCGTCGCCACGGGCCGCAGGCCCGCGACGGCGGGGCTGGACCTTCAGGCCGCGGGGGTGCGGACCACCGCGTGGGGCGCGATCGAGGTGGACGAACACCTGCGCACCAGCCGGCCGCACATCTTCGCGCTCGGTGACGTCAACGGCGGCCCGCAGTTCACCTACATATCCCTGGACGACAGCCGGATCGTCGCCGACCAGCTGCTCGGCTCCGGGACCCGAACGACGACCGACCGCCAGGCTGTCCCGTACACGCTGTTCACCACGCCGCCGCTGTCCCGGGTGGGCCTGACCGAGCGCGAGGCACGCGAACGCCGTCACGACGTGCGTGTCGCGTCCAAGCCGGTGGCGCAGATCGCCGCGATGCCCCGCGCGAAGATCGTCGGCGAGACCCGCGGCCTGATGAAGTTCGTGATCGACGCCGCCACCGACCGGATCCTGGGCGCCGCTCTGCTGAGTGTCGACTCGCAGGAGCTGATCAACACGGTCGCGCTGGCCATGCGGCACGGCGTCACGGCGGGCGAACTGCGCGACACCATCTACACGCACCCCAGCTCCACCGAGGCGTTCAACGAGGTGCTGGGCGCCGTCCGCCGCTAGCGGCACGGCGGCGGACCGAAAGTACCGCCCGGGGTCCGCCCCGACAGGCCACGCACGGGACACCGTGCCGGCCCGGTGACGGGCCGCCCGCACCGGAACGGCCGGCCGTGAGCGGCCGGCCGCCACCTGCCACCGGGGAGGTGTGGTGGCACACCCTGCCAGGGACACGCGACGCACCCGCACGAAGGCTCACCCGCACCTCCCTGGCACGTCGCCTCCGTGACCGTGCCTATGCTGGACCACCAGCATCGGGCCGGCCCGGGCAGAGGCCGCCCCGGCCATAGCCACGTCAAACACCACGGCACCGGATTCCGGCCGTCACGGCCGCCGGTTCGCCGGGACGCGGGGGCCGCTCTCACACCAGAGGGAGACTCATGGACGGCAGAAGTACGGACGGCGGAAGCACGGACAGCGGAAGCACGGACACCCCGCGCATCTCGCACCGCGCGCGAGCCGTCGCGCCGTTCTACGCCATGGAGTTCGGCAAGCACGCCGCCGCGCTGGAGGCCCAGGGGCACCACGTCGTCAAGCTCAGCCTCGGCGAACCGGACTTCGGCGCGCCCCCGGCGGTGCTGAAGGCCATGCGCGAGGCCATGGACGGACGGCCCCTGCCGTACACGCCCGCGCTCGGCCTGCCCGCGCTGCGGCAGGCGATCGCCCGGTTCTACCAGGACGCGCACGGCGTGGAGGTCGATCCCGGCCGGATCGTGGTGACCGCCGGCGCCTCGGCCGCCCTGGTGCTGGCGGCCGCCGCCCTCGTCGACCCCGGGGACGAGGTTCTCATCGCGGACCCCTCGTACCCGTGCAACCGCCAGATCATGGAGAGCTTCGGCGCCCGGGCCGTTCTCGTGCCCACCACCGCGGCCGGCCGCTTCCAGCTGGACACCGCCTCGGTGCGGTCGCACTGGACGGACCGCACCCGCGGCGTCATGGTCGCCACGCCGTCGAACCCGACCGGTACTTCCGTGCCGGCCGCCGAGCTGGCCGCGATCTGCGCCACGGCCCGCGAGCGCGGCGCGTGGCGCCTGGTCGACGAGATCTACCTCGGTCTGGGCGACCACGACGAGCACGGCCGCCCGCCGGCGAGCGTGCTGTCGTCCGATCCCGGCGCCGTGGTCGTCAACAGCTTCTCGAAGTACTTCGGCATGACCGGCTGGCGGCTCGGCTGGTGCGTCGTCCCCGAGGCGTACGTACCCGTGATGGAGCGCCTCGCCCAGAACTACTTCCTGTGCGCGTCGGCGCCCGCCCAGCGTGCCGCGCTGGCCTGCTTCACCCGCGAGTCGCTCGCGGTCTGCGAGGAACGTCGCCAGGAGTTCGTCCGGCGCCGCGCCCTCGCCGCCGAGGGCCTGGAACGGATCGGCCTGCCGGTGCCCGTGCGTCCCGACGGCGCGTTCTACGTGTACTTCGACGTCAGCGGTACCGGCCTCACCTCCTGGGAGTTCTGCGAACGGGCCCTGCACGAGGCACACGTCGCCCTGACCCCGGGCCGGGACTTCGGGGTCGGCACGGCGGACACCCATGTCCGGCTCTCGTGCGCCGCATCGGCGGACGAACTGCGCGAAGGGCTCGCCCGCCTCGCCACGCTGGTGGCCAAGCTCGACTGACGTCCGGAGACCGGCGGTGCCCCGTGCCCGGTGCGCGGGCCTCGGCACCCCACCGGACGTGACGGCCGGCGGAACAGGGAAACCGGGGGAACGGGGTACCACCGGGGGGCGGCCGGAAGTGACACATGTGTTTCCCAGCCCCGGTCCTCGCCTGGGCGGGCAGTCGTTCGTCTCCGTCTACGCGGGCGCGCCGCGCCCGCGCGCGGCCCCGTGTGGGAATCATGTCACCAGGGACACACATCGCCCCTGCGGACGCATACACGTGTTCCCGTCCGCAGGCGCGCCGTAACCCCCACCTCCGTAACGCATCACACGTGTTTGATTGCCCGCGGGCGCCGCGATACCCTCCTTAATGACCGTAGGGTCAGTAAGGCTCGCGCGACCGACCTCTCTCCGAGGAGCTGCATCCATGTCCGCAACCCACCGGCCCCCTTCTCAGGGCTCCCCGGAGCAGCAGGTCGTCATCGTGGGAGCCGGCCCCGTCGGCCTCTGGCTCGCCCACGAACTCGCCGTCGCGGGCGTGCCCGTCCTGGTGCTGGAGCGCGAGGAGCGGCGCAGCCCGCACTCCAAGGCGCTCGGAATCCAGCCGCGCACCGTGGAGGTGCTGGCCCTGCGCAACCGGCACAAGGATCTCCTGGCCATCGGCCGGGCCGTGCCCAACTGGCACTTCGGCATGCTGGAGTCCCGGGTCGACTTCCGTGCGCTGCCCACCGCGTTCCCCTTCCTGCTGGCCCACCCGCAGTCGGTCACCGAGGAGGTCCTGGAGCGCTACGCCACGGGGCTCGGCGTCGTCGTCCGGCGCGGCCACGAGGTGACCTCGCTGGCCCAGGACGACACCTCCGTCACCGTCCGGGTGACCGGCCCCGAGGGCCCGTACGAGGTGAGCGCGCCGTACGTGGTCGGCACCGACGGCGCCCGCTCCACCGTGCGCAGGGAGGCCGGGATCGGCTTCACCGGCCCCGACACCTCGGCCTACGGCTTCCTCGGCGAGGTGATCCTGGACGAGCCGCCGGCCAACCCCGGCTTCGCCGCCCTCTCCGAGGCGGGCCGGCTCCTCGTCGTCCCGCTGGGCGGCGGCCGGTTCCGCGTCACCGGGTACGACCCGGCCAACCAGCACCGCGAGCCACTGACGCTGGAGGAGCTGCGCGATGCCTCCGTGCGCATCGCCGGCACCGACTTCGGCATGCACGACCCGTCCTGGCTCACCCGGTTCGGCAACGCCACGAAGCTGGCGGACTCCTACCGCGCGGGCCGGGTGCTGCTCGCCGGGGACGCGGCACACATCCACTGGCCGGCCGGCGGTGTGGGCCTGAACGTCGGCCTCCAGGACGCCATGAACCTCGGCTGGAAGCTGGCCGCGGTGGTCCAGGACCGCGCCGCGGAGCCCCTGCTCGACACCTACCACGCCGAACGCCACCCGGTGGGCCGGGAGTTGGCCGAGCACACGCTGGCCCAGACGGCTCTGATCGTCGGCCTGACCCCCGAGGTCACTGCCCTGCGCGCCACGCTGAACGAGGCCGTCACCGACGCTCCCGGATTCTCCGCCCTGCTGGCGGGCAAGCTCTCCGGTCTCGACATCGTCTACCGCTCCGACGACCCCGCCGCACACCCGCTGACCGGCGTCCGGGTGTACGACCCGGAAGGCGAGGGGGTGTTCCCGCTGCTGCACGACGGCCGCGCGGTGCTGCTCGTCATGGGAGACGCGCGGGTGGACGCCGAGGTGACCGACCGGGCCGCAGCCGCCGGCATCGACGTCCACGCCAGCCGGCTCGCCGAGACCGGCGGCGAGGCCTGGGCCGGTGTGACCGCCGCGCTCGTCCGGCCTGACGGACACGTGTGGTGGGCCACCGGCACCGCACGCTCCGCGGGGTTCACGGCCGAGGTGAGCAAGGCGCTGGAGAGCATCCCGGCGGTCTTCTGACCCCACCGGCCCGGTACGGCGCACACGGGCGGTGTCCGTGCGGGCGGTGCCCGGGCCGTGCGAGGCGGTGCCCGGGCCGTGCGAGGCGGTGCCCGGGCCGTGCGAGGCGGATGCCGGCCACCACTCGCCTGCGCGACATGCAACGGCTGCTGCCGCGAACGGCGCCGCCCCCTGGCGGAGGCGGTCGGCGCCGGAACCGGTCAGCAGTCGGCGAACGGTTCCGTGGCGAGCAGTTCGCCGGTCGTGAGGACGTGGTGCGCCACCAATTCGTACCGCCGCAGCATCTCGTCGTAGGCGGTGGGGCCGCCCTCGGGAGCCGTGGCGTCCTTGACCAGCGTGACCTCGTAGCCGCGTTCCATGGCGGTGCGGGCCGTCGACTCCACGCACATCGTGCCGATCATGCCCGCGAGGACGACGTGCTCCACACCGCGCCGCTTGAGCTGGATGTCGAGGTCCGTGGTCGCGAGCACGTCCAGGTTCTTGTGCGGGGCGACGGTGACCTCGTCGGCGATGGGCGCGAGGTCGGGGTGGAACTCGGCGTTCCAACTGCCCACCTCGAACATGCGGTTGTCGAACGTCAAGTGGTGGATGCCCGACTGGCAGTCCGCGAGCGGGGACCGTCCGCGGCGGAAGCGGCTGAGAACCCGCTTCCCACATGCTCACCCCGTTGGCCGGCGCGGGCATCCGCAACATGACTGAGCCGTCGGCGGCGGGACGGGGTCCCTAGGGTGCGGGCGGGGAGAAACAGAAGTGTGTACTTTCACTGCCCACTCGAATGCCGGAGAAATAGCAGTGCGCGGCGCAGATCAGCGACGCAAGCTCGTCGTTCGCCTTCTTCCGCGTGAAGAACCCGGCCTGCGGCTTCCGCGAGCGGGCCACGGATGACGAATCCGCCTGTCGGCGGAATCACGCAGGGGATTACCGATCCGCTGTCTCACGGTTCGGTCTCCCCATGGGGTGACTCCTTCCGGCCGGAGGACGGCAGGCAGGTGGTCGCGGCGGCCGCGCACGGGCACAGCCTCGACGCGGGATCGTGAGCGCACGCAGTCATCTCGCACCGTGCCGGGTCAGCCAGGGGACGGCGCACGCCGTGAGGCATCCGTCAGTTGACGGTGCGTGTCCGACGAGGCGGGCCCGGCAGCGAGCGCGCCGGAAACTCAGGACTGGTAGTGCTCCACGACGGAGGCGGAACGTACCTGGGCGTCGTCGGGGTTCTGACCGAACTCTATCCTGGCCCGTCGCTGCCGCAGCAGGTCCCAGCACTGGTCCAGTTCCCGTTCGAGCCGACCGAGCCGGCTGTGTTCCTCGTCGCCGCCGACCCTTCCCGCGCTCAGCGCGTCCCGCAGCTCGCGCTCCTCATGGGCCATCTCCGTGATCCGGTGGAGGATCCGGTCATCCGCTTCAGCCAACGCCTCTTCCCTTCTCGAGTACCGCTCCTGGTCAGTATGGCGGTCGGATCCGGCTTTTTGATCAGTCGTTTGACTGGCGGACGACCTGTCGGGCGCCGTCGCGGACGTCCCGGCATCACGGGCGGAGGTCCGCTCGCAGGGTCTTTTGCCCGTAGGCGATCTGTCAGCTTGATCACGTGATTCCGAGGACTGCGAGGGGCCGCCTTGGGGCGCGGGCGGTGTGGCGGCAGGTGGTGGCGATGTCGGTGTGGCCGTACTGGCGGAACACGCTGATCGTGAGGTTCCGAGTGAAGGGAGGCCTGTCGGACCGACGGTCACGGATCCCTCACCGTCCCCGACAGGCGCGCGGATGCTGTGACGGCTTGGCAGGACCGATTGCGGGGCGGATGACTTGCCCCTCAGGCTCGAACTGCCATGAACCCGGCACATGGGGGAATACCTATGAAGCGAACTGCCTGGCGGACGGCCCTCCCACGGTTAGCGGCCGCTGCACTCGCCGCCCTCGCCGGCGTAGCCGTAACCGGCGCTCCTGCACACGCGACTCCCGGCGACACCGCATGCACGTCCGTCACCTTCTCCTACGACGTCAACAACCGCGTCAGCGGCGTCACCGCGGCGACCATGGAGTTCACCGTCACCAAGTGCGAGGACGCGGGCGGCCTGGCGAGCGGGACAACGACGAGCCTGAACGGCACGACCACAACTGCCGGGGACTTCCTCTTCGGGGCGAGCGTGACGCCGGGGCCGTCGGTCGCCAGCACGGCCTCCCCCGGCTGGTACGAGATCCATCAGAACGCCGATCTCAAAACCTGCCTGGCGACAAAGTGGTCCCCATTCTGCTTCCACAACGAACTCCGCTTCTCCACAGGGCTGCTGCCGCACGGAGAGATCGACGCGGCCACGTCGTCGGAGACGAGCGATTGGGAACTGGTGCGTACGCGCTGACCAATGTGCCGGCACGGGGCTGCCGCACGGATCGTGCGCCCAGCTCACGCATGCGCCGGTTCTGAAACCCGTCTGTGCGGGTGCCCAGGGGCGTTGTGTGTTCGGGGCGTTGTGTGTTCCGGGCCCGGGCAGGCTCGGCCCGCGATGTCCGGGGTCGTCGGTGCAGGAGGCGGACGCAGGTACGGGCACGGCTTCGATGATCACGCAGGTGTCGAATCCGCATGACCACGACCGGACCGTGCCTGCGTCCTCGACCTCTCCCATGCTCCAGGGGCTGGAGCATCTGGCCCGTACCGTCTCGCCGCAGCCGCTGTCCGGCGCGGTCTGCTGCCGGGGCGCCGGCCGGAACCGGATCCGTGGTTTGACTGACGGCCGCTTGGCGACACCCGCCGGCTCCGGGCGCCGGCGAGCAGGCCGGCCACACGGTGTGCCTGCGCGGCCGCCGGAGGGCGCGTGACACCCTGTCGCAGGTACTGGACCGGGGTGGTGAGTTCCGCGGCGGGGCCGTGGTGCTGGCAGGTGGAGTGGGTGCGGGGAAGTCCGCGTTGCTCCAGTGGGCGTGCGAACGGGCCGGCGCACGGGGGTGGAGGGTGTTGCGTGCGGGGGGCGGGCGGGGCGGGGTCCTGGGCCAGCTGGCAGGTGCGCTGCCGGAGAGCGGGACGGCGGTGCCGACGGGTCTGGTGACGTCCTCGACGCGCGGGGTGCAGGGGATTGCGCGGCCTGAGGAACTGGTGCTGGCCTGTGAGCGGTTGCGCCTGGCACTGGTGCGGCTCGCGCGGCAGCTCCCGCTGGTGGTGGCGGTCGACGACTGCGAGTGGCTGGACGCGGTGTCGCTACGGGCGCTGACGTTCGTGGCGAACCGGCTGGCGGGGACGCGGGTGGTGCTGCTGGCCGCCGTGCGCGCGGAGGACCAGGGGCGGCTGGCGGGGTGGGAGGCCACGCGCGTGGAGGTGGAGCCGCTGGATGAGGAGGCGGCCCGGCTGCTGCTCGCCGATCACCACCCGCGGTTGGCACCGGGGGTCCGGTCCGAGGTGGCGCGGGTGGCGGAGGGCTGTCCGCTCGCGTTGATCGATCTGCCTCGGGCGCTGACCGAGGCGCAGCGGGCCGGGACGGCGGCGCTGCCGGATCCGCTGCCGGCGGGTCCAGGACTGGACGCCGCGTGGGGAGCGCGGTTCACCGCCCTGCCTCCGGCCACGCGCGCTGCTGGCGGTGCTGGCCACGGTCGGCGACGAGCCGGCGCCCGGAGACTTGCAGTGGGCCGCGGACCTGGTGGGTGCGAGTCCGGAGGCGATGGCGACGGAGGAGGCGGGGCTGGTCACGGGAGAGCGGGTGCCGCGTTTCTCTGCGGGCGGCGCGGGCCGTCCGGGCGTCCTGACCGCCCCCGGACGAGCTTCGTCCGGAGCCGAACGGGTGCGAAGGGCCTCGGAGGACCGCTCAGTCGTCTGACTGATGCCCCGAGCATCCGATCCCAGCACTCACACCTGAGACTGCGTGACGGAGACCGTACACCGAACCCCGTGACGTTCCCCCTTCCCCCGGTGATCAGGGCGTCCAAGGAACGCAACGGGTACCAGACGCGACCTGATCGTGCGTCCGGCGCACGATGTCGGCGGACTGCCGGCCGGCCGGTCGCCCAGTCGGGCCACGAGCCTCCTGGATCGGCTCCTTCCTCTACTGGAAGGTCTCCGGCGCGCCGGAAGAAACCCACACGGCCGCGGTCCGCGATCCCCTCATGACGGTGATGCGGTCCGTCGCCACACCGGCCGACCCCAAAGGGCTGAGGGCCCGGCCCTGCGCGGCGTCCGCTGCGGCCCTGGGCCGGGCGGCCCCAGGAGAAGTCGTCGACCAGGCGGTCCCGGGCGTTGCGTTCGTAGCCGTGCCGGAGATGGCCGCCGCGTCCTGGACGCGGTCCGTCCCGGGCCGGCCGACGACGCCGTCGCAGTGACCGCCGTCAAGCTCCGCGATGTCGTCGAATGTCTCAATGCCGGACGACTGGATCGCACTCCGGGGTGACGGTATTCGACTGCCGGCCTTTGATGCCCTGCCCCTTCGCTCAGCTCCCCTGGCCGCGGCGCCGAGCGGGGCGTGCAGTGCGGCGTGGGCGGCGCGGCTGGCGGGTCTGGCCCTCGGTGGGCTGGGCGGTGGGTGAGGAGAAGCCACCGGGGACGGCCGACCGTGCGGGTACCGACACCTGGGGCGCCGGCGCCTGCCCGTCTCGCCGCTGGTTCGCGGGTGAGGACCGGGGAACGCGGGCCAGGACCCGGGCGTTGGGGATCAACGGGGCACATGCCTCGCAGACCTCTTCGAGCGTCCAGACGCGTCCTACGAGGGGATCGTGCTGGAGAACGAGTGCCACGCCGCCCGCGCAGTGGGCAGCCGCGTCGGGGTGGGCGGCGCACTGTGAAGAACCACAGTGGCACCAGGCGTTGGCATGGACGGTGGCCACCCGCGCATGGGCGGCCGCGTGCTGAGCGGCGAACGCCCGCAGCCCGGCCACGTCCTTGGAGCGGGGCGGCATCCGGCATGCCGCGGTGCTGCAGGTGACCGTGACGGTCCGGTCGGCGTGCCCGGTCAAGCGGATCGTCCAGACCCGGCCGGGGACACGCTCGGTGGAGGGTTCGCTGGCAGCGGTCGTCACAGGCGTCCATTTCTACGGAGATCAATGGCATGAAGCAGTCCACTTTGAGCTACCCGCCATCGGCGCCGCATCACCTTTGCCCCGGCGCTCAGGGGCACATTCAGCGTCGTGGGACCGCCGGGCACCACCACGCGAGCCGCGGCCGGCCGGGCCGTGGACGCACAAGTGGCCCCGGCCTGAGGGGCCGGGGCCACAGGGGTGCTCGTGGCCGTGAAGGGCGGTCGCCTACGCGGCGAAAGGCTCCATGAGGCTTCAGCCGAACGATCGTCCTCATGGGCAATGGGTGAGGCCCGGGGACACTGTCCCCTTCACAACCACGCTCTCTGCAACGCGAGCAGACAGCCGGCCATTCCCGCAGGCGCCTGCCCCTGATCTGCTGGGAGGCGAGACGATCCGGCAGCTTCAGTGCCGGCAGTGCGGGCCGCCGCGGACGGGCGGCCGTCGCGGACTCGTGCGACAACGCGATGGCCGAGGTCCTGAACGGCACCTGGCCCGCGCATACCGCTGGCCGTGTACTCCGTGTCGTTCCCCGCTCTGCGTGCCGGCCGGACAGCACAGTCGCCACACGCTCTGCGCGTGCTCCTGTGCGTGGATCCGGCCCTCAGCGGGACATACGACGTGAGGATCACCCGAAAGGCGGCGCCAGGATTCGCCCGTGCTGACGGACGGGCTCGTTCGTCAGCACCGCCACGAGTTGTGGACCGGGGAGCCGGTCACGCGACGGGGGCGGATCGCTGTGCGAGATCCAGCGCGATGTCCGTGATCATGTCCTCCTGGCCGCCGACCATCTTGCGCCGGCCGACCTCCACGAGAATCGAGCGGGTGTCGAGTCCGTACCGCTCGGCGGCGATCTCGGCGTGGCGCAGGAAACTGGAGTACACGCCCGCGTAGCCAAGGGTGAGAGTCTCGCGGTCGACGCGCACTTCGCGGTCCTGCAGCGGACGGACCAGGTCGTCGGCGGCGTCCATCAGCGGGAACAGTTCGCAGCCGTGCTTCCATCCGTGGATGTCCGCGACCGCGATGAACGCCTCGAGCGGGCAGTTCCCGGCGCCCGCGCCCTGCCCGGCGAGGGACGCGTCGACGCGTATCGCGCCGCTATCCACGGCCACCACGCTGTTCGCGACGCCGAGGGCGAGGTTGTGATGGGCGTGGATGCCCATCTCCGTCGCGGGGTCGAGGACGTCGCGGTAGGCCCGGAAGCGTGCGCGGACGTCCTCCATGGTCAGGCGCCCGCCCGAGTCGGTGACGTACACGCAGGTGGCACCGTAGGACTCCATCAGCGCGGCCTGGCGGGCCAGTTCGGCGGGTTCGGCCATGTGGGACATCATCAGGAACCCGGCGACGTCCATCCCCAGCTCTCGCGCGGCGGCGATGTGCTGGGCCGAGATGTCGGCCTCGGTGCAGTGGGTGGCGATCCGCACCGAGCGGATACCGAGCCGGTGTGCCTGCTTGAGGTCGTGGACCGTCCCGATGCCGGGCAGCAGCAGCGTGGTGGGGATCGCCCGCCGCGCGGCGTCGGTGACGGCCTCGATCCATTCCCAGTCGGTGTGGGCGCCGACGCCGTAGGTGAGGGAGGAGCCGGACAGGCCGTCGCCGTGTGCGATCTCGATCGCGGCGACACCCGCCGAGTCCAGTGCGGAGGCGATGGAGCGGGCCTGTTCGACGGAGTAGCGGTGCCGCACCGCGTGCATACCGTCCCGCAGGGTCACGTCCTGGATGTAGAGATTGCTGGTCACTTGGCCTGCACCTCCTGCTTGTGGTGGGCCGCGATGCGCTCCGCGGTGCGCAGCGCGGCGGAGGTCATGATGTCGAGGTTGCCTGCGTAGGCGGGCAGGTAGTGAGCGGCCCCCTCCACTTCCAGGAAGACGGAGACCTTCCAGGCCGTGGCGTCGCGCTCGCTCTCCGGGAGCAGGCCGCGCTGGGGGTCGTCGGCCGGCACCTGGTCGAACTGCACATCCTGCTTGAGCCGGTAGCCCGGCACGTACTCCCGGACCGTGCGTTCCATGGCGAGAACGGCCTCGCGCACCTTGGCCGTGTCGCAGTCGGAGACGAGGCAGTAGACCGTGTCCCGCATGATCAGCGGAGGCTCGGCCGGGTTGAGGACGATGATGGCCTTGCCGCGGGCCGCGCCGCCGACCTTCTCGATGGCGGCCGAGGTGGTCTCGGTGAACTCGTCGATGTTGGCGCGGGTGCCGGGGCCCGCCGACCGGGAGGAGATCGACGCGACGATCTCGCCGTAGTGGACCGGGGTGACCGAGCTGACGGCGGCGACGATCGGAATGGTGGCCTGGCCTCCGCAGGTGACCATGTTGACGTTGGGTGCGGAGAGGTGTTCGGTGCCGTTGACCGGGGGGACCACATAGGGACCGACGGCCGCCGGGGTGAGGTCGATCAGGGTGCGGCCCAGCGGGCGGAGGACCTCCTCGTGGCGCCGGTGGGCACCGGCGGAGGTCGCGTCGAAGACGATCTCCACATCCTCGAACTCGGGCATCCTGACGAGCCCGTCGATCCCCTCGTGCGTAGTGGCGATCTTGAGGCGCCGGGCGCGCGCCAGGCCGTCCGACGCCGGGTCGATGCCGGCCATGGCGACGATCTGCAGGGTCTCCGACAGCCGCAGCACCTTGATCATGAGGTCGGTGCCGATGTTGCCGGAGCCGATGACGGCGACTTTGGTGGTCACTGGGCAGCTCCTTCGGGGGCGAAACGGACGCGGACGGAGCCGAGTCCTGAGATGTGGGCCTCGAACCGGTCCCCGGGAGCGGCCGGGACCATCGGCCCGAGCGCCCCGGTGAGGATCACGTCGCCCGCCTTGAGCGCGTCGCCCATCTCGGCCAGCGTCGCGGCCAGCCACACCGCGGCGTTGAGGGGGCCGTCCAGGCAGTCGGCGCCGGTGCCCGAGGAGACGTTCTCCTCGCCGCGCAGCAGCGTCATGGTCACCTGCCGCAGGTCGACGGCGGTCAGCGGCACGGGGGTGGTGCCGAGGACGAAGAGTCCGCTGGAGGCGTTGTCGGCGACGGTGTCGGTGAAGGTGATGTCCCAGTCGGCGATCCGGCTGTCGACGATCTCCAGGGCGGGCAGGGCGAATTCGGTGGCACGGATGATGTCCGCGACGTTGGGCTCCGTGAGGTCCAGGTCGGTGCCGAGCACCAGCGCGACCTCCGCCTCCACCTTCGGCTGGAGCAGCCGGCCGGCGGGGACGCTGCCGTTGTCCGGTACGGCCATGTCCGACAGCAGGGCGCCGAAGTCGGGCTGGTCCACGCCCAGTTGTGCCTGGACGGCGGGAGAGGTCAGGCCGATCTTGCGTCCGACGATCCGGCGGCCGGCGGCCAGCTTCCGCTGCACGTTGCGTCGCTGCACCGCGTACGCCGCGTCGACGTCGTGGACGGGAAGCCGGTCGCGCACCGGCGGTACCGGCGTGCCGGACCGCTCGGCCTCGGCCAGCAGGTCGGCGGCCTCGCGGACCGCGGGGGTGTTCATGGCGGACAACCTCCGGGGGGATGGGGGCTGGGGTCGGGGAAGGAGGGGGTGGTTCGATGAGGCAGGTATAGACGGTGGGCCACCGCAGGCCAAGAAACGTTCCGCCACATGGAACATACGGGCCTGGACCAGCCCTTCCGTGTCAGGCTGGGGACGTGACAAGGAACGACTCGGTGCAGGGCAGCATGCTCGACAGGGCCGTGGGGCTGTTGGACTGCTTCCGCCCCGAGGGCGGCAGGCGACGTCTGTCCGAGCTGGCCGCCGGCACCGGACTGGCCAAGAGCACCGTGCACCGGCTCGCCGCCGACCTGGTGCGCCTGGGGCTGCTGGAGCGTGTCGGGCAGGAGTACCAGCTCGGCGGTCTGCTCTTCGATCTCGGCGGTCTGGTGCCGCGCCGCCGGGATCTGCGGGAGGTCGCGCTGCCGTTCCTGCAGGACCTGTACGAGGCGACCCGGGAGACAGTCCACCTGGGCGTCCGCGAGGACCGGTCCGTGGTCTACCTGGAACGCATCCACGGCCACGAGAAGCTCCCCCTGCCCTCCCGGGTGGGTGGCTCCCTGCCCCTGAGCTGCACCGGTGTGGGGAAGGCGCTGCTCGCGTTCTCCCCGCGCGCGGCGACCGAGGACCTGCTGGCCGGCCCGCTGCCCCGTCTCACTCCGCACTCGGTGACCGATCCCGTCCGGCTGCGCGTGCTGCTGGACCAGGCCCGGCTGGCGGGCCTGGCCTACGAGGAGCAGGAAGCGGTGGTCGGCGTGAACTGCGTGGCGTCCCCCGTCTTCGCCGCGGACGGCACGGTGGTCGCCGCCGTCTCGGTGGCCGTTCCGGTGGCTCGCTGGTACCCGGCACAGCTCGGCACCGCGGTGCGCACCGCGGCGCTGGGTCTGACCCGGGCACTTCGCTGACGGTGCCTCGGCGCGACCCGCCCCGCGGGCCCGGCGCCGCGGCCTGCTCGGTGCTGTCGGGTCAGGATGACGAGCGCGCCGTCATCACACCGAATCCGGCGATGTACTCCTTGATCGGACGGTAGAAGGAGTACGTCACGTCGTAGGGGCCCGCGGCGCCGAGAGCCGCGAAGGCGGCGACCCAGGTGCGTACCTCGTGCGCGGAGTTGCCGGCCTCCTCGGCCATCCGCGCGGGGGTCATGGCGTCGATCGGGGACAGGTCGCCGGAGGCGAGGACGGCCATCAGCGCCCGGTCCCACGCGGGGTTGAGGTCCTGGATCGTGGCGGTGCCCGCCGCGAAGGCCTTCGCGGTGTCGATGACGCGCTGCTGGCGCAGATCGCGGGCCGCGGCCGTGGGGTGCCTGCCGTTGAGGAGCATCGCGCGGGCGGTGTCGTCGGCGGTGGCCCACTGGGGCACCGGCGGATCGTGGGAGAGGCCACCGGAGCCGACGACGAGGACCCGCTCGTCGGGCAGACCCGCCAGGAACGCGCCGATCGCCTCACCGAGCCGGCGGACGCGGCGCATGGGCACGAACGGCTGAGCGACACCGTTGACGAAGACGGGAATGGTGGGAACGGCGTCGATGCCTCCGAAGAGGATCTCCAGCGGCTGGACCGCCCCGTGGTCCACCTCCATGCGGCGCGAGACGGCGACGTCCAGGTCGTGATCGGCCAGCCACCGAGCCAGGTCCTCCGCCCGTTCGGCCGGCACGTCGAGGGGGCCTTCGGCGGTGCCGTAGTCGCCGACTCCGACCGCCGCACAGCCGACGCAGAACGGTGGCATCAGATCGTGGAAGAACCCGTTGTAGTGGTCGGGGGCGAACGACACCACGAGGGTCGGCTCGTAGTCGCGTACGAACGCCCGCGCCTGGTCGAACGCGGCCTCGACAGCGTCGGCCACCTCCGCGGGCGGATCGGCGAAATCGAGCAGCGGGCTGTGCGACATGGTGACGAGGGAGAGACTCATCCTCGGTCTCCTTCCCGGGTGAGGGATGCCGCGGTGGCGACTGCGGCAAGGGCTCGTGGGGCCTGGGCGGCGAGGGACGCGGCCGCCACGAAACGGTCGGGGCGCAGGATGACCAGGCCACAGGCGCGCAGGTCGAACCAGTCCTTGAGGGCCCCGGTGAGGTCTCCCACCACGGTGACCGGCGCCGGGGAATCGGCGTGGCGTTTCTCCGCCCAGGCACGCTGCGGCTCGGGCATGAAGGAGACGAGCCTGACGCGATGGCGGCGGACCAGGTCGAGGTCGGCCGCGGAGAGGTACGCCGTCGGGTCGGTGCCCCAGGTCGCGAGCGTCCACCAGTCGCCGATGACCTCGTCGAGCAGGATGTCCGCCGCGTCCGCGGTGGAGACCCGCGGCTGGATGAACTGCAGCCCGACCGGCGAGGTGCCGCCCGCGGAGTCGGTGAAGGGTGCCAGTCGGCCACGCCTGAATCCGGCGTCCGCTCTGCCGGCTGTCAGCGTCACCTGATCGACCACCACGCCCGTGGCGTAGCGCGGCATGGGCTTGAAGCGCAGTTCGGTGAAGTACGACTTCCACTTCGGTACGAGGTTGAGCGCGGCGGCGGACACGTCCCGGAGCCGGCCTCCGAGGTGGCCCATCTTCATCACGGTACCGGCCGCCATGTTCACGTCGATCATGTCGGAGGCGTGCTTGCGACGCTCCGCGGTGTAGGTGTCGAGGAGGGACTCGCCGGCTTCGCCCCGCAGGACGGCGGTGAGCTTCCAGGCCAGGTTGGTCGCGTCACGGATACCGGAGTTCCAGCCCTGGCCGAGCCAGACCGGCATCAGGTGGGCGGCGTCTCCCGCGATGAAGACGCGGCCCTTGCGGAAGTCGGTGGCCACCCGGCCGTGATGAGTGAAGGTCCGCTGGTTGATGATGTTCAGCGCGGCCGGGTCGGGCACATGCCGGGCGAGCAGGGAACGCATGAACGCGGGGTCGTCGGCCAGTTCGGTGGGCTCGTCGTCGTGGAGCATGAACTCCCAGCGCCGGACGCCCTGGGGAAGACCGATCGACACGTACGGCCGGCGCGGGTCGGCGCCGAGGTAGACGGACGGGGTGCCGACGGGGTCGTTCTCGACGTCGATGACCACCCAGCGGGTGGAGGGCGATCTGCCCTCGAACCCCACGCCCATCCACTTGCGGGTGAAGGAACCGCCGCCCTCGCATCCGACGGCATAACGGGCGGTGAAAGAGACGGTCTCGACGGCGTTGCCGTCCGGGTCCAGCCGTTCGGCGCCGACCACGACACGGTCACCGTGGTCCTCGATGCCGACGACCCGGTGCCCGTAGTGGAGCGCGGTCTTCGGGAAGCGGGCGAGTCCGGTGGCGAGTTCCCTGTCGACGAGCGGCTGGATGAAGCCGTGCTTTCGAGGGTGGCCGAATTCCTGCGTGTGCGGGTCGTTGGTGGCCAGCACTTGTCCCCGGCCGTTCACGAGGCGCACCACGTGGTGGGGGACGGTGAAGGGCCGCACCTTCTCCCACAGCCCCGCTGTGACCAGTGTGCGGATCGACTCGTCGTCGAGCCCCACGCCCCGAGGGTAGTCGATGAGTTCGTGGCGGGCCTCCAGCACGGTGGCCGCCTGGCCGCGTGCCCCGAGCAGGTTCGCGAGCGTGAGGCCGACCGGCCCCGCTCCGATGACGACGACGTCGGTGTCGTAAGTGTTCATGGCGGTGCCCGGATCAGTTGTGCGTCAGGAAGTCGACGACAAGCCGGTTGAACTCCTCGGCGTGCTCGATCATCGCCCAGTGACCGCAGCGGTTGAGCAGCACCAGCCGGGAGTTGGGGATGTTGGCCAGCAGCCAGAGACTGATCTCGTAGTGCAGGACCCGGTCGTCCTTGCCGTGGATCAGCAGGGTCGGCGTCTGGATGCCAGGGATGGCGTCACGGTCCACCCGGACCGGGATCGGGGCCCCGTGGGCGAGGCCCTCGACGTAGTTGCGCAGGTGGTCGGGGCGGGCCAGCGCGGCCTCGGAACGGGCCCGGGTCAGCTCCGGTGTCGCGAACCGCTCCTTGTCGAAGGTCATGATCTCTACGAGCGCCTTCATGTTCTCCGGACTCGCATCCTTGTACGCCTTGACGAGGACCTTCAGTCCCTCGCTCGGGCCGTCGCCCGCTCCGAAGAGGGAAGCGGGACCGCGCCCGAGCGACGCCCCCATCGTCACGAGATGGGTGAGGCGCGCGGGGTGCAGCGTGGCGAATCGGATGGCGGTGTGCGCACCCATCGAGTTGCCGACCAGGGCCGCCGTCGGGAGCCCCAGCGCGTCCAGGAACTCCACGAGGGTCGCGTCGTGGTCCATGTCCCTGGTCGCCTGAGCGTCGGAGTCGCCCCAGCCGGGCATGTCCGGGGCAAGAACGTGGAAGCCGGCGCCGGCGATCGCGTCGATGTTGCCCGCGAAGTTCGACCAGCCCGTGGCGCCGGGGCCCGAGCCGTGCAGGAGCACGACCGGCGTGGCGCCGGTCCGGCCGGCCTCGTAGTAGCGCATCCGAAGGCCGGACGGGAGGGCGATGTCGCGGGATGCGGCTTCTTTGCTGAGGGACATGACCTGCACACCTTCTTGTGCACTATATGCACGCTAACGCTTGATAATTGCACGGAGAACTTCATGGAACGCTCAGACAGGGGGGTATGTCAACAGTCGGCCGAGGCCGGCCGGAGCCGTCGCGAGCCGGACGGGCCTCAGCCGAGGAAGTGGGCGCGCACCCGTGCGGCCGCCGCCAGGAGCGCCGGCCCGGCCCCCTCGGCGATCTCGGGGCGGTACGTGATGAGATTCAGGCAGGCGGGCGGAAGGCCCTCGACCGAGATCGGGGCTGCCACCCCGTACGCCCCGGGTTCGACCTCGCCGAAGGTCGACGCGAAGCCCCGTTCACGCGCCTCGGTGACGTTCGCGGCCTCCCCGGGCGAGGCCGACTGGGCGGCCAGCAGCGCGACACCGGCGGAGCCCCGGGCGAGGGGATGGCGGCTGCCGGTCTTGAAGCTCAACACGTACGCCGCACCGGGCGGCTCGACCACTGACAGCGCGACCGCCTGGCTGCCCTCGATCACCAACAGCGATACGGTGGCGCCGAGTTCGGCCGCCAGGTCGTGCATGACAGGTTCCGCGGCCGAACGCAGCGTGGCCTGGATTCCCGTGGCGAGGGCGGCGAGCCCGGCACCGGTGCGATAGCGGCCGTCGCCGCCGCGGGTGACGAGGTGGAACTCCGCGAGCGTGGACAGCAGGCGCGAGGCGATGGACCGGTGGACATCCAGCCGGGCGGCGACTTCCTGGATGCTGAGGCCGTCCGCGGCCATGCTGACGAGTTGCAGAACGCGCAGGCCACGAGCGAGCGTCTGCGTTCCGGCGGCGCGAGGTGAATCCGTCACGCTGCGAAGCCTAAAGCCGCGGGCGCGGGCCCGCCGCGCCGGTCGCACCTCCAGCACCTGCCCCGACGCCCGGGACGGGGCCGGCGGCCTCGCGATGTCCCACAGGCCGTCCGGCACGATCCGGCGCCATGTTTCCCCGCTCTGCACCGGGTCGGAGTCCGCCTCACCACGCAGGCTGTTCGATCGACGGCCGCCGCCGTACGGCGCCAAGAGCCGACATCGTGCTGCCCGCCCACAAGATCACCACGGCCGAGATCCGCGAGGCCGTCCGCACCCGGCATCGGCACCACCGCGACTGGCGGTGATCCTTCGGGTCATCGACGGATGCGGCGTGGCGGAGCGCCACTTCCCCCGGTCCTTCGCCGAGGCCGTGGCGGCAACGGGGGTGTGACGCCGCATGGACGCCGCCTTCCGTGACGCCTCCCCCATGGCCGCCGACGCAGCCCGTCGCACCCTGGAAAACGGCGGACTCACCGCGGCGGACATGGACGTCGTGATTCTCCGAGTCGCTGCGGAAGAACGGCAACCTCGGCGGGAACGCGGTGCCGGACGCCCGCGCCGCACCCACGCCCTGCCGCCTGCCCCGGGCACCGAGGGCCTGCCGGTCGCCTTCGGCCCCGGCTTCGCCGTGGCCGGCGTACGCGGACGCCGGCACCACCGACGCGGAACCGGCCGGGCCCCGGCTCCGCGAGCAGCCCTCCGCGCCAGCCGCCCGTCGCGGCCTGGTGCCTGCGCCCTGAGCGGCTCAGGCACGCGGTCGATCCGGCCGCCGCCGCACGCCGGGCGCGTTGGCTTCCCGGGATCCGCCCCGCAAGAACAGTCCGACTCGCCACACTGGCAGCCATGCCGTGGGACAAGCGGTTCCATGGCGGATCGGGGGGTAGCGCCCGCATGTCCAGGCAACAGGTGCTGATCCTCGACTGCTGCTACAGCGGCGCCTTCCCGGCCGGCCGGCTCGCCAGTCAGCCCACCACAGGGCTTCCTCGCCGCGTGCCTCGGTGAGATCGCCCGCGCCCGGCCAGCGGGGACCGAGGCACGCTGGACCACGGAGAGCTCGACGTCTCACCGCCTACCGTGCAGCAAGTCGTTGGTTGAGCTGTCAGCACCGTGGACCGCGTCCATATCCCGTCACACGACGCTCCAAGAGCCAACTTTGAGCATAGTCAACAGCGTCAACGAAACTCAGCAGCCTGCACGACGCCGAGCCGACCCGGCCTTTTCGCACGGCTCCACTCGCTGACACTCGTTCAAAATCTTCTCCGATACGGCCGAAGTCACTGTCGTCCAAGGCTACGTCCTCATATTCCCACCATTGCCGCATTCCGTCCTTGCGGATGACACACCTGTATGTGCGACGAGGCGGATCCGTAACGCGATACTCGCCGAGATGGAATGCCGTACAGCGATCGAAACCGACACCGAGCAGAAGCACCTGCGCCCGCATGTCGTACAACCGTGCAAGAGGAGAGTGCTTACCGAGGTGACAGTCGAGGTGGTGACCTTGGATGATCTTTGCGGCCTGGGCGCCCAGCGCAGCGAATGACGTCTGCGGATGGGCGCTGCGGATGGAGTTCGCGTGGCATCGGACCGTCTCGGCCAGCACACCCATGCCGGTGGATGGGGTGGTCGCCGGATCGAAGGGTGGCATGTTTTCGCGAAATGTGACGCGAGCCTCGTCACTCAGGCCACGAATCTGTTCCTGGTGAGCTGATGAGGTATCCGAGTTGTCTGAAGTGAAAGCCGGAACCACGAGCGTGCCGTCCGGACCCAGTAAGCGCCTGAGTGCATTCATAACTGAGATCGCACCGCCTTTGACCCCTCCGACAGACCTCATCGAAGCATGCACCATCAGAGTGCCGCCGGACTCGATTCCCAGTCGAGCCAGCTGTTCGGTGATTTCGGACTCGGTGAGCTCTTCCATGACAGAGGCAGCGAGCACAGCTCTCCATCCCCGTCGCCCCACCGGCAAGAGGAGCGACGACGTAGTCGGCGATGGCTCATCGTAGGGCTCCAGGAAGGTCGGTTCCGCCCAATGAGAAAATGACGACGTCCGAACATAGTTGTCACGTCCTTTCCCGGACCGTCGGTAACCTCATACTCCAGCCGAATTTTTGCATTTCCCCTGTTTAACGGCCTGGCAGTGAGGAGGGTAGCGGGGTTGGGCATGCGCGGGACGATCTTGAGCAGACCGTCCCGCCAACGGGCGCCCGCGCCGCATGCAATGCCGGCGCGGTGAGCAGTCCGCTGTCGTGATTGACGAGGTGGTGGACAGGGTTCGCAGTTGACCGCTGACCACCAGGGCGATTTCAAAGCCGGTGCAGGCCCCCACCGTCACCAACCTCAGCGTGGACTTCCCGTACGCCGTCCAGGCCACGAAGATCGTACGGCACCGCACCAGCGTCACCACCGGCAAGCGCAGCCGCGAGACGGTCTACGTCATCACCGATCCGACCAGCAGGCAAGCCTCCCCACACCAGTCCGAGCGGGAGGTCCCGTACCGTGACGTCCAGCCGGCGCCACACCTGGCCGACCTGCTCAGTGGTCATCACTGACCGGTTGTAGCCAGGACGTCGAGGCGCTCGTCACGCCGTCGGGGCACCAGGTTGCCGCGCCGGCGGGCCGGCCGCAGGAAGACGATCGTCGCCAGCACGGCGAACGACATCGAGTACAGACCGGCCTCCGGGCCGAACTCGCCGCCCGTGATCAGGGCCGCGCCCGACGTCGAGGCGTCCAGCAGCCCGTGCGTGGCGCCGTTGCCGGAGACTTCGGTGCCGAGGATGCCGGACTCCTCGAAGTTCCAGCCGAAGTGCAGGCCGACGCCCGACACAGCACCCGTGTCTCGCGGCTCTCTTCACGCCCCGAGGCCGGGCGTGCAACTGTTCGGGGTCGACAGGAGTCTATTGAGCGCAGCGATGTTCCCCGGAGGACACCGTCCGTTCACCCAGCACTCCCACAGAGGTTCGCCATGCCGATGCTCCGACCCGACCGCCGCGCCTCCCGTACCTCGCGCGCTTCCCGTGCGGCCGCCGCGGCCCTCGGTGCCGCGGGACTGATCGCGCTGGCCGCGGCCCCCGCCGCCTTCGCCGACGACGCCGAGCCCGAGCTGGTCGTCGGAGGCATCAAGCCGGTCGACGGGCTGAAGCCGGGGAGCACCTTCGACGTGCCGGTCACCGTGGCGAACAAGGGCACCGCCACCGCCGCGAAGGTGTGGGTCACCTACGCCGTCACCCGGGGCCTCGACTTCGCGGAGGTCCCCTCCAACTGCTGGACCCAGCACGTCAGGTCGTACGACGAGATGCCCGAGCGGTGGACCGCGGTCTGCGAGTACGACCGGCCGGCGCAGCCGGGGGTCCTCTACACCCCCGAGACTCCGCTCCGCGTCAAGGCACTGGACCGCGCGCTCGACGACGAACTGCGCGTGAAGGTCGACTGGAACGCCCCATGGCCGGACGAGAACGGCGATGACCCGGTCGCGGGAACCGCACCGGCGGTGAAACTGGCCGAGACACAGACCGGGGTCGCGGGGTCCAAGCGGGTCGTCGACGTGCCGGTCACTTCCGTCAACACAGCAGACTTCCAGGTCACGGGCGCCGCGTTGAAGGGGAGCGTCGGCGAAACGGTGCCGATGAAGCTGGAGTTCACCAACGCCGGGCCCGCCTGGGTGAGGTCCACCACCGTGAGAGTCGTGGTCACACCGCCCGCCGGAACGTCGGTCGTCAAGGTCGCCGCGTTCTGCAGGGCCGATAGGCACGTCTACTACTGCGGCATGCGTCAGCCGGCCTACAACGAGGGCGGCCACGAGAACTACACCTTCCAGTTGAGGATCGACAAGCGGGTGCCGCATGCCAAGGGCTCGGTGGCGCTGAGCCCCGAGGCGCGGCCGTTCGACCCCGACAAGACCAACGACAAGGCCGACATCACGCTGGACGTCACGGGTGGAGACCCGACCGGCACACCGGGCGGCCCGGGCGGCCCGGGCGGCTCGGGCACCCCGACGAGCAGCCCGACCGACGGCTCGACAAGTGGCTCGGGCGGATCGAGTGGATCGGCCGGGGGCGGATCGTCGTCGCCCGCCGACGACGGTACGACGCCGCCTGACGGCAACCTGGCAGCGACCGGTTCCCCGGCGCTGCCGATCGCGGGCGCGGCGGCCGCGGCGATGGTCGCGGGCACGGGGACGCTCGTCCTCGTGCGCCGCCGCCGCAACCAGAACCCCGGCTGACGGACGACCGCCCGCTGATGCCACTCATTCTTCCGGCCACAGAGGCGGTTGGCTTGAACGGCATCGGCGACCAGACCTGATGGAGCAGGACCAATCGGTCGTCACCCACGAACACGCCCGTTGCCGCTGTCGCGCTTGCCGCTGAACGCCTCGTTGCGGATGAGGTCGAGGAAGCTCGGGCTGTCCCTTCCCGGTGCTGGTGTAGACGAAGAAGCGTCCGGTGAAGGCGCCGGCGACCAGCAGGCGGTTCCCGGTGATCTTGATGCCGGCGGCTTGGGTACGGCCGTCCTGGCCGCCCGGCAGGAACGGGGCGAGTGCCTTCGCCCCCAGGCGCCCGCGGTAGACGGTGCCGTCGTCGATGCTCGCGGTGTAGACGTGATGATTGTCGGCGGCAATGCTTTCGGGGAAGGCGTTGGCGCCGTCGACCGTGATCGTGCAGGCGCTGTCCGCGCGGTCGTGGATCGTTGCGGCGGTGGCGGGGACGGCGAGCGGGGCCAGGGCGGCGAACGTCGTGGTGAGAGTGAGGAGAGTACGTCGCGCGGTGCTGCGGCTGGAGATGATGACGGCCTTTTCCGGTCGGTTCACAGCGGTGTGGTTTTCTTCGGTGCTCACGGGCGGGGCGATGTCAGCGCAGGGCGGCGGTGATCGCGTCGGCGAGGGTGGTGGTGGGCCGTCCGGTCAGGCGGCGCAGGTCGCCGGAGTCGGTGAACAGTTCGCCGCGGCCCAGTCCGAGGTCGGAGTCGGCGAGGATCTGGGCCAGTTCGGCGGGCACGCCTGAGTCGGTCAGTGCCTGGGCGAACTCGCCTGCGGGGAGGTCGGTGTAGGTGAGGGACGTGCCGGTCGCGGCGGAGGCGGTGGCGGCGAGTTCGGCCAGGGTGAACGCCTGGTCGCCACCCAGCTCGTAAACGGCGCCGGTGTGGCCCTCGGCGGTCAGGACGACCGCGGCGGCCTCGGCGTAGTCGGTGCGGGTCGCGGCACTGACCCTGCCCTTGCCGGCCGCTCCGAGGAAGGTGCCGTGCCGGCGGGCCAGGGGCAGCTGGTCGGTGTAGTTCTCCAGGTACCAGCTGTTGCGCAGCACAACGGCTGGGGCGTCACGCTCACGCAGGTACTCCTCCGTGGCACGGTGGGTGCCGGCGAGGATCGTGCGGGCTGTGTCGGCCCGCGTCATGCTCGTGTACGCGATCAGGGACACCCCGGCGGTCAGTGCCGCGTCGATGGCGCGGCGGTGATTGGCCAGGCGCTCGGCCACGGGGATCGAGGCCGAGATCAGCAGTAGCTTCTCCGCTCCCGCGAAGGCCACCGCAAGGCTGTCGGGGTCGGCGAAGTCCGCCCGGCGCGTCACGACACCACGGTCGGCCAGGTCCTTGATCCTGGCGGTGTCCCGGCCCGTGGCGACGATGCCCGCGGCCGGCACTCCGTGCCGCAGCAGCGCCTCGACGGTGAGTCGGCCCAGCTGGCCGGTGGCTCCGGTGACGACGATGGACATGTGAGGCTCCCATTTCCGCCGCGGCTTTCGCGGCAGCCACCACTCTGACCTGGCAGCTCTCCATCAGTAAGTAGCCACCTTTTGGTAAGGTAGCCACCCGGATGAAAGAAATGAGGTGGGGGCTGTGGGGACTGTCGAGACTGTGACCGGCGCGACATCGTCGTGGGATCCGTACGAGCAGGGCTGCCCGTCGCGGGACCTGCTCGACCGGATCGGCGACAAATGGTCGATCCTCGTTCTCGGCGAACTCGGGGAGCACGGGACAGCCCGGTTCACCGAGCTGCGCAAGCGCCTGTCGGGGGTCAGCGAGAAGATGCTCACCCAGACGCTGCGCGCCCTCGAACGCGACGGCCTGGTCCTGCGAACGGTCCACCCGGAAGTGCCGGTGCGCGTCGAGTACGAGCTGACCCCGCTCGGGCGCACTCTGCGCGGCCCCCTCAGGGGGCTCACGGAATGGTCCCTGCAGCACATGGCCGAGGTCCTCGCAGCCCGCGAGGCGTACAACACCCGCGCCGAGCAGACCGACTGAACCACTCCTCGCCCGGGGCAGCGCCCGGCCCAGCCCTCCAGACCGACTCCGCTCAGTTCTGTGAGCACTGAGTTCGGCCCCGTTGAGCAGGAACTCCGCATCGGCCCGCATCACGCCGCTCTCGTACCGGGGACGGGAGCCGGCGGCCATGGAGTACCCGAGCGCCCGCTCGGGCCGCATGCCGTACGCGGAGCCCACCCGGCACGCCGGCTGCTCCCACGGGCCAGCAGGCAGGTGAGACCGTGGGCAGCCCTCAAGCAACTCAAGCTTGCTCGATCGACACAACAGGCCCAGGCGGGGCAGCGGTTTGGCTGCTTCGTCCCGGTGCCGGCACTCGCAGGCCAGGATCAAGATAAGAACATCCGTTCCTAAGTAGTGTACGTTTGTTCTTATGGCTGGGAAGGAAGCACCCTCAGACCGACGAACAGCGGACGGCGAGGGGCAACGCACACGCCGCCACGATCCGCGGCGCAGGGAGCGCGTGCTCGACGCCGCGCTGCAGGTGCTCGTCGACGACGGGATCGCCGGAATCACGCACCGCAAGGTCGCCGCCCGTGCGGACGTACCGCTGGGCTCCGTCACCTATCACTTCGCGAGCCTGACCGAACTGTGCGCGCAGGCCTTCGGCAGGTACGTCGAACAACGGACCGCCGAGTACGAGGCGCTCTTCACCGAAGTGACCTCGCGCGAGGACCTGATCGACATCCTGGTGGAGCTGGTCCGGGGAGGACCGTCCCGGCACCGCAGCGCGGTCCTCGGCTTCGAACTGCACCTGGCCGCGTTGCGCGATCCCGCGCTGCGCGCCCTGACCCAGGAGTGGACCAGGTCCAGCCGGGCGGTGCTGGCCCGCTTCACCGGGCCGGAGACCGCCGCCCGTCTCGACGCCCTGCTGGAAGGAATGATCATGCACGCCCTGCTCTCCACGGACCAGGAGCCGCGTGAGGAGACCCGGGCAGCCATCGTGCAGGTGCTCGGCCCGGTCGCCGGATCGCCTGCGTGAACACCCGCGGCCCGGGAGACCCGTGGGCGCGCGAGACCAGGAGCGCCGTACGGTCGACCTACCTGGTCGACCGCACCCGCGGCACCGTCATCGCGGGCGGAGGCACGTGGGTCCGGGCCGCACGCCTGGCGCGACGCGCGCACGGTCGCCCTCGGCCTCGTCGCCTTGGCCTTCGCATGGGCGAAAGGAGCGGGGAGCAACTGGGTCAGCCTCACCGTCATCGACCGCCACCACACCACGGCGGCCATCGGCACGCTCGCCTATGCCGCCTTCCTCACGGCCGTCACCCTGGGCCCCTGGCTCGGACCGCTGATCGTCGACCGGCTGGGCAGCCCGGCGTACTGCGTGCGGCGGCCTGTGCCGCCTGTCTGGGGGTGGCCCTGTTCGCGACCGGGCCCCGTCTCTGGACGGACTTCGCCGGCGCGGTGCTGTGGGGAGCGGGTGCCGCACCCGGCTTCCGCCTCGGCCTGAGCGCCGGTTCGGACGACCCCGCCCACGCGGTCGCCCGGGTCGGAGTGGTCACCTCGATCGGGTACTGCGGCCTCGTCGGCGGCCCGCCCCCGATCGGAGCCCCCGCCGAACGGACCGGCCTCGCACCGGCCCTGCTGGTGGTCGCCGCTGTTACGGCCTCATCGCTCGTCCTCGCCGGCGCCCTTCGTGCCGCCCCACGGACCACATACGAGGAGGCGGCCGACGCCGCCCCTGCCACGCCCGCCCCCTGAGTACGGACACCAAGGAGCACGCCGTGCCGACTGCCGCCCCCCTCATCGAGGTCAGTGACGCCGACCTGGAGGACCTCCGCGCCCGGCTGCGTGCCACCCGGTGGCCCGAGCCCTGGCCGGTCGACGGCTGGGAGGCGGGCACCGACGCCGCCGAGCTCCGCCGCCTCGTCACGTACTGGGCCACCGACTACGCGTGGCGAACCCATGAAGCCGCCGTCAACGCCCTGCCGTCCCACTTCGCCGGCATCGACGGAACACCTGTGCACTACCTCCGTTACGACGCCGAGCACCCGGAGGCCCTGCCGATCGTGCTCACCCACGGCTGGCCGAGCACCGTCCTGGAACTCACGACCCTCGCCGAACGACTGGCCGCCCCGTCCCGCCACGGCGGTGATGCCCGGGACGCCTTCACCGTCATCGTCCCCTCACTGCCCGGCTTCGCCTTCTCCCCTCAGCGGCCCACTCTCACCGGCGCCGAGCAGACCCACGACCTCTGGCACCGGCTGATGCACGACCATCTCGGCTTCCGGCACTACGCGGCCCACGGCGGAGATCTGGGCGCCGGCATCACCTCACGACTCGCCGAAGCGCACCCCGAGTCCGTCGTCGGCATCCACCTGCTCGCCGCCGCGGCCCCAGCCGACGACGACCCGACCTCGTTGACGCCCGAGGAGCAGAAGTACCTCTCCTCCGTCGCGGCGTGGCAGGCGGAGGAGGGCGGCTACCTGTGCCAGCAGAGCACCCGCCCCCTCACCCTCGCCCCCGCCCTGGCCGACTCACCCGCCGGGCTGCTCTCCTGGATCCTGGAGAAGTGCCGCGCGTGGAGCGACTGCGGAGGCGCCCCCTCCACATGCTTCAGCGACGATTTTCTCCTCACCCAGGCATCTCTCTACTGGTTCACCGGCACCATCTCCACGTCCTTCCGCCCGTACTACGAGTACGCACACCACCTGACCCGACGGGTGCAACGGGTGGACGTACCCACCGCCCTCGCCCTGTTCCCGGCAGACCTCTCCCAACCACCACGAAGCTGGGCCGAACGGACGTATCACCTCACGCGCTACACCCGCATGCCCCGCGGCGGACACTTCGCCGCCCACGAGCAACCCGCCCTGCTCGCCGACGACATCACCGCGTTCTTCCGCGACCTCCGCTCCCGCCACCCGCGGGCCGCACGGCAGGACCTGTGATCCACCAGCATCATGGCAGCGCCCCATGAATACCCGGACGAGTTCCGCGAGCGCGCGATCCGTGAGGTCCGGGCCACCGATTCGGTACACCGACCGGCTCGCCGCCTACGAAAGGACGCTGCCGACGTGCCTGACATGAAGGATGTGCGCCATGTCCTCTTCGCGAGCAGTGCGTCATCCGGCATCACAGGGAGATGCCGCCGGCAGCCAGGGCAGGGGGCATGGCTCCGACGGTGACCGGATCGGTCCGCACCCGGACCCGATGAGGCCTGTCCCCGCTTCGGTCTCGCCGGTCAGGCTTGGGGCATGACCCGAGCACTGATCGTCATCGACGTCCAGGAATCCTTCCGCGCCCGCCCGCTGTGGCAGACCATCTCCAATCCGGAGATCGCCGACCGAGTGGACCGGCTGGTCCGGCTCGCCCGCCAGGCAGGCGACCTGGTGGTGTGGGTACTGCATTCCGAACCCGGCAGCGGTGACGTCTTCGACCCCGCCCTCGGACATGTCCGGCTGCTGGAGGAGTTGCAGCGCCGGGACACGGAACCGCTGATCCACAAGACCTCGCACAACGCCTTCACCACCACCAACTTGCAGCAGCTCCTCACCGAGCGCGGCATCCACGAGCTCACCGTCTGCGGCATCCGGACCGAGCAGTGCGTGGAGACCACCACCCGCGTCGCGAGCGACTTCGGCTACCAGGTCACCTTCGTCATCGACGCCACCGCGACCAACCCCATCCCGCACCGTGACGCTCCCCCTGGCCAGAGCGTCGACGAACTGCTGTCGGATCCTCGCACCCTGAGCGCCGAGGAGATCATCAGGCGTACCGAGTACGCCCTTGCCGGACGCTTCGCCACCATCACCACGGTCGCGGAACTGGAAGCCGCGGCCGCATCTCGGGCATGATGACCGGATCGTGAGCCACATCGCCTTTCTCCTGGTGCCCGGACTCCACCTGCTGGACCTGGCGGGCCCCGCGCAGGTCTTTTCCACGGCCGCCGGCTTCGGGCATTCCTACACACTCAGCTACGTCGCCGAGCAGCCGCTGGTCCCCACCGCTCAGGGGCTGCCACTGGTGGCCCAGTCCGACTGGCCCGAACTGGGCCCCGAGGACCTGATCGTGGTGCCCGGCTGGCGGGCGCCCACCCTGGCCGGCAGCCCGGCCATCGGTGCGGCCTTCCAGCAGTCCCTCCGGGACCACCACGCCCGGGGCGGCACCGTTGCCAGCGTCTGCGCCGGAGCCGACGCGCTCGGCAGAGCCGGCCTGCTCGACGGCCGCCGCTGTACCACTCACCACGATGTGCAGGACGAGCTCGCACGCCGCTACCCCAGGGCGTCAGTCATTCGCGATGTCCTGTACACCGCCGACGACCGGGTGATCACCTCGGCCGGCATCGCCAGCGGCATCGACCTGGCCCTGTACCTGGTCGCCGCCCGGCACGGCCCCGCCGTCGCCGCACAGGTCGCCCGGGACATGGTCGTCTACGCACGACGCAACGGCCATGAACCGCAGGCCAGCGCCATGCTCAGGTACCGGTCGCACCTCGACGACACCGTGCACCATGCCCAGGACCTGCTCGACGCCCGCTTTGACCAACCGTTGCCCCTGTCCGCCCTGGCCACGACCGTGGGCGTGAGCGAACGCACCCTCACCCGCCGCTTCACCCGCGCCACCGGCGGCGTCACCCCACTGCGCTACCAGCAGACCCTGCGTCTCGAACGCGCCGAACACCTCATCAGTCACGGCGCCACCGTCGATGCCGCCGCCCGCGCGGTCGGCTTCGAGGACCCCCGCATGCTGCGCCGCCTACGAACCCGCGAGCACTGACCTGGAGCAACGCACACCAGATCCGTGAGCGGGATCGGGTACGCAGTCCTGCCCAGCAGTGCGTTCCGCTTGTCACCGCAACTGGTGCAGGCCCACCTGGAGCAGTTGCTGCCACTGGACGACGAGCGCCGGCTGGAATCCGAGGCCTGGTTCGCGTTGGCGTTCGAAGGGACCGATCCGGCGACGCCGCGCTGGCGGCCAGATGCCCAACGCGATCCGCCTGCTTGCCGCGGCCGCCCGTCCCGGGGGACCTACAGCTTCCAGCCGCGCAGCTGGTCAGCGACGTCCTGAACGCTGATACGGGTGTCGCGGACCTTGCGGACCAGATCGGGCAACGCGCCGTAAGGGGGATCGATGCCCTCGCCCGCCTGCGCCATGTACTGAGCGGCGAGGAACGCCGCGTACAGGCTGTTGCGGTGCGGAAGCGGTTCCAGGCGCACGATCGTGTGCAGCAGGGCCGCCGCGCGCCAGGCCGTGTCCGGGTCGGCTGTCGCGAGGGTGGGCAGCCGGGTCTTGTGGCGGGCGACGGCGGCGACCAGTGCCGAGTAGTCGGAGACGGTCAGGTCGTCTTGGCCGAGCGCGTTCTCCTGGACGTCCAGCAGCCAGGAGACGTCGATGTAGAGGGGCGGCATCAGGCGGCAGCGGCCCCGTTGCCGCGCTCGGCGGGCGGCACTTCGTCGGGGAAGGCTTCGTCGAACTCGCCGCGCAGCCGCTCGGCCCATTCGGTCGCGCCGGCGACGAACTGCTTGCGCTGCATCTCGCGGATTCCGAGGTCGTGCAGGTACTGCTTCAGGCTCTTGCCCTCGGCGGCGGCGGCGGCCCGGACGCCTTCGAGTTCCTCGTCGGTGAAGGACACGTTCAGAGATGGCATACCTGCGATGGTACCTAATAGGTGCCGGGCGGTGAAGCGGGATGCCGGACCGGCCGATCGCCGTCCGCCTCCTCCCCGCTCGCCGTCGAGTGCAAGGGATCGAGGGCCGGACCCGGCTCACCGGGAGCGCACCCGATCAGCCGGCCCCACCACGAGTCGCACCACATGACGAACGAGCGCAACGGTCGGTCAGGTGTGCGGCGTTCGGTCCTCGGTACGGCTGTGCCGCCCCTGCGGAGCAGGGAATCGGATGCGGTCCACGTGTCCGGGGCACCTGCCGGCGGGCCGAACTCTTCGCGGGCGACACCTGCCCAATGCCATACGCCCGTATACGCAAGGGAAAATTCAGTTCATCGGTCCGCAAATCGGTCGCTGGATCGGTGTAATCGGCACGCACGCCGCACCGCGGGGCGATCTAGCGTCAGGAGCGTACGGGGGCCACACGGACCAGAAAGCACCGAGGCACACATGCCCATCCCGGATACCGACGTCATCTCCGCGACCGCACTCGACACCCTCACCCCGCCCGCCGCCGCCGATCCGCTCCCGCCTCTCGACGAACTGCCGCGGTCGGCATCCTCACCGGACGTGGTACTGCGACGGGTACGCGACGAGCTCACGCTCGACGGCGACGCACAGCGCAACCTCGCCACCTTCGTGACCACCTGGATGGAACCGCAGGCACGGCAGTTGATGGCCGACACCGCCGAGAAGAACCTCGCGGACCGCGCCGAGTACCCGCAGATCACCGCCATGGAGGAACGCTGTGTGCGGATGCTCGCCCGGCTGTGGCACGCACCCGACCCGCAGCGGGTCCGCGGCTGCTCCACCACCGGCTCCAGCGAGGCGGCGATGCTCGGCGGGCTCGCGCTCAAGCGCCGCTGGCAGCAGCGCCGGCGCGGGCAGGGCAAGGACACCGGCCGTCCCAACCTGGTGATGGGCGCCAACGTCCAGGTCTGCTGGAAGAAGTTCGCCAACTACTTCGAGGTCGAGCCGCGTTACGTCCCGATGGAGCCCGGCCGCTACCACCTCACGCCAGACACCCTCACCGCCTACTGCGACGACAACACGATCGGTGTCGTCACCGTCCTCGGCTCCACCTACGACGGCTCCTACGAACCCGTCGCCGACGTCTGCATGGCCCTGGACGGCTACCAGGCCGCCACCGGCACCGACATTCCCGTGCACGTCGACGGCGCCTCCGGCGCGCTGGTGGCGCCGTTCCTCGACCCGGGTCTGATGTGGGACTTCCAGCTCGAAAGGGTCGCCTCCATCAACACCTCGGGGCACAAGTACGGGCACGTCTTCCCCGGCCTCGGCTGGGCCCTGTGGCGCACCCCCGAGGCCCTGCCGGACGAGCTGGTCTTCGAGGTCGACTACCTCGGCGGCCGCTCCCCCAGCTTCACCCTCAACTTCTCCCGTCCCGGCGCCCACGTCGTCGCGCAGTACTACAGCTTCCTGCGGTACGGCTTCGAGGGACTGCACGACCTCGCGGTCCAGAACCGTACGACGGCCCGTGCCCTGGCCGACCGCATCCAGGGCATCTCGCCCTACGAACTGGTCACCGACGGTTCCGAACTCCCCGTCGTCGCCTTCCGGCTCGCGCCCGGCGCTCAGGGGTTCACCGTCTTCGACGTCTCGCACGCGATGCGCGCACGCGGCTGGCATCTGCCGGCCTACACCTTCCCCGCCCCCTGCGAGGACGTCTCCGTCCTACGCCTCGTCGTCCGCACCGGATTCACCACCGACCTCGCGGGCCGGTTCATCGCCGACCTGACAGAGGTCACCCGGCAGTTCCGTCCCGGCCTCTCCATGCCCACTCCCCTGCCTCCCCTGCGGCGAGGGTGACGGTGACGGATCGATGACAGGACGGGGCCGACCCTGTCGAGGCCGACCCCGTACCCCTCATCGACGTTCGGCTACTCGACGTTGATCTTGAATGTGCTCGTCGTGTTCCGGATGTCCTGGGCGTTGCCGCTCATACGCAGGCCGCGGAAGGTGGCTTCGCCGACCGCGGGGCCCTGGCCCGGTTCCGGGAGTTCGTTCGCCCAGATACCGAAGCCGGACTTGGCGTCGAAGGTGTCTCCGCTCTTCTTGCTGTTGGTGATGGAGATGTCGGTGAAGACGGTGTCCTTGACCGGGAACTGGGGCTGCCCGCCGACGTAGTTGGTCTGGAACATGACGCCTCCGTACGTGGAGTCGTCGATGTCGACGTCGTTGACCCGGATGCCCTGGAAGACCTTCGAGGCGGAGAACGCCCAGATGGCGGGGAAGACCTGGGAGCCCCAGAAGTGGCCGCCGGTCCGGTCCAGGGAGACGTTCTCGATCGTCGTGGGATCGGTGCCGAAGCCGTTCATCGGGTAGCCGAAGTCCAGCGAGGAGATCGTGACGCCGGAGTAGACGAGGGTGTCGGCGACGCGGATGTTGCGGAAGGTGTTGTCGTAGCCGCCGTAGACGGCGATGCCGGCGGCTCGCCAGGTGAGGGTGGACGTCAGGTTCTCGTAGAGGTTGTTCTTCTCGTCGGCGCCGCCGGCGTCGATGGCGGAGAAGAGGGCGAAGCTGTCGTCGCCCGTGGCGCGGGCGTCGTTGTTGACGACGTGGTTGTCCGTGGAGCCGTTCGTCATGTTGATGCCGTCGGCGAAGGTGTCACGGATCCGGGAGTTCTCGATGGTCATGTGGTCGGTGTTGGCGCCCCAGTAGAGGCACACCATGTGCTCGGCCCAGATGTCGTCGATGGTGATGTCCGAGACGTTGGAGAAGTCGAACACCTTGCCCGGACCGTCGATCCGTGAGGTGTAGTTGCCGAAGTAGGCGAAGCCGGCGAACGTCGAGCCGTTGGCGGTGGCGTCGGCACGGAAGCCGATGTCGGTGTTCTCCTGGGATGCGGGGGCGTGGAAGCGGGTGAACCAGGGGCCCGCTCCGACGACCTTGACCGCCTTGCCGTAGACCTGGAACTTGCTGGAGGTGTCGTAGTCACCGGCGGGCAGGTAGACGCCGACGAGCTTGCCCGTGGTGTCCATGCGGACCTTGTCGAGCGCGTTCTGCACGTCCTGCTGGGTGAAGCCGGCCGGGACCGTGTAGGCGGCCGGGTCGGGGGCCGCCGTCGCCTGTTCGGTGTTGATGAAGTCGATGGCGTAGTAGCCGGCGGTGTTGGCCGAGTCCTTCTGGAGGCGGATCTTCGAGCCGGCGGGGACGGTCTTGCCGAGCAGGAGGTTCGCCTCGTCGTAGATGTGGCGCGGGGCGCCGGAGCCGGGCGAGTTGCCGGGTGCGGTCTCGCTGCCGTACAGCCAGGCGTACTTCGAGGTGAGGTCGATCGCCTTGAGGAACTGGCCGTCCACGTAGACGTCGAGGGTGGAGTCGGTGCCGTCCGGGATGGCGAAGCGGGTGACCAGGGTGTTGGTCGCGGCGCGGGTGGTCCACTCGACGTACTGGCCGGTGGCGTCGAGGGTCACCGCCTTGCGGCCGCTCGCCTCGCCGGCGATGTCGCCGACGGTGCGGTTCGGGCCGACGACCTTGGCGCCGCCGCCGACCGTGCCGTTCTCGGCCTCGTACATGTCGTACGGCATGTCGGCGCCCCGGCCGACGAACAGCGGCTGTGTGGTGGTGTTGTTGGCGCGCTTGACCGGCAGTTCGTTGGTGTCGTCGGCGATGACCGTCTTCACGGTGTACTTGCCGTTGACGGCCGTCCACGAGCCGAGGCTGACCGGTGCGGTCGTCACGCCGGAGCCGATGGTGCCGTTGTAGGAGCCGGTGAGGGTCTTGACGGTGGCGCCGTTCGCGTCCTGGATCGTCAGCGTGACGCCGTGGGCGCCGGAGGCGGAGTCCACCGTTCCCTGGTTCTTGAGGGCGACGGTGAAGGCGACGTCGTCACCGGCCGAGGCGCTGGAGGGCGTCCAGGCGACGGGTGCGGCGACCAGGTCGGAGCTGGAGACGGGTTTGACCACGAGGGCGTCGGAGCGGGCGAAGGTGTTGTTGCCCTCGTTCTGCTCGATGACCTTGTTGGACGGGTCCACCTCGGCGCCGACCGGGTAGCTGCCCGCGTCCCGCGTGCCGATGCTCGCGGTGACGGTCGTCGAGTCGCCGGCCGCGAGGGCCGGCACGTCGGCCGTGCCCGCCTTGGTGCCGCCGAGGGTGAAGTTCAGGTCGGTGGCCTTGGCCGCCCTGCTGCCGCTGTTGGTGACGGTCGCCGAGAGACTGATGGCGTCCGACTCGACGGGCGCGGCAGGAGTGCTGGTGATACCGGTGACCTTGAGGTCCGGGTTGGCCGCCGGGGTGCCGATCACCTGGAGCTCGGCGACCTGGCCGCCCGGGGCGCCGGTGTTGGAGGCGAACTTGAGCTGGATGTCGGCGGCGGCGCCGGAGACCGGGATGGTCACGGTGTTGCCGGTGGCCGGGTCGAACGTGTAGTCCTTCGCCGCGACGAGGCTGGTGAAGGACGTCGCGTCCTGGTCACGGCCGAGTACCTGGATGTTCTGGGTGCGGGTCGACCAGGCCGGGTCCGGGTTGAGTTTGACGACGACCTGGCTGAGGTCGGCGTTGGCTCCCAGCTTGGTGGTGAGGGTGGCCGGCCAGGCGCCGCCCGCGCTCTCCCAATAGGTGCCGACCTGGCCGTCGTTGGCGTTCGCTGCGACGTAGGTGAAGGTGTACGAGGAGGCCTCGACGGGCTTGCCCTGGGCGAGGTCGGAGCCGGCACCGGAGCCGGGCCGGGTGACGCTGTTGCTGGCCACCGACACGTTCCCGGCGGCGTCCTTGGCCTTCACGTAGTAGGTGACCGTGGCCGTCGCCGACGGGGTGTCGGTGTACGTCGTCACGTCGCCCGCCACGGTCTTGACGAGCCGGCCGTCGGCGTAGATGTCGTACCCGGTGACCTGCACGTTGTCGCTCGACGCCTGCCAGGTGAGTTTCACGTCGCTGCCGGACTGGGTGTAGGCGAGGCCGCCGGGCGCGGTGGGGGCCTGGGTGTCTCCGCTCGTCCCCTTGCGGGTGACGCTGTTGCTGTCGGCGGAGACGTTGCCCGCGGCGTCCTTGGCCCGTACGAAGTAGGTGATGTCGGTGCCGGCCGGCTGGGTGTCGGTGTACGTCAGGACGTTCCCGGCGACGCTCGCCCGCAACTGGCCGCCCGCGTAGACGTCGTAGCCGGTCACGGCTGTGTCGTCGGTGGCCGCGTTCCAGGTCAGCCTGATCTGCCCGGTGGCCGGTTCGGTGTAGCTCAGGCCGGACGGCGCGGTGGGCGCCTGGGTGTCGCCGGTCGCCGGTCCGTAGACCTCCAGCTCGGACGCCTGCCCGGCGGGCCAGCCGTCGTTGGCGGTGAACAGCGCCCGCACGTACCGCGTCGTGGTCGTGTCGAAGGCGATGGTCGTCGACTGGTCGTCGGCGCTGTCGAAGGTGTACGCCTTCGGAGCCGTCAGGTCGGTGAAGTTCCGGTTGTCGGTGGAGCCCTGGATCTTGAGTGTCTGGCTGCGGCTCGGCCAGCCGCTGGGCAGCCGCAGCGTCACCTGGTTCACCTGGAGGGACGAGCCGAGGTCGACCTGGAGCCACTGCGGGAAGGAGTTGTTGGTGCTCTCCCAGTAGGTGCCCCGGTTGCCGTCACCGGCGTTGGCCGCGCCGTAGACGTCGGCGTGCCCGCTCTCGCTGAAGGGTCTGCCCAGGGCGAGGTTGGGGGTCGAGGCGGCGGTGGTGAGGACCTGCATCTCGGCGAGCTGGGCGGTGCGGGCGGCCGAGTTGGCGCTGAAGTCGGCGCGGACGTACCGGGCGAGGGTCGCGGGGACGGCGACCTTCACGGTGTTGTCGTTGCCGGGGCTGAAGACGTACTGCGCCGACGACTTGAGCGTGGCGAAGCTCTTGCCGTCGGCACTGCCCTGGAGCGCGAGGGTCTGTTTGCGGGTCTGCCAGTGCTCGGGCAGGCGCAGCACGACCTCACGGACGCGCTTGGTCCGTCCGAGGTCTGTCTGGACCCACTGGGCCGACTTGTTCGCGGCCTGCCAGTAGGTGTCGGTGTCACCGTCGGTGACGTTCGATGCCGCGTGGGCGGTGCGGGCACTGCCTGCCGTGGTCGCGGTGTCCGCGGCGGCGTTGGGGCCACCGGCCGCGTGGGCGCCGACGGCGGGCAGGCCCAGAACCATCACGGCGGAGGCGAGCACAGCGGTCGCCGCGCGGCGTCTCGGGGATCTCGGCTTGTGTCGAGGAGTCATGCGGGTCACTTCCTGCGGAGGCTCGCGCGCCGAGGGGGCGGCGAGGGCGGCTCGTTCCTGGCGGAGTGGTGCAGAAAGGTGCGGTGCGATGTGAAATGAAGACGGTGCGGCGATGCGCAGAATATTGCATTGTTTCATCGAAATATTGCAGAGCCCTGTGAGCCCGTCTACTGACAGGACAGCACAAGTTTCACCAGAAGAGCCCATGCCTCAGCGGCAGGTGTGCCGTTCACACCACTCGAAGGCCCCTCACGGGGCGCGCACGACTCGGACCCGCGCATGTCACACAGGCTGCGCTTGCGTCCCACACCGCAAGCGAGCGCAATATACGCAAATTCTTGCTCTTATCTGCGCACGCCTTGCGCATTCTGGTGCAGGAAAGGCGCCAGGTACGACGAACGCCCCCCTGGAATCCGCCTGGTGGGCTGGGGGGCGTTCGGTTTACTGCCGGTCGGATCGGGGTCAGCCGCGCGGGCGCTCGAAGGTCAGGAGCAGGCCCTCGACGGCTCCGGGGCCGATGCGGCCCTTGACGTCGGCGGAGGTGATGGCCTTGAGGGCCCAGCCGTCCTCGGCGTGCTTGTTGAGGACCTTCTCCAGCTTGTCGCTGTCCAGCGCGTCGCCGATCAGCGACTCCCGGAAGGTGACGACCTTGTACTCGTACGCGTAGGCACTGCTCATGACTGCGAGGTCCTCCTGCCGGCAAAGCCGGTTCGGGGTGGGATTGGCCAGGGTCAGACAATCATCCCCGCCGGCCGTGGCGCACCGCGGGCCTGGGTTTTCTCGTTCATGGGCGGTCCACCCGGAAGTGGTAGCAGCCGTATTCGACGGCGCGCACGTGTACTTGGGCGGTCTCGGGGTCGGCGAAGGCCTCGGCCAGCGCGTGGGCGAAGGCCGCCTGGGCGTCCTCGGGAAGCTCCAGCATGCGACCGCCCGTGATGTGCCCTCGGCTGTCGTAGCGGCGCAGGACGCGCAGGGCGCCGGGGCGGGCCCAAGGACAGCCGCCGAGGTTCCCGCCGGCCGGGCCGCCGCACTCCTCGGCGTGGATGAAGACGGGGCCCTGTTCGTCGTAGGCCCCGGGGTCGGCGCCGGTCCGCGCCGCCCAGCGGCGCAGCGGGGCGTAGGAGATCAGGGCGATCCGCTCTCCCGCGGTGCTGGACCGCAGGCAGCAGCGCAGTGGCGCGTCGCCTTCGTCGTCCGTGTACGGGCGCGGCGGATCTCCGGCGTCGTCGCGGACCCGGAGTTCCTTGAGGGCCGTGGAGGAGATGGGAAGGGGGGAGAAGGAAGCGGTCATGCCGTTCAGCGTGGCGTGGGGGCGGCCCGGGTCGCCGGCGGGAATCGGACGCGATCACCGCTGAGCCGTCGCGGTGAGGCGTCGTAGTGCGGCCTGGGCGGGTGGCCCCCAGGTGGGCTTGCCTCCGGGGCGGCCGTGCACGCCGGCGTCCGCGATGTGGAGGCAGGCCAAGGCGCGCAGCACCGCCCAGCCACGGGCTCGCCGCAGGGTCGCGGCGTCCGGGCCCGGCCGGTACTCCTCGTGGAAGAGAGCGGCGGCGCCGTCCGGCAAGAGGATCCAGGCGGCGGCGAGATCGAAGGCCGGGTCGCCGGCGAAGAGGTCGCCGAAGTCGATCACACCGCAGAAGGTGCCGTTCGCGGTGAGGATGTTGGCCGGGTGCAGGTCGCCGTGGAGCCAGAGGCGGGGGCCTGCCCAGTCCGGCGCGGCGGCGGCGTCTTCCCAGACCGCGCGGACGGCGTCCGGGTCGCGGATCAGCCCCAGCTCGGTGGCCGAGGCGAGCCCCTCAGCGAAGGATTCGGCGGTGCCGGCCAGCGGGCCGCCGCGCTGCCGGCCCGTCGGTGCCTCGTCGGGGGCGGGGCGGTGCAGAGCGGTCAGGAAGGCGGCCAGTGCGACGGCCGACTCGGCGGGGCGCGTCGCGGGGGCCCGGTCGGCCCGCTCGCCCGGGACCCAGGTGGTGACGAGCCAGGGCCGCGGGAAACGTCGGCAGGGCTCGCCGATGCGCTGCGGGACAGGGACCCGCAGGGGAAGACGCGGGGCGAGGAGGGGCAGCCAGGCGTGTTCCTTGCGCAGCAGGGCGTCCGCGGACCGGGTCGCCCAGGGCAGCCGGACGGCGAGGTCGTCGCCGAGCCGCCAGACCTGGTTGTCCCAGCCGAGCGCTCCGAGCTTCAGGGGACGGTCCGCCAGGTCGGGGTGCTGCTCGCGCAGCAGCTGCCGGATCAGGTCCTCGGTGATGTCCGTCTCGTCGGCTGTCATGAAGCTGAGCCCCTGTTCTTCGTGAGTGGATCGCGGCGGCGCGGGGCCGCGGCTGCGGCAGGTGCCGGGGGAAACGGCGTTCGGAGCCGGAACGTCGACTCGCCCGCACGCTTCGTCGTGGCAGTCTGTCCCGTCGTGCCGGGGCGCGGCGAAAGCCGGTCGTCAGGTCGGCCTTGGCGCGGGCGGCGGCCGGGGGTTCGGTGGGCCGGATCCGGGTCGGTTGCCCTGCCGATGCGAACGCGACCGCGTAGAGCCGAGCGAGGCCGAGACAGTCCAGGGCCCAGGCGGCCGGGAGCGGGCGGAAGGCCGGCGCCCTTCCGAGGCCGGCCGGCGATCATCATGTGCCGCCGTCGCCCCCTGCGGTCCTCCCGGACGCCGGCACGTACGGAGAACAGCGGGCTCGGCAGAAGCCCGGCGGCCGTGAGCCGGCCCGTCCGCGGGGCAGCCGCGTCCAGGGCCGGGACCGCGAGCAGGGGCAGCGCGAGCTGCGTGATCTGGTCGCCGAAGAGCGGGACGGTCCGGCCCTTACAAGGGGCTCCCGTCGACACCGAGGTCGGTTCGTGTTGTTTAGATCACTTTTACCCCTTCGATGAGCAGGGTATTTGTGTTACTCATGAGATGTGCGGTCGAGGGTTGTCGTGCCTGACCGCACGGACTCGGGAAGATCTGCCGGTACGCGCCCGGAGTCAGCGAGCTGTGTGAGCTTCATGAACCCCACACCCGCCTCTGCTTCGCCGTTCGACATGGTCAGCGGCGCCCTGGGTGATTACATCCCGAAGGGCGCAGCGCCGGCGGCGGTCACGGGTGCTCCCGGGGCGGAGGAGGCCGGGAGCGGGGAACAGATCCTCGGGGTGGTCAGTCTCGACCGGGACCTGAGGATCCGCGGCTCCAATCTGGACGCCGCTCCGTTCGCGGGGGTGAGTGCGACGCCGGGGGCCGCCTTCACTGATCTGCTGCCGCCCGGGGACGTGGCGACGGTCACGCAGCGGCTGCGGCGGGTCCTTGAGACACGCGAGGCGCATGTCGCCCGGGTCCAGCGCCTTCGGCGGGACGACGGGACGGAGCTGGTGGTCTCGATGAGCATCCTGCCGGCCGCGCCGCCGCAGGACGGTCTGACGGTGTCCCTGATCGCCATGGCCAAGCGACTGCACCTGTACGCCTCCGCCGCCGCGATCGGTACGTCCCTGGACATCGGGGAGACGGCGCAGTCCCTGGCCCAGTCCCTGCTGGCCTGGGGGGACGTGGCCGCCGTCAACCTGGACTACGCCGTGTGGACGGGCGAGGCGGTCACCGAGCAGGCGCAGGAGCGCATCCGGTTGCGGCGGGCGGCCCTGGTGCCGGACCGGGCCTGGCCAGAGGGCTATCTGACCCCCGGGGACAACCTTCCCCGGGAAGCGAGCCGCCTGCTGGCCGGTGCGGTGATGCGCGACGACGTTCCGCGGGCCGTCGTCCTTCCGGACCGGGAGGCGATCGAACGGGCACTCGGCGATCCCCGCCTGGTGCGCGCCTTGGTGCCGGGCAACCGGCCGGTGAGCGTCGCCTGCATCCCGCTGGTGGTGGAAGGTCCCGAAGGCGCGCCGAGGCCCATCGTGCTGGGGGTGACGGAGGTCTGGCGGCGGCCGGAGTACCTCTTCCGCGACGGCGAGCTGCTCGACCTGCAAGAACTCGTGGCCAAGACCGCCCGGCACGTCGACCTGGCCCGCCAGCATCAGCGTGAGCACGCCCAGGTCCTGGCACTGCAGCGGCGGCTGCTGCCGCGGGCCGGCAGCGACACCATCGAGATCGCCAGTGTCTACGAGCCCACCACCCCGGACAGTGCGGGCGTCGGCGGCGACTGGGTGAACAGCTTTCCGCTGCCGAGTGACCGTACCGCGCTGGTCGTCGGCGACGTCGTGGGGCACGGCCTGGGGGCCGCGGCGGCGATGGGCCAGCTGAGCATGGAGGCGCGGGCACTGCTGTCGGCGGGGATGGGCCCCGGGGAGGTGCTGGAGCGGCTGGACGAGACGGTCACCCTCCTGGACGACACGGACGCGGGCCTGGCGGCCGGATACAGCGCGCTGGGCTCGACGTGCTGCATCGCGGTCTACGACCCTGTCGACCACCGGGTGGTGATCTCCAACGCCGGCCATCTGCCCCCGCTCCTCGTCCGTCCCGACGGGTCCGCGGAGACCGTGGCGACGCAGCCGCACCCGGCCCTGGGCGCCGAGTTCGTCGTACGGGAGCCGTTCGAGGTGCAGGAGTTCACCGCGCCGCCCGGTTCGCTTCTCGTCCTCTACACCGACGGCCTGGTGGAGGATCCGGGGGCCTCCATCGACGACGGCATCGGCCGGCTGACGGAGGTCGTGCGCGAGGTGCATCCCTGGGACGATCTCCAACAGGCCGCGCGTCGCGTGGTCGCCAGGCTGGCCCCGAAGGAGCCGCTGCGCGACGACGTCACCCTGCTGCTCGCCCGGCTGGCCGGCCGCCGCAGCCGGTCCACCGCCACCTGGCAGCTGCCCGCCCGTGACGACACCGCCGCCCGCGCCCGCGCTCTGGCCGCTCCTCTCCTGCGCCGTTGGCACACCGGCGAGCAGGCCGGGGACAACGCACTGCTGGTGATCAGCGAACTGGTCACCAACGCCGTCCGGTTCGGCACCGGGCCCGTCACGGTACGGCTGGTGCGCACCGGGAGCCGCCTGACCTGCGAGGTCGGTGACACGGGCAACGGCCGGCCGCGCCTGCGCCGCGGCGACCCGCTCGACAGCGCCGGGCGAGGACTGTACGTCGTCCACAAGCTGACCACCCGCTGGGGAGTGCGGTGGACCCAGACCGGCAAGGCCGTCTGGGCGGAGCTGGAGGGGTAGCGCCGGTGCCGCGATGAGCGTGCCGGGCTTCGGCTACAACCACTCCCCCTCGACGGCCGTGGCCGTCAGGCCGGGGGCGGCCGCGTACAGCACCGTACGGCTGCCCGACTTCTGGCCCGCGTCGTGCGCGCGGCGCAGGATGTCGAGCACGGCGGCGCCGCCGCGGTTGCCCGTGGTGTAGCTGTCGCGGCTGTAGGCCAGCAGCCCCTCCGGCCAGCCGGCGGGCATCGTCTGCTCCATGTACTCCAGCACCCGTGTGCCGCCGGGGTGCGCGAGCAGCAGGTCGGGATGCCAGGGGTGCCCGTCGTCCTGGTGGCGCAGCCGCAGCCACTCCCACATCGCGGCCACCGTCTCCTGTACCGCGCGCGGTCCCCGGCGGTCCATGACGAAATGTGTGCCGTCGTCGCGGGTGTCCAGCCGGTGCAGGTCCATGGTGCCGGGCAGGGTGTGGTGCCAGGCCGCGTCCAGTCGCAGGACGGACTCCGGCCTGGGGCGGCCTGTGACCACCACGGCGACGGCGGTGTCCGCGAACAGCAGCCGGACGATGAGCGATTCCAGCGTGTCGTCGGCGGGCTGGTAGGTGGTGCTCAGCGCCTCCGATATCACGACCAGCACCACCCGGCCTGGGTCCGCGGCGACCAGCTCGGCCGCCAGCGCCAGCGATCGGGTGCCGGCGATGCACGCCCACTGGGTGGCCGGCAGCAGCAGTACGTCGCTGCGCAGCGAAAGGCGGTTGAACAGGGAGAGGTCCAGCCCCGGCAGGGCCGGGGTGGTGGAGTGACTGGTGATCAGGCAGTCGACGTCGGCGGTGTCCAGCCGGGCGTTTCGAAGGGCTTCGCGGGCCGCGTCTTCCCCGTACGTCTGCACGGCCGCCCAGGCGGGCGCGGTGCGCTCCTGGATGGTCTGCGGCGCCGGTATCGCCTCCAGGGCGGCGATCGCGCGTTTCACCTCGTGGTCGGTGAACCCGGTGCGGGCCAGGGCCGCACGGGCCGGGCCGGCGCCCAGAGTTCGCAGGCCCGTGCCGCTGCCGGGTGCGGCTGCCGTCTCCAGCGGCAGCATCCAGCCGCGGGAGTGGATGCCCGTACTGGCCGCGATGCCGTCGATCCGCGGCAGCCACGGCGCCTGTGGCTGCCGGCTTCTCACCTCCGCCAGGATCTCGCCGGTCTTCACGGCGTGTTCACCTTGCACGACGGCTGGGGGAGACAGATAGGCACCCATAGCGCGGATCTTTCGCAGAAAGCCGATAAATGATGTGAAGTGTCCGAAACCTGCCGGTTTTTACGGAGCGGGGTCAAGACGGTGTCATCGCAATGTACTTCGCATTCGCGCGTTCTTGGGCGTCTCATGTGCCCGCGGAACCATGCCGGTTCTGTTCGACGGTGCCGGGGCGGGGATTGCGGGAGCGCCCAGCCATTTCGTTACTTCCGCAAGTTACCCGGACCGGGGGGCAGTTGGGCTTCGCACCGGTCCAGTCGCCGGCCGAGACCGATGGCACCCATGAAGTGCGTCACAGTTCCGCTCCGTCACGGCCGGGCCAACGGGCGGGCGGCCCAGGGCTCCTGAGGTGTGCGACGGCGCACTTTTCGAAGCGGGCGCGCTACCCCGCGCTCCGCCCATGCTTCATCACCCGCTGTCGGAGATCCCGACGTCAGCCCGACGCGCCGCGGACCGCTCCCGCCCACCGCGGCCGCACCTCTGGCGGACAGCGCCCCCGCCGGAGACCATGGCGCCCTGATCACCCGACCGTGACGCACGAGACGGCGTCCTGGACGACCGGCGCAGACGGTTTCCCCGACCTCCCGGCCGCACGGTGTGCGGTCGCCCGAACCACTCTCCCCGCTCGCGGCCCGCCACGACCGGCCCCGGTCCCCACCGAGGAGTTGCCGAAATGTCCTTTGACATCCCTGATTTACCCTCGGAGCGGTCTTCGTACGAACGCCGGTCCCCGACCTGGTCGACCGGTCCGGAGCCGGACGGCACCCGTCCGGCGGGCCCTCGCTCCGGCGCCCACCGCACCTTGCGCCTGCTGCGGCGGGCGTATCGCTGGCACCGGCGGGTGGCGACCATCACCGCGCTCGGCTACTTCGCCGCCTTCCTCGCCCTGACCGTCAAAGCCCCTTCGCTGATGGCCCGCCCGGGCCCCGGCGGGCTGCCCACCGGGCTGCTTCTGGCGCTCGCCCAGATCCCCGTCACCTGGCTGGCGGTCCTCCTCTACGAAGCCGCCGCACACCGCTTCGTGGATCCCCTGGCGCGCCGCGCCCGCCGTCACCTGCGTGCGCCCGCGCCGGACCGGGAGCAGTCGCCGTGACCGGGTTCGGCGGCTCCGCCCAGTCCTGGTCCCTGGTCGCGTTCTGCGCGGTCGTCGCCCTCACCCTGCTGCTGTGCGTGCTCACCGGCCCGGAGGCCGACGACCTCGCCGAGTTCTACACCGGCTACCGGTCCCTGTCGCCGTTGCGCAACGGCCTGGCCGTCGCCGGCGACTACATCTCCGCCGCCACCGTCCTCACCATCGGAGGGATCATCGCCCTGTGCGGTTTCGACGGTATCGTCCTGGCCCTCAGCGCCCTGTTGTCCCTGCTGTTGCTGATGTTCCTGCTGGCCGAACCCCTCCACAACACCGGCCGTTACACCATGGGCGACGCGCTGGCCCGCCGCCACCCGGCCCGGTCGGTACGCGTCACCGCCTGCCTGGTCACCCTCGCCGCGCTCGTCCCGATGATGGTCGTCCAGCTCGCCGGGGTCGGTGAACTCCTGGCGTACGTCCTCGGGTTCAACGACGCCGGCATGAAGAACGGGTGCGTGGCCGGGGCGGGTGTCCTCATGATCAGTTATGCGGCGCTTGGCGGCATGCCCGGCACCGCCCTGGTCCAGATCATCAAGACCGTGGCGCTGCTCGGCTCCGGGCTGGTCGTGAGCGTGCTGATCCTGCGCGCGTTCGACTGGCAGCCGCAGGCGCTGTTCCACGCGGCGGCCCGGCAGAGCGGGGCCGACGACGCCTATCTGACCTGGGGGCTGCAGTACTCCAGCAGCCCGCATCCCGCCCTGGACATGGCCAGCACCCAGTGCGCCATCGTGCTGGGCGGCGCCTGCCTGCCCCACGTCACCATGCGGATGTACACGGCGGGCACGCCGCGCCAGGTCCGCCGTGCGATGTCCTGGGCGGTCTCCTCGGTGACCCTGTTCGTCCTGATGCTCACCCTGATCTGCACCGGAGCGACCGCGCTGGTCGGGCACGACCGCATCACCGCCGCCGACGCGCACGGCACGACCGCCTACCTGCTGGGCGCCCGCGCCGCGTTCGGAGCCGGCCTGTCCCGGCCGGAGAGCCTGCTCTTCGCCACCGTCACCACCGCTGTCTTTCTCACCCTCCTCGCCTCCGTCGCGAGCATGACGCTGGCCTGCGCCAACACCCTCGCCCACGACCTGACGGCGTCCCGGCCGGTTCCCTGGGCGCCGGCCCGGGAACTCGCCCTCGCCCGCTGCGGTGCGCTCGCCGTGGGCATCCCCACCATCCTTCTGGCCGTCCTCGCCCAGCACCGCAGCCTCCAGCCGCTGGCGACGGTCTCCTTCACCCTCGGCGCCTCCGCCATCGCCCCCGCGCTCCTCTACACCCTCTTCTGGCGCCGCTACACGCGCACGGCGCTGCTGGCCACCCTCATCGTGGGCACGCTGAGCGTGCTCGCCCTGGCCCCCGGCACCACCCTGGTCTCCGGGACACCGCTGTCCGCCTTTCCGGACGCCGACTTCGACTGGTTCCCCTACAACACGCCGGCGCTCGTCTCCGTGCCCGCGGGTTTTCTCGCCGGCTGGCTGACCACCGTCCTGGCCGGCCGGCGGGCCGCCGACCGCGAACGCAGCCGCTACGCGTCCCACGAGCACCACCTGCTGACCGGCCCGCCCCCGCGCCGCTCGCCCTAGACGATGCCCCGCACGGACCCTGTGCCGGCTCATTTCCCGGCTTGGTCTGAACCAAAATAAGGAAACAAATATTGACGCGGTCGAACAGCGTGCGTAGGTTCCGGGCCGAGCCGGTCAAGAGCCGTGCCGCCGCGCCCCGGTGCGGCCGGCGCCCACTCCAGCTTCGAAGGGACGTCCATGCGTGGTTCCTGGTCAGTATGGAATGTCATGAACTCACCAAGAACATGGCTACGGAGGTCCCGGGTGGTGGCCGTGTCGGCCTGCCTCGGTCTCGCTCTCGGGCTGCTGCTCGGGTTCCCGGCCGCCTCGCAGGCCGCCGGCTCGCTGCCGTGCGACATCTACGCGGCGGCCGGCACCCCGTGCGTGGCCGCGCACAGCGTCACCCGCGCGCTGCTCTCCTCGTACGACGGTCCGCTCTACCGGGTGACCCGCGTCGCGGACGGGGCGAGCGCCGACATCGGGCCGCTGACGCAGGGCGGGTACGCCGACGCGGCGGCCCAGGACACCTTCTGCGCGGGCGGCGGCGGCTGCCGGATCACGAAGATCTACGACCAGAGCGGCCGGCACAACGACCTCGTCCCCGGGCCGGCCGGCACCTCCGGGATGGGTGCCGACCGGGGCGCCGACGCGTCCGAGATCGCCGTCACCGCGGGCGGGCACAAGGTGTACGGGCTGTGGATCTCGCCCGGAGTGGGCTACCGCTACACCGGTGTGGCCTCGGGTGTCGCCGTCGGCGGTCAGCCCGAGGGGGCCTACATGGTGGCCAGCGGCACCCATGTCGGGTCCGCCTGCTGCTTCGACTACGGCAACGCCGAGAGCACGCCGGCCGACACCGGCAACGGGCACATGGACGCCGTGTCGATCGCTACCACCTGCTATTTCGCGCCGTGCACCGGGAGCGGCCCGTGGGTGGAGGCCGACCTGGAGAACGGCATGTTCCAGGGCGACAACGGCTCCAACACGGCGAACCGGGGCAACGGCAGCACCTTCGTCACCGCCGTGCTGAAGAACAACGGGCAGACCCGGTACGCGCTCAAGGGCGGTGACTCCCGGTCCGGCGGGCTGACCACCTGGTGGGACGGGGCGCTGCCGACCCGGGGCGGCTATCAGCCCATGCAGCAGGAGGGCGGCATCATCCTGGGCATCGGCGGCGACAACAGCAACTGGAACCGGGGCACCTTCTTCGAGGGCGTCATGGTCTCCGGCTACCCCACCGACGCCGCCGAGAACGCCGTCCAGGCGAACATCGTCTCCGTCGGCTACAGCGGCGAGACGGACGTGCCGAACGGTCCGCAGGGGACGGTCACCGGACCGGGCGGCAAGTGCGTGGACGTCGCCGCGGACGACACCGGCACCAACGGCGCCGCCGTACAGCTGTGGGACTGCCAGACGTACGCCGAGGACCAGCACTGGACGCACAACCCGGACGGCTCGCTGTCCACCCTCGGGCGATGCCTCGACATCGAGGGCAACGGCACGGCGAACGGCGCCAAGGTCGAGCTGTGGGACTGCAACGGGGTCGGCGGCCAGAAATGGGTCCAGCAGGCCGACGGCTCCCTCCTCAACCCCCAGTCCGGACGCTGCCTCGACTCCCCCAGCGGCGCCACCGCCAACGGCACCCGCCTGCAGATCTGGGACTGCAACGGTTCCGGCGCGCAGAAGTTCTCGGTGAACGGCGGCGGGCCGGTCAGGGGCCCGGGCGGCACATGTGTGGACGTGGCCGCCGACGACACCGGCACCGACGGCGCCGCCGTACAGCTGTGGGGCTGCCAGTCGTACGCGATCGACCAGCACTGGTACCACGGCTCGGACAACTCCCTTTCCACACTGGGGCGTTGTCTGGACATCGAGGGCAACGGCACGGCGAACGGCGCCAAGGTCGAGCTGTGGGACTGCAACGGGGTCGGCGGCCAGAAATGGGTCCAGCAGGCCGACGGCTCCCTCCTCAACCCCCAGTCCGGACGCTGCCTCGACTCCCCCAGCGGCGCCACCGCCAACGGCACCCGCCTGCAGATCTGGGACTGCAACGGTTCCGGCGCGCAGACCTTCGGCCTGACCTGAGCCGAACGCCGGACCCGGCGCGCCCTGCCGGCGGCGGGGCGCGCCGCGGCGGGTGCGCGGTTCGTGGACCAGCCGATGGCGGTGCGCAGGGCCGCGTGCCGTGGCGGCCAGGCGGGCGCCGGTGCGCGTGAGCCGGTCAGGGCCGTTGCGCGTGGCCGGTGGCGGCCTCGCACCGGGTCACTCGCCGTCGGGGGCGCGTGGGCCCTCCATGCGGGAGAGCCAGGTGGTGAGGAGGGTTTCGAGCGACTCGGCCTCGGCGGGTGTCAGCAGGTCCAGCAGGTTGCGTTCGTTGCGCATGTGGTCGGTGAAGGCCAGGTCGATGAGTTCGCGCCCGGGTGTGGTGAGGGCGACGATCCGGCCGCGCTGGTCGTCGTGGGAGCGGCGGCGGGTGACGAGTCCGGCCCGCTCCAGGCGGTCGATCCGCTTCGTCATCGCGCCGGTGGTCACCATGGTGTGGGCGGCGAGCTCGCCGGGCGCGCGCTCATAGGGCTCCCCCGCCCGGCGCAGGGCGCACAGGACGTCGAACTCCCCCTCGCTCAGGCCGTGGTGGCCGTACACGAGACAGAGCTCCTCGGTGAGCCGGCCGGCCAGGCGGTGCAGCCGGCCGATCACCCCCTGCGGCGTGACGTCGACGTCGGGGCGCTCGCGGCGCCAGTCGGCCTGGATCCGGGCCACGTGGTCGATGGGTTCACCGTGCTTCATGCACCCATGATAGCTTCCCAGGAAGCTATATTAGCTTCCATGGAAGCTAATATACGATGGGTGGCGATCACCGCGGTGGCGCCGGTGGCCTGGGGTGCCAACTACTACGTGACACACGAGTTCCTGCCGGCCGACCGCCCGCTCTACGGGGCCGCCCTGCGGGCGCTGCCGGCCGGCCTCGTCCTGCTGGCCCTGCGCAGGCGACGGCCGCACGGTGCCTGGTGGTGGCGGTCCGCGGTGCTCGGGCTGCTCAACATGAGCGTGTTCTTCGTCCTCGTCTACGCGGCCTCCCAGCTGCTTGCGACGAGCGTCGCCTCGACCGTCATGGCCGTGTCGCCGCTGACCATGATGCTCATGGCCTGGCCCCTGGTGTCCGAGCGGCCCCGGCCGGCCCAACTGGCCTGCGCGGTGCTCGGGCTGGGCGGGGTCTGCCTCATGCTGCTCACGGGGGTGCGGGGCACGAGTGTGCCGGGCGTCCTGGCGTCGGCCGCCGCCATGCTGGTGTCGGCCTTCGGGCACGTCCTGACCAAACGGTGGAACGAGGGTGCCGACGTGCTCGCCTCGACCGCCTGGCAGCTCACGGCGGGAGGCATCTTCCTGCTTCCGGTCGCCGCGCTGGTGGAGGGCCCGCCACCGGTGCTCGGCGCACCGGCGCTCCTCGCGTTCGGCTACGTGTCCCTCGTCGCCACCGCGCTGGCCTTCGCCGCCTGGTTCACCGGGCTGCGGCACCTGTCCGCGGGGACGGTCGGGCTGATAGGCCTGCTCAACCCGGTCACGGGCGTCCTGCTCGGCACCGCGGTCGCCGGAGAGGTGCTGACCGTTCAGCAGGTGTGCGGACTTGTCCTGGTCCTGGCCGGAGTCGTGCTGGGCCGGCCCAGGCGGGAGGGCGCGCGGACTCCCCCGGAGGAGAGCCGGCGCCCGTCCCGCCGCGGGTCACAGCGCGGTGGTCGTCTGCTCTCCTGACGCGCTGCCCGTGAGCCACTGGTCCCAGCCCAGGTTGAAGTCGGCGTAGCCGTTGTCGGCCGGGGCCTTGCCACGGGGAGAGCCGGTGATGGTGACGGGGTCGCCCTGCTTCACCTGGCCGTAGAACCACTTGGCGTCCGACAGCGACAGGTGGACGCAGCCGTGCGAACCGCGGGCACTGCCGCTGCCCGGGTTGGGGTCGCCGGTCGAGTAGTGCACGTAGGTGCCCGACTGGGTGAGGTGGATGTCCCAGGGCAGCGTCAGGTCGTAGAAGTTGGGGCTGCCCTTGTCGCAGCTGATGCCGACGCTGCAGGAGGTCATGTGGACCTTCTCCTGCTTGTCGATGACGGCCATCGTGCCGTCCCAGGTCGGGTACTGGGCGCTGCCCGCGTTGATCGACAGGGTGCGCACCGTCTGGCCGTTACGGGTGACCTTCATGGTGTGACCGGTCACCGAGACGTCGGCACGCACATCGTCGCCGATGGTGAAGGTGTGCGTGTATCCGTGCACGCCGTAGCGTCCGTTGCCGTTGCTGACGCCGTTCATGTCGGCGTCGACGCGCACCTTCGTGCCGGAGGGCCAGTAGGTCTTCGGCCGCCAGTCGGCACGGCGGTCGCCCATCCAGTGCCAGGCGCCGACCACCGGCTGCGAGGTGCTGACCTTCATGTGCTTCTCGACCGTGGCCCGGGCCTTCGCCGCCACCGGGTTCGTGAAAATGACCGAGATCGGCATGGCCACGCCGACCGTGGTGCCCGTCTGCGGGGTGATCGTGTCCAGCAGCATCGGCGGCCCCAAGGGCTTCGTGGGGCTGGGCGAGGCGCTCGCGCTCGGCTTCCCCGACGCCTTGGCGTCGCCCCCGCTCGCCTTGTCGCTGCCGCCGCCCCCGCAGGCGGTCACACCCACCAGCATTGCGACCGTACCGACTGCGATGCCTATGCCGCCCTTGCGCCGTCCCACGCCCTGCCCCACTCATCTCGCTCCGCGGCCTTCGACAGGCCCCACTGTCCGTCAGACAGCTACAGCACGGGTTTCCGTTCCCTCCGGGACGTAAAACTTGGATCAAGACACACTTCTCGGCAGCGGACGGGAACCGCCGGACTTGGCCGGCACCGCACGGTGAGCCCGGCGGCCCGGTCGAGGCAGCGGGGGCGGCGAGGCCGGCGGGGGCTCGATCCAGAACCGCGCGGCGGCGGCACGCCCTCAGTGTGTTTACCGGGATCGCGGGCCCGTTGGCCGCTTTCCGCTGACCGGGACGGCGGGCCCGGCAGGTGGGTGAGAGCAGGAACAGGGCCGACCCGACCCGCCCGCCGGCGGGTGGGGGTGGGTGACAGGGCCGGTCTGCGGTGACGGCGTTCGTCGTGGCGGGCGACGGCTGCCCAGACGCCTCGCCGGCAGACGTCTGGGTGCCTGGCGGCTAGTGCTGTGGCCGGGAAGGTTTGCCGGAAAGCTCGCGGCGTCCGGTGCGGTGCATCGCAAGGCGGAGCATCGCCCGCGTACTGGATGTACTCGGGTGATGCGACAACGCGGCGAGGTGCCGTGCCGGGCGTCGCGAGCCGGTGAACCTTTCCGGTCGCAGCACTAGGACTGGGCGGCCGGTTCCAGGGCCTCCACCGCGGCGGCGGCCGCGGACGAGTCCTGGCCGTAGAAGATGTCGATGTCGACCTCCTCGCCGCCCATCGTCAGCGTGTCCCAGGCGCCGCTGAGGACGAGCATGCGCAGGGTGGCGGGCTCCAGGGTGCGCAGGCGGTCCAGGATCGCCTCGTCGTCCGGCATGCCCGGCAGGCGGGGCTCCAGGCGGGCACGGATGGCCTGCATGCGCTCCAGCAGCGTCCGGGTGTCCGCCTCGCGGTCGGGCTCTTCGGGGATCCCGTCGATGCCGTGGCCGATGATGTCCTTGATCGCCCAGGTGGCACCCTGGTCGTCGGTGGTGACCATCGCCTTCCACGCCCGGCTCTTGTGCCGGTACTGCAGCATCGACATCGCCGCCTCGTGCCGGAGGAAGTCCGCGTCCCGGAACGACCGTCCGTTCCATGCCCCGTTGAGGGAACGCGCCAGCGAGATGGCGGAGGCGAGGCCGCTGTTGAGACCACGGCCCGGCCAGAAGTGGATCGCGTTGGCGGCGTCGCCGAGCAGGAACCCGTACGTGCCCGGCGAGGTGGTGGTGGGAGGCAGCAACTCGGCGGAGAACCGCGGGCGTTGCACCATGTCCAGGCGGAAGCTCGTGACCGCCGTCAGGTCGTCCGACTCGACGCCGAACAGCAGCAGTCCCTCGCGCACCCGGCGCCACAGGGCCGACCCCTTGACCAGGGCGGGCAGGAAGAGCGTGCCGTGCGTCGAGCACTGGAAGTCCCCGTACTCGTCACGGTCCATCAGGCACGGCCGGGAGGCGATGCACTCCTCGAAGACGCGGCGGACCGGGTCCAGGCCGATCACCTCGGCCGCCTCGGCGTCGGTCAGCCGCATGTTGAGGAAGCCCTCGCCGCGCAGCGAGTTGAGCAGGAAGCGGTTCTGGGCGACCGTCAGCAGGACCGCCATGGGGTCGGTCAGGCGGGACTTCACGCGCAGGCCGAGGACGACGTCCTGCAGGTGGCGGCCGTCGAGGGAGTAGATCGACTCGTCGGCCTTGCCGAACCGGGCGGCGAAGTGGTCCCGGGTCCGTGACCGGCCGCCGTCGCAGATGGCGAGGACGTGCTGGGTGGCGAGCTCGTCCTGCTGCTTCGCCGCGTCGAACCGGGCGGGTATCAGGCGTATCCGGTCCCGCTTCTCGTTCGCCAGCTCCAGCAGGCGGTCCTCGATGTAGGCGATGCGCATGTTGCGCGGGCTGTGGTCGCCGACCGAGTCCGGGCCGGAGGGCCACATCTCCGTGTAGTGCTCCGCGTCGAAGAGGCGCGCCTGTACCTCCTCGGGCCACGCGAGGTACTGGCGGCTCTGCACGGTCACGACCTGCTGGCGCCGTACGTTGCCCTCGTCCTGCCCCTTCCAGACGACGGTGCGGCCCCGCTTGCGCCATCTGCCGTCGTAGACGGTGATCTGTACCTGGGGGCCGAGGAAGTGCTCGAGGAGCAGGGCGAGGGACAGCCCGACGGGCCCGCCGCCGGCGACGGTGACCCGCAGGACGGGCCCCTTCCCACCGTCCTGCGCACCGTGCGTGACGGACCGGGGCAGGGAGAGCGCCATCAGCGTCTCCATGGCGTCGGCCACCTCGAAGCGGAACTCCTCGTCGCCCAGGGTGATCTCGTCGCCCGGCTGCAGCAGCCGGGACTCCACCTCTTCCCCGTTGACCAGAGTGCCGTTGCTGCTCTCCAGGTCGCGCAGTACGTAACCCTTGTCCTCGTCGAAGAGGATCTCCGCATGGAAACGGGAGACGCTCAGGCTCGAGATGACGACGGTGTTCTCCGAGTTGCGCCCAAAGGTGACGCGGGTGTCCAGGACCGGGATGCGCTCCCCCGCCAGCAGACCTTCGAGTCCGACCAGCACCGGTGCCACGGTACTTCCTTCCAGGAATGGTTGACCCCAACGCGCTGCGGCACCACCGGACGCCGCCGCGCACGTCCACGCCGGGCGGCAGTCAACCGGCGTAACCGCGACACGCTTGACATGTTGCCGAACCGTGGGATCGATCGGGTGTGACGGCGCCACGGTTCTCCTGACGGCGTCCGGCTTTTCCCACCAATCGCCCCCATCCGGGAGCCTATACTTGCGAATCCAAGTATTTCCAGTGGGCGCCACGCCGCGATCTCTCGTCGGCGCACGGAGAGTTCGCCGGTCCCGGCCGCGCCGGTGACGAAGCCTGCCGTCCTGGCAGAACCGGAACGCGGCGCGGGCCGGGCGGTCGCCGCCCGGCCCGCGTCTCCCGCTGGTCGCGCGCTCAGCCGGCCTGGCCGTCCGAGCGCTTGCGGTGCAGGCTGAAGCTCTCGAAGACCGACAGTTCGCCGTTCGGCTTGTTCACGTTGTAGTACGTCACGTGCATCCGGGTGGTGTCACCGGCGTGCCGGCCGGGGTCGACGGTGAAGGCGGCGAAGCCGTAGGGGTGTTCGACGTCCCGGACGCCCACCCACACCGCCTTCTCCTGTACGTAGGTGGAGGTGCGCTTGCCGTTCGGCCCGGCGGTCGCGGACACGGCGGTGATCACCTTGCCCGTGCCGTCCTTGAAGAACTTCTGGTTCGTGGTGCCCGAGACACCGCCGCCGCCGAGGACCATGTGCACGGTGCCCAGGTCGGCGTCGATGTCGTCGGTGGCCTGGGAGACCGGGTTCGGCGTCAGCGTCTCGCTGCCGCCCACGACGCCGCGAACGGCCAGCGAGCGCTCGTAGTTGTGCTCGTGACCGCACAGCACCAGGTCGACGCCGTACCGGTCGAACAGCGGGCCGTACTTCTCGCGCAGGCCCAGGTCCGCGCCGTTGGCGTCCGAGGAGCTGACCATGACCTGGTGCATGGCCACGACCACCCAGTCGATGTCCCGCGAGGAGCGCGCCGCCTTGAGTTCCTTCTCCAGGAAGGCGAGCTGACGGCCGCCCGAGTAGCCGCTGATGTAGACGTCGCCGCCGTCCTGCAGGCAGTTGTCGTCGTTCTGCAGCACGACGACCCGCACCGAACCGGCCGTGAACGCGTACCACAGGCCGGCGAGTTCGGCGTCGGTCTCGGTGGAGGGGAGGGAGAAGTACGCCTGGTAGGCACCGAGCCCGAGCGGGCCGTTGGCCTTCTCGATCTCGTGGTTGCCGGCCGCCGGCATCCAGGGACGGAAGCGCGCCGAACGGGCGTTGTTGGTGAAGAAGTTGTTCCAGGTGCGCACCCGGTCGACGTCCAGGTTGGCGTAGCAGAGGTCGCCGTTGAGAAGGTGGAACAGCGGGGCGACCTGTTCGATGCCGGTGACGATGTCCTTCGTCGCGGGCGTGGAGTTGGCGTCCAGGCCGACGGTGCCGTCGGCCGCCCATGTCAGGCATGGGGCCGGCACGGCCGGCACCTGCCCGTGCCTTTACCGGCCGCCGCCCCGCCCTTGACCTGCCGGGCCCCGGCCGACACCCCGGCGGCGGGGTGCCTGCCGGGGCCCGGCCGCCTTGTACCATGCGGGTCCGACCCTGGAGGACATGGATGCGCGCCGGTGACCACGCCGACTCCCTCGACCGGGCGACGAAGGAGTTCATCGCGGCGCGTCCGCAGCTCTTCGGTATCGCCTACCGCGTGATCGGCAGCGCGGTGGAGGCCGAGGACGTCGTCCAGGAGGCGTGGGTACGGTGGCAGAACACCGACCGTGCCGGTGTCCAGGAGCCGGCCGCCTTCCTGGCCACGGTGACCGTCCGGCTGGCGATCAACTTCACCCGGTCGGCCCGGGTGCGCCGGGAGTCGTACGTGGGCCCCTGGCTGCCCGAGCCGGTGGACACGAGCGCCGATCCGCAGCTGGGGGCCGAGCGCGCGGAGGCGCTCGACCTGGCGGTGCTCTTCCTGCTGGAGAAGCTGAACCCGGTGGAGCGGGCCGCGTACGTGCTGCGGGAGGCGTTCGACTACACGTACCGGCGGATCGCGGACATCGTGGAGACCAGCGAGGCCAATGCCCGTCAGCTGGTGAGCCGGGCCCGCAAGCGGCTGGCGGCGGAGCGCAGGGAGCCGGTCGGTTCCGCCGAGCACCGGCGCTTTCTCGAGGTGTTCCTCGCCGCGGCGCAGCAGGGTGATCTGGCGGTGCTGGAGGAGGTCCTGACCGAGGGCGTGGTCAGCTACTCCGACGGTGGCGGGGTGCGCGGGGCGTCGAGGATCCCGGTGTCCGGGCTGCCGCACGTCTCCCGGTACCTCGTCGCCTTCGCCCCGCGCTTCTGGCCGCGGGCCCAGGTGCGCTGGGTCGAGGCCAACGGCAGGCCGGCCGTCCTGGTGTCGGCCGCGGGCTCGGGAGACCCGGTGGCCCTGCTGTCCGCCGACGTGTCGGCGCGCGGCATCGAGCGCCTTCTGTGGGTGATGAACCCCGCCAAGCTGGCTCCCTACGTGGCGTCGCTGGAGGGGTGACGCGCCCGTTCCCCTGGTCTGCCGGACCGCGTGTCACACGCGAGGAGGCTGCCCGGTCTCTTCTGATGGAAGCACCAGAAGAGAACCAGAGAGGAATTCCGTCATGAAGGTCGTAGTGATCGGTGGCACCGGGCTCATCGGCTCGAAGGTGGTCCGAGGGCTCGGTGAGCACGGGCACGAAGCGGTCGCCGCCGCGCCGAGCACCGGCGTCGACACCCTCACCGGCGAGGGCCTGGCCGAGGCCCTGGCGGGCGCCTCGGTCGTGGTCGACGTGTCCAACTCCCCCTCGTTCGACGACCAGGCGGTCATGGACTTCTTCCGTGCCTCCACGGCCAATCTCCTCAAGGCGGAGGCCGAGGCCGGTGTGGGACACCATGTGGCGCTGTCCGTGGTGGGCACCGACCGGCTCCAGGGCAGTGGGTACTTCCGGGCCAAGCAGGCCCAGGAGGAGCTGATCAAGGCGTCGGGCGTGCCCTACTCCATCGTCCACGCGACCCAGTTCTTCGAGTTCGCGAAGGGGCTCGCCGACGGGGTCACCGAGGGTGACACGGTGCGCCTGCCCGCCGGCCGGATCCAGCCCATGGTCTCCGACGACGTGGCCGCGGCCGTGGGCCGCACGGCGGTCGGCGCCCCGGTGCACGGGGTGGTGGAGGTCGGTGGCCCGGAGGTGTTCGAGCTGGAGGAGTTCATCCGCATGGGCCTGGCCGCCCAGAACGACCCCCGCAAGATCGTCACGGACCCGCAGGCCACCTACTGGGGTGCCGAGCTCCAGCAGGACACCCTGCTGCCGGGCCCGGACGCGCACCTCGGCGAGGTCAGGTTCGCCGACTGGCTCGCCCGGCAGAAGTAGCGCCTGAACCGGGACCGGCGGCAGGACGGAGAAGGGGCCGGACGCGGACGCCGGCCCCTTCTCCGTGTTCCGTCGGCCTGCGGCTGTCTCGGCCTGCCGCAGGCGTCGGCCCACCGCTTCCTTCGGCCTACGACGCGCCGACCAGCACCACGGTGACGCACACCGCCATCGCCGCGGTGATCAGGAGCATCCCGGTCAGCGTCCCGCGCAGCCAGTGCCGGAAGCGGGCGCGGTGCCGCTGTTCCACCGCGCTGACGCTGGCGGCGATGTGCTCGGTCACCAGGTGGGCCACATACGTCTGTTCCTGGAGATACCAGCGCTCGATGTCCGACCTCTGCTCCCGGGTCAGCCCCGGCTCCCGTGCGACGAAGTCCGAGACGCGCCGGCGTGCCGCTCGTAGGTGGGCCTGCTGGTACAGAAAGTCCTGGATGTCGGTCAGGCCGCGGGCGGCCTCCTCGCTCGTGTCCATGGTGTGCTCCACAGGTGAGGCGGCGGCTGTCCGGCCAGTCGCTGTGGTGCTCGGGCGCGGTGTACGCGCATCAGCGCCGGGAGGGAGAGCAGCGCGCACGAACGTATCGAGCCGGGACTGGTCGGGGCCGGCGGTCTCGCGAACGCCGTGGTGAGAGCAGGAGCAAACGGTGTGAAAGACCAGCGTGGCAACTTCCGCACGCGGCCGCAAGGGGTGGGCACCGCATCGGCGGCGAACCCCGAGGCGGAGGGGTTTTCTCCGCTCAGGACGTCCGGGGGCTTCCAGCGGGAGAACGACGCCGGGAAGTTGATCCAGGCGGGCCGGGCGGCCGCCCGCGACACGCGGCGCTGCGGAGCATCCCGACGGCGCCCCCGACCATCGCGTGGGCGTTGACCTGGCCGGACCTGAAGCCCCCGCGCCCGCACGGGGTACGGCAACGGTTCCTGGTCGTTCCATGGGGCCGGACGCGGAGCCGGCGCGACGTGCACCGCCGGCTGGGCCAGTTCGGCACCAAGGGGGTCGGGCAGGTCCCGGTCGGAGCGCCGGGGCGGTCAGGCTGCCGGGGCGGTCAGGACGGCCTTGGCCGCCAGCCGGAGATTCCTGATCATCGGATTCGGGTCGCCCTTGCGGCTGACCAGGACGACCGGGCTGGGAGGAGCGCCCTCGATCGGGACGGTCACCAGGTCGGGACGCAGCGAGCTACGCCGATCGCCGACCGGTAGCACGGCGATCGCCCTGCCACTGGCGACGAGTTCGAGCTTGTCCTCGTAGCTCTCGATCGGCGGCACGCCGGCCCCGAGGATCCGGTAGGAAGTCCAGTCCGCGGTCTGGAACGCGCACGGCGCCGCTTCCTCGCCGGCCAGTTCTTCCACGGCCACCGAGGCGCGGCCGGCCAGGGAATGGCCGCGCGGGACCACGAGCATGCGGGGCTCCTCGTACAGCGGGGTGGTGAGCACGCCGTCGGCGGCGAGCGGCAGCGGAGCCCGCGCGATCAGGACGTCGACGCGCCTGTCGGACAGCGCCCCGACGTCGCGGCAGCTCAGGTACCGGGTGGCGATCTCGGCGTCCGGGTGACGGTGGCGCAGTTCGCGTACGGCGGCGGTGATCACCAGGTCTTCGACGTAGCCGATGGTGATTCGTTCGGTCCCGGCTTGAGCGCGCACGGCCAGCTCGGCCTGGCGGGCGGCCCGCAGCAGGGCTTGGGCCCGGGGGAGGAACACCTGGCCGGCCGGAGTGAGCCGGGTGCCCCGGGGTACGCGGTCCAGCAGTCGTACGCCGAGGTACTTCTCGAGCCGTTGGATCTGACGGCTCAGCGCCGGCTGGGCCACGTGCAGGTCGGCGGCGGCCCGGCCGAAGTTCTGGTGCGCCGCCACCACGGTGAAGTAGCGCACCAGCCGCAGGTCCAGGTCCTCTCCGGGGTCGTTCACCCTTCCAGCGTACGTGTCATGCCGTTTCGGAATGACCAGGTTGCCGAACCGGTCTTGGACGGTCATGCCGTGCTGGGCCTTGACTGAAGGAGCAACGTTTCCGCAGGAAGGCGACAGGCGTGATGAAGGCGATCCAGTTCCACGAGGCGGGCGGGCCGGAAGTTCTGCGGTACGAGGAGGTACCGGTTCCCGAGATCGGCCCGGGCGAGGTGCTCGTCCGGGTGCACGCGGCCGGCGTCAACCCGCCGGACTGGTACCTGCGTGAGGGGATGAAGGTCATGCCTGCCGAGATGAGGCCGGCGCTGGAGTTCCCCTTGATCCCCGGGACGGACATGTCGGGCGTGGTCCAGGCGGTCGCTCCGGACGTGCCGGGGTTCGCCGTCGGTGACGAGGTCTTCGGCATGCTGCGGTTCCCCGGGTTCGACGGCCGGACGTACGCCGAGTACGTGTCCGCACCGGCTTCGGACCTGGCACCCAAGCCGACCGGAATCGACCATGTGCAGGCGGCCGGGGCGCCGATGGCCGTGCTCACGGCCTGGCAGTACCTGGTTGATCTCGGCCACGACGTGCCGTCTCCTTTCACCGGCCAGGTGCACCAGCCGGTGCCCATCACGCCGGGGACGACCGTGCTGGTCAACGGGGCGGCCGGTGGGGTGGGCCACTTCGCGGTGCAGCTGGCGAAATGGAAGGGGGCACATGTGATCGCGGTGGCCTCGGGCCGGCACGAGCAGTTCCTGCGCAAGCTCGGCGCCGACGAGTTCATCGACTACACCAGGACGCGCGCCGCGGACGTGGTCAGCGGCGTCGACCTGGTGATCGACACCGTCGGCGGCCCGGACAGCTCACGCTTCCTGACGGTGCTCAAGCGCGGCGGCACCATGCTTCCGGTGTTCTTCGCCCAGTACGACCCGCAAGAGACGGCGCGTCTGGGTATCAGGGTCTCGAACATTCAGGTACGTTCCAACGGCCCCCAGCTCGCCGAGATCGGGCGCCTGTTCGACGAGGGCAAGCTCCAGGTCGGGGTGGACAGCACCTACCCGCTGTCCGAGGCGGGCAGCGCTCACACGCGAGCCGCGCAGGGCCACATCCAGGGCAAGATCGTGCTCACGGTGGCCTCGTGATCGCCGAGCTCACCCTGACGCTGGACAACGCCTTTTGGCGCGGGACTGGGCACTGTGTCCGGCTGATCATCGCGGATACCGACGGGGCCGACGGCGGACAGCACAGCCCTCTGCAGGGAGATGGTCAGCCGGCCGACGTCTTGCCGACCGGCCGCGGGGTCGGCTGAGACCACCGGGAGCGGCGCCGGACCTGCCCGCCCTCAGCTCGGACGGCGGGGTCAGGACCGAGGCCAGGTCTCTGGAAGATTGTGACCGCCGTCAGCCACGAGGACGGCACCGGTGACGAACGAAGCAGACTCGTGCGCCAGGAACGACACGCAGGCGGCGATCTCCTCCGGCGTCCCGCTGCGCCCGAGGGGACCTGCCGCCGCGGCCTTCGCCTCGAAGGCCAGTTGCGAGCCGGTCGCCACATAGCCGGGTGCCACGACGTTCACCGTGATGCCGCACCCCGCCACCTCCAGGGCGAGCGCCTGGGACAGCCCGACCAGGCCCGCCTTCGCCGCGGTGTAAGTGGCCTGCCCGGGCATCGCGTTGACCGTCCCGGTGGTGGAACCGATGGAGACGATGCGGCCGTATCCGGCCGTCCGCATCGGCGGCACGACCGCTCGGGACATCAGGAAGGCCGTCGTGAGATTACGGGCCAGCGCCGCGTTCCAGTCGGCCAGCGACAGAGCGGCCACCTCCTCCTCGGCGTCCCACCCCGAAGTCACCGACGTCATACCGGCGTTGTTCACCAGAACGTCCAGGCGGCCCCATCGTCGCAGCGCCGCCTGGACCAGGGTGTCCGCGCCTTCTTCGACGGTCAGGTCGGCCACCACACCGATGGCGTCCGCGCCGATCTCCGCCGCACGCTGGTGGATCCGCTCAGAGGTCGCGCCCAGCACCACCCGGCAGCCCTCTGCCGCCAGTCCCCTGGCAACAGCCATGCCGATTCCGTCGGGGGCGCCGGCGCCCGTGACAATCGCCACCCGATCACGAAAGCGAGTCATTGCTGCAACCCCTGTGCGCGCTTGCCCGACTGCCGGTACGTCCCTCGCGGCCGGGTCGGATCCGGGCGCGCGATCAAGACCCCACTCTGCCCTGGACTCACTGCCCGGGCAAGGGCAGAACGATGAAATTCGTGTTGTCGAAGAACATTGACCACTGATTCCGCGCCTCTACGGGTGCCCCTATGCCGAGATCGGCATTACGGCCTCGGGACTGGTGGGCTCGCATGTTGAGGTGTCGCGTATTCCTCGTCGAGGCCGTGCCTGGTGTCACCGTGTGTGGTCGCCGAAGGCGTATCGGCTCCAGAGTCCTCATCGACGATCAGGCGCTGGCAGAACGCGCGGCTGCTCGCGCGGAGCGGCATCTCCACCCGATGCTCCTGGCCCGCTCCCGCCACGCCTCCGCCCCCTACCCGGAGCGGTACGCCCACCCCGGCGTCGGCGCGGTCGCCCGGCACGTCGCCCAGCGCGACCCCGCCGCCCGGCGGAAGCGCTGACGCCTCAAGATCATCACATTGCCGGGCATGTCTGTGCCCGTCACAGCGTCATCCACCGGACGGGTGCAGGGCTCGACGCGCCGCGAGTCGCACTGACACAGATCGTCAACTGATTGATTCTCACGGGTCTGGCCGCTGTCCCGGTCCTGCGTAAGGGTTCCAAGAAGGCGGCAGTGCGGCATGTGCGCACTCGATCTGTTGCCGCGCCGATGTTCAGGCACGTCCACGAGAGAAGGAAGTACACCCCCTATGCGCGCCCTTGTGGTCGATCACAGTGACGCCGGACCCATCCGGTTCGCCGATGTCGATGAGCCCGTACCGTCCGCCGGTGAGGCGTTGGTGGAGATACGGCACATCGGTCTCAACTTCGGAGAGCTGAATTACGTGCACCAGTGGCCAGCCGGCGCTGTGCACGGTCACGACGCGGCCGGCGTCGTGGTGCGCGCCGCGTCCGACGGCTTGGGGCCGCCCGCAGGTACGCGCGTTGCCGTGGGGATGGCTCCCCACGCGTGGGCGGAGCGGGTGGCAGTCAGCCCCGCCTCGCTCGGCACCGTCCCCGAGGGCGTGGACCTGGCCGACGCCGCCGCGCTGGGGATCGCCGGAGTCACCGCATTCCGGGTGCTGCGCAAGCGTTCCCTGCTGGCGCGCAACGTTCTGGTCACCGGCGCCAGCGGGGGCGTGGGGCACTTCGCCGTCCAGCTGGCGGCGCTGGCGGGCGCCCGGGTGACGGCACTCGTCGGTTCGCCGGAGCGGGCCGCCGGACTCCGTGAACTCGGCGCCGACAGGGTCCTGACCGACCTGGCCGAGACCGGGAACCGGTTCGACCTCGTCCTGGACACGGTCGGCGGGCCGCTGGTGGCCCAGGCGTGGAGTTCCCTCGCCGAGGGCGGCACCCTCCACCTGGTCGGTTACTCCTCGGGGCAGGACACCACGTTCCCGTCAGGGGCCTTGTTCGGCTTCGGTGAGCCCCGCAGCATCGCCACCTACGGCGACAGGAGCGGCACTGCACGTGGTGTCCCGCGGCACTGTGTGGCTCCATGTCACGGGCGAGAAACCTCTTCGCTGTCCAGGCGTTTCCGGTCCGCCCTCGGACAGACGCCGGGTGCGTACGTGACGCAGTGGCGCATCGACCTGGCGTCCGTCCGGCTCCGCGATACCGATGAGTCGGTCGAGTCGATCTCCGGCGCGGTCGGATACGGCTCTCCGCACGCTTTCAGCCGTGCCTTCAGACGTGTCCGAGGCACGGCCCCGGGCGAGTATCGTTCTCTACTTCGCAAGTGATCCGGCCTCGGGACTGATGGGTTCGCATGTTGAGGTGTCGCGTATTCCTCGGTGAGGCCGGTCTTGACGTCACCGTGTGTGGTCGCCGGGGGGCGTATCGGGCCCAGGTGCCTCCGGCTTCGGTGACCAGTCGGGTGGCGGTCTTGTCGTGGTAACCGAGGGCCTTCGCGATGACGGGGGCCGGGGCCTGGAGGACGAGTTGTCGGATCGCGGAGGTCCTGCCGCGCTGCGGCGGGACGCCGATCTTCCGCAGGTGGACTTGGAGGCTGACCGGGTTCATCGGCTGGCCGGGCTGGCGGCCGGGGAAGAGCCACTGTGAGCTTCTGCTGCTGGCGTAGGGCAGGTGCCGGCAAGAGCGGATGTAGGCCCGCATGAGGTCAGCGACGGGCTCCGGCAGCGGGGACGGCGGATCTCCCAGCCGGACGGCGATGGTGGCCCCGTCGTCGAGGACGTCGTCGACCGTGAGGCGAACGATGCAGGCGACGGGTTGCGCGTAGAGGAGAACGAGCGCAGCGGCGACCCGGGTCCGCAGGGGCAGAGAGTCATCATTGAGGGCCCGCCGGAGAATGGCGAGTCGGCGATGCTGGTGCAGCGGCGCTTGGTCCTGGTTGACGACCTGGGGTGGCAGGGTGAGGCGGGGCATCCGGCTCGTCTTCATGCACCATCGCAGGAACGTCTGGGCCGGGCGCCGGGTGGCCGGCTTCTCCGTGTGCCAGGCGTCGAGGTCGGCCTGCTGGCAGTGTTCGACGGTGCGGCCTCGGACAGCGAGCCAGGTGAGGAAGGCACGGGTCTGGGTGATCTCCTGTTTCGCCTGGTTGGCCTGGGAGCATCCCAACTGTCCGTTCTCCGCCTTGCTCCGTAGGCGCCGCATCTGGTGCCAGAGGGCGAAGTGCTGAAGATGCCGCCGGTGTTCGGGGTCCTCGACGGTGGCGAGCCGTTCGGTCGGCCAACGCTGATAGAGCATGAGCTGCCGGTCGACGCGCGGAAGGACGCCGCTGTCCATCAGCAGGTCACGCAGGTGGACGACGGTTCGCCAGGGTGTTTCCTGGTGCAGCCCAGTCGTGGGTGAGCGGGACGGTGCCGGTGGCCAGGTCCCGCACGAGGCGGACGACGTTGGGGTTGCGGAGCCAGATCAGGCCAGCAGGTCCGGCAGATCGGACCGTCCGACCACTCGGCGGACTTCGCCGCCCGCCGGCCGCAGCGTGCGCAGGTCCGGACGTGCCACCGTTCGTACTCCTCCGGCGTCACTGCTCATCCCTCGGGTGTCAGGCGGACCCGTGTGGGCCGCCGGCGGCCAGATTGATCGGCGCCTCCTCGCCAGCGGCGCGTCGGGCTGGGAGGTTCTGGGCCGAGGTGGCGATCAGGTCGGCGGGCGTGCAGTCGAGGATGTCGCAGAGGGTGGCCAGCACTGGCAGGGACAGCCGTTCCGGGGTGCCGGAGACCAGGCGGTGACCTGGGAGGAGGACAGCGTGATGCCGCGTTCGTTCAGGTGCGGCACGAGTTCGGCGACGGTGAACATGCCACGGGCGGCCATCAGTTCGCGCAGGCGCCATCGGTAGCTGATCTGGCGTGGCATCAGGAGGTCCTTCCCGGCCGCAGAGCGGCCTCGATGGTGGCGTCCAGGACGCGACGCAGGGAGCGGGTGCGGAAGTCGGAGGAGACGCAGGTGTAGATCGCGTAGGTCGAAGCGTGGTCATGGCCGACCTGCTGCTGGACGAACAGCGGGTCGTGGCCGTCCTCGACCAGGTGGGTGATGCAGGACCTACGCAGCGAGTGGAACTCCAGCGCGGGGTCCAGGCCGACGGCGTCCCGGTAGGCGGCGAAGCGGGAGTCCAGCCGCTGGACACCGAGCCGAGGGCCTCGCTCGGACGGCCAGAGAGCCCGACTGGTCGAATGCCGCATCCCGGGCCGCACCTCGCTGATCCATTCATCGATCGTGCCGGGTGTCCAGTGCCAGACGGTCAGCACGCTGCGACGCTTGGGCGGCGAGTCCTTCTTGGCCTTGCCGTAGCGGACCAGCAGAGTGCCGTACTCGCCGAACTCCCGGCCCTCCGGATTGCGGCCGAAGTCGGTGAGATCCAGCATCCGGGTCTCGTTGCGACGCAGGCCGTAGGCGTACGCGGTCTTGAACAAGGCGGTGTCCCGGAAGGCCGGCAGCCAACCCATGCGGCCCTTGCCGCGAACCCGCAGGACCTCCTCGTCAGCGTGGTCGAAGAACGCTTCCAGCTCGGGTCTGGTGAATTCTCGGCGTTCCGGCTCGCCCTCGGCCTCGTCGGCGTGCGTCGCGGCGTTCCAGTCGTAGACCACCTGGACGGGGTGGGTGCCGAAGTACCGCAGGCACTCGTCGCTCCAGCCGTAGGCGGGGTTGGTCAGAAAGTCGCAGAACTGCCTTACCGAGCCCTGGTAGTTGCGCAGGGTGGAGCGGACGCAGCTGTGCACCGCCCGCAGATCGGCCGACCATTCGTCGACGTGCTGTGGCGTCCACTGCCGCGGCATCGCATCGGCGTGCCGAGTGAAGGCCCGGACCGTGCGTTCCTGGTCACCGACGTATCCCGGCGAGAGGTTCCGGGTGAGCTGCTGGTTGCGCCAGCCCTTGATCATCGCCTCGAAGACCTGCTCGTCCGGCCGCAGCAATGGCAAACCGTCGATCAGGTGCAGCCGAGCAGACCCTGGAACGAGACCGTCCCCACCCATCCGCCATCACTCTCCGTCTGTCGCATCTGACGCGAGAATTTCGCATCAGATGCGACTCGGGGGAGTCTTCGCAGTTCAATCGCTCGATGGAGTGAGATCCGCAGACGTCCGCCGACAAGACCGCTACCGTTCCGCCGAGGTCAATGCTCCCCGGTGGGCCGCTTCTGCGCGGGCCCTGGACTCGCCTCCAGGACGGGTGTCGCGTATTCGCTTCCGATGCAATTGGCGTCGGTAGGAACATCGGTACAGCCGTCGGCGCCGAGAACGATCACGGTTCGGTCGGTGCGAGTGCTGACCTTTTCTGACGGCCTCGCTACGGGGGTTTCGGACCCGAGGGCGCTGACGCGGTTCTCGTACCCGCGGCGGGCCTTGGCGCTGGGCCCGGGATTGCCGAGGGGGCGTCGAGGGGCCGGGAGTGACCGAAGGCAGTCCCGAACGAGATCAGCGAGGGGCTCGGGCAGGGGCGGGGGCGGGTCTCCGCGCCGGAGGTGGCCCTGCCGGCCGTCGTCCAGGACGTCACAAGCCGGGGTTCGCGGTGCAGCCGGCAACGGTCCGTTGCACGGGCGGGTTCCTCGACGATCCGCTCGGTGGGGAGCCGCCGGAGCTGGTGGAGTACCTGGCCGGGCAACCGGACATCGATGATCCGTCTACGCGGTGTCCGGGCCCTACGGCCCCCTGTTGCCGGTGGACCGTTTCACCCTCACCCTCACCCGCCAGCGGGGGGGCGGTCCTCCGGCTTGACTTCGAGCGCGCTCCAAATCCTAGTGTCGAACGCGTTCGTCAGCCCTCGAGGTACCGCCCGGTCCGCCGGGCAGGAGGAGTATCCGCGCATGATCACCCGAACCACGCTCGGCTCGCCCGGTCTCACCGTCAGCGCGATGGGCCTGGGGTGCATGGGGATGAGCGAGAGCTACGGCGCCGCCGACTGGGACGGCGGCCTGGCCACCATCGGCCGGGCCCTGGAGCTGGGCGTCACGTTCCTGGACACCGCCGACGCCTACGGCACCGGGCACAACGAGGTGCTGGTGGGCCGGGCCATCCACGGCCGCCGGGACCAGGTGCAGCTGGCCACCAAGTTCGGCATCGACCGCAGCGCCGGTGACCGGGCACGCCGCATCCGCGGTGCCCGGGAGTACGTGCTGCGCGCCTGCGACGCTTCGCTGCTGCGGCTGGGCGTCGAGGTGATCGACCTGTACTACGCCCACCGCCCGCCCCAGGACGTGGAGATCGAGGAGACCGTCGGGGCGATGGCCGAGCTGGTCGAGGCGGGCAAGGTCCGCCATCTGGGTCTGTCCGAGGTCGACGGCGAGCTGCTGCGCCGGGCGCACGCGGTGCACCCGATCACCGCGGTGCAGAGCGAGTACTCGTTGTGGACCCGCGACGTCGAGGCGGTCACCCCGGTGATGGCCGAGCTGGGGGTCGGGTTGGTGCCGTACTCGCCGCTGGGGCGGGGGTTCCTGACCGGCGCCCTGGACCGCTCCACGCTGGGCGAGAAGGACTTCCGGCGCACCAACCCCCGCTTCGCCGGCGAGGCGGGCGAGGCCAACGAGAGAATCGCGCAGACCGTGCGCGAGGTGGCCGACCGGCTGGATGCCACCCCGGCCCAGGTGGCGCTGGCGTGGGTGTACGCCCAGGCTGAGCGGCTCGGGGTGGCGGTGGCGACCATTCCGGGCACCCGCAGCCCGGCCCGGCTGGAGCAGAACGCGGCCGCGCTGGAGCTCACCCTGGACGCCGAGGCGCTGGCCGCGCTGGACCCGCTGAGCGACCAGGTGACGGGCGAGCGCTACCTCCCCGCGTTCACCGTGGAGATCCCTCGGTGACCTCGCCGATCACGACCAGCCGGGGTCGGGCCAGCGGTGCCCCGTGCGCCGTCGTGGATACGCAGGGCGAGGCGGTCGCGGTGAAGGGTGCCGTGCACCGTTTGCCGACATGGTGCGTGGTCAGCCGCATCCGCGGTGTGCAAAGCACCTGCGGCGTAGCATCCTGACAAGTCGACGGTAGGCGATGAGCAGGAGCAGTTACAGGGCCAGGCGTGGTCTTCGCACCGGAGCGATGCTGTGGCGGGTCGAGGCCGACCCCGGTGACTTGCGTGTCTTGCCCGACGGAGCCATGGACCTGATGTGGTCCGAAGACCGCTTCCTGTTCGCCGGTGCCGACACCACCGTGATGATCTCCTCGTCAGAGAGCGGCGGGGTGACCTGGGGCGGCCCCCGCGACGGTCAGGCTACCGGCCAGGGGGCGTCGGGCGGGTCGTCCGGGAGGAAGCGGCCGATGTGGCGCACCGTGCGCATCTGAGCGCGAGGCCACGCGGCCTCCTGATACAGCGTCAGGTAACCGGATTCCGCGGCGCGGTGGCCGCGGGGCCGTCGTTCCTCGCTCCGAAAACCGCGTCGGCGAGCAGATCGATGACCTGCTCGGGTTGCGTGCCTTCGGGATCGGCGAGCCAGGCGAGCGCCAGGCCGTCGAATGTCACGGCCACGAACTGGGCGAGGGCGGCGGCCCGTCGGGGCTCGACGTCCGCGAGCATCGGGGCGAGGGTGCGCGCCGCGAGTTCGCGGTAACTGCCGTACTGCTGCCGGGCCAGCTCACGCATCGACGGGTTGCGCAACGCGAGCGCGGTGAGCTCGTAGTAGCCGAGTTGGGTGCCCGGGTCGTCGCCGGACACCTCGGCCCACGCGGCCCGCAGACCCGCCCGCAGGTCCTCGACCGTCACGCCGCCGCCCGGCCGGTCGCTGGTGGCGACCGTCTTCTCGAGGCGCTCGACGATGGAACGGACCACGTCCTGGAGGAGTTCGTTCTTGTCGGCGAACCAGTAGTGGACGGCACCCTGCGGGACGCCGGCCTCCTCGGCGATCTTGCGGGTCGTGGCGCCTGCGACGCCCTCCCTGCCGATGACCCGGACGGCCGCCGCGACGAGTTCCTCGCTCGTGGCGCGTTGCGCGCGACGACGCCTGCTCGGCGACTCCGTGGATCCGGCGGGTTCGTCACTCATGGGCCTCAGTTTCGCACAAGCGTCTCGCTTTGGTCACGTGACCAACATATCTGGTCACGTGACCAAATCCCGCGTACGCTCACGGCCCACCAACCCAAACGAGAGCAGTAGGAGGAGGAACCGTGGGCACCGATCAACCAGACGACCGCTCCGGGAAGGCCGCACACGAGCCCCGAGCGGGTTCGGGCCGAGCGCGTCGCGTGCTGTCCACCCGCCGGGTGGTCTTCCTTGTCATCGCCGCGGCGGCCCCCATGGCGGCGATCGCGGGCAACGCGCCCCTCGCACTCGTGCGCGGCAACGGCATCTCGCTGCCCGCCGCGTACATCCTGGCGGCCGCGGTCCTGTTGTGCTTCGCGGCCGGTTACTCGGCGATGAGCAAGCGCGTCGTCAACGACGGCGCGTTCTACGTCTTCGTCGCCCGCGGACTCGGCAAGCCGGCCGGTACCGCGACCGCGTACGTCGCGGCGCTGGGCTACCTGTCGCTCTCCGTCGGGATGGCCGCGGTGTTCGGGTACTTCACCTCGCTGGTCTTCGCCCAGTCCGGAGTGGACGTCCCGTGGGGGGTGTTCACCGCGGCCGGGGTGGTCGTCGTAGCGGCGTTCGGGCACCGCAGCGCGGACGTCTCGGCACGGTTCCTCGGCTTCCTCATGGGCCTGGAGTTCGCGGTCCTCATCGTTCTCGACGTCCTCGTCGTCGGGCACAAGGGCATCGCCGCGTTCCCGGCCGAGTCGTTCTCGGCCGGCCAGCTGTTCGGCGGCTCGATCGGCATCGCGCTCATGTTCGCCTTCACGAGCTTCGTGGGCTTCGAGTCGGCGGCACTGTACGGCGAGGAGACCAGGGATCCGGCCCGCAGCATCCCGCGCGCGCTCTACATATCGGTGATCTCGATCGCCGTCTTCTACGTGCTCACCGCATGGGTCGTGATCGGCGGCGCCGGCGGCACCGCGGCGCCCGAGCGGGCCCGCAAGGACCTCGGGAACCTCGTCTTCACACTCGCCGAGCAGTACGGCGGCACCGCGCTGCTCGACGCCACGGCCGTGCTGCTGTGCACCAGTGTCCTCGCGTCCTGGATCGCGTTGCACAACGCCGCGAGCCGATACCTGTTCGCACTCGGCTGGGAGCAGGTCGCGCCACGTGCGCTCGGCCGCTACCACCCGGTGCACCGGAGCCCGCACATCGGCAGCGCCGTCGTCACCACGGTCACGGTCGCCGTCGTCGGCGCGCTGGGCCTGGCGGGCGCGAACCCCTACGAGACCATCGCCGCCGCGGTCGTCGGCATGGGCACGCTCTCGATCGTCCTCGTGCAGGCGTTCACGGCGCTGGCGGTCATGGTGTTCTTCCACGGCCGCGGCGACCGGCGGCTGTTCTCGGGGGTCGTCGCGCCCGTCGTCGGCACGCTCGGGCTGGGGACGGCGTTCGCCCTGGCCGCCACCAACTACGCCACCCTGACCGGCACGGACAACGTGCTCATCAACCTCGTACCGGTACTCATCGTTGCCACGGCCCTCACCGGTGTCCTCGCCGCGCTGCGGCTACGGACCCGCAGGCCGCTCGCCTACACCCAGCTGGCCGGCACCAGGAACCGTCACCGCCCGGACGCGCGCGCACCGCACGAGCGACCGGCGTACACCCGGCGCTACTGCGTGGTCGGCGCCGGACCGTCAGGGATGATCATGGCCCGTAACCTGCTGCGTGAGGGAGTCCCCTTCGACTGGTACGAGCGCAACCCGGACTTCGGCGGGATCTGGGACCCCGACCACGCAGGCAGCCCGATGTACGACAGCTGTCACTTCATCAGCTCCAAGTACACCAGCGGCTTCTACGGCGCGCCCATGCCGTCACATCTTCCGGACTACCCGGGCTGGCGGGAGATCCGCGACTACATCAGGGACTTCGGCCGGCAGTACGACCTCTACCGGCACGTCCGCTTCGGCACGGAGGTGACGTCCGCCGAGCCGATGGCCGGTGACCGGTGGCGGGTCACGTTGTCCGACGGCACGGTCCACGAGTACGACGGACTCGTCGTCTGTCCCGGCGTCACCTGGCACCCCAACGAGATCTCGCTGCCCGGCCGGGAGGTCTTCCGCGGCACGGTCCGGCACTCGGTCACCTTCCGGGACGGCCTGGAGTTCCGCGGCAAGCGGGTGCTCGTCGTCGGCGCCGGCAACTCCGGGGTGGACATCGCCTGCGACGCCGCCCGGCACGCGGACACGGCGTACCTGTCGGTCCGGCGCGGTTACCGGTTCGTGCCCAAGCACGTCGCCGGAGTGCCGACCGACGCCCTGCTCAGCGGGAAGCTCGACCCTCCGAAGGGCCTCGTGCTCTCCAGCGACGTCAATGCCCTGCTCGACACGCTCGTCGGCGACCTGACCCGCCTCGGGCTGCCGGCGCCGGACCACGACGCGCTGAGCAGCCACCCGATCATGAACACCCAGGTGCTGCACTATCTGGCGCACGGCGACCTCGTCGCGAGGCCCGACGTGGCACGGCTCACGGAGACCGGGGTGGTGTTCGCCGACGGCAGTGCGGCCGAGGTCGACGAGATCGTTCTCGCGACGGGCTACGAGTACCGGATGCCCTTCCTCGACCCCGGGCTGCTGGAGTGGAAGCACGGCCACCCGCAGCTGTACCTCAACGTCTTCTCGCGCGAACTGGATTCCCTGTACGTCCTCGGGTTCGTCGAGTTCGCGGACGCCGCCTACAAACGGTTCGAGGAGATGGCGCAGCTCATCATGATCGACATCAACGCCCGCGAGACGGGCGTCCGCAAGGACGAGCTGACCCAGCTCAAGCGCACCGACACCCCGGACCTGCGCGGTGGCGTCAAGTACCTCGACAGCCCGCGCCACACCAACTATGTCGAGCGCTCGACGTACATGGCCTACCTCGCACAGCTCCGCGACCGGTTCGGCTGGCACGACGTCGACGACCACACATTCGACGCCCTGCGCGCCGGCGCCCCCTCCGCCCTCTCCTCGACATCCGCGTCCGAACCGCCCAAGGAGCCCAGCCATGCCTGACCGTCTCTCCCTCGCCCTCGTCACCGGCGCCGCCGGCGGGATCGGCGAAGCGGTCTGCGGCCGGCTCGCCGCCCAGGGCCGCACCCCCCTGTGCGTCGAGCGCGACGGGACACTCGCGCAGAAGGCGGCCCTCGCCGCCGGAGCGGATGCCGTCCCCGTCGCCTGCGACCTGTCCGACCGGGACGCCGTCGCCGTGCTCAGCGCGCGGATCGAGGAGGAATGGGCCGACCGTCTGGACCTGGTCTTCCTCAACGCGGGCGTGATCGTCCCGGGAGACGTCGTCGACTCCACGGCGGCCGGGCTCCGGCTGCAGCTCGACGTCATGCTCGGATCCGTCATGGAAATCGCGGCGGCCGCGGCACGCGCCATGAAGGCGCGCGGCCGGGGGCACATCGTCGCCACGGTGTCGATGGGCGGCATCCTCTCGCTCCCCGGGTCGGCGGCGTACTCGGCGGCCAAAGCGGGGCTGCGTGCCTACCTCGCCGCGCTGAACGCCGAGTTGCGCGGCACCGGCGTCGCGGTCAGCGGCATCTACCCGAGCGCCGTCGACACCCCGATGCTGCTCCACGAGGCGACACACGACGGCAGCCTGCTCAACTTCCTGGGGAAGGTGAGCACGGCCGACGACGTCGCGGATGTCTTCGATCGTGCGCTGCGCAAGCGCCGGCTGGAGCACTTCCTGCCGTACGGCGATTCGATCACGTGCCGGATCCTCGAGTCGTTCCCGTGGATGGTGCCGCGGATACTCGGGCCGGCGGAAGCGATCGGACGGCGCGGACGCGCGAAGTACCTGGTCCGTAAGGGGATCCCGCAGGGCTGAGTCCGGCGACCCCGGCGGCAGCTCACCGGCTCGGCGACCCCGGCGGCAGCTCACCGGCTCGGCGCCGCCGGTGAGCTGCTGCCCGTCGGTCACGACGCCGGGCACCGACCGCCACTCGCCGGAGGGCTTCGAACAGACGGAGTCACCGTTTCACGCGAAAACGTCCGGGACGGCTCCCCCGCCCGGGGTGACGGCGGCCTGCGTGCTCGCCCTCGTGGCTGAAGCGGCCCGCGCACACGCAGGCCACGCCCCTTCACCGCCGTCCGCCAGCCCGAGCCGGCTGGCCCGGGCATGCGGGACGGTCTGCGGCAGCCCGTGTTCCAGGGCGCGGGCGGCCTCGTCGGCGCGGGCCGCGCTGCACGTCCGGAGCCGGGGCGCCCGTGGCAGGTCAGCGGTATGCGGACTGGCCGGTCAGGGCCTGGCCGATGACCAGGGTGTGGATCTCGCTGGTGCCCTCGTAGGTGAGGACGGACTCGAGGTTGTTGGCGTGGCGCAGCGGTGAGTACTCCAGGGAGATGCCGTTGGCGCCCAGGATCGTGCGGCACTCACGGGCGATGGCGATCGCCTCGCGGACGTTGTTGAGCTTGCCGACGCTGATCTGTTCGGCGCGGATGCGGCCCTGGTCCTTCAGACGGCCCAGGTGCAGGGCGAGGAGGGCGGCGCCGCCCAGGGAGACGCTCATGTCGGCAAGCTTCTTCTGGGTGAGCTGGAAGGCGCTGATCGGCCGGTCGAACTGGACGCGGGCGTCGGCGTACTCGATCGCGGACCGCAGCGAGTCACGGGCGGCTCCGACGGCTCCGAAGAGGATGCCGAAGCGGGCCTCGTTCAGGCAGGACAGCGGGCCGCGCAGACCCTGCGCGTGCGGCAGCCGCGCGGACTCGGGCAACCGTACGTCGTCGAAGTACAGCTCCGAGGTGACGGAGGCACGCAGGGACATCTTCTGCTTGATGTCCTGGGTGGTGAAGCCGGGCGTGCCGCGCGGCACGAGGAACCCGCGGACGCCGTCCTCGGTCTGCGCCCAGACGGTGGCCACGTCCGCGATGCCGCCGTTGGTGATCCACATCTTGGAACCGTTGAGGATCCAGTCGTCGCCGTCCCGGACCGCCTTCGTGCGCATCCCGGACGGGTTGCTGCCGAAGTCGGGCTCGGTCAGGCCGAAGCAGCCGATCGCCTCGCCGGCGGCGAGCCGGGGCAGCCATTCCTGCTTCTGTTCCTCCGAGCCCCACTTCCAGATGGAGAACATGGACAGCGAACCCTGGACGGAGACGAAGCTGCGGAAGCCCGAGTCGGCGGCCTCCAGTTCCAGACAGGCGAGGCCGTAGCTGACGGCGTTGGTGCCGGCGCAGCCGTAGCCTTCCAGGTGCATGCCGAGGACCCCCAGCTTGCCGAGTTCAGGGGCGAGTTCCCGGGCGAAGTGGGCGTTCTCGAACCACTCGCCGATGTGCGGGCGGACCCGGTCGGCGAGGAACCTGGCGACGGTGGCCTGGATCTCGCGCTCCTCCTCGGTGAGGACGGAGGAGATGTCGAGCAGGTCGAGGGGGTCCGTCATCGGCTTGCCGCCGCTCATGGTGTGCTCCAGGGGGTTGATGGTGATCGTTTGACGGGGCCGGTGACCGGTGTCAGGAATCCAGCCAGGCCGTGAGGTCCTCGGTGTGTTCGCCGAGTCGTGGCGGTCGGCGTTCGTAGCGCGGCGGTGTGCGGGACAGGCCGATCGGGTTGGCCACCAGCTGGAGTGGGGCGCCGTCCAGCCCGGGGACCGCGGCGCGCGGGCCCAGTCCGAGTGTTTCGGCGAGGTCGAAGGCCTGCGCGAGGTCGTTGACCGGGCCGCAGGGCACACCCAGCGGGGTGAGGCGGTCGAACCAGTCGGCCGCGGTCCTCCTGGCCAGCGGCTCGCGGATCCGCGCGGCGAGTTCGTCGACGTGTGCGACCCGGTCCGCGTTGGTGGCGAAGCGAGGATCGTCGATCAGGTCCGGTGCGTCCAGGCCCTGGCACAGGGCGGCGAACTGCCGGTCGTTGCCGACGGCGATGACCAGCGGGCGGTCCTTCGCGGGGAAGGTCTCGTACGGCGCGATCGACGGGTGGCGGTTGCCGAGGATGCCGGGCACCTGGCCGGCCAGGGTGTAGCCGCCTGCCTGGTTGACCATGCTGGACAGCAGGCAGGACAGGAGGTCGACCTGGACGTGCTGGCCGGCCCCGGAGGTCTCGCGGTGCCGCAACGCGGCCAGGACTCCGATCGCCGAGTGCAGTCCGGTCAGGACGTCCACCAGGGCCACGCCTGTTTTGACGGGTTCCCCGGGCGCCGGCCCGGTGACGCTCATCAGGCCGCCGACGGCCTGGATCAGCAGGTCGTAGCCGGGCAGCGCGGCTCCCGCCCCCGCCCCGAAGCCGGTGATCGAGCAGTAGACCAGCCCGGGATTGAGTTCGCGGGCCCGGTCGTAGCCGAGGCCGTACCTGTCCATGGTGCCGGGCCGGAAGTTCTCGAAGAGGACGTCGGCCCTGCGTACCAGTTCCGTCGCCCGGCGCAGATCACGCTCGTCGCGCAGGTCGAGGCCGAGGGAGCGCTTGTTCCGGTTGACGGACAGGTAGTAGGTGGCTTCGCCCTGGGCGTAGGGCGGTCCCCAGGCCCGGGTGTCGTCTCCGTTCACCGGGTGCTCGACCTTGATCACGTCGGCGCCGAGGTCGGCCAGCAGCATGGTGGCGTACGGGGCGGCCAGGACGCGTCCGAAGTCGGCCACCAGCACACCGGACAGGGGCCCCTCCCCCGTCATCGGGCCGCTCCCGACGCCCGTACGTACACCGTCCTGGTCCGGGTGAAGAACTCCCGCGCCGCGCGGCCCTGTTCCTTGGGGCCGTACCCGCTCTGCTTCGATCCTCCGAAGGGCACGTGCGGATCGGCGCCCGCCGTCTCGGAGTTGATGTGGAGCACGCCGACGTCGAGCCGCTCGGTGGCGGCGGTCACAGCGCGCAGGTCGTCGGTGAAGACGGCCGCGGAGAGCCCGAACTCGCTGTCCTCGGCGAGCGCGAGCGCCTCGTCCAGATCGCGGGCCCGGCGCACGGACAGCACGGGGCCGAACAGTTCCTCGCGCCACAGCGGGTCCTCCCCCGCGAGTTCGACCACGGTCGGCTGCAGGTACGCGCCCGCCATGCGGTCGTCGTCGTAGGTCCGCCCGCCGGTCAGGAGGTCCGTGCCGGGGCGGGCGACGCCGTCGGCCACCGCCTGGTGGATCTCGTCCCGGGCCTGGGGCGAGACCAGTGGCCCCATCTCCGTGCCCTCCGCGAGCGGGTCGCCGACACGCAGGGCCGAGACACGCTCGGTCAGCAGGGTGAGGAACTTGTCGGCGACCGGTTCCTGGACGACGAGCCGGGAGGTCGCGGTGCACTTCTGGCCGGCGGAGCGGAAGGCTCCGGCCAGTACCTCGCCGGCCGCCAGTTCCAGATCGGCGTCGGCCAGGACGACGGCCGCGTTCTTGCCGCCCATCTCGGTCTGGACGGGGCGGGCCAGCCTGCCGCACGCGGCGATCAGGCTCCGGCCGACGGAGGTCGAGCCGGTGAAGGTCACCGCGTCCACGCCGGGATGTCCGACGAGGCGACCGCCCAGGGCCCCGTTCCCGAGCAGCAGGGACAGGACGCCTTCCGGCAGCCCCGCCTCGACCAGCGCCTCGGCCAGCCGTACGGCCAGGAGCGGGACGAGGCCGGCCGGCTTCCACACCACGGTGTTGCCGTACCCGAGCGCGGGAGCGATCTTCCAGGCGGGTATCGCGACGGGGAAGTTGAAAGGGGTCACCACGGCGACGACGCCCACCGGCCGGTGCGTCACGTGGATCTGCTCGCCGGGGCGCGGTGAGGCGAACACCTCGCCGACGGGGCGCGACGCCTCGCTCGCGTAGTAGCGCAGGATCTCCGCGGCACGCCGTACTTCGCCGACGCCCTCGGCCCGGGTCTTGCCTTCCTCCCAGGACAGTTCGGTGCCCCAGTCCTCGGCGTGCGCGTCGAGGACGTCGGCGGCCCGGTCCAGGACCCGGCCGCGCGCGTGGGGCGGGGTGGCCGCCCATCGGGGGAAGGCGTCCCGGGCGGCGGTGACGGCCTGGTCCAGGTCGTGGTCCTGGGCGAGGCGCCCCACGGCCACGGTCTCGTGCGGGCGTGCCGGGCTGACGTCGAGGAACTCGTCGCCGTCACCGGACCGCCACTGCCCCGCGACCAGGTGGCGCAGGGTCCGCGGGGACCGGGAGAGTCCACCTGTCGTCGCGCTCGCGCCCGCACTCTGTGGCATGGGCCTTCCTTTCCTGCGGTCCGTACCCGCCGCCGTGGGCGGTCGGGGCTCGTGAGGTGGTCATTCTGGGCACCGGCGGCACGGCGGCGCACTCGACGAGATGTCCAGCACCGCAGGGGAACAGCGCGCCGATCCGTCCATGGCCGTGGGCCGGCGGTGGTGCTTGGCTCGGCGTTCCCATCCCTGCACACCCCGGAGGACGATTCATGTCCGGTGCTTCCCGGCCGGTCGGCGGTCCCGATCTCGCACAGGTCCGGCGGGTCGTGAGTGAGATCCCCGGCCCACGCTCCCGTGAACTGCTGGCCCGCCAGCGCCGGCTGGTGCCGGCCGGAGTCGGCGCGAGCCTGCCCGTGTTCGTCGACGCGGCCGGCGGCGGGGTGATCGTCGACGCGGACGGCAACTCCTTCATCGACTTCGGCAGCGGCATCGCGGTGACCACGGTGGGCAACTCCGCCCCGGCGGTGGCGGAGCGCGCGGCGGCGCAGTTGCGCCGGTTCACCCACACGTGCTTCCTGGTCAACCCGTACGCGTCCTATCTCGACGTGTGCGAGAAGCTGAACGAGCTGGCACCCGTCCCCGGCGAGAAGCGCACGATCCTGGTCAACTCCGGGGCGGAGGCCGTGGAGAACGCCGTCAAGATCGCCCGTGCCGCCACCGGCCGGCCCGGGATCGTCGTCTTCGACCACGCCTTCCACGGCCGCACGCTGCTCACCATGGGCCTCACCGCCAAGAACAGGCCCTACAAGCAGGGCTTCGGCCCCTTCCCGTCCGAGGTCCACCGGGCCCCGATGGCCTACCCGTACCGCTGGCCCACCGGCCCGGACCGGTGCGCCGAGGAGGCCGCGTACGCCCTCGCGGACCTGCTGGACAGGCAGGTGGGCACGGAGAACGTGGCCGCCGTGCTGGTGGAGCCGATCCAGGGCGAGGGCGGCTTCGTCGTTCCGGCCCCGGGGTTCCTGGACAGCGTCGCCGGCATCTGCCGGGCCCGGGGCATCCTGCTGATCGTCGACGAGATCCAGGCCGGCATCGCCCGCACCGGCCGGATGTTCGCCTGCGAGCACGAGGGGATCCTGCCCGATCTGATCACCACGGCCAAGGGGCTCGCGGGCGGACTGCCGCTGGGCGCGGTCACGGGTCGCGCCGAGCTGATGGACGCGGTACCGGCCGGCGGTCTGGGCGGGACCTTCAGCGGAAACCCGGTGGCCTGCGAGGCGGCGCTCGGTGTCTTCGAGGAGATCGAGACCCACGGTCTGCTGGAGCGTGCCCGGGAGATCGGCGACACCATGCTCGAAGCCCTCGCCGGACTCGGCGACCGGCACCCGGAGATCGGCGAGGTGCGCGGCCGGGGCGCGATGATCGCGATCGAACTCGTCGAGCCGACGGGCGACCGGGTGCCCGCCCCCGATCTCGCGGCCCGCGTCGCGAGGCGCTGCCACGAGAACGGGCTGCTCGTCCTGACCGCCGGCAGCTACGGCAACGTCCTGCGGTTCCTGCCGCCCCTGTCGATCCCCGACGCCCTGCTGCGGGAGGGACTGTCCGTGCTCGGGGACGCCGTCGCCGCGGAAGTCGCCCCGCCCGCCTGATGGCCCGTCAGTCGCGGCGGCCGATGTCGCCGGGCTCCTCCCAGGCGGACAGCGCCATCAGCAGTTCGGCGCGCACATGGGCCGAGTCGAGATCCGCACCCAGCACACCGCGCACGCGTTCCATGCGGCTGCGCAGAGTGTGCCGGTGCACGCCGAGCGCCGCGGCGGCCGCCTCCCATCCGCCGTTGTGCTCCAGGAAGGCGCGCAGGGACGCGAGAAGGTCGGTGCCGTGCGCGGTGTCGTGTGCGGCGAGAGGCGTGAGCCGCGTCTCGGCCAGCGTCGCGAGGACCCGTCTCGTCTCCGGCAGGGCGGCCAGCAGCCGGCCGGCCAGCGACTCGAAGGACACCACCTCCCCGCCGCCCCGCGTCCGGGCCACCGACGCGGCGTTGCGGGCTTCCGCCAAGGCCGCGGCCCCGTCGTCCAGATCGTGCGGGGCGCTCAGTCCGGCCGACAGCCGCGGCCGGAGCCGGGCCCGCGCGCCGTCCACGACCGTCTGCGCCGTGGCCGCGTGCCCGGCGGGCAGCAGTACCGCGGCACAACTGTCGTACACCCGGCCGAACAGGGGCAGTCCGCGCTCGGCGAGTTCCGTCCCGACGGCTTCGAGGGCCAGGCGGGGGCTGCCGCCGCGCAACGCCAGGACCCGGATGCCGTCGCGGACGGGAAATCCCCCCTCGGCCAGATACTCCCGGCCGGCAGCGGCGGAGACGGCCCCGTCCAGCAGCAGGCGCAGGAACAGGCCGTTGACATGGTTCTGCTCATCGCGCAGCCGCAGCGGCTTCTCCGCCTCCAGGGCGACCAGCGACGCCGCGTGCCCGAGCAGAAGATGGTCGACCGGTGTCAGGGTGCGGTCGGCCATCAGGAGCAGGCGGCCGTGCACCCGTGGCCCCACGCGGACCTGCTGCACGGCCGTCACTCCGTCCTGGTCGCAGTCGGCCGCGGCCGTCGCCCGCTCCGCCGCGGCCAGTGCTGTCCCCCGGCCGCCGTCCGCCGCTCCGGCACCGGGCGGATGGGCCGCGCGCGCCCGGCCCTCGTGGTCCAGCAGGACGACGGACGTGCGGGTGGAGACGGCCAGTTCCCGCACCACGGCCTGGGCCCCGCCGTGCAGTGCGGCCCGGGTCATCCGCGGCTGGATGCGCGAAGCCTGGGCGAGGCCCTCGTACTGCAGCTGGGCCAGGCGTTCCATCACCGCCTTGGTCACGGCCAGGAACGGCGTGGGCAGCGGCACCTCCAGCAGCGGCAGCCCGGCCTCCTCGGCCGCTTCGACGAGCGGTTCGGGCACCTGCTCGTGCGACAGACCGATCCCGAAGCCGATCGCCGTCGCTTGGGCCTTCGTGAGCCGGGCGACGTAGTCCTGGCAGGCCGCCGGATCCGGCGCCAGCCGGAGCCCGGTGGTGAGCACGAGCTCACCACCGTTCAACCACCGTGCGGGGTCGGTGAGTTCGATGCTGTGTGCCCAGACCACGTCCCGGTCCAGGCTGCCTCGGCCCGCCAGGACTCTCAGCCTCAGGTCCTGCTGTCGCGTCAGCCAGCGGAGCGGCACACCCACCGCACTCACCATCCATGACCTCCAAGAGTGGATGTATTTTCTCGGTGCTCCACGAGGACCGGGAAGCCGTAGGCGTTCGCCCTGGCGTCGAGGGCGTGCGGCCGCATCCGCCCGCGCGCCTCGCGCGGCCGGCCTCGGTCCGGACGCAGGCGCCCTGGTCGCCGCCGGCCCGGGCGCCTCGGATGTCGTAGACACGCCAGGGCGTCGCCGGCCGCGCAGGCGGTGGCGGCGAGAACGCCCGTAAGACGCGGCTTCCGCGTGGTCACCAACCCCCTTCCGCGCGGCGGTCGTAGCGCAGTTCGCTGTCTCCGAGCTCGAAGACGAGCAGCTTGGACTCGGTGAAGGTGTCGAGGAACCAGCCGGAGAGCTCACGGCCGACACCGCTCTTGCCGGTGCCGCCGAAGGGGGCCAGCTGGTCCCAGTAGTTGCTGGTCTCGTTGATGTTGACGGTGCCGTGCTGCAGGGTCTCCCCGACCCGCCAGGCGGTGGCGAGGTCCCGGGTCCACAGCGACGCGATCAGGCCGAGGTCGCTGGAGTTGGCGATCTCGACGGCCTCCTGCACCGAGGAGACCTTGATGACGGGGGCGACCGGACCGAAGGTCTCCTCCTGGGCGATGCGCATGTCGGGGGTGACGCCGGTGAGGATGGTCGCCGGGAAGAACAGGCCCTCCTCCTTGCCGAACTGGACGATGTCGGCGCCCCGGTCGCGGGCGTCCTGAACATGCTCGGCGATGCGCCGCAGGCCGGCCTCGTTGCGCACCGGTCCCATGTCGGTCTCCTCCGACGCCGGGTCTCCGATGCGCAGTCCGGCGGCGCGTGCGGTCAGCTTGGTGACGAACTCGTCGTGCACGGCCTCGTGGACCAGGAGCCGCTCCGCCGAGGTGCAGACCTGGCCCGCGAAGTAGAAGCAGCCGTTGACGGCCGCCTCCACGGCGGCGTCGATGTCCGCGTCGGGGAGGATGATGAAGGGCCCGTCGCCGCCGAGTTCGAGGAGGTGCGGACGCAGGGCCGCGGCACGTGCGATGCGCTCACCGGTGGCGGTGGAGCCGGTGAAGAACAGACCGTCCACGCCCGGGTGGTCGACGAGGGCCGCGCCGACGTCGCCGAACCCGTGCACGACGTTGATGACCCCGTCGGGCAGTCCCGCCTCGGTGAAGATCTCCGCCACCTGGTTGCAGCTGATCGGAGCGAACTCCGAGGGCTTCCAGACGGCGGTGTTGCCGGCGGCGACGATGTGCGCGAGCGCGATCGAGGAGATGTCGGTGGGGAAGTTGTACGGGGTGATCACGCCGACGACGCCGAGCGGGCGGTGGTTCATGACCAGCCGCTTGTTGTTCGTCTGCTCCTGGGTGGAGGGGAACGACAGCCCCCGGTGCCGCAGGACCTCCTCGCCGGCCTTCTGCCAGGCCGGCGCCGCGTACTCGATGACCTCCTCGCGGGCCTCGGCGACGGTCTTGCCGATCTCCAGGGTCAGCGTGCGGGCGACGTCCTCGGCCCGCTCGGCGAACAGCGCGTGCACCCGGCGCATGATCTTGACCCGCTCGATGAGGGGCGTGGCGGCCCACTGGGGCTGGGCCCGGCGGGCGGCGGCGACGGCACGTTCCACGTCGTCGGCGTCGCACCGGGTGACCTCGGCGAGGAGCTCACCGGACTGCGGCGAGTGCACGGGGAAGGTGCCGGCGCCGCCGTCCAGCCAGGATCCGTCGACGAGTGCCTTCGTGGGCAGGGTTGTGGGCATGCTGGTCTCCACCTTTGGATGTCACCGTCGCACGGGGCGCGGCGGACGTACGAGAAGCGGACTGCGGGGGTCGACGCGGCTCAGACGGAGGCGGGCGACGAGGACGACTCACGCGGGGCCGCCGTGGTCAGCGCGTCGCCGGCCGGGGCGTCGCCGCGTTCGTACGGCTTGGCCAGGGCCATGTACAGGGCGCCCACTCCCACCACGACGACGCCGCTGACCAGCACGATGTAGTTGTCGTACCAGGGCGTGCCGGGCGTGCGCGGCCAGCAGATGTTGACGAGCGCGACGACGCCGTAGACGAGAGCGCCGATCGTGACCGGCAGACCCCAGCGCTCCAGCCGGTACTCGCCGGACGGCCGCCAGCCGCGCAGCCGCGCCCGCAGCGAGGCGAGGACCACCATCTGGAAGGCCACGTAGATGCCGAGCGTGGAGAAGGAGATGATCTTCACCAGGGCGTCGGCGGAGTACGCGGAACCCACGATGAGCAGCCCGGGAAGGACCGCCGCGAGCAGCAGGGCGTACGGCGGCACGCGCAGCCGCTCCGAGAAGGCCGAAAGGAGCCGGCTGCCGGCGATCATCCGGTCGCGGGCGAAGGAGTAGGTCAGGCGGCTGGCGGCGGCCTGCAGGCTCATCGCGCAGGAGATGAAGGAGAGCAGGACGACCACCAGGACGACGCGGGCGCCGCCGCTGCCGAAGGCGTCGGTGAGCACGGTGGTCACGGGGTCGGCGTCCTTGCCGGAGATCACCGCGCCGAAGTCGCTGACGGAGAGGATGAGGGCGAGACACACCGCTGTCGCGGCGGCGCCGCCGATGTAGATGGTGCGCCGCATGGAGGTGGGGATGCGCCGGCCGGGGTTGGGTACCTCTTCGGCGACGTCACCGCAGGCCTCGAAGCCGTAGTACTGGAAGACGCCGATGAGCGACGCGGCGGCGAAGGCGTACAGGTACGAGTGGTCCCCCTGGGACCCGTAGCCGTGGAAGAGCACGCCCAGTCCGTGGTGGCGGTTGGCGATCAGCAGCCAGGCACCCACCACGACGGCCCCGATGATCTCGGCCACGAAGCCGAACACCGCGACGGCGGACAGCACCTTCGTACCGCCGAAGTTGATGACCGTGGCGAGCAGCAGGAGCGCGAGGGCGCACAGGATCGTCGTCGTGGTGCTGGAGGCGAAGCCGAACACCGCGGCCACGTACGGTCCGGCGCCGTAGGCGACCGCCGCGATGGTGGACAGCAGCGCCAGGAGGTAGATCCAGCCCGTCATCCACCCCCACTTGCGGCCCCACAGCCGGCGGGCCCACGGGTAGACCCCGCCCGCCACCGGGAACTGGGCGACGACCTCGCTGAAGACCAGCGCGACCAGCAGCTGGCCGACACCCGCGATCACGAACGCCCAGATCATCGGCGGTCCGCCCGCCATCAGGGAGGCCGCGAACAGGGTGTACACCCCGACGACGGGCGAGAGGTAGGTGAATCCGAGGGAGAAGTTGGCCCACAGGCTCATGTCGCGCTTGAACTCGGACTCGTAGCCGAGGGCGGCGAGGCGCTGGGCGTCGGCGTCTGAGGGGGGCGGCGGGGACGGCGGGGCGTCGTTCATCGACGGGCTCCTTGGTGGAAACACGCTGCTGCGAGGGGTGTCGGCGGGACCGGGCCGAGGGGAAGGCGGACGAGGGCCGGTGCTGTCCGGCGTCTCAAGTGCGCGAAAACCTACTACATTGAAGTTCAAAGGACAACGGTTTGACTGGTAGCCTGACGACGAGCTCTCGTGAACGGATGCGCAACCTTCGAGGAGGGGCCGTGGCGGCAGTGGAAGGCCGCTCGCCGGTGATGAGCGCCGCCTTCGCGCCCTTGAGCGACTCCGGACGGGCGGACATGGTGGTCCGCCGGATCTCCGAAGCGGTCACCATCGGGCTCATGGCGGACGGGGAACAGCTCCCCAGCGAGAGTGACCTCGCCTGCCAGCTCGGTGTCGCCAACGGCACCGTCCGCGAGGCCCTGGCCATTCTGCGCGAACAGGGACTCGTCGAGACCCGGCGCGGACGCAACGGCGGCAGCTTCATCAGGGACCCGGAAGAGGGCCTGGCCAGGATCCATCAGGCCCGGCTGAAGGAACTCGGCATCGCCGAACTGCGCGACCTCGGCGACGAGCAGTTCGCCGTCTCGGGGACCGCGGCGCGCTTCGCCGCCGAACGCGCACCCTCCGACCTGGCACGGAGCCTGGACCGGCTGATCACGGCCCTGCGGAAGGCCGAGTCTCCCGCCGAACGGCGCAAGGCCGACGCCCGCTTCCACATCGAGGTGGCCATCGCCGCGCAGTCCGTCCGGCTGACCCGGCTGGAGGTACGGCTGCAGGCCGAACTCGGACCCCTGCTGTGGCTGCCGGTGGGCGACGGCCCCGACGCGTCGGCCTTCGCCGACCAGCATCACGAGATCCTGGTGGCCATCGCGGCCGGGGACGCCACGGCCGCGCGCCGCCTCGCCGAGGAGCACACGGTCGCCGGCGCCCGTCATCTGGTACGAACACATCTGCGGTTGACCGATGCCTGATCCGGTGGCGCTCGCCGCGCCTCCCTCCTTCCCGGAGCACAGTGATGACCAGCACCCCATCCACCGGCATCGTCCAGTGCAGCAGATCCGTCCGCGAAGCGGTGGATGCCGTCTTCTCGGCGCTGGATGTCCTGGAGGACGAGGCGCGAACGCGCCTGAGCACCGGCGGCCGGCGCGGTAGGCACCCCGGGACGAACGATCTCGCCGCCCTGCGGCCGACGCTCAAGGCGCTGCTGCGTGAGCGGGGCGAGATGTTCAACGGCACCGGTGTGGTCATGGCACCCGACGCTCTCGACGACGCCGTCTTCCACCTCGAGTGGTGGCAGCGGACCGGGGAAGGGGACCCCCGCCCCTTGCGGCTCAACCTGGATCCGCGCAGTGAGAGCTTCTACGACTACACCGTCAAGCCGTGGTTCGTGATCCCGCGCGACGAGGGCCACGGCACGGTCATGGGACCGTACGTCGATCTGCACTGTGCCGGCCTCTACATCCTGACGTTCACCCGGCCGTTGATCGTGCACGGTGAGTTCTTCGGCGTCGTCGGGGCCGACGTCCCGGTGGCCGCCTTCGAGCAGCTCGTGGCCCCCTCGCTCAAGCACCTGGGCGGTGAAGCGGTGGTGATCACCGCCGAGGGCCGCGTCCTGGCCGCGAACACGCCCACGTGGGCCGTCGGGGAGATCGCCCGAGAGCTGCTGGTCCGTACGGCCGGCGTCGAAAGGGCCGCAGTGCGGGCCCCGGAAGTCGACTGGAGCGTGATCCGCGTACCGCCCTCCGCCGTCGAGTGAGGCCGCACGGCACGCGAGGTCAAGCTCATGACCGGTACAGGAGAAGCGGCAGGGACTCCAGCTGACCTGGTCCGGACATCCGGCGCCCTCGCATCGAGATCGCCCTGCCCGGCCCACGGCAGCGCCCGGACGTCCTTCCGCCGACGCCGCCCAGCCCGTCGAACCGGTCGAGCGGCAGACCCGGTCTGCCGGTCCCCATGACCGGTTCCCTTCACGGCCGGCCGTCCGGCTGCGCCCAGCGAAGGTCAGCGGCTCGCCCGCGCGGAGCACGACGGAATTCCGTGCCCGGCGGGCGGCACCCCGGGGCCGGTCAGCTGTCGTAGTCGACGGTCAACGACTCGGAGACCGGGTAGGACTGGCAGGTCAGCACGTAGCCGGCGTCCACCTCGGCGGGCTCCAGGGCGTAGTTGCGGCGCATGTCGGCCTCGCCGGCCGTGATGCGCGCCCGGCAGGTCCCGCACACGCCTCCCTTGCAGGCGAAGGGGAGGTCGGGGCGGAGGCGGGAGGCGGAGTCGAGGAGGGTGCGCTCACGCGGGAGCAGTGCGGTGGTGGAGCGGCCGTCCAGGGTGACGGTGACCTCGCTGACCGGGCCGGTCACCGCCGCCTCCTCGTGCCGGAGGGGTTCGATCGGCTCGTCGGCGAAGAAGAGCTCCTGGTGGATCCGCCCGGCGGGGACGCCCAGCTCCGCGAGCACCTTCTGCGCGTCGAGGACCATGCCGTGCGGGCCGCACAGCCACCAGTGGTCGGCGCCCGCGATGTCGACCAGGCCCGCGACGAGCGCGCCGAGGCGGTCGCCGTCGAGGCGGCCGGAGAGGAGTTCGGCCTCGCGGGGTTCGCGGGAGAGGACGTGGGCGAGGTGGAAGCGGGTGCGGTACTCGTCCTTCAGATCGGCCAGCTCGTCGGCGAACATCACGGTGTCGGTGCGGCGGTTGCCGTAGAACAGGGTCACCTTCGAGCGGTCGTCGGCGGCCAGGACCGACTCGGCGATGGACATCATGGGGGTGATGCCCGAGCCGGCCGCGACGAGCACATGGTGGCCGGGGACACCGAGGTCGGGGGTGAAGGCTCCGGTGGGGGCCATCACCTCGACGGTGTCGCCCGGCCGGACCTCGTGGACCAGCCAGGAGGAGAAGAATCCGCCGGGCACCTCGCGGACGCCGATGCGGGGCGGGGCACCGGCCGGCGAGCAGATCGAGTAGGAGCGCCGCTCGTCGCGTCCGTCGATCTGACGGCGGAGGGTGAGCGACTGACCGGGACCGAAGGCGAACTCCTGCGCCAGGTCCGCGGGGATGTCGAAGGTGACCGCCACGGCGTCCTCGCACAGCGGCCGGACCGCGGCGACCCGCAGGGGATGGAAGGCTGGGCGGCGCCGGCGTGCTGTCGTCGCGGGGGCACCGGCGGCCGGTGCCGTCAGCTCTGCCATCAGATCTCCTTGACGTACTCGAACGGCTCCTGGCAGCTGAGGCACCGCCACAGCGCCTTGCAGGAGGTGGCCGCGAACCGGGAGGTCTCCTCGGTGGCGGCCGATCCGCAGCGGGGACAGGGAACGGTGCGCCGGGTCGGCGACAGCTCCAGCGGAACGGGACCCGCGGCGCGCCGCGGCGCGGGACCGGGTGGCGCGATGCCGTGTTCGGCGAGCTTGCGGCGTCCTTCGGGGGTGATCCAGTCGCTCGTCCACGGCGGGTCGAGGACCGTGCGGATCCGCACGCGGCCGAAGCCGGCGTCCCGCAGCCGGGCGGCGACCCCCGCCCGCATCTCGGCCATGGCGGGGCAGCCCGAGTACGTGGGCGTGAGGTCCGCGACCACGGTCCCGTCCGGGTCGACGGTGACGTCCCGCAGCACACCGAGGTCGGCGAGGGTGAGCATGGGAAGTTCCGGGTCGGGCACCTGTTCGGCGATGTGCCGGGCCCGCCGGACGTCGGTCAGGACGGTCACCATGTCGCCTCCGGGTGGGCGCGGGCCACGCTCTGCAACTCGGCCAGCAGCGGGGCGAGATGGCCGGTGTGCTCGCCGTCCCGGCCCTGACCGGGCAGCGGCGGGACGCTCGGCATGGGAAGTCCGGCCGCTTCGAGGACCTGGTGGAGGTCCGCCAGCACCTTGTCGCGCGCGTCGTGGGCGGCGAACAGCTCCTCCCAGTAGGGGGCCTGCGCCTCCAGGGCCGCCAGCATCCGCGCATGCGACTCCTGCGTGCCGTCGCCCAGGCGTACGACCCACTCGGCGGCGTACTGCCGGTGGTAGGTGAGCTCCTTCACGCCCTTGGCGGCGATCGCCGCGAGCACCGGGTCGGGGGCGGAGGCCAGTTCGGTGAAGTGGGCGAGCCGCCAGCAGGCGAACACCAGCAGCCTGAGGACGGAGAAGGCGAAGTCGCCGTTGGGGAGTTCGACGAGGCGTACGTTGCGGAAGTCGGCGGCGTCCCGGAAGTAGGCGTAGGCGTCCTCCGTGCGGCCGGTGCCGTCGGTCTGGCCGCAGCGCGCGTACAGCAGGCGGGTCTGGCCGAGCAGGTCGAGCCCGATGTTGGCCAGCGCCATCTCCTCCTCCAGTTCCGGAGCGCGGGTGACCCATTCGGCGAGCCGCTGCGCCAGCACCAGGGCGTCGTCGCCGAGCGCCAGGCAGCGGGCGGCCAGTCCGGCGGCGTCGACGGTGTCGGGCACGGCGGTGTCGACGCCGTGCAGCGGGTCCTCGAAGCCGGTGCCGAACGCCCAGCGGGCGTCACCGTCGTCGTGGCCGTCGGCCAGGCTCAGGTAGACGTGGTCTTCGCTCATCGCCGGCTCCTAGATGTGCGGGACATCGTCGGGGATGTCGTAGAAGGTCGGGTGCCGGTAGACCTTGTCGGCGCTGGGGGCGAAGAAGGGGTCCTTCTCGTCCCGGGTGGAGGCGGCGATGTGCTCGGAGCGCACGGCCCAGATGCTGACACCCTCGTTGCGCCGGGTGTACAGGTCGCGGGCGTGGGTGAGGGCCATCTGGTCGTCGGCGGCGTGCAGGGAGCCGACGTGGACGTGGTTGAGGCCGCGCTTGCCCCGGACGAAGATCTCGTACAGGGGCCAGTTCCCGGAGTCGCTCATGCCACTGCCTCCTCGCGGGCTCGGGCGGCCTGCTTGGCGGCGTGGGCGCCGGCGGCCGCACGCACCCAGGCACCTTCCTCGTGCGCGGCGCGCCGGCGCTCGATGCGCTGCGCGTTGCACGGGCCGTTGCCGCTGATGACTTCCTTCAGCTCGGTGAAGTCGGGGGTGCCGAAGTCGTGGTGGCCGCGCTCCTCGTTCCAGCGCAGCTCGGGATCGGGCAGGGTCACGCCGAGCCTGGCCGCCTGCGGCACGGTCATGTCGACGAAGCGCCGGCGCAGTTCGTCGTTGCTGTGCCGCTTGATCTTCCAGGCCATCGACCGGGCGGAGTTGGGCGAGTCGTCGTCGGGCGGGCCGAACATCATCAGGGAGGGCCACCACCAGCGGTTCACCGCGTCCTGGACCATCTCACGCTGGGCGTCGGTGCCGCGCATCATGGTCATCAGCAGTTCGTAGCCCTGCCGCTGGTGGAAGGACTCCTCCTTGCAGATCCGCACCATGGCGCGGGCGTAGGGGCCGTACGAGCTGCGGCACAGCGGCACCTGGTTGCAGATGGCCGCGCCGTCGACGAACCAGCCGATGACGCCGACGTCCGCGTAGCTGAGCGTCGGGTAGTTGAAGATCGACGAGTACTTCTGGCGGCCTTCGATGAGGCGCTCGGTGAGGTCCGCGCGGTCGGCGCCCAGGGTCTCGGCGGCCGAGTACAGGTACAGGCCGTGGCCCGCCTCGTCCTGGACCTTGGCGAACAGGATCGCCTTGCGGCGCAGCGACGGCGCCTTCGTGATCCACTCGCCCTCCGGCTGCATGCCGATGATCTCCGAGTGCGCGTGCTGGGCGATCTGCCGGATCAGCGTGCTGCGGTAGCCCTCCGGCATCCAGTCGCGCGGCTCGATCCGCTGGTCATGCGAGATCGTCGCCTCGAAATGGGACTCCAGATCGGGTCCGGCGTCCCTTCCGGCCGCTTCAGTCATCTCCACCAACTCCCAACCGACCATTCGTTCGGTTCATCATAAGGTGCGCACTCCCCGGTCTGGCAAGGGCTGCGCCGATCAGCGCGGCGAGCGGCGCGGCCGGCGTGCGCCGAAGCGACCTGCCGCGGGCCGCCGCGGTCACCAGGTGTAAAAGCCCTGTCCCGTCTTGTGCCCGAGTTCGCCGCGGGCCACCTTGTCGCGCAGCAGCCGCGGCGGTGCGAAGCGGTCGCCCAGGGTCGCGTGCAGGTGCTCGGCGATGGCGAGCCGTACGTCGAGCCCCACCAGGTCGGTCAGGCGCAGCGGGCCCATGGGGTGCTTGTAGCCGAGCCGCATGGCGTCGTCGATGGCCTCGGGCGCGGCGACGCCCTCCTCGACCATGCGGATCGCCTCCAGTCCCAGCGCCAGCCCGAGCCGGCTGCTGGCGAAGCCGGGCGAGTCCTTGACGACGACGTCCTGCTTGCCGAGCGCCCTGGTCCACTCCAGGGCTGCCTCGACGGTGTGCGGGGCGGTGCCGGGGGCGACGACGATCTCGACGAGCGCGGAGGCGGGCACCGGGTTGAAGAAGTGCATCCCGAGGAATCGGTCCGGGCGCCGAAGGACGGCGGCGAGGTCGGTCACCGACAGGGAGCTGGTGTTGGTGGCCAGGACGGCGGCGCCGCCCACGGCGTCTTCGGCGGCCTTCAGGACACCGGCCTTGAGCGCCGCGTCCTCGGGCACGGCCTCCACGACCAGCTCGGCCTCCGCGGGCAGCGCCGCCATGGCGGGTACGGCGGTCACCCGGCCGGCCACCTGGTCCGCGGCCTCGGCCAGCCGGCCCCGGTCCGCGGCCCGGCGGAGGCTGCCCGTGATCCGCTCCAGCGCCGCGGCGGCGGCCTCCGCCCCGCTCTCCACGACGGTGACGGCCGAGCCCGCGGTGGCGAAGGACTGGGCGATCCCCGCGCCCATGCGGCCGCCGCCGATGACCGCGACGGTCCTGGGTGCCGACGTCATACGGGGCTCCTCTCCTGCTCCGGGTTCTTCGCCGCGTCCCCGGACGCGGTCTTCGATGCGTTCTTCGATGCGTTCTTCGATGCGTTCTTCGATGCGTCCTTGCATGCGTCCTTCGAGTCGGTCTTCGAGGTGTTCGTCGACGTGCTCTCAGACGCGCGCTTCTGCAGGAAACGTGTCATGCGGTCCTTCTTGTCCTGCCCCTCGAAGAGCACGGCCTGTGCCAGGTCGTCGGCGAGGGGGTGGGCGCCGGGCGAGTCGACGACCAGTTTCGTCAGCCGCAGGGCGGTGGCCGAGGAGCGGGTCATCCGGTCGAGCAGCGCGTGGGCCGCCGTCAGCAGTTCCCCGGCGGGCACGACGTCGATGACCAGGCCGGCGGCGAGCGCGGCCGGCGCGTCGAGGGTACGGCCGGCGAGCAGGATCTGCTTGGCGACCGACTCCCCGACCAGCTCGGGCAGCCGCCAGCAGGCGCCGGCCGCCGCGAGGATGCCGAGGCCGGGCTCGGGATTGCCGAAGACGGCACCGGGGCCGGCGATCCGCAGGTCGCAGGCGTACGCCAGCTCGGCCCCGCCGCCCAGGGCCCAGCCCTCGACGGCGGCCAGGGTGGGCATGGGCAGCCGCCGGACGCGGTCGAACAGGCGGCTGTTGATGCCCTTCAGCGCCTCGTCACGGCCGCGTTCCAGCAGTTCGGCGATGTCGGCGCCGCCCGCGAAGACCCCGCCGTGTCCGGTCAGGAGGAGCAGCCTGGGATCCCGCTCCAGCCGCTCGCAGACCTGGTGCAGTTCGCTGATCATCCGGCCGCTGATGGCGTTGCGGGCCTCGGGCCGGTGGAGGGTCACGACGAGCCGGTCGGCGCGCTCCTCGACCAGGAGGGTGTCGTACGACGTGCTCACACCCGCTCCACGAGGAGTGCGACGCCCTGGCCCACGCCGACACAGAGGGTGGCCAGGCCGCGGCGGCCGTTCTCGCGTTCGAGGCGGCCGAGCAGGGTGAGCAGGATGCGGGCGCCGGAGCAGCCGAGCGGATGGCCGAGGGCGATGGCGCCGCCGTCGGCGTTGACCTTGTCCTCGTCCAGCTTGAGGCGGCGGATCACCGCGAGCGCCTGGGCGGCGAACGCCTCGTTGAGCTCCACGGCGTCCAGGTCGGCGGCCTGCCAGCCCGCGCGGGCCAGGGCCTTCTGGGTGGCGGGGACCGGGCCGAGCCCCATGAGGTTGGGCTGCACGCCGGCGGAGGCCGAGGCGACGATCCGGGCCCGCGGGGTGAGGCCGTAGCGCTCGACCGCGTCGGCACTGGCGACCACCAGGGCGGCCGCGCCGTCGGACAGCGGTGAGGAGGAGCCCGCCGTGACGACGCCGTCCGCGCGGAAGACGGTGCGCAGGGAGCCCAGCTTCTCCAGGGTGGTCGAGGGGCGGGGGCCCTCGTCCCGGGTGACCGCGCCGTCGCGCACCGGTACCGGCACGATCTCGCGGTCGAAGCGGCCCGCCTCCTGGGCGGCCACGGCCCGCTGGTGGCTGCGCAGCGCGAAGGCGTCGGAGTCGGCACGGGTGATGCCGTCGAGGGCGGCGACCTCCTCCGCGGTCTCGCCCATGGACAGCGTGACCCTGACCGCCTCGGGTCCGGCGTCCCCGGACACGGCGCGGTCGGCGGCGGTGAAACGCGGGTTGGTGAACCGCCACCCCAGGGCGGTGTCGTGCACCTGTCCCGGCTTGGCCCACGGGGTGCCGGGCTTCTCCATCACCCAGGGCGCCCTGGTCATGGACTCGACTCCCCCGGCGACCACGAGGTCCGCCTCACCGGCGCGGATCGTCTGGGCCGCCGAGGCCACGGCCGTCAGGCCCGAGGCGCAGAGCCGGTTGACGGTGTAGCCGGGCACGGTGTGCGGCAGTCCGGCGAGCAGCACCGCCATCCGGGCCACGTCCCGGTTGTCCTCGCCCGCCTGGTTGGCGGCTCCGAGGACGACCTCGTCCACGGCTTCACGCGGGGCGCCGGAGCGCCGGACGGCCTCGCCCACGACGAGGGCGGCGAGGTCGTCGGGCCGTACGGCGGCCAGGGCGCCGCGGTGGCGGCCCTGCGGGGTACGGGCCCCGTCGATCAGATAGACGTCGGGCATCAGGCGGTCTCCTCGGCTTCGGGGTGGACGGGTCGCCCTCGCCGCGGGGCGGCGGCGCGGTCGCCGGCGAAGGCGGCGTCGGACAGGGGCCGCCGGGCACCTCCGCGGCCCGCTGTGCACCTCTTGACATGCAGGTGTGTTGCTGGATTACTTGACCTCGCCGCACGCTAACCGAATGTTCGGTCGGTTCACAAGGTGGTGGAGATGACCCCCCAGGTACCCGGTACCGCGCCTGGCCCCGTCGAGACGATGTTCGCCGCGGACGAGGCGTCCCGGCGGCTGGGGATCGAGTTGCTGGAGCACGGCGAGGGGACGGCTGTGCTGCGGATGACCGTGACCGCCGCACAGGTCAACGGACACCGCATCGCCCACGGCGGGCACGTGTTCCTGCTCGCCGACACCGCGTTCGCCTGCGCCTGCAACAGCCACGGGCCGGTGACGGTCGCCGCGGGCGCCGACATCGACTTCATCGCGCCCGCGTACGAGGGCGACGTGCTGGTCGCCACCGCTCGGGAGCGGGTCCGGTTCGGCCGCAGCGGTGTCTACGACGTGAGTGTCGTGCGCGGCGACGAGGTGATCGCGGAGTTCCGCGGCCGCAGTCGCACCCTGCGCACACAGAATGAGGAGCCGCGATGAGCAGCGAAGTGACCGCGCCCGACCCCAGGAGCACCCGCCGGGGAGAGCCGCTTCCCGAGACACTGCTGGACGAGGCCGAGCGGATGTCCCGCGAGGAGGTCCGGGCGCTTCAGCTCACCAGGCTGCGCACGACGTTGCGGCACGCGTACGACAACGTGAAGCTGTACCGCGAGAAGTTCGACGCGGCCGGTGTGCGTCCCGAGGACTGCCACACCCTCGCGGACCTCGCCCGGTTCCCCTTCACGACCAAGGCGGACCTGCGGGACACCTACCCCTTCGGCATGTTCGCCGTGCCGATGTCCGAGGTGCGGCGCGTGCACGCCTCCAGCGGCACCACCGGCCGCCCCACCGTCGTCGGCTACACCGAGAACGACCTGTCGATGTGGGCGGACGTCGTCGCCCGTTCCATCCGGGCGGCCGGCGGCCGCCCGGGACACAAGGTCCATATCTCCTACGGCTACGGCCTGTTCACCGGTGGCCTGGGCGCTCACTACGGCGCCGAACGCGCCGGCTGCACCGTGATCCCCGCCTCCGGCGGCATGACCGCCCGTCAGGTGCAGATCATCCAGGACTTCCGGCCCGAGATCATCATGGTCACCCCCTCCTACATGCTCACCCTGCTCGACGAGTTCGAGCGCCAGGGCGTCGACCCGCGCTCCACCTCCCTGAAGGTCGGCATCTTCGGCGCGGAGCCGTGGACGGAGGAGATGCGCCGCGAGATCGAGGAGCGCCTGGACATCCACGCGGTCGACATCTACGGGCTGTCCGAGGTCATCGGCCCCGGGGTGGCGCAGGAGTGCGTGGAGACCAAGGACGGCCTGCACGTCTGGGAGGACCACTTCTACCCTGAGGTCGTGGATCCGCTGACCGACGAGGTACTGGCCGGGGGCGAGAGCGGCGAGCTGGTCTTCACCTCGCTCACGAAGGAGGCGCTGCCCGTCATCCGCTACCGCACCCGGGACCTGACGCGGCTGCTGCCCGGTACGGCGCGTCCCGGCTTCCGCCGGATCGAGAAGATCACCGGCCGGTGCGACGACATGATCATCCTTCGCGGGGTCAATGTCTTCCCCAGCCAGGTGGAGGAGATCGTGCTGCGGACGCCCGGGGTGGCCCCGCACTTCCAGATCCAGATCAGCCGGCGCGGACGGATGGACCACATGACGGTCCGGGTGGAGGCACGCCACGACGCCGCGTCGGCCGACCGTGCGGCAGCCGCCAAGGCCATCACCCAGGGCATCAAGGACGGCGTCGGCGTCACCGTGGAGGTCGCCGTCGTCGACCCGGAGACACTGGAGCGCTCGCTCGGCAAACTCCGCCGCGTCAAGGACCTGCGGCAGGCCTGACTCCGTGGCGGACACCGGGCCGGGGTGCCTACTGTCGTCGTCATGCCCGAGCTCCAGTTGCTCAGCCTCGACCACTCCCCGGCACTGCTCGTCTTCGAGGAGGAGAACCGCGCCTATTTCGCGGCCTCCATCCCCGATCGCGGCGACGACTACTTCGCCCGGTTCGACGAACGGCTCCGGGCGCTGCTGGCCGAGCAGGAAGCCGGGATCTGCTATTTCCATGTGCTGGTCGACCCCGCGGGCGCGGTGCTGGGGCGGGTCAATCTGGTGGACGTCGCGGACGGCGCCGCCGACCTGGGGTACCGGATCGCGGAGCGGGCCGCCGGGCAGGGGCTGGCCACCTCGGCCGTGCGGGAGGTGTGCCGGCGTGCCGTCGACTCCTACGGACTGACCGCCCTGCGGGCCGCCGCCACCCTCGACAACGCCGCCTCCCGGGCCGTCCTGGCCCGGACCGGGTTCACCGTGACCGGTGAGACGCGGCTCTCGGGCCGACCGGGGCTGACGTATCTGCGCCGGCTCCGGCCCTGACCGAGGGTGCGGGCGGCTTGGTCGGGGCTTCGCGAGGGGCCGGGTGAGCGGTCGGCGACGGGCGGCGCGACGCCCTTCGGCCCGCACGGTCCTGCAGAGCCGATCCGACGCCGGCGCCGCCGGCCGCGGGTGGGCTCCGTGGCGGCGTCGCGGGCGGCGGGCAACGCCGGGATCCGGCCCGGCCCGAGAGCCCTGGGCGGGCACGGCTCGATGCGAGGCAACGGCACCGGGCGGGACGGCCGCGGCGCCGGTGGGCGCCGCGGCCGCCGTCGGGCCGGTCAGCCGGCCACCGGCCTGCCGCGGCCCCAGGCCCAGGCGAGGCGGTCGGCGCCGGACTGGTTGGTGGTGGCCAGCCAGGGGCGCGACGCGTCGCCGATCAGCTTCTGGATGGAGTAAGTGTCGTCGGTGCGCAGGCCCGGCCAGTACACCGAACCCATGCCGAGCTTGCGGAACATGTCGGTGTCGGCCTGGATGAAGTTGACGGAGTTGTCGTCGGGAGCGGGCTTGTCGTAGTCGAGGCCCGTGGTCATCGGAGCGCCGAACTCGTCGGCGACCGTACGGCCGGCGCAGTCCCCGAGCCGCTCCTTGAGGTCGGCCACCCACTGGTCGTAGCTGGCGTAGCTCTTCCAGAAGCCGTAGTGGTGCAGGGAGAGGTAGGTGCCCTTCAGGCGCGGGTCGGCGCAGACGGTGGTGACGTGGTCGTTGTAGCCGGCACCGCTGACGAAGACGCGGTCGTGCGGGACGGACGGGTAGGCCGCCAGCCACTTCGCCGCCAGGTCGGCCCATTCGGCGTCGGTGTAGCCGTGCGGTTCGTTCATCGGCTCGAAGTAGACGTGGGGGTCGTGCCGGTAGGCCTTCACCACGGTGTCCCACATGGGCCAGTAGGTGGCCTCGTCGTCGATGAAGCCGTCCTTGTTGGCGCCGGTGCCCTCCCAGTAGGAGACGATCACCTTGAAGCCCTGCGCCGAGGCCGCGTCGATGACCCCGCGGTACGACTTCCAGTACGAGCCGCCCACCGTGTACGGGTTGATGGGCAGCCGTACGGTGTTGGCCCCGAGGTTGGCGCGGAAGGCCGCGATCACGCGGGTGGCCTTGGCGTAGGTCCGGGCGTAGCTGTCGGAGAGCGACAGGCCGGAGAGGACCACGGGGTCGTCGGCGTAGTTGTCGCGCGGGTCGGCCCAGTTGACGCCCTTGAACTGGCTGGTGCCGTGGTCCGGCGCGGCGGCGGAGGCGGCCGCGGGGCCGCCGGTGAGGGTGGTGGCGCCGACCGCGGCGATCGCGACCGCCGCGAGGACGGCGCGGGTGCGGGGGGTGATACGGGTTCTGGCGGGGGTCTTGCGCATCGACGTGCCCTTTCGGAAGACGGCGGCTCGGCGCGGGGATCGGATCCCAGGGAACGTGTTCACGTAAACATCAGGCAGACGTGTTTACGTGAACATCCTCCGCGCGACGTGGTGGACGGGATCTCCGTCCGGGCTGGTCACCTGACGATGTTTACGTAAACTCGAAAGCGTCGGAATCGTGGCACCCGCTCCTGCGGCCGTCAAGATTCCCGGTCCCGACTTCCCGTGCATGAAGGAGACTTGAGGGGTGGGGCGATGGTCCTGAACGAGCCGGAGCAGCCGGCCGCACCGGCCGCGGGCGGTGCGGGGCGGGGCGGTTTGGGGGTGCCGGGCGGGCGCCGCAAGCAGCGGGTCTCCATGGCGGACGTCGCCGAACTCGCCGGTGTCTCCTCGCAGACGGTCTCGCGGGTCTCCAACGGGCATGCCGGGGTGGTCGCTTCCACCCGGGAACAGGTGCTGGCCGCGATGCGCGAGCTCGGCTACCGGCCCAACAGCGCGGCCCGCGCACTGCGTTACGGCCGGTTCAACACCATCGGGGTGATCCTGTTCAGCCTGTCGTCCACGGGCAGCAGCCGCACCGTGGAGGCGATCGCCACGCATGCCGCCGCCGAGGGTTACGCGATCACCCTCATCCCCATCGACGTGGCCACGCAGGACAACGTGCTGGGCGCCTTCACGCGGATGGGCGAACTGGCGGTGGACGCCGTCATCGTCATCATGGAGATCCATCTGCTCGACACCGCCACCGTGCAACTGCCCCCCGGTGCCCACGTGGTGGTCGTGGACTCGGACGCCGGGGACCGCTACGGCGTGGTCGACACCGACCAGGCCGACGGCACGCGCAGGGCTGTACGGCATCTGCTGGAGCTGGGCCATCGGACGGTGTGGCATGTGGCGGGTCCGGAGTCCTCGTACGCGGCCCAGCGCCGCGCCCAGGCCTGGCGGGCGGTGCTGGAGGAGGCGGGATGTCCGGCTCCCGCCCCCTTCCGCGGCGACTGGTCGGCCGAGTCCGGTTACGCGGCCGGTCTCGCGCTCGCCGAAGAGCCGGACTGTACGGCCGTGTTCGCGTCCAACGACCAGATGGCCCTGGGGCTGCTGCGCGCCCTCCACGAGCGGGGTCGGTCCGTCCCGGCCGACGTCAGCGTGGTCGGCTTCGACGACACGCCCGACGCCGCCTTCTTCATCCCGCCCCTGACCACCGTCCACCAGGACTTCGCCGAGGTCGGCCGCCGCTGTGTGGAGGGCGTCCTGCACCAGCTCCGCACCGGCGACGACTCCCGCCCCGGCACCGACCTCGTCCCGGCCCGCCTGGTGATCAGGGAGAGCACCGCCCCGCCGCGCACGACGTGACGGCGGTCAGGGCGTCGCGCAGGGCCGAGCCGGACGGCGGAGGGTCGTCCCAGCGGGCGGCGATGTGGCCGTCGGGGCGGACGAGAAGGGCGCCGCCGTGCGGGCTCAGGCCGTACCGGCCGGCGTGTTCGCCGGGCAGCGGTTCGACGCGCAGCGGCCAGGGCCCGGCGGCGCGGCGCGGCCAGCGGCCCGGGTCCGGGGTGAGCACGGTGAACCACTCGCCGAGCGTGTCGAGTGTGGAGCGGCCGGGGCTGAGCCAGTGATGGGGCATGCGGTGACCCGGCCGCGCGGTGGGCACGTACTCGGTGCCGAAGGCCTCGGGCCGGTCGTCGTCGCGGAGGACGGCGGCGGAGTCGTAGGCCGTGCCGAGCACCAGGCCGAGCTGTGCGAAGTACCGTTGCGACCAGGGCGGTTCGACCGGTGCCGCAGCGCCGCCGCGGAGTTGTTCCCGGCGCAGGTTCTGCGCCTGGAGCAGGAGCCGGGTGTTGGCGACCGCCTGGCGGAGGGTCTCGCGGGCGACCGGCTGCCGCTCGGTCCCGTACGTCTCCAACAGGTCAGTCCCGGCCCAGCCTTGGAGCACGCCGGCCAGTTTCCAGGACAGGTTGTGCGCGTCCGCGACGCCGGCGTTCATGCCCAGGCCGCCGATCGGCGGGACCGCGTGCGCGGCGTCCCCGGCCAGCAGGATCCGGCCCCGCCGGAAGCTCTCGGCGACGTACGCGGTCATCGACCAGTGCTGGACCCGCACCACGTCGGCCCGGACCCCGGCCGCGGAGCCGAGCGCGTGCGCGACGTGGCCGGGCCAGCCGGCCCGCCCGGTGCCCTCGGGTCTGGGGCCGAACCAGGCCCAGCCGCCCTCCGGATAGAGCGGCGCGAAAGTGCCGAAGGCCGTGAAGTAGACCCCGGCGGGCTGGTGCGCGCACCAGCGGGCCAGGTCGGCGTCGAAGACGACGGTGGTGTAGTCGCCGAGCGTTCCCGGGCCGGCGGTGCCGATGCCCAGCAGCTTCCGGACCGTGGAGTTCGCGCCGTCGGCGGCGATCACGTACCGGGCCCTGACCCGGGTCTCCGCGCCGCGCCCGGCGTCGACGAGTACGGCGAGGACACCGTCCGCGTCCGCTTCCAGGGCGACGAGTCCGGTCCCGAACCGCACCTCTCCCCCGGGGGCGGCGAGCAGGGTGGGCTCCAGCCGGTCCTGCGAGGTGACCACGCCGACGACCGGGCTCTCGGGGACCGGGGCACGCACCCCGACCATGACGGCGCCGGCGAAGTCGGGGTCGTACAGCGTGTCACGGAAGCGCACCCGGCCGTACTCGGGTGCGAAGGCGTCCGCCGTGATCTTCTCGGCGATCCCGAGCTGCCGGAAGATCTCCATGGACCGCACGTTGACCAGGCGGGAGCGGGGAAACGGGGAGAGCTCCCGGCGCTTGTCGACCAGCAGGGCCGGCACCCCCCAGCGGCCCAGCAGCGCCCGCGCGGTGAGTCCGACCGGCCCGCCGCCGACGATCAGCACCGGCACCTCGGCATCCGCTCCAGACATGGCTCCATGATCGTGCCCGGGCGTCCGGCCGGCGTCCCGGCCCGCGGGCGTCCACCCGAACGGGTCCCGCCCTCGGCGGCGGGGCCGCGGATGACGGGGACGGTACGGGGTACCCGGGCCGGGATCGTGGTGAAGGGCACCGCGCGCGCGTGGGAGTTCACCCGTGTCCCTGACGCATCCTGCCGAGCGCTCCCGTGACGGGCGCGGCTGGTTCGAGCGGCTGGCCGAGGCGGCCTCGAACGTGACCAGTTCGATTGCGTTCATGTGCTTCTGCGTGACCCTGGTCGCCGCCTTCGTCGCCGTGCACCTCGTGGGCCTCGGACTGACCTGGCAGCTGCTCGTCGGCGACCTCATGACCTCCGTGAACCTGCTGCTGCTCGCCCTGCTGAAGAACTCGGAGCGCCGGGCGGAGCACGCCGTCCACCGCAAGCTCGACAGCATCGCCGCGGCGCTGCTCGACCAGCACGACGGCAGGCACTCGGAGGAGGCGGCCGAGGAACTGCGCAAGGCGATCCGGATGGAGGAGGAGCTCTGATCCCGGCGAGGCCGGCGGGCGGGCCGCCGTGCCCGGCTCGGGTCCTCGTACCCTGGTCGATGTGCCTGCCGTCCACCTGCATCGTGTCGCCGTCCTCGTGCTGGAGGGAGCCAAGCCCCTCGACGTCGGTATCCCGGCGCAGGTGTTCACGACCCGGGCGAGCATGCCGTACGAGGTACGGGTGTGCGGCGCGGCGCCCGGTCTGGTCACCGGCGGGGACGGGCTGTCGTACCACGTGGCCGACGGCCTGGACGCGCTGGAGTGGGCGGAGATCGTGTTCGTGCCCGGCTACCGGTTCCCGGACCGGGACGACCCGCCGCAGGCGGTCGTCGACGCGCTGCTCGGCGCGCACCGGCGCGGCGCGCGGCTGGCCGCCATCTCGACGGGGGCCTTCGCGCTCGCCGCGACGGGCCTGCTCGACGGCCGGCGGGCCACCACGCACTGGCACTACACGCGGGCCCTCGCCGAGAAGCATCCGCTGGTCAAGGTCGACGAGAACGTGCTGTTCGTCGACGAGGGCAGCGTGCTGACGTCGGCCGGCGCGGCCTCGGGGATCGACCTGTGCCTGCACATCCTGCGCGGCGACCTCGGCGTGGCCGCCTCCAACCACGCGGCCCGGCGGCTGGTGGCGGCCCCCTACCGCAGCGGCGGCCAGGCACAGTACGTGCCGCGCAGCGTGCCCGAGCCGCTGGGTGAGCGGTTCGCCGCGACCCGGGAGTGGGCGCTGCACCGGCTCGGCGAGCCGCTCACCCTCGACACGCTCGCCCGGCACGCGGGGGTGTCGGCGCGTACGTTCTCGCGGCGGTTCGCGGAGGACACCGGGTACACGCCGATGCAGTGGGTGATGCGGGCCCGCGTCGACCTGGCCCGGGAGCTCCTCGAACGGTCGGAGCGGAGCGTCGAGCAGATCGCCGACGACGTCGGTCTCGGCACCGGGGCCAACCTGCGGCTGCACTTCCAGCGGATTCTCGGCACGACGCCGAGCGACTACCGGCGCACCTTCACCAAGGGCGAGTAGGACTGCACGGCCGCATGGCGGGATCCTTTTGAACCATGGCGATCTCGCCTCTGTCCCGGCTGGGCGCGGGGCGCGAAGGTGGTGGCGTAGCGAAGGGACACCACTTATGACTCGTATCGCCGTCAACGGATTCGGCCGCATCGGACGCAATGTGCTGCGGGCCCTGCTGGAGCGGGACAGCAGCCTGGAGATCGTGGCCGTCAACGACCTCACGGAGCCGGCCGCCCTTGCGCGGCTGCTCGCCTTCGACTCGACGGCCGGCCGTCTCGGGCGCCCGGTGAGCGTCGACGGGGACGTCCTCGTCGTCGACGGCCGCCGTATCAAGGTCCTCGCGGAGCGCGAGCCGGCGCAGCTGCCGTGGGCCGACCTCGGCGTGGACATCGTGCTGGAGTCGACCGGCCGCTTCACCTCGGCGAAGGCCGCCCGCGCCCACCTCGACGCGGGCGCGCGGAAGGTGCTGGTCAGCGCGCCGTCGGACGGGGCCGACGTGACGCTGGCGTACGGGGTGAACACCGACGCGTACGACGCGGAGCTGCACACGATCGTCTCCAACGCCTCGTGCACGACCAACGCGCTCGCCCCGCTGGCCGCGGTGCTGGACGACCTCGCCGGGATCGAGCACGGCTTCATGACGACCGTGCACGCGTACACGCAGGAGCAGAACCTCCAGGACGGCCCGCACCGCGACCCCCGGCGCGCCCGTGCAGCCGGTGTCAACATCGTGCCGACCACGACCGGCGCCGCCAAGGCGATCGGCCTGGTGCTGCCGAACCTCGAGGGCAAGCTGTCGGGCGACTCGATCCGGGTACCGGTGCCGGTGGGCTCGATCGTCGAGCTCAACACGACCGTGTCGCGGGACGTGACGCGCGACGAGGTGCTGGCCGCGTACCGCGCGGCGGCCGAGGGGCCGCTCGCGGGTGTCCTGGAATACTCGGACGACCCGCTGGTGTCGTCGGACATCACCGGCAACCCGGCCTCGTCCATCTTCGACTCGGCCCTCACCCGCGTCGACGGCCGCCACATCAAGGTGGTCGCCTGGTACGACAACGAGTGGGGCTTCTCGAACCGGGTGATCGACACCCTCGAACTGCTGGCGCGCTGACGGGCGTCGCCGCGGACTGACGGACCGAGCGGTCGGCCGCCGTACGGTGGCCGACCGCTTCGCGCCGTGGCTCAGCCGGTGGCTCCGGCGGGATGCGCCGCCGCCTCCGGTGCCGTCCGCGGGGCACGCGCCGGGCGGATTCCGATGAGCACCACCGCGATCGCCGCGGCCACCAGCGTCCCGACACCGCCGACGAGGGCACAGGTGTGCAGGGCGTCGGTGAAGCTCGCGCCGTAGGCGGCCTGGGACTGCCCGGTGCTCGCCGGGGTCGGCTCCGGCGCCTGACCGGCCGGTCACCCCCGCCGCCGGTGCCGCCGCCGAGGAGAAGGCGGCGGAGGGCGCGAGCCGTGAGCCCGTCCGGCGGGAGGTGCGGGCATGCCGGGTGGTGCGGGCCGGCATGCCCGCGGTCGTCAGGAGGGGAGGGTCCAGTTCTGGTTGGCGGCTCCCGTGCAGGACCAGATCTGCAGCCGGGTGCCGTTGGCCCAGCTGGGGCCGGTGGCGTCGAGGCACTTGCCCGACTGCGGATTGACCAGGGAGCCGTTCGAGCCCGCCTGCCAGACCTGTGAACCGGTGCCGTTGCAGTCGTACAGCTGCACCTTGGTGCCGTCGGTGGTGCCGGCCCCGGTCACGTCCATGCACTTGCCGAGGGCGCTGAGGGTTCCGGAACCGCCGACCGTCCAGTTCTGGGCGCCGGTGCCGTTGCAGTCGTAGAGCTGTACGGCGGTGCCGTTGTCGGCGGTGGCGCCCGCGACGTCCACGCACTTGCCGCCGTACCCGTGGATCGGGCCGGTGGCGCTCGTCGGCGGGGTCACCGGACCGGACTGCCCGGCCGCCCACTTGATCTCCTGGAGCAGGAGCTGGTTCTGCTGGGCGCTCGCGAACGTGGAGGAGAGGGTGGTGTCGGTCGAGTAGTCCATCGCGTTGTGGCCGAAGTTGTTGTAGACCATCTTGTAGTTGCGGTTGGACCAGACGATCGGGTAGTAGCCGCTGTACCAGGTCTGGTTGGGGTCGGTGCCGACCGGGAAGGTGGACGGGGCCATCGAGGCGAGGATGTCGATGGCCGGGTTCTGCCGCAGGTCGTTCTGCCAGCTGTACCACTCGCTCACCGAGGACGTGATGGTGGCCGGCAGGTTCGCGGTCGCCGGGTGGCTCGGGTCGTCGATCTGCAGGGTTTCCGCGGTCGGTCCCCAGGAGTTGCTCTTGAAGGTGCCGGTCCCGAGGAACGTGTTGTGGTACCAGGGCCAGTCGCTGGTGTCGTCGTTGTACGCCGAGACGTGGAAGCCGATGAAGCCGCCGCCGTTCGCCATGTAGGTCTGGAAGGCGGCCTGCTGGGAGGCGGTGTGGGGGTAGTCGTCGAGGAACATGACGACCTGGTAGCCGGCCAGGGTCGAGGCGTTGAGCCGGCTCCAGTCCGTGGTCGCGGTGTAGGTGAACCCGTTCGCCGCGCCGGCCTGCGGGAACCAGGAGTTGGCCTCGTGGTCGAAGCTGATGTGTGCCGCGTCGTACGTGCCGTCGTAGAAGGCGATCACGTTCACGGAGGTGGCGGCGCGGGCGTCGTGGGCGGGGCCGGCCTGGATGCCGAGCACGATCGCCACCAGGGCGAAGAGTCTCAACAGGGTGCGGGGCCAGGAGAGGTGCGGGTGGGGGGTCATGGGGGTGCCTTCCTCATACGTGGCCGTCGGATACATATGCGGTTGAGCCGCATTGAAGGCCCCGCCGCGCGTACATGTCAATGGTGCAGACCAAGTGCGGGGCGGCGAGTGGTCGCCGTGTGCCGGGCCGGTGTCCGAGCCGGCCGCCGTCGGCCAGGACGGCCAGGGGGCGCTCGGCAGCGAGCGGGGCACGTCGAGGCGGGCGGAGAAGTCGTCGGGACGGCGGCTGACACGTCGTTCGGGGACAGGACCGGATGCCTTCGGCACCGAGGGTGACGTGGCGGCCGTGCTCGCCGACCACGAGGTGGTCCCGTCCGCTGCTTCCACCGTGTCCCCGGGGGCCGCACAGCCGACGGAGGTCTCCCCCGGAGACCGGTGTCCGGCGCGGGCACCGGAGGGAACGGCTGGAGGGGCCGGGGCCGGTGAACGAGTACGCGGGTGGGACCGGGGCGGGGCGGGAGCGGCGGCGCGGGCTCAGCCGTCGTACGGCATCACCTTGACAACCTTGCCTGTCCTGTCCGTCTGGAGATATCCGCTCTGGCTGTACTTGTTGCCGAGGTAGACGGACATCCCGGCGGGGTCGCCGAAGGCGTTGCCCGGCAGGTCCACGACCAGATAGCGGGTGTCCGCGTCGGGCACCTTGAGCTGTCTGCGGGCCTCGGCCAGCAGGGCGGGGACCTTGTCCCACGCGAACCCGTCGAGGCGGATCGGCGTCCCGTCGCCGGGCAGGGTGCCCGAGATGATGTCCTTCTGCACGCCCTGCCCGGCGCGGTAGGTGTACATGTCGTAGGCGGTGTCGCTGCCCTTCACCATCAGCCAGGCGATGACGTAGTGCGGGTACACCGTGAGCCTGCCGAAGCGGTCCCGGCCGGTCTGCTTCTCGAAGGCCGCGACGGCGGTGCGGATGCCCTCGGGTGTCAGCAGGTCCGTGGTGGCGGCCTGCCGCGCGGCCTTGGGTGAGTCGGTACTCCCGCTCCCGGCCGAGGGCGATGTCGTGGTGCGCGCGGTGTTGGAGTCCGTGGACCCCGAGGCGTGGTCGCCCGTGCGCGGCAGCAACGTCCACGCGAGCACGCCGGCGACGGCCACCGCGGCCGTGGGCAGGAGGAGCAGCGTCCGGCGGCGGCGCGGGGCGGGCCCGGCGGACATGGGCGCCGTGGCCTTCGGCGAGACGCCCTGCGGCCGCGCGTCCCACGGCAAGGCGCCCTGCGGTGACGTGCCGTGCGGTGACGTGTCCTGCGGTGGCGCGGACGGGGGTTGCAGCGGGAAAGACGTGGGGGACCCGGTCTGCCGGGCGGCCCGGGCCAGCATCCCTTCCAGTGCGGCGGCGTCCGGGCGGGCCGCCGGGTCGCGGACGAGGACACGGGTGAGGACGTCCGTCAGGGGCCCGGCCTGGACCGGTGGCGGCACGTCCTCGGCGAGGACCGCGGCGAGCGTGGCGAGCGTCGTGCCCCGGCGCAGCGGGTGGCGGCCTTCGACGGCGACGTACAGCATCATCGCGAGCGACCACAGGTCCGCGGCCGGCCCGCCGTCCTTGCCGGAGACCCGTTCCGGCGCCATGAAGTCGGGGGTGCCGATGACCGAACCGGTCGCGGTGAGGGCGGTGGCCTCATGGACGGCGGCGATGCCGAAGTCGGTGAGCACCGGGCGGCCGTCGGGGCGCAGCAGGACGTTGGCCGGTTTCACGTCGCGGTGTTCGATGCCCGCCTCGTGGGCGGCACGGAGCGCCGCCAGCACCTCGCGGCCGATGCGCGCGGCCTCGACCGGGTTCATCGGGCCGACGGCGAGGCGGTCGGCGAGCGAGCCGCCGGTCACCAGCTCCATGACGATCCACGGGTAGGTCCCCGGGCCGCCGTCGACGATGTGATGGATCGTCACCACGTTCGGGTGATCGACCCGGGCCAGGGCGCGGGCCTCCCGCAGCACCCGTTCCCGCAGCAGCCGCGCGGCCTCGGGGTCCCACTCGGCGAGCCCGGGATCGGCCGGCCGTACCTCCTTCACGGCGACGCTGCGCCGCAGCACCAGGTCGGTGGCCCGCCACACCATGCCCATGCCGCCGCCACCGAGCCGTGCCACCAGCTCGAACCGCCCGTCGACCACCCGTCTGGCGGGGTCGTCTCTGCCCTCGTCGTTCATGCGCGGGAGCTTAGTTGGCCCCGCCGACAGGCTCACGCCCGCTCAGTAGGCGGACCCCGGGGTCCGCGTCGTGTAGGCGCACTCCGTGTAGACGTAGCCGTAGCGCAGTCCGGCCGTGTCGGAGCCCGGGGTGGCGGTGCTGTCGTGCTTCGGCTTGTGCACGAAGTACGTGGTGCCGGGCGGCAGGCTGATGGTGCGCTGCGGGTAGTGCTTGCCGCTGTCGCTGCACGGCTCCCAGCCGCTGATGAGCGAGTCGGCGAACGAGTACGCCTTGCAACTGCCGCACGCTTTCAGAGTGAAGCTGCCGGTGACCGGGCCCGTGTACAGGACGGTGATGTCGTCGGGGCTGTCGTTCTTGACGGTCACGGAGATGCCGCCGCCGGAGCCGGTGGTGGGCAGCTTCTTGCCGGCGGCCGGAAGGGTCTGGGCGACCTCGGCTCCGATGGCTATCTTCCGGGCCCGGCCGGCGTTCCTGTGGTGCGGGTTGTCGGTGACGAACTGCCGCATGGTCTGCTGCGCCTGCTCGAAGTCGCCGTCCCGGTACTGCTTGACGCCGCACTCGTACTCCCCGGCGTCACCGCTGCGGCCTGCGCGGCCGGCGACCGCGGTCAGGCCGTCGGCTGCGGCGTCCGTCCCGTTCGAGAGCCGGGTGATCTGGGTGTTCAGCGTGTGCAACCGCTCGACGGCGGTGCAGGGGTCGCTGCCGGAGACGGCCTTCGCGGCCTTCTTCTCGGCCGCGTCCACGGCGGGTACCACCTTGGCGGCCTGGCCGGAGTCGGGGAAGGTGCTCAGCAGGTCGCCGAACCGGGTGACCCAGCCGGTGTCGCCGGTGGCGAGGCCGTCCGCCCCGCACTCGTACAGCGAAGTGGCCAGCCGGTCGTCGGGCCAGTGGGCGAGCGTGCCGAGCTGGTCCTTGGGCATGGAGTCGGGCACCGTCCGCAGGTATGCGAGCGGTGCGACGGCCGAGCAGTAGTCGCGGTGGCTGTAGGCCTCCGCGACGGTCGAGTAGTAGGTCTTCAGGCGGTCGGGAACCTGGGCGGCGGCGCGTGAGCCGGCGTGGTGGACGGCGAGGTCGCGGTAGACGGCCAGGGCGTCCCGGTAGCCGGACTCGGCGGTGGCGAAGTCCTGCCGGCCGGCCGCGCCGACCTGTCGGTCCGCGCGGTCGAGACGGCCGAGGAGGGCGCGTTCGACGGCCTCCTTTCGCGCGCTGTCGTACCAGAGCGCGCCGCCCACCGGGACGGCGAGCAGGACGACGCCCAGCACGAGCGCGACGGGCCGCTGCCCCGGCCACACCAGGCGGGTGCGCAGGCCGGCGAACCAGCCGTGGACGGCGGCCGACAGAAGGAGCACGGCGTACGCCACGAGCGCGGCCGCGGGGACGCCGTCGGCGGCCGCGGGCAGGGCCACGAGCAGCAGGACGACGGTGGCCGCCAGACACACGGCCGCCGGGACGCGTCTTCGCAGGAGCAGGTAGCCCAGGCCGAGGCCGCTCAGGTTGAGCAGGGCGACGGCGGTGGCGCGCAGGGGGTCCGGCGGGGCGGGCGGCGGACTCGACGGCATGGGCGGCACGTAGGGGCCCGGATTCATGAAGGGGCCCGGATCCGGGAAACCGGGAGCCGGGAAGCGCTGGTGCGGGACGCCGTGGTTCTGCGGTCCCTGGTTCGGCAGTTCCTGATGCGGACCGTAGGCGTCCCCGGACATGGCGGCTCCCCCCATTGCTGCCGAATCCCTATGAATTGACAGTGTACGGCCATATGTGCGGGTTCGACAGGGCGCGCGGGCGTCCGGGCGGCCCCGGTCACACTCCGGGGATCTCCTGCTCAGCCCAGATGATCTTGCCGTCTCCGGTGTAGCGGGCGCCCCAGCGGTGGGCGAGCTGGGCCACCAGGAAGAGGCCGCGGCCGCCCTCGTCGGTGCTGCGGGCGTGCCGCAGCCGGGGTGCGGTGCTGCTGGCGTCGGCGACCTCGCAGGTCAGCCGGGCGTCGCGCAACAGCCTCAGCCGGATGGGCGGTTCGGCGTAGCGGATGGCGTTGGTGACCAGTTCGCTGACGATGAGTTCGGTGGTGGTCGCCAGCTCGTCGTAACCCCACGCCACCACCTGCCGGACCGCGTCGGCCCGGACCTCGGCGACGGCGGCCGGGGCGACGGGCACGTCCCAGGAGACGACGTGGCCGGCGCCCAGGGCGTGGGTGCGGGCCAGCAGCAGGGCGATGTCGTCGGGCTGGGGAACGGCGACCAGTTGCTGTACGGCCGCCGTGCACAGCGTGTCGAGGTCGGCGCCGAGGCCGGGGCCGGTCAGGGCGGAGCGGAGGCGGGCCATACCCAGCTCGACGTCCTGGTCGCAGCCTTCGATGAGGCCGTCCGTGTAGAGACCGAACAGGCTGCCCTCGGCGAGTTCGATCTCGGTGGCCTCGAAGGCCATGCCGCCGAGCCCGAGTGGCGGTCCGGCGGGGATCTCGGGGAAGTGGACGTGCCCGTCGGGTGACACGACGACCGGAGGCGGGTGTCCGGCCCGGGCCATCGCGCACCGCCGGGTCACCGGGTCGTAGACGGCGTACAGGCAGGTCGCCCCGACGAACGTGTCCGTGCTGCCCTCCACCACCGCGCCGGTGTTCTCCTCCTCCGCCAGCCGCAGGACGAGGTCGTCGAGGTGGGCGAGGAGTTCGTCGGGGGGCATGTCCATGTCCGCGAGGGTCTGCACGGCGGTGCGCAGCCGGCCCATGCTCGCCGCCGCGGCGAGGCCGTGGCCGACCACGTCGCCGACGACGAGAGCGACCCGGGCGCCGGACAGCGGGATCACGTCGAACCAGTCGCCGCCGACGCCGTCCGCCGCGTCCGCCGGCAGGTAGGAGGAGGCCACGTCCAGCGCCGTGCCACCGGTCAGGACCTGGGGCAGCAGGCTGCGCTGGAGGGTGACGGCCGCCGTGTGCTCCCTCGTGTAGCGGCGGGCGTTGTCGACGCAGACGGCGGCGCGGGTGACCAGTTCCTGGGCGAGCAGGACGTCATCGGGCTCGAAGGAGAGCGGGTTGGCGGAGCGGGCGAACGTGGTCAGGCCCAGGACTGTGTTGCGCGCCCGCATCGGGACCGAGATCAGGGTGTGCAGCCCGAACTCCCGGATGCGGGCGGTCCGCGCGGGCTGTGCGGTGATCCACAGGTGGTCCTCCGGGGTGAGTTCGGGGATGAGGACCGGCTCTCCCCTGATGAGCAGGTCGACGCCGTGCGGAGGGGGCAGGAAGTCGACCCGGTCGCCGATCTTCGCCACGGCCTCGGGGCCGCCTTCGCGGACGGTCTTCAGCGCGGCGCGCCGCATCACCGGCCGGGCGGGCGCCGGGCCCGCGTCGGTCAGCCAGGTGCCGTGCCCCTCGGTGCTGAGGACGGGCTCCAGGAGGTCGACGACGACGAAGTCGGCGAACCGGGGGACGGCGAAGTCGGCGAGTTCCTGGGCCGTGCGCAGCACGTCGAGGGTGGTGCCGATGCGGGTGCCGGCCTCGTTGACCAGCGACAGCAGCTGCCGGGCGGTCCAGCGTTCGGTGACGTCGGAGACCATGTAGCAGACGCCGGTCACGGAGTCGTCGGCGTCGACGAGCGGGAAGAACGACGTCGAGTAGGCGCGCTGGCGGTGCGGATCGGACCAGCTCCAGCCGAGGTACTCGTAGTCGGTGACCGGCTCGCGGGTCGCCAGCACCTTGCGCATCAGGGTCTCGAGGGTGTTCGCCTGCAGGCCGGGCAGCAGTTCGCTCAGCCGGCGGCCCAGGCGCAGCTCGCGCGGCACCCCGCCGAACTGCTCCAGGGTGTCGTTGATCCAGACGTACCGCAGTTCCGGGTCCATCACGGCCATGCCGATCGGTGACCGGGTCAGGAACCCGTCGAGGACGGACTGGCCCACCGTCCACTGCGGGCGCTGCTGCCGCGCCGAGAGCAGGAAGCACTCCTCGCCGCCGATGCGGAAGGAGGCGGAGACCCGCAGGTCGACGACGACACTGCGGCCGTCCTGGTGCCGTACCGGGACCAGGCCGCTCCAGCCCATGCCGGACCGGCAGCGCTCGGCGACTCCGGCGGCCCGGGCCGGGTCGAGACGCATGGCGAGCAGCCGCGCCGCGGGGCGGCCCAGCACCGCGGCGGCCGGATGGCCGAGCAGGGTCTGGGCGCCACGGGTCCAGCCGATCACGTCACCCTTGGCCGACAGCACCGCCACAGCGTCGCTGGAGGCGTCCAGGAGGTCGTGCGGTCCCACGGTCGTCGGCACGTCGAAGTCTTCTCGCGGAGAATCCATTGGCTACATCCTGTATGTACCCCCATGTTCCTGCTTGTCCGCCCGATGCGCACGGCCCGGCGCTGTGCCGGGACGGGTGGCCGGCCACGGTGCGTGCGGCGGGGCGCCGGCCTGGGCACCCGCCCTGGAGTTGGGGCGAGCCGCGGGCCGGGGGCAGCATGGAAGGGCCGCGGCAGCGGCAATGGAAGGGCCGCGGCAGCAGCATCGGCATCGGCCCGGGGAGGTGGTTGTGGGGATGGGTGCAGGTTCCCTGCGGTCCGGTGACGCCGACGGCGCCGGCGGTGAGGAGTACGGCTCCGGCGGTCCGCGTCCGACCGGTCTGCTGGACGTGCTGAGCGTGGCCGCGATAGCGCTGGACACGCAGGGCCGGATCGTGTTCTGGACCCCGCAGGCCGAGGAATTGTTCGGCTACACGTCCGAGGAGGCCCTCTGCAAGAACGCGGCGCGGCTGCTCGTTCAGCCGGAGCATCTCAAGGCCGCGGTGAACGTCTTCATGGAGGTGCTGGAGACGGGACACAGCTGGGCGGGCACCTTCCCGGTCCGGCACAAGGACGGCGGCAGCCGGCTGATGGAGTTCCGCACCATGCGGCTGCTGGACGACCTCGGCGACACCTACGCCCTGGGGATCGTCGCCGACCACGCCCTCCTCCAGCGGCTGGAGACCGACCTGGCGCTGTGCGAGCGGCTGATCAGCCAGTCCCCGATCGGGCTGGCCCTGCTCGACCCCGATCTGCGCTATCTCCTGGTGAACCCGGCGCTGGAGCGGATCGACGGCGTTCCCGCCGAGGAGCACAGCGGCCGCCATCTGCGCGAGACGCTGCCGCTGCCCGACATCGACACCGTGGAGTCGGCACTGCGCCAGGTGCTCACCACGGGCACGCCGCTGCTCGACCAGTACCACGTCGGCCGTCCGCCGGCCGATCCGGAGCACGAGCACGCCTGGTCGCTGTCGTTCTACCGCCTGGAGGATCCCGGCGGCCGGGTCCTGGGTGCCGCGATCTCGGCCGTCGACGTGACGGAACGGCACCGCGCGGCCGCCGAGGCCGACCGGGCCAGACGCCGCCTCGCCCTGATCGCCGACGCCTCGGCCCGGGTGGGCACCTCGCTGGAGGTGGAGCGCACGGCGCACGAGCTGGCCGAGATCGCCACTCCGGTGCTCGCCGACGTGGTCGCGGTGGACGTGCTGGACTCGGCGCTCGCCCTGCGCCGCGCACGCCGTCCTGACAACGGGCCGGAGCTGTTCCGCGCCCTCGCTCTCAAGGCGGCCCAGCCCACCGTCGCGCTGCGGGCCGCCGACCCGCCCGGCGACCTCGCCGCCTATGACGGCGACCGGCTGGTCACGCTGTGCGTGCACACCGCCCGCCCGGTGCTGGTCCCGCACGTCGGCAAGCACGATCTGCCGCGCATCGCGCGCAGCCCGGAGGGCGGTGCCCTGCTGGCGGAGGCGGGCGTGCACTCGTATCTGGTGGTGCCGCTGATCGCGCACGGTGAGGTGCTCGGCGCCTTCGACCTCAAGCGGACCCGCAATCCGCTCCCCTTCGACGAGGACGACGTCGTCCTCGCCACCGAGCTGGCCTCCCGGGCGGCCGTGGCCATCGACAACGCCCGCTGGTTCCAGAGCGTCCGCAACACCTCGCTCACCCTCCAGCGCAGTCTCCTGCCCGACCACCCGCCCCGGCACACCGGCCTCGAACTGGCCTCCCGCTACGAACCGGCCCAGGCGACGAGCGAGGTGGGCGGCGACTGGTACGACGTGATCCCGCTGTCCCAGGACCGGACCGCGCTGGTCGTGGGCGACGTGATGGGCAACGGCATCGACGCGGCCGCCACCATGGGCCGGCTGCGCACGGCCACCTGCGCGTACGCGGACCTGGAGCTGCCCCCGGCCGCGGTGCTGCGGCACCTGGACCGGATCACCTGCGAACTGGAGCACTACATCGTGACCTGCCTGTACGCGGTGTACGACCCGCGCACCAGGCGCTGCGAGGTATCCAACGCGGGCCACATGCCGCCCGCGCTGGTGCACTCGGGCCGGCCGCCGGCCCTGCTGGAGCTGCCGACGGCCGCCCCCCTCGGCGTCGGCGGCATTCCCTTCGAGACCACGACCGTCGCCCTGGAAGCCGGTGACCTCCTGGTGCTGTACACCGACGGCCTGGTCGAGACCCGCCGCCACCCCATCGACGAACGCCTCGACGTCCTCCTCGGCTTCCTCGACGAGCCCGACCGGCCGCTGGAGGAGACCTGCGACCTGCTCCTGCACGGCCTGCGCCACCCGGACGACCACGACGACGTGGCCCTGCTGATGGCCCGGGCACTGTGAAAGCACCCCGAGGACAGCGCCCCAAAGGGGCGCGGGGAACTGCGCGACCAGCCAGAACGGCGCCGCAGACACACGACGGCCCCTCGCGCACGGCGCCCCCTACGCCCTGCGGCACTCCGTCCGGCAGAAGCACGACGCACCGATCGGCACGTCCGCGACAGCGACCGCCAGCTTCAGCTGCTGGGCCACGATCCGCGCCTCGCCGTCCCTGCCGAGCCGCCGGAGGCATTCGTGGAAGCCGTGCAGGGCCCAGACGTTGCCCGGGTGCTGCAACGCCCGGGGCAGGGTGTCGTCGAGGCCGAGGTCGGCGCGGTAGACCGCCTCGGCCTCGGCGGTCCGGCCGCGTTCGAGGAGCAGGGCGCCATAGGCGTGCCGGGTGGGCTGCATCCAGCCCCAGGGTTCGTCGTACGGGAGATGGTCGTCCAGGTCGACCGAGCGCCGCAGTTCGGTGAAGGCCGTGTCGAAGTCGCCTTTGCGGTAGGCGAGTTCGCCGTCGAGCATGGCGGAGGCGATGGCCAGGATGTCGGCACAGGTGTTGTTGAAGAGCATGCGGGTGGCCGGGACCGCGGCGGCCGCGTCCCGGAAGCGGGCCCGGTCGGTCTCGGCTTCGGGGATCCGGCCCGTGGCCGCGTGTGCGACCCCGCGCGCGTAGTGCAGCATCGCGGTGGTCACGCAGTACAGCCGGGGGTCGGCGGGCAGCGGCAGGCGCAGGATGTCGTCCCAGCGGCCGAAGCGGACCAGCACGTGCACCCGCATCGCCAGGAAGCCTTCCAGCCAGTCGGCCATCGGCGGGCTCTGCACCCGCAGCAGTTCCTCCGGTACGGCGGCTTCGAGCCGTTCGGCGGTGGCGAGGGCGTCCCCGAGGCGGCCCAGGAACATCGCGCCGTAGATCCCGAAGTGCAGGTTGTGGCAGCGGTAGAGGGTGTAGAAGTTCATCGCGCCGGCGCGGGCGTGGTACTTCTCGTCGGCGGCGACGGCCGCGGCGTTGTCGGAGACGACGCGCCGGTAGTCGCCGCACAGGACTTCCAGGTGCGAGGGCATGTGCTGGAGGTGCCCGGCGTCGGGCACCAGGTCGCGCAGCCGGCCGGCGGCCGGCAGGGCGGTCTCGGGCGTGGGCGACATCTCCATCAGGTGGATGTAGAGGTGCAGCAGCCCGGGGTGCCTGGTGCCGGCCTCCGCTCCGAGGCCCCGCTCCAGGACGGCCTTCACCTCCTCGGTGCGGGCCCCGTCGGCCGGCCGGCCCCTGCGGATGTCCCAGAGCCGCCAGGGGGTGAGGTTCATCAGGGCGTCGGCGTAGAGAGCCGCGACGTCGAGGTCGTCGGGCGCCAGTGCGCAGGCGGTGCGCAGGCGGTCGGCGTAGGCGGTGTTCCAGACGGAGCAGGCCGCCGTGTCCGGGGCCGCGGCCTGCGGGTAGCGGGCGCGCAGCGCCTCGATCAGGGCGCGTTCGACGGGAGTCGCATGCGCGGCCTTGACGTGGGCGCGTTCCACGGCGGCGTGCGTCCGCGCCACCGTGCGCGTCAGGTCCTCGCTGTCGAAGAACTCCCAGGGCTTGTTGTAGTTGGGGCCGAGGGCGTAGGCGACGCCCCAGTCGGCCATGGCGCAGTCCGGGTCCGCCGCGCCGGCCGCCTCGAAACAGCGCACGGCCTCCTCGTGGTTGAAGGCGTAGGTCCAGTTCAGCCCGCGGTCGAACCAGGTCTGTGCTTCGGGGGACGACGTCGTCACGCGCCGGCTGTGACTGCCCAGGTCGTAGTAGTCCACGGTGGCGAACCTATCGACGCCATGCGGGCGGTTGATCCCTTTTCATCCGAAGTCATGAGAGCGGCGCGGCGGTTGACGGTCCGCCGCGCCGCTCGTGCCGCCGCTTTCTCAGGGCGCGACCGCGCGTCCGGTCTGCGGGGAGATCCGCCCGGAGCACAGCCCCTTGGTCGCCAGGGTCTGTGCGATGCGCGGGACGGCGGCCAGGGTGTTGGCCGGCCACTCGTGCATCAGGATGATCTGGCCGTTGGTGAGCCTGGAGACGGCCTGGACGATGGCGTCGGTGCTGGCGCCGTTCCAGTCCTGCGAGTCGACGTCCCAGATGATCTCGGTGAGTCCGTACTTGGCCTCGACCGTCCGCACGGTCGCGTTGGTCTCGCCGTACGGCGGCCGGAACAGGACCGGGGTCCCGCCGCCGGCGGCGGCGATGGCCGACTGGGTGCGGGAGATCTCCGAGTCGATCTGCGCCTGGGTCTCCTGGGTCAGGTGGGGGTGGGTGTAGCTGTGGTCGCCGACCCACATGCCCGCGTTGACCTCGGCCCTGACCTGCGCCGGATAGGCCGCCGCGTACTGGCCCTCGTTGAACATGGTGGCTCGCAGCCCGTTGGCGTTGAGGGCGCTGAGCAGGCCCGGGGTGTGGGCGGTTGACGGCCCGTCGTCGAAGGTGAGGCCGACGTAGCCGGCGCAGGTGGCGGAGTGGGCCGGGGCGGCGCCGGCGGCGAGGGTGCCCGCGGCGGCCAGGGCGACGGCGGCGGCGGTCGCCACCAGGGGGCGTAACGAGCGTTCCGCTACGGCACCCATCACGCCACCGTGATGTTCGAGTTGCCGCTGCTCTGGTAGCCCTCGGTCGCGAGGATCTGGTAGTAGCTGAAGCTGCCGAGGGGCATGCCGGCCCTGGCCCAGGCGTCGAAGTGGTTGCCGGTGGTGATGGTGCCACCGGTCCGCTTGGCCTGGCGGACGCTCCAGTACTGGTTGAAGGTCTTGGTGCCTTCGACGGAAGGGGCGTTGTACCGCGTCGTCAGGTAGATGTCGTAGGTGCCGCCGTCGCTGGTGACGCTGCCCTTGTAGGTTCCGGTGGGCCGGTAGTTGCCCCAGTTGTCGACGATGTAGTACTCGACGAGGGGGTTCGAGGTCCAGCCGTAGAGGGACAGGTAGCCGTTGCCGGAGGGGTTGAAGCTTCCGGAGTAGGTCACGTTCCGGCGGGCGCCGGTGCTCCAGCCCTTGCCGCAGACGAAGTTGCCGGTGTTGCTCCAGTTGGTGCTGTAGTTGCCGCCGGAGCCCAGGGTCATGGAGACCGTGCCCTGTGCGTCGGTCCAGAACGAGTAGTAGTAGCCGTTGTTGGTGCCCGTCTGGTTGGTGGTGACGACCGTGGCGGCCCGGGCGGTGCCGGGCAGGGCCAGCCCGGCGGCTGCGCCCAGCAGCAGGGCTCCGGCACTCCTGCGGCTCAGGGAGTGGTCGAGCGGGTTCATGGGATGCCTCCTCGTGTGGCCTGTGCGGGTGTGGCTTGGTGGGGAGTGTTGGTCTGCCCATGACACCTGTCAACAGTTTCGGTAATTATTTCGAAACCTTCGGTTCGGATCATCGATCACATCCGCAGTTCAGAGACGCCTAGAGCGAGTCGTAGATCGGCACCGTGACAGGCAAGCCGTGACGAGATCAACTGACCCAGTCCACAAATCCCGAATGTTTCGACACTTGGCGCGAATGCTGCTGTCGATGAGAGGAACATGCCGCTGGGTGGAGCAATCCCCGGCGCGCCGGGCGGAGGCCCGGAAGGCTGGCCGTCTTGTCGAGATTCGTAGGCCAGGAGTCCCGGGTGAGACACGACAGTGGCGACCCTTCACTGCCCGCACCCCCCGCGTGGATGCGCTGGCTACCGGTCCTGTACGTCGCCGGCGTGCTGCTGATCGAACCGGTCACCCCGGTGCAGTGGCCGGTGAGTTTCGTACTGATCGCCCTGCCCCTGGTGACCGCCTTCGCGCACCCGCCCGCCGCCGTCGCCGTCGCCACCGCCCTCGCCATCGGCCTCGAACTTCTCCTGGCCGGAACTCCCTGCTGTGCGGGGCGCTCCGTCGGCTACGTCTGGGAGCGGCACTACGTGGCCGCCTACGTGTGTACGGCCCTGGTGGGCGCCCTGGGCGCGATCCTGGCGGCGCACCGGATCCGCCGGGAACGCACCCTGGCGGATGTCCGGTTCGTGGCCGAGATCGCGCAGCGCGTCCTGCTCAGGCCGGTTCCGCACCGGATCGGGAACCTGCTGCTGGAGAGCTTCTACCTGTCCGCCGCCGCCGAGGCACGGATCGGCGGTGACCTCTTCGAGGCCGTTCCCACCCCGTACGGGGTACGGCTGCTCATCGGGGACGTACGCGGCAAGGGGCTGCTCGCGGTGGAGACCGCGGCGGCGATGCTGGGCGCGTTCCGCGAGGCGGCGCACGACGAGCCCGACCTGCGTGCCCTGGTCGAGCGGGTGGACATCAGCATGGCCCGCCGCGCCGACCGGCTGGGCGGGACCGAACTCGGCGAGCGGTTCGTCACGGCCGTGTTCGCCGAGATCCCCGAGGACGAGAGGATCGTCCGCGTCCTCAACTGCGGCCATCCGCCGCCGCTGCTCATCCGCCCCGGCGAGGTGCACGAGCTGGACGAGGGACAGCCGGGGCCGCCGCTGAACCTCGGCATGCTCGTCGGGGACCCCTACCGCGTCGACACCTACCCGTTCGGCCCCGGCGACCAGCTGCTGCTGTACACGGACGGGATCACGGAGACCCGGAACCCGGCCGGCTCCTTCTACCCGCTGCTCCAGCGGCTGCGGTCCTGGGGGCCCATGCCGCCCCCGGAGCTGCTGGAACGGCTCCATCAGGACCTGCTGGACTACAGCCACGACCAGCTCCAGGACGACACGGCCGCCCTCACCGCCTTCCTGCTGCCCGAGGGTACGGCCGAGACGGCGGGCGGCGGCCAGGACTCCCGTTCGCCGTGAGCCCGGTTCGCGGGGCCGGTCAGCGGAAGCCGGCACCCTGGCCCAGGGGGAGTTCGCCGGAGTAGTTGATCGTGCCGGTGGCGGAGCGCAGGTACGGCTTCCGGGCGTCGGAACCGGACTCGCGGCCGCCGCCGGTGTCCTTCCCGCCGCCGAAGGCACCGCCCGTCCCGGCTCCGGAGATGCCGACGTTCACGTCGGCGACACCGCGGTCGGACCCGGCGGCGGGCAGGAAGACCTCGGCCTCCCGCCGGCCGCGGGTGAAGAGGCTGGACGGCAGCGCCTGCGCTGACATGACGCGGCCCTTCGGCCGGCGACGGTGCGGCGGTCCCCTCTTCGACGGTAGCCGGCCGGGCGGCCGTCGCACCGATGCCGGGGCTGCCCGCGGACACCGGGAAAAGCGCAGGCAGGCGGGCTACGGAAAACCCACTGGACCGGCCCTCACAGCCGATCCCTAACATATGACGTCAAGACAACCATGCGACCGGCTCGTTGGATGCGTGCCGGTCGAGGTCGCCGATGCCAGGGTCCGCTCCCCGGGCTGCGGTGATCTTCCTACCCAGGAGGACCTTCCGCATGTTCCGACGAATTGGCAGTGCCGTCGTCCGACATCCCGTCTGGACGATCGTGGCATGGCTGATCGCGGCGGTGGCGATCGTCGCCACCGCTCCGAGCCTGCCCTCGAACAGCGACGAGAGCAGCTTCCTGCCCAAGAGTTACGAGTCCATCAAAGCAGCGGAACTCCAGGCGAAGGCGTTCCCCAGCGCCTTCACCCCGTCCGCGATCGCGCTGTACCAGCGCACCGACGGCGGCACGCTCACCGCCGAGGACAAGAAGGACGTCGCCCGGATCACCACCGCACTGGGCGCCAGGCACATCGACCAGGTCCAGAAGGTCGTCCCCGGCCAGCCGTCGAAGGACGGCAGGTACGACCTGACGCTGGTGCAGATGGACAGCAAGAAAGCCGGCCAGCCCGTGCAGGCCGACGCGGCCAAGGTGTTGCGCGACGACGTCAAGCAACTGGCCAAGGGCACCAACCTGGAGGTCAAGCTGGGCGGTTCGGCCGCCCAGGCCCTCGACCAGCAGGACTCGTCCAAGCGCGGTCAGGCGCTGATCGGCATCGGCACCTTCGTGATCATCCTGGTCACCCTGCTGATCATCTTCCGGGCGCCGATCCTCGCCTTCCTGCCCCTGGTGGTGATCGGCGTGGTGTCCGCCATCGCCAACGGCCTGATCGCGTACGCCACCAAACTGTTCGGCCTGCAGGCCAACAGTTCCGTGTCCTCGATCCTGATCGTCGTGCTGTTCGGCGTGGGCACGGACTACTTCCTGTTCCTGATGTTCCGGTACCGCGAACGCCTGCGCGCGGGTGACGAACCCAAGGCGGCCATGGTCAACGCGGTCGGCCGGGTCGGTGAGGCCATCGCCTCGGCGGCCGGCGCGGTGATCATCGCCTTCCTCGCGCTGGTGCTGTCCACCCTGGGCTTCCTGAAGCAGATGGGCCCGGCACTGGCCATCGCGGTCTCGGCCACCCTGGTCGCGGGACTCACGCTGATCCCGGCCGTCGTCTCGCTCATCGGACCGAAGGTGTTCTGGCCGTCCAAGTCCTGGCAGCAGGAGCCGGCGAACGCCCGTTTCGCGGCCCTGGGCCGTGCCGTGCGGCGCCGCCCCGGGCTGACCGCGGCGGCCTCCGGCCTGGTCCTGGTCGTGCTGTCGCTGGGCACGCTGGGCTACCACGCCACGTTCGACCTGGCCTCGGGCTCGATGCCCAAGACCAAGGAGTCCATGGTCGTCCAGGACCAGATGCAGAAGGCGTACTCGGCCGGTGCCGCCGCGCCCACCGACGTCTACCTCTCCAGCACCGACGGAAAGCCGCTGGACACCTCCGCCTTCCGCGCGTACGCGTCGAAGCTCGGCGCCGTGGACGGCGTCGCGAGCGCCCGGATGGCCCAGGTGAACAAGGCCGGCACCACGGCGGACTTCACCGTCACCCTCAAGTACGAGGCGTCCACGGACCGGGCGATAGCCACGGTGGGCCGGATACGGGACGTCGCGCACGCCGGCGCTCCACAGGGGACCGAGGCGCTCGTCGGCGGTATGTCCTCGATCTACAAGGACATCGACTCCGCGGTCAACCACGACTACCGGACGGTGTTCCCCGTCGCCGCCCTGCTGATCATGGTGATCCTGGGGCTGCTGCTGCGCAGCGTGGTCGCTCCCTGGTACCTGATCGCCTCGGTGGGCCTCGGCTTCGGCGCCACGCTGGGCGCCACGGTCTGGATCTTCCAGGACGCGCAGAACAAGCCCGGTCTGATGTTCATGCTGCCGGTGATCATGTATCTCTTCGTGGTCGCCATCGGCACGGACTACAACATCCTCATGATCGCCCGGCTCCGTGAGGAGGCCCGCGAGGGCCGGGAGCCGCGCGAGGCAGCCGGCATGGCACTGCGGCACGCGGGCCCCACGGTGGCCGCGGCCGGCTTCATCCTGGCGGCGACCTTCGCCACGATGATGCTGGCGGGCAACTCGCTGCTCACGGAGATGGGTTTCGCGGTCTCCTTCGGCATCGCGGTGGCCGCCTTCGTCATGGCGATGTTCTTCACCCCGAGCCTCACCGCGCTCATCGGCCACGCGGCCTGGTGGCCGGGCCACGCCGACCGGGCGGAACCGGCGGCGGGCACGGAGCACGGGGGCGGCACGCCGGTCACCGGGGAGGACCGGAACACACCCGCCGGGCGTCACGGCTAGCGGCGCGTTTCCGGTCGCCGCGCAGGAGGACGGGACCGGGGGAATCCGCAGTGCTGACCCCCGGTCCCGTCCCCTGACGAGGCGATGCATGACCGCACTGACCGTCGACGCCGAGTGACTCAGCGCCTTCACCTGGCCGGTGCGCGCCGGCCAGGCGAAGGCGTGTCGGGTGTCTGGTCGTCGCCGGTGCTACGCCGCGAGAGCGTGCCCGGGGTGCAGGACGACCTTGGTGTAGCCCTCGATCCGCTGGTCGAACTTCTCGTAGGCGCCCGGCGCCTCCTCCAGCGGCAGTTCGTGGGAGACCACGAAGCTGGGCTTGGCTCGCCCCGCGATGATCAGGTCACGCAACTGGCGGTTGTACTGCTTGACGTTGCACTGACCGGTGCCCATCCGCTGCCCCTTCTCGAACATCCTGCCGATGGACACGAGCAGCTGGCCGTGCTTGGCGTGCTCGTCGGGTCCGCCCGGGTCGGAGGGGACGTACAGGCCCGGCACGCCGAGCATGCCGGTCGGCCGTACCGTCTCGACGAGGCTGTTCAGGACGACGGCGGGTTCCTCGTGGCTCGCGTCGTGCGCCTGGGCCTGGTAGCCGACGGCGTCGACGCCCTTGTCCGTCCCCTCGCCTCCGGTCTGCTCCTTGATCTGTTCGGCCGGGTCGCCCTTGGTGAAGTCGATCGCGATCGCGCCGATCTGCTCGGCCTTGGCGAGCCGCTCGGGCACGCGGTCGACCGAGAACACCTTGGACGCGCCGCGCAGCAGCGCGGAGTACGCGGCCATCAGCCCTACCGGTCCGGCTCCGAAGACGGCGACGCTCTCACCAGGTGTCACCTGGGCCAGCTCACAGCCGTGATAGCCGGTCGGGAAGATGTCGGCGAGCAGCACGAAATCGGTCTCGAACTCGTTGCCCGGCGGCAGCTTCAGGCAGTTGAAGTCGGCGAACGGCACCCGCAGGAGTTCTGCCTGGCCGCCCTTGTAGGGGCCCATGGCCACATAGCCGTAGGCTCCGCCGGCGAAGCCCGGATTCACCGTGAGGCAGAAACCAGTCTTCCCGGCCAGGCAGTTCTTGCAGAAGCCGCAGGCGACGTTGAACGGCATGACGACCCTGTCGCCCTCGGACAGCGAGGTCACGCCGGAGCCGATCTCCTCGACGATGCCGAGGTTCTCGTGCCCGAAGACGATGCCCGCCTCGGCTGCCGTGCGCCCTTCGTACATGTGCAGGTCGGACCCGCAGATGGCGGACGATGTGACCCGTACCAGCACGTCGTTCGGGTGCTGGATCCGTGGATCGTCGACGTCCCTGACGGTGACGCTGAACGGCTTCTCGTAGACAACGGCTTTCACCAGGCTCACCTCCGCGTCGAACGCCGGGCGACTGACGGACCGTGCCGACCGAGACTTTGGCCAGGAGAAACACGTCGAGGCAGGGCCCCTCGTCCATGCCGTAACCCTGGGCGCTCTTGTTTCACCATCGGATACTTCCAGAAAACGCCTCTCGCGCAGGCGCTGCAAGCCGGGCCGCGCCCCGACGCCCGGCCCGGCAGGAACGCGGTGCGCCGACGGCCCGTGCCGGACAGCGTGGCGACGCCGGTGCGGGCACACACCGCCATCGTGTGCTCGCCGCCCGTCGAGGCGGCGCCCGTCCTGGTCGGCTCCTGTGCGGTCGGGGCGATCTCCCGTGCCGTGGCGCGGCATCCCACGGCGGACGGACGGCCGCCGGCTGCCGGGTGTTCACCGGGCGAAGGAGCGCAGCTGCGGCGCCTGGCCCGACGGGCCTGCCGCCTTCCGGCCGCGCAGCCGGCGGTCGAAGAAGGATGCGAGGCAGGCCCGTTCGGCGGGGATCGCGCGGGCCGGGGCGATGGTGCCGATGTTCTCCACGACCGTCGTGCGGGGCAGGCCGAGCCGGCGGGCGAGCTGCGGGATCATCGCCTCCTCGTCGGTGAACGTGGCGTGTTCGGCGCCGCGCAGGGACAGCCCTTCGCGCGGGCCGCGGCTGTGCCGCCACAGCGAGTTCCAGGACGGGACCGTGCTCAGGTCGTTGCCGTCCTTGCCGATCAACAGGAAGGGGCGGTCGAGCCCGTCGGCGGCGACGGTGGAGAGGTGGCCCGGGTCGCCGTCGTCCTGGACGTAGGCGACCACGCCGTCCAGGTTGGCTCCGGCCGCGATGCGCCGGTCGTCGTGCATCGTCTGGAGCGCGGTGAAACCGCCCCCCGAATGACCGAACATGCCGATGCGGTCCAGGTCCGGCGCGCCGCGCAGTCCCCGGGGCAGCGCACGGGGCAGTTCGTCGAGCAGGAAGCGGGTGTCGGCCACCCGTACGTCGATCGTCTTCTTCAGGAGGGCCGCGATGCGTTTCTTGTCCGGGTAGGCCTTGTCGTACTCCGCGGGAAGCACGGTGCGTTCGACGCGGCCGCCGGGGAACTGGACGGCCGTGGCGTCGTAGGTGTGGTCGAGCATCACCACGACGTAGCCGCGGGAAGCGAGGTCGTCGCAGAGGGTGGTGCCGAGGGAACGCGGGTCGCCGGTGCCGGGTGAGTAGCAGACGACCGGGCACGGGCCGCGGTCCCGGTCGGCCGGGGCGCCTTGGTGCGCGTGGGTGCGGGTGGCCGCCCAGTCGACCTTGTCGGCGGGCACGTCGGCGAGGTTGTTGACGGCGGCGAAACCGGCGGCCTCCCCGGGCAGCATCTGCGGCGCCCTCGGGTGGCCGCCGGTGTCCCGCGCCGGATAGCGGACGCTGATCATCAGCTCCCGGTACGGCTGTGCGGTGATCCAGGGATCGGCGCGTGAGGTGTCGACCAGGCGCAGGGAGACCGTCCCCACCGGACACGGGCCGCTGGGCGCGGGCAGGGTCAGCCGCACCGGCCCCGCCGTGCGCGGTGCGGCCGAAGCGGTGCGCGCGGAGAGGGCGGGCAGGGTGGCGGCGGCGACGGCCGACAGCAGGGCGGTGCGGCGGGTGAGCAAGGCATGGCCTCCTTGGGTGCGCGGGCGGCGCGGAGCACGCGTGTTCAGTGGCTCCTCCCAGCTTTGTGGACGGGGCCCGGCGGCCACCATCCGGCAACCCGGTTGGCACGCCGTGGGGTTAGCCCTACGCCCGGCCCCGCGCCGGTAGCCGGCGGGCCGACAGTTCAGCGCCGGGGACGGCACGGGCCGGGTGAGGTGCCGGGCGAAGAAGCGGGCCGCGCTGTCCGCCTCGGACCTGGTGTGTGCCTTGTGCCTGCCCGCGTTGACGTGCAGCGTCTTCTGCCGGGAGGCGAAGGTGTCGAACAGCGCAGGACCGGCTTCGCGCGCGGAATGTGTTCGTCGTCCCGCTGGAGACGGAAATTCGTCCAAGCCTCGCCGGTCTTTGTCCATGGACGGGGCCACCGTCGGCGATGAGGGTCGGTTCATGGGCGGATTCGGGGTCGGAGAACGGCAGGTGCCGGTGGACGGGCGCGCGGACGGGCCGCGGCGGGCACCGGGCGGGCTGGTGGCGCTGGCCCTCGGCGGTTTCGGGATCGGGCTCACCGAGTTCCTGATCGCCGGGCTGCTGCCCCAGGTGGCGTCGGGTTTCGCGGTGTCCGAGGCGGCCGCGGGCCGGCTGATCTCCGGGTACGCGCTGAGTGTCGCCGTCGGCGCGGTCGCTCTCACCGCGGCGACGGCGCGGCTGCCCCGCAAGCAGGTCCTGGTCGGTCTGGTGGCGTTGTTCGTCGTCGGCAACCTGCTGTCCGCGATCGCGCCGACCTACTCCGTGATGCTGCTCGGGCGGATCGTCGCCGCCCTGTGCCACGGCTCGTTCTTCGGCATCGGCTCCCTGGTCGCGCGTGGTCTGGTCGAGCCGGAGCGGAAGTCCCGCGCGGTGGCGGTGATGTTCGCCGGGCTGACGCTCGCGAACGTACTCGGTGTGCCGTTCGGTGCGCTGGTGGGCGAGCGCTGGGGCTGGCGGGCGGCCTTCTGGGCGGTCACCGCGATCGGCGTGCTGGCGCTGGCCGCCATCGTCCTCCTCGTCCCCGGCCGGGCGGGGACGGTGCGAGGCGGCGCGCCCAGCGGCCTGCGGGACCAGCTCCGTGCGTTCCGGTCCTCGCAGGTCTGGCTCACGCTGGCGGCGACCGCGCTCGGCTACGGCGGGATGTTCGGGGCGTTCAGCTACATCGCCTACACCTTCACCGAGGTCAGCGGGTTCTCCCCGGCGGATGTCGCCTGGCTGCTGATGGTGTACGGCGTCGGTCTGGTCGTGGGCAACCTGATCGGCGGCCGGGCGGCGGACCGGGACCGGGACCGCGCCCTGATCCTCGCGCTGCTCGGACTGACCGTCACCCTGGCGCTGTTCGGCCTGCTGGCCGGCAGTGCCGTGGCGTCGGCGGTGCTGGTGTTCCTGATGGGGGTGACCGGGTTCGCCACCGTACCCGGCATGATCACCCGGGTGACCGACGCCGCCCGGGGAGCCGCGCTGGCGGCGAGTGCCAACGTGTCCGCGTCCAATGCCGGCAACGCCCTCGGTGCCTGGCTCGGCGGCCTGGCCATCACCGCGGGGCTCGGCTACACGGCACCGCTCTACACCGGTGCCGCGCTCACGCTGGCCGCCCTGATCGTCATGCTCGTGGCCGGGCGGACCCCGCCGTCCGCGGCTGCCTCCGCCCCGGCCGGCTCGAAATCAGGCTGACCCGCGTCCCGAGCCCCGGTCCGGACCGCGCGGCCACCGATGGCCGAGCACGGGATCAGCGCCCTGCGCGACCACACGATCACCCGGTCCGCGTACGGCCGGGGAGGTGCCACCGCCCATGCCCGGTGGCCGGTGTCCGCACGTTCTCCACGACGGCGTTCCCGGCGTCCTCCCCACCCGCGGGAGCTCCGGGTTGCTCCGGGCGCGCACCGGTGTCGCGGGCGGCCGGGTTCGGCGCTCCGCGCCGGGTACTCGTCTCCCGCCGCCACAGAGCCGACGGCGGGAGACGAGGAGACGAGCGATGACGACATCGACCCACCACCGAACCCGCCCCGACGTGGGCGGTCTCCGGATGGACCTGCTCGGCGTCTATCTCAACGACCACCTGGCCGGGGCCACGGCCGGTGCCGGCCGTGCCCGGTTCATGGCCCGGTCGCATCGCGACACCCCGGCGGCCGGCCCCCTGGGGCTGCTCGCGGACGAGATCGCCGAGGACCGCGCAAGCCTGCTCGGCCTCATGCGGCGCCTGGGCGTGCCGGAGCGCCGGTACAAGACCGTCGCCGCGGGCACGGCCGAGCGACTCGGACGCCTCAAGGGCAACGGTCGCCTCCTGCGGCCTTCGCCGCTGACACTGGTGATCGAACTCGAGTTCCTCCGGCTCGGGGTCAAGGGCAAGGAACTCGGCTGGCGAACCCTGCGGTCGCTGGCCGAGGCGGACGACCGCCTCGACGAGCAGGTACTCGACCAGCTGATCGAACGGGCCCACCGGCAGACGATCACGCTGGAGGGCCTGCGCGTCGACGCGGCCCGGAACGTGCTGCTCACCGGCTGACGCGCCATCGCCCGGCGGCCGGGATGTTGCCCGCTCGCCGGGTGGGGTACCCGGCCGCCGTGCGAAAGCGAACCGAACACCACGCGAAGGACGAAGGGCCCCGGACCGCCGAGGACGAGCTGCTGGAGCAGGTCGGGAAGCGCGCCGGCCGGGAGGACGCCGGCCGGGGCACGCCACAGCGGGCCGGGGCCGGCGATCCGATCACCCCGAGCATCGGGGCCAACGAGAAGACCCTCCGGGGGCGCACGCCCGCGCCCCGGGACTGAGCCACCTGCGACGAGGAGGAACAGATGAGCACGGTCAAGGAAGCCGTGGACGTCGGCGTCCCGATCCACACGGCCTACAACCAATGGACCCAGTTCGCGGACTTCCCGAACTTCATGGAGGGTGTCGACGAAGTCAGGCAGCTCGACGACCGGCACAACCACTGGACCACCAGCATCGGCGGGGTGCGGCGCGAGTTCGACACCGAGATCGTCGACCAGCTGCCGGACGACCGGATCACCTGGCGGACCGTCGAGGGCGACACCCGGCAGCGCGGGTCCGTCCGCTTCGAACCCCTGGACCCCACCCACACCAGGGTGGAGCTCACGATGGACGTGGAGCCCTCCGGGATGGCCGAGAAGGGCGCGGACGCGCTCGGCATGATCGACCGCCGGGTCAAGGGCGACCTGCGTCGCTTCAAGGACTTCATCGAGCACCGCGGCACCGAGAGCGGCGCCTGGCGTGGCCGGATCCGGCCCGGTGATCCCGGCGGCCTCCACTGAGAGCGGCCGGCCGACGGCGGTCGTACCCCCGGAACCCCGGGCCCGCGCGGTGGGCCCGGGGTTCCGCCCCGTCCAGGGCGCTCCGGTGCTTCCCGTGCGCTCCATGCGCTCCATGCGCTCCATGCGCTCCATGCGCTCCATGCGCTCCGGCGCGCTGTGCGCAGAACCACGTCGCCCAACCCCCTGGGCCGTATCTCCGCGAGCCCGCCTCGGGATACCGTTTTGTCGGTTCCCGGTCCGGTCCGCCGGCCGGTTTCCCGGTCGGCTCCCCCGACCGGTTTCGGGCAGATTCTTCGGATGGCTGGGCAGTGCTCGCAGATCTCTCTCCGCTCATCGCGGCGACCGCTCGCTGGCTCGCGGGCGCCTTTCCCGCCCATGGCGGTGCCTTCGCCGCCGCGCGGTGCGAGGCACAGGTGCGGCAGGCCGTGACGGTCGCGGCCTGGCTGCGCTATCCGACGGCGCTGGACGCGGGTCTGGTCGCGATGACGGGTCCGGGAGGTTCGGCGCGGCTCGACTGGGTGACCGGCGGGGACAGCGCCCCCGACCCGGACGGCGGCTGGCGCACCTGGGTGGACGAGGTGGTGGCGAGCTGGGCCGCCGGGCTGCTCTGCGACCCCGGTCTGGCGAGCGCCGCGGTCGACGCACTCGCGGCGGGGGAACACCTGGCGTCGGGTCCGGTCGACTTCCGACGGCTGCTCGTCCCGGACGAGGACGACCGGCGGGCGGCGTCGCTGCTGCGGCATCCGGACCTGCTCGCGCCCGTGGCCGTACTGCATCGCGCGCAACTGCTGCAGCGCCTGGACCGGCCCGGCCGCCCCGTGTCGGCCTGAGGCCCGCTTCTCAGGCGGTCTCCACGAGGAGGCCGGGCAATGGTGGCCCGCCCAGGCTGGGCGGCGGCGGGGTTCGGGTCAGTCAGGCTTGCCGCGGCCCGTCAGCGCGTCGCGGAGCCGGTCGACCAGACCCGCACCGGGCGCCAGAATCTTGTTGGCCGGAGGCTTGTCCGGGGCGGCGGGGTGCGGGCGGGTCGGTGCCGTCTTCTTCGCCTGACGGACCTTGTCGCCCAGATCGTCGAGGGCGTCCGGCGGGCACGCGGCGCGCAGCCTCGGGAAGAGGTTCTGCTCCTCGTCCTCCACATGCATGCGGATCTCGCTCATCAGGGAGGCCATGAGCGCGTCGAACCGGGCGTCGTCCGGTTCGCAGCTCTCCAGGTCCTTCATGATCCGCTCGGCCTTGGCGTGGTCCTCGAGTTCCTTGTCGGCCAGGGCGCCGCCGCCCGCGACGTGTTTGCGCACCGCCGGGTACAGATAGGCCTCCTCGGCCACCGAGTGCCGTACCAGTTCCATCGTGGCCTGGTCGGCGTACATCTTGCGGTTCTTGTCACCGGACGGCAGTGCCTCGATCTTGCCGAAGATCTCCTCCACCTCCCGGTGGTCGGTCATCAGCTCGTCGATGACGTTTCCCCCATGTCCCATGCCCTTCACCTCCGCTCGTGGCACGGCGGTCCGCATCCGGATCCGCCGCGGCCCGAGTGCCCGTCACCGGATACCTCACACCGCGCCGCGCCGGGTGCCGCACCAGACCCTGGCTCGTCCACCGGCCGCACGCGCTGAGGCGGCTCACTTCGCGCCGCTGCCGCCGCTGCCGAAGGATCCGCTGGAGCCGGGCTGCCAGCGCGGGCGGGTCTGGTCGCCGCTGGGCCTGCTGGGCGCGTTGCCGAGCTGGTGCGGGGCCAGACGCGCACCGCCGTCCCCGGCCCGGGGCACCTCGTTCGGCTCACGCATGCTCCGCTCCTCGCGCACGGGTCCGGAGTCGGGCAGCTTCGGCTGCTCCGAGCGCCGGGGTGGTGCCGGCTCCCGTCGCCGCACCCCGATCCCGAGGCGTACGGCGCCCATCAGCGCGACCGTGAGGAGCACGCCGCAGACGACGATGATGATCACCCCTGCCGCCGAGCCGGCGGCGGCCAGTTGCTCAAGTGCTGTGTACATCAGCGCCGGGTACCCGCCGGCCGGCATCGAATGCCCGGCGGCGAGGCGTGGCGGACTCGGTGTTCGCCGGGTCACCGGTAGCGTCACCCCGGAACCGGCCTGTCCCATCCGCCCGCTATGCCGGTTCCGGTACCGCGGGCGGCAGTCGTGCCCGCGCGGGCCGGCGGTTTCCGGGTACGGCGGGCAGGACACCCGCGAGGCGCTTCCGCGCTCGAAACGGCCGAGGAGGACCATGAGCGAACTCTCGCAGCGAGCCGGCGAAACGCCCGCGCCTCCCGTGCAGCCGGTGCCACTGGGACGCCGGCTGCTGGGCTGGGCGTCCACGACCGACCACAAGGTGATCGGCCGGCTGTACATGGTGACGTCGTTCTGCTTCTTCCTGTTCGCCGGGCTGCTGGCCCTGGGCATGCGCGCCGAACTGGCCCGTCCCGGGCTGCAGTTCCTCAGCAACCAGACCTACGACGAGTTCGTCACGATCCACGGCACGATCATGATGCTGCTGTTCGCGACGCCGATGTTCGCCGGTTTCTCGAACGCGATCATGCCGCTCCAGATCGGCGCTCCGGACCTGGCCTTCCCGCGGCTCAACGCGCTCTCCTACTGGATGTACCTGTTCGGCGGGCTGATCGTGGTCTCCGGGTTCCTGGTACCCGGCGGTGCGGCGGCGTTCGGCTGGTTCGCCTACGCGCCGCTGAACAGTTCCTACTTCTCCCCCGGCGCGGGCGGTGACCTGTGGGTGATGGGGCTGGTGGTCTCCGGCGTGTCGACGACGCTGACCGCGGTGAACTTCCTCGCCACCATCCTGTGCCTGCGCGCCCCGGGCATGACCATGTTCCGGATGCCGATGTTCACCTGGAACGTGCTGTTCACCTCGATCCTCGTGCTGCCCGCGTTCCCCGTCCTGACGGCCGCGCTGCTCGCCCTGGAATCCGACCGGAAGTTCGGCTCGCACGTCTTCGACGCGCACAACGGCGGGGCGCTGCTGTGGCAGCACCTGTTCTGGTTCTTCGGGCATCCCGAGGTGTACATCGTGGCGCTGCCGTTCTTCGGCATCATCTCGGAGATCATCCCGGTGTTCTCGCGCAAGCCGCTGTTCGGCTATCTGCCGATGATCGGGGCCACGACCTCCATCACCATGCTGTCCGCGGTCGTCTGGGCGCACCACATGTTCGCGACCGGGGCGGTGCTGCTGCCGTTCTTCTCCATCATGTCGTTCCTGATCGCCGTCCCGACCGGGATCAAGTTCTTCGCGTGGATCGGGACGATGCGCGGGGGCTCGCTGTCGTTCGAGACCCCGATGCTGTGGTCGATGGGGTTCCTGGTGACGTTCCTGCTCGGCGGGCTGAGCGGGGTGCTCATCGCGTCGCCCCCGCTCGACTTCCACGTCACCGACTCCTACTTCATCGTGGCGCATCTGCACTACGTGCTCTTCGGCACGGTGGTCTTCGCGATGTTCGCCGGCTTCTACTTCTGGTGGCCCAAGTTCACCGGGAAGATGCTCGACGAGCGCCTCGGCAAAGTGCACTTCTGGCTGCTCTTCCCCGGCTTCCAGCTGACGTTCCTGGTGCAGCACTGGCTCGGTGCCGAGGGCATGCCCCGCCGGTACGCCGACTATCTGCCGGCCGACGGGTTCACCCTCCTCAACACACTCTCGTCGGCGGGCGCGTTGCTGCTGGGCGTCTCGACGCTGCCGTTCCTCTACAACGTCTGGCGTACGGCCCACAAGGGACGGCAGGTCGAGGAGGACGACCCGTGGGGGTTCGGGCGCGGCCTGGAGTGGGCGACGAGCTGCCCGCCGCCGCGGCACAACTTCGTGGCGCTGCCCCGGGTGCGGTCGGAGTCGCCCGCGTTCGACCTGCACCATCCGGAGATCACGCGGCTGGCGGAGAGGGCGGGGCAGCGATGAAGGCCGAGGCGCTGCTCTTCGGCGGGGTGGCCGTCTTCTTCGGGGCCACCGCCGCGCTCTACGGGGTGTGGTCGCGGGCCGACCCGGCCGGGACGGCGGCGCTGATCGTGGCGTTCGCGATGGCCGCGCTGGTGTCGTTCTTCTGCGCGGTCAGCTACCTGCGGCACGGCCCGCGCCCGCAGGACCGTACGCAGGCGGAGGTGGCGGACTCCGCCGGGCCGGTCGAGTTCTTCCCGCCGCACAGCCCCTGGCCGATCGTCACCGCGCTCGGGTTCGCGCTCGCGGCGACCGGGGTGGTGTTCGGGCTGTGGCTGTTCCTCATCGGCTTCGGTGTTCTGGCTCGGGGTGTTGCCGGGCTGGTGTTCCAGTACGTGAACCGGGGGGCTGATCAGGGCTGAGCGGCCGGCGTGGGGCGCCCGGCCGGAACGACGTCACCGGCCGGTGGTCGCTCTCGTAGCCGCCGGCGATGGTCTGCCGGACCTCACCGGTCTCCTCGCCCTCGGTCAGCCGCTCCTGTTCCGCGTGCAGCAGGGCCCGGCACAGCGCGCGGGTGACGAAGAACGCGGCGACGGGGCCGACGACCAGGCCGATGCGCAGGATCCAGGTCAGGGCGTTCACCGAGATCCGGAAGGTCTGCGCCACCACGTCGTTGCCGCCGGCCAGCACCAGCAACCCGTAGCAGGTCACCCCGGCCACGCCGAGGCCGGTGCGCACGGGCCGTTCCCGGGGGCGCTCGCTGAAGTGCTGTTCCTGCCGGCCCTCCCCGGTCAGCCGCTGCTCGACGAACGGGTAGGCGTACAGGACGGCGAAGAGCAGCGCGGGCAGGACCACGGCCGGCAGCAGGACGTTCCACATCAGGGTGTGCCCGGCGAAGTTCGTCTCCCAGGGCGGGACGAGGCGCAGCGAGCCTTCCAGGAAACCGACGTACCAGTCCGGCTGGGAACCGGTCGACGCCTGGTCGGGGCGGTAGGGGCCGTACTTCCACACCGGGTTGATCTGCGCGACCCCGGCGAGCGCCACCAGCAGTCCGAAGACGGTGAGGGACAGGCCGATGGAGGAGGCCGAGAACTGCGGGTAGAGCGGCTTTCCGACCACGTTGGTGTTCTTGCGGCCCGGTCCGCGCCACTGCGTGTGCTTCAGGTGGAAGACCAGGATCAGGTGGACCGTGACCAGGGCGACCAGCGCGCCCGGCAGCAGCAGGATGTGCAGGCTGTACAGCCGGGGGATGATGTCGTGGCCGGGGAACTGGGAGCCGAACGCGAACATGGCCACGTACGTCCCCACCACGGGGATGGAGAGCATGATGCCCTGGGCGATCCGCAGTCCGGTGCCGGACAGGAGGTCGTCGGGGAGCGAGTAGCCGGCGAAGCCCTCGGCCAGGGCGAGCGCGAAGAGCGTGACGCCGATGACCCAGTTCATCTCCCTGGGCCTGCGGAAGGCGCCGGTGAAGAAGATCCGCAGCAGGTGCGCGCCGATCGCGGCGACGAAGACCAGCGCGGCCCAGTGGTGGGCCTGGCGCATCAGCAGCCCGCCCCGGACGTCGAAGCTGATGTCCAGGGTGGAGTCGAAGGCCCCGGACACGGGCCGGCCGCGCAGGGGGACGTACGACCCCTGGTAGACGACGTCCCGCATCTCGGGTTTGAAGAAGAAGGTCAGCCACACACCTGTGAGAAGCAGGACGATCAGGCTGTAGAGGGCGATCTCGCCCAGGAAGAACGACCAGTGGTCGGGGAAGGCCTTGCGCAGCAGCCGGCCGGCCCCGTCGTGGACGGGCAGCCGGGCGTCCACCGCGTCCGCGAACCGCTCCCCCGCCGCGCCGTGTCCGGAACTCACCGATCGCCCTCCTCGCCTCTCGCCATCCCTTGCCCGTCAGGCGCGGGGCGAGTACCCGGCCGACGCGGAACACTCGCGCGGCTGGGCTGTGGCACCCGATCGGCGCAAGGCACGGACGCCTCGGGTGGCCTCGGGTCTCGCCTCAGGGGCCCGGCGTCACGGCGTGCCGAGCGAGTAGACGTGGAAGGCACGTCCGATGACCGGCTGGGCGACGTTGCGCACCCGGACTCCCCCGCCGGTCATGCCGTGTTCCGTGCCGGCGTGTGCGTGTCCGTGGACCGCCAGGTCGGCGCCCGTGGTGTCGATGGCCTCGGCGAGGAGGTAGCTGCCGAGGAAGGGGTAGATCTCCGGGGGTTCGCCGGCCAGGGTGTCCGGGACGGGGGCGAAGTGGGTCAGGGCGATCCGCGCGTCGCAATCGCGCCGGCGCAGCTCTTCGAGGGCGGCGCGCAGGCCGTCGGCGCGGCGGCGTGAGTACCGTACGAACTCCTTCATCACGGGTTCGCCGAACTCGCCGGCGCACCGGCCGACGAAGCCGCCCCCGAACCCCTTGGTGCCGGCCACGCCGATCCGCAGGCCCCGGTGGCTCACGACGGTCGCCTCGCCCTCCAGGACGTGCGCCCCGGCGTCCCGCAGGATGGCCGTGACCTCGTCGGGGCAGTCGTCGTGGTGGTCGTGGTTGCCGAGGACGGCGACGACCGGGACACCCAGGTCCTTGATCTCCCTGGCGACGACCCGCGCCTCCTCGGGTGTGCCGTGCCGGGTGAGGTCACCGGCGAGCAGGAGGATGTCGGCGCAGGCCGGGAGGGTCTCGAAGGCCGGGCGGAGGGTCCCCTGGCTGTCGGGGCCCATGTGGATGTCGCCGACGGCCGCGACCCGGGTCATTCGAGCACCTCCGGGTGGTCGGGCGGGGCGGTCTCGGCGACGACGATGTCGCAGTGGACCGGCACGCCGGCCAGTTCGTCGTGGACGGCACGGCGGACGGCCTCGCGGCAGCCGGCGGACGGGACCGTGCCGGTCAGCAGGACCGTCTCGCCCCGGATCTCGGCCCGTACCCCCAGCTCGCCGCACGGCCCGGCGGCTAGGTGCTCGGCGACGTGCGCCACACGGTATTCGAGGTTCATCACCGCTCCTGCGGGGGGTCGATGACGTTCAGCCGCTCCAGGAGGAAGAGGAAGGCCGCGGGCATCGGCTCGTCGCCGCACCGGCGCCGCACCTCTCCCCAGTCGACCTTCTCGCGCAGTGAGCGGGCCACCGGAAGGACGGCCCCGAAGTCGCAGTGGTGCTCCGAGAAGGCCGTGTTCAGGTTCACCAGCAGGTCGGTCGCCGACAGGACCGGCATGTGCACGGAGTCGACCGGGAGTTCCTGGGCGCGGGACAGCAGGTCCGCGGTGACCGGCTGGTGGGCGAGTTCGAAGATGATGTCGACGTCCTGGTCGAAGCAGGAGGTCTTCAGCAGCCAGTCCTCCGGCGGGACGCGTACCGTCAGACCGGCTGAGCGCAGGGAGCCCGCCACCGCCTCGGCGTCCTCGGGCAGCACACAGAAGTCGGCGTCGTGCCGGAGTCTGCCGCCACCGCCATGGGCGTAGACGGCGACGCTGCCGGCCAGCGCGAACTTGTGTCCGGCCCGCTTGAGGATGGCACCGACCTGCTTGGCCGCCTCCAGGATGGCCTGGGTGCGGTCGGGCGGGAGCTGGTCCGGCCCGGACGGTTCCGGCTCCGGGCCGGCCACCCGGAGCTCGGGGGCGCGCGCCGCGCTCTGTCCGTCTCTCCTCGCCGGCTCCCTTTCCGCTCTCATCACCGGCTCCCTTCGGCGGAGAAGGCCGCCCCACGCGGCACGGTGGGCCCGGTCGATGCGGTCGATGCGGTCGGCTGGGCAGACCCGGTCGCCACGGCCGTCGCGCCATGGGCGAGGGCGGCGCCGCCCCTCGCCGAGAGCATCAGGGGGTTGGCCCGGGCCGGCAGGCCCCTCAGCACCGGCGCCCCGGCCTCGGTCGTCATCAGGGCGTGGACCGCGGACTCCTTGGTGCCACTGGTGTGCTCGATCCGGGTGCGCTTGTGCATCCGCCAGTCGGCGAGGCCGGGCAGTGGCAGGGCGCCGTACCGGGGAAAACGTCTGCTCGCGTCCTCCACCGCGGTCAAGTGGAGCGGAACGCGCAGGCCGGCGGAGCGCCGTCGGTTCCGCCAGGCCTTCCGGGGCAGCACGCGCAGTGCCATGGACACCTCCGTCGGGTCGGTCTGTGGGGCCCGCCTCTCCGGTACCCCTCCTCATCCGGGCGACACGCCGTGCACAACCCGGTGGCCACCGGGTACTCGGCTGCGGTCCCCAGTCACACACGCGGATCAGGAGAGACGATGGCGGGCTTCGGATACTTCCTCTCGTGCGAGGAGCACAGCCCCGTGGAGCTGGTCGAGCAGGCGCGGATGGCCGAGCAGGCCGGCTTCGAGTCGCTGTGGATCTCGGACCACTACCACCCCTGGCACGACGGGCAGGGCCAGAGCCCGTTCGTGTGGTCGGTGATCGGCGCGCTGTCGCAGGCGGTGTCGCTGCCCGTGGAGACGGCGGTGACCTGCCCGCTGGTGCGCACCCACCCCGCCGTGATCGCCCAGGCGGCCGCCACCGCCGCGGTGCAGCTGGACGGCCGGTTCCGGCTGGGGGTGGGCACCGGTGAGGCGCTGAACGAGCACATCCTGGGTACGGCCTGGCCCGAGGCGCCGGTGCGGCTGGAGATGCTGGAGGAGGCCCTCCAGATCATCCGGCGGCTGTTCAGCGGGGAGCGGGTCAGTCACCGCGGCAGGCACTACACCGTGGAGAACGCCCGCCTGTACACGGTGCCGGACGAGCCGGTGCCGATCGACGTGTCGGCGTTCGGCCCGCAGGCCGCCGAGGTCGCCGCCCGCATCGGGGACGGGCTGATCACGATGATGCCGGAGGAGTCCGTGGTGGAGCGGTTCCGGCGCGGGGGCGGCGCCACCAAGCCGGTGTACGGCGGGATGAAGGTGTGCTGGGGCACCGACCGGCAGGAGGCGGTGCGTACCGCGCACCGGCTGTGGGCCAACGAACAACTGCCGGGCGAGCTCCCGCAGATCCTGCCGACCCCGCGCCACTTCGAGCAGGCCATGGAACTGGTCACCGAGGAGCAGGTGGCCGGCTCCGTGCCGTGCGGCGACGATCCGGACGATCACGTCAAGGCCGTGTCCGCGTTCGTCGACGCGGGCTTCGACACCGTCTACGTCAACCAGATCGGCCCGGACCAGCAGGGCTTCTTCGACTTCTACCGCGCCAAGGTCCTGCCGCGGCTGCGGGACTGACACGCGAGGTGGTGGACGCCGTGCCCGAGCCCAGGAAGACCGGCGGCAGCGCGCTCGTCGTGATCGACATGATCAACACGTACGACCACGAGGACGCGGAGCTGCTGCTGCCCGCCGCCGCGCGTACCGTGCCGGTCCTGGCGGATCTGATCGGCCGGGCCCGCAGGGCGGGCGTACCGGTGATCTACGCGAACGACAACTTCGGGCTCTGGCGCTCCCACCACGGCGAACTGGTCGAGTCCGCGCTGTCCCGCCCGCACGCCGACCTGGTCGAGCCGATCCGGCCCGACGACGACTCCCTGTTCGTCGTCAAGGCCCGGCACTCGATCTTCTACGACACCCCCCTGTCGTATCTGCTGTGGCAGCTGGGTGTCGGCACGGTGGTGCTGACCGGTCAGGTCACCGAGCAGTGCGTCCTGTACTCCGCTCTGGACGCGCACATCCGTCACCTGGAGGTCACGGTGCCCAGGGACGCCGTCGCCTCGATCCACCCGCACCTGGCGGCCGCCGCGCTGGAAATGATGGAGCGCAACATGGGTGCCCGGATTGTCCGGGCGAGAGACCTCGACTTCCGGGGTACCCGGTGGCCCGTACCGGACGAAGCCGCGCACCAGGTCGGAGGTCGGACATGAGCACACCAGTCCCCGCAGAGTCACTCGACGGCCTGGTCACGGCCCTGCGCACCGGGACCGACGCCGAGGTCCGGTTCGATCCCGGCAGCCGGGGCGCCTACTCCACGGACGGCTCGAACTACCGCCAGGTCCCGCTCGGCGTGGTCGTCCCGCGGAGCGTGGCGGCCGGTGCCCGCGCGGTGGAGCTGTGCTCCCGCTTCGACGTGCCGGTGCTGTCCCGCGGCGGCGGCACCAGCCTCGCCGGACAGACGACGAACGCGGCCGTGGTCATTGACTGGAGCAAGCACTGCGACGCCCTGGTCTCCGTCGGCCCCGAGGCCCGCACCTGCGTGGTGGAGCCCGGCATCGTCCTGGACGAACTCAACCGGCGGCTGGCCGACCACCACCTCCAGTTCGGCCCGAAACCGTCGACGCACAGCCACTGCGCGCTGGGCGGCATGATCGGCAACAACTCGTGCGGGGCGTCCGCGCAGGCGTACGGGAAGACGGTCGACAGTGTGCGCCGTCTCGAAGTGCTGACGTACGACGGTGTGCGGATGTGGGTGGGGCCCACCTCGCAGGCGGAGCGGGCGCGGATCGCCGCCGAGGGCGGCCGGCGGGCCGAGCTGTACGACGGGCTGGACCGGATCGTCACCGAGTACCTGGCGGACATCCGGCACGGCTACCCGAAGATCCCGCGCCGGGTCTCCGGCTACAACCTGGACTCGCTGCTTCCGGAGAACGGCCTCGACGTGGCCAAGGCGCTGGTGGGCAGCGAGGGAACCCTGGTGACCGTCCTGCACGCCGAACTCGACCTGGTCCCGGTGCCGCCGTACGAGTCGCTGCTGGTGCTCGGGTACGACGACATCTGCCGGGCCGCCGACGACGTGCCCCGGCTGCTGGAGCACTGCTCGCCGGGTCAGCTGGAGGCGCTGGACGGGCGGATGGCCGAGCTGATGCGGGAGGAGCACGCCTACCTGGACTCGCTGCGCGCCCTGCCGCAGGCGGACAGCTGGCTTCTGGTGCAGTTCACCGGGGACAGCCAGGAGGACGTCGACGAACAGGCGCACGCCCTGGTGAAGGCGATCGGCCGGTCCGAGAAGGAGGCCTCGGTCGCGTTCTCCGACGACCCGCGGCGCGAGCAGGAGATGCTCAAAGCCCGGGAGGCGGGGCTCGGGGTGACCGCGCGGCCGCCGGACGACCGGGAGACCTGGGAGGGCTGGGAGGACTCGGCGGTGTCGCCCGAGCGGCTGGGCGACTATCTGCGGGACCTGAAAGGGCTGTTCGCGGAGTTCGACTACGACCATCCCTCCCTGTACGGGCACTTCGGGCAGGGGTGTGTGCACACCCGGATCCCGTTCGGGATGAAGACGGCGGACGGGGTGGCGGACTTCCGGCGTTTCGTGGAGCGGGCCGCCGACCTGGTGGCCTCCTACGGCGGTTCGCTGTCGGGCGAGCACGGCGACGGGCAGGCCCGGGGCGAGCTGCTGACGCGGATGTTCGGGGACCGCCTGGTCGGTGCCTTCGGGGAGTTGAAGGCACTGTTCGATCCGGGCAACCGGATGAACCCGGGCAAGGTCGTCGACCCGAACCCGGTGGACGGGCAGTTGCGGCTCGGGTCCGAGTGGCGGCCGGCCACGCCACGGACCCACTTCGGTTATCCGGAGGACGACCACTCCTTCACCCGTGCGGTCATGCGCTGCGTCGGCATCGGCAACTGCCGTGGCCTGCACGGCGACGTGATGTGTCCCTCGTACCGGGCCACCCGTGAGGAGGAGCACTCGACGCGCGGGCGGGCGCGGCTGCTGTTCGAGATGCTCGACGGGCATCCCGACTCGGCGGTCAAGGACGGCTGGCGGTCGGCCGAGGTCCGGGACGCCCTGGATCTCTGCCTGGCCTGCAAGGGCTGCAAGTCGGACTGCCCCACGGGGGTGGACATGGCCACCTACAAGGCCGAGTTCATGGCCCACCACTACGCGGGCCGGCCGCGCCCGGCCGCCCACTACTCGATGGGCTGGCTGCCGCTTTGGGCGCAACTGGCGGAGCACGCACCCGGGTTGGCGAACAGCGCGTTGCAGGCGCCGGTCCTGGGGCGGATGGGAAAGGCGCTCGCCGGGGTGGACGGCGCCCGGCGGCCCCCGGCGTTCGCCGAGCGGTCCTTCGTCCGGTGGTGGCAGGCCCTCGACACCGGGCAGCCGGACCCGGCGGACCCGGCGACGGTGGTCCTGTGGCCGGACACCTTCAGCAACCACTTCCACCCGGCGGTCGCGATGTCGGCCGTACAGGTCCTGGAGGACGCGGGCTTCAGGGTCACCGTGCCCGAAACACCCGTGTGCTGCGGCCTGACCTGGATCTCGACGGGTCAACTGGCCACCGCCAAGAGGGTGCTGCGACGGACCCTGCGGACCCTGCGGCCCTGGCTGGACGCGGGCACCCCGATCATCGGCCTCGAGCCCTCCTGCACCGCCGTGTTCAGGTCCGACGCGCCCGAGCTGCTGCCCGGCGACCAGGACGTGCAGCGGCTGGCACACCGGACGCGGACCTTCGCCGAACAGCTCGTCAACCACGCTCCCGCGGGCTGGCAGCCGCCGTTCCTCGCCCGGCAGGCGACCGTGCAGACCCACTGCCACCAGCACGCGATCATGAAGTTCGACGCCGACCGGGAACTGATGCGCCGTGCCAGGCTCGACGCGGACGTCCTCGACGAGGGCTGCTGCGGGCTGGCCGGGAACTTCGGCTTCGAGCGCGGGCACCACGAGGTCTCCATGGCCGTGGGCGAGCTGGGGGTGCTGCCCGCCGTCCGCGCCGCCGCCCCGGACAGCCTGGTGCTGGCCGACGGCTTCAGCTGCCGCACCCAGATCGAGCAGGGCGGCACCGGTCGGCGGGCCCTGCACCTGGCGGAGGCCCTGGCCCTCGCACTGGACGGCCCGCTGCCCAGCGACCGGCCCGAGCGGCTGGCCCGGCGCCCCGCCGAACCCTCCGGCGCGGCCCGCTGGGCGGCCACCGCCGTCGCCGGGACCCTCACCGGGGCGGCCGCCCTGCGCGCCGTACGGCAGCTGCGCCGCCCGTAACCGCACGTCACCTCAAGGAAAGGTTCCGAACATGTCGACGAAGGTCTCCGACTACATCCTCCAGCGGCTGCGCGAGTGGGACGTCGACCATGTCTTCGCCTACCCGGGCGACGGCATCAACGGCCTCCTCGCGGCCTGGGGACGGGCGGAGAACAACCCCCGGTTCATCCAGTCCCGCCACGAGGAGATGTCCGCGTTCGAGGCCGTCGGCTACGCCAAGTTCTCCGGCCGGGTCGGCGTCTGCGCCGCCACCTCCGGGCCCGGCGCCATCCATCTCCTCAACGGCCTGTACGACGCCAAGCTGGACCATGTGCCGGTGGTGGCGATCGTCGGGCAGACCAACCGCAGTGCCATGGGCGGCTCGTACCAGCAGGAGGTCGACCTGCTGACCCTGTACAAGGACGTGGCCTCGGACTTCTGCGAGATGGTCACCGTCCCCGAGCAGCTTCCGAACGTGCTCGACCGGGCGATGCGCACCGCCATGGCACGCCGCTCGGTGACCGCCCTGATCATCCCGGCCGACGTCCAGGAACTGGACTACTCGCCGCCCGAGCACGCCTTCAAGATGGTGCCGTCCAGTCTCGGCATGCCGCACTACGCGCCGGTCCCGGACGACGGCGACCTGCAACGGGCCGCCGACGTGCTCAACTCCGGCGGCAAGACCGCGATCCTGATCGGTCAGGGCGCGCGCGGCGCGCGTGTGGAGGTCAAGGAGGTCGCCGACCGGCTCGGTGCCGGCGTCGCGAAGGCGCTGCTGGGCAAGGACGCCCTCGACGACGACCTGCCGTACGTCACCGGCGCGATCGGGCTGCTCGGCACCCGGCCGTCGTACGAGATGATGCGGGACTGCGACACCCTGCTCGTGATCGGATCGTCCTTCCCCTACACGCAGTTCCTGCCGGCGTTCGGCAAGGCGCGGGCGGTGCAGGTGGACATCGATCCGCACATGGTGGGGCTGCGCTACCCCTTCGAGGTCAACCTGGTCGGCGACGCGGCCCGGACGCTGCGCCGGCTGCTGCCGCTCCTCGAGCAGATGGAGGACCCGTCCTGGCGGACGAAGATCGAGAACAACGTCAGGGACTGGTGGGAGGTGATGGAGCGGCGGGCCGGCGTCGAGGCCGATCCGATCAACCCCGAGTACGTCACCCACGCCCTCAACGGGCTGCTCCCGGACGACGTCATCCTCTCCTCCGACTCCGGCTCCGCCGCCAACTGGTACGCCCGGCACCTGAAGCTGCGCGGCGCGATGCGGGGTTCGCTGTCGGGGACGCTGGCCACCATGGGGCCGGGCGTGCCCTACGCCATCGGCGCCAAGTTCGCGCACGGGAACCGGCCCGCGATCGCCCTCGTCGGCGACGGGGCGATGCAGATGAACGGCATGGCCGAGCTCATCACCATCGCCAAGTACTGGCGCGACTGGGAGGACCCTCGGCTGATCGTCGCCGTCTTCAACAACCGGGACCTTAACCAGGTGACCTGGGAGATGCGCGCGATGGAGGGCGCCCCGCAGTTCCTTCCCTCGCAGTCCCTCCCGGACGTCGGGTACGCGGACTTCGCCCGCTCCCTCGGCCTGACCGGCATGCGGATCGACGAGCCGGGCGGGGTGGCGGGCGCCTGGGAGGCCGCGCTCTCCGCCGACCGGCCGTGTGTGCTCGACTTCGTGACCGACCCCGCCGTACCGCCGATCCCGCCGCACGCCACCCTCGACCAGATCGAGGCCGCGGCGGCCTCCGTCCTCAAGGGCGACAGCGACCGGGTGGCGATGGTCCGGCAGGGCTTCAAGGCCAAGGTGCAGGAGTTCCTGCCGCACCGGCACGAAGCGGGGCGGCGGTGAGCGACCTGCCGGCCGTCGAGCGGGTGGACAGCGCCGCCTACACCGTTCCGACGGACGCGCCCGAGGCGGACGGGACCGCGGCCTGGGACAGCACCACGCTCGTCCTGGTCACCGTCCGCTGCGGGGAGGCCACCGGGCTCGGGTACACGTACGCCCCGCCCGCGGCCGCGGGGGTCGTCGACGGCCTGCTGGCCGGCGTCGTCACCGGCCTGTCCGCCCTCGACGTACCGCGCGCCAACGAGGCCATGCAGCGCGCGGTCCGCAACGCCGGTCTGCCGGGCATCGCCGCCGAGGCGGTCTCCGCCGTGGACATCGCCCTGTGGGACGCCAAGGCGCGGCTGCTCGGGCTCCCGCTGGTGGATCTGCTCGGCGCCGCCCGCGACGAGGTGCCCGTGTACGGGAGCGGCGGCTTCACCACGTACGACGAGCAGCGCCAGGACCGGCAGCTGCGCGGCTGGGTGGCGGAGGAGGGCATTCCCCGCGTGAAGATCAAGATCGCGGAGTCCTGGGGGAGTCGCGAGGCGCGCGACCTTCGACGGGTGGCCCGGGCCCGCGAGAGCATCGGTGATTCGGCCGAGTTGTACGTGGACGCCAACGGCGGCTACGGCGCCAAGCAGGCGGTGCGGGTGGCGGCGGGGCTGGACGCGGCGGGCGTGACCTGGTTCGAGGAGCCGGTCTCCTCCGACCAGTTGGCGGCGCTCGCCCTGGTCCGGAGCCGGGTCGCGGCGGACGTGACCGCGGGCGAGTACGGCTACACGCTCCCCTATTTCCGGCAGATGCTCGACGCCGGGGCCGTGGACTGCCTGCAGGCGGACGTCACCCGGTGCGGCGGGATCACCGTGTGGCTGCGTGTCGCGGCGCTGGCCCTCGCCCACGGCCTGGAGATCTCGGGGCACTGCGCGCCGTACGCCCATGCGCACGTGGCGGCCTCGGTGCCGAACCTGCGGCATCTGGAGTGGTTCCACGACCATGTCCGCATCGAGCGGATGCTCTTCGACGGCGGGCCGGCCCGGCACGCGGGCTCCCTGTCCGTGGGCGGTGCCGGTGAGCCGGGCCTCGGCCTGCGCCTGGACGCCGCGCGGGCCCGCCCCTTCCGGGTCGGCTGACCGGTCCTCCGTGTCGGCCGACGAACTCCGAGGACCTGAGGAACGGACCATGTCGCAAGTCGTCGTCATCACCGGAGCCAGCGCCGGCATCGGCCGCGCCGTCGCGCGTCTGTACGCCGAGCGCGGGGCGCGCATCGCCCTGATCGCGCGGGGCGAGGCGGGGCTCGAAGCCGCGGCGAGGGAGGTCGCCGAACGCGGCGGCCGGCCGCTGGTGCAGCAGGCCGACACCGCGGACCCCGGCCAGGTGGAGGCTGCCGCCGACGCCGCCGAACGGCTCCTCGGGCCCATCGACGTCTGGATCAACTGCGCCTTCACCAGCGTGTTCGCGCCCTTCACCGAGATCACTCCGGAGGAGTACCGGCGGGTCACCGAGGTGACGTATCTCGGGTTCGTGAACGGCACCCGGACCGCTCTCGCCCGGATGCTGCCGCGCGACCGGGGCACCGTCGTGCAGGTCGGCTCGGCGCTCGGCGAGCGGGCGATCCCGCTCCAGTCGGCCTACTGCGCGGCCAAGCACGCCATCAACGGCTTCACCTCGTCGGTCCGCCTCGAACTGCTGCACCAGGGCAGCAACGTGCACATCACCGTCGTGCAGATGCCGGCGGTCAACACCCCGCAGTTCTCCTGGGTGCGCTCCCGGCTCCCCCGGCATCCGCAGCCGGTGCCGCCGATCTACCAGCCCGAGGTGGCGGCGCGCGGTGTCGTTCACGCCGCCGACCATCCCGGCCGCAAGCAGCGCTACATCGGCGCCAGCACGGCGGCGACCGTGTGGGCCAACCGGCTCGCCCCGGCCCTCCTCGACCGCTACCTGGCACGCACCGGCTTCAGCTCCCAGCAGACGGAGGCGCCCGCACCCGCCGGCCGGGGCAACCTGTACGCGCCGGCCGACGCCGTGCCCGGCAGCGACCACGGCGCCCACGGCGAGTTCGACGAACGGTCGCACGCCCACTCGGTGCAGGCGGCACTGGCCCGGCACCCGGCGGTGACCGCCGCGACCACGACCGCCCTGACCGTCGCGGCGGTCGGCGGGGTACGCCGGCTGCTGGGCACCAGGGGCGGGTAGCGCGGCCCCGCTGTTTCCGGGAGATTTCCGGCGGCTATGAGTGCCGGGACGCTGGTCACGACTTGGGGCCAAACGCTTGTGCGCTTGTGCGGCGCCGTGGACCATGGCCGGATCGCGCCCCTCCCGAGCACGCTGGAGCTCCCGGTGACCGCTGGCCCCCTCACTTCCGAACCGGTCGACGCACCGGTCGCCGCCCAGGCGGAACGGCAGAAGCTGCGCAAGCACTTCGGCCGCTTCGACATCCTGTTCTTCCTGCTGTGCACCATCGTCGGGGTGGACACCATCGGCGCCGTGGCCTCGTCCGGTGCCGAGGCGTTCACGTGGCTGATCGTGCTCGCCGTGGTGTTCCTCGTGCCCTCCGCGCTGCTGATCGCCGAGCTCGGGGCCGCCTTCCCCGACGAGGGCGGCCCCTACATCTGGACCAGCCGGGCCTTCGGGCGCCTGGCCGGCGCCGTCAACAACTTCCTTTACTGGATCACCAACCCGGTGTGGCTGGGCGGGACCCTCGCCGTCTCCGCCGTCACGGCGTACACCACCTTCTTCAACGGCGGGAAGGACCTGAGCACCCCCGCGTTCTACTTCTTCACCCTCCTCTTCGTCTGGTTGGGTGTACTCGCGGCGATCCTCTCCTTCGACATCGGCAAGTGGATCCCGACCCTCGGCGCCTGGAGCCGGTTCCTGCTGCTCGGCCTGTTCACCGTGACGGTCGTCGCCTACGGGATCCAGCACGGGCTGCACGGCTTCGGCATCGGCGACTTCTCGCCGACCTACGCGGGATTCGTCGGCCTGGTGCCGGTCCTGATGTTCAACTACGTCGGTTTCGAGCTGCCCAACACGGCCGGCGACGAGATGACGAACCCCCAGAAGGACGTCCCCTACGGCATCTTCCGCGGTGCCGTCCTCTCCGTGCTCCTCTACGCGCTGCCGATCCTCGGCATCCTGCTCGTCCTGCCGGTCAGGGCGGTCACCGGCCTCGGTGGTTTCGTCGACGCGATCCGGCAGGTCTTCACGGTGTACGGCGGCAACGTCGGCGCCGACGGCACCACCACGCTCAGCGGGTTCGGCACCGTGCTCGGCGACCTGGCCGGGATCATGTTCATCCTCACGGTGCTGTCCTCCGGCGTCACCTGGATCATGGGCTCGGACCGCGCCCTGGCCGTCTCCGGCTACGACGGCGCGGCGCCCCGTTTCCTCGGCGTCATCTCCAGCCGGTTCGGCACCCCGGTCCGGGTGAACGTCCTCAGCGGCCTGGTCTCCACCGGCGTCCTGGTCCTGGCCCACCAGCTGACCCACGGCAGCGCGGCCAAGCTCTTCGGCGCGGTCCTCGGCCTCGCCGTGTCGACCACCCTCGTCAGCTACCTGGGCATCTTCCCGGCGCTGCCGTTCCTACGCCGCAAGTACCCGGACACGCCCCGCCCGTACCGGGCTCCCCTCCCTTGGACCATCAGCGTGGTCCTGACCCTGCTCATCGTCTTCGCCGGCGTGCAGCTGGTCGCGCCCGGCGCCGGCGACCACTGGTTCGGCGCCGGCTACGCGCCGGACGGCTGGACCCGTGCCGAGCGCGGGAAGTACCTGCTGACGGAGCTGGTCCCGCTCGTCGGATTCATGCTCCTCGGTGTCCTGTTCTGGGCGCTGGGCCGGCCGACCCGGGCGGCGGCCGGCGGGAAGTAGGGCCGGCCGGACTCGCCCCGCCCGCCGACGGGGTCACCGCCGCGGGCGTCAACCCGGCCGGGCCCGGCGCCCCCTGGGCTGCCTGTTCAGGCAACGGCCGGGCCGGGACAGCGTCTCGGCTTGCGACGACGCGGCCTCGGCGCGTAAGAAAGCGAGGACCGGGACGCCCGGCCCGGCACCCACCTCGCACGGAGCGGCAGCATGACAGTCACCACCACGAAGGACGAGAGCGACGGTGGCTCCCCGAGGCCTGCTTCGGCCTGGGCGCCGCTGGCGCTGCCGGTGTTCCGGGCCCTGTGGATCGCGCAGTTCGTGTCGAACGTCGGCACCTGGATGCAGACGGTGGGCGTCCAGTGGCTGCTGCTCGCACACGGGGCCACCCTGGTCACGCTCGTGCAGACCGCGTCCAGCCTGCCGGTCGTGCTGCTGGCGCTGCCTTCGGGGGTGCTGGCCGACCGGTTCGACCGGCGCGGGCTGCTCGTCGTCGCCCAGGTCGCCATGGGCGCGGTGGCGGCGGTCCTCACCGTGCTCGCCTTCGCCGACGTGCTCGCTCCCGGTGCGCTGCTCGCCCTGACCTTCCTGCTGGGCTGCGGCAGCGCCCTGATGAGCCCGGCCTGGCAGGCGATCCAGCCCGAACTCGTCGGCCGGGCCCAGCTCGGCCAGGCCTCCGCGCTGGGCGCGGTCAACATGAACCTGGCCCGCGCCATCGGACCGGCCGTCGGCGGTGTGCTGGTCGCGGCGGCGGGCGCGGGGTGGACGTTCGCCTTCAACGCGGTGTCCTATCTGGGCATCGCGGTCGTGCTGCTGCTGTGGAAGCGTCCCGCCGGCGCGTCCGTGCCGGCCACCGAGGGCGAGGGGTTCTTCACGGCCCTGTACGCGGCCCGCCGTTACATATGGAACGCCCCCGGCGTCCGCCGAGTGCTGCTGCGCACCGCGCTGTTCATCCCCGGTGCCGCCGCCGTGTGGTCGCTGCTGCCGCTGATCGCCGGTGACTCGCTCGGCCTGGGTTCCGGCGGATACGGTCTGCTGCTGGCCGCCGTGGGGATCGGGGCGGTGGGCGGCGCGTTCCTGCTGCCCCGCCTGCAGAAGCTGCTCGGCGCCAACGGCGTCCTGGCCGCCGGCGCCGTCGCCTTCGGGGTGGTCCTGGCCGTCCTGGCCACGATCCACGTCACCTGGGTGGTCGCGGTCGCGCTGCTGCCCGCCGGGGTGGCCTGGATCGCGGTCCTGTCCACGCTCAACGCCGCCACCCAGACCCGGTTGCCCGGCTGGGTGCGGGCCCGTGGGCTCGCCGTCTACCTGCTGGTCTTCCAGGGCGGCCAGGCCCTCGCCGCCCCGCTGTGGGGCGCGCTGGCCCAGGGGGCGGGGATGACCACCGCGCTGCTCGTCGCGGCGGGGCTGCTGCTGCTCACCGCCGTCACCGTCCCGCTGTGGCCGCTGTACGACGCCGCCCGGATCGACCCGACCCCCTCCGACCACTGGCCGGCCCCGCCCCTGGTCTACGAGCCGGGTCCGGCCGACGGCCCGGTCCTCGTCTCGATCGTCTACCACGTCTCCCCCGACGACCGGGCGGCCTTCGCCGGGGCCATGGAGAACGTCGCCCGCTCCCGGCGCCGTACCGGAGCGCTCACCTGGGGCCTGTACGAGGACGGCGCCGAACCCGGCCGGTTCATCGAGAACTACCTCGTCGGATCCTGGGCGGAGCACCTCGCCCAGCACCACACCCGCCAGACCGTGACCGACCAGCGCTTCGAGGAGCAGGCCCGCTCCTTCCTGCTGCCCGGCACCACGCCCGAGGCCACGCACGCCTTCGACGCCGCCCTCGCCGCGGCCGACGGCCACCGGCCCCCCGGGCCGCCGGCCGCGGACGCCTCCCCCGCGTCGGAAACCCGGCAGGACGGATAACCGAAGATCGTCGCGCGTACGCTCGTGCACATGGTTCAGCATCGAATGGTCGACGTGAACGGGATCCGCCTGCACATCGCCGAGGAGGGCCGCGGCCCGCTGGTCGTGCTGCTGCACGGTTTCCCCGAGTCCTGGCACTCCTGGCAGCACCAGTTCGGCCCGCTGGCCGCGGCCGGCTTCCATGTGGTCGCCCCCGACCAGCGCGGGTACGGCAGCAGCGATCATCCCGAGGACGTCGAGGCGTACAGCATCTTCCACCTGGTCGGCGACGTCGTCGGGCTGATCCGCGAGCTGGGCGCGGAGCAGGCGTTCGTGGTGGGGCACGACTGGGGCGCGCCGGTGGCCTGGCACACCGCGCTGTTCCGCCCCGATCTGGTGCGCGGGGTGGCCGGGCTGAGCGTGCCGCCGCCGTTCCGCGGTGCGCAACCGCCGCTCGAGACGATGGACAGGAGGTTCGGCGGCCGCTTCTACTGGAACTACTTCAACCGCCCGGGCGTCGCCGACGCCGAGTTCGCCCGTGACCCGCGCACCACGCTGCGGAAGTTCTTCACCATGGCGTCCGGGGAAGGCGTCGGGACCGGTGAGGTCCGGCAGCCGCTGGTCGACCCCGAGCGCGGCTGGCTCGCGGGCGTGCCGGACCCGCAGACGCTGCCGCGGTGGTTCACCGAGGCGGACCTCGACGCCCTCACCGAGAGTTACTCCCGCGGCTTCACCGGTGCCCTCAACTGGTACCGCAATCTCGACCGCAACTGGGAACTGACCGCCCCCTGGCAGGGCGCCGTCGTCACCCCGCCCGCGCTGTACGTCTACGGCGACCGTGACGTGGTCCCGGCGTTCCCCGGCACGCCCGAACTCATCGAACGGCTCCCCGCGCTGATGCCCAGCCTGGTGCGCGAGCCCCTGAAGCTGGCGGGCTGCGGGCACTGGACCCAGCAGGAGCGGCCGGACGAGGTGAACGCGGCGCTGCTCGACTTCCTCAAGGCCCTTTCCTGAGTTGTCGCATGTCCCTTCCGCGGTCCCCTTCGCGGTCGGGTTCCGCTGTCCGTGCCGCCTCTGCGGTCATCCGGTGAGCACGGGGGAGCAGAGCCTGACCGCGGGCGGGATCCGGGGGCCGGAGCCGCGCCGGGACCACCGCACCCCGCGGCGCCTGGTGCGGCGGTTCCGGCGCAGTGCCGGTGTGGCCACGGGTCCGGCCGCGCGGAGGCGCGTCTGGCGAACTCCGCTGCCGGACCGAGTGGTACCGGCCGCGATCAGCCCTTGTGCCACTTCTGGTTGGGGGTGCCGGAGCACGTCCACAACTGGAGTTTGGTGCCGTTGCCCGTGCTGTTGTCGGTGGCGTCGACGCATTTGTCGGCCTGGGCGCTGACCAGGTCGCCCTGCGCGCTGAGGTAGAACAACTGGGCGCGGTTGCCGCTGCACTTGGCGACCTGGATCGCGGTGCCGTTGGCGGTGTTGCCCCAGGCCAGGTCCATGCACAGCCCGAGCGAGCGGATGGTGCCGTCCGACTGGAAGACCCACTTCTGCTTCGCGGCGCCCGAGCAGTCCAGGAGCTCCAGCCGGGTGCCGTCCCCGCCCGCGTTGGTGACGTCGATGCAGCGGCCGGACGCGGTGCCGATGAGCGCCACGCCGGGAACGGTGGTGGTCGTCGTACCGCTGCCGCCCGACGAGGACGTGCCGGACGAGGACGTCCCGGACGAGGACGTGCCGGACGAGGTCTTCCCGGAGGAGGACCCGGAGCCGCCGGACTTCGAACCGGAGGACGTCGAGCCCGAGTTCGAGTTCGATCCGGAGCCGACGGAACCGCCGCCGGACTGCTGGCCGGCCGAGCCGATGCCCGTGCCGCCGACGGAACCGGAACCTGCGGAGCCGGTCTTGCCTGGCTTGTGAGCGGAGGGGGCGTGCGAGGGCTTCGAGGAGGACGGGGACGGGGATCCGGAGGCGCTGGACAGCGTTGTCGGCTCCCCCGCCGCCACGGCGGCGGCCGGTGTGGTGTCCGGATCGGGGAAGAGGTCCACGCGGCTCAGCAGCGGCACGGCCGCGGCGACGACGACGGTCAGTCCGGCCGCGGCGGCGACGGTCGCCCACACCCGCACGCCCGGCACGAGTCCGCGCCGGGGCACGGCGGGGCGCCGGGCGAAGGTGTCACTGAAACGTCCCGTCGTCGTACCTGACCGTTCCGCCGGGGGCCGGGGTTTGCGAAGGGGCGGCACGTCGTCTCCTGAAGGTCTCGTGAAGGTCCCGGAACGCCCGGAACTTGCCGGGCACATGAACAGTAACCAAGGCGTGGCACCGATCCGCGCGGCCGCCCACGAAGATCCCGTCGAACGTCATCTTCCGTCCACCTATGCGGAGTTTCCTGTGACCAATCTGTTGAAGTCCGCGGGGGCGCTCGCTTCGAGAACTGAAGTCATTCGCGCTAGCGTTCGTGCCTGAAGCGATTCAGAAGCGACACAGAGCAACACGGCAAGACGGCAAGACGGCAAGACGGCACATCAGCAAGACAGCACAACAGCAGAACCGACACCGGAAGGCGGAGGCCGTGAGCCTCATCGACCATGACCGCGCCGACTGCGCGGACCGGACGCTCGGCCTCCTTCTCGCGGAGCGCGACAGCCTGCGCCGCTTCGTGACCGGCATGATGGGGCGCGACCCCCACGGCGCGGAGGACGTCGTCCAGGAAACCCTGTTGCGGGCCTGGCAGTCGGCCGGGCGGCTGGACTGGCGGGACCGGCCCATCCGGATGTGGCTGTTCCGGGTGGCCCGCAACCTCGTGGTCGACGGCCGGCGCCGGGACCGGACCGTCCCGGTGGGGATCACGGCGACGGACTTCGGCAGCGCCGCTCCGGCCGTGCCCGACCACGCCGAACAGGTCGGTGACCGCCGGGTGCTGGTCTCCGCCCTGCGCACCCTCGCTCCCGCGCACCGGGAGGCCGTGGCCCGCGTCCATCTGCTGGGCCAGCCCGGCGACGACGTGGCCCGCCAGCTCGGGCTGCCCCCGGGAACCGTCAAGTCCCGCACACATCACGGAATCCGCGCGCTGCGCGCCACCCTCGAATCCCACGGCTGCCGCCCGGCCGGGACCGAGCATCACCGGGGAGAGACGCGATGACCTCCGACACCATCACGACCCTGCTCGGCCTCGTCGGCGTCCTGGTCCTGGTCCTCGCCGTCACGCACTGGCTGGTCCGGCGCGGCGGCGGCTGGAAGGCCCTGCGACGGCGGCTCGGGCGGGAGATCAGCCTGACCGCGAAGGCGTTCACGGGCCCGGTCCGCACGGAGCTGCGCTACCGGCGCGGTCTGCGCCTGCTGGTCCGGCTGCTGCGCGACCCGGCCGTCTGGGCCGACGCCGAGCGGGCCACGGCGCTGGCCGCGGCCGTCCGTCCCGGGGTCCGGCCCTACGGCGTGCTGGCCGGCCCGGAGTGGATGGCCGTGCTGGTCGCGGCGGACGGCGACGCCCTGCGCGAGCCGCCGGAGCCCTGGGCGGCGGACGAGAGCGACCCGCGGCTGTGGTGGATCGACCGTGCCGATCTGAGGGACGACGGCCCGGAGTCCGCCGTACCGCTGCTGGTGTGCGTGGGGCACGACATGGGGAACGCCGTGCTGCTCGACGTGCGTTCCGGTCCGGCCGCGCTGTCCGTGTACGGGCCGCCGCGCGCCGCCCGTTCGGCCCGCGCCGTGCTCCAGGCCCTGGCCGCGCAGCTGGACGCCCGGCTGCCGCAGGGCCGGGTCGCCATCGCCGCCGGGGTGCACCCGCGGCATCCGGGGATGCCGGCCGCGGCGGCCGTCGGGCAGCCCGGCATCGAGATCGCGGTCTGCGCCGACCCCTTGGAGCGGCCGCTGCCGTCCGGTGTCCGCCTGCTGAGCCTGGGCGTGGCCCGGGGCCGTACCCGGTTGCTGGAGATCGCCCCGGACGCGGTGCTCACGGTGCACGGCGCGCCCGCCGCCGCCCGCGTCGACGTGCTGCCGCTGTCCCGGGCCGTGGCCCGGACGCTGGCCGCGCTGCCGCCGTGCCCGGACCTCCCGCACGCGGAAGCCGTGGGTCCGGCGGGCGCCGTGTCCCCGGCCGACCCCGATCTGCTGCCGGACGAGCCGGACCTCGGCACCGGTGGGGCGGCGGCGCCCGTCGCCGGCCCGACCGGGGTCTCGGCGACCCGGCCGGCCCCCGCGCCCGAGCCCGCCGCCACGCCGGTGTCCGCTCCGGCCGCGGCCGTCGACAGCGACGACGACTTCGCGGAACCGAGCACCTCGCAAACGGCCGGGGTCTCCGCGAGCTCGCCACCGGCGCCGTGACGCCGTAACCGCCGTACCCGTCCCCCCATCCCGTACGAACGAATGCCCGGCTGGGAGCCGTGAACCTCACCATCACCACCGTGGACGCCACGGACGGACAGCGCCGCGACCACCAGGTCCGCCTGCCCTCGAACGCCACCGTCGGCGATCTCGCCGCCGCTCTGACCCAGGACGAGGCCGCCGCCCCCGGCGGCGCGGACTGGGCGGCGGCCGGCGCGCCGACGGCCCGGAACCTCTACGCCGGCGGCCACCGGCTCGATCCCGGCACACCGGTCTCCGGCAGCGGGATCCGCGACGGCGGGCTGGTCGGGCTCGGCGGCCCGGCCCGGCCGGCCGACCTGGTCCGGATCCACGACGACGGCGACCTGGACGGAGTCCTCGCCGAGGTGCACCTCGTCTCCGGGCCCGGTGCCGGGCGCACCTGGCGGCTCGGCCCCGGCAGTCACGAGATCGGCACCGACCCGCTGTGCGCCCTGCGGCTGGACGCCGCCGACGGGGTGCCGCAGAGCGGGCTGTGGGTGACGGTCGGCGCGGACGGCACGGCGGCCTGGCACCGCATCGACGACGATCCCGACGCCACCGTGCGGGCCCGGCTCGCCTCGCCGCCGCCCGACGACGCGATCACCCAGCTGCGCCGGCCGCGCCCGCAGCCGCCGCGCGAACGCCCGTCGGGTCCGGGTCCGGTGCCCTGGCCGGCCGGCGAGGACCTGACGGTGGGTCCGGTCCTGCTGCGGATGAGCGGCCCGGTCGAGGCGGACGCGGCCGTCACGCCGTCCGCCGACGGCTACGGCGTGGACTACAACCGGCCGCCGCGGATCGCCCCGCACCTGGACGCCGAGCGGATCCGGCTGCCGCAGCCGCCGTCGCCGCCGCAGAAGCGGCCGTTCCCGACCGTGATGATGATCTCCCCGATCGTCCTCGGTCTGTTCATGGTCAGCATCTTCAAGTCGTACTACTTCCTGGTGTTCCTGTTCCTCAGCCCCATGATGATGCTGTCGAACTGGGCGACCGGCCGGCGTGCGGCCCGCAAGCAGTTCCTGGAGTCGGAGGCGGCCTACGAGCGGCGCCGTGACGTGCTGGAGGAGCAGGTCCGGGAGGCGGTGGTGGGCGAGCGCCGGGTGCGGGACAAGACCGGCCCGGACCCGGCGGCGGTCGCCCTGATCGCGACCGGTCCGGGCGGCCGGCTCTGGGAGCGGCGCCGCCGCGACCCCGACCACCTGGTGCTGCGTCTGGGCACGGTGGACCAGCCGTCGGTGCGGGAACTGGAGGATCCGGCGCGGGACGAGAACCACCGCTCGATCCGCTGGAACATCCCCGACACCCCGATCGGGGTCGACATCACGGCGCACGGCGTGGTGGGCGTGGCGGGCCCGGCCGCCGAGGTGCAGCCGCTGGCCCGCTGGCTGGTGGCGCAGGCGAGCGTGCTGCACAGCCCGCGCGACCTGAGGATCGTCGTGCTGACCGAGCCGGACCGGGTGGCGGACTGGGCGTGGACGCGCTGGCTGCCGCATCTCAGGCCCGGTACGGCCGGTGGTCCCGTGGTGCTGATCGGCAACGACCCCGAGTCCACCGCCGCGCGGATCAGCGAACTGGTCTCCCAGGTGCAGTCGCGCCGCCGGCAGGCCGGCAACGAGCGGGACGTGGTCTTCACCGACCCGGACGTCCTGGTGATCGCGGACGGGGCGCGGCGGCTGCGTGACGTCCCCGGCATGGTGCAGGTGCTGACCGAGGGTCCGCGGGTGCGGATCTTCAGCGTCTGTCTGGACGAGCAGGAGCGGCTGCTGCCCGAGGAGAGCACGGGTGTCGTGCTCGCCGCCGGCGGGCGGCTGACCGTGCGGCGGCCCGGTGCGCCGGACCTGCCCGCGGTGCGCGCCGACCGGGTCTCCCCCGAGTGGTGCGAGCAACTGGCCCGCGCGCTGGCCCCGATCCGGGACGTCAGCCCCGAGCACGACGCGGGACTGCCCCAGCGGGTCCGCCTGCTCGACCTGCTGGAGCAGGAACCGCCCAACGCACAGGCGCTGTTGGACCGCTGGCAGCGCGATCCCGCGTCCACGTCCTTCGTCATCGGTACCGGCTTCGACGGGCCGCTCTCGCTGGACCTGGTGCAGGACGGACCGCACGGCCTGGTCGCCGGTACGACGGGGTCGGGCAAGTCGGAGCTGCTGCAGACGTTCGTGGCCTCGCTGGCCGCCGCCAACCGGCCCGACGAACTCACCTTCGTGCTGGTCGACTACAAGGGCGGCAGCGCCTTCAAGGAGTGCGCCAGCCTGCCGCACACCCTCGGCATGGTCACCGACCTCGACGCCCACCTCGTGGAGCGGGCCCTGGAGTCGCTCGGCGCCGAACTGCGGCGCCGGGAGCAGGTGCTGGCCGCCGCCGACGCCAAGGACCACCCCGAGTACCGGGCCAAGCGGGCCGCCGATCCCTCGCTGGCCCCGCTGCCCCGGCTGCTGCTGGTCATCGACGAGTTCGCCACCCTGGTCCGTGAGGTCCCCGACTTCGTGCCCGGGCTGATCAGCATCGCGCAGCGCGGCCGCTCGCTCGGCATCCACCTGATCCTGGCCACGCAGCGCCCGGCCGGTGTGGTCACCGGTGACATCCGCGCCAACACCAACCTGCGGATCGCGCTGCGGGTCACCGACATGACCGAGAGCCAGGACATCATCGACGTCAAGGACGCCGTCGACATCTCCTCCGGCACCCCGGGGCGGGCCCTGGTCCGGCGCGGGCCGAAGCAGGCGGACCCGTTCCAGACCGCCTGGGTGGGCGCGGAGCGGCCCCGGCAGAACCCGGCCGCCGCGGCGGAGCCGGAGGCCGGCCCCCGCAAGCCGGTGCGCACGGTGGGCGTGGGCTGGGACGCCCTCGGCCGCCCCGCCGAACTGCCCGCCGAGGCACGGACCGTGACGGCCGCGTCCACGCAGGGCCCGGCCCCGACCGACCTGCAGGCGCTCGTCGAGGAGATCCGCGCCGCGGCCGACCTGCTCGACGACTTCACCCCGCAGCCGAGCCCCTGGCTGCCCCCGCTCCAGCGCGAACTGGTCCTGGCGGACCTGGACGCACTCGGCGCCACCCGCGAGGGCAGGCTGGTCGTCCCGTACGCCCTGGAGGACGTGCCGCAGCTCCAGCAGCGCCGGGTGGCCGTGGCCGACCTGGCGACCTTCGGGCACCTGTACGTCATCGGGGCGCCGCGCTCGGGCCGTACCCAGGTGCTGCGGACCATCGCCGGGTCGGCGGCCCGCGCGACCAGCACCGCCGACGTGCACATCTACGGCATCGACGCGGGCGGTGGCGGGCTCACCGCGCTCAACGCGCTGCCGCACTGCGGTGGCGTGGTCTCCCGGCACGACCTGGAGCGGCTGGGCCGGCTGCTGCACCGCCTGAACCGGGAACTGACCGAGCGCCAGGACCTGGCGCAGGCGCACAGCGCGACCGGTATCGCCGAACTGCGCAAGCTGCTGCCGAAGGCCGAGCGGCCCGCGCACATCCTGCTGTTCATCGACGGCTGGGACTCGCTCTCGGTCATCATCGACGAGCACGACCACGGCCAGCTGGTGCAGGAGGTGACCCGGCTCATCCGTGAGGGCGCCGCCGCGGGCATCCATGTCATCGCGACCTCCGAACGCTCCCTGCTGGGCGGGCGGATGGCCGCGCACAACGACCACAAGCTGCTGCTGCGCCAGGGCGACCGCAGTGACTACCAGGCGGTCGGCATGATGCCCAACAAGATCCCGGCCGACATCCCGCCGGGCCGTGGCTGGCACGTCCTCAGCGGCACCGAGACCCAGGTGGCGCTGCTGGCGGCCGGCGGCGGCACCGAGCAGGCGGAGGCGCTGCGGACGATCGGCGAGTCCGCCCGCAAGCGGGACGCCCAGGTGCCGCAGGCGCGGCGGCCGTTCCAGGTCGCGGTGCTGCCGCGCTCGGTGGAGTTCGCCGAGGCCTACGAGAAGGTCGCGCAGACCGACCGGCGGCCGATGTGGGGGCTGCTCGGCGTCGGCGGCGACGAGGGCGGCCCGGTCGGCGCGGACCTGGCGGGTTCCGCCTCGGCGTTCGGGGTGTTCGGCCCGGCGGGGTCCGGCCGCAGCAACACGCTCGCCTCGATCGCGGTGTCCCTGCTGGCCGGGGGTACCTCACTGGTCGTCCTCACCCCGCGCGAGTCGCCGCTGCGCGCCCTGGAGCGGCACGCCACGGCCACGGTGATCACCGAGAACGACCCGTCCGCGGACACCGTGCGGGCGGCGCTCGACGCGCTGCCGGGGCCGAAGGTGGTGATGATCGACGACGCCGACCTGATCACCAACTCGGCGGCGGACAAGCTCCTCAGGGAGATCGCCGTGTCGGGCCGCGACCAGGGCCTCGGACTGGTCTACGCGGCCTCGGCGGAAGGCTTCCAGAGCGGGATGAGCGGCTGGACGCTCGCGGCCCGCCGGGCACGGCGCGGTCTGCTGCTCGCGCCGAAGAACCTCACCGAGGGCGACCTGATCGGCGTACGTCTGATGCCGAGCGTGGTGCGGGCGACGACGCATCCGGGCCGGGCCTGGACGGCCGGCCCGAGCGGTGCGCTGCTGGCCCTCCAGGTGCCGCTCACGCCGCTGCGGGCCTGACCCCGCCGCCCTGAACGAGAGGGGGCCTTCCCGGGATTCCCGGGAAGGCCCCCTCTCGGGTACGGGGATTACGAGTTGTTCTGCAGGCTGCTGCTGATGCCCTGGTCGAACTGGATCGCGTTCTCCTTGATGCCGTTGAACATCTCGGAGAAGTCGTTGATGCCCTTCACGGCGGCCAGCAGGCTGGTGTCGAAGTTGTTGTAGGTCGTGCGGATGACCTCGCTGGACTGCTGGAAGACCATGCCGTCGTCGACGAGGGTGTTGACCCGGTTGCGCAGGTTGCTGAGCACCGGCAGCAGGTTCTCGTGGGCGTCGTGCAGCAGGCTCACGACCTCCTCGATCTTGTGGTAGTCGAGGTTGATGCCGTTGTAGCTGGCCATGGGGTTCCTGTCCGTTCCTGTCGGTCTCGATGCGGTTGTCGGGTGGTCACCAGTCGGCGCGTGTCGGCTTGGAGGGACGGTCGTCGCCGCCGCCGCCGTCGTCTTCGGTGTTGCCGCCCACCTGCTGCCAGTCCGGCTGGTTGCCGTTGGCGTCCTTGGGGCCGCGGGTGTACTCGGTGCGGTCGCCGTCACTGCCGGTCGTCACCATCGTGCCGCTGCCGTCGGTGTTGAGGTTGGTCTCCGAGTGCACGGTGCTGCCGTCCGGGTAGGAGGTGTCCGTGGTGTAGTGGTTGCCGTCGCTGGAGTAGTTGGTGACCGAGGTGTACGTCTTGCCGTCGTAGGTGACGGTGGACTCCTCCTTGATCACGTGGTGCTGGTCGTCGAGCGTGAGATGCGTGTGGACGCTGCCGCGGGCGGTGTTGATCGTCTGGTCCAGCGGGGGGTCGCCGGGGTCGGTGGCGGAGCAGAAGTCCGGCATCTTGCCGTCCGGGCCGGGCACGCACTGGTCGAGGTGGGCCTGCTTGTAGTCCCACAGGTCCTTGTCCCGGAAGTAGTTCTGCAGGCCCAGGTTGCTTCCCGTGATGCCCATGCCCTGGGCCAGTTCGGAGTCGAACGACAGGAAGGCCTCGCCCACCGAGCCGAAGGCGCCGGCCAGCTCCTTGAGGCCCTTGTTCGCGTGGGACATGGTGCTGCTGGCGTTGTCGTAGAAGCCCGCGAGCGCGTCGGCCAGGGTGGAGTCGCCGAGGACGGTGAAGGCGTCGCTGGAGGTGTATCCGTCGTAGTCCCGCTGGCCGAGGCGGGAGAACGTGCTGTTGTCGAGGAGCGGACCGATGTCGCCGGCCAGGGTCTCCAGGTCCCGCTTGGCGTCGTTGAGGACGTTGTAGTCGATCTTCAGGCCATCGGCCATGGGTGGGCCTCCCAGTCGTGACTCCGGTCAGTTGGACCACGCCGCACACGCCCCGCCGGTTCACCCCGGGCGGCGGCTGTAACACAGATCACGTGAACCGCAGCGGCCGCTGTGGCGTGGTCAGTTGGGGAGGAACCGCCCCCCGAGCCCAGCAGCTTCCGGGAGGAACCCGTATGCCACGCCCGACCGACTGGCACGCGATCGGGCTGGACAGCGACCCCACGCCGGGCGAACCCGACCAGATCCGGGCGCTGTCCACCGAGCTCAACCACCTGGGCTCCGAGGCCCGGCGGATCAGCACGGCGATCGACACGGTCATGAACACCGCCGGTGACAGCGTCTTCGTCGGCGCGGCCGCCGACGCCCTGCGGGAGAAGGTCAACGGCCGGCTGCGCGGGCACATCGAGGACGTGGCGCAGTCGTTCGAGAGCGCGGCGTCCGCGCTGAACACCTGGGCGGACAAGCTGGTCGACCTCCAGTCCCGTGCCGACGGCGCGCTCAACTCGGGCCGCGGGCTGTCCGAGGACTCCCCGGACCGGGAGACCTACGCCGCCACGGCCCGGCAGGCCGGCACCGAGCACGGCGAGGGCGCGGCCGCGGCGGCGGGCAGCATCTCGAGTGTCTCCGACATCCAGCTGCCGATCTCCAAGTGCCAGGTCTTCTGGGAGGCGTTCCAGTGGCTGGCGATCATCCTGATCGTGCCCGCGCTGATCTTCGGCGGCCCGATCGCGCTGCTCGCCCTCGGCGTCAACCTGACTCTCTTCATCAAGACGATCGTCGACTTCGCCAACGGCGACGCCAGCTTCCTCGACCTCTTCCTCGCCGGACTCGGCATCCTGGCGCCCACCACCAAGGCGCTGCCGATCTTCCAGATCATCAAGGGCGTCGGTACGACCGCCTTCGCCAAGGGCTTCGCCAACATCGCCCGGGGCACCTTCCAGGCCCTGCGCAACCTGTTCACCAACGGGTTCCGCCCGACCACCCTGCTGCTCGGCCTCAGGGACCTGGTGCGGCTCGGCAGCACCTGGGTCTACAAGGGGGGCCTGTGGGTGCTGGACGGCATCCACAACCTGCCCAACGTCATCGGCCGCGGCGTCAACTCCCTCGGCCTGACCGTCGTGCAGGGCTTCAAGGCGATTCCCGGGTTCGTGCGCGGGCTGCCCGAGACCCTGTCCCGTGGCTGGCAGGCCACCAAGGGGTGGGTGGGCCAGGAGTTCGGCGGCACCAAGTGGCTGCGGATCTTCCTGCCGGTGGACGCGGCGGAGATCGGCCAGTACGGCTTCGCGCGCGCCCTGCGGATCGGCCTCTTCGACCGCGGTGTGCTCGGGCAGCACGTCTTCGGCGCTCCGATCACCGGTGCGATCGGCCGCACGATCAGCTCCGTCCCGGTCGACCCGCGCACCGTGGACGCCCTGGTCGACATGCCCCGCATCCAGCTCAACGAGGTGCGGTTCGGGGCGGGTTCCGGACAGAGCAGCATCCGCAACCTCGACCTCCACATCCCCGGTACGCAGCTGGACGTCACCTCGGCCCTGCGGCCGCCGACCCTGAACCTGGGAGACGTCGGCGCCATCGCCCACCGCGGCAACTTCGGCGTCCACGCGGCGCGCACGGTGGACGCGCTGGTCGACATGCCCCATGTGCAGCTGGGCAGCGTGCGCGTGGAGAACTTCGGCGCCCTCGGCGGGCACACGGAGCTCGGGGTGAGCGCCGGCGCCACGCCGACGGTCACCACCGCGTCCGGCCTGCACGTGCCCGCCTCGGCCGGGGTCCCCGCCGCCACCCACGGCATCACCAACACGCCGGTGACCGCCGTCTCCGAGGGCGCCCACACCACGCTCACCGGGCTGCCCCCGACGCCCACGGCCGTCACCTCCCACACCGACGTGCTGCTGCCGGGCGGCGCGCACAACACGGCCCACACGCCGGGCGGCACCGTCCTCACCGGTACCCATGCCACACCGCCGCCGGTCGCGGCCACGCTCGGCGACCTGTCGACCGGCAACCCGGCCGCGGGCACCGTGCACTCCGCGTTCACCGGCACCACGGGCGTGGGCACCGTGCACGCACCGGGCGCCCCCGGCATCGGCGCCGGCCACACCACACTGACCGGCACCCCGGGCACGACGATCGCCCACACCGCGCTCGACTCGGCCCCGGCGCCGGGCGCCCCGCACGACGTGACGGCGCCGCACAGCCTGCTCACCGGCCCCACGACCGTCGCCCACCCCTCCCCGGCCGGCATCGGGCACGGCGGGCCGGGCCACGTCGACACCGGGGTCTCGGCCTTCGACCTGCTGGCCGGCACCCGCCACAACACCCCGCACTCCCCCGTGACGCCCGGCACCGGCAACGCCATCGCCGAGCGCACCACCAGCGCCCTCGGTGCCAACCAGACCCGCCTCCACCTCGACGAACTCGTCCACCAGCCGGGCTCGCCGCACTCCGGCACCCCGTCGGGGCAGTTGCCGCACGGCTCGCCGTCCCAGGCGCCCGGCACGCCGGACCGGCTCACGATCACCCCGGCCACCCCGGACCGGCTGACGACGAGCCCGACGGGCCCCATGACCCCCGACCGGCTCACGGTCGGCGCCGGGACGCACGAGCCGGCGCCGGCCCCTGTCGGCGGCTCCGGGCACCCGGGCCCCGGCGGCGACCGCAGCCACTCGGCCCTCGACCTCGTCGACACCGGCCGCAGCGCCCGCGCCACCGAGACCCCCGCCTTCGCCGGCACCCCCGCCCACACGGACACCGACAAGGGGCTGGCCGGCTCGGCCACCGGCACGTCCGGGCATGCCCCGGAGCACCTGCCGGAACAGGGCGCCGCCACCCCGTCCGACGGGTACAAACCGCAGGTCGACGGGTCCGCCCTGGGACACACCGGGAACGACGTCGGCGGGGTCAAGGTCGTCACCGACAGGACGAGCACCCCCTACCTGGGCGGCGCGGGCGTCGACTTCGCGGGCACCGTGGAGAGGCAGGGCGTCACGATCGACCTGCCGCCCGGCTCCGGTGGCCACGGCGGTGACGCCTTCGAGGCCGCACCTGCCGCCGCTCACTCCGACGGTTTCGACGAGCTCCTCAAGGACCCCAACGTGGTCAGGGTGCCCGGCGACCACCAACTGGCGGTCAAGGCCCCGCGCGGCGGCACGCCCGAACTTCACGGTGGCGCGGTGGAGTCGGGCCTGTACACCGTGGAGAAGCAGGGCATGGGCTTCGTCGTCCGGCAGCTGGACGCTGTCGGCGGCACCGTGGTGCACAGCTGGACGTTCAAGCGGCTGGGCGGCATCCGGCTCGCCGAGGAGACCGTGCGCTTCGGCGACGGCCCGTTCAGCGGGGTGAGCGTCAAGGTCGCGGGCAAGTCCGTCGACTCCGTGACCGACGCGACGGGCACCTGGCCGGCCCGGCTGTCCGGCGAGAACGAGATCGTCGTCGCCTCGGCCTCGGGCAGCCATGTCTACGACCGCGCCACCGGCGAACTGCTGCGCACCCCCACACCGTCCGACCCCCTGCCGCCCCGCCCGGCCGGCCTCACCACGGGGACACCGGACAGCTGGGACGCCGCCGTCCACGCGGCCCGCGCGCACCTGGGCAAGGCCGACGTCGACAAGGACACCAAGCTGTTCATGCAGGGCGTCATCGGCGGCGCGTTCACCTCGAAGAAGGGATACGGCGGCTTCGTCAACCCGAGCGCCCTGGATGCCAACCCGGGCCTGGTCGGCAAGGTCACACAGTTCAACAAGGTCGCCAAGGACCTGATGTTCGAGGGCCCCAACCAGCGCATGACCGTATGGCGCGGCGTGTCCATGGACCCGCGGGCCGCCCAGGCCGACGTGTTCGTGGAACGGCTGCCCGCCTCGACCTCCAACCACTTCGAATTCCAGGCCGAGTGGGCGAAGAACGGCGTCAACAGCAACCGCGTCGTCTTCGAGATCGACGTCCCCGCCGACCACGGCAGACTCGCGATGGCCTACCCGCCCGGCTACACCAAGGCCACTAAGGACGCCGTCGCCCTCAACCCGGACCAGTGGGAGGTCACCCTCTCCCCGACCCGGCTCGTGCGCACCGGGCCCGCCCGCGTCGAGAACGGCATCACCGTCGTTCCGGTGCGGGCCGAACAGATCCCGGAGGCCCAGCTCGACAAACTCATCCACGAGAAATGGTCCGGACTGCCCTCCGGCGAGGCGTTCGAGGACTTCGGCCACGCCTTCGGACAGGACGCGATGCGCCGCTGGGAAGGCCTCGGCGACGCGCTCGTACGCGAGAGCGCCGACGGCCCGGACGTGAAGACGTTCACCGTCACCCGGCCCGGCTACACGGACGAGATGACCATCACGGTCACCCACAAGGCGCAGGACAACGCTGTCTCCGTCACGATCACCGGCGGCGACCGCACCTTCACCCGGGAGTGGAGCGGCAACGGCTTCAACGACCTCGCCTCCGACCTGCGCGGCCACGTCCTCCACAACAACGAACTGCTCAGCTCCCTGCCGACCCCCGCCTCATGGGGCAGGGAAGTGCCGGCCCCGGCCCACCCCACCACCCACCCGGACACCACCGTCCCGAGCCCGACCCGAGGCACGCCGGACACGGAGACGGCCCTGCCGGGCACGGCGCACGGAACCCCCGACACGACGCCCGCACCGCGCCCGGACACCGCGCACCCCGTGGGTGGCCAGGAGCTGCCGGGGCGGGGAACCCGGCTGTCCCCGGCCCAGATCGAGGAGGCCTGGTTCCGGGACGGGCAGCGCGTCGACGCGCTGTTCGGCCACGCGGACGACCCGCTGCGCCAGGCCCGCCGCGAGGCCTGGCGGGACCATGTCCAGGCGCGCTACGACCTGGGCCGGGCCGAGGACCTGCTGCCGTCCAACGGCCACGCGGGCAGCTCCAACGGCCCCACCGCCGCCGAGATCAGCGCCCGCCGGAACGTCGACACCGCCCGGCAGCACTACGACGCCACCCACACCCGGCTGACCGACCTCGGAGTGGACCCGGTACGGATGGAGGCCGACCTCGCCGACCTGCGCCGGCTCAGTCTGAACGAGCGGCCCCGCGCGCTCGGCGGCACGGCCCTGCCCTCCGACAGCGCGACTCCCGCGCCCACCCACTCCGCTCCGACCCTCCACAGCGAGACTCAGGCGGCCACCTCGGCGACGCCTCCGCAGCGGCTGGCCGAGATCCTCGGCGAGCACACCGAGGCTCAGCGCGGCCTGCACCAGGCCGAGATGAACCTCGCCAACGCCGGCCCCAAGCAGCGCAACGCGGCGGAGGCGGCCCTGGCCAAGGCGAACGAGGAGGCCACCGCGACCACGCTCCGGCTGGACGACGCCATGACGCAGGCGCTGACCGAGGGCCGGCTCTCCCAGCGCGACCTCAACCTGCTGGTCGACCAGTTCGCCGGTGCCGGTGACATCCAGCGGGCCCTGCGGTTCCAGGAACACGCCCTGCGGCTGGACACCGAGGCCCGTCAGGCGCCGGAAGCCGCCCGCTCGGACCAGTTCATCAGGACCGGCAAGGAGATCCAGGAGCAGTCGAGCGGCCTGCGCGCACTCACCCAGGAACTGGAGGACCTGGTCAAGGCGGACACGAAGAGCCCGCAGGAACTCCAGAGCCTCGCCCAGACCCTCGACAAGGCCGCCCACACCCTCGACGCCTCCCTGCAGGGCTTCGTCAAGGACGCCGCCGAACTGGGCGGCGTCTACACCCTGCGCAACGAGCACGCCCCTGTCTCCACCGTGGCCCATCAGCTCGCCAGGACGGTCGACGAGGCCGTCAAGGCCGCCAGGCCCGGCGAGTCCATCGTCCTCAAAGGCTTCCTCGGCACCGAGGCCTCGATCACCCGCCTGCAGCGCGACATGCCGGCCATCGCCCGCCGCTTCCGTACCGACAAGGCGTACGCCGAGGTGCCCACCGGCCTGCAGTGGAAGGCGGAGCTGCCCGGCTCCGAGGCCCAGTGGAAGCAGGTCTTCGACGACTTCCAGGACTTCGACAAGCTCTCCAAGTCCCAGCAGACGGAGTTCGTGCAGAAGCTGTCCGAGCGCAACATCAAGCAGTTGCGCCAGGACGTCGGCAATCTGCTGAACAGCCTGCCGCAGACGGAACGCGCGCAGTTCGAGAAGCTCCTCACCAGCCTGGAGAACCTGCCCTACCGCATCAAGCACGCGACTCCGGCCTACCACGCCATCTCCAACAGCGGAGTCATGTCCTCCCAGGGCGACCTGGCCCGACGGGGCATCAGGTTCCTGGCCTCCGGCAAGAGTTCGGCGAAGAACACCTCCAACCTCGGCAACGACGACTTCGTCTTCTTCCGGATGGAGGCCGGCGACAAGCCGATGGCGACGCGGTACGGGCCGACCACGCTCGTCTTCGACGCCAAGGTCCTTGAGGAGAAGGGCGGTTGGGTGTCGCTGCACGACCAGCTGCACCCGCTGGACCGCGAGACGATGCGCGACCTGAAGTTCGGCGACGACACCGTCCGCAGCGCCAAGTACGACGACGGCTTCGACGAGATGGGCAAGCGGGCCCGCTGGACGTACGAGTACCCGGGCGGCGGCGGTTCCCGCACGGTCTCCTTCGACCAGGAGGTCTTCCACGGCGCGCACGTCCGGGAGGCGCTCGCCCTGTCGGTGGTGCGCGAGGTGCACCAAATCGGCGGCGGCTTCAGGGACGACGTCCTCAGGCTCGCCGACGGGCTGGCCGGCGTGGAGAAGATGGACCCGGCCGACGTGGAGAAGATGGGCGCGGTCGTCTCCAAGCTGTACCGGCCGGAGGCCAAGTTCGGCTCCGGACTGCCCATCAACCCGTTCGAGAGCCATGTCGGCTCCGAGTGGCCGAAACCGCTCATGGTCCACGACGCGGACGGCGACGGGCGCTATCTCGCCGACGGGACGGTGGACCCGGCCGCGCGGGCCGCGGGCAAGGCGTTCGACGAGGCGTCGGACAAGCTGCGCCAGGCCGACAACGCCGTCATCAGCGGCAACAGGAAGGCGCAGCGCTACAACCTCAACAAGGCGCATCCCCTCGCCGAGCAGTCGGTCAAGCTGACGCAGGAGTTCCACGCCATCGCCCAGGGCGCCCGCAAGGACATGGCGAAGGGCCTGCTCGACGAGCGGGTGAAGCTTCTCGACGACATCAACGGACGTATCGACGCCCTGAAGCACCAGCCCGACCCGGACGCGGTGAAGGCGCAGCCCAGGCCGGGCAAGAACCAGGGCGCCGGGACCTCCTCGTCGGCCGCGGCGGCGAACGGCCCCGACCTGAGCAAACTTCCGCAGGCGGCCGAGGACGCGTTCAACACTGTGCCGGGCATCACCGAGCCGATGAGGAAGATGGTCCGGGCGCTCGGCAACTCGGACGGCTTCCGGGCCCTGCCGAACTCCAAGGACGGCGCGCAGACCACGGCGGCCGTCGACCTGGGCAGGACCGCCTTCGACAAGGCGTTCAAGCACCTGTCCAAGGCGGGACTGGTCCGTGGCGACACCGCGGGCCTCCACCTCACGGACGACGGCCGCCGGCTGTTCCTGCCGCCGGGCGCCGACGCCAAGGCGGCGACGCCGTCCGTGTCCGGTGCGACCGACGTCCACCCGGCCCCGGCCCACGCCCAGCCCCAGTCTCCCCATACCCAGTCAGGCCCCGACACCAAGGCCCCCGCACTCACCGGCGACGGCCTCCCGCCCCGCGGCCCGGACACCACCTCCCCGGCGCCGCACGACCTCGGCACCGGCTCACCGGCCCCGCACCACGCCGACACGGACCCCCTGCCCCCGGCGTCTCCGTCACCCCACGACCTCGACACCAAGTCCCCGGCGCCGCACAGCACCGACACCAAGCCCCCGGCACCCCACGACACCGACACGCGGTCACCCGCCCCGCACGGCATCGGTTCCGAGACGCCCCCGCCGCCGGCCAAGGAGGGAGACACCAGCGTCCCGCACGCGACGGGCCACGGCGCCGCCACCCACCCCCTCGACGCGGAGACCGCACCGCAGTACCTCTCCGACACCACCGCACCGCACCTCGTCGGCCCCGAGACGCACACACCCCGTCCCGTGGACACCGGCACCACCCCGCCCCACCCCACCGAATCCGACACGGCCGCACCACGTCTCGACGACATCCGCTCGGCCGCTCCGCACCGTGGCGGCGACGGCGACTTCGCCTCGATGCCCCCGGGCGACGACACACCGCTCGGCGGTGGCCGGTCCGCGCGGCCACTCGGTGACGCCGTCCTCGACGACGTGCTCGGGCCGCCCCGGCGGACCGGCGACACCACCGGGACGACGGCGCCCGGCAGCGCCCACCCGGCCGCACCCGACCTCCTCGACCAGGCCGCCTTCCGCCGTAGCACGTACCGGGAGAACGGCATCCGCGCCCGCTCGCAGATCCGGTACGTCGACCGGGCGCTCGCCGCCTTCCACGACGTCCCCGCCGACCGGTTGGCGCAGCGGGCCCAGGCCCTCGACGACCTGGCCGACGCCGCCGGACGCTTCCTGCGGGAGCGCCCGGACTCGGTCCGCCGCGCGGGAGTGGAACAGCTGCTGAACCAGGTGCGGGCCGAGGCGGACGCCTACCGGCTGCTGGACGACTTCCGGCGGCTCGGCGGCGACGGGGACCACCTGGCCGGCCGCGCCCGTGCCGCGCTCGCCGCCGGCGGCACCACCCCGCACACGCGAACCAGCCTCCAGACGATGCTCGACGGCATCGACAGGTCCGCGCAGGCCCAGCGGCAGAACGACGCCCTGAGCCTGCTGGACGGCACCCCGCCGCTCCGGAACACCGGTGACACCACCCTCACCGCACCCCTCCGGCCCGACCACGGCATCGCCCCTGCCGCACCCGCCCGGCCGAGCCGGGGCAAGGGTCCCGCCGTGCCCTCCCGGCAGCCCGGGGAGACGCCGTGGGCGGAGGATTCGGCGCGTTTCGACGAACTCCTGGGCGGCGAGGGCCGGCCGATCCGCGAGGCCTGGGTCGAGCTGTCGTCCGCCCGGGTCGAACTCGACCGGGTCGAGGACCTGCGCGGCCGGCCGGGCGGAGCCAGCACCTCACGGGGCGTCAGCGAATTCGACGCGCAGCTCAACCACGAACTCATCACCGCCAAGGACCGGCTCCGCACCGCCTACACGAACCTGCAGGACCTCGGTGTCCAGCCGGCCGAGATCGAGGCCCGGATCCAGCAGATCCAGACGGAGGCGGTCACCCACCGCGGCGCGACGCTCGGCGCGGGCCAGCAGGAGACGCTGCCCGACACCGCCCCGCCCGCGGTCAACCACATCGCTCTGAACAACTCGGGCGTGAGCGGGCCGAACGGCCTGACCGTCGAGCGGAGCGTCGGCCAGGACGGCGCCGTGACGCTGCGGGTGGTCGACCAGCAGTTGCACCCGGACCCGACGCGCACGGTCGTCGCCCGGCCGGACGGCGGTTTCGACGTCCGGCACACTCAGGCGGACACCGTCGACACGTACACCGCGAACGGCGACCGGATCGCCTACGAGATGCCGCTGTACGCGGCCGACGGCCGGCCGACGGGGCTGCGTCTGCACACGGACATCAACGGCCACGGCGCACGCCAGGCCGTGACGGTGCACGGCCTGGGAGCGGACGGGCTGACCGCCTTCGCGCTGCCCGGCGGCACCACGCGGATCACCCGTCTCGACACCGGCGTCACCCGGCGCGTGGACGCCCTGGGCCGCCAGCTCGACGAGGGCGTCCAGCTCACCGGCCGGGACGGCGTCCCCGCCGGAACCGACCGGGTGCGGGTCACCGACGGCGCCGGCGTCCATGTCACCGATCTGGCCGGCAACCGGCTGGACCTGCGGGTGCAGGACCTGGGTGACGGGAACGGCATCAGGGTCACCGACGAGACGACCTGGGTGTCCGTACGCCACGACGGCCGGGGCCGCCTCCAGGAGACCGGTGTCTCGCTGACCGACCCGCGGGGCACCCGCGGGGAGCGGTTCCTGGCCGACGACGGCACGGGCCGCTTCACGCTGACCGACACGTCCGGTGCCCGGCAGCCCCAGACGGTCACCGCGCTGCCCGGCGGCTCCGGCTTCCGGGTGACCGACGGGACCAGCGGCGCGACCAGCAGGTTCACGGCCGACGGCCGCTACCTGGACACCGGCCTCGCCCTGTTCGACCCGGCGGCGAACGCGCGCGGCGGCCGGATCGTCGTACCGGACGGCGCGGGCGGTCACCGTCTCACCGACGCGGCGGGGCGGCCGCTGCCCCAGCGGGTGGTCGCGGTCGGCGGCAACCGGCCGCGCACCATCGACGACATCACCGGCGAGTCCGTGCTGTACGACGTCCAGGGCCGCCCGGTGAGCACCTCGACCGCGCTGGCCGACCCGGCCGGCGGGCCGCGCGGCGGCCGGTTCGCCGAGCCCGACGGCTTGGGCGGTCACCGTCTCACCGACGCCGACGGCAACCGACTGCCCGACACCGTCACCGCGCTGCCGAACAACGGCGGCTTCCGTACCGTCCACGACACCGGGCACCGCACCTTCGGCGCCAACGGCGACCTCGCGGGTGACGGACTGCGGCTGACCGGGCGGGACGGCGCACCGGCCGGGCATCTCGACCGGCCGCTCGGCGCGGCCGCGCACTGGCTGGACGACGCCTTCGCGGCGGACCCGGCGCGGGTGGTCGCCTTCGACCCGGCCGGCCGCATCGAGATCGCCCGCCCCGGCGGCGGCCACCAGGTCTTCGACCAGCACACCGGACGGTTCGTCCAGGAGACGGTCCCGCTGCCCGGCGGCGGTCACCGCACCACCCTGGCCGACGGGACGTTCACCCGGTACGACGGCCAGGGCGCCGTCACGGCCACCGGTACCCCGCTGCCGGCGGGCCACGGCGGACGCCTCCTCGTCACCGATCCGCCGACCGCGGCGCACCCCGGCGCCTGGCTGGAGGACGCGGCGGGCGGCAGGCTCGCGCACTGGGACGCCGTCCGGCGGCCCGACGGCACCACCCGGATCGGGTTCAGCGACCGGACCAGCCCGCGGCACGGCGAGTTCGTGCACCTGGCCGCCGACGGCAGCGTGGCCCGGCAGGGCTTCAACGTGCTGGACAACGGGCGGCGGACGGACTACCGGTACGTCGTCGACCACACCACGGGCACCTGGGAACGGACCACCAGGTCCGGTGCACCGGTGGCGGCCGGGTCCTTCCACCACGGCACCGCCGACCTGTCCGGCGCCGCGGGCGGCCACGTCAAGCTGCTCAGCTCGACCAAGAAGCAGGTGCCGGTCTTCGAGCGCCGGGTGCTGCCCGGTGCCTCCGGTGACGTGGTCGACTCCTTCCGCCGGACCGACACGATCGGCTTCGCCCGCACCAATCCCCGTACCCACTGGGTGCGCTGGGACGACACCGGCACGCCGGCCGGCACGGGCAGCCGGCACTACGACACGGCGGGCACCGGCTGGCGCGACACCGACGGCCGGGGCCGCACGGTGCGCGAGTACCGCGACGGGCTGCAGAAGTTCGACGGCGGCACCGGGCACACCCTGGGGGTCCGGGCCGACGACGGCACCTGGACCTGGCACCGTTACGACGGCGCGGCCAGGGAGATCGCCTCCGGCCCCCGTACGCCCGAGCGTCTCGGCGGCGGCTGGACCGACCGCACCGCGGACGGCCGGATCGCCCAGCGGCAGTGGGGCACGGCCGAATGGCCCGAGCGGGCCGGCCAGTACCAGGAGCACGCCATGAACCCGGACGGCACGCTGCGCGCCACCTGGGAGCGGCACTCCCCGCACGGCAAGGAGGTCGGCAGACACGAGGCCCTCGGCGACGGCTTCCTGACCACCGACCGCTGGCGCGAGCAGCGCCCGCCGACCTGGGTGCGCACCCGCTGGCTGGCCGGCGCCGAGCACGTCCGGCCGCCGTACGCCCATGTCCGGGGCGACGACACCTACCAGTTGTTCACCTGGAGCAAGACCGCGAACGACGGCACCGTCACCGCCTCCGGCGTGCGCTACGTCGGTATGGACGGCAGCGCCCTGGACCTGGCCGCCGACGGGAGTTTCGCCCGCTTCACCGGCAAGCTGCACGACGGCACGTCCCTGAAGGTCGGCGATCACGCGGCGCGCCCCGGCCACGCCCCGGCCGATCCGGCCGACCACCCGTGGCAGGCCGGCACCCTCAGGGGCTACCGCCGGCCGCTCGTGAACGACCCCGAGGACAGGCTCTGGCAGGACGTCTACCAGGACGCCGGCGGCGTCACCCGGACCGCCCGTGAGGGCCGCCCCGGCGGGGTCGTGCGGGAGTTCACCGGTGACCGCACCTGGGTGGACCGGGACCCGCACGGCAATCTGGTCGGGCAGAGCCATGCCAACCCGGACGGCACCGCCGGACGTGTGATCCAGGGCTCCGGCCGCGCCGACTCGGGCCGCTGGACCTGGCGTGAGCTGGACGCCCAGGGCACCGAACTCGGCAGTGGCCGACGGGAGTTCTTCCGTGGCTCCAACGACTCGCGGCTGCCCTGGGACGACTCGTACCGGGACTACGACGCGGGCGGGAACCTGGTCCGCGAGCGCCGGATGCTGGACTCCGGCCGGTATGTCGACGCCTGGCGGGACAACCAGGGCGACTGGCACGCCGGCGCCCACGAACGCAACGGCACACCCATCGCCGTGGGCAACGGCCGGCAGGTCCGCCGCTGGTGGAACGGCCGTGCCTGGCAGGACCGCTGGACGCAGGGCGCCCGGCACTTCCGTGACGAACTGCGCGTCCCCGGCCAGGCCGCGCCCACCGTCCTGCGCGAGACCCCGCTGCACAACGGAGGACCGCTGCGGGTGCGGGTGTACAGCACGACCGTGACGCAGAACGCCCCGGCCGGCTCGGTCTGGAAGGAGTTCGACCACGGCAGTGTGGTGCGCGAGCGCAAGGCGGACGGCGGCGGGTTCCTGGAGACCGACGCCTGGCGCGGCCAGTGGAACCGTTACAACAGGAACGGTGATCTGATCGCCCAGCGCACCGACAGCGGCCTGGTGTTCGAGCGGGACACGTTCAACGTCTGGCGGCTGACCGGCAACGAGTACGACTTCCGCGGCCCGCTCACCGAGATCCGCGGCTGGGGCCGCACCACCCGTGAGGCCCAGCGCATGCCGTGGTCCGGCACGGTCCTGCCGGACGGCAACGCGGCGCTGCGCGAAGCCCGTTACGAGCCGTACTGGCAGACCGTGGCCAAGAAGGCGGCGCTGGAGTTCGGTCAGGAGTTCATCCTGGAGTTCGGCGCGAACCTCGCCGTCAACGGGATCGTGGCCGCCGTCCAGAACAAGCCGTTCACCGGCAAGGACGCTCTGAAGTCGTTCGCCAACGCGGCGGTCGGCGCGGGCGTCAAGACCGGTCTGAGCACAGCGGTGCACGAGAACCGCGCCCTCGGATTCGAGAAACTCGGCCAGTTCAAGGCGGGCATCGCCAACATCGACGGCGGCAAGCCGTGGACCCGCCGTCCGCTCAACCACGACAAGACCTGGGTCAACGAGTGGGCGGGCAACGAGACGGCGACCCGCTGGCGCGGCGGCATCTACGACTACTCGTTCGGTGTCTTCAGCAGCGCGCTGTCCGGCTGGGTCAACGGCAGCATGAACGCGGCCGTGTGGGGCGTGACCGACGCCAACGGGCAGACCGTGAAACTGCACGGCGGGGACGCGGTCTGGGAGGGCGGCATCAACGCGGCCGCCTCCGTCACCACGGCCGCCACCACCGGCCTGGTCAAGAACGTGTTCGTGATGAGCGCGGGCGGCCGGCTCTTCCACCGCCAGGGCTTCGCCGACTTCTGGATCCAGCTACCCTTCAAGGTCTTCGAGAAGACGATCCAGTCGCTGTACCTGACCAGTACGTATCGTGCGAGCATCAATCCGACGTACTACCAGGCACCGTGACCGGGCAGCGGCGAGCACCGAGGACTGAGGAACGTAGATGACCACCCGTCACACCGTGGCACCCAAGGGTCAGGGCGGCCGGGGCGCGTACCACACCATCGGCGAGGCGATACGCGCCGCCTCGCCCGGCGATCTGGTGGTGATCGCCCCCGGCACCTGGACGGAGAACCTGGTGCTGGACCGCGCGGTGGTGCTCACGGCCGAGCACGGCCGGGGCAGTGTGGTGATCGCGGCGCCGCCCGGTGAGGCGCCCGCGGTGACCGTGGACGGGCCGGACTGCGCCCTGCACAACATCACGGTGTGGGGCCCGGACGCGGGCCTGCCCGCCGTCAGCGTGTCGCCCGGGGCCGGGCTGGTCCTGGAGGAGTGCTCGGTGGAGGGCGGCCGGGTCCAGGTGAAGGGCCCGGAGGACGAGGAGGGCGGTACGACGGCGGTCGTACTGCGCCGCTGCCGTCTGGAGGGGGCCAGGCTGGCCGGTCTGCACCTGGCGGGCGGTGTCCGCGCCCGTCTGGAGGACACGGCGGTGACCGGCGTCGACGGCACCGGCGTGGTCCTCTCCGGCAGCGCGAGCCTGGACGCCGTACGGCTGCGGCTCGAACGCACCACCGGGTCCGGGATGCGGCTGCGCGGCCGGGCCCGGCTGCGGCTGACCGACTCGGTGCTGGCCGGCAGTGGCAGGGCGGGGCTGCTGCTGGAGGACTCCACCGAGGCCACGGCCGGCGAGTCGCGTATCGAGACGCCCGGTGCGGCGGGGGTGCATCTGACCGGTTCGGCGCGGGCCGAGCTGACCGACTGCCGGATCCGGGGTGCCGCCGCCAGCGGACTGGTGGTGCAGGAGACGGCGCGGCTGAGCGCGTCGGGCTGTTCCGTGGCCGACGCGGGGGCCAACGGCCTCCTTGTCACGGGCTCGGCGGAGGCGCAGCTGGCCGACTGCCGGATCGACCGGAGTACCTTCAGCGCGGTGCATCTCGCCGGCACGGCCGTCGGGCGGCTCGCCGACTGCCGGGTGCGGGGCGGCGCCGAGCACGGCGTGCACGCCACGGGCGAGGCCCGGATCGAGCTGACCGACTGCGGGATCACGGACGTCGCCATGACCGGGGTCAGTGTCCTGGAGCAGGCGGTGGCCACGCTCACCGGCTGCCGGGTCGCCGGGACCGCCGCCGGGATCGGCATCGGCTCGCCCGCCGGGAGCACCGTCGCGGACACCACGGTGACCGGGACCAGGGAGATCGGCGTGCAGGTCGCCAAGGGGGCGGCCGTCTCCCTCGCCGGGATCCGGATCAGCGGCGCCGGGGCGGCCGGGCTGGTCGTCGACGAGGGCGCCGAGGCGACGGTGACCGGCGGCCGGGTCGAGGACTGCGCGGGCTCCGGCGCCGTCGTGTGGACCGGCGCCAGGCCGGAGGTGACGGGGCTGCACATCGACCGCCCGGGCAAGAACGGGGTGTTCCTGGCCGAGGGCGCGGGCGGCACGTTCACCTCGCTCGACGTCACCAGCGCGGGTTTCCCGGCCCTGCACGTCGCCAAGGGCGCCGACCCGGTGTTCCGGCACTGCCGGATCCGGGACTGCGCGGAGGCGCTGGGCACCGACGAGGGCGCCGAGCCGGTCCTGGAGGACTGCACGGCCGACGGCACCCCGCTGACCTTCGGCACCGTGGCCGCGTCCCCGGCGAACGGCGGACCCGGTGCCGCCCCCTCCGCAGCGTCCACCGCCAAGGCCGCCAACGGCTCCGGCGACTCCGACGAGCCGGAGGAGGAGAACCTGGAGGACCTGCTCGGCGAACTCCACGAACTGGTCGGCCTGGACCGCGTGAAGCAGGACGTCGGCTCCCTGGTCAAGCTCATGCAGACGGTCCGCCGCCGGGAGGAGGCCGGGCTGCCGGCCCCGCCGCTCAGCCGCCACCTGGTGTTCGCCGGCAACCCCGGCACCGGCAAGACCACGGTCGCCCGCCTCTACGGCCGTCTCCTCAAGGCCCTCGGGCTGCTGCGCCGGGGCCACCTGGTCGAGGTCGACCGGACCGCGCTCGTGGGCGAGTACGTCGGCCACACCGGCCCCAAGACCACGGCCGCCTTCAACCGGGCGCTCGGTGGCGTGCTCTTCATCGACGAGGCCTACTCCCTGGCCCCGGCCTTCGCGGGCAACGACTTCGGCACCGAGGCGGTGGCCACCCTGGTCAAACTGATGGAGGACCACCGGGACGACGTGGTGGTCATCGCCGCCGGCTACCCCGGCGACATGCACCGGTTCATCGGCTCCAACCCCGGCCTCGCCTCCCGCTTCGGCCGCACCCTCCTCTTCGAGGACTACGAGCCGGCCGAGCTGGTGTCGATCGTCGAGTTCCAGGCGGGCCGGCACCGCTACGAGCTGACCCCCACGGCCCGCACCGAACTGGTCTCGCTCTTCGAGACCATGCCCCGGGGCGAGGGCTTCGGCAACGGCCGCTCGGCCCGCCAGATCTTCCAGGAGATGACCGAGCGCCAGGCGCAGCGGGTCGCCGAGCTCACCGCTCCGACGGCGGAACAGCTGATCAGCCTGGAGGCCCACGACCTGCCCCACCCGGCCGCACGCTGACGGCACGCTGCGTTCCGTACAATTTGAGGCCGAACGACCGTGCGGCGGCCGGCCGCCGCACGGTCCTGGGGTAGGTCGCGAAGGAGTCACCCGTGCCCGGTCAGCGGTCCATCACCGAAGCCGAGAAGCTCGCCTCGGCGAAGCTCGGCGGCATCCCGGTCCGCCGGGAGCAGATGGCGGCCGTGGCCAACATCCACCGGGCCGCCTCCGCCGTGCGCCAGCACCTGGAGAACTCCGTGCTGCGCGACTCGGACCTCACCTGGACCGCGTTCGTGGTGCTCTGGGTCGTGTGGGTGTGGGGCGAGTCGGAGACCCGGCACGTGGCGGAGGAGGCCGGCATCTCCAAGGGCACGCTCACCGGGGTGGCCCGCACCCTGGAGTCGCGTGGGCTGCTCGGCCGCGCCGGACATCCGGCTGACGGCCGCCTGGTCCTGCTCAGCCTCACCGAGGAGGGCGAGGAGCTGATGCAGCGGGTGTTCCCGGCGTTCAACGAGGAGGAGGCCTTCGTGACCGCCGGGCTCAGCGACGCCGAGTGCCGCACCCTCGCGGACCTGCTGCGGCGGGTCGTGCTCCAGGTCGAGGAGCACGGCGAGGAACGGCGGCGGGAACTGCTCGGCGGCGCCGAGCCCGCGCCGCGCCGCAGCGGGCGCCGGCCCAAGGCCTGATCCGGCAGAGTGAAGGGGGCCCGGCCAGGCCCCCTTCACTCTGCCGCGGCCCGCACCAACGCGTCGAACAGGCGCTGCTGGACCGGGTCCTCGTGCGCGGTGTCCTCGGGGTGCCACTGCACGGCGGTGAACCAGCCCGGGGCGCCGGCCAGTTCCAGACCTTCGACGGTGCCGTCCGCCGCGGTCGCGGTGACGGTGAGGCCGGCGCCGAGGCGGTCCACCCGCTGGTGGTGGTAGCAGGAGGCGTCCACCTTCTGCTCGCCGGCCGCCTGTTCGAGGCACGAGCCGGGACGGACGGCCACCGGATGACGCAGGTGCCGGTGGCTGCGGTCCGGACCGCCCATGTCCTGCTCCAGCGTGCCGCCCAGCGCCACGTTCACGGCCTGCAGACCCCGGCAGACGGCCAGCAGCGGCAGGCCCGACTCCAGGGCGTGGCGGGCGACCCGGAGGTCGAAGGTGTCCTGCAGGTCGTCGACGTCGTAGACGGTGTCGTGGGTGTCGGCGGCGCCGTAGCGGTGCGGGGCGAGGTCGCCGCCGCCGGGCAGCAGCACGCCGTCGAAGCGGGCGAGCCGGGCGGGCACGTCGGTGTCGGCGGGGTGGATGCTCGCGGGTTCGCCGCCGGCCCGCCACACGGCCTCGATCAGGGCCCGGGCGTTGACCTCGGCGGCGAAGCGCAGCGCCGAGGTGGTGGCGGAGAAACGGGCGGGTACGGCGATGAGCGGCCTCGGCGGACGGGTCACAGCTGGATCCAGGTCGTCTTGAGTTCGGTGTACTTGTCGATCGCGTGGGCGGACTTGTCCCGGCCGTTGCCGGACTGCTTCATCCCGCCGAAGGGCACGGTCAGGTCGCCCTCCTCGTAGCAGTTCACCCAGACCGTGCCGGCCTTCAGGGCGCGGGAGACCCGGTGCGCGGTGGACAGGTCGGAGGTCCACAGGCCGGCCGCGAGCCCGTACTCGGTGGCGTTGGCGAGCCGGACCGCCTCGTCCAGGTCGTCGAAGGCGAGGACGGACAGGACCGGGCCGAAGATCTCCTCGCGGGCGAGGCGCATGCCGGGTTCGACCCGGTCGAAGACGGTCGGCCGCAGGTAGCTGCCGCCGCTCCCGGTCAGGGCGCGGTCGCCGCCCGTGCGCAGCCGGGCCCCCTGCGCGTGCCCGGCTGCGATGTGCCCCCGCACGCGCTCCAGGTGCGTTTCCCCGGCCAGTGCGCCCATCTCGGTCGCCGGGTCCAGCGGGTCGCCGATGCGCAGTTCCTCGGCCCGGCGCACGACGGCCTCGGTCACCCGCTCCGCGATCGAGGAGTGGACCAGGAGCCGGGAGGGGGCGGTGCACATCTCGCCCTGGTTGAAGAAGATCCCCCAGGCGGCGGTGGCGGCGGCCCGGTCCAGGTCGGGGGCGTCCGGGAGAACGATGTTGGGCGACTTGCCGCCCAGTTCCAGCCAGACCCGCTTGAGGTTGGAGTCGGCGGAGTAGCGCAGGAAGTGGCGGCCGACGGCGGTGGAGCCGGTGAAGGCCAGCACGTCGACGTCCGGGTGGAGACCGATCGCCCGGCCGGCCGTCGGGCCGAAGCCGGTGACGACGTTGAGGACGCCGGGCGGGAGTCCGGCCTCGGTGCCGATCCGGCCGAGGAGCAGTGCGGACAGCGGGGAGGACTCGGACGGCTTCAGGACGACCGTGCAGCCGGCCGCGAGCGCCGGGGCCACCTTCCAGCCCGCCAGGGTGAGGGGGAAGTTCCAGGGGACCACCGCGCCGACGACTCCGGTCGGCTCGCGGGTGACCAGGGCGAGCGCGTCGGGGGCGGTGTGCGGGGACTCGTCGGCCAGTTTGTCGGCCAGTTGCCCGTACCAGCGGAAGGTGGTGACGGCGGCGCGCAGTTCGACGGCGTACGACTCGGTGACCGGCTTGCCCATCTCCAGAGTGATGGTGAGGGCGAGTTCGGCCCGCCGCTCTTCGAGGAGGTCGGCCATGCGCAGCAGGATCCGGCCGCGCTCGGCGGGCGCCAGGCGGGGCCAGGGCCCGGAGTCGAAGGCGCGGCGGGCGGCGGCCACGGCGTGGTCGACCTCGGCCTGGCCGGCGTCGGCGACCTGGGTGAGGAGCTGTCCGTCCCGTGGGGAGACGACGGCGAAGGCGGCTCCGTTCCCGGGCTCGTCGGCGCCGTCGATGTGGTGGTGTGCGGGCAGGTCGAGGGCCTTGGCCCGGCTGAGCAGTTCGTCGTGGGTGTCGTCCAGCATGGTGTTCCTCGTCGGAGGGTCGGGGCCCGGCCCCCGCGGGGCCGGGCCCGGATGGGGTCTGTCAGCGGCCGTGGACGAGTCGTGCGGTGCCCGCCCCGAGGAGCAGGACGGCGGGGACGGCGAGGACGAGCCAGACGGCCGTGGTGGTGGCGCCGCCGATGAGGGTGGTGAAGTTGGCGAGGATCACCCAGATCATGGCGGCGATGCCGAGGGCGCCGAGTGCCGGGGCGATCAGCGTGTTCCAGGGCCGGGTGTCGAGGCGTTCGCGGCGGAAGAAGACGATCACCGAGACCGAGGTCAGGAAGTACAGCAGCATGCAGGCCAGGACCCCGATGCCGCTGAACCAGGAGAAGAGGGTGAGGACCGGGTCCTTGCCGGTGACGGCGAAGGGCAGCACCAGGAGCACCGCGATCGCCGTCTGCGCCAGGCCGGCGGCCCACGGCGCGTGCCGGTGGTTGAGGGTGCGCAGCCGGCCCGGCAGCAGGCCCTCGCGGCTGAGGGAGAACAGGTAGCGGTTGGCGGAGTTGTGGAAGGCGAGGATGCCGGCGAAGAGGGAGGTGGCCAGCAGGATCGGCAGCACGTCGTTGACCCAGCCGCCGAACTGGTGGGCGATCGGCGCGAAGACGAAGACGGTGGAGTCGCCGCCGGCCAGTGCCTGGCCGGCGGCCGCGGTGACCTTCGAGGGGCCGTACGACGAGACCAGCATCCACGACACGAAGGCGAAGAAGCCGGTGACCACGGCGACCGACAGGTAGGTGGCCCGGGGGACGGTCTTGCGGGGCTCGCGGGCCTCCTCGCCGTAGATGGCGGTGGCCTCGAAGCCGAACATCGAGGCGACGGCGAACATCAGGGCCACGCCGGGCGCGCCCTGGAGCACGGCGCCGGGCGAGAACGTCCCTGCGAAGTCGAGTCCTTCGGGGCCGCCGCCCTTGAAGAAGGTCACCAGGGCGAAGGCCAGCAGGATGCTGAACTCGGTCAGGACGAACACGGCGAGCACCTTGGCGCCCAGCTCGATCCCGGCGGCGCCCAGGACCTGGACGACGGCCATGGTCACCAGGGCCCACACCCACCAGGCGAGGTGGACGCCGCTGTAGTGCTCGACCAGCCCGCTGACCGTGAATCCGTACAGGCCGTACATCGCGGCCTGGACCGCGCAGTAGGCGAACAGTGCCACGGCGGCGCTGCCGCTGCCGGTCGTGCGGCCCAGCCCCTTGCCGATGTACGTGTAGAAGGCGCCGGCGTTCACGACGTGCCGGCCCATGGCCACGAAGCCGACCGAGAACAGCAGGATCACCGCTCCGGCGAGGGCGTAGGCGGCCGGGGCCCCCGCGCCGTTGCCGACGGCGACCGCGATCGGTACGGCGCCCGCGATGCCGGTGAGCGGTGCCTGGGCGGACAGGACGAAGAAGAGGATGCCCAGGACACCCAGGGCGTTGCGTTTGAGGGTGGCCGCGGGCTGGGGGCCCGCTCCGGCCTGCGGAGAGGCGTCGACCGTCTGACTGTCCACTCGGATCACCTGCTGAGGGGAAGGGAGAGATTTCGTTTTGAGCCAAACGAGTTGCCCCATGGTGGGCCTGAACTATCCATCTGACAAGGGGGTGGGAAGGGGAATTTACGCCAGGGAAACCGCTGCGCCCAGGGCATGGCAAACTCCCGGCGCGACCGCGACGGGGGGTTTCGGGCCGGGCACGCTCAGTCGCGGTTCTCCGGCGGCCGCTCACCCAGGGTGCGCAGCAGGGCACGCAGCTCGGTCAGGGCCGCCTCGGTCTGCGCGCGGTCGCCGATGCCGGTGAGCTGGTGCAGCACCAGGCCGTCCAGGGCGGCGAAGACCAGCCGGTTGAACGCCGGGCCGGCGTCGCCGGGCAGTATGCGGGCCAGTTCCCGCTGGGAGGCGCCGAAGTACTCGTCGTAGAGCACCCGGACCTGCGGCAGCAGCTCGGGCCGGCGGCGGGCCTCGAGGAGCAGCTCGTACTGGTACGCCTGGCCGTCCGCGTCGTCCTCGACCATGTCCGTCAGACCGGCCACGAAGTCCTCGGGCTCGCCGGTGCCGGGCTCCAGCAGGCTGCTGCTGAGGCTGAGGCGCACGGCGTAGGCGAGGGACTCCTCGATCAGCGCGTCCCGCGAGCCGAAGTGGTGGACGACCAGGCCGTGGGTGACCCCGGCCTCCTCGGCCACGGCCCGGTAGGTGAGGTGCCGCAGCCCGCGCGCGCCGACGACCCGGACCGCGGCCTTCAGGAGCGCCTCGCGCCCCTCCCCGTAGCCGAGCCGCTTGCGCGACCGGGCGCCGGGCCGGTCGTCGGGCTGGTGCGAGGTCTCGGCGGATTCGGTCATGGTCGCGACCCTACCCGCCGGGTCCCGGCGCCTGGGCCGGCGTCTACCTGCGGGGCGCGCGGACGCCACGGAACTCCCAGTCGCCGCCGAGCGCGGTGGACAGCACTTCCTCGGACTCGGTGGGCTGCGCGCCGACGTCGGTGCGGATCGGGGTGGGTCCGGTGACGATGTGGTTGGTGAGCCGCCCCAGGCCCTCCACCTCGACCTCGACCACGTCGCCGGGGCGGACGGGCCGGGAGTTCGCCGGAGTGCCGGACAGCAGCACGTCGCCGGGGTAAAGGGTGATGGTGCGGGCGATGTCGGCGACGAGGTAGTGCATGTCCCACGTCATCTCGTCGGTGGAGCCGTCCTGGACGACCTCGCCGTTGACGTACGTGCGCAGCCGCTTGCCGTGGAAGTCCCAGTCGGTGACCAGGCCGGGGCCCAGCGGGCACAGGGTGTCCGACCCCTTCACCCGGAGCATGGACCCGGCGTCGGTGTCCCGGAAGTCGTGCAGCCCGAAGTCGTTGGCGACCGTGTACCCGGCGATGTACTCCCCCGCCCGCCCGGGCGGGACGTTCCGTGCGGTCTTCCCGATGACGATGGCGACCTCGCCCTCGTAGTTGAGCCACTTGCAGCCCTCGGGCCGGACGACGGCACCCCGGTGGGAGTTGAGGGCGGAGGTCGGCTTGTGGAAGTAGGTCGGGGTGCCGGGCAGCCCGATCCGGAACTCCTCGACCCGGCTGCGGTGGTTGAGATGGACGGCGATCACCTTGGACGGCACGACCGGGGGCAGATGCCGCGCCTCCTCGGTCCTGACGCGGCGTCCGTCCCCGGCGACGAGTTCGTCACCGTCGACGGTGACCTGGACGGCGGCGCCGTCCAGGAGGATACGGCGATACTCAGAAAAATCAGAAAAAGCAGCCATGGCGGCCTCCCTAGGGGCGACGGTGCGGGTTGCGGGGCGCACCGGGCAGGGGTGCTCCGGTGCCGGTCCAGCCGTCGGCGGGCCGGTCGAACCAGAGGTGGACCTGGCCGGTGCCGATGGAGTTCTCGTACTCGCCGTACTGCCGGGCCGGGGCGGTGCAGGCCTGCTCGCCGAGGGCGCCGGCCATCATCAGGTAGTGGGCGAACCTCGCCTCGGGCTTGAACTTCCAGAACTCGTCCATGGTGTCGAGGACCTTGTCGTGACGGCCCTCCTTGAACCACTCGATGCGCTCGTGGTCCGCTTCCCGCGCCTGGGGGGTGCGGATGTGCACCGGGTCGCCTGCCTCGTGGTCGCGCAGCTCGCGCAGCGGCCAGAAGGTGTGCGAGAGGGCGCCGGAGGCGATGAGCAGCACCCGCCGCCCCTCGGTCGCGGCGATACCGTCGGCGAGCGCCCGGCCGAGCCGCAGATGGTCCTCCATGTCGCCGGTCTGGCACACCCCGATGGTCACCCACCGCTTGTCGGGCAGGCCCTCCCCCAGGAACTTCCAGAGGTTGACGGTGGCGTAGAAGATGGGCAGGTACTCGTCGTCGATCGCGGTGATCCAGGTGCCGTGCCGGTCGGCGAACGAGGCGATGTTGTGGGCGAGTTCGGGGTCACCGGGAAAGTCGTACGGCATCCGGCACATCCCGCGCGGCAGCTCCTCGGAGGTGAACAGCCCCGCCCTGCGCTGCTGTGCCGTGACAACGAACTCGACGGTCGTCGCCCAGTGCGAGTCCAGTACCACGACGGTGTCGTAGTGGTCGGCGCCGTCCCGCTCGAAGACGTCCCTGCGCAGCTCGCGCAGGCCGGTGACGAGGGTGATCTCCTTGCCCTCGTTCAGCTCCAGCCGGTCGGCCTCCGGCAGCACGATGGTGGGGACGTGGGCGAGAAGCCCCGCCCCGACGATCTCACCCATGGTCCTTCCAGCCCTTCGGTGCGGTGACGGTGTTCTTCAGGTCGCAGTAGAAGTCGAAGCTCCAGGTGCCGCCCTCGCGCCCGACACCGGAGAGGCGGGAGCCGCCGAAGGGTGCCCGGAGGTCGCGGACGAAGAAGCAGTTCACCCAGACGGTGCCCGCGACGAGCTGCGCGGTGACGCGTTCGGCGCGACCGGGGTCACCGGTGACGACGGTGGCGGCCAGGCCGAAGCGGGTGTCGTTGGCGAGGCGGACGGCCTCGTCCTCGCCGGCGAAGGTCTGCAGGGTCAGGACCGGGCCGAAGACCTCCTCCTGGACTATCTCCGAGTCCTGGGCGACATCGGTGAGCAGCGTCGGCTCGTAGTACTGACCGTCCTTGCGATGGCCGCCGATGACCGCACGGGCTCCTGCCCCGAGCGCCCGCTGCACGAAGCCGTCGATCTTCTCCAGCTGGCGGGGGTGGATGTTGGGCCCGATGTCGGTGCCCTCATCGCGCGGGTCGCCCTGCGTGAGCGCGGTGGCCTTTTCGACGAAGCGGCGCGTGAACTCACCGGCGACCGACTCCTCGACCAGCAGCCGGGTGCCCGCCAGGCAGACCTGCCCGGCGTTGTCGTACTGCTCCACCGCGAGCTCGACGGCGAGCTCCAGGTCCGCGTCGGCGAACACCAGCAGGGGTGACTTGCCGCCGAGTTCGAGACTCAGGGGCGTCAGGTTGGCGGCGGCCGACGCGGCGATGCGCCGGGCGGTGGGCACGGACCCGGTGAAGCTGATCCGGCGCACGTCGGGGTGCGAGGTGAGGGCGTCCCCGATCTCGGCGCCGTACCCCTGGACGACATTGAGCACACCGGCGGGCAGCCCGGCCTCGGCCGCGATGTCGGCGAGGAGGGAGGCGGTGAGCGGGGACCACTCGGCGGGCTTGAGGACGACGGTGTTCCCGGCCGCGAGTGCCGGGGCGACCTTCCAGGTGGCCAGCATGAGCGGTGCGTTCCACGGGGTGATCAGCACGCAGGGCCCGGCGGGGTCCCAGCTGACGTGGTTGGTGTGCCCGCGGGTCTCGAAGTCGTCGTGGTCGAGTTGCAGCAGCCAGTCCGCGAAGAACCGGAAGTTGTGGGCGACGCGCGGCATGACGCCACGGCGGTGGGAGCGCAGGAGCGCGCCGTTGTCCGTGGTCTCGACGATCGCGAGTTCTTCGACGCGCTTGTCGACGCCGTCGGCGATGGCGTGGAGGATCCGGGCGCGTTCGGCACGGGGGGTGGCGGCCCAGGCGGGGAAGGCGTCGCGGGCGGCGGCGACGGCCGCCACGGCTTCGGCGGGGCCGCCACGGGCGATCTCACCGATGGGCTGCCCGTCGACGGGCGAGTGGTCGGTGAAGGTCTCGACGGAGGCGACGCGTCGGCCGCCGATCCAGTGCCGGGTGTCGACGGGCACACCGGCGACGACGATTCTGTCAGCCATGAGAAGGGCTCCTTTTCAGAAGGGGGAACCGCACCCGCCCGGGGGCGCGGGCGGTGTCGGACTTGCGGCTGCCGCCGTGGGCGCGACCGGCCGCGACGCGTCCGCACCCGGCGACGCACCTCACTCGGCGGCCGCTCCCGACGTTCCGGACTCAAGAAGCCGCCCGCCGTCCCACACCACTCCCACCCGCCGGTAGTACGCGGCGATCGGCTCCCGGACCTCCAGCCGGGCCAGTTCCTCAGTGGGCGCCTCGAACAGCTCCAGCTCGGCCTCCCCCACCCACGGCTGGCCGCCCTCGAAGTCCGCCGCCCCGGACTCGATCAGCTCGTCCAGAGCCAGCCCCTTGCCCTTCTCGATCGACGGCAGCCACCGGTGATGAGCCATCGGGTGCCCGTTGACGAACCCGTTCGTCTCGGACGGCTCCCGCAGTGTCACCACGGCCTGGGCCAGCCGCCGGTCGGCCGCGGCCAGCGTCGCCCCGAACCGCGCCCCGGCCTCGATCCGGGGCGCGGGGCCGAAAGGATGGGGCCGCGTCTGGTGGATCGACCCGAGCTTCTTCGGATACCCCTGGTGCAGCCCGCGGGCGATCGCGAAGTCCTTGTCGACCCAGATGTGGACGCATCGCGAGTACGTCTGCCCGCGGTACTTGCAGCGCACGACCGCGAAGGCCTCCTTGTACTGCGAGCGCACCGGATCCAGCAGTTCCGCCCCGGACGCCGAACAGGACTGCCAGTCGGCCCAGATCAGGGCGACCGCGCCGGGATCCTCGTCGGCCGGCTCCAGCGGCTCGGGCAGCAGTTCACGCACCCGCGAGGGATCCGTCCGGTACTCGACGGTGAGCAGGTCACCGGAGTACCGCCACGGCGGCGACGGGATCAGCGACGCCGCGCCGCTCGCCGTCTTGGGAGGGAAAAAGCCACGTACACCGGTCACTTGAGGCTCCTTGAACGGTCAGGAAAGGGTCAGGGCGGGCTGCTTCAGCAGCTCGGCCCGGTAACGGGCGGCGGACGCGGCCACGGCCTGGCCGCCGAGCGCGACGACACCGACGAGCCGGCCGTCGTGGTGGTAGCCGACGAGCACGTCCGCCTCCGGGTCGCCGTCGAGGACGCGGACGTCCTGCCTGCCGAGCACCGGCGCCCCGAAGGACTGGAGCCGGAAGTCGTGCTGGTCGCTCCAGAAGGTGGGCAACGGCGCGAAGGGCGCCGGCGCGGCCCCGGCGACCAGCGTTCTCGCCGCGTGCTTGGCGGTGTCGGCCGGAATGCACCAGTGCTCGACCCGGCGCGGCACACCGTCGTAGCGGGCGTTGGGGAACCGGGCCACGTCTCCCACCGCGACCACGTCCGGCCGGCCGCCGGCCCGCAGCCAGGCGTCGGTGAGCACGCCGTCGCTCAGGTCGAGCCCGTTGCCTTCGAGCCACTCGGTGTTGGCGACCGAGCCGACCGACTCGACCACCACGTCGGCGGGCAGCACGCGACCGTCGCGCAGCTCCACACCGGTCACCCGCTCCTCGCCCGTGAAGGCGGCGACGGCGGCACCCAGCGCGAAGCGCACCCCGCGCTCCTCGTGCCGCCTGCGCAGCGCCCGGCCCAGCAGTTCTCCGAGCGGTCCGGCCATCGGCAGCGGCAGCGGATCGACGACCGTCACCTCGGCGACACCCAGGCCCACTGCGGTCGCGGCGACCTCGCAGCCGATGAACCCGGCCCCGATCACGACGACCCGGGCACCGGGCCGGATCAGCTCCTCGCGCAGCGCCCGGGCGTCGTCGAGGGTGCGGACGGTGTGGCGGCCGGCCCGCGGTCCGGGGCAGTTCAGGCGCCGGGGGCGCATCCCGGTGGCGACGACCAGTCCGTCGTACGTCAGCTCGGTGCCGTCGTCGAGCCGTACCGTCCGCCCGTCCAGTTCCGCGGCGACCACCTTTCTGCCCAGCCGCCACTCGACGTCGGACACGCTGGCGCGTGGCCGGAAGGCGAGGGACTCGAAGGGGGCCCTGCCCGCCAGGACCTCCTTGGACAGGGGCGGCCGGTTGTAGGGCATGTGCGGTTCGTCGCCGACGAGGGTGATCGCGCCGGTCCAGCCCGCCGCGCGCAGTTGCTCGGCGGCGCGCAGACCGGCCATCGAGGCGCCGGCCACGACGATGCGCGCGCTCACGGTCAGACCTCGATCCGGATGGCCTGGAGCGGGCAGACGTCGGCCGCTTCCTCGACCTCCTCGCGCAGCGCGTCGTCCGGGTCGCTGACGTAGGCGAGGTGGCCGGCGTCGTCCAGGGAGAAGACGTCGGGGGCGGCGAAGACGCACTGGCCGTGGTCCTGGCACTTGTTCATGTCGACGACGACCTTCATGGCCGGTCCTCCTGAGGGAGCGGGTAGCGAAGGGAGAGGGGGAGGAAGTGGGCCCGGCCGGTCCTGCCGGCCGGGCCCTGCCAACGGGATGCGGCGGACCGCGCCCCGGACTCGTTTGGCTTCAAACAAGGTAGGCAGCGGCCACCCCCTGGTCAATACCTATCCGTATGGATAAATTCTTTGCGCCGACCCCTTGCGGTCGGGTGTACCCCTGCCTACCGTTTGGCTTCAAACGACAGGCCGGAAGCCGCCGACGGCATCGCAGCCGGCCGCCCCTTCGGCTCTCCCCCTCACCACCTGCCTTCCGGCCCCGGGCCTCTCGGCCCTCCCGGTCCCGGCCCCTCGGGTGGTGTCCCGACGTCCGTCCGCCCGAGGAGACAACGGTGAGCGATCACGACCACGCAGAAGTCCGCCGGCAGCTGGACCGGCTCGCCGCCGACGGCATCGATGTCGTCCGGGTGACGTATCCGGACCTGATCGGCACGGACCGGGCACGTGACGTGCTCGTGGAGGAGCTGCCGCGGGCCCTGGAGCACGGGCTGGCGTTCTGCCGGGCCGTCTACCACACCAGTCCGCAGGGGCACGTGGTCCCGGTCAGCGGCGGTCTGGACGCCGGTCTGCCGGACGTCTGCGTACGGCCGGACCTCGGCACCCTGGTCGCGCTGCCCTGGGAGCCGGGCGTGGCGGCCTGCCTGGCCGACGTGACCGATCCGGCCACCGGGGCGCCCGCCCCCGAGTCACCCCGCGACGTGCTGCGGTCGGTACTCGATCGCTGCCGGGAACACGGGCTGAGCCCGGTGGTCGGACCCGAACTCGAGTACTTCCTGTGCGAACCGGACCAGACCGGCGGCTGGCGGCGCTACGGCGGCACCCCGGGTGTCGTCTACACCGCCGGCCTGCGCGCCGACCCCGACAACCATCTGCTGCGCACCCTGCGGCAGGTACGCGACCTGCGCATCGGGGTGCTGAGCGGGAACCACGAGTTCGACGGCGGGCAGTTCGAGATCAACCTGCTGCACTCGGAGGCACTGTCCGCGGCCGACCGGGCGTTCCGTTTCAAGGCCGCGGTGAAGGAGCTGGCCCGGCACGAGGGGCGGCTCGCCACCTTCATGGCGAAGCCCTTCAACGACGCGGGCGGCTCCGGCTTCCACCTGCATCTCTCCTGCACCGGCGCCGAGGGCGGCAACGCCTTCGACGACCCGGCCGGCGGGTACGGCCTGTCGGCAGCCGCCCGGCACTCGATCGCCGGCCTCCTCGCGCACGCGCCCGCCCTGGCCGCGCTGCTGAACCCGACCGTCAACTCGTACAAACGCTTCGGGCCCGACACCCTCGCCCCCTGGCTGATCGACTGGGGCCTGGACAACCGCAGCACGATGGTCCGCGTGCCGCCGGAGCGCGGCGCCGGCGCCCGGCTCGAACTGCGGCTCGGGGACGCCAGCGCCAACCCGTATCTGGCGATCGCCGCGACCGCGGCCGCCGCGCTCCTCGGTGTCCTGGCCGGCGAGGAGCCGCCCGCCCCGCTGGAGGGCTACGGGTACGACACCACGAAGGCGGCCCTGCTGCCGGCGGACCTGTCCGCCGCGCTGGACGCGCTGGAGGCGGACACCGCGCTGGCCGAGCTGCTCGGCAAGGACTTCACCACGTCGTACGTCTCCTACAAGCGCAACGAGGTCGAACGCTTCCAACGGCACGTCACCGACTGGGAGTTCACCGAGTACGCCTACCACCTGTGACCATCAGCGACCACAGTGACCCCTGGGAAGGACCAGCGATGACCACTGCCACCGGCGTCGAGGCCATGCGCCTCGCCGACGTCGACCTCGCGAACCTCGACAACTTCACCGACGGGGTCACTCCCTGGCGGATGTTCCACACCCTGCGCCACGAGGACCCGGTGCACTGGCAGCCGGAGGAGGCGCCCAACTCCGGTTTCTGGGCGGTGACCCGGCACGCCGACATCGCACGCGTCGACCGGGACGCCGAGACGTTCACCTCCAGCCGGTTCGTGAACCTTGAGGAGCTGGACGAGGACCAGATCCGCAAACGCGCCTCGATCCTGGAGCTGGACGGGGTCCGCCACCGCGCCCTGCGCAGCGTGATCCAGCGGCAGTTCGGAGCGGGGGTCATCGGCGGCTACACCGACTTCCTGCGCGGGCTGACGGCGAAGACGCTGGACGCGGCACTGGCGAAGGGGACCTTCGACTTCGTCAAGGACGTCTCCGCGGACTTCCCCATCAACGTCCTGGCCCGGCTCCTCGACGTGCCGCCGGAGGACACCCAGCAGCTCATCGACTGGGGCAACCGCATCATCGGCAACACCGACCCCGACTACGCGGACGTCCTGCTGCACAGTGCGGAGAGCGAGAAGTACCGCGACCTGCCGTTCCGTTCCCCCGCCTCGCTCGAGGTCTTCGCCTACGGGCGGGAGCTGGCCCGGCAGCGGCGCGGCGGCGCCGGGACGGACCTGGTCTCCAAGCTGGTCAACACCACCCCGCGCGACGGGGTCCCGCTCTCCGCGCAGGACTTCGACAACTACTTCCTGCTGCTGGTGGTGGCCGGCAACGAGACCACCCGGCACACCATCACCCACTCGATGCTGGCCCTGCTCCAGCACCCCGAGCAGCTGGCCCGCCTCAGGGACGACCCGTCACTGATCCCGACGGCGGTGGAGGAGTTCCTGCGCTGGGCCTCCCCGGTCTACCACTTCCGCCGTACCGCCACCCGTGACGTCGAGCTCGGCGGCAAGCGGATCAGGGAAGGCGACAAGGTCGTCATGTGGTACGCCTCGGGCAACCGCGACGAGGAGGTCTTCGGCAACCCGTACGACTTCGACGTGGCCCGGCAGAACAACGACCATGTCACCTTCGGCAAGGGCAGTCCGCACCTGTGCCTGGGCAACCTGCTCGCACGCACCGAGATCCGGATCATGTTCGAGGAGCTGATCCCCCGGCTGGCCGGCATCCGCCTGGCCGGCGAGGTGCCGCGGGTGCGGTCGAACTTCGTGAACGGCATCAAGCGGCTGCCGGTGGAGGTGACCCTCGCCTGACGGTTCGGACCGGACGGCCGGAGCGCGCTCAGAGCGCCGCCGTCCACGCGTCGACGGTCATGACGTCGGCCTGCTTGGGGAAGACCTTCTCCGTGAGCACCCGGTGCACCTCCGGGTCGGAGTCGAGGCAGCCGTCGGACAGCACGGTGAGCTCGAAGTCGAGGTCGGCGGCCTGGCGCAGGGTGGACAGCACGACACCGCTGGTGGAGATGCCGGCGAGGACGAGGTGACCGATCTCGCCGGCCCGCAGCACCATGTCGAGGTCGCTGCCGGCGAAGGCGCTGACCCGCCGCTTGGTGACGACCGGCTCGCCGGGCGCGGGAGCCACCTCCGGGTGGACCTGGATCGCCATGTCCTCCCCGGCCGGCCGTGTCGCGGCGCCCACGAGGCCGCGGAACATCTTGTTGCGGGCGCTGACCTCCGGGTAGCCCGGGCGGAAGCCGACGACCACGTAGATCACCGGGACGTCGGCGGCCCGGGCGGCGTCGATCGCCTTGCTCAGGCGGGGCAGGTACGCGCCGTCGGGAAAACGGTTGACGACGACCTGCTGGACATCCATGACGAGGAGGGCTTGCTGGGGCACGGCTCTGTTCCTTCCACGCGGCCCCCTTAGTCATCAAGTGATTACTTGGCAACGTAACCCGCGCCGAGGGACCATGTCAACGCATGATTACTTGGTGGCGGGGCCTCCGCCGCCGAAGGCCCGGGTGGCGTTGACGAGAGGAGCCGCTGTGTCAACGGACGACGTGACCGGCCGGCCGGCCGACGGGCCTCGGCGCCGGGACGCCTCGGCGACCCGGCGGGCCCTGCTGGTGGCAGCCCGCACCCGGTTCACGCGGCTGGGCTACGACCGTACGACGCTGCGCGACGTCGCCGCGGACGCCGGGGTCAACCTGGCGCTCGTCAAGCGGTACTTCGGTTCCAAGGAGGGCCTGTTCAAGGCGGCGCTGGCGACGGCGCCCCGGTTCCTGGGCGAGGGGAGCGGGTTGCCGCGCGGCCGGGCCGCGCTGGCCGAGGCGCTCAGCCGGCAGCTGGCGGCCGGGGCGTGGACGGAGTTCGGGGAGCATCCGGTGCTGATGCTGCTGCGCGACTCCGGCGACGAACAGGTGACGGAACTGCGCCGACGGGCCCTGGCGGAGTTCGGCCGGCAGGTGCTGGAAGCGTCGGGTGCCGCGCCGGCACCCGACGCCGAACTGCGGGCGGAGCTCCTGGTCGCCCTCGGCGTCGGTGTCGCCGTCGTACGCTCCGCCGTGGGCCTGCGGCCGCTGGCCGACGCGACACCCGAGGACCTCCTGGGTCCCCTCCGCGACATCGTGGAGGGGCTGCTCGGACCGCCGTCCGGGTAACCCCTGTCACCGGCGGGTCACTCGGGCCAGACGGAGCCCTGGATGACCTCGACGAAGTCGCCGCGCCGGAAGCCGGGGACGTAGTGGGCGAGCACGTCGGCCTTGACGTTGCCGAAGGTGGTGTCGGGGCGGTCCTGGAGGCCCTCGGTGAAGGCGGCCAGGATCTGGTTCTTGAAGTCGGGGCGCGGGTGGGCCGCGACGACCGCCGCACGCTGCTCGTCGGTGACCTCGTGGTAGCCGATGCCCAGCACGTCAAGCTCGACGCCGCGGGTCACCAGGGCGATCTCGGGCGCCATGTGCAGCGGGATCTCCGGGGTGGTGTGCAGGGCGATGCCCGTCCAGACCCGGTCCGCGGGCTCACCGGTGATGCCGTGGGCGTGCAGGAAGGCGCGGGCCTCGTCGGCGCCGTCGATCTCGAAACGCTGGTCGGTGCGGCGCAGGCTCTTGGTGAGCCCCAGGTCGTGGAACATCGCGCCGACGTACAGCAGCTCGGGGTCGAAGGCCAGCCCCAGGGCCCGGCCGCGCAGTGAGCCCCACAGGAAGACCCGCCGGGAGTGGTCGAACACCAGCGGGGTGGCGACGTCACGGACCAGTTCGGTGGCCTCCCGCACCAGGGCGGTGTCGGGGATCCGCACGCCTGCGATCTCTTCGCTCATCGTTCCTCAGCCTCCATGCCGGACGGGTGATGTGCCTCCAGGGTTCTTCGGGGGCCGTAGGCTGGGCCATGTCTCTGCCGCCAGGAAAACCACGGATTCGGACATGACGCATCGGGTGGGCTTTGTGGTCTTCGAGGGGGTGACCATGCTCGACGTCAGCGGTCCGTCGGAGGTGCTGCACCAGGCGGGCAGGCTCGCCGCCCCCTACGAGCTGGTGCTGGTCTCGCCGGAGGGCGGCACGGTGACCACGTCCGCCGGCCTGGCGCTGACCGGCACGGTCCGGGCGGCCGACGCCGGTCCGGTCGACACGGTCCTGGTGGCCGGGGGTGACCGGCTCGCCGAGCAGCCGATCGACGACGCGCTGCTCGGCACGGCCCGTGACCTCACCGAGCGGGCCCGCAGGGTCGCCTCGGTGTGCACGGGTGCGTTCGTGCTGGGCGAGCTGGGCCTGCTCGACGGCCGACGCGCGACGACCCACTGGCGGCACGCGGCCACGTTCGCTCGCCGATACCCCCGGGTACGGGTCGAGCCGGACGCCATCCACATCCGCGACGGACGGTACGTCACCTCGGCGGGCATCAGCGCGGGCATCGACCTGACCCTCGCCCTGGTGGAGGACGACCACGGCGCCGCCGTGGCGCGGGACATCGCCCGCGAACTGGTCGTCTTCCTGCAACGGCCCGGCGGCCAGTCGCAGTTCTCCACGGCCATCACCACACCCCCCGCCCGCAGCGACCTGCTCCGCACCCTGATCGCGTCCGTCCTCGCCGACCCGGGCGCCGACCACAGCCTGCCCGCAATGGCCGCGTCCGCCGCCGTCAGCCCGCGGCATCTGACCCGGCTGTTCACCGCCGAACTGGGCATCACCCCGGCACGCTGGGTGGAGCGGGTCCGCCTGGACCGCGCCCGGCAACTCCTCCTGGAGGGCCACAGCGTCACCTCGGCCGCCCAGCACAGCGGCCTCGGCAGCGACGAGACCCTGCGCCGCGCCTTCGCCCGCCACCTGGACACCACCCCGACCCACTACCGCAGACGCTTCACCACCACCGGTCACCCGGAGCAGCCCGGACCGGCCGGAGACACTGATCACGAACGTCGCTGACGCCGCCCGTGTCCGACCGTGGCGAAGGCCCCCGCCGGTGAGGCAGGTGTCGAATCCGCACCGCACGGCGGCCCTCCCCGGCCCACCCACCGCAACGCCCGGCTGTCCGTGCGCGGCAGGCGGCAGCGGTGCCGCCTGCGCGGCTCGGCGAAGGGCGACGGCTCCCGGAGCCGCGCCGGACCGACGGCTGAAAACCACTGTTCAGGCCGTCGAACCCGCCGCTCGCAACCGCCAGTTCAAGCCGTTGTTCTGATGCGGTCATGACAGTTCCGCTTTCCGGGTGTCAATCTGCTCTGCGAACAGTTCACCGCCTGTACACAGGTGTCTCACACAATTCCCTTTCCCGACCCCTGCCTTCACCCGCGCGCCGCCGGACGGCCTCACCAGGCCGACCCGCTCTCCCGGGCCCCACCGGGCCCGATCACCCCACAGAAGGAGAACGCATGCTCCGGCAGGACCGTCACCACCGTCGCACCAGACACAGCGTGGCCTTCGCCCTGAGCGTCACAAGTGCCCTGCTCGTGGCCGGAATCCAGCAAGGCACCGCCGTGGCCGCGTCCGGCGGCCACGCCCCCGCCAAGATCCTGGCCACCCCCGACGCCGGCGCGGCCCCCGCCCGGCTCTCGCCGGCGAAGCGCACGGCGCTGCTCAAGGCCGCCGCGACCGACGCCCCGGACACCGCGAGGACCCTCGGCCTCGGCGCCGACGAGAAGTTGCTCGTCAAGGACGTGAGCCAGGACGCCGACGGCACGACGCACACCCGCTACGAACGCACCTACCGGGGCCTGCCCGTCCTCGGCGGCGACCTGATCGTCCACGACGGCGGCGGCCGCCTCACGGTGTCGCGGGCCACGAAGGCCGCGCCGACGCTCCCGTCCACCAGGGCGAAGATCTCCCCGGCCGCGGCCAAGACGCAGGCCCTCACCGCCGCGGCGAAGTCCGGCGCCGAACGTCCCGCGCTCGACGGCCCCCCGCGTCTGGTCGTCTGGGCCGCCTCGGGCCGTCCCGCCCTGGCCTGGGAGTCCGTCGTCGGAGGCCGCCAGGACGACGGCACCCCCAACGAACTCCACGTCATCACCGACGCGCGGTCCGGAAAACAGCTCTTCCGGTACCAGGGCGTCGAAACCGGCACCGGCACCGGCCAGTTCGACGGGACCGTGCCCCTCGGCACCACGCTCTCCGGCTCGACCTACCAGCTCGTCGACGGCGACCGCGCCGGACACCGCACCTACGACCTGAACCAGGGCACCTCCGGCACCGGCACGCTCTTCACCGACGACAACGATGTCTGGGGCGACGGCACCCCGGCCAACCGGCAGACCGCAGGCGTGGACGTCGCCTTCGGCGCGGCGGCCACCTGGGACTACTACAAGGACGTCTTCGGCCGCAACGGCATACGCAACGACGGGGTCGCCGCCTACAGCCGCGCCCACTACGGCAACAACTACGTCAACGCCTTCTGGCAGGACAGCTGCTTCTGCATGACGTACGGCGACGGCGCGGGCAACACCCACCCGCTCACCGCGCTCGACGTGGCCGCCCACGAGATGAGCCACGGAGTCACCGCGGCCACCGCGGGGCTCACCTACTCCGGCGAGTCGGGCGGCCTGAACGAGGCGACCTCCGACATCTTCGCCGCCGCCGTCGAGTTCCACGAGAACCTGCCGGCCGACGTCCCGGACTACCTGGTCGGCGAGAAGATCGACATCAACGGCGACGGAACCCCGCTGCGTTACATGGACAAGCCCTCCAAGGACGGTGCGTCCAGCGACTACTGGAGCCCGTCGCTGGGCGGCCTCGACGTCCACTACTCCTCCGGCCCGGCCAACCACTTCTTCTACCTGCTCTCCGAGGGCAGCGGAGCGAAGACCGTCAACGGGGTCGCCTACGACAGCCCCACCTACGACGGCCTTGCGGTGGCGGGCATCGGCATCGACAACGCCCAGCGCGTCTGGTACCGGGCGCTCAGCACGTACATGACGTCCAGCACGGACTACGCGGGCGCCCGGACGGCGACCCTCCAGGCCGCGGCCGACCTGTTCGGCGCCTACAGCCCCTCCTACCTGGCCGTGGCCGACGCGTGGGCGGCCATCAACGTGGGCCGGCGGATCGCGCCGGGTGTCAACGTGGCGCCGGTCGCGGACCAGATCAGCGGCATCGGGCAGGCCGTGTCCCTCCAGACGGACGCCTACACCACGAACTCCGGCGCGGGGCTGACGTACACGGCGACCGGCCTGCCGGACGGCCTGACGATGAGCGACACGGGCCTGATCTCGGGCACCCCGACCACCCTCGGCACCAACCACGTCACCATCACCGTCACCGACGACACGGGCGCCGTCAGCAGCGTGAGCTTCTCGTGGGAGGTGGCCTACGTCTACGCCAGCGCCACCCGCGTCGACATCCCCGACAACGGCGCCGCGGTGGAGTCCCCGGTCACCGTCACCGGTCGCACCGGCAACGCCTCGGCGACCACCCAGGTCTACGTGAAGATCATCCACACCTACCGGGGTGACCTGACGGTCGATCTGGTCGGCCCCGGCGGAACGGTCTACTCGCTCCTGAACCGCAGTGGCGGCTCCGCCGACAACGTCGACCAGACCTTCACCGTCGACGCCTCCGCACAGCCCCTGACCGGTACCTGGAGACTCCGCGTCCAGGACCACGCCGCGATCGACGTCGGGTACATCGACCAGTGGCGGCTCATCCCCTGACCTTCCCCGCTCGCCCGCCGGAGCCGTTGTCCCGGGACGCCCTCGCGGCCCGGGACAACGGCTCCCCCACGTGCCGACAGCACCCGTTCGGCGTACCGTTGGAGGCGTATGGAGTGATCGCGGCCATGCGGTCCGACGACGTCCGTCGGCCCGGTGGTCTCCGTGGCGTTCACCCGGACCAGTCAGGAGCGCAGCATGGGGACACCTGCACGCCCGCGTACGTGTGGGTGCGCCGCACGGCGCACCACTGTCGGACTCCTCACCGCCGTGCTCGCCGCCGGTGTGTGCACCGTGCCGGCCGCGGGGGCGACCGCCCCGCGCGTGTCCACCGCCTCCGCCGCCGGCTGCGCCGACACGGTCTACGCGGGAATGAGCCAGGCCCAGCGCGTCGGCCAGCTGTTCATGGGCGGCGTCTCCGCCTCCCGGCCGAGCGCGTCGGACCTGCGGACGCTGCGCACCTACCACGTCGGGTCCGTCATGCTCACCGGGCGCAGCTCCGCCGGAACCACCGCCACCCGAAAAGTGGTCGACGCGATCCGCAAGCAGTCCGAGACGGTCGGCGGCCGGCAGGTCGGGATGCTCGTCTCCACCGACCAGGAGGGCGGCCAGGTCCAGGTGCTCAGCGGGCCCGGCTTCTCGGTCATGCCCAACGCCCTGACCCAGGGCACCTGGAGCACGACGACCCTGCGCAGCCGTGCCGAGACCTGGGCGCGGCAGCTCAAGGCGGCGGGCCTGGACCTCAACCTGGCCCCGGTCGCCGACGTGGTGCCCGCGGGCCTCGGCACCCGCAACGCTCCCATCGGCCACTTCTACCGCGAGTACGGTCATACCCCCGCCGTCGTTACCTCGCACACCGGCGCCTTCGCGGCGGGCTTCCGCACCGCCGGGGTGATGACCACGTTCAAGCACTTCCCCGGACTGGGCCAGGTCATCGGCAACACCGACACCACCGCGAACGTCGTCGACTCGGTGACCACCGCCTCCAGTTCGAGCCTCCAGCCGTTCCAGAGCGGGATCAAGGCGGGTGCGCCGTTCGTGATGATCTCGTCGGCGAAGTACACCAAGATCGACTCGAAGCACCTGGCCGCTTTCTCACCGACCGTCATCAACTCGCTGCTGCGCACCAAGTTCGGCTTCAAGGGAGTCGTCATCTCCGACGACCTCGGCCAGGCGGTCGCGGTTCGCGCCTACACCCCGGCGCAGCGGGCGGTGCAGTTCATCGGCGCCGGCGGTGACATGGTCCTCACGGTCAAGGCGTCCACCGTGCCGGCGATGGTGCAGGGGGTGCAGGCCCAGATGGCGCGGGACGCCTCCTTCCGCGCCAAGGTCACCGCCTCCGTACACCGCATCCTCACGGCCAAGGCAGCCGCCGGCCGCCTCACCTGCAGCTGAGAACGCCCGCCCGGCAAGCGGACGCGTCCCACGACGTGACGTGACGGGCCGCGTCGCAGGGCGAGTTGCCGCCGCCTGACCCCCGACGGGGCGCCGGAGGCGACCGCGCCGAGCCCGAGAGCACCACGTGCACCGGCGGTTCCGCGCGGCGCTCCCCCAACTCGCCGTCGTCGCAACGCTGTCGGGGCGCCCGGAAGGACGCGGGCCCCCGGCGTCCCGGGCCGGGCGCCGGCGGAACCGTTTCCCGGCGGCCGCTCAGGCCGCGTCGAGAGCGGACGTGTCCCGGCGGGAGACGGCCAGGTAGCCGACGAAGCAGGCGATGGCCACCGTCCAGGCGAGGGTTACCGGTGCCAGGCCCAGGCCGAGTCCGCCCCGGGTGTGGCCGACCGCCATCCAGTCGGCGAGCGAGGCGCCGAGCGGGCGGGTGATGACGTAGGCCGTCCAGAAGGCGGGTACGGCGCTCAGGACACCGCCCCGGTGGGCGACGGCGGGCAGGCAGATCGCGACGGCGAAGAGGACCACCGAGCCGAGGTAGCCGAGGCCGATGGTGGCGGTCAGGTCGCCGGCGGCGGTGCCGAGGGCGAAGGTGGCGAGGACGGCCGCCCAGTAGAACACCTCCCGGCGGCGGGTGCGGATGCCGTGGATGGACAGGGTCCGCTCGACGGCGTACCAGAGGGCGAAGACCGCGGCCAGCACGACGAGGAAGAAGGGCGTGGACAGCGTGTAGGGCACGCCGAGACCGACGTGCAGGACGTCCGCCGCCATGGTGCCGAACACGCTGACCATGACGACGGCGGTCCAGTACACCCAGGCGACATAGCGGCGCACGGCGAACTGCACGGCCAGCGAGGCGGCCAGGGCGAGACCGCCGAGGCCGACGGCCGGAACCGGGCCGAGGAGCCGGGCCAGCAGGTCCGAGGCGGTCTCGCCCATCCCGGTGGTGAGCACCTTGATGATCCAGAAGTAGACGGTCACTTCCGGCACCTTGTTCGCCATGGTGCGGAGGGGAACGCGGGGACGGTCGTCCAGGAGGTGCTCTGTGGTCATGGGCGGCACGATGACACGCCGGGCTCCCGGCGCCACAGATGTCTTTGCCAAGGCTTTGGCGCCTCTGGTGCATGAGTTTCACGTCCGCCGCCCGAACCTGAACGCAACCTGTACGCCTCGGCAAAACGCCTGGTCGAGGTGGTTGAGCAGGTGATATGGAGGCCGGTTTCGCGGATTCGGGCGACCGGGAGTCCTCTACTACATTGTGTAGAGGCTCGTGCCCCGAGAGCGGCATCGGGACGACCGGGCCCGGAGATCGTCTAGAGTTCCCTACGACGTCTACAGGGCTGTAGTCGCCGAGGTGCCGTGTGAAGCCGTCCGCCGGAAAGGGCCCCGTTCATGACCGCTCCGATCCTCGCCGCGTCTCAGCTGGCCGTGAACGTGCTCGACGCCCATTCACTGCTGGCGGCCTTCGGCGTGCTGGGCGTCGGGGTGGTGATGTTCGCGGAGACGGGACTGCTGGTCGGGTTCTTCCTGCCGGGCGACTCGCTGCTGTTCACCGCCGGCCTGCTGTGCACCGGCTCGGCGCGGGGCGGTCTGCACCTGTCCCTGGGCCCGCTGCTCGTGGCGGCGGCCCTGGGTGCGCTGGCCGGGGCGCAGTTCGGATACCTGATCGGCCGGAAGGCCGGCGGGACACTGCTGGCACGCAGCCGCTCCCGGCGTCTGCGCGAAGGGGTGACGCGCGCGGAGGAGTTCCTCGACCGGTACGGCCACGCGAAGGCCATCGTGCTGGCACGCTTCGTGCCGGTGGTGCGGACGGTGCTCAATCCGATGGCGGGCGCGCTCCAGGTGCCGGTGCGGACGTTCACCCAGTGGCAGATCGCCGGCGGACTCGTGTGGAGTGTCGGTCTCACCCTCGCGGGATACGCGCTGGGCTCGTCCGTCCCGAACGTCGACCGGTACCTGCTGCCGCTGGTGGCACTGATCGTGGTCGTGTCGCTGGTCCCCGTTCTCGCCGAGGTGTACCGGGGGCGACGGGCCGCCGCTTCCGAAGAGGGACGCGGGTGAGCACCGCTCGGCGGAGCGGGCCGCGGGGCCGTGGATACGGGGGAGGACCATGCGTCACAAGATCCTCGTCGTCGAGGACGATCACGCGCTGCGTGACGTGCTGCGCCGGGGGCTGGCCGACGAGGGCTTCGAGCCCGTGCCCGCCGCCGACGGCGCCGGCGCCCTGCGGCTGAGCGCCGACGGCATCGGCGCGGTGGTCCTCGATGTCGGGCTGCCGGACGCGGACGGCAGGGACGTGTGCCAGGCGATGCGCGCGGGCGGGTTCACGGCGCCGATCATCTTCCTGACCGCCCGTCACCACCTCACCGACCGGCTGTCCGGGTTCTCCGCGGGAGCCGACGACTACCTGTCCAAGCCGTTCCACCTCGCCGAACTCGTCGCCCGGCTGCGGGCAGCCCTCAGACGGGCCGCCCCGCCGACGGTGTCCACGGCCGGGGACCTGGTCCTGGACGCGACCCGGCACCGCGCGAGCGTCGGCGACGCCCAGGTCGAGCTGTCCCCGACGGAGTTCCGTCTCCTGGCCACCCTCATGGCCGCGAAAGGCGCCATCGTGAGCCGCCGTGACCTGGTCCGGGCCGCCTGGCCCGACGGCGCCCAGGTCAGCGACAACACCCTGGACCAGTATCTGAGCCGACTGCGCCGCAAGCTGCGCGCGGCGGGCAGCGGCCTGAGCCTGGGCACGGCGCGCGGGATCGGCTACCGGCTGTCATGACCCGCCTCCTGCGGCACCTGGCCCCCCGCACCCTGCGCGGCCGGCTCTCGCTCGTGGCACTGACCACCGCGGCCCTCCTGATGACCGTCCTGACCGCGGCGTTCAACATCGTGCTGGACCGGCATCTGCGGCATCAGGCGGACGCCGAGCTGGGCAGCCGTGCGGACGCCGTCGCCACCACCGTGGACACCAGCGGCCCGCGGGTGCGGGTCCTGGAGACCGTCAACGACCGGCTCCTCGACGCCAACGTCTGGATCTACGGCGGGACGCGGCTGCTGGAGAAGCCCCCGGCCACCGCCGCGGGGAGCACCCTGACCGAGGCCGCCGCGCGGCTCGCCGTACGGGGCGGCGGTGGCTGTACGACCGTGCGGGCCGGGCATCCCGGAGCCGTCCGGCTGTGCGCCCGCTCCCGCGCCGGGAGCAGCGGCACGGCGACGGTCGTCACCGCCCTGGACCTCGCGCCGTACCGCAACTCGGCGGCCGCGGTGCTGCTGGGTTCCCTGGCCCTGGACACCGTCGTGCTCGCGTGCGCCTACGCGCTGACCCGCCTCGCCGTCGGGCGGGCGCTGCGTCCGGTGCGGACCATGACCGACCAGGCCGCCGAGTGGAGTGCCGCGGGGTCGGACGAACGCTTCGGTGCCGCCCACCACCCGGCCGAACTCGCGAGCCTGGGTGCCTCGCTGGACGCGCTGCTGGACCGCATCCGTACCGTGCTGGGGCACGAGCGGCAGCTGACCGGGGAGCTGTCCCACGAACTGCGTACCCCGCTCACCCGGATCATCGTCGAGCTGGACTGGTGGCGGGCCCGGCCGCGCTCCGCCGCCGAGACCCGCGCCACGCACGAGGTGATCGCCGACGCCGCCCAGGCCATGCTCACCATCTGCGACACCCTGCTGGACGACGCCCGGGAGGAAGCACGCACCGCCGCCACGGCGGCCCCCGGCGCCACGGCCGTCGAGCCCGTCCTGTGCCGTCTGGTCGACCGCCTCGGGGCGCCGGAACAGGTGAGAGCCGTCGTCGACACGACGGGACCGGAGCTGGCGGCGGCCGTCCGGCCGGTGCTGCTCGAACGCATCGTCAGCCCGCTTCTGACGAACGCGGTCCGGTACGCGCGCTCCACGGTGACCGTGTCCGCGCGACCGGTGCCCGGCGGGGTGCGGATCAGCGTCACCGACGACGGCCCCGGCGTACCGGAGGCGTTCGTGGACGACCTCTTCCAGCCCGGCCGCCGCGCCGATCCCGGGGACGGGCACGACGGCGCGGGCCTCGGACTGCCCCTCGCCCGGCGCCTGGCCCGGGGCGTGGGCGGCGAGGTGTCCCACGATCGCGCGTACACCTCCGGGGCCCGCTTCCTGACCGACCTGCCCGCCGGGTGAGCGGCCCGGGGACCCGCTCCTCCTTCTCCGTGTGCTGGGCGGAAAAGGCGGAGCTCCTGGTTCTCCGCGTCCTAGGCGGAGGTCCCGCGCTCCCGGATCTGCGCGTGGGCCACGAGGCCGAGCAGGACGGCCAGCAGGACGGCCGAGGAACCGGCCGTGCCGAGGTTCAGGCCGCCCTTGGCGACCGGCTTGGTCAGGAAGTCGCCCGCGGTCGCGCCGAGCGGCCGGGTGAGGACGAACGCGATCCAGAACAGCAGGACGTTGGGCACGACGGGCACCTTGATCAGGGCGACCAGGACGGCGAGCGCCCCGGTCACCAGCAGCGCGCCGCCGGCGTAGCCGAGGCCGGAGCTGTCGGAGAGGAAGTCGCCCATGGAGGTGCCCAGTGTGTTGGAGACGAGGATCGCCGACCAGAACAGGATCTCGGCGCGGAGCGTGACGATCTCCCGGATCCGGAAGGTCGTGCCGGTCGCCTTCCAGACCGCGAAGACGGCGAGGAGGATCGAGATCAGGACGGCCGCGCCGACCGGGTAGCCGAGGCCGAGGCCCTGGGGTCCCCAGCCGAGCGAGGTGGCGCCGCCCGCCAGGTACTCGGCGCCGGCGTCGCGGTTCATGAAGTCGGACACGGTGGTCCCGGCCATGCTGGTGGAGAGGATGACCGTCCAGTAGAAGAACGGGTGGTGGCGGCGGGAGCGGAGCTGGGCTGCCAGCGTCACCACGAACACCAGGAACAGCGCGATCGTGGTGAGGAAGTAGCCGAGCTTCAGGGTCTGCGCGAAGAGGTCGCCGGCCGTCTCGCCGAGGGTGGTCGCGGCGATCTTCATGATCCAGAACGCCAGTGTCACCTCCGGGAGCTTCTTCGTCACCGACGTGACCGTGCCCTGGTCCGCGGGACCGTTGAGGACTTCGGACTGCTCCAAGGTGGGGGGCTCCTGTTCGGTCGTGCCGCAGGACGCGCGCTCGCGTTGGGGGAACGCGCGCCCTGTCGTGAGCGGCCGCGATAGGCGGTCGTTATGGCCGACTTTGACAGCATTCACCTGAACAGTTCCTGAACGTCTGCCCCGTGTCCGGTCAGGCCGTCTGCCGCGAGGTGCGCGGTGGCCGCGGGTCGCCCTTGCGGGACGGCAGGAACCCGACGAGCCCGTGGGCGACGGCCGGGCAGGGCGCTCGTCGTGCCGCGCGGCACCTTGGGGCCCACCGGCAGGCGGCTCCTGTTGTAGGGGTCGCTCCAATTAGGATGGACATCCCAGAGGCGGCCCGCCGGACCGCCTCGAACTCCGAGAGGCGCAGGGATGACCGGGCCGCAGACGACGCGCAGGAAGCGCGCGAACGGGGTGGAGTCGCGCCAGCGCATCCTCGACGCCACCGTCGAGATCGCCGGCGAGCGCGGTTACGACGGCACCTCCATCGCGGCCGTCAGCGCCAAGTGCGGGCTGCCCCCGAGCTCGATCTACTGGCACTTCAAGGACAAGGACGACCTGATCGCGGCCGTCATCGAGCGCAGCTTCGAAACCTGGCTCACGACCGTCGACCTGCCCGGCGACGAGGCGGGGACCCCGCTGGAACGGGTCACCCTGATGGCCGCGAACGTGGCCAGGTCCCTGGTCGCCGCCCCGGACTTCCTGCGCCTCGGCCTGATGCTCGCGCTGGAGCGCCGCCCCACCGAGCCCCGGGGCCGTGCGGTCTTCCTCCAGGTCCGCGACATCTCGCACCGGCGCATCGCCGAGATCATCGCCACCCTCTTCCCGGCCCTGGCCGAGGACGCCGTGGAAACCCTGACCACCTACGCCGTCGCCGGCGCCGACGGCCTGTTCGTGCACCGTGAGGTCAAGGGCGACTCCGTCGACCTGGTGTCCCTGTTCGAGCTGCACGCGCGGCTCATCCACGACGCCGCCGCCCGGATGGCGGGTCCGCCGATCCGGACGAACTGACGCGCCGGGGCGGCACGGCCTCTCCACTCACGTTGCCCCGGGGTCCGAGGACCGCCGAGTGTCGAGCGTGGTCGAGACGACGTCACCGGCCGCCCTGGGCCGTACCCGCTTCCGCTTCCGCCTCCGCGGCAGCGGCGGCCGGCACCGCGGAGAGCGGCCCGGGGAACCGCGGCTCCCTCTCGCCGGTAGGCGGCGTGTTCGTCTTCGCCGTTCCGGCGCGGTGCTCGGCCACATCGCCGGGTACGCCGCGACCGGCACCTGCCCGCCAGCTTCCCCGCCACTCTCCCGCGCCTGGAGGTCGGTTCCCCCGCTCGGCGCGTTCCTGCCGGTACCGCCCCCGTCAGAGGTTGATCATGTGGCCGGCGAGCCCGTGCAGGGCGTCCTGGACCGCCTCGCTCAGTGTCGGATGGGCGTGCACGTTCCGGGCGAGCTCATGCACCGTGAGGTCCCATTTCTGGGCGAGCGTCAGCTCGGGCAGGAGCTCCGTCACGTCCGGTCCGATCAGGTGGCCGCCGATCAGTTCGCCGTACCGGGCGTCGCTCACGAGTTTCACGAACCCCACCGTGTCGCCGAAGCCGTGCGCCTTGGCGTTGGCGGTGAACGGGAACTTCGCCACGCGCACGTCGAAGCCCTGGGCGCGGGCCTCGGCCTCGGTCCAGCCGAAGCTGGCGATCTGCGGCTGGCAGAACGTCGCGCGCGGGATCATGCGGTAGTCGAGCTCCATGGTCTCCGCGCCGGCGATGCTCTCCGCGGCGACGACCCCCATCGCCTCGGCGGTGTGCGCGAGCATCAGCTTCGCCGTGACGTCGCCGATGGCGTAGATGTGCGGCTGGCTGGTGCGGCAGAACCCGTCGATGTCGATGGCACCGCGCTCGGTGAGCCGTACGCCGGTGCTGTTCAGCCCGTAGCCGGCCGTCCGCGGCTGGAAGCCGGTGGCCTGCAGGACCTTCTCCGCCTCCAGGACCTGCTCCGAGTCGCCGGAGCGGACCGTCACGCGGACGTTGTCCTCGGTCTCCTCGATGGACCGCACGGCGGTGGAGGTCAGGACCCGGATCCCCTGCCGCTTGAAGCGCCTGGTCAGCTCGGCCGAGACCTCCTCGTCCTCCAGCGGGGCGATCCGGTCCAGGAACTCCACCAGCGTGACGTCGACGCCGTACGACCGCAGCAGGTAGGCGAACTCGACGCCGATGGCCCCGGCACCCGCGATGATCAGACTCGACGGGAGGGTGTCGGAGAGGATCTGCTCCTCGTAGGTGACGACGCGCCGGCCCAGCGCCGTGCCGGGCAGGAGTTTCACGGTCGAGCCGGTCGCGATGATGCAGGAGCGGAAGGAGAGCGTCGTCTCGCCGTCCGTCATGCGCACCTGGAGGGTGTGCGGGTCGAGGAAGGTGCCCTGCCCCTCGAACTGTTCGATCTTGTTCTTGCGCATGAGGTAGCCGACGCCCTTGACGCGCCCGTCGGCCACCACCCGGCTGCGCTCGTAGGCGGCACGGTAGTCCAGGCCCACCTCACCGCTGATCTTCACACCGAACTTGTCCGCGTCGTGCAGGATCAGCTGGGCGACCTCGGCGTTGCGCAGCAGCGCCTTGGCGGGGATGCAGCCGATGTTCAGACAGACCCCACCCCAGAAGCGGCCCTCCACGATGGCCGTGCGCAGGCCCAGCTGGGCGGCGCGGATCGCGGCCACGTAGCCGCCCGGCCCGGCTCCCAGGACGACGACGTCGAAGTCGGTCTGCATGGCTCCACCTCACCGTTGTGTCGGGTCGATCTGCTGACTCCACCGTCGCACGATCGGGCCGCGCGATCAGCCGGTCGGGTAGAGAAGATCGAGCGGGCCGGACAGCGCGGCCCGGACCTGGCGGGCCACGTCGTCGACCAGGACCTCGGGTTCGTCGCGGGCGATCGCGTCCATGGTCTGCGCGGCCACCTCGGCCGCATCCGTCTTCGGCTCGTCGATCCCCGCGGTGGCGTCCGTGTCCACCCAGCCGACGTGCACGCCGACGACCAGCGTCCCCTGCTCCCGCAGCGCGACCCGCAACGCGTTGGTCAGCGACCACTGCGCCGCCTTGGACGCGGCATAGCTGGGAAACCGCCTGGTCGACCGCCACGACGCCACGGACAGCATGTTCACCAGGGCACCGCCCCCATGGGCGGCGAGCACCGGCGCGAAGGCCCGCGCGACGGCCCAGGTGCCGAGATAGTTCACCTCCAGCTCCTGCCGCGCACCGTCCAGGGAGCCCTCCAGCAGGCTCGGCCCGGCCTGGATGCCCGCGTTGTTGATCACGATGTTCACGTCGGACGCCGTCCGCGCCGCGGCCTCGATCTGCCCGGGGTCGGTGACGTCCAGGCGCAGCGGCTCCAGCCCCGGCACGGTGAAGTCCTCCGGCCGCCGTACGCCCGCGTACACCTTGGCCGCGCCCCGGCCCAGCAGGGCTCGGCAGAACGCCAGCCCGATCCCCCGGTTCGCTCCGGTCACCAGCGCGACCGATCCCTCGATCCTCATGGTCGTACACCTCGATTCACGGCTCGGGGCCCGGCGGACGGACCGGCCCTCGCTTCATGCTGTGGCCTGCGCGGGCCGTCCACATCCCGTGGGGTTCGCGGTGCGTACGGCCGATGACCACGAACGGACCGTGTCCGGTCGCTCGCCGTCACCGGAAACGCAACCGTCAGCTGAGTTTCTTCATAAGACTCGATATCGTGGAGGCATGAAACGGACGTCGTTCGCCAAGTGGCCGTGCTCCATCGCGCGGACCGTCGATCTGCTGGGTGACCACTGGACGCCGCTCGTGGTGCGGGAGGCGTTCTACGGCATCCGCCGCTTCGACGAGTTCCAGCGGGAACTGGGCATCGCCCGCAACACCTTGACCGACCGGCTGCGCCTCCTGGTGGACGAGCGGATCCTGGAGAAACGGCAGTACGAGGCCGAGCCGCCGCGCTACGACTACGTCCTGACCGAGAAGGGGCGGGACCTGTTCGCGGTGCTGGCCGCGATGTCCGCGTGGGGCGACCGCTGGCTGGCCGGGGAGCGGGGCGTGCCCGTGGTGTTCCATCACGAGGCCTGCGACCACGACACCGTGCCCGAGGTCGTCTGCTCCCTGTGCCGTACGCCGCTCAGGTCCGAGGAGACCTCGATGCGGATGGGCCCCGGGTACCCCGAGCGGCTCCGGCAGCGGCCGGACGTCCGCCGGCGGTTCGGCACCGGCTGAGCGCGGCGGGGCTCTTGTCTCCCGCTCCCTTCCGTGCTCTCTTGACAGGGTGAGTCTCATTTAGCAACTCTTGAGGTCAGGAACGCGGACGGCAAGGAGGCTGGATCTTGGAGTGGACGGGCGCGCGCTACGCGGACACACCCACGGTCGAGGCGGAGACCTGGATCGACGCCCCACCGGCCACGGTGTGGGCGCTGGTCAGCGACATCGAACTGATGCCGGACATGAGCGAGGAGCTCCGGTCGGTCGCCTGGCTGGACGGAGCCGCCGGTCCGGCGGTGGGGACCAGGTTCGTCGGCCGCAGTGAGCACGAGGCGTTCGGGAAGTGGGAGACCACCTCCCACGTGATCGAGTACGAGCCGGAGTCGGTGTTCGCCTGGGCGGTGCAGGATCCGTCCGAACCCTCCGCGGTCTGGCGGTTCCGGCTCCGCCCGAAGGACGGCGGGACCGCTCTGTCGCAGTGGATGCAGCTGGGTCCGGGGCGTTCCGGACTGTCCGTCGCCATCGACCGGATGCCCGACAAGGAACAGAAGATCGTGTTCGTACGGCTGCGGGAGTTCGAGCGTGGCATCACCGCCACCCTCGCGCAGATCAAGCGGCGGGCGGAGGCGTGATGCGGACGGCCACCACGATCGAGGCCTCGGGCGGCGAACACTGGTCCCAGCAGCGCGACTTCGTCGTCGAGGCCGAGAAGCTGGGCCTGGACGTCTGCTGGGTCGCCGAGGCCTGGGGTTCCGACGCGCCCTCCGCGCTCGGCTACTACGCGGCGCTCACCGACCGCATGCTGCTCGGCTCCGGCATCATGCAGCTCGGCACCCGGACACCGACGGCCGTGGCCCAGACGGCCATCACCCTCTCCAACCTGTCCGGCGGGCGTTTCCTGCTCGGTCTCGGCGCCTCCGGCCCGCAGGTGATCGAGGGACTGCACGGTGTCCCCTTCGCCCGGCCGCTGCGGCGCATGCGCGAGACGGTGGAGATCGTGCGGCAGGTGGCCGGCGGCGGCCGGCTCTCCTACTCCGGCACGGAGTTCACCCTGCCGCTGCCGGGCGGTGAGGCCGTCCCGATGCGGCTGTCGATGCGCGCCGAGCACGAGATCCCCGTCTACCTCGCCGCTCTCTCCCCGGCCATGCTGCGGCTGACCGGAGAGGTGGCCGACGGCTGGCTGGGCACCAGCTTCGTGCCCGAGGGCGCCGCCGGCGCCTACTTCGCCCACCTCGACGAGGGCCTGGCCCGCAGCGGTCGTACCCGTGCGGACCTGGACGTCTGCCAGGGTGCCGAGGTCGCCTTCGCACCCGACGAGGAGGCGCTCGGGGCGATGGTCGCCGGACGCAAGAAGGAACTCGCCTTCAGTCTCGGCGGGATGGGCTCGGCGTCCACCAACTTCTACAACAGCGCCTACAGCCGCCAGGGCTGGGCCGAGGTCGCGGCCGAGGTGCGCGACCGCTGGCAGGCCGGCGACCGGGACGGCGCGGCCGCGCTGGTGACCGACGAGATGGTGCTCGGTACGACGCTGATCGGCACGCAGGCCATGGTGCGCGAGCGCCTCGCGGTGTGGCGTGACGCCGGCGTCGACACCGTCCGGCTCTACCCGGCGGGCGAGACCCTGGAGGACCGGCTCACCACGCTGGGGCGGGCGATCGAGCTGGTCCGGGACGTCGGTGGGCCGGGCTGAGCCGGGCCCGGTCAGTCGAGGACGTCGCTTCGGGCCGGCTCCCGCCGCTCCTGGCGCCGGTCGTTCCAGAGGCCGGCGAGCTCGCCCAGCGCGCTGCTGACACGGCCCAGCTCCCAGAACAGGTAGAGGCCGGCCACGGCGAACGGAATCCACTCACCCCAGTGGAAAAGCAGAACCGGCATGTACACCAGGCCGACCAGGACGAGGAACTTGACCAGGATCTCGGCTCCGTACGCGCGTGTGCGTGCGACAACGGCGTGCTCGCCCCGAACGTCGATCCACTGGAGGCGCGATCGGAGGCGCGATCTCATGACTGCTCCCTCGGACTCTGGGCGCACACGCTGCTCGAACAGGCCTTGGAGTCCTGGCTCAGACACCAGCCGCAAAGTAGCGGGGATCACGAGCTCGCGGCCGTGGCGACCTTTTCGTCGTGCTCGCGCAGCATCCGCATGACGGTGGCGGGTGAGGGGTGCTGGCCCTTCTTCGTGCCGGCCGTGATGACGAGCCGCTTGGCGATGTCGCGCAGGCTCATCTCCTGGTCACGTAGGTGGAGGGCCATGGACAGCATGTCTTCGTCGGTGACGCCCGCGCCGCCGATGGTCTTGCCGCGCTTGCGGGCGGACTCGTGGCCATCGAGGGTGCGGTCGCGGATGTACTCGCGTTCCATGCCGGACATGGCCGCGAGCACGGTGAACACGATTCCGGAAGGATCGTGCGAGCCCTTCAGCTCTCCGCTGAGGAACTCCAGGCCGACGTCGCTCGCCCTCAGCTCCTCGGCGAGCATGGCGAGTTCGATGCCGCGGCCAAGGCGCTTGTGCTCGTGCACGACGAGGGCGACGGCAACGCCGGAGGAGCGGATCTCTCCGGCGAGCTTCACGGCGGCCTCCAGCTCGGGACGCTTGGCGGCGCGGGTGGAGATCTTCTCCGAGAAGATCCGGGTGACCCCGGCTTCGCTGAGGGAGTCGAGTTGTGCGTCGAGGGACTGCCGGGCGGTCGAGGCGCGGGCGTAGCCGAGGCGGACGTGTCCGACCGGTTCGGCGTCGGCGCACACGGGCCGGGGCAGTTCGGTCCATGCCGAGCCCGGCTTGCGTACGCCGGGGGTCGGCACGCTGAGCGTCTTGGCGAGTTGGGGCACGAGGCGGAAGCGGGCGGTGTGGTACTGGATGGCCACCTTGCCCTTGCCGGTCCGGCATGGGGACCCCGCGGGGGCGGCGCAGGTGGACATCGGGCAGTCGTGCGATTCCACGCGCTTGAAGTCGTCGCTCACGACCCCGGACTGTTTCATGAGGACGTTTCAGACGTCCAGTCGCTTGCAACAACCCATGAAACAGTGGGGCGGGAGACGGACCCCCGGCTCTTCGAGCGCGGGGGTCCGTCTCGGCCTGATCAACCACCGATCATCTCGGCCGCGCTGGGATGCCGAGCGCCCAGTAGAGGAAGCTCAGCTCGTCGACGTCCTGCTCGATGAGGGCCGACAGGGTGGTTCCTCCGCCGTGGCCGGAGTCACGCAGCGGCACCAGGATGTAGGGGCCGCCCTTCGCGGCGTCGGTTTGAAGGGCCGCGATCATCTTGAGCGGGTCATATGGCGGTACGGTGCGGTCGTTGAGTGCCGTTGCGATCGCGATCACCGGGTAGCGGCGGTCGGGCCGTACGTTGTGGTAGGGCGAGTAGGCGGCAAGGTAGGCGCACTCGTCGGGGTCGTCTGGCGAGCCGTATTCAACGGTGGTGCCACTGAGGTTGGGGAAAGTTGGAAAGCGCAGCATGTCGAGCAGGGGCGTGCGGCAGTAGACGGCGCCGAACGCGTCGGGTGCTTGCAGTGCGGTGACGGCGACCAGCAGGCCGCCGTTGCTGTTGCCGCGCGAGGCGATCCGTTCTGGGGTCGTCCATCCGGTGGCGACCAGATGGCGGGCCGCGGCGATGTAGTCGTCGAAGGCGTTCTGCCGGCGCATGCCGACGGCTGCCTCGTGCCAGGTACGGCCGTATTCGCCGCCGCCGCGTATGTTGGCGTGGGCCAGCACTCCGCCGAGCTGGAGCCAGGCGGCACTGACGGCTGAGAAGCGCGGTTCTACGGGGATGTTGAAGCCGCCGTAGCCGCTGAGCCGGACCGGTCGCCGTCCGTCGCGCGGCAGGTCGGTGCGGTAGATGAGGAACATCGACACGGGGGTGCCGTCGGCCGACTCGTACCAGACCTGTTGCGTGGTGTACGCGGCCGGGTCGAGGCCGGCATCGGGTACGTGGTAGGGCTCCAGCCGGTCCTGTGCGTAGTCGTACTTGTAGACCGACGGCGGCTGCACGAACGAGGTGAAGGCCACCCATACGTCGTCGCCGTGCCAGGAGCCGGTGACACCGCTGACGACGCCCACCCCCTCGTTCCGGTTGACCGAGCCAAGGGACGGGAGCGCCAGGTCCCGCAGATGAGTGCCGTCCTCGGCGTGGACGGCCACCCGGTGCGAGGCGGCGTGCGAGTAGACGGCGTAGAGGCGGCCTCCGATCCCGGTGACGGTCTGCATGATGTCCGGGCCTTCTCGGATAAGCGTGCGCCACGCGGTCGGTTCGGTGAGGGGAGCAGTGCACAGGCGTCCGCGCGGCGCGTCGAGGTCGGTCCATACGAGCACCGAGTCGTCGATCACCTGCACCTGGTTGACCGACCGCATTCCGGTGGCCGCCGGAATCAGCTCGTCGTCGGTGAGACGCAGCAAAGTGACGTCGTTGGCGTGCACGAAGTCCCACACGGTGATGACCGCGTACCGGCCGCACTCGCTGGCGTCCACGGTGCACCAGTGGTCCTTGTCGCGATCGTCCCCGAAGACCTTGCGGGCCGGGGTGTCCGAGCCGATCCGGTGCTCGTAGACGGCGTGCCAGTACGCCTGCTCGTCGGGTGGGACTTCGCCGGGCTCGGGATAGGCGGTGTAGAAGAAGCTGGACGAATCGGGTCGCCAGGCGACCGAGCCGTGGTCGGTGCCCCGCAGTCGCTCGGGTAGCAGCTGGCCGGTCTCGACGTCGAGGACATGGATCACTGCGCCATGGGTGCCACCGCCGGCCCGGCCGAGTGCCACCAGGGTGCCGTCGGGGGACGGCTCGGCGAACACCAGGACGTCGCCGGCCGGCCAAGCGCCCGGGTCGATCACGGTTTCTGCTGGGGCACCGGTCGAACGGCGCATCATCAGGGCGGACTTCTCGTCGTCGGCACCGGCCTGCCAATGGAAAGTGCGCCCGTTCCGGCCCGCAGGGATCGGCGGGGACAGCCGCGCGTAGCGAGTGGAACGGGCGACGGCAGCGCGCAGACCCTCGCGGCCGGGGACGCTGTCGAGCACCGCGCGGGTGACCGCCTCCTGGGCAGCGATCCAGTCGACCGTCTCGCCGTCGTCGAGCCGTTCCAGCCAGACATACGGGTCCTCGTAGCGCCGGCCATGCAGCGTGTATCCGCCTTCAGAGACACGGCGAGTCGGGGGGACCTCCACAGGCAGCGTTGGCCTGACCATCAGGTACCTCTCCTTTCGGACCAGCGCGGTCCCGGGGGTTAGCTGGACAAAAACGATCTACAAGTGAAGCAAACGCTCCGGGCGCCGCGCATGAGTAACCTTCGCTTGTTCTGCACCCTTCAGGCGGTCATCGCATGTCAAGAGGGGACCGTTCGGCAGCATCAACCGTGGCACGGGGGCCGGGCACTGTCACGGCTGGCCCCAGGTCGAGGCGCTTGTTCATGTCGAGGCGGAAGGTGCCGTACGGGTTGACGTTGGACCAGAACAGCGCGGTCAGGCCGCGCCGGTCCTCGTCGCTCAGTTTCTTCGCCCACGCCGGTTCGGCCAGGACCTGCTGAACCAGCAGGGTGTTGACGTGCACGAGCGCGGACTGGAGCAGGTGCAGGGTGAGCATCGAGGTCTCGGCGTGCTCCTTGTCCGGGCCGGTCAGAGCGCCGTCCTTGCCGTAGTGCAGCACGGTGTTCGCGCTGTTCCAGTTCTCCACGACCTGTAGCCCGCCGTGGATCTCGCGGCGCAAGCCGGGGCTGGCCAAGTAGTCACACGCGAAGATGGTGCGCATCAGGCGGCCGAGTTCTTCGAGAGCCTGGTAGGTGGGGTGCTTGGGGCGGCCTCGGATGAAGCGCCGCAGCACCTGTTCGGCCTCCGCCGTGCCGAGGCGGAGCGTGGTGGCGTACTTCACCATCTGGTCGTACTGCTGCTCGATCAGCTCCCAGCGGATCCGCCGCGTCAGCGAAGCACCGAGCGCCGGCCAGCCGGGCGGGGTGTCGTCCGGGCGGTACAGGCGGATGTTGCCGATGTTCTTCAGCCGCGGCAGCAGGCGGAAGTTCAGTAGTTCGGTGAAGGCGAACCCGACCACGCTCGCACCGTGGGTGTCGACGTAGTTCGACTCGATCTCGGCGTCCGTGCAGTGCCGCAGCAGGCCCTCGATCATCGCCGCGACCTCGGACGACGAACAGCTCTTGAGCTGGGAGTAGATGCAGACGTTCTTCCGCTCGACGTGCCAGTAGATCATCACGCCGTTGCCGCCGTAGCGGGCGTGGTACTCGGTCATGAAGTTGCTGGACCAGGATCCGAACTTCTTCGAGTCGGAGGCACAGGCAGTACCGGTGCCCCACCACGCGGTGTCGCGGGCGGCGAAGGTGGCGTTCACCAGTCTGGTGACGGCGGCTCGGAGGTTGTCGACGGTGATGAAGTGCCGTCGTACGTGCCGCAGCGCGGCCTCGCTCTCACCGCGTTCGCCGGTGGCCACGATCGCGCGGATGCCCATGCTCGTACCGAGTGCGAAGAGGGCCAGCAGGAGGCGACGCTGGAGGACGTCCCGCTCGATGCGCTCGTAGGCGGCCACCGAGGAGAACTCCTCGGTGAAGCCGGTGAGGAAGTCGGCGTTCTACAGCACGTCCAGGAGGTCCAGGACGCCCCAACGCCGTGCGACCTCCTCCTTGAGGGCCGCCAGGCCGGTGGGCTCGGCCAGCGGCTCCAGCTTCGGCACCGTGATCCACGGCTCGCCCTTGCGTGTGGTGACCTTCACCCCGCCCGCCGAGCCGTCCGCGAGCGCGCCGGACACCTGGTCCAGGCCCGCAGTCATGCGCTTCTTCAAGTCCGCGATGAACGCCCTCGGGTTCAGCGGCTGGCGGATCGCGGCGTAGTGCACGGCGCGGGTGGCCTCGAAGTCGCCAGGCAAGTCGTCCTCCGGATTGCGCCAGCGGGCGGCGCCCTCGACGTAAATCTCCCGGCGCCGTACGGCGTCCCGCAGCGCGACCAGAACGCACAGCTCGTACGGGATGCGCTCGACCTTGCCCCGCTCGTCGACGACCGCCTCGCGCCAGTTGCGCACCACGCCGTCCATCGGCACCTCGTCGCCGACGTCGTAGAAGCGGGTCTTGCCGTCGACGTCGGCGTACTTCTTCAACAGCTTCATCGCGTCCGTCACCGGGCGGTACGCGGTGTTGTTGCACATGAAGCCCAGGGTGTTCAGCAGCGGCGGCAGCATCTGCCGGTAGTACGAGGTGTACGACGACCGGAGCGTGGTGCGGACCTTGGCCTTGAAGACCTTCTCGTTCGCCTTCGCCTCGGCCACCAGCTCCCGCAACGTCTTCTCCCCGACCACCGGGAACAGGGCCCGGCGTACGACCTCGTCGGGCTTGTCAACGGCGGCCATCGCCAGCTTGAAAAGGATGCCTTCCTTGCCGCGGACCTTCTTCAACTCGGCGGTGAGCTGCTTCTCCACCCGCCGTTCGGCCCGTGCATTGATCTTGTGGACCAGAGCGACCAACAGGTCCACCAGGGCATCGGTGATCTCCGCCTGCCGGGACGAGCACAGCGCCGCGAGCAGGGTGATCCGTACGTCCTCACTCGTGTCGCGGAAGTCCGAGGGGTACATCTTGATCGCCCGTGCCCGCCAGGCGGCCACCAGCTTCTCCGAGCAGTCCGCAAACAGCCCGTCGGGCAGCCCGAACCTGCGCACGTCGTTGAGTTTGGTGATCTCCGTCAGCAGGGAGTCCAGGCCGACCGCGCCCGGATCGCGCTTGAGCGCGGCCAGCAGCGCGGTACCCGCCACGTTGGCTTCGGCCACCGAGGACAGCAGCCAGGCCGTGCCCGCCTCACCGAGACGAACGATCGTGCGGTTGCAGAACGTCCTCTCCCACTTGCCGCGCGCCGCAACGAGGACCTTCTCGACCCGGGTGCAGCCCGGCGGCTCGATCTTCCGGGCCCGGCACTCGACCAGCAGGGCCTCGCGCTGCCGGTCCTCCACCAGCTCGACCGGACAGACCTCCACAGCCAGCCACTCGACCAGCGCCTTCTCGTCCGCGACCGTCGAAGGCCGAAAGCCCAGGGCCTCGCGGATCTGCTTGCGGTGGTACTCGGCAGTCCGGCCGACCAGCGGGTACTTCGCGAAGTCGGTGGCCGGGACCTTCACCAGACGGGCGACGAACTCCACCGCAGCCGGTGGAACCTCCTCCGGCACTTCCGGGAACCGGCCTTCCAGCTCGAAGAACCTCAGCAAGAGACTGAAGCCGAGCCGAGTGGTCCCGCTCTTGTTCGCCACCAAGGCCCAGTCGCCGTCTACCAGCGTCCAGTTCGCCAACAGCTCCTCTGGCGACCACTCTTGCCGCACGCCCGCCCCTTCGGCCTCGATCACTCGCTCAGGCCAACGACGACGCAGAGAACGGGGAAACGGGGCCCGGCTGGCTACCCGCGACCTACTTTGCGGCAGGTGTCTGAGCTGGGACTCCAGGGCCGAACAGGCCATCGCCGGCTGACGGTTGACAGTTTCGAGGGCCGTGGCCGCCCGGAGGTAGGCCCCCCGAGTACTTCGGGACATCTCCATGTGATCACCGCGAACGGTGGCTCGCGTTCCGGACTGTGCCGGGGTGAGACGGTCGCGGTGGGTGGCCGGGGCCCGGTGGGAGTCTGCTGCCATTTCCGCCCGCCTCGCCGCGCACCGCATGGCGAGGCGGCAGGCCTGCGTTCCGGTACTACCGGTCGGGGGGAAACAGGACGCCGGCAACCGCCGCACAGCGGCCGGGACTTCCGGGTGTCCAGGGCGGGCGCGCGGCCTCGTCAACACCCTGTGCCCTTCGCGGAGGGACGGCCAACACCGTTCGCCCTCCTCCGCGTTAAAGGTCTGGCAGAGCGCCTGTCGCAGAACTCTCGCGGAATTGTCCGTGATCGGTAACGGACGGATCCGGTGCCCTCCGTTATCCGTCCTGACGGGTGCACGAGATGGACTCGACTACCAGGAACGGGGCGGACATGGCGCGGCACGGCGGACGGGGATGGTACGGCCAGGTGGTCGCGGCGGCGCTCGGGATCACAGCCGTGACCGTGGCCGCCTCGTTGTGGACCGCGCAGGCCGGACCCGTCGACGGGCATGCGAAAGCCGGGACCTCGGCGCGGCACGGCGCTCCGAAGGCGGCCCCGGCCCCGGCCCCGGCCCCGGCCTCGGTGTCGGCCGAGATCGCGCACGCCTCGGACCGGGGCACCAGGGGGGTGAACATCACCATCGACGACGGACCGGACCCGGTCTGGACCCCCAAGGTGCTCCAGGTGCTCAAGGAGTACGGCGTGAAGGCCACCTTCTGCATGATCGGACCGCAGGCGCAGGCGCACCCGGACCTGGTGAAGGCGGTGGTGGCGGCGGGTCACCGGCTGTGCGACCACACGGTCTCCCACGACGTCACCATGGACACCAAGTCCGAGGCCTACCAGTCCCGGCAGATCCTCGACGCCGAGCGCATGATCACCGAGGCGTCCGGAGGCGTACGGCCGCTCTACTACCGCGCGCCGGGCGGCGCCTTCACCCCCTACAGCCGTAAGCTCGCCGCCTCGCACGGCATGCGGCCGCTGGGCTGGAACGTCGACTCGAAGGACTTCGAGCGCCCCGGGACGGCCGCCATCGTGGCCACCGTCAAGGAGGAGATGCCGAACGGGCCGACCATCCTCTTCCACGACGCCGGCGGCGACCGTTCCGAGACGGTGGCCGCCCTGCGAGAGGTGCTGCCGTGGCTGAAGGAACAGGGGTACTCGTTCGGCTTCCCGGTGCGCTGAGCACGGAGCTGCGCGTCGCCGCGGCGGCGCGCGCCGGGGGCGCGGGGAAGGGCGGGAGGCCGGGGGCGCGGGGAGTCGTTCAGCCTCCAGGCAAATGTTGCGGTCGGCCCGGTGGTGGCCGCATATGGGTGGTGTGCGCGGTGCGGCGGCGGGGCCGGCTGCCCGGGGCCGGCGGGAGGTGGACATGTCGGGGCGGGCACCACGCTGGGTGACGTGGCTGCGCGGCCAGGACCCGGACCTCGCGGCGACCCGGCGGGCCGCGCGGACGGCACTGGTGATGCCCGCCCTGTTCGCCCTGTGCACCGAGGTGCTGCACTCCCCGGCGATGGCGAGCTACGCCGCGTTCGGCTCGTTCTCGATGCTGCTGCTGGTGGACTACTCCGGGCCGATGGTGGAGCGGCTGCGGGCGCAGGCGGCGCTCGCGGTGGCGTGGCTGGTGCTCATCTGCCTCGGCACGCTGGCCGCGCAACGGCTCTGGCTCGCCGTGGCGGCCACGGTCGTGACCGGTTTCGCGGTCCTCTTCGCCGGCGTGGTCAGCTCCGTCCTGGCCGGCAGTTCGACGGCGCTCCTGCTGGCCTTCGTGCTGCCGGTCAGCGCCCCGGCGGCGCTGTCGCAACTGCCCGGGCGGCTCGCCGGCGCGGGCCTGGCGGCGGCGGTCGCGCTGCCTGCCGTCGCCCTGCTGTGGCCGCGTCCCGTCGCCGAACCGCTCAGCGCCCCGGCGGCCGCCGTCTGCCGTGCCGCCGCGGGGTATCTGCGTATCCGCGCGGGCCTGCCGGGCCCGGACGGGCCGGGGTCCCACGCCGAACGGTGCCGGCTGGGAGCGGAGCACACCGCCCGGACCGGCGCGGACCTCCGCGGCGCCTTCGAGGCCACCCCGTACCGCCCCACCGGCCTGTCCGCGACCTCACGTGCCGTGGTCCGGCTGGTGGACGAGCTGACCTGGCTGTGCGCCGTCCTCGTGGACCGGTCCGAGTACACCGACGAGCCCCCGGCGTGCGATCCGGCCGCGTACACCGTGCGCCGCGCCGCCGCCGGGGTCCTGGAGGCGGCCTGTGACCTGCTCACGGACCTGAACGGGGACACTGTCCCGTTGCGGGCCCGCGGGAAGGAACTGCGGGCGGCCCTGGCCGCGATGGAGCACAGCTCCACCGTCCGGGTGCCCGCCGGGCATCCGGACGGCACCGGCACGGCGGAGGTCTACGGGTTCATCGCCACGCTCGACGTGTCCTTCCGCGCCCAGGAGCTCGGCTTCGCCGTGCTGCAGATCGCCGACAACGTCGACATGGCGGCCACCGCCTGGCAGCGCAGCTGGCCCGAACGGCTGCTCGGCCGCGAGCCGGGCGCGCTGGCCGCGCCCCTCGCCTCCGCCCGCGAACGGGCCGTCACCCATCTCAGGCCCGACTCGGTGTGGCTGCACAACAGCCTGCGCGGCGCCGTCGGCCTCGGCATCGCCGTGTTCCTGGCCGGGCTGACGGGCGTCGGGCACTCCTTCTGGGTGCTGCTGGGCACCCTGTCCGTGCTGCGCTCCAACGCCCTCAGCACCGGGCAGAACGCCGTCCGCGCCGTCCTCGGCACGTTGGCCGGGTCCGTGGTCGGCGCCGCACTGCTGCATCTTCTCGGCCACCACGGCACCGCCCTGTGGTTCGTGCTCCCCGTGGCCGTCCTGTTCGCCGGGATCGCGCCCGCAGCCGTCTCCTTCGCCGCCGGGCAGGCCGCGTTCACCGTCACGCTGGTGGTGCTGTTCAACATCGGCCACGACCCGAACTGGCACATCGCCCTGCTGCGCGTCCAGGACATCGCACTGGGGTGCCTGGTCAGTGTGGTCGTGGCCGCGTTCTTCTGGCCGCGCGGCGCCCGGGGCGCCGTCCACAGGGCGCTCGCCGAGGCGTACGACGACAGCGCGCGTTACCTCGGGGACGCCGTCGGGTACGCCCTCGGCGACGGCCACCCCGTCGACCCCGGCCCGCGGAGCCGGGCGGCGGCCGCCGCCGCCCGTCGCCTCGATGACGCGTTCCGCAACTACCTGGCCGAACTCGGCGCCAAGCCAATGTCGCTGTCCTGCGCGACCGCCCTCGTCAACGGGGTCGTCGGGCTGCGGCTGGCCGCCGACGCCGTCGTCTCCCTGTGGCAGGGCGAGGACCGGGCACGCGGCCAGGCCGTCCGGGCCGACGCCCACCGCGCCGTACTCGGATCGGCGGCCCTGGTCACCGACTGGTACCACGCCTTCGCCGCGAGCCTCACCGGCCGTTCGCCCGTGCCCGGCGCCGTGCCGCTCCAGCCGGAGGGTGCCACGCGGCTCGTGGAGTCCGTCCGTACCGAACTCAGTGACGCCCGGGGCCGGGCCACCCCCGTCGCGGTCCGGATCATCTGGACCGACGACCACGTCGACGCCGCCCGCCGACTCCAGCCCGCTCTCACCGAGGCCGCGAAGAAGACACAGGCCAGGACGGGTCCCGGGCGAGGGCCGAAGGGGTCCGGGTGGGAGCCGAAGGGGTCTGGGTGGGGGCCGAAGGGGTCCGCCGGCTGAGCCCGGAAGAGATCCACCCGCCGGACCCCGAAGGACCCCCACCAGCCGGACCCGCAAGGTGCCCCGGCTGAGCCCACAAGGCGCCCACCGGCTGGCCCCGGAAGGACTCCCACCAGCCGGACCCGCAAGGTGCCCGGGCTGAGCCCACAAGGCGCCCACCCGCTGAGCCCGGAAGAACTCCCACCAGCCGGCCCGCGAAGGACCCCCACCGGCCGGACCCGCAAGGTGCCCCGGCTGAGCCCACAAGGCGCCCACCGGCTGAGCCCGGAAGGACTCCCACCAGCCGGAGCCGGAAAGGAGTCACCTGCTGAGCAGGCGCCGGGGGCGTCGGGAGCGTCCGGCGTAGCCGGTGTCGCGCTCGCGGACCGGGGCGCGTCGAGGCGTGCAACCGTGCGCTGCGCAAGGCGCCCGGTCGGCCGGCTCGTGGGCCCGGGACCTGCCGCTCCAGAGGTCCCCCGCGCCCTTGGCCTCGGCCTCCCCCACGGCGGCCGTCGCCCGCCGGTCGGCTGACGTGCCGGTCAGCTCGCGGTGCGCCGGATCCGTCCGGCGTACCGCTTCTCCAGTTCCAGGTTGCCCTCGAAGCCGCCCGGCACGTTGGCCGAGACGTAGACCGGGGGGTGGTCGCCGGAGGCGAGGAGAAGGCCGGCCGCCTCGGCCACCGCCATCTGCACGAGCATGACCCCGGTCAGCGTGGACAGCGCGCAGACCGCGCCGCCGCCCGGGAGTGAGAGGAGAGCGTCACCGCGCGGGGCCGCGTTGTCGAGGACCACGTCGGCCAGGTCGGCGAGCTTCCTGCCGCTGGGGTGACCGGCGGGGACCGCCCTGGTGTGGGCGAGGGAGGTGAGGGCGAGGACCCGGTGGCCGTGTTCCCTGGCGTGCAGGGCCATCTCCACGATCACGTTGTTCACCCCGGAGTTGGAGATGATGACGAAGAGGTCCTGGGGGTACGGGGCGGCGAGGTCGTAGAGGCGGGCGGCGACGCCGGGCTCGCGTTCCAGGAGCGGGTCGTCGAGGACGCCCGGGGGCGCGCCGCCGTAGCGGACGAGGTCGGCGATGCTGATCCGGTTGGTGGGCACCAACCCGCCCGCGCGGCCCGCGATCTCGAGGACCGTCGCCTGGGAGTGTCCGGTACCGAAGGCCTGGACGACGCCGTCGGCGCGGACGCAGTCGGCGATCAGTCCGGCGGCCCGGGTCACGTCGGCGCGGGCGGACTCGGTGAGGCGGTGGAGGGCCGCGAGGCCCTCGCGGGCGAAGCGTTCGGCGGTCACCGGCTCGGTCCCGGACTCGTTGGCGGACTCGACGGACACCTACGCACTCCCCACTGCCGGGAACAACCGGGACAACCGAGGTGAGCCACCGGGACGAAGGCCGACCGCTGGGTGAACCATCCCGGATCAACCTCCCTCGGTGAATCGACAAATCAGGCACACCGTAGGCGGCGGAAGGGCGCCCCGCTGCGGTCCAGGTACTCAACTGACGCTGTATAGGTGGCTGTTACCTTCAGTGCATGCCCTCGACCGACGTCACCACACTCATCCGGACCGAGCTGCCGCGCCTGGCCGGCTCCCTGCGGAAGGTCGGCGAGCTGATCCTGGCGGATCCGGCCGCCGTCACCCGTTGTTCGGCCGCGGAGCTGGGCCGCCGCACCGGCACCTCCCAGGCGACCGTGACCCGTTTCTGCCAGGCCGTCGGCCTCGACTCCTACCAGCACCTGCTGATCGCGCTGGCGCAGGAGCGGGGCCGCGGCGAGGTCTCCGACTGGGGCACGGCCGAGATCGGTCCGGACATCTCCCCGGACGACAGCCTGGAGCGGGTCGTGAAGGTCGTCGGCACCGCGGATCTGCGGGCCGTCCAGCAGACCCTGGACCGGATCGACCTGGACGCGGTCGAGCGGGCCGCGCAGGCCATGGCGCGAGCCCGCAGGATCGACGTCTACGGCGTGGGCGGCAGCGGTGCGGTGGCGCAGGAGACGGAGACCCGGCTGTTCCGGATCGGCTGTTCGGTGCGCGGCTGGACCGAGGTGCACGCCGCGGCCACCTCGGCCGCCCTGCTCACCCCCGCCGACGTCGCGATCGGCATCTCCCACTCCGGGGCGACCCGTGAGACGACCGAGCCGTTCCAGACGGCCAAGGAGCGCGGCGCGACGACGATCGCCCTCACCGCCGACCCGCGTTCGCCGCTCGCCCGCGCCGCCGACATCCGGCTCATCTCGTCCACCTCGGAGACGAGCTTTCCCACCGGCATCATCGGCGCCCGCCACTCGGTACTGGTCCTCATCGACTGCCTGTACGTGCGGGTCGCCCAGCTCTCCTACCAACGGGCCAGCGCCGCACTGGCGTTGACCGATCACATCGCGGGCCTGCACGCGGTGAAGTCGCGGCGGCCGCGCTGAACCTCCCCCGGCGGCACGGCCCTGCCGCGCGGGGCCATGCGGGAGCGAGGCCGCCGACCCGCTCGTCCAGCGGCGCGGTGGTCACGGGGCCTTTGCCGGCCGGCGGCCGGTGGCGAGCCGCTGCGCGAGCGCAACGGCGCCCGCCCGGCCGTCCGTCACCGGGGTGATGGTGAGGTCGAGGTGGGCGAGCCGTTCGGTGAGCGGGGTCAGCAACGGGCCGTCGGGGGCGACCAGTCCGCCCGTGACGACCAGGGCCTCCCCCGGACGGGGACCCAACGCGGCGACCGTCCCGGCGAGATGAGCGGCGGCCTCCTGGAGGATGGCCGCGGCGACCGCGTCCTTCTCCGCCGCCGCCCGCGGCACCAGGGGGGCGAGGTCGGCCAGCCGTACCGGCGGGCGGTCCATCACGGCCGGCAGGAGACGGGCGCGGTAGGCGGCCCGCGGGGCGGGCGCCCAGGTCCTGCCGTCGGCCCAGGGCGCACAGGAGTCACTCCCGCCCGGTGGCAGCACGCTCGCCGGAACACCCAGGGCCCGCCCGACCGCCGTCGTCAGTGCCGTCGGTCCACCCCTGCCGTCCGCCGCCCGCAGGGCCGCCCGTACCGCCTCACGCCCGATCCAGTGGCCCCCGCCGTCGTCCCCGAGCAGCCAGCCGTCACCGCCGGAGGTGGCGGCCAGCACACGCCCGGCGATCCGCGCGGCGACCACGCCGGTGCCGGCCACCAGGGCGAGTCCGCCGGCCGGCCGCCCGGGCGCGCCGGCGAAAGCCGCCTCGATGTCGCTGTAGACCTCGACCGTCTCGGTGCCGATGCCCAGCCGGGTCAGCGCGGCGGTCAGAGCGGCCCGCGCCCGCATCCGCCCGGGCTCCTCCTCGGGAGCCCGGGCGGCCCCCGCGAAACCGCCGACGACGGCGGCGACATACGCGCGCTCCGCCTCCGGGACGGCCGACGCGACCGCCTCGGCCAGGTGATCGGCGAGTTCCGGCCCAGGGACGGTCAGCGCGTTGCCCGGCCCGGCCACGCCCTCCCCGAGCGTGCGCCCGTCACCGGCGTCCGCGAGGACGGCACGGGTCCGGGTGCCGCCGGCGTCGAGCCCGACAACCCGCCTCGGTCCCGAGCCCGGCACCGGGTTCACCTCACTGTTCATTGCCGCCCATGGTGGTGGACACGTGCGCGTCGGCCAAGGTCCGAGGAGTGTCCGAGGCCCCGAGCAACGCCCCACGCCGCGAGGGGTTTTACGCGACGGCTTCCCGGACCGTTCGTTCACACCTGCCCGCGTCGCCCGTCGGGGCGGGCCGCGGGTCCGTGGCTCCGGCGCCGCGGGGATGTGAGGATCCGCACTCCCTACGGCATTGCGTCGGCCGCGCCGACGCGCAAGAGTGTTCCAACCGCCGTGCCCAACCGGCGAGATGCTTCCGTCGACCGCCGCACACGGTGGCCCGGGCGAAAAGGAAGAGAAGCGCGTGAGCCGCATATCGGTCCGGGGGATCGCGGTGGTGTCGGCCACGGCGGTCACCGCTGTGGGAAGTGTCGTCGGTGTCGCCTCGGGCAGCAGCGCGCAGAACAACGACGCGGAGGCGACGGCGCCCGACGCCACCCTCCTCGCGGACCTCCCCACGGGGCAGCAGGCGCAGGTGCAGACGGCGTCGCTGACGCAGCAGGCCGACGCCATGGCCGTGCAGGCGGACGTGAGCGCCAGGAAGGACGCCGAGCAGAGCGCGCGGGCGGCGGCGGCCAAGGCCGCGAAGGCCAAGCAGGCCGCGGCCAAGGAGCACGCGGCGGCCAAGGCCGCGGCCGGTGACCCCACCGCCAGTTTTCCGGTGCGGAGCTCCTACACCGTGGCGCAGATCAAGGCGATCGCCGCGCAGATCGTCGGCAGCGGCCAGTTCCAGTGCTTCAGCAACATCGTGGATCACGAGTCCACCTGGAACTACCTCGCGGTCAACCCCTCCTCCGGCGCCTACGGCCTCGTCCAGGCCCTGCCCGGCAACAAGATGGCCTCCGTCGCCTCCGACTGGCAGACCAACCCGGCCACGCAGATCAAGTGGGGCCTCAACTACATGAACACCACCTACGGCAGCCCCTGCCAGGCCTGGGCGTTCTGGCAGGTGCACCACGCCTACTGAGCACCGGCGGTCCTGACGCGCGCGGAGCCTGCGAGGACCGCTCCGCCGTCAAGGATCAAGGCGTTCGCCGGCGGGCTCGTGCCGCCCCAGGACCGCTGACGCTCCCTAGGGCTGTGACTCGGCGGACCGGCCCGGTCGCCGGGTGAATCGGCGCAGTCCCCGGCGGGTGGGGCTGAGAGGCGTGTCCTCGGGGGCGGCCGGCCCATGGCCCGCGGTCACCGCCGGTGCCGTCGCCGGGGCCGGTACGGGCCTGTTGCCCCGTTCGAGCCGGCTCCGGACGGCCTGGGCCATGGCCTGGTGGGCCGGTTCCAGCAGGAAGCCCTCCGCGGCCAGGTGTTCCCACATGTGCAGCAGTTCCTGCCCCCGGGTGGCCACCTGCCCGTCGTCCGTCAGCCGCTGCCAGGCCGCGGTGGCGCGGGCCACCTCGGGTGCGGCCCGGGTCAGGTCGGTCCGGCAGCGGATGCGGGCGACGGTCAGCGCGAGGACGGTGGAGACCATGTAGTCGCCGCGCTGATACGCGAGGTACGCCTCGATGGCCCGTGCCTCCAGCGAGAGTTCGTCCTCCGCGCCCCTGCGCAGCGTGAGGTGCTCCCGCAGCGCGCTGGCGAGGACCGATGCGGCGTGCAGTTCCCCGCGCTGCGCGTGCTGGATGATGCGTTCGACGCGGGCGAGCGGCGGGAACGCCTCCTCCTCCGCGGCGGTACGCTCGCGCCCGGGCGGCAGGTCCTCCTCCTCGGCGATGGTCCGGCTGGAGCCGTCGGGGTAGACCCGCAGGCGTGCCACCTGCAGCACGGTACGGTCGATGACGGTGGCCGCCACCGGGGCCCGCAGGGTGCGGGCGAACATGGCGATCGCGTCGAGGATCGCCTCGTTGGGGGGCCGCGTGCCGGCCATCTCCAGCAGATGGCCGTTGACCACCGTCGACCCGTCCTCGGCCACATAGGCGTCGAGCCGGACCAGCGGCGGTGCGCTCAGCGCGGGCAGGTTCCCCTCGTCACGAGGGGTCAGTGAGGAGGTCATCCGCTCAGACTCCGGGTCGGACGACACCGAGGATGGGCATGGAGGCGGCCGGGGCGATCGTGACCGTGCGTCCGGGCCGCGGAGCGTGGACGATCCGCCCGCCCCCTATGTACATGCCCACGTGGGTGGCGTCGTAGTAGATGATCAGGTCTCCGGGCTGCACGGAGGCCAGGCCGACCCGGGTCAGTCCCTGCCACTGCGCCTGTGAGGTGCGGGGTATGGGGTGCCCGGCCGCCGCCCACGCGGTGGAGGTCAGTCCCGAGCAGTCGTACGACGAGGGGCCCACGGCGCCCCACACGTACGGTTTGCCGATCTGCGCCAACGCGAAGTCGACGGCCTTCGCCGCCGCTCCGCTCGCCTTCGTCGTGCCGGCGCCCGAGCCGGTCCCCGTCGAGGTTCCGCCGGAACTGAGGCCGGCCCACTTGGACTTGGCCTGCTGCGCCTCCTTCTCCTCCAACTGGGCCAGTTTGCGGGTCTGTTCCTTCTTGAGTCCCGCCTCGATCCGCTCGGCCTCGGCGATCCTCTGCTCGATCTTCCGTTTCGCGTCCGCCTTGTCCGCACGGGTCTTCTTCAGCTCCCGCAGCTTCTCGGCGGCGGTGTCCGTCTGCCGGGTCAGCTCCGCGCGGGCGCTCTGCTGCCGCTCGGACACGGTGACCAGGTCGCGCAGGGCCTGGCGGGCCTGGGACGCGTCGTCCAGGGCGTGCTCGGGATGGTCGCCGAGCAGCAACTGGATACCCGTGGAGTCGAGATTGCCCCCGCGGTACTGCGTACGGGCGGCCGCACCCGCGAGGTCGCGCAGATCGTTCAGCCTGCCCTCGGTGCGGGCCAGGTCCTTGTGGAGCGACGCCAGCCGCTTCTCCTGCTCGGCCGCCCTCACACCGGCGGCGTCGTACGCCTCGGTCGCCACCTCCGCCTGGCGGTAGAGGCCGTTCAACTCGTCGTGGATGTCCTCGATCGACTGGCCGTTGCGCGGATCGGGTTCGCCCGGGGTCGCGTAACTCGGGCCGGGTAACAGGGTGATCGCGCAGACGAAGACTGCTGTGGCGGCTCGGCTCCGCAACCGTCTGCCGCGAGTCGACACGTTCATCGGCTCCATCTTCAGTGAACTGTTCGAGTCTCGAACACACTACCCCGCCGCACCCGGGCCGCCCCTGCTTCCCCCGGCGGGTCGACCTGCCCGCCCGCCCCTCGCCCACGGCGAGACGGCGGGACAGAAAACACCACTGCGCCCCCCATTGCCCTTTTCACACCCACCCGGTCGAGGCCGTACTTTCGCGGTGCGCAGACCGTCTGCCCGGCCGCCTCCTCGGAAACGGACAACTCGGCCAGGAGAACGGACATCGTGAAGTGCCCTCGATTCCGCGTCCGTTGCACTGGAAGCCACCGACTTGGCGGCGCTCGCTCGCGGGTTCCGCGTCGCGCGAGGCCTCGTCCCGGTGGCCACGCCGGGCGCGGTCGGCGTGACCGTGCCCGGCGTGGCGTCCGGCTAGCCGCACGTCAGTGTCGGTGTCCCCCAGTCGCCGTGGTCGTTGCCGTTGCCGTCGCCGGCGTCGCCGACCCTGAGGTCCAGCACCTGGGCGCCGCTGACGTCGACGTCGATCGGGACCGCGGCCTGTCTGCCCCGGATCGTCGGCGTGGTCACCAGCGTCCTGCCGTCGGCGATCACGGAGAACGTCACCGTACCCGCTCCCCCGGTCTCGTCGTCGACACCGACCTCGGCTGTCAGCCGGGAGCAGGTTCCGGCGAGGTAGAGCTGGACGTCACTGACCGAGTTGGTGCCGAGGCCCTTGGCGTGACCGACGCCGGCGATGGTGATCGCACGGCCGTCCCCGGCGGCTTGTTCGCCGACGCTGGTGTCACGCTCCACCGGGCCCCACCCGTTGGTGGCCGACAGGAACGGCAGGTCGCTCACCGCGCTCTCGCCGGCCGGCGGGACGGGCGGGATGCCGCCGACGATGCGCTCGTCGCCGCCGGTGACCCGCCGTCCGCTCTGCACGTAGTCGACGGTGGCGGTGAGCGCCGAGGCGTTCGGCAGGGTCCCGTCCGGCGGCTGGACCCGCCAGGTGAAGGTGGCCGTGGCGCCCGGTCGTACGCGCGGGACCGAGGCGGGGCTCGTGGCGGTCACGGTCCAGCCGTCGGGTGCGGAGAGCGAGGCCGTCAGGCGGGAGGCGGACGGGCGGTCCTTCGGCACCCGCAGCGTCGCCGAGGCCGTGAAGGCCCGGGCGGGCTGAGCGGTGTCCGGCACCTCCAGGGTGACGTCCGCTCCCGGCCGCTTCGGCATCGCGTACTTCGCGGCGTCGTAGCGCGGGCTCTCGTTCTGGGCGACACGCAGGGACGAGGCGTAGCTGCCGTAGTCGGTCAGCGCGACCTTGCCGAGTCCGCCGGTGCTGCCGTCCAGGTTCCACACCGCGATGGCGATGCTGTTGTGGCCGTTGGGGTCGAGGATGCCGTCGGGCACGGGGAAGGTGTGCTGGGGGCCGAGGTAGTTGACGTAGTTGCCGACCTGCCAGCCGTTCACGAAGATGGTGGCGCGGTACTTGCGGGACGGGTCGTCGGTGAACGTCAGCCCGAGCGAGGTGTCCTGGCCGTGCGGAAGGTCCAGTTCGGCGTCGGTGCGGTACCAGGAGACACCGGGGCGGGTGTCGGTGGCCGGCAGGGACACCTGGGTCCACTTCCGGTCCGGGTAGCCCGGCAGGGACCAGCCGGCCCGCTCGCCGTACAGGCCGCCCGTCGAGAGCGGGCCGCGCACCGTGTCCTGCAGTTCCTCGCCGCCCCGCACGCCCTGCACCCGCCAGGTGACGGAGGTCAGCGGCGCTCCGAGGAGGGAGGCGCTGGTCAGGCCGCGCGCGGTCTTGTTGGCGTTGGTGGAGTTGTAGTCCTCCTCGTGTCCCATGTTCACGGTGAGCACGGAGAGGACGTTGTCACCCGACGACTTCAACGAGCCGGACGGGAAGGCGAAGTCCGCGCTGCCGGTGGTGGAACTGCCGAGGAAGGTGCCGTTGAGCCAGGCGGAGAAGGCCTGCGCGCCTCCCCCGGAATCCGAGACCAGGTGGACGCCGGTCTCCTTGCCGGTGGTACGGAAGCGGCCGCGGTACCAGGTGTTGCCGGTGTGGAAGCCGTAGTCGTCCGCGTAGAGCACCGGTGGCGAGTCGCTGCCGGAGACGCTGTTGGTGGTCGTCTTGTCGGCCACCTGCCAGCTGGTGTCGTCGAAGCCGGGGGCCGACTCCGGGGATTCCTCGGCGTGTTTCCAGTTCGTCAGTGCCGGCAGGTGGATCGCGGCGGCCACCGGAATGGTGCCGGTACGGCTCGCCGGGCCGGTGTCCTGGCCGCGCACCGCCTTGCCGTTCCAGGTGACGCGGTCGGCGGAGGTGAACACCTCGATGTTCTTGTCGTCGGCGTTGTCGCCGGTGAGGGCCACGGTGCGGCCGCCGTCCAGGCTGGTGGCCGTCCGCAGCAGGTGGGTGCCGCGCACGAGCACCGGGCCGGTCGCGGTGTCCTGGCGCCAGAAGGTCTCCGCCGTGGCCTTGTCGCCGACGAGCAGCAGGAGCGGGCGTTTCCCGCCGGCGTCGACGCTGACGCGGATCAGGCCCTTGTGCGGGTAGTTCAGCCGCAGGTCCCCGGTGGCCGGGTCCCAGGTGGTCGTGACGGTGCCGCCGGTGGCGGTGACGGTGGGCTCGGAGGCGTAGCGCAGGACGGTCTCGCCGTCGCTGCCCGCGTCCCCGTAGAGCACGGCGACGTCCCGTTCGGCGATCGTCGCGCTGGTCATGATCTCCGACGTGGAGTACTGCAACTGCGCGTCCCCGAGCCGGTAGTTCGCCACGATGACGTGCGAGTCGCGGCCGTCGAGGGTGATCGCGGTGCCGGGCTGCTGGGGCACGACCGGGTAGGTGGGCTGCTGCGCGGCGTCGGCCGTCGGCACGTCTATGGCGTCGACGGCCACGTAGTCGTCCGTCGACGCCGGGCTGTGGGTCCCGTCGACGACGATCTTCAGGGTGTGCGCCCCCGGTGCCAGGCCGGTCTTCTGAAAGAGCACCGCCTGGCTCTCGCCGCCGGAGTCGTCGACCGTCGCCGCCTTGGTGCCGTCGAGGTAGACGTCCGCGTAACCGTGGTTGTTCGTCTTCGAGCCGATCCAGCGGATCGCGGTGCCGTCGAAGGGGACGGTCAGCGAGTCACCGGCCTTGTTCGAGAACGACTCGGTGTGCTTGTAGTCGCCGCCGGTGTAGCTGGTGTCGGCCACGTGCGACCACGAACCGGCGTACTGCAGCGCGGAGTCGGGGTCGTCCCAGGTGTAGGTGGTGTCCGCGGCGGGCTGGGCGTTGAAGTCGAGCGAGATGTGGGTCTTGTCGACCGCGGTGGACGTCGAGTCGCCGTGCCGCAGGACGTGGAACTGCGTCCCGGTGTCGGGGTTCATCCGGGCGGTGTCCACGACCGCGGAGTCGTCCGGCGGGGTGGCCCTGATCGCCTCGGTCTTGGTCAGCGGGGCGACCGACTGGGTGAAGTACCCGATCAGTTTGTCCTCGTAGTACTTCGGATCGAGCTGGCGGGTCTCCCGGATCGCGGCCCCGTAGTCGTACGACGTGTAGTTCTCCGGCATGCCCAGCCAGCCCCAGTTGGTGCCGCCGTAGGTCATGTAGAAGCTCTGCGCGGTGGTGCCGACGGCGATGTTCTGCTTGTAGAACACGTCGGCGAACTGGTCGTTGATCAGCTGGGCGCACTTGTCGTAGCCCGGTCCGCCCCAGGGGTCGAAGGCGCCGCCCTGGAACTCCGGTGAGTACAAGGGCTTTCCGGCCGGGTGGTCGTAGCTGATGTCGGGGACGCCGTTCCACTTCGAGGGGTTGGAGCAGTCGAAGCCCTGCGGGTAGGAGTCGGGGCCGTCGACGTCGAGGGCGCCGGTACCGGAGTTGAAGGTGCCGTTGTTGTTGCCGGTCAGCGGAACCGTGATGCCGTCGGCGCGTGCCTTGTCCTCCAGGTGCCGCAGGTAGGAGCGGCCGGCGGCCGAGCCGTTGTAGTACTCGTTCTCGACCTGGTAGGCGATGACCGACCCGGTGCCGTTGGTGAGTTGGTGGCGGGCGATGATCCGGTCGATCTGCGTCAGCCATTCGTCGGCGTACTTCAGGAACCGCGGGTCGTCGCTGCGGTTGTCGCCGGCCTTCGTGGTCAGCCAGCCGGGCAGGCCGCCGCTGTCGACCTCCGCGTTGATGTACGGCGCCGGGCGCGCGATGACGTAGAGCCCGGCCTCCTGGGCCATGTCGAGGAGCTTGTCGACGTCCCGCACCCCGGTGAAGTCGTACACGCCCGGTTTCGGCGAGTGGTATCCCCAGTCGAAGTACAGCGAGGTGGAGTTGAAGCCGGCGGCCCTCATCTTCTGGAAGATGTCGCGCCACAGGTCCGGGCTCGGCAGCCGGAAGTAGTGGAACTCGCCGGACCACAGGTAGGTGCGCCTGCCGTCGACGAGGAACGAGTAGCCGTCCAGACTCACGGTGTGCGGCTGCGGGGCGGCCGCGGCGGGGGCCCGCGCGCCGACGTCCTGCGCCGCGGCGGCGGGCACGATCATGCCCGCCGCCAGGGCGATGGTCGCGGCCGCCGCGAGGACGGGCCGCCACCACCGACGCCCACGGGGTCTTGCGGGCTCTGCACCGATCCGATCACTCCGCACCACGGCCTCCAGACCGACTGAGTAATCAACACCAAACAGACTCTGGCAAAGTCGAACGTTAAGGGGGCACAGAGCTCAACACAATGGGTCGGGAGAACACAGCCGGGACGACAGCGGCGGCGCGTGACCCCGCCCGCCGGGACGCCTCCTGACCATGCGTCAGGCGACTGCGTGGAGGACAGGCGCCCGGCGGCGTGGGCAGGGCCTCGCGAGGCGGACGCGTGGGTGCGGTGTCCGCCTCGCGGGGCCGTGGGAGCGGGTGTCAGGCGGTGAAGTGGTGGGTGCCGGAGGCGACCCGGTAGACCGCGCAGCCGTCCTCCTGGCGCAGGAACGTACCGTGCGTGTGGGTCACCGCCTCCGGGGCGGCCGTGGGGATCCAGACCTCGGCGGTCGTGTTGGGCGGCACCGCGCAGGTCAGGGTGAAGCGGCCGGACCGCTGCCGCCACCGGGCGGAGACCGGGCCGTAGACCGAGGTGAAGCGGGCGGCGGCGGTGGTGACGGCGCCGCCCGGGCGGGGGCGGATGACGATCTCGCGGTAGCCGGGCCGGCCCGCCGCGATGCCGGCGATGTTCGCGTACATCCACTCCCCCACCGAGCCGTAGGCGTAGTGGTTGAACGAGTTCATGGCCGCGTCCTGGAAGCTGCCGTCGGGACGGATGGAGTCCCAGCGTTCCCACATGGTGGTGGAGCCGCGGTCGATCTGGTAGCCCCAGCTGGGGAAGGTGCGCTGTTGCAGCAGCCGGTAGGCGACGTCGGTGTGCCCGGTGTCGGTCAGGACGGGCAGCAGCCGGGGCGTGCCGAGGAAGCCCGTGGACAGGTGCCAGTCCCTGGCCTCGATCAGGGCCACGAGCCGGTCGGCGGCGGCCTTGCGCGACGCGTCGGGCAGCAGGTCCATCGACAGCGCCAGGACGTAGGACGTCTGCGTGTCGCCCTTCACCCGGCCGTCGGAGGTGACGTAGGCGCTCTGGAAGGCCGACCGGATCCGGTCGAAGAGGTCGCGGTACCTCGCCGCGTCCGCGTCCGCGCCGAGTTCCGCCGCCATCCTGGCCGCGAGGTCGGCGCTGTGCGCGAAGTACGCGGTGGCGATGACGTCCTTGGGGGTCTCGTCGTCGACGTTCAGCCAGTCGCCGTACCCTTCGGCGGGGCGCAGCAGCCGGTCGCTGTGCTGTTCCAGGTACGTCAGCCAGTCCCGGACGGACGGCAGGGCGTCCGCGATGACCTGGCGGTCCCCGTAGGCCTGGTAGAGCGCCCAGGGCACGGTCACGCCCGCGTCGCCCCAGCCGGCGGTGCCGTTGCCCAGGCCGCCGACCGCAGGCGCCACGTCGGTGAACGAACCGTCGGAGGTCCGCGAGTCCCGCAGGTCGACGAGCCACTTGGACAGGAACCGGGCGGACTCCATGGTGTAGGCGGCGGTGGGCGAGAAGACGTTGATGTCTCCCGTCCAGCCCAGCCGTTCGTCGCGCGCGGGAGTGTCGGTGGGCACCGAGAGGAAGTTGCCGCGCTGCCCCCAGGTGATGTTGTGGTGCAGTTGGTTGAGCATCGGGACGTCGGTCTCGAAGTCGAGGGTGAAGGGGGCGTCCGTGTGCATGACGCGGCCGGTGACGGCCTTCGCCGTGGGGGTGCCGGGGAATCCGGTGACCTCGACGTAGCGGAAACCGTGGAAGGTGAAGCGCGGCTCGTAGACCTCCTCCCCGCCGCCCTTGAGCGTGTACGTGTCCGTGGCCGCCGCGCTGCGCAGATTCGCGGTGTAGATCGTGCCGTCGGGGTTGAGCACCTCGGCGTGTCTGAGCCGGACGGTCGTGCCCGCGGAGCCCGACACCCGCAGCCGTACGGAGCCGACCATGTTCTGCCCCAGGTCGAACACGTGGACCCCGGGGCTCGGCTGGGTCACCTCCTTCGGGGTCAGCTCCCGCTCCACCCGGACGGGGCCGTCCACCTGCGCGACGACCAGCCCGGGGCCGGCCTCGGCGTCCGCGCGGACGCCGAGCCAGTCGCCGTCGTCGAAGCCGGGTGAGGTCCAGCCTGGGGTCTCCTTGCGGGCGTCGTAGGTCTCGCCGTTCAGCAGGTCGGCGGCGACGACCGGCCCGGCGGCGGCCCGCCAGTCGGTGGACGACGTGACGCGCTCGCTCGTGCCGTCCGCGTACTCGACCTCCAACTGGGCCAGCAGCAACGGGTGCTGCCCGTACTGGCCGGGCCCGAACATGCCCACGTTGCCCGCGTACCAGCCGGGCGCCAGGTGGGCCCCGATGGCGTTGGCGCCGGGACGCAGGAGCGCGGTGACGTCGTAGGTCTGGTACTGGACGCGGGTGCGGTAGTCCGTCCAGCCGGGCGCGAGCTGGACGTCGCCCACGCGGCCGCCGTTGAGGTGGGCCTCGTACAGGCCGAGCGCCGTGGCGTACAGGCGGGCGCGGGAGACCTTCTTGCGCGGGAGCCGGAACTCGTGCCGCAGCCGGGTGACGGCGTACGACACCGGGACGACCCTCCCCCACGGCCCGCCGCCCCACGCGGCGGCCACCCTGGCGGCGGGCCAGTTCCCGTCGTCGAACCCCGGCTCCCGCCAGCCGTCGGCAGGTTGCGTGTCCGTGGCCCTCCAGGTGGCGTCGGTGAACACCTTCTGCTCGCCCGACGCGGTACGCACCACCAGGACGGCGACGAGTCCCGCCGGGCCCGCGGTCGCGTTGGTGGCCGAGACGGCGATAACGTTGTCACCGGCCCGCACCCGGTCCAGTACGTCGATCACGGCCGGGCGACGCCAGTCCTCGTTGTCGGTGTCGAGGTCGGTGTGCGCCACCTCGACCCCGTTCACGGAGACGGCGTACACGTTGTCGGCGGTGATGGCGAGCGTCGCCGCCGTGATCCCGGCGGGCAGTTCGGCGGTGCGGCGGAACCAGCGGGTGGCCGCCGGCACACTGGTCGTCGGGTCGCCCTCGGGGAACCAGATCCACGAACCGCCCTCGAAGGACGGGGCGTCGGTGAGGCTCGCCGGTGCGCAGATCCAGTCGGCGGTCCACTGCTCGGCGCCCATGAGCCCGGTCTCCCACCACGAGGGCGCGCTCCAGCCGGAGACCCGGCCCTCGCCGTCCCACACCCGCACGGACCAGTGGTAGCGCGTCCGGGACTTCAGCGCGGGACCCGCGTACGGCACGAGGACGGACTCGCCGGAGACGACCTTCCCGCTGTCCCAGACGTCCGGGTGGGCCAGCCCCGGCGCGGTGGTGGCGACACGGACCTGGTAGGCGCTCTGCCGCTCGCCCGCCCGGCCGGAGGCCAAGGGCCAGCTCAACCGGGGACGTGGGGTGTCGAGGCCGAGGGGGTTGCGGACGTACTCCACGGTCGGGCCGGTGACGCTCAGCCCGTCACCCGTCGTGCGCGTCCGTCCTTGCGCCCGGAGCTGTCCGGATGCCGACGCGTCCGTCACCGCTACGCCGTCGACGGCGGCCGCCGCGACGGTGGCGGCAGCGCCCGCGAGAATGTTCCTCCTGCTGATCACTACGACTCCTCACTCACACGGATGGGATGAACCGGAGAAATGAATCGATTCAAATCGGAGGGGCGTGGGTAACGTAAAAGCCGGAGGGGACAGGGGTCAATCGTCGTGCAGGCAATTTAGCGACGGGGGCGGTTCGGGATCACCGCGAGAGCGAGCGGTGCGCAAGGCGGGGGGCGGGGAGATTGAACGTTTCATTCCCAGGACCGCGAGGTCACGAGTCCAAGTCCGAGTCGGCCGTGGCCCGCGAGCGGCCCGGCCGACACATTCGCCCACGTCGTGCGGCGCGTCGCGGTCGACGGCTTCGACGGCTTCGACGGCTTCGACGGCGCGCCCTACCCTCATCCGCAGCGGCCTCGACGACATCGTCGACCGCTCGTCCCGGAGCCGCGGGCACGCGGCGTGCACGGCACCGGGTAGTCACACCGGCAGCACACCGCGCCGGCTCTCGGGCACCACGGACGACTTGGCGACCCCGGACGCTCCCCTGAGGCAACGGCGCGACGCTGCTCGCCACCGCGCTCAGAGCGGCGCGGCCGCCTCCCGGTCGAGTACGTCGTCGGCCGGGCAGCGACCGCGTCGGACGTAGCGTTCGGTGTAGGCCGCGACGGTGTCCAGGACCCCGGTGCTCACGCCCAGTCGGGGCAGGGCGTCCAGCGCCGCGGCGAAGCAGGTCACGGCGGCGCGCCTGAGTCCGGGGTCGGCGAGCCCGCGGCGTGCCGCGCCGGTCCACAGCGGATTGTGCGGTGCCGGGGCCCCGGCGGCCCGCTCGGCCAGGGGCGTCACGGCCCGGTTCGCGATCGCGGCGGCCTCCGGGTCGTCGAACAGGGCCGTCACCACCGCGAGCGGCACGATCCACCCGTCGTCGCCGGGCTGTGCGTCGATCATGCGCAGTTCCAGGTGGCCGCGCGGCCTGACCGGCGGAAACAGTGTGCTGATGTGGTAGTCGAGGTCCGCGTGGGTCGGCGGGCGCATGGTGCGCGAGCGGGTCCACTCGCGAAAGCTCACGCCGTCCGGCACCTCCCAGGGGCCGTCCCGCCGTACGCACATCACCGGCGCGTCGAGGACCCGCCGTACCCAGGCGCGCCGCGGGTCGTGGGCCAGGGAGGGCGCGCCGGCCCGTCCCGGATCGAGTTCCGTCCACTTCAGCTGCCGCGTGGACAGCCAGCCCGTGGCGCGGCCTTCCTGCATCGGCGAGTTCGCGAACGCCGCGACCAGGACCGCGCCGAGGTGGTGCGCCAGCCACCAGCGGCGCGTGAATCCCATGACGCCGGGTTCCTCCCGCCCGGCGTCGAGGCACACCTGGACGGAGGCCGACGTACACATCAGGGTGCGCCCGGCCGGCCCCGTACGGTCGAGGCACGCCTCCATCGCGTCGTAGCGGGGCTCCCGCAGGAACCGGCGCGGGGGCAGCCGGGGATCCACGCCCATGCCGGCCAGGGTCAGTCCGTGCCCGCGCAGTGCGGTGCGCACCGCCGCCAGATCGGCGGAGACCTCCGAGACGCAGGCGCCCAGCGACGGAGCCGGCCGGGAACTCAGCTCCACCTGGCCGCCGGGCTCGAAACTCAGCCCGGACCTCAAGGGGAGGGTTCGCAGGTCTGCGTGGGCCGCTGCCAGCTCTTCGCGGCCCACGAGGTCGTGCGGCGCGCGTTCCCGGTGGACGAGCCATTCCACCTCGACACCGACGCTGCGCGGCGGACCCGTCTTGAAGCAGATCCCCTCGACCAGCGCCTCCGCCTCCTGCTCGCGAAGGGCAGGACCATCGATGCCGCACTCCGGTGAAACCGACATCCGGGAGCCTCCCGAGCCGTCTCAGGGCCGTCGGGGATCCGACGTCCGCCACGCCTACCGCCACACCGTGCCTGCTGCCAGAGTCCGCCGCCCCGCCCTGTCATGACAAGGGCGCGCTTTCCGCCCACCCGCCGCCGGTGTCCCGGCGTGCCTGCTGCCGGACGCGCGTGTCCGGCCCGCTCCCGCCGGGCCCACGTCGTCCGCGACGCCCGCGGCGGGGCCGCACGGGACGAGATCCGCTCCCGCGCCATCGGCCGGCGGCCGCCCGGAACGGAAGCCGGTCCATCGCACGCGTCAAGGGGTGGCCCGGGGCCGGTCGCGCGGGTGGGCATGGCGCCAGTGGGGTGAGCGGCGCGCTGCCGACTCGCCTTGATGCGCCTGGCGGACCGAGACACCGACCGCCCTGGAGGGGGACCCGGGCCCGGACTGCTGCTGGAGGGCCCCGGGTGCCGAGGCCGCCGGCCGGCTTCGGTCCCACCGCGCCGATGACGCCCGGTCTGCCGGGCGACACGCCAGGCCCCGCGCGGTGTGGCCGCCCTTGGCTCGGCGCCGTGCGTCGAGACGGCCGCGGTGGCCGTCCTCCGTCAACCGCGCCGCTGCGCGGAGAGGGCCTTGCTGAAGTGGGTGACGGGGCGGGCCACCCGCTCGCCGTCGATGGTGATGTCGACGGCCTCGTTGTAGAAGGCGAGCAGCCCCCGGACGGCGCCGACCGCGGGCAGCGGGTCCGGGTAGCTCCAGGCGACGTTGGGCGGAACGTCGCCCTCGCCGCGCCAAGACCAGTACTCGGCGGTGCCCTTGTACGGGCAGCCGGTGTGATGGGCGGTGGCTTCGAGCAGGTCGAGGCGGACGTCCTCGCGCGGAATGTAGTAGCGGGTGGGCAGGCCGGTCTCGAAGAGCAGGACCGGCCGGCGGGTGTCCGCGACGACCGTGCCGTCGATCTCGACGACGAGATGCCGGCTGCTGGGGATGGCGTCCACCCGCTTGTGCGGGTCACGGGGGTGGACGAAGATCTCTTCCTCCTCCTCGTACCAGTGGTCGAGGCCCCGCCCGACGCGCCGGAACCACTCGAAGGCGATGTGATCGGCGAGGTCGGCGGCGGGGAAGGTCCAGGCGGCGTTCTCCAGCAGTTCGCCGTCGGCCTCGACGTCGTAGAAGATCCGCGAGCCGGTGTGGGTACCGGTCGGCGGGTTCTTCGCGGGACGCAGGAGTTCCTCGCGCACCTCCGCACGCGGGAACGCGTACAGGGGTACGGGAACCCCGGGCTCCCAGACGAGGACGGGGTGACGGCTGTCGACGACCGTGACGTCACCCTTTCGGCCGCGTACCCAGCGCTCGCTGGGTTCCCACAGGAGACCCTCGGGGGTGGTCCGCACGGCCTGTGCGGTGGGGAACGCGGTCATGGGCGGCTCTCCTTCGGCTGGCTCACACGGTGACTTCGGCGACGTGGGGGCCGGGTCTCCGGGGAGATCCGTTCCGAACTCGGCGACGACCTGGAGCTCCTGATCGACATGGTGCTTGGACCGGTGCTCTACCGGGCCACCCTCCGCCCCGCCGCGCTGCTCGTCGACCACCTGGCCGAGAAGGTCGTGGACACCTTCCTCGACGGAGTGCGCCCGCGTCCTCGGTCCGGCAGCGCCGCCGAGAGCGCGTGACGGAAGACGTCGGGGAAGCGTAGCGCTTCCTGCTCATCGTCCCCGGGCCGCCGCAACCCGTGGCCGGCGACGGCCCGGGGGCAGGTGCTCGCCCACGGGCGCAAGCCCTGGCTCGCGCCCACCTTCCCCGCCCTTTTCGTCGCGCCCTGACCTCGCGTCACCACGCCGGCCCGCGCGGCGTGGGACCGTGCCTCACGGCGGCGCCGCGGGACCTCCGCCCGGCCGGGGCGGTGCACGACCGCGGTCGACGCCCCGGGGCCGCCACCCGCTCGTCCGGTGGACGCCCCCGGGGCCGCCACCCGCTCGTCCGGCAGGCGCCCCCGGGGCGCCGTCCCCTGGTCCGGCGGACGCCCGGGCCCCTCCCCCGTCCGGCCCAACGCCGCTCGGCCACAAGAGGCGAGCAGGCGTGACCGGTGTGACCGTGGTGGAAGGTATGGGCGCGCGCACGGATCCGAGGAGGCTGCATGGCCGAGGGACTGGTCGACGGCAGAGCGTCCCGCGCTGCCCTGGTGGACGGCTCCGGCCGCCCCGAACCGACCTTCGAACGGATGAGTGCCGTCGCCGATGCCGTGCTCTACGAGGGCTACCTCCTCTACCCCTATCGGCGGTCCTCGCCGAAGAACCGCGCCCGCTGGCAGTTCGGGGTGCTCTTCCCCCGGGACTGGGTGGAGGCCGACGGTCCGGTCAGACCCGGGGTGTCGGGTTCGGCGGACTCCTGGTACCAGCAGACGGAGTGTCTGGTGCGGGTGGGCCGGCCGGACGCGGCCGTACGGCTGCGGGTGCGGGTGCGGTACCTGCAGGTGCAGCACAAGCAGGTCGAGGACCGTGGCGGGCGGCCGGTCGAGTCGCTGACCTGTGCCGACGGAACCGTGCACCTGACCTTCGAGGAGGCGGTGGCGCGCGAGGCCGACATCGCGGTCGCGCTGGAAGAGGGCGAGCACAGGTTCGCGGTCGGATCCCCGGCCGGCGCCGACGCGCAGGAGCTGCCCCTGGGCGCGGGACGGATCGTGCGGCGCCGGGAGGAAGTGCGGGCGAGTACCGTCCTGGTGGCCGAGCGGCTCGCCGCGGACCTGTTCCGGCTCCGGGTGCGGACCGCGAACGAAGAGCCTGCCGGGGACCGGCGGGCCTCGCGCGACCGCGCCCTGCGGCACGCGCTCGTCGCGACCCACACCCTTCTCGGCGTCGAGGGCGCGGAGTTCGTCTCCCTGATCGACCCGGGCCCGGCCCTCCGGGAGGCCGCCCGGAACTGCCGCAACGACTTCACCTTCCCGGTGCTCGGCGGTGCTCCTCCCGCCGCCGCCCCCGAGGACGGCTCGGTGTCCGCCCTGCTGCTCTCCTCGCCGATCATCCTCCCCGACCATCCGCAGGTGGCGCCGGAGAGCCCGGGGGATCTGCACGACGCAGGGGAGATCGACGAGATCCTCACCCTGCGCACCATGCTGCTGACGGAGGAGGAGAAGCGGGAGGCCCGGGCGACCGATCCGCGGGCCGCCGAGATCCTCGACCGGGTCGACACCATGCCTCCGGAGGTCTTCGAGCGGCTGCACGGCGCCATCCGCTCCCTCACCCCGCTCGGCGAAGCCGCAGCGGCCCGAGCCTCCGCAACCCGAGCCGCAGCGGCCCAAGCCGCAGGAACCGAAGCCCCGGCAGCTCAAGCCCCAGCAACGGAAGCCTTCGTCAGCGAAACCCCGCCAGCCCAAGCCGCAGCAGCCCAAGCGTCGGCAACGCAAGCTTCGGCAGCCCAAGCCTTCGTCAGCGGAGCCCCGGCAGCCCAAGCCTCAGCAGCCCAAGCCTTCGTCAGCGAACCCCCGGCCGCGGAGGCCTTCGGCAGCGAAGGTTCAGCCGACGGCGGCTCCCCCGGCGCGCGGGCCGTCGGCGACGGCTCCCGCGCCGAGCGCCCCGCCTGGTGGCAGGAGGGCGGCGACGACGGGTTCTCCCCGGCCACCGACACGGTCCTGCTCGGCGGGGTCCGGGTCGGCGGCGGCAGCCCGGTGCGGCTGCGCCCGCGCGGAAGGGGCGCCGACGCCCAGGACATGTTCCTGGCCGGCCGGACCGCGACCGTGGCCGCCGTCTTCCACGACGTGGACGGCAGTACCCATCTCGCCGTCACCGTGGACGACGATCCGGCGGCCGAACTGCACGGCTGGTACGGCCGTTTCCACTACTTCCGGCCCGACGAAGTCGAGCCGCTCGGGGGCACCGACGTCCCGGATCCAGCGGCGGCTGCCCAGCCGTCCCCGGGACCCACTCCATCGGAGGCCTAGCGCATGAGCACCAGCAAGAACGGCACCACGGCCGTCAGCGGCGAACCCGGCCGCGCCGGCGGCGAGCACCCGGGATTCGACGAGATCACCATCCTCTGGATCTCCGAGGGCATGAGCTGCGACGGCGACACCGTCTCCGTGACCGCGGCCGACCAGCCCTCCATCGAGGACGTGGTCCTGGGTCTGATCCCGGGGATCCCGAAGGTCAACCTGGTCAACAAGGTGCTCTCGCCGAGCCTGGGCGGCGAGGACTTCCTCGCGCCGTACCGGGCGGCCGCGCGGGGCGAGCTGGAGCCGTTCATCCTCGTCATCGAGGGCTCCATCCCGAACCAGAACATCATCGAGGGCGACGGCTACTGGACGTCCTTCGGCAACCACCCGGAGACCGGTCAGCCGCAGACCCTCAACGAGTGGATCGACGAACTGGCGCCCAGGGCCTGGGCGGTGGTGGCCATCGGAACCTGCGCCACCTTCGGCGGCATCCACGCGATGGCCGGCAACCCGACCGGCGCCATGGGCCTCGCGGACTATCTGGGCTGGGACTTCAAGTCGCAGGGCGGGCTGCCGGTGGTGAACGTGCCAGGCTGCCCGGTCCAGCCGGAGAACTTCATGGAGACCCTGGTCTGGGTGCTCTACCACGCCGCCGGCACCGCTCCCCCGCCGCCGCTGGACCACATGCTGCGGCCGCAGTGGCTGTTCGGCAAGACGGTCCACGAGGGCTGCGACCGGGCCGCCTACTACGAGCAGGCGACCTTCGCGACGGACTACAACTCGCCCAAGTGCCTGGTCAAGACCGGCTGCTGGGGCCCGGTCGTGAACTGCAACGTGCCCAAGCGGGGCTGGATGGCCGGCATCGGCGGCTGTCCGAACGTCGGCGGTATCTGCATCGGCTGCACCATGCCGGGCTTTCCGGACGCGTTCATGCCGTTCATGGACGAGCCGCCCGGCGGCACCCTGTCCTCGCTCGTGATCAAGCCGTACGGGGCGGTCATCCGCCGGCTGCGCGGCTTCACCAACGAGCTGGTCAACCACGAGCCGAAGTGGCGCCACAACAAGCGCAAGCTCACCAGCGGCTACGCCCCGCGCTGGCGCCCCTGACGCGCCCAGACCCTCCCGCCCCACGTCCCTCCCCCCACAGCAAAGGTCAGCGAGCCGATGACAACAGAGGCCCGGCACAAAGGGCGCAAACCCGAGCAGATCGTGGACATGTCCTGGGATCCGATCACCCGGATCATCGGAAACCTGGGCATCTACACGAAGATCGACTTCGCCAACCGGGAGGTGGTGGAGTGTCACAGCACCTCCTCCCTCTTCCGCGGCTACTCCGTCTTCATGAAGGGGAAGGACCCGCGCGACGCGGGCTTCATCACCTCCCGCATCTGCGGCATCTGCGGTGACAACCACACCACCTGCTCCGACTACGCCCAGCAGATGGCGTACGGAGTGAAGCCGCCGCCGCTCGCCGAGCACATCGTCAACCTCGGCGAAGCGGCCGAGTACATGTTCGACCACACGATCTTCCAGGACAACCTGGTCTTCGTGGACTTCTGCGAGCAGATGGTCAAGGCCACCAACCCGAGCGTGCTGGCCCGCGCGCAGAAGACCGGCGCACCGCGCGGTGACATCCACGGCTACCGGACCATCGCGGACATCATGAAGGCCTTCAACCCCTTCGAGGGCGAGGTCTACAAGGAGGCCCTGAAGGTCTCCCGGACCACCCGCGAGATGTTCTGCCTGATGGAGGGCCGCCATGTGCACCCCTCCACGCTCTATCCGGGCGGTGTCGGCACCATGCCGCAGCCGACCGCGTTCACCGACTACCTCAGCCGGCTGATGCGCGTCATCGACTTCGTGAAGAAGGCCGTCGCCATGAACGACGACGTCTTCGACTTCTTCTACGAGGCGCTGCCCGGCTACGAGGAGGTGGGCAGGCGCCGTGTCCTCCTGGGCTGCTGGGGCGCGTGGCAGGACCCGAAGGTCGTCGACTACCGGTACGAGAACATGGACCGCTGGGGGAAGGCGATGTACGTCACCCCGGGCATCGTGGTCGACGGCGAACTGGTCACCAACAACCTGGTCGACATCAACCTGGGCCTGCGGATCATGCTGGGCTCCTCGTTCTACGAGGACTGGGTCAACGAGGACCCGTTCGTCACCCACGACCCGCTCGGCAACCCCGTCGACATGCGCCATCCGTGGAACCAGACCACCCTCCCGGTGCCGCAGAAGCGGGACTTCGAGGGCAACTACAGCTGGGTGATGAGCCCGCGCTGGTTCGACCAGCGCACCGGCGACCACCTGGCCCTGGACACCGGCGGCGGCCCGCTGGCCCGGCTCTGGTCGACCGCGCTCAGCGGCATCGTAGACACGCCGTACATCAAGGCGACCGGCACCAGCGTGCGGATCTCCCTTCCCAAGGGGGAGACCCTGCCGGAGACCACGCTGGAGTGGAAGATCCCGAAGTGGTCCAACACCCTCGAACGCGACCGCGCCCGGCCGTACTTCATCGCCTACGCGGCCGCCATGGCCCTGCAGTTCCTGGACGAGGCGATGGGTCTTGTCCGGTCCGGCGACACCAAGGTGTTCGAGGACTTCGAGGTGCCGGACGAGGCCATCGGCTGCGGTTTCCACGAGGCGGTGCGCGGGGTGCTCTCGCACCACCTGGTGATCAAGGACAAGAAGATCGCCAACTACCATCCGTACCCGCCGACCCCGTGGAACGCCAGCCCCCGCGACAAGTTCGGCACCCCGGGCCCGTACGAGGACGCCGTCATGGGCCAGCCGGTCTTCGAGGAGAACGGCCCGGACGACTTCAAGGGCGTCGACATCATGCGCACGGTCCGCAGCTTCGACCCCTGCCTGCCGTGCGGTGTCCACATGTACACGGGCAAGGGCAAGACCCTCAGCGTCACGCACTCGCCGGTGTACGGGGCGAACCATGACTGACGGACGGCTCGACGGCCCGGCGGTCGAGGCCCGGCTGGCCCGGCTCGACGCGCTGCTGGAGAGCCTGGAGTCCGCGCCCGGTCCGGCCGGCGGCTCGGCCGTCGAAGCGGTACGGCTGCTGACCGAGGTCTACGGCGAGGCGCTCGCCCGGGTCCTCGACCACGCGGGCCCGCAGACCGTCCGGCACCTCGCCGACGACGAACTCCTCGACCATCTGATGGTCCTGCACGACATCCATCCCGACCCGCCCGAGCGCCGGGCCGCCCGCGCGGTCGAGCGGCTGCGCCCCGCCGTGCGGGAACGCGGCGGTGACGTCGAGTGGGCCGGTGTGGAGGACGAGGTGGGCCGGGTGCGGCTGGCCACGGGCGGCGGTTGCGGCTCCGGGTGCGGCGGAGGTACCAAGGAGATGACCGACGCCGTCCGGGAGGCGGTGCTCGCGGCGGCTCCCGAATTGGCCGACGTGCAGCCGGTGCCCGAGGCCCCGGCGCCCGCCTTCGTCCCCCTGGACTCCCTGCGCCGGCCACAGGAGGCCCGGTGACGGCCGACGGAGCCCTGGCCCGCCTCATCCGTTCCGCGGCCGACCGGCAGCCGGCGGCCGGGGCGGAGGTGTGCGACCTGTGCGCCGCCCCGGTCTCCGAGGACCATGCGCACCTGTACGACACCGGGCGGGCCGAGATCCGCTGCGTCTGCCGGGCCTGCTCGGTGCTGTTCGCCGACACCCGGCAGGGCGCCGGCGCCGAAGACGGCCAGTTCCGGCTCATTCCCACCCGCCGGGTCCGCCTCCCGAAGGTCGACACCGCGGCCCTCGGCGTCCCGGTCGGGCTGGTCTTCTTCGTGCCGCGCGCCGACGGCTCGGTCACCGCCGAGGGACCGAGCCCGGCCGGCGCCATGCGCTGGGAGGTGTCGGCGGCGGCCTGGCAGCGGGCGGTCGCGGGCTGCCCGCCCCTCGCCACCATGACCGCCGACGTCGAGGCGCTGCTGGTCAACACGGTGCACGGCCTCGACCACCACTGGATCGTCCCGGTCGACGACTGCTTCCGCATGCTCGCCGTCGTCCGCCGGGAGTGGCGCGGCCTGTCCGGCGGCGGCCGGATGTGGCCGGCCACGGAACGTTTCTTCGAGGAGCTCACCGAGCGGCCCTGAGCCGAGCGGCCTCGAGGAACGGCAACACACGAAAGCCCAGGAAGGAGAGACCCCATGGGCAGCATCAGAGTCGGCCGCGCCCAGGCGAGGCCCGACACGCCGTCCCACGTGCCCGGCATGCACCAGGGCAACGAGGGTCCGTACCGGAAGCAGACAGGACACCACCCGGACGGCACCGCCGACGCGCGGCGCTCGACCAACATCCACTGGAAGCGGCACGACGTGCTGCTGGACGTCATGCCGAACATCCCGCCCGGATGACACCGAACAGAAAGTGCCCGCTATGAAGATCGAACACAAGAGAACGGGTACGGCGGTCCAGCGCGTCCTGGCCGCCGAGGCCGCCGTGGTGGGCGCCCTGCTCCTGGCGCTGTTCGTCGCCGAGATCCCCAGCGTGCTGCGCGAGATGAAGATCTGGCGGATCTCCGGCGGGCTGCGCGCCGGTCACCGGTATCCGTGAGCCGGCCGTGCACGAACTGTCGATCGCGACCGCGATCGTGGAGCAGGCCGGCGAGTGGGCCCGGGCGGACGGCGCGGACCGCGTCCTCGCCGTGACCGTCCGGGTCGGCGAACTGTCCGGGGTCGTCCCCGGCGCCCTGGACTTCGCCTTCGAGGTGGCCCGCGACGGCACCGCCCTCGCGGGCGCCCGGCTGGTGGTCGAGCAGGTGACCGCGCGGGCCTGGTGCGGGCCGTGCGCCGAGGAGTTCGCGGTGGGCATGCCGCCGTTCTTCTGGTGCCCGCGCTGCGACCGGCCCGCCACCGAACTGCGCAGCGGCCGGGAACTGGAGATCACGGCGGTCGAATGACGCGGCCGGTGCCCCGGATCGTCCTGGGCACCGGCCACGTCACCGCGCTGTCGTCAGCAGATCCGGGGCAGCTGCTCCCCCAGCGGAAGATCGACGACCCGGGTGCCGCCGAGGCCGGTCGCCACGACCACCATGCCGGGGTGCTCGGTCACGCACTCGCCGACGACCGCCGCGCCCGCCCCCTGCGGATGGGCGCGCATCGCCGCGAGCACGGCCTCGGCCTCCGCCGGCGGCACGAAGGCGACGAGCCGTCCCTCGTTGGCGACGTACAGCGGGTCGAGGCCGAGGAAACCGCAGGCGGCCGCGACCGCGTCCGGGACCGGAATCGCGCGCTCGGCCAGTCGTACCCCTGTTCCCGAGGCGCGGGCGATCTCGTTCAGCGACGCGGCCAGACCGCCGCGGGTCGGGTCGCGCAGGACGTGGATGTCGGGGGTGACGTCCAGCATGGTGGCCACCAGGTCGGCCAGCGGCGCGGTGTCGCTGGCGATCTCGACGCCGAACTCCAGCCCCTCGCGCACGCTCAGCACGGCGACGCCGTGCAGCCCGATCGGCCCGCTGACGATGACCGCGTCGCCGGGCCGGGCCCGCTGCGGCCGGATGTCGACGCGTTCGGGGACCAGGCCTACGCCGGCCGTGGTGACGTACACCCCGTCGCCGTGCCCGGCCTCGACCACCTTGGTGTCGCCGGTGGCGATCGTGACACCGGCCGTCTCGGCCGCCGCGCCCATGGCCCGCGCGACGCGTTCGACCACGGTCAGCTCGACGCCCTCCTCCAGGACGAAGGCGGCGGAGAGGTAGGCGGGCCGGGCACCGCTCATCGCCAGGTCGTTGACCGTGCCGTTGACGGCGAGGTCGCCGAGGCAGCCGCCGGGGAAGAACAGCGGCCGTACCACGTAGGAGTCGGTGGAGAGGGCCAGACGGGCGCCGCCGAGGTGGAGGACGGCGGAGTCGGTCAGTCCCGCGAGGAGTGCGTTGCCGTAGGCGGGGGCGAAGATCTGCTCGATCAGTTCGGCGGAGAGGGCGCCGCCTCCGCCGTGGCCCATCACCACGACCGGCTGGTCGCGGATCGGCGCCGGGCAGCTCCAGTTCGCGGGGTCGACGACGGTCTGCTCAGCCAACGGGGTTCATCTCCTCGCGCGGGCGCGCCGGTTCGGACATCCGGCGGTAGAGGTGGTACGCGGCGCAGGCGCCCTCGCTGGAGACCATGGTGGCGCCGAGCGGGGTGCGCGGGGTGCAGGTGGTGCCGAAGGCCGCGCAGTCGGTGGGTTTGATGAGCCCTTGCAGGACCTCGCCGGCGCGGCACTCGGCGGGTTCCTCGGTGCGGATACCGGTGACGTCGAAGCGGTGTTCGGCGTCGAAGTCGCGGTAGGCCTCGTTCAGCCGCCAGCCGCTGCCGGGGATGCGGCCGATGCCGCGCCAGGAGCGGTCGGTGACCTCGAAGACCTCCTCGATCATGCGGATGGCGGCCGGGTTGCCGTCGGGGCGCACGGCTCGGGCGTAGGCGTTCTCCACCCGGTGCTCGCCGCGCTCCAGCTGGCCCACCGTGCGGCGGATGCCCTCCAGGATGTCGAGCGGTTCGAAGCCGGTGACGACGACGGGGACCCCGTGCCGTTCGGCGAGTTCGGGGTACTCGGCCATGCCCATGACGCTGCACACGTGCCCGGCGGCCAGGAAGCCCTGCACCCGGCAGGCGGGGGCGGTCATGATGGCCTCGATGGCCGGGGGGACCCGGACGTGGGAGACCAGCAGGGTGAAGTTGGCCAGGCCGAGGCGCCTGGCCTGGTGGACGGCCATGGCGTTGGCGGGTGCGGTGGTCTCGAAGCCGATGGCGAAGAACACCACCTGCTTGTCCGGGTGGCGCCGGGCCAGCTGGAGCGCGTCGAGCGGGGAGTAGACCACGCGGACGTCGCCGCCCTCGCCCCTGACCCGGAACAGGTCCCGGTCGGTGCCGGGGACCCGGAGCATGTCGCCGAATGAGCAGAAGATCACGTCGGGGCGGGCGGCGATCTCCAGTGCCTTGTCGATGCACTCCAGCGGGGTGACACAGACCGGGCAGCCCGGCCCGTGGATCAACTCCACCTCGTCCGGCAGGAGCTGGTCGATGCCGTGCCGGATGATCGAGTGGGTCTGGCCGCCGCACACCTCCATCAGGGCCCAGGGGCGGGTGGTGGTGGCCCGGATCTCGTCCAGCAGCCGGCGCGCCAGCTCGGGGTCGTTGAACTCGTCGAGGTACCTCACCGGGCCTCGCTCCCTTCGGCCTGCTGAGCGGCCTGCCGCCAGGCGTCGCCGAACTCCTCTTCGAGCAGCCCCAGTTCCTCGAAGAGCTTGAGGGAGGCCAGGGCCGACTCCTCGTCAAGTCGCTGCAGGGCGAAGCCCACGTGGACGATGACGTACTCACCGACCTCGACGTCCGACACGTACTCCAGACACACCTGCTTGCGCACCCCGCCGAAGTCGATCAGGCCGGTGAGCGGATCGGAGGTGTCGTCGATGCTCACGACCCTGCCGGGCACTGCCAAACACATGGGTCACTCCGTCTCGTCGCTTGCTGTCTTCGGCCGGCCGCCGTCGGATCGCTGTCCGTGGGCCGCGACCATCAGTTGCCCGAGGGCCAGTCCGCCGTCGTTCGGGGGGACTTCGCCGTGCCGCAGGACCGTGAATCCGGCGCCGCTGAGCAGGTCCGCGCTCGCGTCCTCGAGGAGCGCGTTGGCGAAGACGCCTCCGGTGAGGGCGACGGTGTTCAGTCCCGTGCCGCGGCGCGCGCCGCGGCACAGGTCCAGGACCGCCTCGGCGACCCCGCGGTGGAAGCGGGACGCGATCACCGGCACCGGGGTGCCACGCCTGAGGTCGGCAATGATCGCGCGCAGGACGGGGGCCGGGTTGAAGCGGCCGCCGAAGGGATACGCCGCCAGGTCCTCGCCCCAGGCCGCACAGGCCTGCGCCTCCAGCTCCAGGGCGGCCTGGGCCTCGTACCCGGCGCGGTGGCACACGCCCGCGAGGGACGACACGGCGTCGAAGAGGCGCCCCATGCTGGAGGTGGCCACGCAGCCGACCTGGCTCGACAGCTGCCGTTTCAGCAGCTGCAGTTCCTCACGGGAGCAGGCGGCGACGCTGGGCAGGTCGGCGTCCCAGCGCAGTCCGGCCGCCCACAGTCTGGCCAGTGCCGTCCGGCACGGGTTGGCGACGCCCGCGTCCCCGCCGGGCAGCGGGGCCGGGGCGAGGTGGGCGAGGCGCCGGCAGCGGGTGTAGTCCGCGACCAGCAGCTCGCCGCCCCACACGGTGCCGTCGTCGCCGTAGCCGGTGCCGTCGAAGGCGACGCCGATGACGGGTGTGCTGCCGTCCAGGCCCGCCTCGGCCATCGCGGACGCGATGTGGGCGTGGTGGTGCTGGACGAACACCGGCTTGCCGAGGCCGAGTCGGGTGGCCCGGCGGCGGGCCCAGGCGGACGAGTGGTAGCCCGGGTGGCGGTCGGCGGCGACGGTCTCGGGGCTGACCCCGGTCAGCCGGCGCACGTGCCGTTCCGCCTGGACGGCCGCCTCCAGGGTGGTCAGGTCGCCCATGTCGCCGATGTGCGGCCCGAGCCAGGCCAGGTCGTCCTCGCCGACGCACAGCGCGTTCTTGAGGTCGCCGCCGACCGCGAGCGCGGGGCGCACGGGGACCGGCAGGCGCAGCGGACGCGGCGCGTATCCGCGGGAGCGGCGCAGGACCTGCTCGGTGCCGTCGGCGCGGACCCGCAGCAGGGAGTCGTCGCAGGGCGAGGCGATGGGCCGGTCGTGGGCGAGCCAGGCGTCGGCCAGTCCGAACAGCCGGGTCCGCGCCTCGTCGTCGTCCGTGACGATCGGCTCGCCCGACCGGTTGCCGCTGGTCATGACCAGGACGCGGGGGCCGGGTGGGTCGCCGGGAAGGCCGAAGAGGAGGGTGTGGACGGGCGTGTAGGGCAGCATGACGCCGAGGTGCGGGCTGCCGGGACAGACGCCGGGCGCGAGCGGGGTGGCGGGGCGGGGGCGGAGCAGGACGATGGGGCGCCGGGGGCTGGTGAGCGCGGCCCGTTCGGCCGTGCCGACCTCCGCGATCCGCTCCGCCTCGCCGAGGTCCGCGCACATCACCGCGAACGGCTTGTCGCCCCGTGCCTTTCGGGTGCGCAGGGTGTGGACGGCCCTGGCGGCAAAGGCGTCGCAGGCCAGGTGGTAGCCGCCGACACCCTTCACGGCGACGATCCGTCCGGCGGCGAGCAGCTCTCGCGCCTGTACGAGGGCGTCACCGTCGCGGGCGGTTTCCGTCCCGCCGCCCACGGCGGGCACCAGCCGCAGCCGGGGCCCGCAGTCCGGGCAGGCCAGCGGCTGGGCGTGGAAGCGGCGGTCGGCCGGAGCCTCGTACTCCCGGGTGCAGGCGGGGCACATGGGGAAGCCGGACATGGTGGTGACCGCGCGGTCGTACGGCATGCCGGTGGCGATGGTGAAGCGGGGCCCGCAGTGGGTGCAGGTGATGAAGGGGTGGCGGTGCCGGCGGTCGGCCGGATCGGCCAGTTCCCGCAGGCAGTCGTCGCAGGTGGCGGTGTCGGGCGGGAGGAGGGTGCGGCCCGGGGCCGACTGCTCGGTGGCGCGGATGCTGAAGCCGGGGTCCGCCCCGGTGGCCGGTACGTCCTCGAAGGCGACGGCGGTCACGGTGGCCAGCGGCGGGGGCTCGCCGGCCAGCCGCTCGCAGAACCGTTCGACGCCGGCCGCCGCGCCCTCGACCTCGATGAGCACCCCGCTCGCCGTGTTGCCGACGAAGCCGGTGAGTCCGAGGTCGGCGGCGAGACGGTGGACGTAGGGGCGGAAGCCCACGCCCTGCACGGTGCCGCGCACCGTGACGCGCCGGCGGACCGCCGCCGTCGTGGTGGTGGGCGCGTTCACGAGGCGGTGGGGGCGTGGACGTGGCCCCGCGGGTGCGGGGCGAGCGGGGGGCGGTGGGCCGGGGCACCGTCGCGGACGGCGAGCACCCGGTCGAGGACCGTGTCGACGCCCTCGCCGGTGCGGGCGCAGGAACGGACGATCTCCACCCCGGGGTTGACCCGCCGGACATGCTCGGCGAAGGCGGTCTCGTCGAAGCCGGCCGGCCCGGCGAGGTCGGTCTTGGTGAGCACGACCAGGTGCGCGGAGCCGAAGGCGGTGGGGTACTTGGACGGCTTGTCCTCGCCCTCGGTCACCGCCATCAGCACGATCCGCAGATGCTCGCCGAGGTCGTAGGAGGCCGGGCAGACCAGGTTGCCCACGTTCTCCACGAACAGCAGCGCGGTGTCCGGCGGCAGCCAGCCCTCCAGATGGCCGCGGACCTGCCGGGCCTCCAGGTGGCACAGCCCGTCGGTCAGCAGCTGCTTCACCGGCGCTCCCGAGCGGGCCAGCCGCTTCGCGTCGTTCTCGGTGGCGAGGTCGGCGGTGAAGGCGGCGACGGCCACGCCCCGCTCCCCCGCCCGCGCCAGCATCCGGCCGAGCAGTTCGGTCTTGCCGCTGCCGGGGCTGGACAGCAGGTTCACCATCCCGACCCCTCGTGCGGCCAGGTCGCCGCGAAGGCTCGCGGCCAGACCGTCGTTCCTGGCCAGGACGGCCCGGGTGACCTCCTCCGACTGACACATGAGCGCTCCTTGGTCGCTGGGCCTGCGGGACGGACCGGGGCGCGGGCGGATCCGCGTCCTGGTCCGCTGGTGCTGTGGCCGGAACGGTCCGCCGGAAGGATCGCGGCGTCCGGTGCTGGGGTACCCCGCACCTTTCGGGCTGTGGGGGGCATCGCCAGGCGGAGCATCGCCCGCGTACTGGATGTACTCGGGTGATGCGACCACGCGGCGCGGTGCCGTGCCGGGCGTCGCGAGCCGGTGAACCGTTCCGGCCGCAGCACTAGCGATCCTCCGCGCCGGTGGCGGCTCTCGGCGGGCGACCGGCCGCGGCGGGGGCCGCGGATTCCTCCGGGCGGGCCAACGCGGGCGTGGCCAGGGGGTCGGCGAGCAGGACCGGGACGAGGGCGTGCAGGGCCGCGACGGCGCGTTCGACCGCGTCCCGGACGGGGGCGCTCAGGCCGGGGGCGATGTCCTCGTCACCGCGTGGCGGCTTCCCGGGCTCGCAGGCGAGCAGGAGAACGCGGGGCAGGGGCTCGTCGCCGAGGTGGGCGGCGAGGGCGAGCACCTTGGCCGGGTCCATGCCGTGCGCCCCGGGCGGGGCGGCCGGGCGGCCGTCGGGGAGTTCGGGCTCGACCAGGGAGAGGGTGCCCGGGCGTTCGCCGCGTACGGCCGCGTCCACGAGCACGACCACCGGCCAGCCGTCGAGCAGGGAGTAGGCGAGGTCCATGCCCCGGATGCCGTAGTCCCGGACCTGTGCCTCGGGCGGCAGCGGGCGCTGCGCCAGGGCGCGGATCACCTCCGGGCCGAAGGCGTCGTCGCCGAGGAAGATGTTGCCGACGCCCGCCACCAGCAGCCGGGTCACCGGGCACCGCCCAGCACCCCGCGGACGAAGTCGGAGCGCAGCGAGTGGTAGGCGGCGGTGGGGTCGAAGAACAGGGTGCGCATCCGGGCGAGTTCGTCGCCGCGGTACTCGGCGAGCGGCCGTTCCTGCTCGTCGGCCCGGCGCGCCGCGGCCTTGGCGGCGATGCGGCGAGCGAGGTCGGGCGATCCGGCGAGGGCGGCGGCGAGTCGCTCGGTCTCGGCGGTGAAGCCCTGCGCGGGGACCGGCACCAGCCGGTCGACGAGCCCGATCCGGGCGGCCGTCGCGGCGCTCACCGGCCGGGCCTCTTCCGTCAGCCGCCGGGCGGTGTCCGCGCCGACGCGGCGCGGCAGCGAGTACGTCCAGAACTCCGAGCCGTACAGGCCCATCCGCCGGTAGTGCGGGTTGAGCACGGCACCGGCGCGGCACCAGACCTCGTCGGCGGCGAGGGCGAGCATGGCACCGCCGGCCGCCGCGTTCCCGCCGAGCGCGGCCACGACGAGCCGGTCGGTGGTCCGCAGCACGGCCTCTACCAGGTCGTCCATGGCGTTGAGGTTGGTCCAGGACTCCTCGGCGGGGTCCGGGGCGGCCTCGATGACGTTGAGATGAATGCCGTTGGAGAAGAAGTCGCGGAGGCCGCCGAGCACCAGGACCCGGGTGGGCCGGGCGAGGGCGTACCGGTAGGCGGCCAGCAGGCGCCGGCAGTGGTCGGTGCTCATCGCGCCGCCGGCGAAGGAGAAGGTGACGAGGCCGACGTCGCCGTGCTGCCGGTAGCGGATGTCGGTCCAGGTGCGGCGGTCCGCGGGCAGTTCCAGCGGCACCGGGCTCTCGGGGAGGTCCGGGGCGGCGAGGACGTCGGTGGCGGGGCGGCGGAAGGGGGCGCGGTCGCCGGAGTTCCTGCGGGGGCGCAGTTCCGGGATCCAGACGGCGCCGTCGCGGGTGGCCCGGCAGATCCCGCCCGCCCGGGTCGCCAGCAACTCCCCCGGCTCCCCCCGCAGCCGGTCCTCGGGGTGGCCGCCGTGCAGGAACACCTCACGGCCGAGGAGTTCGTCGAGCACTCCCGGCTGCGAGTCGGCCCCGCGCAGCTTGCGCAGCACCGTCGCGGTGTCGTCGGCCGCCCAGTCGATCCGCCGCCGCTCCTGCCGGAAGACGTCCCGCCAGACGACCTGCCCGTGGATCGCGGGATCGCTCTGCGGCCGTGGCTTGTAGGAGCCGTCCGCGTACCGTCGTACGGCCTGGTGGACGGCGGTGAGGGCGGCGTCGGCCAGCTCACCGCGGTAGAGGTCGCTCTTGCCGACCGGCGCCACCGGGAACGGCTCGCTCGCCCAGACCGCGCCCGCGTCCATGGCCGCCTCGGCCTGGAGCACGGTCACCCCCCACTCGGCCGCCTGACCGGCGATGGCCCAGTCGAGGGCGGAGGGGCCCCGGTCGCCGGGCGGTCCCGGGTGCACGATCAGACAGGTGTGCCCCTGCCAGACGTCCTCGGGAAGCGCCGTCCTCAGCATCGGCGCGATGATCAGCTCCGGCCGCCGGTCCCGTACGGCGCGGCGGACGGCGTCGGGACCCTCGCCGGCGAGGACCACGTCCACCCGGTGACCGAGGTCGGACAGTTCGGCGTAGACCCGCTGGGACAGGCTGTTGAACGCGCTTGCGACGAGCAGAATGTCCATGGTGCGGCATATTTGCCGGTTCAGTGGCTTCCGGAAAGGACCCGTGCGGCGTTTCGCCCGGCGTCCTGTGCCGGGCCGCCCTCCCAGCCCCGGAACGCCGCCTCGCAGCGGGCTCGCGCTCCGGGGAGCGACGGGGACGGGACAGTACTCCGGTCACGCTGCGCTCCGGATTCCGGCGGGGTGAACCACCCAGATGTTCAGGTGCACAGGGGAAACGGCATCCGTCCGCCGCGCCCCGGCACGAAAGAGGTTCCGCCCGGGCCGGCCGATGCCCCTCCGGAGCGTGCCGCGTGGCGTTGCCGGACCGGGTCTGCGAACGATGGGTGGAACCGCCGGCCACCCGCCCCGGGATCCCGCGGGTGGCCACGGAGGACTCCGGGCACCTGATGTGCGCGGAGAAGCTCCTCGCGCGGTGCCGGTCGGAGTGGGCGCCGGGGGCTCACCCCAGGCTTCGCCGGGGGCTGCCCCCCGGCTGAATGCGGCAGCCCGCTGGAGTGATCGCGGGGCGGCCCGTGCCTAGCGTGAGGGCACATGGCAACCTTCCCCCTCAAGTCCGCCCTGGCGTTATCGGTGGCGGCGCTCGTGCTGGCGTCCGCACCGGCGGCCCTCGCACGGCCGTCGTCTCCCGGTCTCGCCGGGCGCTGCGGTCCGCACCACGGGGTCCGCCGGGCACTGACCGAACTGACCACCGACGATCACATCACCGGCGCCTCGGTCCTCGCCTACGGCCCGTGCGGGCGCTGGACCGCGGCCGCCGGCACGGCCGATCTGGGCACCGGCCGCCCGATGAACACCACCGACCGGCTGCGCGTCGGCAGCGTCACCAAGACGTTCACCGCGACGGTCGTCCTGCAACTCGCCGCCGAACACCGGCTCTCGCTCGACGCAGCCGTCGGCCACTACCTGCCGGGGCTGATCGACGCCCACGGCTACGACGGCCGGCGCATCACCGTACGGCAACTCCTGCGCCACACCAGCGGACTGCCCGACTATCTCGACGCACCGGAGTGGGAGCACCCGGAGCGGTCGCGGTACCGCCGGTTCGCACCGGGCGAGTTGATCGGCCGCGCTCTCGAACTCCCCCGCCCGCGACAGCGCTGGCACTACGCCACCACCAACTACCTGGTGCTGGGCCTGCTCGTCCAGAAGGTCACCGGGCACCGCCCCGAGGACGAGATCAGCCGCCGGGTGATCCGGCCCCTCGGGCTGCGCGACACCTACTGGCCCGGCGACGGGACGCGGATCCAAGGGCCGCACTCCCAGAGCTACTTCACGTCCGACGACGGGCGGCGCGTCGACGGCACCGACTGGAACATGTCCTTCGGCGGGGTCGGCGGTGCCCTCGTCTCCACGCAGGGCGATCTCACCCGGTTCGCCACCGCGCTGCTCGGCGGCCGGCTGCTGCCCGCGGCCGAACTCACGGAGATGAAGCGGACGGTGGCCGCCGATCCGGACCGGCTGTGGCCCGGCGCCCGGTACGGACTGGGTCTGATCTCGTCACCGCTCACGTGCGGCGGGGTGTGGTGGGGGCACGGCGGGACCGTGCCCGGGGGGCATCGCGCGCTGGTCGCCGTCGGCCCCGGCGGGCACAGCGTGGCCGTCGCCCTGAACCAGGTCCCGGACAGCCTCCAGGCCGAACTGGACTTCCAGAACCTCGTCGACACCTCCCTCTGCGCCACCGAAAGGAGCTCCGCATGACCGGCTTCGCGGCCACGGCCGCCCTGGCCCTGGCCGGCGCCCTGGCCCTCGGCACCACACCGGCCGCCGCCCATGCCCCGGACCCGCTGGCCCGCTACCACCACCAGCACCTCACCTGGAAGGGCTGCGTGCTCGGCCCCGACGACGACACCGGCAAGGCGCTGCGGAAGGCGGGCGCCCGCTGCGCCGATGTCACCGTGCCGCTGGACTACGACGATCCGGACGGCCGTACCGTCACCGTCGCCGTCTCCCGCATCAAGGCCACCGACACCGCCCACCGCGTCGGTGCGCTGCTGCTCAACAGCGGTGGCCCGGGCGGGCAGACGATCGGTGACCCGCCGTGGGTGCGGGCGGCGATGAAGGGCGTGGGCAAACGGTACGACGTGGTCGGCGTGGACCCGCGTTTCGTCGGCCGCAGCACGCCCATGGACTGCCACTGGCCCACGGGGTCGGCGATCCGCGGTCCGGGGCACGACCGGGCCGGATTCGACCGCTCGACCGCCTTCGCCGGGGAACTCGCCCGCGACTGCCGGAAGTACGAGGGTGACGTCCTGCCGTACGTCACCACCCGCGACACCGCGCGGGACATGGACGTGATCCGCGCGGCGCTCGGCGAGCGGCGGATCTCCTACCTCGGCTACTCGTACGGCAGTTACCTGGGCGAGGTGTACGCCACGATGTTCCCGCAGCGCACGGACCGGGTCGTGCTGGACGGGGTGGCCGACCCCGACCGGTACGGCCCCCGCCTGCTGCGCGGCTCGGAGCGCGCCAACCTGCACGCGCTGCGCGACTGGGCCGCCTGGGCCGCCGCCCGCGACACGACGTACGGCCTGGGCCGCGACCGGGAGGCGGTACTCGCGGTCGTGGACCGGGTCCAGGCCGCCGCCGGGCGCGCGCCGCTGCGGGTGGGCGGCTACCGGGTGGACGACAGCGTGGCGCCGATGATCGTCTTCGACGGCCTCTCGCAGGACAACGACGCGGCCTACGGCGACTTCGCGGCCGCCGTCCGCGACCTGCGGGACGCGGCCGACGGCAAGCCGGTCGACCCGAGTCCCTGGCTCGCCGACACGCTCGGCTTCATGCTGACCGGTGCCGACTCGGCGTACGGCAGTGTGCAGATGGCCGTCCTGTGCGGGGACATCGGCGCGCCCCGCGACCCGGAGACCTACTGGCGTGACGTGCAACGGGCCCGCGCGCGGGACCCGTTGTTCGGGCCGGTGACCAACAACATCGGGCCGTGCGCCTTCTGGGACCCGCCGCGCGAGCGCCCGACCACCATCAGGGACGACCTGCCGGCCCTCCTCGTGAACGCGACCGGCGACCCGCGCACCGTCTACGAGGGCGCGCGGGCGGTGCACCGCGACTGGCCCAGCTCCCGGCTGGTGACCCTGCGCGGAGCGGACCAGCACGCCGTGTTCGGTGTCTACGGCAGTGACTGCGCCGACGCGGCGGTCAACGCGTATCTCGCCACCGGGCGGCTGCCGGCGGCGGACGTCACCTGCGCCGCGCGTCCTGTGCCGACGCCCTGAACCCCTCCCACCGCACCCGTGGCCGGGGCAGGCCGCGCCGGCCGAGCCGGCGGCCGGCGGCCCGCCTCGTGCCGCGGAGCACGCTCACCGCCTCGCTCACCCGGCCCGACCGGCTCCCCCGCCTTGGCGGGGACCAGCACCCGGCCGGCACCGGGCGCCCGCGTTCGCCGCGCACGAGCGCGTTGTGCACCGGCTCCTCGGCGAGGACCGGGCGGCTGCCGCGGGCCGCGCGCCGGCCGGGCGCACCGCGTGCCTCGGGATCGGCCGCCTCGCGGCGGGCGTCCGCCGGGCCGCGGCGGACCCGGCCCGGATCCGCGCCCGCCGCCGCACCTTCGCGAGCTGACCACCGCCTCCGACGCGGAGTTCGCGGAGGTGTCCGGGCATCAGCCGCCGAGAGCGGTCATCACCACCGCCTTGGCCTCCTCCTGCACCCGGGCCAGGTGGTCGGGGCCCCGGAAGGACTCGGCGTAGATCTTGTAGACGTCCTCGGTGCCGGACGGGCGGGCCGCGAACCAGGCGTTCTCCGTGGTCACCTTGATGCCGCCGATCGCGGCGCCGTTGCCGGGCGCCTCCGTGAGCACCGCGGTGACCGCCTCGCCGGCCAGGGTCTCGGCGGTGACCTGGGCCGGGGAGAGCTTGGCGAGGAGGGCCTTCTCCTCCCGGGTGGCGGGGGCGTCGATGCGGGCGTAGGCGGGTTCGCCGAAGCGGGCCGTGAGGTCGGCGTAGTGCTCGGACGGGGTCCTGTCCGTCACGGCCGTGATCTCGGAGGCGAGCAGGGCGAGCAGGATGCCGTCCTTGTCGGTGGTCCACACCGAGCCGTCCCGGCGCAGGAAGGAGGCGCCGGCCGACTCCTCGCCGCCGAACCCGATGGCACCGCTGACCAGTCCGTCCACGAACCACTTGAACCCGACCGGGACCTCGACCAGTCGGCGGCCGAGGTCGGCGGCGACCCGGTCGATCATCGAGGAGGACACCAGGGTCTTGCCGATGCCGGCGTTCGCCGCCCACTGCTCGCGGTGGCGGTAGAGGTAGGAGATGGCGACGGCCAGGTAGTGGTTGGGGTTCATCAGACCGGCGTCGCGGGTGACGATGCCGTGCCGGTCGGCGTCGGCGTCGTTGCCGGTGGCGACGCGGAAGTCGGCCCGCTTCTCGATGAGCGAGGCCATCGCGTACGGCGAGGAGCAGTCCATGCGGATCTTGCCGTCCCAGTCCAGCGTCATGAACCGCCAGGTGGGGTCGGCGTACGGGTTGACCACGGTGAGGTCGAGGCCGTGCCGTTCGGCGATCCGGCCCCAGTAGGCGACGGAGGCGCCGCCGAGCGGGTCGGCGCCGATGCGGAGTCCGGACGCCCGGACCGCGTCCAGGTCGAGGACGCTGGGCAGGTCGTCGACGTAGACGCCCATGAAGTCGTACCGGCCGGTGGTCGGCGCGGCGAGCGCGCGCTCGTACGGGATGCGCCGTACGTCCTTCATCCCGCCCGCGATGATCTGGTTGGCGCGGTCCTGGATCCAGGACGTGGCGTCGGAGGCGGCGGGGCCGCCGCTGGGCGGGTTGTACTTGAAGCCGCCGTCGGCCGGCGGGTTGTGCGAGGGGGTGACCACGACGCCGTCCGCGAGGCCGGCCGTACGGCCCCGGTTGTGGGTGAGGACGGCGTGCGAGACGGCGGGGGTGGGGGTGTAGCCGTCGGCGCTGTCGATCAGGACGGTCACGCCGGCCGCGGCGAAGACCTCCAGTGCGGTGACCTTGGCGGGCTCGGACAGGGCGTGGGTGTCGGCGCCCAGGAAGAGGGGGCCGTCGGTGCCCTGCTGGCTCCGGTACTCGCAGATGGCCTGGCTGGTGGCCGCGATGTGGTCCTCGTTGAACGCGGTCGCCAGCGACGATCCGCGGTGTCCCGAGGTGCCGAACGCCACCCGCTGGCCCGGGTCGGAAGGGTCGGGGTGCAGTGCGTAGTAGGCCGTGACCAGCCGGGCCACGTCGACGAGGTCCTCCGGAGCCGCCGGCCGGCCCGCTCGCTCATGCGGCATGAGTCCACTTCCTCCGCAGTCGTTGATCGTTCGCTCGCCGCCCATCTTCCCTTGTCAGCGGACGCGGACGCGAGTGCGGCACCGGCCGCGCGCCGAGGACACGGCGCGTTCACGGCCGGTTCACAGCAGTCGTACCGCGTTCGGGGCCCGCTGTTCGAAGATGCCGAGGAGCCAGTCGAAGACGGTGGGGCCGCGTCCGGCGCGGGCCTCGGCCAACTCCGCGGCGACGGCGGCGCGGTTGGACGGGTGGCTGCGGGCGAGCCGGATCTCCAGCTGGCGGGCGGTCTCCGCGTGTCCCAGATACGCACGGGATGTGCCGTGGTCGCGCCACTCGAAGACGAAGTCGCGGTCGTCGGGCGTGCCGAAGCCGCCGCTGAGGCAGTCGGCGAACGCGTCGAGGTTGCGGCCGAAGTAGCCGCCGGGCCCGTTGACCGCCTCGCCGATCACCCGCCAGAAGTCCTCCAGGCTCGTGATCGCGGTGCCGTCCAGTACGTAGGTCTCCGTCACGGCCCGCAGGATACGACGGCGCGCCGGCCGCCCGGGCGTCGGCCGCGCGGATCTCGACCCGGCAGGCCACACCCGCCCGTCGGCATGGCGGGATACCGCGCAGGTGGCCGGACCGCCCGGCGGCGCGTGCGGCCGGCGCGCGGCGGTGGGTGAGCGAACACGAGAGGCCCTCCGGAACGTTCCGGAGGGCCTCTCGTGTCGTTCGGTGTGCCGGGGTGCCGGTCAGTGCGGAGCGGGCACCGTGCGTGCGGCGGAAGGGGCTTGCGCCGGCTTCGGGTTGAGGACGCGCTCGGCCAATTCGCCGAACAGCAGGCCGAATCCGCCCCACAGCGACACCTGGATGGCGAGCGCCGAGAGCCGGAACCGCCACAGCAGGGTGGCCGGGAAGTCCTTCGGCACCTCGTTGACCACCGGCAGGAACCGGTACGCCAGCCCGATGACGACGGCGAACGCGACCACCGCGAGGACGGTCGCCCACCAGGTGCCCAGCCGTGGCTGGAGCCGCTTGCCGAGGATGGTGACGGCGACCGCGAGGAGCACGCTGAGCAGCATCATCAGGAAGTACAGCGTGGTCCGCTTGCCGATGGTGTCCGGGTCGCCCACCGACGGCGGGTTGGCCGGGTACTTCAGGAACGGCACCACGTACACGGCGGCGAGCGCGCAGCCGGACAGCAGCAGCGCGGTCGCCCGTGGCGAGAAGCGGCCGACGCGGCCGAGGGCGAAGCAGTAGGCCAGGGCGGCGATGCCGCCGAAGGCGACCCCGTAGACCAGGACACCGGTGGCCAGGCCGGCGGTGGACTGCAGGGAGCGGGAGACGATCTCCGTCTCGTGCTCGTGCGCGTGGGCGGCCTCGAAGCCGATCGCCTTGCCGACGTCGGGCTCACCGAGCAGGTAGGCCACGACGAGGGCGAGCAGACCGGCGGCCAGACCGGCCAGCATGCCCCGCACCAGGAGGATTCGGACCGTTGCGGAGTTCATGGGCGCTACGGCGTCTCCCGTCAGTGGCAGGGGAAGCCGAGCAGGTGGCGGGCGTCGTGCACCCACTCGTGCACGTCCGTCCCGCTGAACACGGAGGTGGCGCCCTGTTCGGCGCCGACGAAGTAGAGCAGGATCAGCATCAGGATGCCGAAGAAGACCGCCCACGGAGCTATCGCGGACAGCGGCAGCTTGGCGGGAACGGCGGGCGTGGTGGCTGTCGGCGGAGCGACGGTCTGCGCCATGGCAGGACCTCCTCTGGGAGTTCGCGTCCCATCTCGGTGGTGCACAGGACGACGGCCACGGGTCTGACTCGCAAGCGGCCCTGGGGCTCTTGCATACAGTGGCGCGACCGTTCCGGATTCCCACCGGCTTCCGTCTCGCCGTCGTCATATCGGACAGACCGTACCGCGTGTCAGGGACACGGCCAAGACCGCACCACCAGGCGTGATCTTCGTCTCGCGCCTGACGGGCGGCGGCCGGAGCGGCTCAGGCGGACGGGGCGAGGCCCAGTTCGCGCTCGCCGAGCGGGGTGAAGAAGCGCTCGACGTCGGCATCGGTGACCTCGGCGAGGGTGGCCGGGGACCAGTGCGGGGTGCGGTCCTTGTCGACGACCTGGGCGCGGATGCCCTCCACCAGGTCATGGGTGGCGAGGGTCGCGCAGGAGACGCGGTACTCCTGGTCCAGGACCCGCTCCAGCGAGCCGAGCCGGCGGGCCCGGCGCAGCGCCTCCAGCGTGACCTTCACCGCGGTGGGCGACTTGGACAGCAGGATGTCCGCGGTCTCCTTCGCCGCCGGGTCGCCGTGCGCGAGCAGCCGCTGGACGATCTCCTCGACCGTGCCGGCCGGGTAGCAGGCGTCGATCCACGCCCGGTGCCCGGCCAACTCCCCGTCCGGCGCCCGCCGTACCTGCCGGGCGAGCGCCTCGGGCACGGGCAGGACGGCGAGGTCGGCGACGAACGCGGGGATCGAACCGGACGGCAGGTAATGGTCGGCGAGTCCGCACAGCAGGGCGTCGGCGGCGCCGATCCGCGCGCCGGTCAGCGCGAGATGCGTGCCGAGTTCACCAGGTGCGCGTCCGAGCAGGTAGGTCCCGCCGACGTCGGGCACGAAACCGATCCCGGTCTCCGGCATGGCGATCAGCGACCGCTCGGTGACGATCCGGACGCCGCCGTGGGCCGAGACACCGACCCCGCCGCCCATGACGATGCCGTCCATGACCGCGACGTACGGCTTCGGGTAGCGGGCGATGCGGGCGTTGAGCCGGTACTCGTCCCGCCAGAACGCGGCCGCGGCCGACCCGTCGCCGTTCCGGGCGTCGTCGTGGACGGCCCGGATGTCACCGCCGGCGCACAGGCCGCGCTCCCCTGCTCCGGTGATGACGACGGTCTGGACGGCCGGGTCGTGCTCCCAGGCGGTGAGCGCCTCGTCGACGCGGCGCACCATCGCGTGCGACAGCGCGTTGATGGCCTTCGGCCGGTTGAGCGTGATGTACGCGGCCCGTCCGCTGACGTGAAGCAGGACGGGTTCCTCGGCGCCGGTCATCCGGACACCTCCGCCGGGCCGCGGGCCACGATGAGGCGCATGATCTTCTCGGTTCCTTCCGGGATCGGGTGGGCGGTTCGGTCACGGACGATCTTCTCGCTTCGGTCCGCTCCTCGGCACGCCGCCCCCTCACAGGCCCCCCGGTTCCATGCGGCCCCTCACCGGCCGCCCGGAACAGGGGCCGGCGCCGCCCGCATCGCGGAACCGACGGCGCCACGCGGCGAGTCGGCAGCGCGCCGGTGCCCGCGCCCTCTTCGGGCCGGTCCGGCCCGGTGCCGGCAAAGCGGGTCCCCCGGCGGTGTGGTGAACCGGCAGGGAACTCTTGGTCATGGGTTTGCCTGGACGGCCGTTCGAGTACCAAGGGCCGCCTAACATGAGGCGATCACGAACGGTACGGATTCCGGGAGCTCGGGATGGTGTTGTCCGGCCTCAGCTGGAGGTCGTTGCGTCCCTGGGCGGTCGTCGGTGTCGCCGTCGCATGCCTGGTGGCCGGGTTCCTGGCGCTCACGCACGACTCACGCCCCGCGCACGCCGACCCGGCCGCGCTGCCGCACACCACCGTGGAGGTGTCCGCCAGCCACTGCGGCCGGGGATGGAGCAGGCCGGTGCCCGGGGTCCAGGTCTTCGACCTGCACAACCCCACCGACGGATCGGCCGAGGTCCTCCTGGAGGACCCGGGGAGCCAGGCCGTGTACGGCGAGGTGGAGGGCATCGGGCCCGGTACCACCCGGGAGCTGACCGTCCGGCTCGGCAAGGGCGCGTACGCGTTCAAGTGCGTGCCCGACGACGCCGACGCCGTCACCGGGCCGACCGTCCGCATCGCCAGGGGCCACGGCGGCCCGGCCGCGGCCCCGGTCACCGAACACGACCTGATCCCGCCGGCGCTCGCCTACCAGAAGTGGGTGGGCAGCGGCCTGTCCCACGTCGTACGGCTGACCACGGCCCTGCGGGCCGCGGTCGACCGCGGCGATCTCGCCGCCGCCCGCACCGCCTGGCTGCCGGCGCATCTGGAGTACGAGCGGCTGGGCGCCGCGTACGACGCCTTCGGCGACGCCGACCGCGTGATCAACGGCACCGCCGCCGGGCTGCCCGGCGGAGTGCGCGACAAGGACTTCACCGGCTTCCACCGGGTCGAGTACGGGCTGTGGCACGGCGAGTCGGCGGCCGGCCTGCGCGGCCCGGCGGCCGGCCTGGTGAAGGCGGTCACCGCGCTGCGCGACGACTGGGCGCAGACCCGGATGGACCCGGCCCAGCTGGGGCTGCGGGCGCACGAGATCCTGGAGAACACCGTGCAGTTCGAGCTGACCGGCCGTACCGACTACGGCAGCGGCAGCAACCTCGCCACCGCCCGCGCCAACCTGGACGGCACGGTGGAGGTCATGTCCCGGCTGCACCCGCTGCTGACCACCCGGTACGCCCCGCTGGCCGCTCTGGAGAGCGAGTTGAAGCGAGCGGGCACGACCCTCGACGGCTTCGACCACGACGGCACCTGGACACCGCTCGGCAGACTCGGCCACCGGCAGCGCGAGGACGTCGACGCGGTCCTCGGTGACCTGGTGGAGCGGCTGGCGTCGGTGGCGACCCTGTGCGATCCGCGGAGGACGGTATGAGCGCCGACGAGACGACCGGCAGAGGCGCAGTGGGCCGCCGCGGGTTCCTGCGCGGCGCGGCCCTCGCGGGCGCGGGCTTGGCGGCCGGCGGCGCGGCGGCCCCCGGCACGGACACCGCCACCGCCGCGTCCGCGATCGCCCCCTTCCACGGCGCCCGCCAGCAGTCCGCGATCGCCGCGCCCCGCCGGACCACCGTGTTCACGTCCTTCGACGTCACCGCCGGCAACCGCGCCGAGCTGACCGAGCTGCTGCACACGCTCACCGACCGCGCCCGGTTCCTCACTTCCGGCGGCACCCCGGAGCCGGTCGGCGTCACCGGGCCGCCGGCCGACTCGGGCGTCCTCGGCGGGCAACTGCCGCCGCGCGCCCTGGCGGTGACCGTCGGCGTCGGCGGCTCGCTCTTCGACGACCGGTACGGGCTCGGGAAACTGAGACCGCGCCGGCTGACGGCGATGCCGGCGTTCCCGGACGACGACCTGCGGCCCGAGTGGTGCCACGGCGACCTCAGTCTGCAGTTGCACGCGGACGACACCGACACGGTGCTGCACGCGCTGCGCGACATCGCCCGGCACACCCGCGGCGGTATGCAGGTCCGCTGGCGGATGGACGGCTTCACCAGCCCGCCCCGTCCGTCCGGCACCCCGCGCAACCTGTTCGGGTTCAAGGACGGCACCGCCAACCCGGAGACCGCCGGCGCCCGGGAGATGGACCGGCTGGTGTGGGTCGGCGAGGACTCCGGAGAACCGCGGTGGGCGGTCGGCGGCAGCTACCAGGCGGTACGGCTGATCCGGATGCTGGTGGAGTTCTGGGACCGGGTCTCCCTGACCGAGCAGGAGCGTATGTTCGGCCGTTCCCGCGAGTCCGGGGCGCCCCTGGACGGCGACACCGAGCACGACACGCCCGATTACGCCGACGACCCCAAGGGTGACGTCATCCCGCTGGACGCGCACATCCGACTGGCCAACCCGCGCACCACGGCCACCGCCGACCAGCGGCTCCTGCGCCGTGCCTACAACTACGACCGGGGCATGGACAGCAACGGCAATCTCGACATGGGCCTGCTGTTCTGCTGCTATCAACAGGACCTGGCCCGGCAGTTCGAGACCGTGCAGAAGCGGCTGGCCGGGGAGCCGCTGGTCGACTACGTCTCGCCGTTCGGCGGCGGCTACTTCTTCGTGCTGCCCGGCGTCCGGGACCGGGACGACTGGTACGGACGCGCTCTGCTGACCTGAGCTTGTCCGAACAACTCCACGGCAGTTGCGTAGCCCAGACGGTCAATACACCGTCAAGATTTGCTCCAGCATCCCTGACCCGGTGTTCATTCACCCGCCATCATGGCTCCGCCGGAGCGCCCGCGAACAAGCGAAGCATCCCTGCCAGTACGACGCAGTGACGTTCATGCCCGGAGGGGAACCAGCATGGCCAGCACAGGAAGACGAACGGCGATGAGGAGCCTCTGCGTTCTCACGGGGGCCACCGCGCTCACGGTCCTCGGGGGTACCGCGCCCGGCTGGGCCGCCGAACCCGCCGGGCACGGCGGCGGCTCGTCGACCGCCACCCCGATCGAGCACGTGGTCGTGCTGTTCGGCGAGAACATCTCCTTCGACCACTACTTCGCGACCTACCCGAAGGCCGCGAACACCGACGGCACGAAGTTCACGGCGTCCAAGAAGACCCCGAAGGACATCGACACCCTCGCGCACGCCGGGCTGCTGACGAAGAACCCGAACCAGTACCCGCCCAAGCGGCTCACCCCGGCGCAGGCGATGACCTGCGACCAGAACCATTCCTACGGGCCCGAGCAGCTGGCCTACGACGGCGGCAGGGCCGACCGGTTCGTGCAGAACACCGAGGTCGACAAGTGCAGCGGCGGCCTGTTCGGCGAGCCGGGCCTGGTGATGGACTACTACGACGGCAACACCGTCACCGGTCTGTGGAACTACGCCCAGCAGTACGCGCTCAACGACCGCTCCTACAGCTCCGTCTACGGCCCGTCCACGCCCGGCGCGCTCAACCTGGCCTCGGGCCAGACACACGGCGCGATCTCGGTGGACCCGGCCACCGGCAAGCAGACGTCGACGCCCGACTCGTACGCCATCGCGTCCCCGAACGCGAAGGGCGTCGGCACGGTCGTCAACGACCCCGACCCGGCCTACGACGACTGCTCCGACAAGGACCACACCAGCACCAGCGCGCTCGCGGCGCTCCAGGGCCGGAACATCGGTGACCTGCTCAACGCCAAGCACGTGACGTGGGGCTGGTTCCAGGGCGGCTTCCGCCCGTCCACGGCCTACGACGGCACGTCCGGCTCCCACGCCAGGTGCGACACCACGCACACCAACGTCGGCGGCGCCTCCGTGGTCGACTACAGCCCGCACCACAACCCGTTCTCGTACTACAGGTCGACGTCCAACCCGCACCACCTGGCGCCGAAGAACGTCAACGAGATCGGGCACAACGGCCGGGCCAACCACAACTACGACCTGACCGACTTCACCGCGGTCGCCAAGGCGGGCAAGCTGCCGGCCGTCAGCTTCCTCAAGGCCGGTGCGTACCAGGACGGCCACGCCGGCTACTCCGACCCGACCGACGAGCAGCACTTCCTCGTCAACGAGATCAACGCCATCCAGAGCTCGCCGCAGTGGAAGTCCACCGCGATCGTCGTCGCCTACGACGACTCCGACGGCTGGTACGACCACGCCTACGCCAAGCCCCGCAACGGTTCCACGGACACCACGGTCGGCTCCAACGGCAAGGCCCTCGACAGTGCCGCCTGCCAGTCCGGCCCGGCCGCGTCCGGCGGCTACGCCGACCGCTGCGGCCCCGGTACCCGCCAGCCGCTGCTGGTCATCTCGCCCTACAGCAAGGTGAACAAGGTCGACCACACCCAGACCGACCAGTCCTCGATCACCCGCTTCATCGAGGACAACTGGCACACCGGCCGCGTCGGCGACCACTCCTTCGACGCCACCGCGGGCTCGCTGACGAACATGTTCGACTTCCGGCACCCCAACAACAAGCAGGTGCTGCTGAACTCGGACGGCTCCGTCAAGCACATCGGCCCGATCCGCCACGTCGCCCCGGTGAGCACCCACATCACCCCGGGCCCGGCGCTGGTGGACACGGCCGCGTCGACCGGCTCCGGCCGGTTCCCGGCCCTGCCGGTCAGCCTCGGCGTGGGCGCCCTGCTGGCGGCCGGCGCCACGGGCACGTACCTGACCCTGCGCCGCAGGCAGCGCACGGCCGCCTGACCCCGGCCCCGTCCTGACCCGCTCGGCACGGTCCACCTGCCCGGACCGTGCCGAGCGGCGTTGCTGGACGACGGGCGTCGAGGAGGCTCCCCTGCTCGCAGGCGTCCTCGGCGCCGGTGAAGCCCGGCGCGTCGGCAGGGGTCGGGAGGTGTGCCGGCAGGTCTTCGTGGTGCCTCACGGCGCCTCCGGCGGACGTCCGGTGCCGGCCCGGGTCCGGCAGAACGAAGGAACCGGTCATGGGGTGCCGGGGCCGCGCCGCCTCCGGGGGTACCCGGCGTGCCGCCGGTGCCGGGCGTCCCGGAACGCCGACCGGCGGTGGGGGGAGCGGCGGGCGGCACCGGGCGGTGACGTCCGCCCGGCATTCGGCGTCCGCAGGGTACCCCCGGAGGCGGCGCTGCGTGCGGTTGTCGTCCGTCGTGCGGCACGGGATGCTGAGGGGGCACGGAGGGAAGCGGTGCCATGGATCGTTTTCCGAACGCGGCCGACGTCGAATTCCACAGTCCTCTGGACCTCACCAAGGCCGCGGCCGCGGTGCTGGACGCCGAAGGCCGCGTCTCGGGGTGGGGTCCCTCGGCCCAGCGTCTCCTCGGACATCCCCCCGAGGCCGTGCTCGGCCGGCCGGCGGCCCTGCTGCTGGCCGGGGACCCTCGCCAGCGGGGCCAGCGGCTCTCCGCGCTCTGCCGGGCGTCCCAGCCCCGCAGCACGGTGCTGGACCTGTCCTGCGGGGACGGACGTACCCTGCGCGCGGCCGTGACCTTCAGTCCGCTCGCGCCCCAGGGCGTGGCCGCCACCGTCGTGGTCGCGGCGGAGCTGAAGGCGCTGCGCGCCTGGGAGGCGCAGCTGGCCATGCTGCAGGGGCTGGCCACCGAGTCCTCCGTGGGCCTGACGATCTTCGACACCGACATGCGCGTCGTCTGGGGGAACGTCTCCACCGACCTGGAGCTGGCGGGGGTCGCCCAGTACGTCGGCCGGCCGGCCGCGGACCTCTTTCCCGAGGGTGAGTTCATCTCCCGCCACCACCCTCCGGACGAGGACCAGATCATGGAGCACGTGCTCACGACGGGCGAACCGATCACGGGCATGCACTACCGGGGGCGGGCTCCCGCCGACCCGGTGCGCGAGCACGTCTGGTCCTGTTCGTACCACCGGCTGCTGGACGCCCGCGGCGAACCGCTGGGGCTGTTCGAGGAGTCGCTGGACATCACCGACCGCTACCGCGCCCAGGAACGGCTGTCGCTGCTCGTGCGGGCGGGCAAGCGCATCGGGGCCTCGCTGGACGTGCGCCGTACGGCCGCGGAGCTCGCCGACGTGGCGGTGCCGCAGCTGGCCGACGAGGTGCTGGTGGACCTGCCGCCGGCGGTCATCGAGGGCCGGCAGCCGCCGACGGGTTCGGCGCCGGGGCACAATCTGCTGCGGATGCACGGCCGGACCCCGGAGGAGTTCCGGACCAGTCCCGTCTCCTATCCGCCGTCGTCCCCGCAGGCGCTGAGCCTGGCCACCTGCCGCCCCGTCGTCGACGCCGCCCCGCCCGGAGCACCGGGCGGACCGGCCCCGGACGGCCGCCGCTCCAGCCTGTTCGTCCCGCTGCTCGCCCGGGACGCGGTCCTCGGCCTCGCCACCTTCCGGCGCAGCAGCAACCCCGACCCCTTCGGGCCCGAGGAGCAGACCCTTGCGGTGGAGCTGACCGAGCGCGCCGCCGTCGGTATCGACAACGCCCGCCGGTACACCAGCCAGCACGCGGCGGCCCTGGTCCTGCAGCGCAGCCTGCTGCCGCGGCATCTGCCCGAGCAGAGCGCGGTCGAGGTGGCCTACCGCTATCTGCCCGCCGACAGCCGGGTGGGCGTCGGCGGCGACTGGTTCGACCTGATCCCGCTGTCCGGGGCCCGGGTGGGGCTGACCGTCGGGGACGTGGTCGGACACGGCGTGCACGCGGCTGCGACGATGGGCCGGCTGCGCGCCACCGTGCGGACCCTGGCCCTGCTGGACCTGGACCCCGCCGAGCTGCTCACCCGGCTCGACGGCCTGGTCGCGCAGGACTCCGAACCGCAGGCGGACGACGGGCTGGGCGAGGAGACGCTCGGGGTGACCTGCCTGTACGCGATCTACGACCCGGTCAGCGGGCGCTGTGTCTGGGCGAGCGCGGGCCATCCCCCGCCGATCGTGGCCGACGCGAACGGCACGGTGGCGCTGTCCGCGCTGGCGCCGGGGCCGCCCCTGGGGCTGGGCAGCCTGCCCTACGAGAACGTCGAGCTGAGCCTGTCCAACGGCAGCGTGGTGGCGTTCTTCACCGACGGCGTGGTGGAGGACCGGCGCACCGACATCGACAGCGGTATCGACCGTCTCGCCCATGTGCTCACCTGGCAGCGCTGCCCGCTGGAGGAGCTGTGCGACCGGGCACTGGCGACCCTGCCGCCGGGACCGCAGGCGGACGACGCCACGCTGCTGCTGGTGCGCACCCGGCGGCTGGGCGCCGGCCTGGTGGCGGACCTGGAGCTGCCGCCCGACCCTGCGATGGTGGCGCGGGCCCGCACGGACACCGAGCGTCAGCTGGAGAGCTGGGGCCTGTCCGAGCTCGCGTTCACCGCGGAGCTGGTGGTGAGCGAGCTGGTCACCAACAGCATCCGGTACGCCACCGGGCCCGTGCTGCTGAGGCTGATCAAGGACCGCAGCCTGCTGTGCGAGGTCTCCGACAACGCGCACACCGCACCGCATCTGCGGCGGGCCCGCCGGGACGACGAGGGCGGCCGCGGCCTGTTCCTCGTCGCGCAGATGTCCCAGCGCTGGGGCACCCGCTACACGGGCTCGGGGAAGACCATCTGGGCCGAACTCGCCCTTCCCTGACCTGAGCAGGCCTACGGCCGGTCCGAGTGGGGCACGTGCTCGTGCCGCCGCGTCCTGCTCAGCTCTCCGGCTGTTCCCCGGCCTCGGCCGGCGCCGGTGCGGCCGGTGCCGGCGTGCGGTGGAGGGTGCGGACCGGGATCACCAGCAGCCACCAGTACTTGGCGAGGCCGGGTGACCAGAAGGCCAGCGGGATCGCGGTGACGAAGACCAGGACGTGCAACGCGTCGCGGCGCACCGCCTTCCGCAGCTCCCCGGGGTCCGTGTCCGGCGTGGCCAGCGCCGGGGCGGCCAGCAGGCGCAGGTGCATCGCGCACAGGAAACCGAGGGACAGCGCGATCGCGCCCGAGTAGCACGCGGTCGCCGTCGCCGTCTCGCCGTACTCGCTGATCAGCCTGGTCGGGAAGGGCAGTGCCGCGACGACCGCGAGCAGGGCGAAGTACAGGTGGAGCAGCCGGCGGTCGAGGGTCGCGATGCACCGGAACAGGGCGTGCTGGGTCAGCCAGAGGACGCCGATGACGGCGAAGCTCAGCAGATACGCGCCGATCGCCGGCAACAGCTCCCGCAGGGCGTGCGGGAGTTGCGAGTCGCGCAGGCCCTCGGGGACGGTGATGTCGAGGGCGAGCAGGGTGATGGCGATGGCGAAGACGGCGTCGCCGAGCATCCCCAGTCGTTCGGGGCTCACCGCGATCTCGCGGCGACGCAGTACGAAGGGGCGGTAGTTGCTCATGTGAAGCGCACCAGGGGCTCGGCGGCGTACGGACGACGCAAGAGGTATCACAGGACGGTGTGCACGCGGAACCGGGAAGATCCTTTGCTCCATGTCCTGCTCCCCGGGGGGAAGGATTCCTCGCCTCTCCAGGACGTCGACGAGCGCGGGACGGCCTTTGCCCGCGGCCGTCCCGCGCGTCTGTCCGGCCCGGCGGGCCGAAGAGGTCAGCCGTCGATGCGGTGGGTGGTCCAGAACGACGTCAGGTCGGTGCTGGTGGCCGCCTGCGCCGCCGCCTTGAACTCGGCGGTGGTCGAGACGCCGTACCAGTGCGAAGTGGCGTAGCTCTTCAGCAGGTTGGCCATCGCGGTGTCGCCGATGAGGCGGCGCAGGTCGTGCAGGGCGCACTTGCCGTAGCCGTAGACGACGGTGGAGTAGCGGGAGGAGTGGGCGTCCCAGTACGCCATCGAGTTGGTGATCTTCTCCGCGGACGACGCCCAGGACACGCTGTTCCAGCAGTTGGTGCCCGTCAGTCCCTGCGCCAGGTCGGTGGCGTAGTCGGTGAACGCCTCGTCCAGCCAGGGGCTGTTGTACTCGTCGTCGCCGACGATGCCGTACCACCACTGGTGGCCGATCTCGTGGGTGAGCGCGGTGGTGCTGACGAGGTCGAGGACGAAGCCGGGGTACTCCATGCCGCCGAACCAGAAGTTGTTGTCGATGACCGCGTCCAGCTCGCCGTACGGGTAGGCCCCGAAGCGTCCCGCGTGGGCGTCGACGGCCGACTTGGCGGTGGACAGCATCGACTGGGCGCTGGAGGAGCTGATGCCGGACACCGAGTAGATGTTGACCGGGACCCCGCCGGGGGAGGTGCCGGAGATCTTGGTGAACGGCCCGGCCGCCCAGGCGAAGTCACGGACCTGGGAGGCGGTCGCGGTGGTGACGGTGCGGCCGCTGGAGCCGGGGGTGTCGGTGGAGGTGCCGGTCGCCGGGACGAGCAGGCTGGTGGGGTGGTCCAGGGTCACCTTGAAGTCGGCGGCCAGGGAGTAGAAGGACTCGCCGTTGTTGGTGTACGGGTCCAGGTGCCAGCCGGATCCGTCCTGGACCGCGAGGACGGGCAGGGCGTTGCCGATCATGCTGAAGGAGCCGTCGTAGCCGAAGCGGTCGGCGCCGCTGGGCACGGTGATGCCCAGGTCGAAGCCGATCGTGGTGCTCTGGCCCTGGGCCAGCGGTGCCGGCAGCGCGACCTGCAGCGCCGTGCAGGCGACCGAGAGCGCGCCCGCGGTGCCGCCGGTGACGTTGGTGACGGTGATCGGCGGGGCCGAGCAGGTGCCGTGGTAGTTGTCCCACAGCCTGAGGTAGACCTCGCTGAGCGCGGTCGCGGAGGCGTTGGTGAAGGTCACGCTCTCGTGGCCGGTCCAGCCGGTGCCGGTGGAGTTGCTGGTCAGGCTGACGGTGTACGACGGGGAGGCCGGCGTGCGGGTGGGGTCGCCCGGGGTGGTGGCGGCCGAGGTGTCCAGGGCGATGTCGTCCAGCACGAAGCTGGTCTGGAGGCTGGAGTCCTCGGCCCCGGAGAAGGCGACGGTCACGGTCTGGCCGGCGAACGCGGACACGTCGAACGACTTCTTCACGTACCCGGTGGTCTTGTCCAGGTTGGAGTAGGTCGCCAGCGTGGTGCTGCCGATCTTCGCGGTGAGTTTGTCGTAGGCCGTCGAGCTCGTCGTCTCGGCGGTGTCGGTGTGCAGCCAGAAGGAGAGGGTGGCGGCGCACCCCGAGGGGATGGTCACGCTCTGCGAGAGCGTGTCGGTGTGGGTGGCGCCGGTGCCGTCCAGCCAGGCGAAGCTGGTGCCGCCGTGGGCGGACTGGCCGGTGCGGTTGGTGATGACGCTGGCCGACGACTGGGTCCAGGGTGAAGTGCCGCTCTCGAAACCGCCGTTGGTGATCAGCTGGCTCGACGTGCAGGCGGCGGCGGAGGTCGCCGCCGACGCCGTGGTGCCGGGCAGCAGGGCCGCGGCCAGTGCCGTGACGGCCAACGCGCTGGTGGCGAGGGCCCTGTGGGGGGTCGATCTCACACGAAACTCCTTTGCAGGGGCCGGGATTCCGGCCTGCTCGGTGACCGCCGTTCCGGCTGGGGTGCGCCGGGGGTGGCCTCAGGTCACGCGTCATGAGTGGTGCGAGTCGGAAGCCTGACAGACTTGACCAGGCCATGTCACTAGGGGATTGCCCTCGCGTCAGTCGTGGTCCGCGCAGCACGGGGTGGGGTTGGGGACCTCGAAGGGGGCCAGCAGGCCGCCCGCCGCGGGGACCAGGGTGAGGGTGAGGGTTCCGGCGCGCCACTCGGGGCGTACGTGGTTCCGCGTCCACACCCGGGTGGTGCCGGGGAGTTCGCCGGCCGGCGCGCCGAGCACGACGAGGTGTTCGACGGCGGTCCGGTCCAGTACGTCCGCCACGGTGACCGTGCCGGTCAGCTGCTCCACGCCGGGGTAGAGGACCGCCCGGCCGGTGCTCGGGGGCGCGGCCGCCGCCTGCCGCGCGGTGCCGACGGCCTCGGCCGGTCCGTGCGAGCGCTCGCCCAGGACGAGACCGGTCCCCGCCGGCAGCGTCGTCAGCAGTTCCTGCCACACCGTGTCCGTGCCCGCCCGCGTGGCCGCGTCCCTGGCCGGCAGGGTCAGCGAGATCGTCGCACCCCGGCGTTCGCCGGTGCGGAACAGGTGGGTGCAGGCGAACGTGCCCGCCGGGAGCGTGAGCCGGTCGCGCAGCTCGTGGATCAGGTGATCGGCCTCACGCGGGGTCGCCGTACCGGCGTCCACCCCGATGACGGAGTGGACGCCGGACGCGTGGTGCGGGGAGGTCATGCGGGCAGGACCCACATCGGGTTGGAGTAGAACCACAGGTCCTTCCACGGGTCGGCGTCGCCGAGGACGTCGATGGCCGGGCCGGCCGGGTCCACGGCGGCACCGTTGATGCCGACCGCGGAGCGGTTGCCGTCGGTACCGCGCAGCCGGACGTAGACCGGCTTGTCGAGACGGCCGAGGGAATACCTCAGTCTGACCGAGCCGGTCGCCTTGTTCACCTCGAAGGACTTAACGACCTTGGTGGCGGGCGTGGCGAAGGTGTCCTTGTCCGAGACCGCACCGGTGACATCGCCCTGGATGACGTCGACGCGGGCCAGCGAGGGCACGAACTGGGCCCAGTTGGGGCCGTTGGCGAGGCTGATCTCGACGACGAGGTCGACCTGGCTGCCCTTGCGGACCTGGAGCGCCCCGCCCAGGGTCACCGCGCGGGACCCGGAGCGCAGCTGGGCGTTCAGGCCGCTGATCAGGCCGCCGTGGTCGACCCAGACCCGGCCCGCGCGGATGCCGTCCATGACCGACTTGTAGGAGAAGGAGGCCGCTCCGACGTGGGTGCGGGAGTACTGGCCCGGCCAGAAGTCGGTGTCGGTGAGGCTGATGCCGGTGCCGTAGACCGGGTCCTCGTAACGGCCGTTGGCGTTGAAGTCACTGTTCGGGCCACGCACCGCGGTGTCGGCGTAGACGTTGTGGGAGTCGGAGTTGGCGGTGATCCACCAGGGCTTGCCCTCGGCGAGCAGGCTGTCCCACAGGCCGCCGACGGTGGCGGTCATCCAGTCGAAGCCGCCCCAGGTGCGGTAGCTCTCCAGCGGGTACCCGGCGAAGGAGTCGGCGCTCGGGCTGTTGTCGTAGATGCCACGGGCCGATCCGGGGCCGTTCGGCTTGGGCAGGCCGCCCGCCTGGTGGCCGGGGGCGCCCTCGAAACCGACGGCGATCGACGGCTGGGCGTCGCGCCAGGCGCGGATCTCGTGCGGGGAGTCGATGCCCTTGCGCGCCGGGTGGTTGGCGAGGAACAGGACGTCCTTGACGTTGCGGCGCCGCACCTGCTCGGCGAGGAAGTTGAGGCCGGAGATGGCCAGCGCCTCGTTGGCGGGGGTGCTGGCGGAGGCGCCCTTCACCGAGCCGTCGAAGGAGGTCTCGAACTCCTTGAGGACGGCGACCTCGTTCTTGCCGGGGTGGACGAAGACCGTGCCGTGCTCGGCGGCCGGGATGTTCCACTCCAGGCCCTGGAAGACCAGCGTGTCGTCGATCTGGTCACGGGCGGCGACGATGTCCGGGTTGACCTTCTCGACACCGATCTTGGCGTGGGTCTCGCTGCCGTGGTCGGTGATGACCATCCAGTCCAGGCCGTGCGCGTTGGCCTGCCGGACGTGGTCGATGACCCGGTACTTGCCGTCGGAGCTGTGCTGGGTGTGGATGTGGTGGTCGCCGGCCAGCCACAGGTAGCCGCCGGAACGGCTGTCGTGGGAGTCGGCGGCGAAGACCGAGGCGGCGGCCTGGCCCGCGCCGACGAGGACACCGCCCGCCGCGAGGCCGGCGCCCAGCAGGCCGGTGCGGCGCAGCATCGAACGGCGGGAGAGCTGACCGGGCGTCAGTTCCGCGTCGGGCACGGACAGATCGAGGGCGGGCGGCAGCGAGGCGGCGTCGCCGTCCCCGTGGTGGTGATGGTGGTGGTGACCGTGGTCGTGGCTGTGACCGTGGCTCATGCTCGGAACTCCCGCGGGCGGCCGGTACAGGGGGGTGGCTCGGGACCTGCAGAGTCTGCGAAGGCCGCGTGAACAACGGGAGTCGAGGTCATGGTGGGGTAAAGAACGACTCGTGTGCAGCGTGCTACGCACGGGCCCCGGCGGGAGCCGGCCAGGCAGCCGTGGGCATGCCGATGCCCGGCCCGGCCCGCGAGGGCCGGTCCGGGCATCGGGTGTGCGGGACGGTCAGACCAGGTCGAACCGGTCCGCGTTCGCGACCTTCGTCCAGGCGGCGACGAAGTCCTTCACAAACTTCTCCTTGGCGTCGTCGCCGGCGTAGACCTCGGCCACCGCGCGCAGCTCGGAGTTGGAGCCGAAGACCAGGTCGGCACGGGTGCCGGTCCACTTGACCGCGCCGCTCGCGTCGCGGCCCTCGAAGGTGGACTGGTCCTCGGAGGTCGACTTCCAGGTCGTGCCCATGTCGAGCAGGTTGACGAAGAAGTCGTTGGTCAGCACGCCCGGCGTCTCGGTGAGGACGCCGTGCTTCGACTGGCCCTGGTTGGCGCCGAGGACGCGCAGACCGCCGACGAGGACGGTCAGCTCGGGGGCGCTCAGGCCGAGCAGGTTGGCACGGTCGAGGAGCAGGTACTCGGCGCGCAGGCGGTTGCCCTTGCCGATGTAGTTGCGGAAGCCGTCCGACGTCGGCTCCAGGGCCGCGAAGGACTCGGCGTCCGTGTGCTCGTCGGTCGCGTCGACCCGGCCCGGGGTGAAGGGCACCTCGATGTCGACACCGCCGTCCTTGGCGGCCTTCTCCACCGCGGCGGCACCGCCGAGGACGATCAGGTCGGCCAGGGAGACCTTCTTGGCGCCGGTGTTGAAGTCCCGCTGGACACCCTCCAGGACGCGCAGCACCTGGGCAAGCTCGTCGGGGTCGTTGACCTCCCAGCCGCGCTGCGGCTCCAGGCGGATGCGGGCACCGTTGGCGCCGCCGCGCTTGTCGCTGCCGCGGTACGTCGAGGCCGACGCCCAGGCGGCCTTGACCAGCTGCGAGACGGTCAGGCCCGAGGCGAGGAGCGTGGCCTTCAGGGCCGCGACGTCGGCCGCGTCGATGAGCTCGCCCTCGCGCTCCGGCAGCGGGTCCTGCCAGATCAGCGTCTCCTCCGGGACCTCCGGGCCGAGGTACAGGGACTTCGGGCCCATGTCACGGTGGGTCAGCTTGTACCAGGCGCGGGCGAACGCGTCCGCGAACTGGTCGGGGTTCTCGTGGAAGCGGCGCGAGATCGGCTCGTAGATCGGGTCGAAGCGCAGCGACAGGTCGGTGGTGAGCATCGTGGGCAGACGCTTCTTCGACGGGTCGTGCGCGTCGGGGACGATCGCCTCGGCGTCCTTGGCGACCCACTGCTTGGCGCCGGCCGGGGACTCCGTCAGCTCCCACTCGTAGCCGAAGAGGATGCTGAAGAAATCGTTGCTCCACTGGGTGGGCTTGGTGGTCCAGGTGACCTCCAGGCCGCTGGTGATCGCGTCGCCGCCCTTGCCGGTGCCGAAGGTGCTCTTCCAGCCGAGGCCCTGCTGCTCGATGGGCGCACCCTCGGGCTCGGCGCCCACGTTCTCGGCGGGGCCGGCGCCGTGGGTCTTGCCGAAGGTGTGGCCGCCGGCGATGAGCGCGACGGTCTCCTCGTCGTTCATCGCCATCCGGCGGAACGTCTCGCGGATGTCGCGGGCCGCGGCGACCGGGTCCGGGTTTCCGTTGGGGCCCTCCGGGTTGACGTAGATCAGGCCCATCTGGACGGCGCCGAGCGGGTTCTCCAGGTCACGGTCGCCGGTGTAGCGCCGGTCGTCCAGCCAGACCTTCTCGGGACCCCAGTAGACGTCGTCCTCCGGCTCCCAGACGTCCTCGCGGCCGCCGCCGAAGCCGAAAGTCTTGAAGCCCATCGACTCCAGGGCCACGTTGCCGGTGAGGATCATGAGGTCGGCCCAGGAGATGGCCTGGCCGTACTTCTTCTTGACCGGCCACAGCAGACGGCGCGCCTTGTCGAGGTTGCCGTTGTCCGGCCAGCTGTTGAGCGGGGCGAAGCGCTGCTGGCCGGCGCCGGCGCCACCGCGGCCGTCGGAGATGCGGTAGGTGCCCGCGCTGTGCCAGGCCATGCGGATCATCAGCGGACCGTAGTTGCCGAAGTCGGCCGGCCACCAGTCCTGCGAGCTGGTGAGCACCTCCGCGATGTCACGTTTCACGGCCGCGAGGTCGAGGTTCTGGAACGCCTCGGCGTAGTCGAAACCCTCGTCGAGCGGGTTCGCGACGGCGGGGTTCTTGGCAAGGATCTTCAGGTTGAGCCCCTCGGGCCACCACTGGCGGTTACCACCGCCCTGGGTGGGGTGCGGAGCGCGGTCGTGCGCGACCGGGCACTGGCCCGCGGCGTTCTCCTGGGTCTCAGACATGGGGGAAATCCTTCCGGAATGGGCGGATCAACGTACTCAGGAACTGTTGACGGTGGAACAGGCGGGGCACAGGCCCCAGTAGATGACCTCGGCCTCGTCGATCGCGAAGCCGTGGTCGTCCGAAGCGGTCAGGCACGGGGCGTCGCCGACCGCGCAGTCGACGTCGGCGAGGGCACCGCACGACCGGCACAGGACGTGGTGGTGGTTGTCGCCGACGCGTCCCTCGAACCGGGCCGGGCTGCCGGCCGGTTCGATACGGCGTATGAGTCCTGCCGTGGTGAGCGCGTGCAGCGCGTCGTACACGGCTTGGAGCGATATGTGGCCTACGCGCTCACGGACACCGGAGGCGATGGTCTCGACGTCGAGGTGGTCGCCGTGGCGGACGGTCTCCAGCAGCGCGACACGGGCGGCCGTCACCCGCAGGCCGGCATCGCGCAGCTCAGCGGCGGTTGTCGGGGGCTGGGACGCGGTCATGGCGCCAACCTATCGCCTTAAACATGAGTGATTCAAGAAAACAACCCACTCAAGTCTGGTGGCGACCCGGACGACCCCCGTCCCGCCGCACCACGCCACCCGCCTTTGCCATCTCTTTACAACCCGTCCCGGTGCCGGGTCGTCTCTCCGCTCGATCCGTAACTCAGCCCGCCCCGATCATCGCGGGCCGACGAAAGAGAGCGTCTTCATGCGCCGAACTGTCCTGAGCGCCGCGGCACTGGCCTGCACCGCCGTCCTGGCGGGCACCGTGCCCGCGTTCGCCGACAGCACCACCCCGCGCCCCGTCCCCACCGTCGTGGCGTCCGAGGCCCCCTCCACCGCGCAGTCCGCCCGCCCGTCCGAGGTCCCCTCCCCCGTGCCCACCCGGGTGTCGAAGCGGGACAGGGGCCAGGTCGCCGCCGTACCCGCGGGGGCGCCCGACACCGGGGTGACGGAGTCCTCCTCGGGCTCCGGCTCCGAGGCAGCGCTGATCGGCGGGGGCGCGGCGGCAGCGCTCGCCGCCGGTGCGGTGCTGTTCACCGTCCGTCGCCGCCGGGCCACCGGGGCATGACCTCGCTCTCCAGGCGCGCCTTCGTCACCGCCGCGACGGCCTCGCTGCTGGCGGGCTGTGCGGGAGCGGCACCTCACCAGGTGACCACGACCGCCCACCGGAGACAGGCGCCCGCGCCCACCGCCACGCCCACGGCGCGCACCGCGCTCGGCCGTTCCGTGCCGGTCCGGCTGCGCATCCCGGCGATCGGGGTCGACACCCCGCTGCTCCGGCTGGGTCTCGCGGCCGACGGCACCGTCCAGGTACCGCCGATCACCGCGCACGACCGGGCGGGCTGGTACCGCTACTCGCCCACCCCCGGTCAGGCCGGCCCGTCGGTCGTCCTCGGCCATGTCACGGTCGGCAGCTACGGGGACGGCGTCTTCCGGCGCCTCGCGGAGCTACGCCGGGGCGACGAGGTCGAGACGCGTCTGGAGAACGGCCGGTCGGCGGTGTTCACCGTCGGCGAGGTGCGTACGGTCGCCAAGGCACAGTTCCCGACGAAGGACGTGTACGGGGACGTGGACCGCCCGGAGCTGCGGCTGATCACCTGCGGCGGTCCGCGCAGCGGCCACGGCTACCTCGACAACGTGATCGTCTTCGCCACGCTGACCGGCACGCGGGGCTGATCCAGGGATGCCGGTCCGGCGGAACGAACGCCGCCGGACCGGCATCCTCCCCCACGGACCAGCGAACCCACGAACCCCCACGACCCTGGAGAACGTTGAAACGGTCCCGTGACAAGGCGGCCTCCGAGCTCTTCGCCGCCCTGTATCCGCGCCTGGCCGGCTGGTGCCGCCGTCTGGTCGACGACGACGAGACGGCGCACGAGATCGCCTCGGAGGCGTTCACCCGGCTGTGGGCCCGGTGGACGTCGGTGGAGGAGCCGCGCGGTTTCCTCTACGTCACCGCGGCGAACATCGTCCGGGACCACTGGCGCAAGCTGGAGCGCGAGCGCCGGGCCGTGCGCCGCGTCGGCTCGGAGGCCGCGACCCGCCCGCACACCGAGCAGACCGATCCCTCGGTACGGCTGCTGGTGCAGTCCCTGCCGGAGCGACTGCGGGTGCCGATCCTGCTGCACTACTACGCTGACATGCCGATCCGGGAGGTGTCCGAGCTGACCGGACGGAAGGAAGGAACCGTCAAGGCCGATCTGCACGCGGCCCGGGAACTGCTCCGCGTCCATCTGAGGAGAAGCCTTGATCACACGCTTTGACGACGAGCCGGAGTTCGACGGCCCGGACGATCCCCTTGCGGTCATCCTGCGACCGCCCTCCGCCCATCTCGGCCCGCCGCCGGGCCGCTACGAGGAGATCCGCCGCGCCGCGAGCCGCCGCCGGCTGGTCCGCGCCGCGGCCGGAGCCGGGGTGACCTGTGCCGTCGCCGTGCTCGTCGCCCTGCCGCTGCACCTGACGGCATCCTCGCCGCCGACGACACCGACGGTGCCCCTCGCGCCGCCGGCCGTCCGCCCCACGGCTCCGGAACGCCCCTCGGCGTCCCCCACGACCGCCGGTTCCAGGCCGAGCCGCAGCGCCGCACCCACCACGAGGGAGACCGCCCAGGCTCCCACCCGGAGAACGCCGTCGGCCCCTTCGGCGGTCCGGACCACACCGTCCGGCAGCCGGCCGAGCGTCGTCCCCACGCCGTCCCGCCGGTAACGGCGTCAACCGCGCACCGGACGAGTCATCCGTTCGTTTCGTTGCTGTGGCGTTTCGGCACACCGGCCGCGGCCCGAAGGCGCGGGCCAGGGCGTCGCGCCCGCGGGTGAGGGGGGTGGCGAGAGCCGTAGCCCGCGCCCGCCGTCCGGGTAGGGTCGCACCCGCCCGTCCGGCCCGCGCGGCCCGTATGGCCGAGGCCTTCCCTCGGCGTTGGTGTGATGTTCGTCCGTGGCCGGAGTGAAAGGTGTGGAACGGGCAACGCTCCGTTTCATGCTCCACGCGCGAACCCTCCGGCAGGTGACTCGATGACGACGGCGACCCAGGCCCCTTTGACCGCTCCGGCCGCCGCGCCACCCGCCCGCACCCTGCCGTCCGCCCCCGCCCCCGCACTGCCCTCGCTGACCGGACTGAGATGGATGGCCGCACTGCTGGTCTTCGGGCTGCACGTGCACAACTTCCGCTATTTCGGCGGCACCGGCGGCCGGTTCATGTCCTGGGGGTTCGAGGCCGGCGCCTCCGGGGTGTCGTTCTTCTTCGTCCTCTCCGGGTTCGTGCTGATGTGGTCCGCGCGGCCGGGTGACCGGGCGGCGCGCTTCTGGTGGCGACGGGTCGCCCGGGTCTACCCCGTGCACCTGGTCACCGCCGCCGTCGCGCTGGTCATGGTGTGCACGCTGCCCCGCCAGCCGAAGCCGACCCTCCTGCAGGGACTGGCCGACGTCTTCCTGGTGCACTCCTGGTGGCGGCCGTGGTGGCAGACGCTGGACCCGGTCAGCTGGTCGCTGGCCTGCGAGGCCTTCTTCTACGCCGCGTTCCCGCTGCTGGCACTGCTGCTGCGCCGCCTGGGCGCGCGGGGCGCCGCGGCGCTGGCGGCACTGGCCGCGCTGACGGTGCTGGCGCTGGCCTGGACCGACGCGCACCACTGCTGGACGCAGCCGATCAGCTCCTTCCCGGCCGCCCGGCTGCCGGAGTTCGTGCTGGGCGCGGCCATCGCGCGGCTGGTGCTGCTCGGCCGGTGGCGCGGCCCGGGACTGGAGGCCTCGCTGGCGCTGGCGATCATCGGCTACTTCCTGGTCCCGCAGGTCACCGCCGACTACGCGGCCACCGCCTGCACCATCACGGGCTTCGCCCTGCTCATCCCGGCGGCGGCCCTCGCGGACCTGCACGGCCTGCCGTCGCTGTGGCGGCGCCGGTGGCTGGTCCGCCTCGGCGAAGTGTCCTTCGCGTTCTACATGGTCCATCTGCTGGTGCTGCGGGCGGGCACCCATCTGCTCGGCACCCGCCCGCGGTACGACCTGCTCACCGGCACGGCCGTCACCGCCGTCGCCTTCGCCGTGTCGCTGGGCCTGTCCTGGCTCGTCCACGAGGGCGTGGAGCGGCCCGCGCGACAACTGCTGCTACGGCGTCCGGCACGACGGCGAACGGCCTAGCCGGATCCGGCCCGTTACGGGAACTGGGTCACCTTCGACGGAATCGTGCTGGTCCCCGACGTCGGCGACCCGGTGGTGTCGACGACGTGGGCGTACTGGCCGTTGCCGCCGAGGGAGATCACCAGCAGGTCGTGCATCCTGATCCCCGGACCGGTCGGCACCTGGAAGCCGTTGGACTGGACGATCGTCGGATCGGCCGTGTAGTTGCAGTAGCTTCCCAGGCCCCACGCCTCGTGGGTGGTCACGGTGTCGGCGACCTTGTAGGCCGCGTAGCCGACGACGCCGTCATGGGTGACGGCGGCGGCGTTCGGGGCGTCGTACGCCTTCTCGTTCTGGAAGAAGACCGTGCGGCCGCGTTCGCCGTTCCAGTAGACGTCGTACTTGTTGAAGTGCTCGACGAACAGGCCGGTGGCGAGGACGTCGTCGCCGTTGACGCGCAGGCCGTAGTCGGCGCGGTTGGTGTCCCAGCCGACGCCGCTGCCGTGGTCGGCGCGCCACAGCCAGGTGTGGTCGATGATCACGTCGTTGCTGTCGACGACCACGGAGTTGGTGGCGAGGCCGGGTCCGGCACCGCCGATACGGACGAACACGTCCTGCATGGTGGTGGGGTCGGCGGAGTGGTCGGCGCCGGAGCCGGGGTCCCCGATCCGCAGCAGCGTGTCGGTGTTCACGCTGCCCGCGTCGATGAGGAACCCGGCGAGCCTGACGCCGTCGACGTCGGCGACGTGCATGGCGTCGACGCCGTTGTCCGGGACCAGGGTGGCGAGGCCGAGGCCGAGGACCACGGTGTCCGCACGGGTGACGTCGATGGTCCGGTCGAGGTGGTACACGCCCGGGGTGAAGAGGAGGTTGAGGCCCTGGGCGAGGGCCTGGTTGATGGTGGCGGCGGTGGCGCCGGGCTTGACGACGTAGAACTGGTCCAGCGGGATCGAGGTGCCCGCGTCCGCCGGCCAGGAGACGCCCCGGGCGCCCGTGCGCTTGGCCGGGACGAAGACCTTGTAGTCGTTGCCGTCCAGGTAGAGGAACGGCTTCTCACGCGAGACGGGGGTGGTGTCCAGCGTGGTGTAGGGGCCGGTGTCGAAGTTGGTCGCGGGCGCGCCCTCGACTCCGGAGAAGGTCATGTTCCACACGCCGTTGGTCCAGCCGCCGACCGAGCTGTCGCGGGTGTACCACTGCTGCTGGGAGTACGGGCCGACGGTGCCGTCGATCTTCGAGTCGGCGATGTAGCCGCCGGAGGCCCAGCCGTAGCCGTTGGGGGCCAGGTTGAGTCCGCCCTTGACGTGGATGCGACGGAAGGGGGCCGCCTGAGCCACGGCCCAGCGGTCCGTGCCGTTGGACGGCGTGATGGCGAAGTTCTCCGCCGAACGCCAGAAGTTCTGGGTGGCGTTGCCGTTGAACCAGCCGGCGTCGACGGTGACGTCACCGTTGATCTGCGTGTCGTCGGGGTTCAGACCGAGGCCGGAGATCGAGGTGTAGAACCCGATCTGGGCGTTGATGCCGTTGTAGGTGCCCGGCTTGAGCAGGAACTGGTAACGGCCGGTGCCGAACTGCGCCGACTCCTGCTGGGCGAAGACGGAGTCGAACTTCGCCTGGAGGTTCGGCGTGGACGGGTCGACGACGATCACATTGGGCCCGAGGTCGCCGCCGCCCTGGACCGGGGTGGTGCCGGCGGTGGTGCCGTACACCTGGAACTCCCAGAGCGAGTAACCCCACTGGGTGGCCCGGTGCACGCCCAGCATCCGGACGTAGCGGCCCTGCCCGGACACGGAGAGGGTGTCCGTACCGCCGTCACCGCCGGTCACGGACCGCAGGTCGGTCCAGTTGCTGCCGTCCGGGGAGATCTGGACCTTGTAGTCCTTGCCGTAGGCGGTCTCCCAGGTGAGGACCACCTGGTCGACCTGGGCGGTGGCGCCGAGGTCGACCTGGAGCCACTGGTCGTCGCTGAAGGCGGACGACCAGCGGGTACCGGTGTCGCCGTCCACCGCGTTTCCGGCGGCGGTCCCGGCGTTCTCCTCGGAGGACGCGGTGGCCGTCCTGCCCTGGGACAACGGGGCGTCGGCGGCCTGGGCCGCCGGCGCGTGGACGGCGGGGAGGGCGAGCAGTGCTGCCAGGGCGGCGAGCACCACGCCCAGGGGTCTCAGTCTCATCAGCGGCTCCCGAGTCGGCACGGGGTGCGCGCGACCGGCGCACCTCCCTGCTTAGTTCAGGATTTGATTTAAGTGGTGAGGCAATCCGGCGACAACCCTTCGGCGGCGGAATTCTCATCGATCGGCCGGCGGCCGCCGCCGAGCGGGCCGCGCCCGCGGGCCCCGGCACGGCGAAGCCGGCCGGAGCACCCCGTCACCCGGCGAGCTGCTGGTACATGGCGGCGAGGTCGCCCGACAGGGCCCCCTTGGCCCAGCGGGTGATGTCGTCGGCGAGCACCTCGAAGGCACCCGACTCGACGCCGTCGAGGGCGGCCGCGGCGATGTCCCGCGGCTTCGACTTGGGGCCGTCGGCGCGGGCCGCCATGTCGGTGTCGACATAGCCCATGTGCAGGCCGGTGACGTCGATGCCACGCGGCCGGAGCGCCAGGCGCAGGCTGTTGGTCTGCGACCACAGGGCCGCCTTGGAGGCGCTGTAGGCGCCGCCCTCGGCGAGCCAGGACAGGACCGAGTGCACGTTCAGGACGTGGCCGCCGCCGTTGCGCTCGATGACCGGGACGAAGGCGCGGGTGAGCAGCAGCGGGCCGTAGAAGTTGACGTCGAACTCGCGGCGGATCTCGTCCAGCGGGGAGGTGAGGAAGCGGGTTCCGGTGGCGATCCCGGCGTTGTTGACGAGGACGGTGACATCCTGCGCCTGCTCGGCGACCGCGGCCACGGAGCCGGGGTCGGTCACCTCCAGGGCCAGGGCGACGGCGTCGGGGTGGGTGACGGTGCGCGGGTCCCGGGCGGTCGCGTAGACCTTGCCGGCGCCACGTGCGTACAGCTCCTCCACCAGCGCCTTTCCGATGCCTCGGCTGCCGCCGGTGACGAGGACGACGGAATCCTTGATCGCGGTCATGAGACTCACGCTCCAGTACAGACAGAGAATCGGGAAACCGATCGGTTTCCCTTGGTCGCCACCCATCGTAAACCGATCGGTTTCCAGGTTCAATCACGGAGGCCGTCCTTCGGCCGCCGGCCGGACCCGAGGTCCGTACGGGCAGAGCGGGTTGCCCGATCCGGTTCCTTGCGTCCGACCTCTGGCTACGGACTCCTACCGGGCGGTATACAGACCCCCGACACACGCGTGCGGACCGCCCGCCGGGACCGGTTCCGTGCGCGTCCTGGTTCCAGGGGGGACTCCATGGCGTACGGCATCCCGTCCGACGGTTCGGCGAGACGGCGCCGGCGGAAGGCCACCGTGGCGGCGGCGCTGGGCGGCTGCGCCCTGGTGGCCGCGTCCACGGCACCGGCCGCCGCGCACGGCGACCCCGGTCGCGGCTCCGGACACGACCGCGGCACCGGTTATGTGGCGCTCGGCGACTCCTACACCTCGGGCCCGGTCATCCCGACCCAGGTCGACGCGGGCTGCGCCCGCTCCGACCACAACTACCCCTCGCTGGTGGCGGCTGCCCGGCACGTGAGCGCGTTCAAGGACGTGAGCTGTGCCGGTGCGACGACCGCCGAGATGTGGAAGGCACAGGGCACCAACGGGCCCCAGCTCGACGCCGTCCAGCGCGGCACCGACCTGGTGACCGTCCAGATCGGCGGCAACGACGTGGGGTTCGGCTCGATCATCGCCACCTGCGCGGCCCTCAGCTCCCGGGACCTGACGGGCAACCCCTGCCAGCAGTACTACAACGCGTCGGGCACCGACCAGCTGGCGCTCAACGTCGCGCAGACCGCGCCCAAGGTCGACCGTGTGCTGCGGGCGATCCGCGCCCGGGCCCCGCACGCCCGGATCCTCGTCGTCGGCTACCCCGACCTGCTGCCGGACGACGGCAGCGGCTGCTACCCGACGGTGCCGTTCGCGGCCGGGGACTTCCCCTACCTCCGCGACACCGGGAAGCGGCTGAACCTCATGCTGCGGATGGTCGCCGCCTGGAACGGCGCCCGGTACGTGGACACCTACGGCCCGACGGTCGGCCACGACATGTGCAAGTCCCCCGCCGACCGCTGGATCGAACCCCTCCAGCCGGCCTCCCCGGCCGCCCCGGCCCACCCCAACGCCAAGGGAGAGGCGGCCATGGCCCAGGCCGTGCTCAACCGCCTGGTGCGGCACCACTAGCGCCGCACCGGAGAACCTTTGCTCTGCGGGGGCGTGACGCTTTGTCGGCGCTGGTCCGGACGGCGCGTTGTCGCCAGGCCGTACGGTGACGGAACACGCACGCCCCCGGCGGATCGCTCAAGACCAGAGGCAGCGCCTGCCGCAGATCATCCGTGGAGGCACCGGGTCGGTCGCGACCCGTACCTGGGGCATTGGCGAATGGCGTGCTGCGAGAGCACGCCGGTGTGGAACGCCGGTGGCGCGCAGCCAAACGGGCTGAAAACGCGGTACACCCGTGGCGCCCGGTCCGAGTCAGGAAGGAGTTGTCTGTTCGAGGGCGGCGACGAGGTGGCCGAGATCACGGCGGTGGGGGCCGGCGGGCCAGACCGCCCAGGTGCGTCGGACAAGGGGGTGGCCGATGAGCGGGGCCCAGGTAACTGTCTCGGGCAGGGCGTCCAGGTCGGCATGGCCCTGGAGGGCCTGACCGCGGCCGACCTCGCCTACCAGGGCTGAACCCGTTGCGCCCTCGGGTCCCGTCACCCGACAGGCCGGCGCGGCCGGAACCCGAGGGCGGTCCGACCTCACCGACTTTCACGCATCCCCCGCTCGGAGGTGACCTGTGCTGCGCAGACGCGTACTGATCACGGGAGCTGTCCCAGGGCATCGGACGCGCGGTCGCCGCACGGCTGTCGGCCGCCGGCCACCTGCCCGTCGGCATCGCCCGCTCCTGCGGACCGGAGCGGAGGACGCCGTACAGGACGCGTCGCCGACCGCGCCGCGGCGCACCGGCGACGTACGGCAGCATGTGCGACGACAGGTCGGGGAGGGGCGTATTTCGTTGGCCTCGCAGCGTCACCGCCGCTTAGGGTCACCGCAGCCCAGGAGGTGAGGTCGTGACCACGTACGGCACGATATTGATTCCCGCGCCGCTCGAACAGGCGGCCCCGGTCCTGCGTAAAACCTGCGCGGCGGGCTACGCGACCTCTGCCGGGCCGGGATTCTGCCTCGTCCATCCGGACCGGTCCCTCGACGAGAACGGCGTCTTCGCGCTCGCCGGGCCGATCAGCGCCGAATTGGGTGCTCCGGTACTGGCAGCCTTCCAGTACGACGGTGACCGGCTGGAGTTGGAGGTCTGGCGCGGCGGAGTTCGCGCCCACCGCTACGACTCCTGGCCAGCCCGGGACGACGACGCCGCCGACGACGCACCCGTGGGCGCGGACCCCGCCGCGTTCCTGGACTTCGCCGCCGGGTCCGTGGACAGCCACCGCCTGGCCTCCGCGCTCGCGGACACCCCTGTCGACGCGGAGGACAAGGACGTCGACGGCGACCCGGGGTACGTCTGGGCCCAGGCCCTGCACTGGGACGTGCTGCGCGCGCTCAGCCACCCGGACCGGGCGATCCGCCGCGCGCAGTGGGACTACTTCCACATGCGCGGGGCGCCGCAGGCGCTCTCGGAGGTGCTGGACAGCACTGAACTCGTCGTCCTGGGCTCAGCCGAGCACCCGTTCCAAAACCTCCCTCACGCGCCGCAACAAATGCGCTGAGGCCCACGCGGGGCGGGGAAGGGCCACGGAGTCGTCCCGGCCCGCCAGGCAGGCCTGTCCGCCCCCGGCCCTGCACCTGCTGCAGGCCGCCCTGGTCCACGTGAACACCCTGCTGCTGCAAGAAGTCCTGGCCGAGCCGAAGTGGGTGGAGCGCCTCGGCCTCGCCGACCGGCGCGCGCTCTCCCCGCTGTTCTGGACCCATGTCAACCCCTACGGCCGGTTCGAGCTGGGCATGAGCAACCGGCTCGACCTCCACCCGGCCGCGGTCATCCCCGGCCAGCGGGCGGATGCTCGGCAGACGGCGCCTTCCCGGGAGAGCACCGGGCAGTGGTAGGAGGGCACCTCGTCCCCGTCGAACAGCACCTTCAGCCGCTGCCCGGTGGTTGTGCGCTGAGCAGAGTGAGGGCGTTGCGGATGCCCTCTTCGAGGAGCCCGTCGGAGAGTCGCCGGTCGGCCAGGGCGCGGGAGAGCTGCAGCGTCCCGACCATCATGGCGTAGACGCTGAGGGTCTTCGTGCGCACCGAGCGCGGATCGGCAGGCGCCAGGCGAGCGGCGATACCGTCGATGACGGCGAGCACGCCGTCGGTGTACGCCTGCTTGGTCTCGTCCGCGCAGCGCCCGATCTCGTCGAGGAGTGCGGCGGAGGGGCAGCCGTCGTCGGGACTGTCGCGGTGCTGGGGCGACAGATACCACCGTACGATCTGCTCGACTCCGGCGATGCCGGGGGCCGCCTGCTCGATGACGTTCGCGTACTGCGTGCGCAACTGGTCCGCGACCGCGGCGGCCACGAGGTCGCCCTTGGTTTCGAAATGGCCGTAGAAGGCGCCGTTGGTCAGTCCGGCGTCCGCCATCAGCGTCGAGATGCCCGAGCCGTCGATACCGTCCTTCTTGAACCGGCGGCCGGCGGTCTCGATGATCCGCTGCCGGGTCGCCTGCTTGTGCTCTTTCCCGTAACGCACCACGCGCTCGCTCCTCTGTACGCCGGAAGGGTCGCCTGCCCTCCGCCGGCTTCGCCATCATATTGGATTATGAACGAACTCCAATGAGAGGCGAGCGCCATCTGGAGCACCGCCACGCCTTCTCTGCGGCCAGCCCGATTCAGTCGCTGCCGGGCGTCATCGAGATCACGACCTTTCCGGCCGTGGTACGCCCCTGCTCTACGTACGCCATCGCCTCGAGGGTCTGGTCGAAAGGGAAAGTGCGGTCGATGACCGGGCGGAGCCGCCCGCTGTCGTACAGGGCACCGAGTTCGCGGAGCTGGGCGCCGCTGGCCTGCATGAAGAAGAACTCATAGCGCACGCCCAGGGCCTTGGCCTGCTTGCGCACCTTGCGGCTGAGCGCGTTCATGGCCATGCCCATGAACGAGGGGGCGTCGAGTTGCCTGGCGAAACCGGCGTCCGGCGGGCCGGCGACGCCGATGGCCAGGCCGCCCGGCTTCAGCACGGTCAGCGACTTCTCGAGGTTCGCCCCGCCCATGGAGTCCAGCACCAGGTCGTAGCCGGACAGCACCTTGGAGAAGTCCTCTTTGGTGTAGTCGATGACGATGTCGGCGCCGAGGCTCCTGACCAACTTCTCGGTGCGGGTGTTCGTGGTCGTCGCCACCGTGGCGCCGAGGTGCTTGGCGAGCTGGATGGCCGTCGATCCGAGGCCACCGGCACCGGCGTGGATGAGCACCTTCTGACCCGGCATCACGTGGGCGCGGTCGACGAGGATCTGCCAGGCGGCCAGGGCCACCAGGGGCACCGCGGCCGCCTCGCGGGGGGTGAGGGACTGCGGCTTGGGTGCAACGTCGTCCTGGTCGATCGCGATGAACTCGGCGAAGCCTCCGATCCGCAGGTCGCGGGGACGTGCGTAGACCTCGTCGCCGACTGTCAAGTCGCGCACGGCCGACCCGACCTGCGTCACGATGCCGGCGACGTCGTGGCCGAGCACGAACGGAAGCCTGTGCTTCAGGAGTCGTTTGAACTCCCCGTTGCGGAGCATCCTGTCCAGCGGGTTGATGCTGGCGGCGCTCACCCGGACCAGGACGTCGCCGTCCCCGACGGTCGGCTCGGGAACGTCTGCGGCGCGCAGGCCGTCCCTGCCGTACATCTCGACGACGAATGCCTTCATGTCAGCCTTCCCTTCGCGTGATCTTCTCGGTTGCCTACTCGGCGGACGATGCGCATGTCCGGGCGGCTTCCACGTCAGCTGCCGAGGTGCCGGCGAAGCCAGCAGCGCCCTGTCGGGGTCGGCGCCCTCGGGGATGGCCCACAGGGCGGGGACGCCGTCGGCGTCCACGTCGGCGTAGGTGACGCCTTCCGGCTCGGTCGATGCCGAAGCGTGTGTGTCGACGATGTCGCGGACGACGGCCAGATCGAGGCCCGGAGTCGACGCCTTTACGCGCACGTTTTCGAGGAACTGCGCGAACTGCTGTGCTTCCGTACTGATTCCCATGGTGATGCTCTTGTTCAGGTCCGAGGGGCGCGCGCCTATCGCGCGCAGTGCAGGTCGATGAGCCGGGTGTGACGTCAGCCGGGCATCCGGTTGAATCTGCGGATCTGCCTGTCGAAGATCCCGGCGGGGACGAGGCGTCGCGCGGTGGTGATGCGCGAGGCGAGCGGTCCGGCGGTGTAGCGCAGCTTCGGCTTCGGGGCGGTGGCCGCCGTGACGATCTCCTTGGCGACGACGGCGGGGTCGTCGCCGGCCTTCATCGCCTCAGCGACCAATTCGTCGAAGACACGCCGCCGCTCCGCATAGAGCGGCAGCGGGGTGTCGGGCTGCGCGGCATTGGCATCGAAGGCGGTCCGGGTGTAGCCCGGTTCGACGAGCAGGACGCGGACACCGTGCTCGCGGACTTCGTGGTCCAGAGACTCGGAGTAGCCCTCGATGGCGTGCTTCGCGGCGACATAGAGGGCCATGAACGGCTGCGGGATGACGCCGAGGACGGACGAGAGGTTGACGATGCGCCCACGGCCCTGGGCGCGCATGTGCGGCAGGACGGCCTTCGTCATGCGGACGAGACCGAAGAAGTTGAGGTTGAAGAGGCGCTGGGCCTGGGCGACGGAGTTCTCCTCGGCGGCGCCGGCCGAGCCCAGACCGGCGTTGTTGACGAGGACGTCGATCCGTCCGAACCGTTCGATCACTTCCTGGACGGCGGCGGTGACGGATTCGTCGCTGGTCACGTCGAGGTCGAGGAAGGTCACACCGGCGGGCGGGGTGAGTCCCGAGGTGTTCCGCCCGGTTCCGATCACCTCGAACCCGGCTGCGGCGAAGGCGCGAGCGGTTGTGTTGCCGATCCCCGATGACGCCCCCGTCACGAGTGCTACCGGCCGCTGTGTCGCCATGACGGACTCCTGAGTAATTGAATTACGATCGTTTGGCTTACGATCGTAATGCTATGACGGTGCGGAGCGGATGGCAAGGAGCGGCCCCGGCGGCCCCGCACGGCCGAGAACCTCCGGCTTGACGCGGGTCGTCGGCAACGGACCGCAAGGCCACTCCGAAGGCGCCGAGTGCCACGCCGTGATCGCAGCCTGCGCGGTACGCACCGTCCCGCCGCCCTGGCTGTGGCAACTCGGTGATGCCGGCACCGTCACCACCACCCCGCGCGACCGGCTGCTCGCCTCGCGTCTGGTCCGGCCAGCGTCGTGCGTTCTCTCATGAACGACCCTTTCCGGGAGCACATCGGAAACGGCCGTCGGAGCCGGCCCGAGCACCCGTTCGGTTCTCAGAACTCGTTCTCACTCAAGCGGTGCCGGCACCCTGTTCCGGGAATGGTTTGTGAGGAAATTTCGAGTGTGACGGGCCCTCAGGACACCACCGAGAGCGACGCCGACGACGTCGGGCGCCACGACTGCCCGCGCTGCGGCGTCCAGCCCGGCTCACCCTGCCGCTCGCGCTCGGGCGCGGTCGCCGGGATCTACCACACCGGCCGGTTCAAGGAGGTCGCCCGGCTCGCCAAACTGCTGCGGGTGCCGGCCCCGGCCGACCGCGGACCCGGCCAGCCCTGGCGTCCCGGCACCCCGCCGCCGGCCGCGCCCGAGACGGACAACCCGGGCGCGGACATCCGCATCGGATACGCCCGCTGCAGCCGCCTCACCCAGGAGCTGCAGTCGCAACTGGAGGCGCTCAGCGCGCACGGCATCCCCGGGACAAGATCTTCTCCGAGAAGATCAGCACCCGCATCCGGGTCCGCCCCCAGTTCGAGGCCGCTCACACCCTGGCCCGCGAAGTCAGGGCCCACGCGCCGCACTGCCGCGTGCTGTTCACCGTCTACGAGATGAAACGCCTCGGCCGCGACGCCGCCGAGCTCACCGCGCTGGCCGACCGCCTGACCGCCCACGGCCTGGTCCTGGAGATGCCGGCCGGCCCGCTGCCCGGCATCTACGGCCCGTCCGGCCCCGGCCGGATGCTCTTCGGGTTCTTCGCCGCCATGGCCGAGACCGAGCGCGAGAGCATCCGTGAAGCCACCAGTGCCGGATGTGGCCACTGAACGGCAATGGCGCTACGTCGGCTCCGGACACACCCCGGGCGCTGCACTGACAGCCGCCGGCGTCGCCTTCGGCATCTTCCTCAACCGGGAGATCGCACGTAGTGAGGCGCGCATCGGCGACGGGGGTGCCGCCTGGTGAACGACCCGCGCACGGCCACCTCAATTCCGCGAGCGGCCTCGGTGACCGGCCTGCCGGCCGGGAGCTGCTGCGGACCCTGGTGGGCACCCGAGCGGCCCCCGCACCCCGACACCCCGGGCTGTGCGGCCCCGCAGGACGGTTCGCGATAGGTTGACCTGCATGAGCGACAACGTTTATTTCGACATCTCGATCAACAACGAGCCGGCCGGCCGGATCGTGTTCAACCTGTTCGACGACGTGGTGCCGCAGACGGCCCGCAACTTCCGTGAGCTGGCCACCGGGCAGAACGGCTTCGGCTACGCCGGTTCCGCCTTCCACCGGATCATCCCGCAGTTCATGCTCCAGGGCGGTGACTTCACCCGGGGTGACGGCACCGGCGGCAAGAGCATCTACGGCGAGAAGTTCAAGGACGAGAACTTCCAGCTCAAGCACGACCGGCCGTACCTGCTGAGCATGGCCAACGCGGGCCGCAACACCAACGGCTCGCAGTTCTTCGTCACCACCGTCGTGACGTCCTGGCTGGACGGCAAGCACGTGGTCTTCGGTGAGGTCGTCGAGGGCCAGGACATCGTCGACAAGATCGAGAGCTACGGCTCCCAGAGCGGCGCCCCCAAGGCCAAGGTCGAGATCACGGCGAGCGGCACCGTCTGATCCCCGACCGGCGTTCTTCCGCGGGGACCGGGCGGCCCGTCCGGTCCCCCGGCGCCGTACACCGGGTGCCGCGCTCGCGCCGCGGTTCCGGTCACCCCTTGCGCAGCCCGTCCGCCCGGCGGGCCGCGCGCAGCGTGCCGACGGTCCTGAGCAGCCGGTCCGCCGGGTCGCGCAGCCGTGGATGGGCGAGGACGGTGTTGGCCGGCCCGCGGACCGGCCGGCGCCACAGGCGGTGTGCCACGGCCACCGGGTGGACACGGGTGGCGAAACCCCCGCCCGCCCTGAGTTCGCGGGTCTTGAGCCGGTCCTTGCACTCCTTGGTACTCCTTGCCGCCGCTCCCCAGGCCGACGAGGGTGCCTCCGCCCCGTGCCACGGCCTCCGCGGTACGCAGGCGTCATCAACCCTTGTGAGCAGCAGTGCGGTTCGGGGTCGTGTGCGGTGAACCCGGCGGCGAGTACGGTGCCCGAGCGCGGGCCGAAGTGCGCGGCCACCGGCCGGTCGCCGGCGTAGAGCACGGACAGCCCGCCGGTGAAATGATCCGCGCGGACGTAAAAGAGGTGGCCCACGAGGTCGACCGTCCAGGGGCGGGCGAAGCGGTCCATGCGTCCGGTCCGCCGGTACTGGGCGGACGTCCGGCGCATCAGGGTGCGCAGGGCCGCGGGGTCGCACTCGTCGAACTCCGAGCGCCGGGGGCCGATGTCACGGCCGAGGCGCCGTTCCTTCTTCATGGTGGTCTTCGCAAGTCCCGGGCAGGTGACGCGCCGCCACTCGGGGTAGCCGCCGTCACCTGGCTTCACGTCGATCGCCGGTGAGGCGAAGGTGCCGGTGACACGGGGGGGGCGAAAGGTCTCTGCTCGGCGACCAGGTGGTCGAACTCGGAGATCGACATCCCGCAGGCACTCAGCAGCTGGAGGGCCGCCTTCCGCACGGGTGCGGGCGGTGCGGGAGACATGGCCGGGATCGCCGGGCGGGACGACAAGGTGGCGCCGCCGGCAGCAGGCGATCAGAGCGGCGGCCGGAGTCGCGCGTGCTCAGATCGCGGCCGAATCACCGGGCGGGCGGGCCGAGTTGAGCGGAAGCGGAAGCAGTCGGGGTGCGCCGGGTACCCTCAGGTGCACCCACCCCCCTTCGACGTTTCCTATATGATTTTTCGGCACCTTGGGGACCCGGGTTCGCCAACTTTGGAATCATCCCTGATAGAAACGGTTCCTGTCGCAGGCCTTGACGCACACCTCCCCCTGACCCACGATCTCCGCATCGTTTTCCTATCTGATCCCGCAGGGGTGGGAGATGCGCTTCCCGACCAGATCCGTCCTGTCCGGGGTGCTCACGGCGACGCTGCTCGCCATGGGGACCGCGGCCTGCACCTACCGCAACGCACCCGCTCCCGCCACCGGGCAGGCCCCGACGGCCGGACGCGCCGGCGCCGGCGCCGACCTGGCCGACGGGTCGAAAACCAAGGTGGCCCTCGTGCCCGGCGGCGCCCATCCGTACTTCCAGCCGTGGAAGACGGCCGGGGCCGCCGCGAAGAAGGCCTACGGCCTCGGGGACGTCACCTTCGACGAGACGGCGGAGTGGGACCAGCAGAAGCAGAACAACCTGCTGTCCACGCTCGCGGCCCGCGGCTACAACGCCTTCGGCGTGTTCGGCGTCTCCCCCACCGACATCAACACCACCTTCGGCGATCTCACGTCGCAGGGCTTCCCGGTGGCGTCCCTGGGCTCCTGCCCGGCCGGGAACACGGACGAGGCCGACTTCTGCCTCTCCACCGACGTCGAACTCGCCGCCTACAAGGCCGCGAAGGCCGCCATCGAGGCCATGGGCGGCAAGGGCACCCTGGTCCACCTGACCGGCAACAACGTGGACGCCAACACCCAGTTGCGGATCAAGGGCGTGGCCCGGGCCGTCAAGGAGTCCGGCGGCAAGGTGCGGCTCCTGCAGACCGTCACCGACATCGACACGGACCTGCAGACCGCGCAGAAGGCCGTGTCCGACCTGATGGCGGCCAAGGGCGGCCAGATCACGGGCATCGTCGCCACCGCCTACAACCCGGCCGTCGCCGCGGCCGACGCCGTCCGGTCGTCCGGCTCGAAGGCGAAGGTCGTCGCCATCGACGACGACGCCAAGATCCTCAGCGGCATCCGGCAGGGCACGGTCACCGCCACCGTCGTACAGAACCCCGCCGGGCAGGCCGAGATCGGAGTCTGGGCGCTCGCGCTGCTCCAGACGAAGCAGTGCGCCATGCGCGACCCCGGGGTGAAGGTCGACTCGGGTTCGTTCGTCGTCACCAAGGCGAACGTCACCGGCTACGACCAGGCCCGGCAGGCGAAGACCAGGCAGCTGAAGACCGAGTTCGCCGACAAGTACCTCGCGTGCGGCTGACCGCCCGAAAGAGGCCCCACAGAGCCCCCAACGAGCCCGGAAGAGCAAGAAAGAGCCAGAACCAGAAAGAGAACGGACACCGATGAGCATCATCACGACCGCGACCGCCCGGCTGGCCGACATCGCCGTCGAGACGGACCGCACCGACGCGGTGCAGTCCTTCGTCAAACAGGAGACGGTCCTGGTCGACCTGGAGACGGCCGACGGTCTCACGGGCACCGGCTACGCCTACACGATCGGCACCGGCGGCACCTCCGTGCTGGCCCTGCTCCGCGACCATCTGCTCCCGGCCCTGGCCGGGCAGGACGCCCGCAACATCGAGGCGCTGTGGCAGCGGCTGTTCGCGCTGACCCGGGCCACCACCACCGGCGCCATCACCTCCCTCGCCCTGGCCGCCGTGGACACCGCCCTGTGGGACGTGCGCTGCAAGCGGGCCGGCGAACCGCTGTGGCGACTGGCCGGCGGACACCGCCGGGAGGTACCGGTCTACGACACCGAGGGCGGCTGGCTCCATCTGGGCACCGAGGAACTGGTGAAGGGCGCCCTGCGGGCCCAGGAGGCGGGCTGGGCGGGCGTCAAGATCAAGGTGGGCAAGCCGCATCCGGCCGAGGACGCGGAGCGGCTGCGCGCGGTGCGGGAAGCGGTCGGTTCCGCGCTGCACGTCATGACCGACGCCAACCAGTCCCAGACGGCGTCCTCTTCGCTGCGGCTCGCGGCCGCGCTGGAGCCGTACGACCCGTACTGGCTGGAGGAGCCGCTGCCCGCGGACGACCTCAGCGGCCACGCCCGGCTCGCGCGGGCGACCCGGATCCCCGTGGCGGTCGGCGAGTCCATGTACTCCCTCATGCAGTTCCGCAGTTGCCTGGAGGCCGGGGCCGCGTCCGTGGTGCAGGTCGACGCGGCCCGGATCGGGGGAATCACCCCGTGGCTGAAGGTCGCGCACCTGGCGGAGAGCCACAACGTGATGGTCTGCCCGCACTTCCTGATGGAACTGCACGTCAGCCTCGCCGCCGCGGTGCCCAACGGGAGCTTCGTCGAGTACATCCCGCAGCTGCGGGCCGTGACCCGGACCGAGCTGGCCATCCGGGACGGCCTGGCCGTGGCCCCGGACGTGCCGGGCATCGGCATCGACTGGGACCTGGACGCGCTCGACGACCGGAGGGTGGCATGACGACCTCCGTCAGTCCCCCGGACACCGTCCCGAAGGAGCGGACGGCCGGCCACCGGATGCCGTTCTGGGTCAACCAGCGGCTCGGCCTGCTGGTGCTGGTCATCGCGCTGAGCGTCCTGTTCGGCGTGGTGCGGCCCGCCTTCCTCGACCAGCGCCTGGTGCTCTTCCCGCTGCTGCGGGACGTGGCCACGCTGACCGTGGTGGCGCTCGCCCAGATGGCCGCCCTCTCGGTGGGGCACATGAACCTCGCGGTCGGGCGGATGGCGGCGTTCGGCGCCATGTTCGCGGGCATCGGCTACGACAAGCTCCATCTGCCCATGCAGGCCGGCCTGTTGCTGTGCCTGGCCGCCGGCGCGGCGATCGGCGCGGTCACCGGCTGGCTGATCGCCCGTACCGGGGTGAGCTCCTTCGTCGTCACGCTGGCGACGGACTTCGCCCTGCTGGGCCTGGTCTCCCTCATGTACTCCGCCCTCACCGAGGACGCCGCCTTCACCACCCGCCCGGCCGGCGTCGACGCCCTGCGGTCCTATTCGCTGGCCGACATCTGTGCGGGCCCGGTCTGCGGCTCGCCGGCCGTCCCGCAGCTGGCCCAGTTCACCGTGCTCGCCATGCTCGGCCTCGGCTTCCTGTACGGCGGTACCCGCGTCGGCAGGGAACTGCTGCTGACCGGGGCGAACCCGGCCGCCGCCGAGCTGTCCGGCATCCCCACCGGACGCCGGGTGCTGCTCGCGCACACCCTCTCCGGGCTGCTCGCGGCCCTCGCCGGGTTCATGGCCGCCGCCGGAACGGGCACGTTCCGCGCCTCCATCGGCGACGACTTCATGCTGCCGTCCTTCCTGGGCGCGGTGCTCGGCGGCACCCTGCTCACCGGCGGGGTGGTGTCCGTGCTGGGCACGCTGCTCGGCACCGCGCTGGTCGGCGTGATCCGCAAGGGGCTCGACCTGCTCGGCGTCGGCCTGGAAAGCCTCAACATCTACCTCGGCTGCATCCTGCTGCTGGCCCTGTCGGCCGACCGGATCCGCACCGTGGTCTCCTATCGCAAGGTGGTGCGCTCCACATGAGCACGATGCTCGATCAGCAGGGCCGGGCCGCCGCGGTGCTGCGCCGGTTCTCGCGTACGACGACGGCCATGCTGCTGCTGGTCGTCGTGGCAGGGGCGGTGGCGCTGGAGGTGGCGTCCTCGGGCTCCTTCTTCGAGGGCTCCTCGGTACGGGTCTTCCTGCAGTACCTCGCCACGCCCATCCTCATCGGCCTGGCCCAGATGGTGGCGCTGTGCGTGGGCCAGCTCAACCTCGCGGTCGGCGCCCTGGGCGGCTTCACCGCCTGTCTGACGGGGGTCCTGATGGCCGATCACGGGGTCCCCGCCGTGGTCGCGGTCGGGGCGGGGCTGGTGACGGCGACGGCCGTCGGCCTGGTGACCGGTCTCGCCATCGTGGCCACACGGATCAACGGCTTCATCGTCACCCTGGCCACGATGACGATCCTGCTGGGCGCGCAGTACCGGCTCGTCGGCACCCGGACCGTCGACGGCTACTCCGCCACCCTGCGCGACCTGGGCTCGGCCGCACCGCTGGACATCCCGCTCGTCTTCGTCACGGCGATCGGCGCGGCGGTCCTGCTGGGCGCCGTCATGTACCGCACGGTCGCGGGCCGGCGGCTGCTCGCCGCCGGCGGCAACCCGCTGGCCGCCCGGCTGTCGGGGATCTCCACCGACCGGCAGATCGTGGCCGCGCACACGCTGTCCGGGCTGCTGGTCGGGGTGGCCGCCGTGACCGCGACCGCCTCGCTGCCCGGCGTCAACCGCAGCGTCGGCGGCGACTGGCTGCTGCCCAGCTTCGCCGCTCCCATCATCGGCGGGGTCGCGCTGACCGGCGGGTCCATCGCGGTGTTCGGGACCGTGCTGGCGGCGTTCGTGACCCGGCTCATCGACGCGGCGCGCGCCCAGTTCTCGCTGGACCCGAGCTGGGTGAACCTGCTGATCGGGCTGGTCGTCCTCGGCACGGTCGCCGGCGGGCACCTGCACCAGACACGGCTCGCGAGGACCACCGCGCCCTCACCGCAGCCGGGAGGTGCGCGATGAGCGCGGTCCTTCTCGAATGCCACGACCTCGTGAAGGTCTTCCCCGGTGTCCGTGCCCTGGACGGCGTGGGGCTGCGGCTGACCGCCGGCAGTGTGCACGCGCTCCTCGGCGAGAACGGCGCCGGCAAGTCCACCCTCATCAAGGTCCTGACCGGGGTGCACTCGCCCGACGGCGGCACCCTCACCTGGTGCGGCGAACCGGTGCGGCTGCGCTCGCCGCTGGAGGCGGCCCGGACCGGCATCGGCGTCGTCCACCAGGAACGCAACCTCATCCCCGGCTTCTCGGTGGCCGAGAACATCACCCTGCAGAAGCCGCCCGCGCGCCGTGGTCTGGTCGACCACGCGGCGATGACCGAACCGGCCGTGGCCTGTCTCACGGAGCTGGGCGTCGACCTCGACCCGGCCCGGCCGGTGCGCGAACTGTCGGTCGCCCAGCAGCAGTTGGTGGAGATCGCCAAGGCCCTCCACACCGAGAGCCGGGTGCTGCTCCTTGACGAGCCAACCGCCTCCCTCTCCCCGGAGGAGACGGACCGCCTGTTCGGGGTGGTCCGGCGGCTCGCCGGGCGCGGCGCCTGCGTGGTCTTCGTCAGTCACAAGCTGGAGGAGGTCTTCGCCCTCTGCGACACGGTCACCGTGCTGCGCGACGGCAGGTCGGTGCTGGCGTCGGCGCCGCTGGCCGGCCACTCCCACGACGACATCGTGAGCCTGATGGTGGGCCGCGCGCACACGGCGGCCGGGATGCGCCCGCGCACGGTCGACCGGTCCGCGAAACCGGTCCTGGAACTGGACGGTGTGGCCACGGCCGGCGGGCACCGGGACATCAGCCTCGCGGTGCGGCCCGGGGAGATCGTGGGCCTGTACGGGCTGGTGGGCGCCGGGCGCAGCGAGCTGGTCAAGGCGGTGCTCGGCCTCGACCGCGTCACCGCCGGGGAGGTCCGGGTGCACGGCAGCCCGGCCCGGATCCGCTCGCCCCGGCAGGCCCTGCACGAGTTCGGTATCGGGTACGTGACCGAGAACCGCAAGGAGGAGGGCGTCTTCCTGGAGCAGCCGATCGTCCGCAACATCACGGTGACGGTGTGGCGGAGGCTGGCCAGGGCGCTCGGGTTCGTCCCGGCGGGCGAGGAGCGCGCGGTCGCCCAGGACCTCGTCGACCGGCTCGGCATCCGGATCACCGGGCTCGGGCAGCACGCCGGTGAGCTCTCCGGCGGCAACCAGCAGAAGGTGAGCCTCGCCAAGTGGCTGGCCGCCGACACCCGGTTGCTGGTGATCGACGAACCGACGGTGGGCGTCGACGTCCGTACCAAACGCGCCTTCCACGAACTCATCTGGGACCTGGCCCACGACGGCCTGCCCATCCTGCTGATCAGCAGCGACCTCGCGGAGATGGTCACCCTCGCCGACCGGATCGTCGTCATGACCGGCCACCGCGTCCGCGGCGAGGTCGACAACGACCGGGACTACGACCGGATGAGCGGCAGGATCATCCGCCTGATCCACGACCGCGACGAGGTGCGCTCGTGAGGCGGGTGGCCCAGGTCATCGCCGTACTCCCGGAAATGCTGGACGAGTACCGGGAGCTGCACCGCGAGGTGCCGGAGCCGGTCCTGGACCGGCTCCGGCGCTGCGGTGTCGCCAACTATTCGATCCACCTGCTCGGCGACCGCCTGTTCGCCTACTTCGAGTACCACGGCGACGACCTGGCGGCCGACCTGGCGCTGATGGCCGCCGACGAGGCGACCCAGGAGTGGTGGCGGCGCACCGTGCCCTGTCAGGCGCCGGTCGCGGAGGCGGCCCCGGGTGAGTGGTGGGCCACGGCGGAGCAGGTGTTCCTCATGGAGTAGCCGGCTCGCCGCCGTCGCCGTCGCCGTCCTGGAGCTGGCGTTCCATGCTGCGGGTGAGGTGCTCGGTCATCGCCTCGGCCGCCCGCTCGGGGTTGCGGCGCAGCACGGCCCGGACGATCCGCTCGTGCTCGGCGACGGTCGGGCCGCCGGCGCCCACCACGTTGCTGAGCCGGAAGATGTGCAGGTGGGCGTGGAGGCGCTGGACGGCGTCGGCCAGCAGCGGCCGGTGCGCGGCCAGTCCGATCGCCTCGTGGAAGCGCTGGTCGAGGGCGGCGAAGTCGCGGTAGGACGCGTACCGCCCGTTGGGGCTGGGCTCGTCCTGCATCTCCTCGACGATCCGTTCCAGACCGTCGAGCTGCTCCTCGGTGGCGTGGACGGCGGCCAGCGCGGCGGCCCTCGGCTCCAGCAGCAGCCGCATCTCGAAGAGTTCCGTGAGGCCCTGACGGGTCAGCAGCTCCGTGGCCCGGTACCCGGACAGGGCCCGCTTGACCACCAGTCCGTCGGACTCCAGCCGTGCCAGCGCCTCCCGGACCGGGGTGGGGGACACGCTGAGGGTCCGGGAGAGCGCGTCGATGCCGACGCGGGCGCCGGGGGCGATCTCGTGGTCCATGACCATCGCCTTGATGCTCTCGTACACGCTGTCCGACAGCGCCTGCCGGACGGGCGGCGGCTCGCCGGGCCCGTCGCCGTCGCCCGGGACGTCGGCCGCGGAAGAGCTGTGCGGCGGCATCCCGGCTCCTCCTTCTCAAGGCCTGCGTGTCGCCCACAGTTTACCCGTGTTACCGGGCCTGGCGGCGCGGAAGTCCTGATCACCGGGCCGTGGCCGGCGAAGCGCACCCGGCGGGGCGGGCGGCACCCCACTCGCGTGGAACACTCCCGCCGGCTCGTACTGGCGTGCTATCAACCTGTGTCATGGAGATCGTGGCGAGCGAGGCCATAACCCCGTCCACCCCACGGCCGGTACACCGGCCGACGATGGTGCAGGGGTGGTACGACCTGACCTTCGTGCACTGGCCGGTGGAGCCGGAGCGGGTGGCCGGGCTGCTGCCCGCCGGCACCCGGCCGGACACCCTGGACGGGGTCACCTACGTCGGCCTCGTCCCGTTCCTGATGCGGGGCACCGGGTTCGGGCCGGGGCCGGGGCTGCCGTATCTGGGCACCTTCTGCGAGACGAACGTGCGGCTGTACTCGGTGGACGAGCGCGGCCGGCGCGGGGTGGTGTTCAGGTCCCTGGACTCCGCCCGGCTGCTCCCGGCGCTGGTGGGCCGGTACGGGTTCCGGCTGCCGTACGTCTGGTCCGCGATGCGGCTGCGCCGCGAGGGCGACGCGATCACCTACACCTGCCGGCGGCGGCGCCCGGCGGCCACGAGCCGGGCGGTCGTGCGGACCGGGCCGCCGATCACCGAACCCTCACCGCTGGAGCACTTCCTGACCGCGCGCTGGGGGCTGCACGTGACCTGGCACGGCCGTACCGCGTACCTGCCGAACGAGCATGCGCCCTGGCCGCTGCATCGGGCCGAACTCCTGCACCTGGACGACGAACTGGTCGAGGCGGCGGGCCTGCCGACGCCGTCCGGGCCACCGGTCAGCGTGCTCTGGTCGCCGGGCGTGAAGGTGCGCTTCGGGGCACCGCACCTGCTTCGCGCCGCCAGGTAAAGAAACCGTATGGTCTAGTCCAAAGTGCATTTTGGTCCAGTCCAATTCATTGACGTGACCGCGACACCTCTGGAAGCTGGGACCCACCCCACCTCCCCGGCCCCTGGAGGCACCAGTGAGACCCCTACGCGCATGTCTGGGCGCGGCCGCCGCCGTCACCCTCGCCGCCGCCGGCACCACCGCGCTGGTCGCGAGCGACGCCTCGGGTGCGACCACCGCCCTGAGCAACCGGTGGTACGCGGCGGCCCCGTACCTGATGCCGCTGGACAACAACCCGCCGAACGCGGCCGCCATCATGGACGCCACCGGCCTCAAGGCCTTCCAGCTGGCGTTCGTCCTGGCCCCCGACGGCGGCGGCTGCTCGCCCACCTGGGGCGGCACGGCCGCGGTCTCCTCGGACACCGCCGTCCAGTCGGTGATCGACACGATCCGCGCCAAGGGCGGTGACGTCTCCGTCTCCATCGGCGGCTACGGCGGCACCAAGCTGGGGCAGACCTGCGCGGACGCGGCCTCCACCGCCGCGGCCTACCAGCAGGTCATCACCAAGTACGGGCTGCACGCGATCGACTTCGACCTGGAGGAGCCGGAGTACGAGAACACCGCGGCGATCAGGAACGAGATCGGTGCCGCGAAGATCCTCCAGCAGAACGACCCGGGACTGTACGTCTCGGTCACCACGCCCGGCACGGCCGACGGGACCGGCTGGTTCGGCAAGCAGATGCTGCTGGAGGCGAAGTCGCAGGGGTTCACGCCGAACAACTTCTCCATCATGCCCTTCGACGGCGGTTTCAGCGGGGCGGCCTCGCAGACCAGCGCGCTCACCAACTTCAACGCGATCCTGCAGTCCACCTTCGGCTGGGACCAGGCGACCGCCTACGCCCACGAGGGCTTCTCCGGGATGAACGGCCGCAGCGACACCGGCGAGTACTTCACCCAGGCCGACTTCCAGACCGTGCTCGACTACGCGACGAGCCACAACATGAACCGCTTCACGTTCTGGTCCCTGAACCGCGACCGCCAGTGCAGCCCGGTCGACAACAACGGCACCACGTCCGGGACCTGCTCCAGCGTGGCGCAGGGCGACTGGGACTTCGCCAGGTACTCGGTGCAGTTCGCCGGGGTCACCCCGCCGACCCCCACCCCCACCCCGACCCCCACTCCGACACCCACCTCCTGCAAGTCCGCCTGGAGCTCGACGGCGGTGTACACGGCCGGGAACGAGGTCTCGTACAACGGCCACAACTGGAAGGCCAAGTGGTGGACCCAGAACGAGGTGCCCGGCGCCTCCGAGTGGGGTCCCTGGCAGGACGAGGGCGCCTGCTGACCCCCTTGACGGGATTGGTTCGGACCTTTAGCTTCACGGGTCATCGACGGTTACGGATGCGTCCGGAGTTCACGTATACAAACGACAGTGAGCCCCGGGCGCAGCCTTCTGACGAAAGGACCCCCCACGTGAACCGTTCCCGGCTGCTCGCGGCGCCGACCGCCGCGAGCCTCACCCTCGCACTCACCCTCCTGCTCGGCGGCAGCGCGGAGGCGGCGGACCCGGACGTCGCGCCCGGCGGCAACTTCGACCTGTCCGTATGGCAGCTCCAGGAGCCGGTCGGCTCCCCCGGCTCGCCGACCACCATCCCCTCGTCCCGGCTCCAGGGCGCGGACGGCTACCAGGACGCGTACTTCTACACCGACACCCGCGACGGCGCGATGACCTTCTGGGCGCCCGAGAAGGGGGTCACCACCCCGAACTCCAGCTACGCCCGCTCCGAGCTGCGCGAGATGAACCGGGACGGCAGCGCCGCCAACTGGTCACTGAGCGGCAGCCACAGGATGAGCGCGACCCTGCGGGTGGTCTCGGTGACCAAGAACGTGTGCGTGGGGCAGATCCACCTCGGCACCGGCGGCTCGTCCACCAAGCCGCTGCTGGAGCTCTACTACCACGCGGGCGGCGACATCGTGCTGGGCACCGAGAACTCCCCGGACGGCGGCCAGACCACACACAGCGTGGGCCATGTGCCGGTCGGCAAGACCTGGACGTACACCATCGCCGTCTCCGGCGGGAACACCATCGACCTGACCGTCAACGGCACCACCACCCACTACGCCATTCCGTCCTCCTTCAACCAGTACAAGCAGTACTTCAAGGCGGGCTCGTACAACCAGTCGTCCTCCGACAGCACGACCAACGGCGCCCGGGTCGCGTTCTACGGCCTGACCGTCAAGCACGACTGAGTCCGCCCGGCAAGCACAGCCGTCACAACCTCCACCCTGGATTCGAAATTTGATGCCAGCACCTGCGTTCATTTTTCAGAGCCAGCGTGTAGGGTGGCAGCCATGGACGCCATGTCACTGCCGGCGAATCAGAACTGCTCCATCGCGCGCACGCTGACCGTGCTGGGGCAGAAGTGGAACCTTCTGCTGCTTCGCGAGGCCTTCCTCGGGCGCACCCGCTTCGCGGAGTTCCAGCGGATCGGCATCCCGAACGCGACCCTCGGCCAGCGCCTGAACGACCTCGTGTGCGCGGGGCTCATGGAGCGTGTGACGTATCAGGAGGAAGGGGAACGCAGCCGCGAGGAATACCTCCTCACGGAGGCCGGCCGCGACGTGCTGCCGGTTCTGGCGGCCCTCAGCGCGTGGGGGGACCGGCACCGCCCGCAGGAGACAGGACAGGGCGTCCTCTACGCGACCGCCGGGGAGCGGCCGGTTCACCTCGAATTCCGTGACGATCACGGTGAGCCGGTCGACCAGGACACCGTCTCGATCATCCGAGGCCCGGCCTACTACGCCGCCCTCGCCGCCGCCGGCCGGTCGTCCGACCGCGCCCGCGGCGACGACCATGCCAGTTGAGGAACGCACCATGCCTGCACACAGTCCGCTCGCCTACGACGTCTTCGTCGCCGACCCGATCGCGCAGAACGTCACCGACCTGGTCCCCAACGGGGACCGGCGGATGTTCTCGCCCCTGTCGGTCACTCTCGTCCATGGAGACCAGGACGCCGTCCTGGTCGACCCGCCACTGACCTCCGCCCAGGCCGAGGCGGTGGGGGACTGGGTCGAAGCCACCGGCAAGAACCTGACCCACATCTTCGCCACCCACGGTCACGGCGACCACTGGTTCACCGCGGGCGTCCTGGCGGAGCGTTTCGGCGCGCGGGTCGTCGCCTCCGCGGGCACCATCGCGGAGATGCACCGCAACGTCTCCCTCCGCCCGCACTTCTGGGACAAGCTCTTCCCCGGACAGATTCCGGACGCCCCCGTCACCGCCGTCACCGTGCCCGGCAACCGGCTCACCCTCGAAGGGCACGACCTGGTCATCGTGGAGGTGGGCCACAGCGACACCGACGAAACGAGCGTGCTGCACGTCCCCGACCTCGAACTCGTCGTGGCCGGAGACGTCATCTACAACGGCGTGCACCAGTACCTCGCCGAATCCCGGGACGGCGGCCGCGACGCCTGGCGCGAGGCCATCGCCGTCGTCGAAGGCCTGCGGCCGCGCCGGATCGTGACCGGCCACAAGAACAAGGAACTCGACGACGACGCCGCCCGCGCCGTCGCCGAGACCCGGCTCTACCTCGACACCACCGACGAACTCCTCGGCAAGCACGAAGACGCGCTCGGCTTCTTCCACGCCATGCTGGAACGCTTCCCCGAGCGCCTGAACCCGGGCGCGCTGTGGGGCGGAGCCGTCGCGCTGTACGCGTAGTCGCGCACCGGAACCGGCACGGCCGGACGCACCACCACCCGAGGACCGTCGCCCGACGGTGGTGGCGCCGCCGGCCCCGCCCGCCGGACACACCGGTCGGGGATTCACCCTTCTGGGCGGTGAATACGCCGCAAGTGGTACATCTCGCGGGACGGTCGTAGCGTCGAAGGGAACACGTACGGCGGAACGGGCGGGAGCGACCATGCGACCAGTGGTGGGAACGGCGATCGGACTCGGGGCGGCCCTGCTGCTCACGGCAGGTATGACGACGGCCTCCGCGACTCCGCCGGCACGGCCCCCGGCGCGGGCGCCGGCCCACCACCCGGTGCTCGTCGACTGCCTCTGGCACCAGCGGTTCAGGCCGACCGACTTCCTGCTGGCCTGCGGCGACGGCAACAGCATCCTCACCGGCATGCACTGGGCCAAGTGGAACGACAGCACGGCGGTCGCCCAGGGTGTGAACGTGGTGAACGACTGCAAGCCGTACTGCGCGGCCGGCACGTTCCACAAGTACCCGGTGACCGTACGGCTCGACCGCCCGGTGGCCTGGACGAAGCACCCGAACGTGCAGCACTTCACGCGCCTGAGCCTGACCTATTCCGGCGCAAGGCCCGAGGGATACACGCAGGTCATGAACTACCCCATGTGGAACTGAGCGGGGCCGTCACCCGGCTGCGCGGCATGCGGGCCCACGACGTGCGCCGGGCGGGCGACGTCGCGGCCGCGGCTGCCGCGGCCCGAGGACGGGGAAGCGTCATGTTGGTGTGACCGGTACGCCGGAGCCCTGCGCTCCCGTCGAAAGAGGTCACATGCCCCGATTCTCCCGCCGGTGCGCCGCCGCCCCGGCCGCGGTCGCGATCGGCCTGCTCGCGGCGGTTCCGGCCGCGAGCGACGACCCGGTCCTCGCCCGTCCCCACACCGTCGCCCATTTCGATCTCGCCCGGGGACAGACACCCGAGAGCGTCGTCGCCGAGCGGGGCGGCGCGGTCGACATCTCCTTCGCGTTCGCCCGGCAGGTCGTCAAGGTCACCCGGGAGCGCCGGGTCCGTGTCCTCGCCACCCTGCCCGACGAGAAGAGCCCCCGGACGCCCCTCGTGAGCAGCGCGGTCACGCACGGCCTGGTCCGCGCCCTCGACGGCACGCTGTACGTCACCTACGCCACCGGCACCGACAAGACCGGCGTCTGGCGCATCCCGGCCGGCGGCGGCACGCCCGAACAGATCGCCGAGCTGCCGGCGAACGGCCTGCCCAACGGTCTGGCCCTCGACGAGAGGCACGGCGTGCTGTACGCGGCCGACTCCGCACTGGGCACGGTGTGGCGCATCCCGCGGTCGGGTGCCGAGCCCACGGCCTGGGCCACCGGCCCCGCGCTCACCGGGCTCCCGTCGGCCACCGGCTTCGGCGCCAACGGGATCAAGGTCCACAAGGACGCGGTGTGGGTGACCAACACCGACCGGGGCACGCTGCTGCGCATCCCGGTCGGCGCGGACGGCTCGGCAGGGGCGGCCGAGACCAGGGCGACCGGTCTCGCCGGGGTGGACGACTTCGTCTTCCCCGGGCACTCGGACATCGTGCTGGCCGCGCTCCCCCAGTCCAACGAGGTCGCGCTGGTCGGCCCGGACGGCAGCCACAGTGATGTCCTGACGGTGCAGGAGGGGCTGTCCAACCCGACCGCGCTCGCGGTGAGCGGCCGTGACGTCTTCGTGGCGAACGCCGCCTACTTCACCCAGCGCGACCCGAACCTGGTGAAGGCGCGGCTGGGCACGCACTTCTCCCGTTCGTAAGCCGGGGAGGGCCGCCTCCGGCCGGCCCTCCCCCGCCCCAGGGGCCCGTGCTCAGGCGATCTCGACCAGCAGGTCGCCGCCCTCCACCTGCTGGATGCGGTTGATGGCGAGCCGGGAGATCCGGCCGGCCTTCGGGGCGGTGATGGTGGCCTCCATCTTCATGGCCTCGATCGTGGCCACCGTGGCGCCCGCCTCGACCTCCGCGCCCTCGGCCACCGCGAGGGTGACGACGCCGGCGAACGGGGCCGCGACGTGTCCGGGGTTGGCGCGGTCGGCCTTCTCGGTGGCCGGGATGTCCGAGGCCGCCGCCCGGTCACGGATCTGGATCGGCCGCAGCTGCCCGTTGAGGCTCGACATCACCGTGCGCATGCCCCGCTCGTCGGCCTCGCCGACGGCCTGGAGCTCGATGAGCAGCCGGACGCCGGGCTCCAGGTCGACCGAGTACTCCTTGCCCGGGCGCAGGCCGTAGAAGAAGTCCTTGCTGTCGAGGACGCTGGTGTCGCCGTACGTCTGGCGGTGGGTCTCGAACTCGCGGGTCGGCGCCGGGAACAGCAGCCGGTTCAGGGTCGAGCGGGGCTCCTTGGCCAGGCCCTCGCGGTCCTCGGCGGTCAGCTCGGGTGCCGGCTTGGCGGGGGCGCGGCCCCGCAGGGCCTTGGTGCGGAACGGCTCGGGCCAGCCGCCGGGCGGGGTGCCCAGCTCGCCGCGCAGGAAGCCGATGACGGAGTCCGGGATGTCGAACCTGTCGGGGGTGGCCTCGAAGTCCTCCGGCGCCACCCCGGCGCCCACCAGGTGCAGGGCGAGGTCGCCGACCACCTTGGAGGACGGGGTGACCTTGACCAGCCGGCCGAGGATGCGGTCGGCGGCCTCGTACATCGCCTCGATGTCCTCGAAACGGTCGCCGAGACCGAGCGCGACGGCCTGGGTGCGCAGGTTGGAGAGCTGGCCGCCCGGGATCTCGTGGTGGTAGACCCGGCCGGTCGGTGAGGCGAGACCCGCCTCGAAGGGGGCGTAGACCCTGCGGACGCTCTCCCAGTACGGCTCCAGGTCCTCGATCGCCCGCAGGTCGAGCCCGGTGGGACGCTCCGAGTAGTCGGTCGCGGCCACGATCGCCGACAGCGAGGGCTGCGAGGTCGTACCGGCCATGGAGGCCACCGCGCCGTCCACCGCGTCCGCGCCCGCCTGGATCGCGGCGAGGTAGGTGGCCAGCTGGCCGCCCGCGGTGTCGTGGGTGTGCAGGTGGACCGGGAGGTCGAACTCCCGGCGCAGGGCCGAGACCAGCTTCGCGGCGGCCGGGGCGCGCAGCAGGCCCGCCATGTCCTTGACGGCGAGGATGTGCGCGCCGGCCTCGACGATCTGCTCGGCGAGCCGGAGGTAGTAGTCGAGGGTGTAGAGCCGCTCGCCGGGGTTGGACAGGTCGGCCGTGTAGCAGAGGGCCACCTCGGCGATCGCGGTGCCCGTCTCCCGTACGGCCTGGATGGCGGGGCGCATCTGGCCGACGTCGTTGAGGGCGTCGAAGATGCGGAAGATGTCGATGCCGGTGGCGGCGGCCTCCTGGACGAAGGCGTCGGTCACCTCGGTCGGGTACGGGGTGTAGCCGACGGTGTTGCGGCCGCGCAGCAGCATCTGCAGGCAGATGTTGGGGACGGCCTCGCGCAGGGCGGCCAGCCGCTCCCAGGGGTCCTCGGCGAGGAAGCGGAGCGCCACGTCGTAGGTGGCGCCGCCCCAGCACTCGAGGGAGAGCAGTTCGGGCAGGGTGCGGGCGACGACCGGGGCGACGGCGAGGAGGTCCTTGGTGCGCACGCGGGTGGCGAGCAGGGACTGGTGGGCGTCGCGGAAGGTGGTGTCCGTGATGCCGAGGGCGGGCGACTCGCGCAGCCAGCGCGCGAAGCCCTCCGGGCCGGCCTCGACCAGCCGCTGCCGGGATCCGGCGGGGATCTCGCCGGCCGGCAGCGGGGGCAGCTTGGTGGTCGACTCGATCAGGTGGGGACGCTCGCCGTGCGGCTTGTTGACGGTGACGTCGGCGAGGTAGGTGAGCAGCTTGGTGCCGCGGTCGGCGGAGGAGCGGGCGGTGAGCAGGTGCGGGCGCTGCTCGATGAACGAGGTGGTGATCCGGCCGGCCCGGAAGTCCGGGTCGTCCAGGACGGCCTGGAGGAAGGGGATGTTGGTGGCGACACCGCGGATGCGGAACTCGGCGACGGCACGCCGGGCGCGGCCGATGGCGGCCCTGAAGTCCCGGCCCCGGCAGGTGAGCTTGACCAGCATGGAGTCGAAGTGCGCGCTGATCTCGGTGCCGGCGTGGGTGGTGCCGCCGTCGAGCCGGATGCCGGAGCCGCCCGGGGACCGGTAGGCGCTGATGCGGCCGGTGTCGGGCCGGAAACCGTTGGCGGGGTCCTCGGTGGTGATACGGCACTGCAGGGCCGCGCCGTGCAGCTTCACCGTCTCCTGGGAGAGCCCGAGGTCGGCGAGGGTCTCGCCGGCGGCGATGCGCATCTGGGCCTGGACCAGGTCGACGTCGGTGACCTCCTCGGTGACCGTGTGCTCGACCTGGATGCGGGGGTTCATCTCGATGAAGACGTGGTTGCCGTCGCGGTCGAGGAGGAACTCGACGGTGCCTGCGTTGCGGTAGCCGATCTCGCGGGCGAAGCGGACGGCGTCGGCACAGATGCGGTCGCGCAGTTCCGGGTCGAGGTTGGGTGCGGGGGCCAGCTCGATGACCTTCTGGTGGCGGCGCTGGAGCGAGCAGTCCCGCTCGAAGAGGTGGATGACGTTGCCCTCGCCGTCGGCGAGGATCTGCACCTCGATGTGGCGCGGGTCGATGACGGCCTTCTCCAGGAAGACCGTCGGGTCGCCGAACGCGGAGGCCGCCTCGCGGGAGGCCTGCTCGATGGACTCGCGCAGCGCGGCCGGATCCTCGACGCGGCGCATGCCGCGACCGCCGCCGCCCGCGACGGCCTTCACGAACACCGGGAAGCCGATCTCGTCGGCGGCGCGGACCAGTTCGTCGATGTCGTTGGAGGGCGCGGAGGAGCCGAGGACCGGCACGCCGGCTGCGCGGGCGGCGGCCACCGCACGGGCCTTGTTGCCCGTCAGCTCCAGCGTCTGGGCGCTCGGCCCGACGAACGTGATGCCCGCCTCCTCGCAGGCGCGGGCGAGTTCCGGGTTCTCGGAGAGGAACCCGTAACCGGGGTAGACGGCGTCGGCCCCGGCCCGCCGGGCCGCGCCCACGATCTCCTCGACGGAGAGGTAGGCGCGCACCGGATGTCCTGGCTCCCCGATCTCGTAGGCCTCGTCGGCCTTCAGCCGGTGCAGCGAGTTGCGGTCCTCGTAGGGGAACACGGCGACCGTGCGCGCTCCCAGCTCATAGCCCGCGCGAAAAGCGCGGATGGCGATCTCTCCACGGTTGGCGACCAGCACCTTGCGGAACATCCCTGGATCCCTTCAGCCTGCCGGCGACGAACACCATGGTGTCAGCCGCGCCCGTCCTCATGGGGTGTCCGGCGGATCATGTCGGCGTCGCGGGCCGGCCGCGTTGTCGTCACTCGCCGGCTCCCCCTGCGCCTCGCGACCGCACGCACCAGGCCCCGCCCCGGCGGACACCCCCTGGCTCGCCGCAACATTAGGGGTTGCCCGAACCGGCTGAAGTGCGAAAACCATCACATTGACGTTGTTGAGCAGTTCGGCGGGCGGGCCGCGTGACATAGGGGGTTTGGGGGAAGGCGGGAGGGTCGGGGAGGTGGGGGGAGGGTACGGGCCGGCGCGGTGGGCCCGGGCGGGGTGCCGGCGGTCCCGAGCGGGATGGGGCCGGGGTGATGCCGAGGCGTTCGGCGAGGCGGGTGGCCGGCGACAGGCGGCGGCCGTGCAACAGGCCGAGGACGCACGCCGCGCCCACGGCGATCAGGTGCTCGCGGCCGGCGAGGTTCGGTACGGCGAGGGACTCCCACACCATCGAGCCGCCGGTGAGAGCGAAGACGACGGGGGCGCGCCGGACCACCGCCAGGTAGGTGAACAGTCCCACCACCGCGGCGGACGGCCCCGTGTCGAGGATACGGCCGGCCTCCGGCGGCAGGCCGAAACCCCACCAGCCGGGGCCCAGCGCGACCATCACCCGGGCGGTCATGGTGCCGGCGAGGGTGGTCAGGTACGCGATGGCGAGGGTACGGCCGCGGCCGAGGGTGAGTTCGGCGAGCGCGAAGGCGACGAAGAGCTGGGTGATGCCCGCCCAGACCGGCAGGTCGAGCGCCGGGACGTACAGCGACACCGGGGTGCGCGACAGGGAGAGCCACAGCGGGAGGTCGGCGGTGACACCGCCGAGGTGCCACACCAGCCGCCTGCCCAAGGGGTGCTGGGCGACGGCGTGGAAGAAGATGACGCCGAACGCGGCGACGAACGCGAGCACGAGCCCGGACAGTCCGCGCCGCACCAGCTGCCGTAACGGCTCCACGACGATGGCCTGCCATTCGTCGCGCAGCGTGCGCCGCACCAGGCGGACCGCCTCCGCGACCACCCGGCTCCAGTCGCCTTTCATGAAAGGCATCGCCCCCCTCGACACCGTCCCCGTCATCGGCCTGCGCCCTCCAAGAGGTTCTCCGTCCCCGGGCCGTTCCACGCGTCATCGTAGAGACGTTTGGATCATTTGCGATGATGCGGGAGCTATGGTCGGCCGGATATCAGCGTCGGATTTGTCACCCGCTTCCGGCTGAACCCGCACGCCCGCTGTCGCGTCCCCTTTCCGCGTCGTACCGGTGGAGGAGCAGTCATGCGGACGTATTCAGCCGGGTCGTGCACTACGACGAGGGCGGCATCGACAGGGCGGGCGGTGCTCCGGTCACCGGAGAGCCCGGGAATCTCACCGCCGGAATGACCGTCGCCGAGTTGTGCGGTGCGGCGGTCTCGCACAGCGACAACACCGCGGCGAACCTGTTGCTGGAGCAACTGGGCGGCCCGGCGGCGGCTCACCGGCCGGCTGCTCGCCGGCACCACCGGCGGGGAACGGGTCCGCGCCGGGCTCCCCGGCGACTGGACGGTGGGCGACAAGACCGGAACGGGCGGGTACGGCACCGCCGACGATGTGGTGGTCGCGTGGCCCCCGCGCGTCCCTGGTCGTCGCCGTCCTCTCCACCCGCGCCGACGCCGCCGAGGCCGACTCCCCGCTGGTCGGCGCGGCCGCCGCGATCGTGGCGGACACCTTCGAGCACGGTGGCACACAAGGCCGCGCACAGCCTGGGCACAGCAAGCCACCTTGCGCACAGCCGGTTTTCGGCAATGAGACCGGAACTGTTCTGTTTAGATCACAACCTCTCGTATAGTGACGCCCAGTTCAGCACCGAGCGTCACAACTCCTTCACTGGAAACCCATCCCTACCTGCTCCGAGGACCAGACCGGACCGATGACCGCGCCCACGCACCCCGGCGAACGACCTGCCCCCCGTACGCTCGTTCCGACCTTCGCGCTGACCGCCGTGGTGTCGGCCCTCGTCGTCGTCGCCGCGGTGACCGCCGCGCCGGCCTCGGTGCGCGCGCCCCTCGCCCTCGGCGCGAGCGCGGCGGCGCTGCTGCTCTGCGCGGCGGTGACCTGGGCCGTGCACGCGGCGCGGGCCGCGCGCGGCGCCCGGCGCCGGCTGGAGGCGGTGAGCCAGGACATCGGGCGGCTGCTCCAGCAGCAGGCCCGGACCACCGAGGAGGCGCGCCAGGAGCAGCAACGGCTGATCGACGAACTGGCGCAGCAGCGCAGCGAGTTCGCCGAGTCCTTCGAGCAGGAGCGAACCCGGAACCAGCAGGACGTCGGCAAGGAACTGGACTGGTACCGGCAGGAGAACGACCGGCTCACCGCCGAACTGGAGCGTGCCCTGCGGGAACGGGCCGTCGCGATCGCCGCCGCCGGCAACGCGGCCGGCCGGATGCAGGCCCTCGCCACCGCCACCCTCGCCGACCTGCGGGCCATGGAGGACCGGCACACCGGCGAGGACATCCTCGCCGACCTGCTGCACCTCGACCACCGCACCGCGCAGGCGGGCCGGCTCGCCGACTCCATCGCCGTCCTCACCGGGGCGCGTTCCGGCCGCCGCTGGGCGCGGCCGATCAGCATGGAGTCGATCCTGCGCGGCGCGATGGGGCGCATCAGCGGCTACCGCCGGGTGCGGGTGCACTCGGTGAGCGAGATCGCCGTCGCCGGGCACGCCGCCGAGGGGGTCATGCACGCGCTGGCCGAACTCCTCGACAACGCGGCCAACTTCTCGCCGCCCACCGCCGAGGTCCATGTGTACGTGGAGGAGGTGCCGGCCGGGGTCATCGTGTCCGTGGAGGACAGCGGGCTGGTGATGGGCGATGTGCAGCTGCGCCGCGCCGAACGGGCGGTCGCCGGCGACATCACCGAGCTGGGCGGTCTCACCGGCACCCGGCTCGGGCTCGCGGTGGTGGGCCGCCTCTCCCGCAAGTACGGCCTGAAGGTGTCGTTCCGGCCGTCGGCGCGCGGCGGCACGGGGGTGCTGATGCTGGTCCCGCAGGACCTGCTGACCCGCCCGGTCACCGACGAACCCGAACCCGCCGAGGAGACGGAGCCGGCCGAGCCGGTGCCGGTCGCGGCGGATCCCCCGCCGGTGCACGAGTCCGCCGCGTCCGACTCTGCCGAGGAGTTCGAGGAAGGGCCCACCGGGCTGCCCAGGCGCCGCCGTGGCCGGACCCTCGCCGAGGCCGAGCGCCGGTCGGCGCCGCCGCCCGCGGAGCCGCGTCCCGCGCCCCGCGGTGCGGATGCCCAGCTCCGTGCCGCCCGTTTCAACAGCTTCCGGCAGGCCGTCCGCCCGCCGGCGCCCGACTCCGCCGAAACGTCCGCCGAGGCATACGGCGCGCCCGGCGAAGCCGCTCCGCATGCCCCCGTCCCCGCGCACGACCCGGTCCCCGCGCCTCACCCGGAGTCCGGCTCGGAGCTCACGTCCCACCCGCACGCGTACCCGGAAGGCGACCCCACTTCATGACCGGCAGGACCACCGCCGACGACAAGCTCACCTGGCTCATCGAGGGTCTCCTGGAGCGCACCCCCGGCGCGCGGCACGCCCTCGTGCTCTCCCGCGACGGCCTGAAGCTCTGCCGTACCCCGGAGCTCTCCGTCGACCAGGCCGACCAGCTCGCGGCGATCGCCGCCGGCATCCAGTCACTGTCACACGGGGCGTCCGTCGAGTTCGGCGACGGCAGCGGCGGCGTGCGGTCGGCGATGACCGAGTTCTACGGGGGCGTGCTGTTCATCGTGGAGGCCGGCGAGGGCGCCCATCTGGCCGTGGTGACCAGCGAGGACGCCGACCCCGGGCTGATCGGGCACAACATGAGCGAACTCGTCGAGCAGCTCGGCGAACACTTGACCGCGCAGCCCCGCACGTCATGAGCCGGCCCGGCAGGGACGACGCACCCGACCGTCTGTACACCATCACCGGCGGCCGCAGCGGCACCGGGTCCGACAGCCCCTTCGACCTGGTCACCCTGGTCGTCGCGGAGTCGGAGCCGGTTCCCGGCATGCAGTCGGAGCACGCGGCGATCCTGCGCCTGGCCAAGTTCCCGACCTCGGTCGTGGAGATCGCCGCGGAGCTGAAGCTGCCGGTGAGCATCACCAAGGTCCTGCTGTGCGACCTGCAGGCGGCCGGCCGGGTCAGCGCCCGCCACCCGTACCGGCCGGCCATCACCGACCCCGACATCCTGGAGCAGGTGCTCGTTGGACTCCGCAACCTCTGACGCGCGCACCCCGTTGGGTGCCTCCGCCGACCACGGATTCAAGATCGTGGTCGTGGGCGGCTTCGGCGTCGGCAAGACCACGCTGGTCCGCTCGGTCAGCGAGATACGTCCCCTCAACACCGAGGAGACGATGACCCAGGCCGGCGAGGCGGTCGACGACATCCGAGAGGTGAGCGGCAAGACCGCCACCACCGTCGCCTTCGACTTCGGCCGGATCACGCTGGACGCCCGCAATGTGCTGTACCTGTTCGGGGCACCGGGCCAGGAGCGGTTCTGGTTCCTGTGGGACCGGCTGTTCTCCGGCACCCTCGGCGCGGTCGTGCTCGTCGACACCCGTCGGATCGGCGACTCCTGGTACGCCATCGACCGGCTGGAGAAGCACGGCACCCCGTTCATCGTGGCCTGCAACCACTTCGGCGGCCCGGTGCACCCGCCCGAGGACGTCCGGCACGCCCTCGACCTGGACCCGCACGTCCCGCTGGTCAGCTGCGACGCCCGCTCCCGGGAGTCCGGCAAGCAGGTGCTGATCACACTCGTCCAGCACGTCAAGAACCGGTACGCCGACCGCTCGGCACCGGCGGACCTGCCCCGACAGGAGTTCGTGTGACCCCCGACGCCGTACCGCTCGGCGGCCCCCGGTTCCAGACCGAACCGGCGCGACTGTACCGCGAGATGCGGCGCGACCACGGCGCCGTCACCCCCGTCGTGCTCGACGGGGACGTGCCCGCCTGGCTGGTGGTCGGCTACCGCGAGCTGCACCAGGTGACCGGGGACCCGGTGCTGTTCAGCCGGGACTCGGACCTGTGGAACCAGTGGGACCTGATCCCCGACGACTGGCCGCTGCTGCCGATGATCGGCCGCAAGCAGCCGTCGATCCTCTACACCGTCGGCGAGCGGCACCGCGAGCGGGCCGGGATGATCAGCGACGCGCTGGAGGCCGTCGACCCGTTCGAACTGCGCGGCCACGCCGAGCGGTTCGCGGACGAGCTGATCGACGTACTGTGCACCAGCGGCGAGGCGGACCTGATCGGCCAGTACGCGATGCTGCTGCCGGTGCGGGTGCTCGCCCGGCTGTACGGCTTCGCCGACGACGAGGGCCCCGGCCTGGTCACCGCCCTCAACGACATGATCGACGGCCGGGAGCGGGCCCTCGCCGGGCAGACCCATCTGGCGATGTCCATGGCCCAGTTGCTGGCCGACCGGAAGGCGAACCCCGCCCACGACGTGGTCTCGCGGATGCTCCAGGACAAGAGCGGGTTCACCGACGAAGAGATCATGCAGGACCTGATGGTCATGATGGCGGCCGGGCACCAGCCGACCGCCGACTGGATCGGCAACTCGCTGCGCCTGATGCTCACCGACGACCGGTTCGCCGCCTCCCTGTTCGGGGGCCGCAACAGTGTCGCCGAGGCGATGAACGAGGTGCTGTGGGAGGACACCCCCAGCCAGAACATCGCCGGCCGCTGGGCCTCCCGCGACACCCAGCTGGGCGGCCGCCGGATCCGCGCCGGTGACCTGCTGATCCTCGGCCTCCAGGGCGCCAACTCCGATCCGCAGGTGCGCACCGACGCCTCCGCGCTGACCGGCGGCAACAACGCGCACTTCTCCTTCGGGCACGGCGAGCACCGCTGCCCGTTCCCCGCCCAGGAGGTCGCCGAGGTGATCGCCCGGACCGCCATCGAGGTCGTCCTCGACCGGCTCCCGGACATCGACCTCGCGGTGCCCGCCGAGTCCCTCACCCGCCGGCCCTCGCCGTGGCTGCGGGGGCTGAGCGAACTGCCCGTCAGGTTCACGCCCGTACCCGCCCTCTGATCCGCACCTCCCCCTCGAGAGACAGGCGCAGCACACCGAACGGCGAAGTTACCCGACCCTGCCCTGGGAGACACGTCACGATGACGACCGGTACCGGACAAGCACGGATCGCCCTCGACCCCTTCGTCACCGACCTCGACGGCGAGAGCGCGCGACTGCGCGCCGCCGGTCCGCTCGCCGCCGTGGAACTGCCCGGCGGGGTGCCGGTCTGGGCCGTCACGCACCATGCCGAGGCCAAGGCGCTGCTCACCGACCCACGGCTGGTCAAGGACATCAACGTGTGGGGTGCCTGGCAGCGCGGGGAGATCGCGCCGGACTGGCCGCTGATCGGCCTCGCCAACCCCGGCCGTTCGATGCTGACCGTGGACGGTGCCGACCACCGCAGGATGCGCGCCCTGGTCGCGCAGGCCCTCACTCCGCGCCGGGTGGAGCAGCTGCGCGAGCGGGTCGAGAAGCTCACCCAGGACCTGCTCGACGCGCTCCCCGAGGACGCGGAGAGCATCGACCTCAAGGCGGCGTTCGCCTACCCGCTGCCGATGTACGTGGTCGCCGACCTGATGGGCATCGACAAGGCCGAACTGCCCCGCCTCAAAACACTGTTCGAGAAGTTCTTCTCGACCCAGACCCCGCCCGCCGAGGTCATCGCGACCCTGACCGAACTGGCGGGGATCATGGCGGCGACGGTCGCCGCCAAGCGGGCCGAGCCCGGCGACGACCTCACCAGCGCGCTGATCCTGGCCTCCGAGGACGGCGACCACCTCACCGACGAGGAGATCGTCTCCACCCTCCAGCTGATGGTGGCGGCCGGGCACGAGACGACGATCTCCCTGATCGTCAACGCCGTGGTCAATCTCTCCACCCACCCCGACCAGCGGGCCAGGGTCCTCTCCGGCGACGTGGACTGGTCGGCCGTGGTCGAGGAGACCCTGCGCTGGTCGACCCCGACCTCGCACGTCCTGATCCGGTTCGCCACCGAGGACGTGCCGGTGGGCGACCAGGTGCTCCCGGCGGGCGACGCGCTGATCGTGTCGTACGCCGCGCTCGGCCGCGACGAGAACGCGCACGGGCCGAGCGCCGGGGAGTTCGACATCACCCGGGAGTCGCCGAACCGGCACATCGCCTTCGGGCACGGCCCGCACGTCTGCCCGGGTGCGGCGCTCTCCCGCCTGGAGGCCGGCGTGGCGCTGCCCGCGCTCTACGGCCGCTTCCCCCGCCTGGACCTCGCGGTGCCGGCCTCCGAGCTGCGCAACAAGCCGGTGGTCACCCAGAACGACCTGTTCGAGCTGCCGGTCCGGCTCAACCCCTGACGGGAGTTCACCGGGTACGGCCTGGCTCCCGCGCCGGCCACGACCTGGGGATCTCCCCGGTGCCGGCCGCGCGGCGGGCCCCGGCGCAGCGGCCGGGGCCGGAGAGGCGCGGAGTCGTCCCCTGGCGCGGCACGGTCCGCCAGGGGTACGCCGCGGGCGCGGGCTGCGGGTACGCCGCCCGTGTACCCGGCCGGGGGGGGGCCGGGTGTACCGGATCGGCGGTGCCCGTTTGACTTCGAGTGCTCTTCAGGTCGTAGCGTCCATGAGGAAAGCGAGTCAGCGGAAAGCAAGTCAGTGGGAAAGGCTGGAGTCACATGCGACAGCGCAATCTGGGGGATCTGTCGGTTTCCGCCATCGGCCTCGGCTGCATGGGCATGTCCGCCTTCTACGGCACCGCCGACCAGGACGAGAGTGTGCGGACCATCCACCGCGCGCGGGAACTGGGCGTCACCTTCCTGGACACCGCGCAGCTCTACGGGCCGCTCACCAACGAGATCCTCGTCGGCGAGGCGATCCGGGGGCACCGGGACGAGTACGTGATCGCCACCAAGTTCAACTACCGCATGGACCACGCCGTGCCGGGCGACATGAGCAGCATCGGCCCGCAGGACGGCTCGGCCGAGCATGTCCGCAGCTCGGTGCACGGCTCACTGGAGCGCCTGGGCACCGACCGCATCGACCTGTACTACCAGCATCGCGTCGACCCGAACGTGCCGATCGAGGAGACCGTGGGCGCCCTGGCCGAGCTGGTCGCCGAAGGCAAGGTCCGGCACATCGGGCTGAGCGAGGCGAGCGCCGAGACGATCCGGCGGGCCCACGCGGTGCACCCGGTCGCGGCCGTGCAGAGCGAGTACTCGCTGTGGACCCGGGACCCGGAGGACGAGGTGCTGCCCGCCTGCCGGGAGCTGGGCATCGGGTTCGTCCCCTACTCGCCGCTGGGCCGCGGCTTCCTCGCCGGCCGGTTCTCCTCCCCCGACGACCTCGACACCGGCGACTGGCGCCGCACCGGCCCCCGCTTCACCGGCGACAACCTGGACGCGAACCTGCGGCTCGCCGCCAAGGTGAAGGAGATCGCCGCCGAGAAGGGCGTGCCCCCGGCGCAGCTGGCTCTGGCCTGGGTGCTGGCGCAGGGCGACGGCATCGTCCCGATCCCGGGCACCAAGCGCGTCGGCTACCTGGAGCAGAACGCGGCCGCCGTCGACGTCGAGCTGACCAAGGAGGACCTGGCCCGGATCGAGGCCGAGGTGCCCCGGGCGGCGGGCGAGCGCTACGACGAGGCCGGGATGCGTTCCGTGAACCTCTAGCGCGCCTCCAGCACCTGCCTCGGGCACGGGCCTTCGGGGAGGCGGGTACGTCCGGGGAGCCGGCCGGCTCGCGGTGGCCGGTCCCCCGGCGGCGGCGCACGCCGGTGGCATGGGCAGGCTGCTGAGCTGTACGACGGGGCTGCGGCGGTCGCGGCAGCCGTCGCACGCGCTGCTGCTGCTCCCGATCGCCCTCATCGTGGTGATCACGGTGGCGGCCATCCGGTCGCCTCCCGACGTCCACCTGGCTTCCGCCCTGGTCATCGCGCCCGCGCTCACCCCGTCGTTCGCCGGCCCCCGTACCACCGCGCTGGTCGGCGCGCTCGCGGTGGCCTCCGAGGTGGTGATCGGCGAGTTCCGCGGCGGACTGATCAACATGAACCGCATCGTGCAGATCGTCACCCTCGCGCTGCTCTCGGTGATCGTGGTGGTCTACAGCGCGGTCCGCGAGCGGCACCGGGCCCAGCTGGCCCAGGTGCGCACGGTCGCCGAGGCCACGCAGCACGTCCTGATGTGGCCGTTGCCGGAGCGCCTCGGGCCGCTGCTGATCGCCTCGCTGTACCTGGCCGCCGAGGACGAGGCGCAGATCGGCGGTGACTTCTACGCGGCGACCCGCTGCGAGGGCGGGGTCCGGGTACTGATCGGCGACGTGCGGGGCAAGGGGCTGTCCGCGATCGGCGAGGCGGCGCTGCTGCTCGGCGCCTTCCGGGAGTCCGCCCACCGGCACGTCACCCTGCCGGCCCTCGCCTGCGCCCTGGAGCAGAGCGTGCACCGGTACGCGGCGGACTTCGAGACCCCGGAGGAGCCGGGCGAGCGGTTCGCCACCGCCCTGCTGATCGACATCCCCGACGAGGACCCGGTCACCCGGATGACCAGCAGCGGCCATCCGCCGCCGCTGCTGCTGAGCTCGGGACACGCGGTGACGGTGCCGAGCCTGCACCCCTCGCCGCCGCTGGGCGTGCCCGGGGCGGGCGGCGCCGAGCACACCCTGGACGTGTTCTCGTTCGAGCCCGGCGACACGCTGCTGCTCTACACCGACGGTGTCATCGAGGCCCGGGACGCCCAGGGCCGCTTCTACCCGCTGACCGAGAGGGTCGCGCAGTGGACCGACGCCGCGCCGGAGGTGCTGATGCACCACATCCGGCGCGACCTGCTGGCGCATGCGGGCGGCCGCCTCGGCGACGACGCGGCCCTGATCGCCCTGCACCGCGCGCCGGCCGTGCGCCACCGTCACCACCACGGCGTCCTCGGCCACGGCACCGGGCGCGGCTCCGTGCGGGCGTAGGGCCTGTTGCGGAGGTGCCGTCTGCCGCGCAACGGCCGGCACGCACGCTCGCCGCACCGGACGCCGCGCCCCCCAGGACGGTCTGAGCAGGCTGGTAGACCCGCGCTTCGAGATGTTCGACCACTTCGTTCTCGGCACCTTCAGCGGCGAGGAGTGAGCGGCGCCGCACCAGGCCCCGGCGCTGTTCGCCCCTGAGTCGGTCGACTGCGCCCGGTGGGCGGTCGCCGCGGCCGCGGCGAACAGGCGCGGGGCGGGCGGCACGGCGTTGCCTGCGCTCCTATCGGTTGACTGACGGTCATGCCCATGCCACCCTCACAATGGGAGCGCTCCCATGACCGACCCACCCGTCCATCCCCCAGGAGCCGCTCATGCCCGCCTGCACGTCGTTACGCCTCCTCAACAGGCCCCTCACCGCCGCCCTGCTGACTGGTTCGCTCCTCCTCGGCGGCTTCCTCGCCTTCCCGGCGGCCGCCGCGGGGACCACAGCCGTACGCGTCAACCAGGTCGGCTACCTGCCCGACGGCCCCAAACAGGCGACGGTCGTCACCACGGCCGCGCAGTCCCTCACCTGGCAGTTGAGCAACGCCTCCGGCACGGTGGTCGCCTCCGGCTCCACGGTCCCGCGCGGCGCGGACACCCCCTCCGGCCAGTCGGTGCAGGTCGCGGACTTCTCGTCGTACCAGGGGACGGGCTCGGGATACGTCCTGACGGTGGACGGCAGCTCCAGCGACCCGTTCGACATCCGCGCCGACCTCTACGACGGGCTTCGCTCCGACGCGATGGCGTTCTTCTACCACCAGCGCAGCGGCATCGCCATCGACGCCTCCCTGGTGGGCTCCGCCTACGCCCGCCCGGCCGGCCACCTCGGGGTCTCGCCGAACATGGGCGACACCTCCGTCCCCTGCCAGTCCGGGGTGTGCGACTACACCCAGGACGTCCGGGGCGGCTGGTACGACGCGGGCGACCAGGGCAAGTACGTGGTCAACGGCGGCATCTCCACCTGGCTGGTCGTCAACTCCTTCGAGCGGGCCGCGCGCGCCGGCACGGACGCGGCGCTGGGCGACTCGACGCTGCGCGTCCCCGAGCGCGGCAACGGTGTCCCTGACGTGCTGGACGAGGCGCGCTGGGAACTGGAGTTCCTGATGCGGATGCAGGTGCCCGAGGGCAAGCCGTACGCGGGCATGGCCTTCCACAAGATCCATGACGCGGCCTGGACCGGCATCCCGACCCGCCCCGACCAGGACGCCCAGCCCCGTGAGCTGCACCGCCCCTCCACCGCGGCCACCCTCAACCTCGCGGCCACCGCCGCCCAGTGCGCCCGCGTCTTCCGCCCCTACGACTCGGCGTTCGCCGACCGTTGCCTGACGGCCGCCCGCCGGGCCTGGACGGCGGCGCAGGCCAACCCCGCGATGTACGCGCCGGACTCGGACAGCACGGGCGGCGGGGCGTACGGCGACAGCCAGGTCACCGACGAGTTCTACTGGGCGGCCGCGGAGCTGTACGCGACGACCGGCGAGAGCACCTACCGGGACGCGGTCACCTCCTCGCCCTGGCACACCTCCGCAAGCGCCTTCACCCCCTACGGCTTCGGCTGGGCGGAGACGGCCGCGCTCGGCCGGCTCACCCTGGCCACCGTTCCCAACGGGCTGCCCGCCTCCGACCTCGCCCGCATCCGCTCCTCGGTGGTCTCGGCCGCCGACGGCTACCTGTCCACGATGGCCGGACAGGGCTACGCCGTGCCCATCCCTTCGGACGGCTACTTCTGGGGCTCCAACAGCGAGGCCGCCGACAACGCGGTCGTCATGGCCGTCGCGGGTGAGCTGACCGGTGCCGCGCGCTACCGCGCCGGCGTGCTGGAGACGATGGACTACCTGCTCGGCCGCAACGCCATCGGCCAGTCGTACGTCACCGGCTACGGCGAGAAGTCCTCGCACAACCAGCATCACCGCTTCTGGGCGCATCAGCTGGACTCCTCTCTGCCCAACCCGCCGGCGGGCGCGCTCGCGGGCGGTCCCGACAGCGCCCTGCAGGATCCGGTGGCGCAGGAGAAGCTCGCCGGCTGCGCCCCCGCCGCCTGCTACATCGACGACATCGGCTCCTACTCCACCAACGAGGTGGCGATCAACTGGAACGCCCCGCTGGCCTGGCTCGCCGCCTACGCCGCCGAGCGGACGTCCACCGGCGGACAGCCCACGGCGTCCTGCGCGGTGACGTACAAAGTGGACAACGCCTGGAGTGACGGCTTCACCGCGACCGTGACCGTCAAGAACACGGGTACGTCCGCGGTGGGCGGATGGCAGCTGACCTGGAGCTACCCGGGCGGCCAGCGCGTCACCAGCGCCTGGAACGCGACCGTCACCCAGAGCGGCGCCGACGTCGTCGCCCGCAACGCCGACTGGAACGGGACGCTCGCGCCCGGAGCCACGGCGAGCTTCGGGGTCCAGGGCTCGCTCACCGGCAGCAACCCCTCCCCGACCGCCTTCGCCCTCAACGGGGGCGCCTGCGGCTGACCGGCGCGGCGACACGACCCGCCGCGCCTCCGGGGTGTCGGCGCGTCCGCCGCGGCGGGCCGTGGCCGTCGACGACCGGGAGCTGTGCCTGGTCGCGGTCAGGGAGGAGTCGGGACGCCGGGGTGTGAGTAGCTCCGGCGCCCTCGGCTCCAACGTGGCCGGCCTGCCCGAGAGCCCCTCCAGCGCGCCGACGCCCCGTGAGTCCAGCACCACGGCGATCGGTCGACGGACAGCGCCGTACGTCCACGTCCACGTCCAGCAGGATCCGATCTCCACCACCCCGGACCACCCCTACACCCGAGCGCTGACACGGCACCCTGATCCGTTCACCCGTCGCCACCTCGGCCGTGCCGTCCGGCCGGCTGATCAGCACCGCGCGCCCGGGCCGGGGTGAGCGCAACGTGACCGAAGTCGGCGGTGGTGTCGGCGGCGGCCCGGGTGCCGGTGTCGTCGGCGTGCAGCGCGCGGGGCCGCGAGATCGTCGGCCCCCGGCGAGCGCCGGCGGCCCGCGCGGCAACCGCCGCCTCCGTGCGACTCACAGCAGCTCAACAGCTGCTGTCAGCACAGGAGTTGAATGAGCTGTTCAATTGTCTTTGGGTCAAAGTTAAGTCGTAAGGGTGGTCTCCCGCGGGAACCGGCTGCCAGACTCCGCATCGCCTTTCACCGACAGGGAGTCGACATGTCCGACCTGCAGTCCCCCACCCGCAGACGGCCGTTGCGCAAAGCCCTCGCCGCGGCACTCGGCGCGCTCGCACTGGTCGTCGCCGTGCCGGCCACCGCGCACGCCGACGTCCTGACGCTGCTGCCGCAGAACGCCGACGGCCTGGAGCAGACGTTCTCCCCTGCCTACGACTACGACGGCGACGGCTGCTACGCCACCGCGGCCATCGGCGCCGACGGCACCATCAACCCCGGTCTGGGGCTCGGCGGTGACGTCAACGGCCACTGCCACGACTACGCGCAGCTCGCCAACGCCAACACCTACTCCCGGGAGAAGTGCAACAACGGCTGGTGCGCGGTGATGTACGCCAGCTACTTCGAGAAGGACCAGGCGACGTACGGGCCGCTGGCCATCGGGCACCGGCACGACTGGGAACACGTCATCGTGTGGATCCAGGACAACCAGGTGCAGTACGTGTCGGTGTCCCAGCACAGCAGCTACCAGGTGGCGGCCGCCTCGGCGATCCGGTTCGACGGCACCCACCCGAAGATCGTGTACCACAAGGACGGCCTGTCCACGCACGACTTCCGCTTCGCCAACTCCAACGACGACCCGCCGGAGAACGTGACCGGCGGCTGGTTCTACCCGCGCCTGGTGGGCTGGGACGGCTACCCGGCCGGCTACCGCGACAAGCTGATGAACGCGGACTTCGGCGAGGCCACCATCAAGATCAAGGACGGCTCGTTCGACGCCAACCTGTCGTACTCCATGCCGTCCGGGATCTCGTTCGACCCGAACGCCTGAGTCAGGCGGGGCCCTCGACCAGCCGGGCCAGGTTGTCGAGGGCCATCCGGGTGCCCAGTTCGTTGTCCTCGGGGCGGATGCCTTCGGGGAGGTCCTCGTGCAGGACCTCGACATCCGTGGCGCCGTCCGCCCCGGTGAGCGTGGTCGTCATCGTCATGGTGCCGCGCGCGGTGTCGTCGCCGGTCTCGAAGTCGATGACCTCGACGACGAGCCGGTTCTCCACGAGCCGGGCGAAGTGGCCCCGGTAGGTGTCGGTGTGCCCGCCGGACTTCCCCGCGCGGCCCGGGTCGTCGTAGTCCAGTGACACCCGGAACTCGCCGCCCTCCCGGGCGTCGAAGGCGAGCACCCGGGCGGTCATGCCGTCCGGGGCCCGCCAGGCGGCGACCGCCTCCGGGTCGAGCAGAGCCCGGTAGACGGTGGCCGGGGGCGCCTGTACCCGTCTGGTGACACGCGTGGTGTACATGGCTTGGACAGTACCCGCGCGGCGACCGTGCCGGGGCCGGGAAGGTGAACCGGACCCCGGCACGGAGCCAGGAGATGTCACGGCTTGCGGGCGACCGCTCCGTACATCGCGATGTCCTCGTCGCGGATGCCCTGCTCGCCGCTGCCGTCCGGGTGCCACTTGTGGACCTGGACGATGCCCGGCTCGACCAGCTCCAGGCCCTCGAAGAACTCGTGGGCCTCGTCGATGGTGCGCAGCCGCATCGGCATGTTGCGGGCCGCGTACTCGCGGGCGACCCGGCCCACCTCCTCGGGCGCGAACTCGGCGGTGCCGATGGACATCGCCAGGTAGCTGCCCGGGGGCAGCGGTTCGAGCAGCCGCCGTACGACACCGACGGCGTCGTCCTCGTCGAGCATGAAGTGCACGATGGCGATCACCGTGAGCGCCACCGGCTTGCCGAGGTCGAGGGTCTCGCGCAGTTCGGGGGCGTCGAGGATGGCCGCCGGGTCGCGGAAGTCCGCCTCGATGTACGCCGTGCGGCCCTCGGGCGTGCTGGAGAGCAGGCCCTGGGACAGGGTGAGGACGATGGGGTCGTTGTCCACGTAGACCACCCGGGAGTCCGGGGACACCGCCTGGGCTATCTCGTGAAGGTTCGGCGAGGTGGGGATGCCGGTCCCGACGTCCAGGAACTGGCGCATCCCCGCCTCCTCGGCGAGCCAGCGCACGGCGCGGTTCATCCAGTCGCGGTTGGCGCGCATGTGGATCGGGAGCGCGGGCCACTCCCGCGACATCGCGTCACCCGCCTCCTGGTCGGCGGGGTAGTAGTCCTTGCCGCCCAGGATGTAGTCGTAGATCCGCGCGGAGTGCGCGTTCTCGGTGTCGATGCGGTCGGCCGGCCATCCGTTGTCGGGCAACGCCGTGTCTCCCATTCAGGTGAGGGGGGATGCGGGGTGTTCGGGGTCTGCGGGTGGTGCGTCAGCTGTGCGGGGTTGATTGAACGATCAGCCATACCAAGGAAGTTCCGGAAACACACCGGTCACATCAGGAAGTCGGCGTCACCCGCCTTCACACCGGACAGGAAACTCGTCATCTCACGGGGTGTGAAGACCAGCGCCGGACCATCGGGATCGGTCGACTGACGTACCGCGACCCGGCCGTCGGCGAGCTTCTTCACTTCGACGCAGGCGCCGCCGGCGTCGTCGCTCCACGGCTTGGACCAGCCGCGCGCGCCGAGTTGCCGGGACGGGATGCCGTTGCGTATGGGGTGGTGCACGTCAGAGCTCCTTGCGAATCGCACCGAGGACGGCCTCGGTCTTTCTGGCGGGCGCCGCCTGGGCGCCCAGCCGGTCCAGGGCCTCGCGATAGACCACGACATCGGCGCTCTTGTCCAGGTAGACAGCGCCCACCAGGCCGTTGAGATAGACGATGTCGGGCAGTTCGCGAGCCCGGAACCGGAAGAGGTGGTACGCGCCCGCGCGCATGGCGGGGTGCGGGCCGTTGGCGAACGGCATGATCTGCAAGGTGACGTTGGGCAGCCGGTTGACCTCGATGAGGTGGTCGATCTGGGAGCGCATGACCCCGGTACCGCCGACCGGCCAGCGCAGCACGGTCTCGTCCATCACGACCCACAGCCGCGGCGGTGCCTGCCGGGTGATCAGCTCCTGGCGGCGCATGCGCAGCGCCACCATGCGCTCGGTCGCCTCGCTGGGCGCGTGCGGGTTGCCGGCGCCGAGCAGGGCGGTGGCGTACTGGCGGGTCTGCAACAAGCCGTGCACGAACTGGTTCTCGTACGCGCGGATCTGCAACGCGGCCTGTTCCAGGCTGAGATACGCGGCGAACCAGTCCGGCATCACGTCCCGGTAGGTGTGCCACCAGCCGCGCTTGTTGGCCTCGCGCACCGACTGCAGGAAGGTGTCGATCTCCTGGCGGTCCGTCACGCCGTAGACCTGCAGGAGCTTCTCGGCGTCGGCCAGCCGGAGCCGGGCCACCTTGGCGGCCTCCATCCGGCGGATCGTGGAGTGGCTGACCCCGATGGCGGCGGCCGCCTGCTCGAAGGTCAGACCGGCCCTGGTCCGCATCTCCTCCAGCTGTCTGCCGAGGATCATGCGCAGGACGGACGGGGCTCCGCCCCAGTCGGTCTCCGAGGTCACGCCCTACCCCCTCGTGCCAGGTTTCAGGCTCACCGTCTCATGTACTCGTGATCGTGCACGGACTCGTTCGATCACTTCTTGTCGGGAGCAGCATGCACTTCGCTTCTTGCAATTTTCAACTTGCTGGTTGCGAGGCGCTGTTGGCAGATGCCAGAGTGGACCTACTGCTCCGGCCGACCAAGGAGCAGGCGAAGCAGTCCAGTCGGGGGAGACTGAGCTGCGGCCCGGCGCCGTCCAGGTACGGGTTGTCGTCTGCCCCCGCGTGGCCGGGGCGGACGCGACCGCTCAGCTCTCACGCTGCGAAGCCGGACGAAAGGCGCACGGCGATGGCCCCGCCCTCTCTCCCCCAGCCGCTCGACCGACTGCCCGAGGACCACATAACCGGCCTGCCCCGGCCGGCCCTGGCGGCCGCCGCCGAGGGCCCGCACCGCCCGTCCGACGCGACGGGCGTCCCCACACCACCCGGAGGCGAACGCCTCGGCCGACTCCCTGGGCCGCAAGGCCTCGGCCGGTTCGCCTCCGGGGACCGTCCCGCCCCGCTCAGCCGGGCCTTCGACCTGGCGCCGACACCGCGCGCGGTGGGCAACGCCCGCCGAAGCGTGGGCGAGCTGCTCGGCATGTGGGGCGTGTCCGAGGAGGCCCGCGACAACGCGGTCCTGGTGACCTCGGAACTGGTCACCAACGCGATCGTGCACTCGGCCGGCCGGCGGATCGTCTGCCGGGTGCACGCCGACGCCGACCGGATCCGCATCGAGGTCGAGGACCAGAACGGGAGCATCATCGCGCTCCCGGCGCCCCGGCGGGCCAGACCCGACGAGCAGAACGGGCGCGGCCTGTTCCTCGTCGACGCGCTCAGTCTCGACTGGGGCGTCGCGTCCGCGCCGGAGGGACGGCCCTCCTCCCGCGTCGTCTGGGCCGAGCTGTCGACGGCTCCCGACGCACCGCTCACCACCCCCCACACCGCAGGAGACCCCTCTGCCCATGGACCGTCCCCCCACTCCTGACCGTCCCGCCGCCGACCCGTCCTGGACCCGCACCCGCCCCAAGCCCGGCCCGGAACAACCCCACACCGCTCCGGCCGGGGGCTGACCCG
>NZ_JAJONF010000049.1 GCF_021462265.1 Streptomyces shenzhenensis | reverse complement strand
GGACGTGACCCGAGCTGACAACCCACATGATCACCTCAAAGGCTTGGGCGCGCGTCGGCCGATGGACCCACCTCCACCGCGACCTTGGAACCAGGACATCAGGCCGGGACGACGCGGCCCGGACTCAGAACGAGCGGGCGGCCCCAGCCTCACCCCGGCCCCGGCGCTCACCGAACCTCCCCACTCGCTTGCAGACTTGATCAAGTGATGCGAGGAGCAGCCCTGGTCGTTTCCAAGAATCGTCATCACTCCGACGGGGCGAAGGTTCGCTGATGCGGCACTAGTAGTGCTTGGTCAGGTCGGTTGTGGTGGTGCGTGTCTTCCGGGCTTGGTGTGGCGTTGGGAGTGTGTGACTCCGGACGAGATTGCTGTGGTGCGCGGTGAGTTGGAGGCGTTCGCGGCGGAGGTGTTCGAGCCGTTTGCGCGCAAGGACCAGCGCCGGTGGGGGCAGGTCTACCTGCGGGGATTGCTGACCGACGGGCGACGCAAGTCGCGGACGCCGGATACGGCGACGCCGCGGCTTTCCGGCACGGGCTGCGGGACCGCGGCCTGAAGTACGTGGTGGGGATCTCCACCACCATGTCGGGACAGGCCGCCGACGCGGTCCCGGTGTGTGAGCCGTACTCGGGCAACGGGCGTCCGCCGGTGCCGAAGTACCCCGACCCTGCCCGGTCGGTGAAAGAGCTGGTCATCGCGGCCGGCCGGAAGGCCGCACGGCCGGTGCAGTGGAGGGAGGGCTCCAGGCCGGGCACCGGCCGCTCCGGCCGGAAGCGGATGTACTCCCGTTTCGTGGCCCTGCGGATCCGGCCCGCCGGACGCGAGATCCGGCAGGCCACGGACAGCCCGGAACTGCCCGTGCGCCGGCTGCTGGCCGAATGGCCCGCAAGCGAGAGCGAGCCGGTCCAGTTCTGGCTGTCAGACCTGCCCGAGGACACCCCGCTGACCACGCTGGTCCGGCTGGCAAAGCTCCGCTGGAGGATCGAGCACGACTACCGGGAAATGAAGGAGGCCCTGGGCCTGGCCCACTTCGAGGGCCGGACCTGGGGCGGCTGGCACCACCACGTCACCCTCGTCTCCGTCGCGCATGCCTTCTGCACCCTGCAGCGACTGGCCCGAGACCCAGAACACCCGGCGCCGGCCTGAGCCTCTACCAAGTCGTCCGCGAACTGCAGACACTCCTCGCAACCTGGACCGGCGCCTGCCCCACCTGCAACCGCGACATACCCACCCGCACACCGACCTGACCAAGCACTACTAGCCGGCTTGGGCGCGTTCGCACCGGTCGGCGAGGTCGGCGCAACTCGCTGCGGCAGCCTGGACCGGGCCGTGCGGCGAGGGGATGTCCATGCTCTCGGAGGGGGCCACGGTGGTGCGGTCGGGGTCCGATGCGAGTGGGTCCAAGGCTCGTACGAGCGCGGTCAGGGTCGCGTCGAGGCGATTGATGTGCAGCAGCAGGCGATGCTCCGGCGACGGCCAGTTGCGGCTCACGCGTTGCTCCTCCGAGAGCAGGGACAGTGCCCTGACGACCGTGGCGCGTGCCGTATGTGAGGCGCTTTCGGGTCGGTGGCCGGTGACGCGGATCAGGTGGGTCACGGTCTCGTGCGCGCGGTCGGCCGCAGCTGTGAGACGGGCGGCGCACTCCGGGACGTGGCCCGCCGGGAGACGTTCGGCCGTGGCGGCCAGGCTCCGCGCGTGATACGCGCCGGCCTCAAGGAGTTCCAGCAGGTGGCGGGCGTGGTGACGGCGGCGGCGCTGCGGATTGAGCGGATGGGTGAGAGGCAGGCAGGCCTTGCGGAAGGATTCCAGTGCCTGGTCGAGGTCGTGTGCCGCGCGGACCCGGCTCGTCGGGGTTTTCGTGTCCGTGCTTCCTGCCGCGACGGCTCGCAGGAGGCGGTCGAGGACTTGCAGGAAGCCGACCAGTTCCTCGTCGCTGGCCCGGCGGACCGTGGTGGGAAGGACGAGGACGGCGGCAAGGATCCCGCAGGACACTCCCAGTGCGGTCTCCTGGACGCGCAGGAGCAGCACGTGTGTCGAGAAGGTGTCCATCAGCGCGAGCAGCATGCCGAGCGTGCCGGTGATGAAGAACGTCACGGCCCAGTAGGCCTGTGACGGGGTGTAGAACGTCCCGAACATGCACAGCAGGAGCAGGAGCAGGAGGACGGGGCCGTCTCCGCCGACCAGGGCAGCGAGGCCGTAGCCGAACACCACGCCGAGGACAGTGCCCGCCAGCCGCCGGAGGCTCTGCAGCAGTACCTCGCCGGTGCTCTCGTTCTTGATGAAGACGACCCATGAGGCCGCGACGGCCCAGTACCACAAATGCGGCGACAGGAGATGGCCGCCTCCGATGGCGAGGGCCGAGGCAGCCGTCACCTGAAACGCCTGACGGGTGGCTCCCCGCTTCAGGCTTTCGGTGTCTGTGTCCTTGCGCGGCAGCGCCCCGAAGGTGGGTGAGGCGGGCTTGCGTGGAGGTGTCCGGCGTCCTGCCGGGCGGTCGCGTGGGCCGAGAACCCGCAGGGCTTCGGTAAGTTCGTCGACCGCGGGGAAGCAGTCCAGCACGAGTGCGGAGCCGGTCGGCTGGTTCGCCGGGCCGCCTTCGTACCCCTCTGCGCACCGCTCGGCTGCGCAAGTAGTTCCCCCGGTGGGCTGGTGCCGGAGAGCCCGGATCCGCCGGGCGAGCCGCTGTCGCGCCGTCCGTCCCGCCAGGTCATTGCGTGCGGCCGGGGTGCGGACCGCGCGGACCGTCAGTACGGCCAGGCGCTGCGCGGCCACCTCCACCCGGCTGAGGTGCGGCAGCAGAGCCTCGGTGTCCTCGTCGACGGCGCGCTCGTCGAGAAAGTCCTCGATCAGCAGCACGGACGCGTGCAGTGTGTCGAGGCGGTCTTGCAACGAGCGGCTCCGGGTGTCGACGTCCTGCCCGGTGGCGACCATCGCAGCCGTGTCCCGGAGGACATCGTGCAGACGCACGTCGAATGCGTGCCGCAGCCGCCTCAAAGCTCGGGACGCCGTGATGGGGCCCACGCAGTACCACACGGCCGTGACGGCCCCGGACGCAACCAGTACCGATGCCCCGAGGTCCGGAAGGCGGTCTGCCCGGGCCTGGGTGAATTGAGACAGCAGGAAGGCCATGAAACCGAAGATCCCCAAGCCCAGCCCTCGCGGGCCGAACCGGCGGGCCTGAACGGCAAGGTAGATCACCACCAGGAAGACCAGCTTGGCTGCTGTCGGGTACGGCGTCAGCGCGGCTCCGGCGGCCAGAGACGCGAGGGAGAGCGGAGCACCGAGTCCGAGCGTGATGAGCTGGTTGCGCGGGTGCAGGTCGCTAACGGCCAGGGAAGTCGTCATCGCGGTGAAGCCGCCGACCACTAGCGCCGTCTCGGGCGCTCGCAGCGCTGTCAGCACGGCAAGGGTCGCGGCAGTACCGAGCACGGCGCGCATCGCGGAGGTCAGACGCACGAGCCCAGGGTCGAAGGCCGCGAACCGGTCCCACAACGATGTCGTTGTCCTTGCCACCATGGGGATCTCCGTAGGTCCTTTCGCGTGTGCACAGCCGTGCGGGAGCCTTCGGGTGCTGACCGGGCCACCGCCCGCGTCACCAGTCTCGGCATGCGGGGTTCCGTCCGGTATGCGTCGGGTGACTGCTTTCGGAGGTTCTGCAGCACGTGGGCGTTCCTTGCCGGCGTCGGCGACCGCGCAGCGCTGACAGGCCTGCACCCGTCGACGATGGCTTCCGGGCTCAAGGGGCTACGCCGGACTTGGGGCGGACAGCCGCCAGGCGCCCAGAAGCTCACGCGACATTCGGCGCATCTCGACACAGCCGTCATCGAGCCGCAGGTTTCCGTGCGCCGCGCGTTCGCTCGGGTCGTTTGCCCGCTCAAGAGCAGCCTCATGGGCCTGCTCCGGACCGGCCATGCCGTCGACGACGTAGAAGTGGCGTACGAGCCGACCGCATGGAGTGCGAAACCCGAGTCCGACCAGCCACGAGCGTTCAGTAACCATGACAGCGCCTTCCGGTCGAGATGTGCGGTTTCCGCGATTTCCGTCTGTGATGGCACGACGCCACCGGCGACGCACGATCGTGCCTGCCCGCCGACCCGGAAAGGCGCGACCGTGCTCGCTTCACGATTCTGGTCGGACGAACAGCCGGGGGTATGCGTCACGTGACTGCATCGGTGCTGGTCGGCCACCGGATGGGGCGTTTGCGCCTGCCGGCCGGTTGTCCTGCCGTGGCGATCCCGAGGCCGACGGTGCGGAGACGTACGGTTCGAGGTGTGCGGAGGTCTGCACTCGCCTCGCCACGATGTCCGCGCGGCGCGCGACTCCGCGGGCGAAACCAGGACTCCGGGAGAACTCCGTGGATGCCATGGCCGGAATATCCCGGACGACGACTGCCTGTCGCCGACAGACTGCGCTCGGACGTGCTTCTGACCGGCTTCGAGGCCGCTCCCGCAGGCGTTGCCGCGGTTCTCCCACGCTAGTATCTGGGGTATCTCAATTCCTGGAGCATCCGTGGAAAACGATGGAAAGGCTCGTGGGGACCAGCGCTCGACGCGGAATTCCGGTCTGACGCTGGTCGGCCGGGAAACCGAGACCGCAGAAATAGTCCGGCGGGTCGGCGCCGATCGGTCCCACAGCGACGTGTTGATCCTCACGGGTGACCCCGGTGCCGGAAAGAGCACACTCCTCGGCATCGCGGCCGATCGCGCACGGAGTGCGGGTGGCCGGGTGCTGCGAGCGGTGGGGAGCGAATCCGAGGCCCACCTAGGATTCGCGGGCCTTCATCAGATGCTCCGCCCGGTACTCGGTGCCGCGGAGGGCCTGCCGTCGCGGCAGCGCTCCGCGCTCCGCGCCGTCCTGGGGCTCGACGAGTGTGCCGAGGCCCCCGATACGATGATCGTGGGTCTGGCGGTTCTGACCTTGTTGTCGGACCTGGCGGAAACCGCCCCGCTGCTGGTCGTGGTCGACGACGCCCAGTGGACCGACCGCGGATCCCTGGACGTGCTCTCCTTCGTGGCGCGGCGCATGGACAGCGAGCCCGTCACGCTGCTGCTCGGAGTCCGCACCGCGGCCGTACTGCCCGGCTTCGACAAGGGGTACGAGCGCCTCGAACTCGGTCCGCTGGACGGTGCTGCCGCCAACCGGCTGCTCGACCGGCAGCCCACACCGCCCACCGGTCGAACCCGCGTGCGGATCCTTGAAGAGGCGGCCGGCAACCCGCTGGCCCTGGTGGAACTCGCCCACGCCACCGCGGTCCGCAACCCCGAGGGCCGCAGCGTGGAGGGCCCGCTGCCGGTCACCGACCGGCTGGAGCGGATCTTCGCAGGGCACGCGGCCGACCTGCCGGAACCGACCCGCCGCATCCTGCTGCTGCTCGCGGCCGCCGACGCGGCGGACGCGCAGGCGGCAGCCGTGGGACTGCCCGAGGCGGACGACAAGGCATGGGAGCCAGCGGACCGGGCCGGTCTCGTACGCCAGGACGGAACCAGGATCGTCTTCCGTCACCCGCTCGTCCGCGCCGCCGTCTACCATGCCGCGCCCTTCGTGGAACGCCGCCAGGCACACCTGGCTCTCGCGGAACTGCTGCGCAAGGAGCCCGACCGCCGCGCCTGGCATCTGGCCGCCGCTACCGTACGCCCCGACCAGGACGTATCGGCCGCCTTGCAGCAGACGGCCGACCGTGCCCGGCGCCGGGGTGGCTTTGCGGCCGCCGCCGCGGCCCAGGAGCGCGCCGCGCAACTCAGCCCGCACCGCGAGGACCGGGCGCGCCTGCTCACCGAAGCCGCTGCCAGCGCCGTCTTTACCGGGCAGCTCGGCTGGGTGGAACACCTGGCCGCCGCAGTCCGCGAGTGCACCGACGACCCGGCACTGCGGGGCAAAGCCGCGCTGGCCACCGGCCGGCTCATGTCGCTGGGCCCCCATCACACAGCAGCCTTCGCCCTGCTCATGCGCGTCGCCGACGAGGCAGCGAACACCCGATCGCCCCTCGTGCTCGACGCGCTGGCCGCAGCAGCGGTGGTCCGCTACTACTCGGGCGAGGAGTCCCAGCAGCGACAGATCCAGAGCCTGCTCTCCGGCATGCCCCACGACGCCGCCGGAGCGGCGCTGCACGCCTGGGTCATGGCCGTCTCCGACCCCGGCGGCGCAGGAGCATCCCTCGCACCGTTGCTGCCCGGGCTCATCGCCGAGGCCAAGGGCGACGCCCAGCGCCTGACCGCGCTGGCCATCGTCGCCTGGCTGCTCGATCAGACCACCCTCGCCGCCCAGACCTTCGACAAGGCGCTCGACCAGTGGCAGGCCCACGGCCCGCTCCCGGACGGACTGGGATGCGCGGTCGGCTGGACCCACCTGGAGCAGGGCCGGTGGGCCGAGGCCCGCTCGGTGGCGGCCGACATCGCAGCCATGGCATCGGCCGCCGGACTCGACCACGCCGAGGGGTGTGCCCAGGCACTCGACGCCACGGTGGTCGCCCTGCTCGGCGACGCGGCCGCCGCACGCCGACTCGCCGAGCGAGCCCTGTCTCTGGTCGATCCGCTGGAGAGCCGCTCCGTCGCGGTCTTCGCCCGCCGTGCCCTGGGGCTGGCGGCCGTGGCCGAGGGCGACTACGACACCGCGTACACGCAGTTCCGCTCGGCATTCACCGTCGACGGCGATCCGGTCCACTACCACGTCTCCTACACCGTCCTGGCCGAACTCGCGGCTGCGGCCGTCCGCCGCGGACGGCAGGAGCACGCCGCACAGCTGCTGGAATGGTCGGCGAGGCGCCTCGGTACGGGCATGTCGGCACGGGTGGCCGCACTGATCGACCGGGGCCGCGCCCTGCTGGCGGATCCCGAACACGCGGAGCCGTTCTTCCAGGCCGCGCTCGCACAGTCCGCGGGTGAGCAGTGGCCGTTCGAACGGGCGCAGACCCGGCTCGACTACGGGGAGTGGCTCCGGCGCCGGCGCCGTATCGCCGAGGCCCGTCCGCTGCTGAGCGCCGCTCTGGAAACCTTCCAGCGCCTCGGCGCGCGGCCGTGGGCCGAGCGGGCACAGGCGGAACTGCGCGCCGCCGGTATCGAGGCGACCGACGTCGTGCCCAGTGCCTTCACCGAACTCAGCCCCCAGCAGCAGCAGATCGTCCAGCTGGCTGCCCGCGGCCTGACGAACCGCGAGATCGGTGAAAAACTGTTCCTCTCACCGCGCACGGTCGGCTCCCACCTCTACCGGGTCTTCCCCAAACTGGGCATCACCGCCCGCTCGCAACTCCGCGACGTGCTCGAAGGCACCCTGTCAGATACCGGGGTCCAGGGCTGACAGCCGAATACGCCTCGGATACGCGCTGACGCGCGTGCCGCCTGCCGGGAGTTTCCCGACAGGGCGACGGCCTTCGCTGTGCAGTCGGCTGACAGATACCGCGACCGGATTCCGCGTGACAGATTCATAGCGCGCGACGACGAGAGACCGCATGAGCTCGTCGAATCGCACAAGGGATTCACCCGGGCGCCCTACCCCTGCGCCCGTGCGCCCTTGGGGGGGCGTGAGAGCCGTCCAGCCCTGGCCTGCCTTTCACGCCCCCGAACCTGCGACCGCGACCGTGTCGAGAACTTCGCCCACCGGCGCCGACGAGACGGCACAGAGGACCGGATCGACATACTCGATCCGGTCCTCGACGAACGCCACCGGACACGGAGCCGACACAGCCGACATGGCCGAGTCCGAACCCGGTTATGCGCCCGGTTCCTTCCGGGCGAACCGGGCGGCCGGACCGAGCGGTTCATCAGCGATCAGTGGCGCGCTTGTGTGCCTCGACACCGCCACCACCAGCTGGCTCAAGCGCGGCGGCCAGGGCCGGACCGAGGAACTCGAACGGTACTGCGACCAGCCGCTCCCAGCCCTCCGCAAGAGTTCTTGAGCAAGTAGATCGCTTGCCCATGCGGAAACGGTAGCCAACCTCGGCCCCGACCACGTCGGCGTCGGGCGCAGGACGACATACGGTGTGTCATCTCCGGCGTTCTTCGGCGAGCCACTGGGCGAGGGCTGTGAGGGTGGTTTCGACGCTGATGGTCATGTGGCGTCGGAGCGCGTCCAGGTTGGTGCGGGTGGTGCCCAGCACCGGATCGAGGCGGAGCAGTCGCCAGGACTGCTGGACGACGGTTCCGCGGCCCTGCGGGGTGAGGGTCCATTCCCAGTGCACGATGCCGTTCTCCGCGCCGCCGACGACGAAGCCGAAAGCTGTTCCGGGATCGGCTCGCACGATCTGGGAGCGGCTGGTCCACACCCTGCCGTCCCTGCGGTTGCGGCCGCTGAACCAGGCGCCGGCCCAGGGGCCGGCCTCCGGGTCGAACGCGATGTCGTCGGCGTCGGGGCTCCAGCGGCTGACCGCGGACACCTCGCTGACCAGCTCGTAGACGAGAGCGGGCGCGGCGTCCACCCAAGCGTGCCTGGTGAAGGCGAAGTCGGCCGCGTCCAGGGCCTCGATGGGGTCGTTTGCGGTGGTGGTGGTCAAGGCGTGTTGGGTGCCAAAAGTCCCGCACAGGCGTTGAGCTGGGCGTTCGCCAGACTGTCGTGATCTTCGTCAGGCTGTGTTGCGGTACTCGTGGATGAGTCCGCTGAGGACGTCGTGGCGCTGGGTGTGTTGGGTGGGAAGGGGATGACGTCTGGATCGTCGGCTGGTGCGCGAAGGTGCAGGGCCCGGTGCGGCCTTCCGGAGTTGTAGTGCTCGGCGTATTCGGCGAGGACACGCCGTGCGTGTTGCTCGTTTTAGATCAGCATCCGGTCGGTGCACTCGGCCCGCACGCTGCGGATGAACCTCTCCACGTGGGCGTTCATCCGCGGTGTCTGTGGCGCGCTCTTCAGGATCTCGATGTTGTCGGCGGTGAAGACGGCGTCGAACGCCTGGGTGTAGCGGCTGTCGCGGTCGCGTAGCAGGTAGCGGAAGCGGGCGGCGCGGTCTGCGAGGCTGGCGAGCAGGTTCCTCGAGAGCTGGGTGGCCCAGGCTGCGGTCGGGTGGGCGGTGACGCCGAGGATGTGCACGGTGCGGGTGCCGACCTCCATGACCACGAAGGCGTACAGCCTGGTCAGCGTGGCGGTGTCCACGTGGAAGAAGTCGGCGGCGAGCAGGCCGGAGGCCTGGGCGCGTACGAACTCGCGCCAGGTCGGGGCGCCGCGGCTTCGTCTGGGTGCGGGGCCGAGGCCGGCGCTGCGCAGGATGCGTCGGATGGTGGAGGCGCCGACGCGGTGGCCCAGGCGCCGCAGCTCGCCCTGGATACGGGTTGAGCCCCCAGGTCGGGTTCTCGCGGGCCAGGCGCAGGATCAGGGCGGTGAGTTCCTCGGAGAGCAGCGGGCGGCCGGTCCGTGCGGGCTTCTGCTTCCACTTCCAGCGCAGTAGTCGCCGGTGCCAGGTGAGCAGGGTGCCGGGTGTGAACAGGCGACGTCGGCGCAGCCGGGAGGGTAGGTGCCGGGCGAGGGCGGCCAGCACTGCGCGGTCCGGCCAGGTGAGGAGCGGCCGGACGCCGAGCTGGCGGCGCAGCACCGCGTTCTCGTGGCGCAGCGCGAGCAGCTCGGCGTCCTTGGTCTGCTGCGAGCGGGAGAGCAGCAGGAGCAGTCCGAGGAGTCGGAGGAAGACCAGGTAGAGCATGCGCAGTGCCATGGGGTCCGAGCTTGCCGTGATCGCCCGAAGTCGCAAAGTGCCTGGTCAGATACTGTACGTCACTTCTGGAACCCTACAGGGCGAGGGCGCCCTCGCTCGTCGTGAAACTTGCCGCTGTCGGTCCACCGCTTGCCCGCCTGCGGCAGAGCGCGGTGCAGGATCAGCGCGTTCCCGGCAGCGTCGTCAGGCCAGCTCGATCAGCCCTCTGCGGTGCGCGTCGGCGGGCGGGTTCTTCGCCGGCATGTACTACGCCGGCCTGCGCCCGGAGGTGCCAGAGCGCGACCAGGACCGCGAGCCAGGCGACGCGGCCTGCCGCGCCCAGCCGACGGGAGAGCGCCAGCCCGGACCAGTAGCCCGCGGCGATCAGGACGCACGCTCGCGCTGCTCCGCCTCGACCACCAGCTCGGACCGGACGGAATCGCCGCGCGCTTGATGAGGACATCGAGGACATCGCCCGGTACTTCGCCGCACGTCCCTGAAGTTCATCAGGCGGCCGCGGCGTCGTTGGTGGTGTGCAGCGGTGCCTGAGTGCGGGCGGCGATGTCCTCCACAGTGACGCCGGGTGCCGTCTCGACGAGCGCGAGGCCGTCCTCGGTGATGTCGAGGACGCCGAGGTCGGTGATGATGCGGTGGACGCACCGCTCGCCGGTGAGCGGGAGGGTGCACTCCTTGAGGATCTTCGGGGTGCCGTCCTTGGCGGTGTGTTCCATCAGGACGATGACGCGGCGGGCGCCGTGGACCAGGTCCATGGCACCGCCCATGCCCTTGACCATCTTGCCGGGGATCATCCAGTTGGCCAGGTCGCCGGCGGCGGAGACCTGCATGGCGCCGAGGACGGCGGTGTCGATGTGGCCGCCGCGGATCATGCCGAAGGAGGTCGCCGAGTCGAAGAAGCTCGCGCCGGGAAGGACGGTGACGGTCTCCTTGCCCGCGTTGATCAGGTCGGGGTCGACCTCGTGCTCGCGGGGGTAGGGGCCGGTGCCCAGGATGCCGTTCTCCGAGTGCAGGACCACCTGGACCTCCGGCGGGAGGTGGCCAGGGATCAGGGTGGGCAGGCCGATGCCGAGGTTGACGTAGGAGCCGTCGGTGAGTTCGGCGGCGGCGCGGGCGGCCATCTGCTCGCGGGTCCAGGCCATCAGAGTCGTACCGTCCTCTTCTCGATCTGCTTGTCGCCGGCCTCGGCGGGCGTCAGCTTCACCACCCGCTGGACGAAGATGCCCGGCAGATGGACCTCGTCCGGGCTCAACCGGCCCGGTTCCACGAGCTCTTCGACTTCGGCGATGGTGATGCGTCCGGCCATCGCCGCGAGCGGGTTGAAGTTGGCGGCCGCCTTGCGGAAGACCAGGTTCCCGTGGCGGTCGCCGCGCCATGCCCGCACGAGCGCGAAATCGGTGGTGATCGCCTGCTCCAGGACGTACGTGCGGTCGGCGAAGTCGCGGGTTTCCTTGGGCGGGGAGGCCACGGCGATGGTGCCGTCAGCCGCATACCGCCAGGGCAGTCCGCCGTGGGCGACCTGGGTACCCACGCCGGCGGGGGTGTAGAAGGCGGGGATCCCTGTCCCTCCCGCACGCAGCCGTTCGGCCAGCGTGCCCTGCGGGACCAGCTCCACCTCCAGTTCGCCCGACAGGTACTGTCGGGCGAACTCCTTGTTCTCGCCCACGTAACTGCCCGTCACGCGGGCGATGCGGCCGTCGCCCAGCAGCACCCCCAGGCCCCGGCCGTCCACGCCGCAGTTGTTCGACACGACCTCCAGGCCGGTCGCGCCCTGTTCGTGAAGGGCCTGGATGAGCACGTCGGGGATGCCGCTGAGGCCGAAGCCGCCGACGGCCAGCGACGCGCCATCGGGGATGCCGGCGACCGCCTCCACGGCGCTCGCACAGACCTTGTCCATAGAAGGTCCTTTGGGGGAGAAGGAGAGCGGGGAAAGAAGGGGCGCGGCTGGGGAGTCAGGGCATTGACAGGGCAGCCGCGCCCCGGTTCGAAGGGCGGTCCTGTCAGGCGCCGATCATGTTGAAGCCGCCGTCGGCGTTGAGGTAGACGCCGGTCATGTGGGCGGCGTCGTCGGTGGCGAGGAAGAGGGCGGTGCCGGCGAGTTCGGCGGGGCCGGGGATGCGGCCCATCGGGGTCTTGGCGATCATGTCCTCGCGGCGTCCGGACTTCCAGTCCGCGCGGTTCAGGAGGGTCTCGGTCTCGATGAAGCCGGGCGCGAAGGTGTTGACCCGTACGACCGGTGCGAACGCCTGGGCGTAGGACTTGGTGATGCCGAGGATGCCGTACTTGGCGGCGGCGTACTGCGGTGCTCGCGCGCTGCCTCGGACGATCACGGTGGAGCCGATGTTGACGATCGCGCCGTGGCCCTGCTCCAGCATGCGGGAGCCGAACTCGTGGACGCAGAGCATGGTGCCCTTGACGTCCACGGCGAGGACGTGGTCGATGGACTCCTCGGTGAGGTCGCGCCAGGACATCTGGTCGCCCGCCACGTCGCCGACGTTGTTGACGGCCACGTCGAGGCCGCCGAAGCGGTCGAACACCTCGTCGGCCATGCGGATGACGTCGGCGTGCACGGCGATGTCGGCCTGCACGGTGAACGCCTCGCCGCCGACGTCCTTGATGCGGGCGACGGTCCTGTCGGCTCCTGCGGCGGAGCTGCGGTAGTGGACGGCGACCCGGGCGCCCTCCTGGGCGGCGCGCACGGCGATCTCGGCGCCGTAACCGGTGCCGGCGCCGGTGACCAGGACGCTGCGGTCTTCGAAGCGACGGGGAATGGGGGCGGAGGTGTGCTCAGACATGCGGGTCCCTGTTCAACGATCGGAGGTCGTGGGGGCGGTGAAGCGCTGGCGGATCTCGCCGATGCCCTCGACGCGGCTGACGAGTTCGTCGGCGGCGGTGAGGTAGCGCGGCGGGTTCATGCGGTTGCCGACGCCCGCGGGGGTCCCGGTGAAGATCAGGTCGCCGGGGAACAGGGGCAGTACGGCGGAGAGACGGACGACGAGCTCCGGCACCGGGAAGATCATGGACTTGGTGCGGTCGTGCTGGACGGCCTGGCCGTTGAGCATTCCAGTGATCTCCAGGTCGTCCGGGTCGTCGAACTCGTCCGCGGTGACCAGGACGGGGCCGGTGGGCCCGAAGCCAGGGAAGGACTTGCCGAGGCTGAACTGAGCGGGCTTGCCCTGGAGTTGGGTGACGCGCTCGGAGATGTCCTGGCCGACGGTCAGGCCGGCCACCGCCTCCCAGGCGCGGTCCTGGCTTACCTGGTATGTCTCACGGCCGATGACCGCGACGAGTTCCACCTCCCAGTCCACCTTGCCCGGGGGGAGCGCGACCGTGGTGTACGGGCCGGTGATGCACGCCGGGAACTTCGTGAAGACGAGCGGCTCGTCGGGCGGCGTGAAGCCTGCCTCCGCCGCGTGCGGCGGGTAGTTCAGCGCGACGGCGAACACCTGACGGGGGCGCGGGACCGGGGCACCGAGGGCAGCGGGGTCTACCGCCATGTCATAGGCGTCCCCGGGCAGTTCGGCTGCCCAGTCGCGCACGCGGGGCCAGTCCTCCAGGAGGGCCATCGGGTCGGTGGGCAGGCGTCCCTGTGAGGCGCGTGCGATGTCGGCGGCCCGGTCGCCGTCGACCACGACCGCCCGGCCGTTCAGTACTGCGAGCTTCACCAGTCCACCTTCTGGGGTACGGGGGTGCCGTGCCCCTCCTGCCAGCTGACGATCGGGGTGCGTAGCACGCCGAGCCGTTCGACCTCGGCCTCGACGACGTCGCCCGGCTTGAGGTACATGTCCGGGTCGCCGCTGAAGCCGGCCACGCCCTGGACGGTGCCGGTGGTGATCAGGTCGCCCGCGCTGTATCCCTGCGGGGAGTGGTAGGCGACCAGGTGCGGGATGGACACCGACATCCGGTTGGTGTTCGACTTCTGCCGGACCACGCCGTTGACCCGCAGCTCCATGTCGAGGTTCTGCGCGTCGGGGATCTCGTCGGCGGTGACGATGTACGGGCCGACGGGGCAGAAGGTGTCGATGGCTTTGCAGAAGGAGAAGACGCCGGACTCCATCTCGCGGCGCTGGATGTCGCGGGCGGTGATGTCGTTGAAGACGACGTATCCGGCGATGTGGTCGGGTGCGTCGTCGACCCCGAAGAACTTGCCGGGCTTGCCGATGACGACGGCGATCTCCAGCTCGTAGTCCAGCTCACTGGTGAGGTGCTCGGGGTAGATGACGGGCTCGTCGGGGCCGATGATCGCGTCGACGTTCTGGAAGAAGACGATGCCTTTGTGCATGGGGTGCGACCAGTCGACGTTTTTCGACTCGTCCTCGTGCTCACGGAAGTTGCCGGAGGTGTGGAAGAACTTCTTCGGCACGATCGGGGCGCGCAGCTTCACGTCGTCCAGCCGCAGCCGATCGCCGGTCTCCGCCACCTGGCCGTCGCGCTCGAAGTACTCCCGGGTGCTGCTCACCTCCAGCGGCAGCACCAGCCGCTCTTCCAGTTCAAGCCTTCCGACACGTCCGTCGTCGAAGGTGATCAGCTTCATGAGGTCCGCCTTCTGGTCTTCCGGTTTCTTTCACTGAATGAAAGTGACATTCACTGTGTGAACATGACTTGAGTATTTATCCGGCACTACGGCCTGTCAAGGCCCCTCACCTGCGAAAACGCGGAGCTGAAGGGCTAGGGTGGCGTAGTAGCCGACGAGCGTCGTCAGTTCGAACAATCCTCGTTCGCCGATCCAGGACACGGTCTCGGCGTACTCCTCGTCGCTCAGTGCCCCGTGAAGCAGCAGCGCGGTGGTGACGCGCAGGGCGGCTCGCTCCGCGGGGTCGCCGAGATCCGGCGCCGTCCCGGCACGCAGTGCGGCCAGTTCCGGCTCGGTCAGGCCGGCGGTCCGGCCCGCGGCCTCGTGGGCCTCGCGCTCGAAGCGGCTGTTCCAGTGTGCGGCCACGGCGAGAATCGCCAGTTCCCGCGCCCGGTCGCTCAGTATGGAGCCGTAGCGCACCGCGGCACCGAGGGCCTGTACCGCGTGGCCCACCGGCGGACTGAGCAGCATGGCGTTGAAGGGGCCGCGCAGTCGCCCCTCCGAATCGGACAGTGCGAACGCCTGCGGTCCGGCCGCGCGCGGGCCGCCGGTGATGGACCGGTAGACCTTCGTCTGTTCCTCGTCCAGTTCTCCGGGCAGCAGCCCGGTCAGTCTCGGTCGCACGAACTCTTCCTCTCGCGCAAGGGGTGCCTTGCGTGATATCGACTTCCGTACAATGAAAGTCCCTCATTGGATGTCTTCTCTGCAGAAAGTGAGTCACGAGTGCCGCCGCGTGACGAATCGGCTTCCCTTCCGTCCGAGGCCCCCGCGTCGAAGCGCAGCTACCACGTCGAGGCCCTGGCCAAGGGGTTGCGGCTGCTCGGGCTGTTCTCCGAGCAGCGTCCGTCGATGAAGCTCACCGACATGGCCGCCGAGACCGGCGTCCCCCTGCCGACGGCCTTCCGTATGGCCGCCACCCTGGTGACCGAGGGTTTCCTGGAGCAGTTGTCCGATGGCGCCTACCGTCCGGCCCCGAAGGTCCTGACGCTCGGCTTCTCGGCGCTGCGCGGCATGGATCTGGTGGAGCTGGCCGACGGGCCGCTGCGCCGGCTGGCCGCGGCGACCGGCCAGACGGTCAACCTCGGCACCTTGTCCGACGACCGTGTGCTGTATCTGATCCGGCTGCGCAACAACGACCTGGTGACGGCCAACATCCAGGTCGGCTCCCGGCTGCCCGCGGTCGGTACCTCCATCGGCAAGGTGCTCCTCGCCGGTCTCGACGACACGGAGCTGGAGCGGTGCCTGACCAAGGCGTCCTTCGCCGGGACCAACGGTCCCAACGCGAAGCGGTCGCTCACCGAGCTGCGGCCCGCCCTCGCAGAGATCCGCGAGCAGGGCTGGGCGCTGCAGGACGAGGAACTCGCCTACGGGCTGCGGTCCGTGGCCGCTCCCGTGCGCGACGCGTCCGGATCGGTGGTCGCCGGGGTCAACGTGGCCGTGCCCGCGATGGAGTTTCCGGTCACCCGCCTGATCGAGGAGCTGCGCCCGCCGCTGCTGGACGCCTGCCGGGAGATCACGAAGCTGCTCGGCGGAAGCTGAGGCCGACCGGTGGAAGCGGACGGCTCGCGGCCCTGGCCTGTGCGGTCGGCTCATACGAGGGTGCGGCCGCCGTCCACGTACAGCACCTGCCCGGTGACGAACGACGCCTGCCGCGAGGCGAGGAAGAGCACCGCGCCGACCACGTCCTCAGGCGTACCGAGGCGTCCGGCCGGGACCAGGCCGACCATCTCCTCGCGCATTCCCGGCCGGTCCAGGTACGCCCTGGTCAGCTCGGTCTCCGTGTAGCCCGGGGCGACGGCGTTGACGGTCACGCCGTCGGCCGCCCACTCCCGGGCCATCACCTTCACCAGCTGGTCCAGGCCGCCCTTGGTCGCCGCGTAGGGCGCGTGGTGCTTGTGGGCGAGCCGGGAGGAGACCGACGAGAAGAACACCATGCTGCCGCCCCCGGTCTCACGCATCAGGCGTCCCGCGGCCCGCCCGGCGTAGAACGCGCTCGACAGGTTCAGTGTGAGGATCCGTTCCCACACCTCGTCCGGGGTGTCCACCACCGGACGGCGGTCGTTCGTGCCGACCGCGTGCACCAGTACGTCCAGTCCGCCCAGTTCCCCGACCGCCGCCGCGATCACCTCCTCGCACGCCTCGGAGGTCGTCACATCGGCCGGGAACACACGTACATCGGCGTCCGCGAGTGCCGGATCGTCCCGCAGCGTCTTCAGCTTCGCCTCGTCCATGTCGACCACGGCCAGCCGCACCCCGGCCTCGGCCAGCCCTCGGGCACAGGCGACCCCCAGCCCTCCGGCGCCGAAGACGAGCGCCCTGCGGCCTTCCAGTCCCAGCCATCCCATGGCATCCTCGACTTTCGTTAAATGAAAGCTACTTTCATCAGGTCCTCGGAAGATAACCCCGCCGCGGTCGAGATGTCCATCGCCGCGACCTCTTGACCGGTCCCCGGGGTCGATGCTTTGGTTCGTTCCACTTCCTTCCGAATGGAACAAGCCACTTTTAATCAGTGAAAGTGACTGGATCTCGCCGCAGGGCCGCATCCCCCTGCAAGCTCGACGAGGAGCTGCCGCCATGGCTGTGACAGATGCGCAGAGCGCCCAACAAGCTCTGCAAGCCGACCAGCTGATCAGCCGGTTGGACCACGTACCGGTCTCCCGCTTCCATGCCCGCGTTGTCGGAACGCTCGGGGCCGGAACCTTCTTCGACGCCTTCGACATCGTCTCCATCGCCACCGTCCTCAGCGCCCTCTCCACGACGTACGGCCTCAGCTCCAGCCAGGCCGGCCTGCTGGTCAGCGCCGGCTTCCTCGGCCAGGCGGTGGGCGCCATCGGATTCGGCCTGGTCAGCGAGCGCCTGGGGCGCCGGCGCGTGTTCCTGGCGGCCCTGGTGGTGATGGGGGTCTTCGCCCTGATCTCGGCCGCGTCCTGGAACAGCACCAGCCTGGGCGCCTTCCGCCTGGTCCAGGGTTTCGGCCTGGGCGCCGAGGTGCCCGTGGCGTCCGCCCTGCTCGGCGAGTTCGTCGCGACCCGGCAGCGAGGCCGGGTCACCGTGCTCTACAAGCTGGCCTCGCCGCTGGGCAACCTGGCCACCTCGCTGACCGCGGCCGCACTGCTCGCGTCCACGAGCCCCGAGACCGCGTGGCGCCTGCTGTTCGCCATCGGCGGCGCCCCGCTGCTGGTCGCCCTCGTCGCCTGGCGCCTGCTGCCGGAGTCGCCGCGCGTCCTCATCCGCCGGGGGCGGCTCCCGGAGGCGGAGCGGATCGTCAGCGCCATGGAGGCCGCGGCCGGTACAGCCGCCTCCGCGCCGGTGCCCGACGCACCCGCCGCGAGCACACCGGCCGCCGACCTGGCCTCGACCCGGCACGGCGAGCTGCTGTCGACGCAGTACCGCAAACGGACGGTCACAGCCTGGGTGCTGTGGTTCACCGTGTTCTTCGCCCTGCTGGGCGGCACCGCCTGGATGCCGAGCCTCTACGTCAAGCGGGTCGGTGTCTCGCCGGCCATGGCCAGCCTGCTGAGCGGCGCGGTCACCCTCGCCTCCATCGCACTGATCATCGTCGTCGGCGCGACCGTCGACCGCGTGGGCCGCCGCCGCTGGTTCATCACCGGATACGCGATCTCCCTCGCCGGCGCCCTGCTCGCCACCGTCCTCGGTGCCACGGGCAATCTCCACACCTGGCCCGCGCTCCTGGTCAGCGGCGGCCTGATGCTGCTCGGCGTGAGCGCCGTCGACCCGCTCGTGTACGCCTACACCGCCGAGATCTACCCGACCCGCATGCGCTCCTGGGGCACCCTCAGCGCCAGCTCGTGGCGAGGATTCGCCGCGGTCCTGGCCCCCAGCGTCATCGGCGCCCTAGTCGACCACGGCATCGCGATGGTCTTCGGCCTCTTCGCAGCCGTCCTGGTCATCGGGCTCGCTGTCACCGCCCGCTTCGGGATGGAAACCAAACAGGCGTCGCTCGAGGAGCTCTCCCGGTAGTCCGCACTCCTGGCCACGCCGCCACCGGACCGCCGCCTCCCGCGAGGCGGCGGTCCGTGCGTGGTTCCAGGACCAGCCGGACATCGTGGGCGTGTCGGCGCCCACGGCTGTCTCCGCGGGCAGACGGGCCAGGGCGAGCCGCAGGAACGCCTGGGCCGCAGGGGACGTCGGGGCGGGATCGCGGTGGGCGAGAGCAAGGGGGAGCAGTGCCTGCGGGTCGTCGAGGGTCAGTACGCAGTCGGCGTGGTCGGCCGTGACGATGGCCTCGGCCACCGGGCGGGGCACGACGGTCACCCCGATACCCTCCAACGCCAGCGAGGCGAGGTCCCCCGCGCTGCGCAGCACGCACGCGCTCCGGCGCCGTGCCCGCAGGCGGCCGAACGCCGCGTCCACCTAGCTCCCGCAGGGCCGTCAGGAAGAGCTCGTCGACGTCGACCGGCAGCATGCCGAACCGGGAGGCCAGACGATGTGCCGCGCCGGGCAGGTGCAAGCCCTTGACGGTCAGGGCGAGGAAACCGCCCCGGCGCAACGCCCCCAGGAGCCGCAGCTCCGTCAGACGGCGCGGGTCGCGTCCCTCCGCCAGCTGGCCCTGCACGGCGTCGTACCAGGCACTGGTGCTGGTCACGACGGACCCGCTGAACGCCGGACGGCTGTGCTCGGCGTCCCGCGACGGCGGGAAGAAGCGCCCGGTCTCCCGCTCGTACACCAGCGGGAAACCGGCCTGGGCCAGCGCCTCCTCCAGCTCGACGTAGGTGATGTCGGCGAGCACCGTGAGACCCGGGAAACGGGCCTTCACCCGGGTCAGCAGAGCGTCCGCCTCGATCCCCGTACCGGCCCGCACCCCGGCGGCCGCCTGCGAGATCCTTTCTTGATGCCGCGGTCGGGGTGAGCCTGGTCGAGGGGGCACCCCGTCCACACCCACGACGCGGCGCACACGTGGCTTCGCGAGACCATCGCGCGGGTCGCGAAACGGATGGCAGAGCGCTCACAGGAGGGGTGACCGGGCTTTCCCTCAGGGCGCTGACGGCCTTGGTTCGCCTTCCTCACCTGCGAAAACGCGGAGCTGCAGGGCGAGCGTGGAGTAGTAGCCCACCAGAGTCGTCAGCTCGAACAGGCCGCGCTCACCGATGGCCGACACCGCCGCGTTGTACTGGTCGTCGCCCAGGCTGTCAGAGCTCAGGAGCGAGGCCGTGGTCCGCAGTGCCATCATCTCGTCGGGATCGGTGAGGGGCGGCAGGGCACCGGAGCGCAGGGAGCCGAGCTCCTCCTCGGTCAGACCGCAGGCACGCCCCACGGCCTCGTGCGCCTCTCGTTCGAAAGCGCTGCCCCAGTGAGCGGCGACGAGGAGCACGGCCATCTCCCGGACACGGTCGCTGAGCAAGGACTGGTAGCGCACCGCCGCACCCACGGTCTGCAGAGCGGCGCCGACCGGAGGGCTGAGAAGCATCGCGTTGAACGGTCCCCGAAGCCGTCCTTCGCTGTCGGTGAGTGCGAAGAGCTGGGGACCGGCGGCGCGTGGGCCTCCGGAGATGGCCTGGTAGACCGCGGCCTGTTCCTCGGTCAGATCGCCGGGGAGAAACCCTGCAAGGCGCGCGACCATCGTGGCTCCCTTCGTTCGATGACGGGGAACTATAGCCCGCTGTGACCCGCGCGCCTCCCGCAGCGATTCCGTCAGCCCTTGCGGCGCAGGGCGGCCGGCCGCGTCACGGGTGTAGGCCGTGGTGCGGGTGGATCCGTTCGCCGTCTCGGTGACGCTCGTCGGCTCGCCGAAAAGGTCGTAGGCGTAGGACTTGGTGACCAGCTCAGAGGGGTTGGAGCCACCGCCGGTGATGGTGGTGCCGGGCGCTGTCTGGCAGGTGAGGCCGGCCCACTCAGGTCGGCCCTGACAGGCGCCGGAGCCGGTCGCCGACCAGTAGGTGGTGACAGTCTCGGTGGTCGAGTTCTTGTTCGGGCCGGTAGTGGACAGCAGATTGCCGTCGCTGTCGTAGCTGTAGGTCGTGGCGAGGGCCAGACCGGAGGGATCGGTGACCGAGGTCAGCTTGAGGCCCGTCGACCACTCCACGGCGACCCCGCAGGTCTCGCCCTCGCCCTGCCGGGCATGCCCGTCGCCGAGGCTGAGCAGCGCGCCCTCGACGTTGACCCCCAGGTAGCAGGTGACGCCGGCCCGCATCTCGGGCGTGTCCATTTTCCCGCCGTGCGCGTCCGGCACCAGGGCCGAGCGCACCTCCAGATTCGCCGGGGCCACTCCGACCGTGCCGTGCATCGGGTCCAGCGGCAGCTCCAGCTCGATGCCGCCCTCGCGGCCCCGGAACAGGGCCGTGCGCCGGGTGCGGTCCAGCTGCCAGATCCAGACCGTCTCCGGCAGTGGCGGCTGCAGGGTGGCCGTGCTGTGCGTCGAGGTGAGCGCGCCGAACAGCGGGACCGTCGTCGACGCCGCCCAGTCCCGGGCAGGTTCGACCGACACGAAGTGCACGGCGACGGTGTCGCCCGGCTCCGCGCCCTCGATGTGGAAGGGCCCGGTCTGCGGGTTGAGGAACGGGAACTCGCACACCTCGGACGCCAGGTCCTTCTCGGACCGCACCCGTCCGGCGAAGCAGTCCTCCGTGTACAGGTCGAGGACCGTGCCGGGCGCGATCCGCGCCACCGGCGGGGCCCCGCCGAACGTGCAGGCGTAGTCGTCCGGTCCGGGCCGGACGGTGAGGATGCGGGGATCGGTCATCGCGCTGTTGCTCCGTTCTGCGGGGCGGCCGTGCCAGGAGTGTTCTCTTCGAGGTGGACCCGTCCGGTCTCGGCTATGCGCTCGGGGTGACGCCGGATCAGCACCAGGAGGACGACCGCTCCGACCGCCATCCAGACGCCGACCACCGAACCGGCGTACGACACCGGCGCGGTCAGCTTCGTCACGAAGTCGAAGACGGGCAGACCGGCCGCGGTGAGCAGGGCGGGGACGAAGGCCACGATGCCCAGCAGCGGGAGGAGCAGGTGCCGTACGGGCTTGAGGGACCGGCGGCCGTGACGAAGGAAGTAGCCGGCGCAGGCCAGGTTGACGACGATGTAGACGCCGATGACGACCGTCACGATCACCGTGGACAGCAGCAGGAACGCGGTCACCGGGTCGTAGCCGAAGCCCAGCCCCAGCACCGCCCCGACCGCCACGGCCGTCTGCACCGCGATGCCGGCGACGGGGGAGCGGTACCGGGGATGGAGCGTGGCGAGGACGCGCGGGAGGACCCGGATGCGGGCCAGCGCGAAGGCGGTCCGTGTGGACACGTTGGCGCAGGCGTTGGCGTTGGCGATCGTCGAGTTCACGACCGCGAGGAACACGAGCACCCAGAAGAGCCCGAAGGAGGCCCGGGCGACCCCCTCCCAGGACGCCTCGCCCGCCGCCCCGAAGGAGGCGAACCGGTCGGGGCCGAAGTACACGGCCATCGCATAGGTCGTGACCACGTAGAACAGACCGATCCCCAGAGCCGCGCCGAGTACCGCGCGGTGCATGGTGCGGCGTGGGTCGCGGGTTTCCTCGGCGAGCGGCGCGGCCGCCTCGAAACCGGCGAACGCCAGCACGGTGTAGACGGAACCGGCGAAGACCCCGCTGACGCCTGGGTAGCCCCGCGCGGTGTGCGCGGTTCCGAACACGGAGAGCGTGTTGTGACCTCCGGCCCTGACGATCAGCCACCCGGCGAAGACGAGGAACACCGCGATCTCGAAGACCCCGAGGACCGTCCCGAACCGGGCCGAGGCACGTACTCCCAGATACCCGGTGGCGGCGATGACGGCCGCGCCGGCCAGCGCCCACGGCCACCACAGGTCCGCCGGGCAGGAGGCCCACTCGTCATGCAGGGTCCCCGCCGCGGTGAACCCGAGCTGGAGCAGCAGCAGCGGCGGAACCAGCGCCTCCACGAACACATAGCCCCAGCCGACCAGGAACCCCACGGCCGGATGCAGCCCCCGCGCCGCGTACGTGGCGACGGAGCCCGCGGCCGGTAACTCCCGCGCCAACTCGGCCACGCACGACGCGGTGAACAGACAGGCCACCAGAGCGATCACCACGGCCAGCGGCAGACTGCCACCGGCGAACACCGCCCCCGCCGGAACGGACGCGGCGACGGCGGCGGCGGGCGCCATCGCCGTGACGCTCTGGAACAGCACCTCCCGCAACCCCACCGCGTCCCGCCGCAGCCCCACGGCCGCCTCTCCCGACATACGTCCCCCTGACGTGCGTGTTCCCCTCGTGCCGGCGGATGCCTCGCGTGAATCACGGTACGGCGGACGGGGGTTGGGCAGAGGAGCGCCTGGTGGTTCCGTGGACGGGGCGCGGACTGTGGACAACTTCCTCACTCGGACGAGTGAAGGGGAGTGTGAGGCGGCGGCCTCGGTCAGCCCCGCTCCGCCACCGTCGCCGGATCGTCGAGGACGGCCCGGATCACCGAGTGGGCCGCGCCCAGGAGGGGGCCCTCGGGGCCCAGGCGGGAGACGGAGACCGGGCAGGCGGGGCCTGTGGTGCGGTCGGCCAGTTCGGCTTCCAGGGCGGGCAGGAGCCAGGGGGCGAACCCGGCCAGGGCGCCGCCCAGCACCACCGACTCGGGGTCGAGGAGGTTGACGGCGCCGGTCAGGGCGATCCCCAGGGCGGTACCGGCGTCGCGCAGGGCACGTCGTACGTCCTCGTCGTCCGCGCCCGCCCGCTGGGCCAGCAGGCCCGCCGCGTCGTCCCGGGATTCGAGGCCGGCCGCGCGCAGCACCGCCTCCTCGCCGGCGTACTGCTCCAGACAGCCGCGTCCGCCACAGGCGCAGCGCGGCCCGTCGGGGCGGACCGGCACATGGCCGAGCTCGCCCGCGAAACCGCGCTTCCCGCGCAGCAGCTGCCCGTCCACGACGACGGCGGCGCCGATGCCGATCTCCGCCGACACGTGCAGGAAGTCACGCGGTGTGGCGTCCCCGAGCCACAGCTCGGCCAGGGCGCCGAAGTTGGCCTCGTTGTCGACCGTCAGCGGGAGGCCGGGGGGCAGCAGCGCGCCGAGGTCGGTGTCGTGCCAGTCGAGGTTGGGGGCGTGGACGACCGTGTGCCCGTCGCGGGCCACCAGGCCGGGGACGGCGACCGCGAGACCGGCCGGCCACAGGCCGTCGCGCTCCGCGTCCGCCACGACCCGCCCTACCAGCCCGGTCAGCTCCGCCAGCACCGGGCGCGGATCCCGGCCCCGGTTCGTGCCGTGCCGCACGGCACGCGCGCGTACCTCGCCGCGCAGGTCCACCGCGCACACGGCGAGATGGTCGACCCCGACCTCCGCCCCGACACCGGCCGGGCCCTGCCCGCTGACCGCGAGCGCCGAACCCGGCCGCCCGACACGGCTGGGCCGCTCGGGGCCCAGTTCCTCCAGCAGCCCCCAGCGGATCAGCTCGTCGACGAGGGTCGACACGGCCGCTCTGGTGAGACCGATGCGGGAGGCGACCGCGGCCCGCGACAGCGAACCCTCCGCGCTGACCGCGTGCATCACGCGCGCGAGGTTGCGCCGGCGCATGCCCTGCTGGGTGTCCGGCAGGGCACGGCCGGTCGCCGTCGGACGGGCCTCGTGCAGCGGTGCGGTCATGCCTCCATCAATCCTCTGGACACGGTCCTTCGCTGATCAGCGGTTCTCCGGCGCCCGTTCCAGCAACGGGGCCGCGTCGGAGAGTACCCCGGAGATCCTTGCCAGCGTCGCCGCGTCCCGCTCCACCGCGTCCAGCACCGGCCCCGCGGCCGTGTTCCAGCGCCGGGCCACCGCCGCCGGGTCCTCGCCGGTGAGCAGCCCGGCCGCCTGCGCGGCGGCGCCGAGGGCGACCAGTTCCTTCGCCTCGGGCACCTGCACCGGTCGCCCCGACAGCCGCCGTACCGTCTCCTGCCAGGCCCGGCCCCGGGCGCCACCGCCGATCAGCAGCAACGGGGTGGTCCGGTCCGCGTCCTCGTCGAGCACCAGGTCCAGGGCACCCAGCAGGGCGTGCACGGCGCCGTCGTAGGCGGCCTGGAGGAGCTGGCCCGCGGTGGTGTCGTGGCGCAGGCCGTGCAGCAGCCCGGAGGCGTGCGGCAGGTTCGGGGTGCGCTCGCCGTCCAGGTACGGCAGCAGGGTCACCGAGGTGCCGGGCTCGACCGCCTCGCGGTCCAGGCCGAGGAGCGCCGCGACCCGGTCGACCGCGAGGGTGCAGTTCAGGGTGCAGGCCAGCGGCAGCCAGTCGCCGTGCGCGTCGGCGAAGCCCGCTACCGTGCCCGTGGGGTCGGCGGGGCGGTGCTTGGAGACGGCGTACACCGTGCCCGAGGTGCCGAGGCTCAGCACCGGGGTGCCCGGGCGCAGTCCGAGCCCCAGCGCGGCCGCCGCGTTGTCGCCGGTGCCCGGCGCCACCAGGGTGCCCTTGGAGAACGGCAGGTCGTGGCTGTCGCGGACGGTGCCGGCGACCTCGCCGGGCCGGACCACCCGGGGCAGGAACGCCGGATCCAGGCCCACGTGCGCGAGGGTCTCCTCGTCGTACGCCTCGGTCGCCGACGCCCACCAGCCGGTCCCGGACGCGTCGCCGCGGTCGGTCGTGCCCTGCCCCGTCAGGCGCTCGGTGAGGTAGTCGTGGGGGAGTCGAACGGCCCTGGTCGCACGGACCGCCTCCGGCTCGTGCTCCGCCAGCCAGGCCCACTTGGTGACCGTGAAGGACGCGCCCGGCACGCTGCCCGTGCGCTCCGCCCAGGCCTTCGGTCCGCCCAGCTCCTCGATCAGCCGCTGCGCCTGCGGCGCCGACCGGACGTCGTTCCACAGCAGCGCGGGCCGCACCGGCTCGCCGCGCTCGTCCAGCGTGACCAGGCCGTGCTGCTGGCCACCGATCGACACGGCCGCCGCCCGGTGCGCCGCGTCCCCGCACTGGCGCAGCGCCTCGCACAGCGCGTCCCACCACTGGCGCGGATCACTCTCGCGGCCCGCCCCGGTGGTGACGGTGTGCGGTGCCTGGCCGCTCGCCACCACCTCGCCGGTGGCGGCGTCGACGACCAGCGCCTTGGTGGACTGGGTGGACGTGTCCACACCGACGACGAGCGGACCCTCGGCTGCTGACATCGGGCTCTCCTTTTTGCGCGGCTCGCGCCTGAGCTGACCTGCAGTTTTCCCGGTTCGTCGGGGTGTCGCGACCCGGTTTTCGCCCTTCGGGGACATGGTGACCCTTCCCAGGGACGCGTCGGCATACTAATTTGTAAACCGCGATGACGAAATAGTCGGCACGACAGTCGTCCACCAGTCATCCACCGCAGTCATCGAGCACAGCCCCCGAGCAAGGAGCCGCGGCATGAGCTTCCAGCCCACCCCCGAGGACAGGTTCACCTTCGGCCTGTGGACCGTCGGCTGGCAGGGAAGGGACCCGTTCGGCGACGCCACCCGCCGTGCCCTCGACCCCGTCGAGACGGTCCAGCGCCTGTCCGAACTGGGCGCCCACGGTGTGACGTTCCACGACGACGACCTGATCCCCTTCGGGTCCTCGGACACCGAGCGCGAATCGCACATCAAGCGCTTCCGCCAGGCCCTCGACGCCACCGGCATGAAGGTGCCGATGGCCACCACCAACCTCTTCACCCACCCGGTCTTCAAGGACGGCGCGTTCACCGCGAACGACCGCGAGGTGCGCCGTTACGCGCTGCGCAAGACCATCCGCAACATCGACCTGGCCGTCGAGCTGGGCGCCGAGACGTACGTCGCCTGGGGCGGCCGCGAGGGCGCCGAGTCCGGCGCCGCCAAGGACGTCCGGGTCGCCCTCGACCGCATGAAGGAGGCCTTCGACCTCCTCGGCGAGTACGTCACCTCCCAGGGCTACGACCTGCGTTTCGCCATCGAGCCCAAGCCGAACGAGCCGCGCGGCGACATCCTCCTCCCCACCGTCGGCCACGCCCTCGCGTTCATCGAGCGCCTGGAGCGCCCCGAGCTGTACGGCGTCAACCCCGAGGTGGGCCACGAACAGATGGCCGGCCTGAACTTCCCGCACGGCATCGCGCAGGCCCTGTGGGCGGGCAAGCTCTTCCACATCGACCTCAACGGCCAGTCCGGCATCAAGTACGACCAGGACCTGCGCTTCGGCGCCGGCGACCTGCGTGCCGCCTTCTGGCTGGTGGACCTCCTGGAGAGCGCCAGCTACGCGGGGCCGAAGCACTTCGACTTCAAGCCGCCGCGGACCGAGGACTTGGACGGTGTGTGGGCGTCGGCCGCCGGCTGCATGCGCAACTACCTGATCCTCAAGGAGCGCGCGGCCGCCTTCCGCGCGGACCCGGAGGTCCAGGAGGCCCTGCGTGCCTCCCGCCTCGACCAGCTGGCCCTGCCGACCGCGGCGGACGGCCTCCAGGCGCTGCTCGCAGACCGCACGGCCTTCGAGGAGTTCGACGTGGACGCGACCGCCGAGCGCGGGATGGCCTTTGAGCGGCTCGACCAGCTGGCGATGGACCACCTGCTGGGCGCCCGGGGCTGAACACCACGCGCGCGTGAGGGCGTCCGCTTCGGCGGCGGCCCTCACGCGCGCGCGTGTCGTTTCCTGCGCCCCGGACGGCGGGTTCGTTTCGGAAATGCTCCGGAATCGTGCGGTCCATGGCATGAGGCCGTGTCAACTCCCTTGCGGGGCTCGCGCGATGACCGGAACACGGTGACTCTTGGCGTTATGGCCATGCCACCCGTACCACCACGACCGCCCGGCCCGCCGGAGGGCACCCCGCCGCCCGGCGGCTACGACCCGCCTCCGAACGGGGGCTTCGGACCGCACCCGGGTGACGGCACCGGCACGTCGTACGGCGGGGGCTTCGGCCCGTCGTCGGACGACGTGTTCGACCGGCCCCCGCAGGCCGGCTTCGGTGTCCCGCCCGGCGGCCAGGACCCGCCCACCGCCGTCGGCTGGATGCCGCCACGTCCACCGCGGCCGCCCCGTGGACGCAGGGGGCCGCTGTTCGCCGTACTGGCCCTGCTGGCCGCCGCGGTGGCCGTCGCCGCCGTCGTTGTGACGGCGTCCGGCGGCAGCGGCTCGACCGACGACAGACCCACCATGAGCAGCCCGAGCCCGTCCGGCTCGATCCGTCCCTCGTCCAGCCTGCCGACCGAGCTGCCCAGCGGCCTGCCGTCGGGCCTGCCGAGCGGACTCCCTTCGCAGCGGCCGTCAGGTCTGCCCAGTGGTCTGCCGAGCGGCCTGCTGCCCTCACTGCTGGGATGAGACACAGCCCTATGGCCACCTTCCTTTGGACCACAGGCCCACGGCTTCTTCGGCCGCGGCTCCTTTGGTCGCAGCCCCTTGGGCAGCCGGACGCGCCCCTTGGGCAGCCGGACGCACACCAGGGTCGTCTCGACGCCGCTGCCGACGAGACGGCCCTGGGCGTCGAACGCGCCCGCGCCGTCTGTCATCCCGAAGTCGTTGCCGTCGATCAGACCACAAGACGCTTGCCGGGCACCGGGACCCCGGCGGCGGCCGGGTCCTCCAGCTGCTCCAGTGCGGGGGACGTGGTGTCGTCGTCGTAGGCACCGCCGAGGATGTCCGACCAGGAACACTGCTCGACCGGCCGGTGAACGGACGGCGACCGCCGCTCGGCGGATCACCGGCTTTCCGCCCATGGTCACGCTGAGAACGGGGCTGCTTCACAACGTGTTCGACTCTGCGCTGAGGAGCCAGTAGGGGGCGTGCGTCAGGGATGTCTCAGGGTCGCCGCCCGGAACCGCGGGAAGCGCGAGCCCGTTCTCAGATCAGAGAGCGGCAAGGGCCGCGAAGGAGGCGACGCAGATGTCGAAGAACGCGAAGATCGCCGCAGGAGGTGTGGCGGTCGGGCTCATCCTGCTGATATGGCTGCCCTGGTGGGTGACGTTCCTGATCGTGGTGGGCGTCCCGGTGGCCGCGTACCTCACCCTCGACCCCTCGCAGCGCCGCAGGCTGCGCCGGGTCACGCGCAAGGAGATCGGCCGCTGACCGGCCGCTGAGCGGCCTGACCCGGGGCTGTGGCCCCGGCTCCGACGCGCGCTGCGGGCGGAATACGGCCCGGGAGGGCTCACAGGGGCCGTACGGCCATCTTGTCGAGGGCTTCCAGGAGGCTGGGGAGCTCGGGGCCCCGGCCGACCGGCAGGACCTCGCCCGGTTCCTCGTCGAGGAGCACGAAGGCGATGTCGTCGGTGCGGGCAACCAGTGACCAGCCCGGCCCGTCGGCGCGCAGCGTACGGGCGTCGCCCGGGGCGAACGAGGAGCGGACCCGGCCCAGTGGCGGCGGAGTGTCCACGTAGGCCCGCGCCTCGGTCAGTACGCGCCGGATCCCGAGGTGCCCCTTCGGGGCCGCCTCGGCGTCCTCGGCGGCCTCCTCGGGCGCTTCTGCGGGCGCGGCCGCCGGGGTCCGGAAGTGGTCGTCGCTGATCTGCTCCCGCCAGACCGCCCACCGCAGGGCGATCTCGTCCGCGCCAAGCCGCCGCTGGGCCGGGCCCCAGGTGCTGGTGTCCGGCGGGGCCAGCGCGGCGCGGTCCGCCAGCTCCGGCCCCGGGTCGTGCGGCGCGGGCACGTTGGGGGCCGCCACGGCGACCGCCAGCGGCCAGCCGGGCAGGGCGGCGACCACCGTGCGCTCGTCCGGCGACAGGTCGTACTCCATGCCGCAGTCCCAGGAGGCGATCGCCACGGCGACCAGCGAGACGTCGTCGATGACGACCGTCCAGCGTGCCCCGTCGCCGTCCTGGCCGAGCACCAGGCCGTAGCCGTCGACGCGCGGCGCCAGCTCCAGCGCCGCGCAGGCCTCCGGATAGTCGTCGCCCAGCACGCTCGGAAACTGCGCAGGCGTCAGCAGCACCGCCGTGAGCACATACAGTGCCTCGTCCGCGGCGACGGCCTCCTCGTCGGTCCCGGCCATCCCTGCCTCCCCAGTGGTTCTTCCAACGGCGCGCACCCTAGTGCGACGGGAAGGCCGTTGTCACGACCGGCCGCTCCGTGCGGAGCTGCAGTTTTCCACCAGGACCGGACGAAACGACCTCGGCGGCGAGGAAGAAAGCGAGGAAGAAGCGGCGCCGGCCTCGGCGGTACCGAAGGGTCAGGCCACGGGCAGCCCCAGGAGTGCGCGGGCCACCGCGGACGGTGATTCGTCGCGCTCCCGTGCCAGGGTGATCACGGCTCGGTACGCCAGCTCGCTCACCCCGAACGACAGCGCCTCCGGCGACACCCAGCCCGCCGCTTCCTCGATTCGGTCCTGGTCGTCCTCCGCCCGGGCCGCGACATAGGCGGCCGCGGCCTCGAACAAGTTATGCGTACGCCGCTCACGGTTCGGACGCGATTCCGGCGCCTTCTCTTCCTCCGTGCCACGAAATCTGCCTGCGTACCTGCGGATCCGGTCGAACACGCGGGCCCCCTTGCCCCTGCCGGCTGTCGCCTCCGAACATGTGCTTTCCTCCGTCGAACCTAGAGTTGAAGCTCCGGCAACAAAAGAGGGCATGGCCTGGACCTCTCGGCCGGCCCCGGCTTCGGCCCGCCATCTCGTCTCGCGTGATCGCCGGACGGCGGGTGCCCTCGGCGACAGGCCGCACATGCCCGGTCGGCGCGGCGAGGCGCGCTAGCGCAGGACAGGGCCGCACAACGGGGCGTCGCCGTTGTGCCGCCGCCCCACCGGCAGCCGGGTCCGGTCTCGCCGCGGTGCTCACCGAGGCGAACCTCGACTCCTCCTCCGCCGCGGCGGCCGCCGGCTAGCCTGCGCGGACCGCCAGCGCCAGGAACCGGGCGTCCTCGTCCACGTACGACGTCATGCGCCACCCGGAACCGGCCAGCAGCGGGCGGAGGTTGCCCTCCGCGCGCAGGTCGTCCGGCGTGATCTGCCGTCCCTGCCGCGCCGCCAGGGCGGACCGGCCGATGGGGTGGAACAGGGCCAGGGCGCCGCCGGGGCGGACCACGCGCGCGAGTTCCCGCAGGTTCTCCGCCGGACGGGGCAGATGGGCGATCAGGCCCGCGGCGAACACGGCGTCGAGGGATTCCGAGCGCACCGGCAGCGCGCCGACGTCGGCGAGCAGCAACCGCCCGTCACGGTCCCGGCCGGCCCGCCGGGCGGCCTGGAGCATCGCCGGGGTGAGGTCCACCCCGAGGACAACGCCGGTGGGTCCCACGGCACGGCGCAGCGGCGGCAGCGCGCGCCCGGTGCCGCAGCCCGCGTCGAGCACCCGGTCGCCCGCGCGCAGCCCCAGATCGGCGACGGCGGCCGCGTACGCGGGAGCGTCGTCGGGGAACCTGCTGTCCCAGTCGGCCGCCCGCGCGGTGAAGAACTCCCGGACATGTGTGTGGTCATCGCTCATGGTCCGCATGATCCCTCACCGTCACGGAGGACGACCCTGCGCGCACGTTCGAGCCGGACGCGATCGTTCCGGCACATCTCTGAGTCATATTGCAGCACCTTTCGAAATGCGCCCCCTTTGTGCGCCCGTGCCCCCTAGCGTCCCTGGGCCATGGGACACCTGGACCACGCCGCCTTCGGCTGGCTGACCCCCGTGCTGTCGTACGTCATGGCCTGCACAGGCGCCGCACTGGGGCTGCGCTGCACCGTCCGCGCGCTCGGCACCACCGGCCGCTCGCGCCGCAACTGGCTGCTCACGGCGGCCTCGGCGCTCGGCACCGGCATCTGGACCATGCACTTCGTGGCCATGCTCGGCTTCGGCGTCAGCGGCACCGACATCCGTTACGACGTGCCGCTGACCATCCTCAGCCTGCTCGTCGCCGTGGTCGTCGTCAGCGCCGGCGTCTTCGCCGTCGGCTACAGCCGCGACCGCAACCGGGCGCTCCTGCTCGGCGGACTCACCACCGGACTGGGCGTCGCCAGCATGCACTACCTCGGCATGGCGGCCGTCCGGCTGCACGGCGCCGTCCGCTACGACCCGACGCTCGTCGGGCTCTCCGTCCTCATCGCCGTGGCCGCCGCGACGGCGGCCCTCTGGGCGGCCCTCAACATCAGCTCGCCCGTCGCGGTCACCGTCGCCTCCCTGGTCATGGGAGCGGCCGTCAGCAGCATGCACTACACCGGGATGTTCGCGGTCAGCGTGCACGTCACACCCTCCGGCAGCCCCCTGCCCGGGGCCACGGCGATGCAGTTCATCTTCCCTCTGGCCGTCGGCCTCGGCTCCTATCTGTTCCTCACCTCGGCCTTCGTCGCGCTCTCGCCCACGGCCGGGGAGCGCGAGGCGTCCGCCTCGGCCCAGCGGCCCGTCACGGGCGCCGCGCGCTGACCTGGCGCCGACTCACCTTTTCCCGAGCGAGGAGGCCATGCGTACACCCCGTAGGACCCCCACAGCAGGCCCGGAGAAACCGGCACAACAGCCGCCGCGCGGCCGCCGCGCGCACGCCGGACCCCCCGCCGACGAACCGGCCGGCGACGTCGTCGGCACCGCGGCGGACAACGCGCCGGCGCGAGCGGGAGGCTGGCGGATCCGCCCCCGGACCGTGCGGGCCAAGGTCATCTGTCTGCTCATGGTGCCGGTCATGTCCCTGCTCGCGCTGTGGGCGTACGCCACGGTCACCACGGCACAGGACGTCGCCCGGCTGCGCCAGTCCCAGCGCGTCGACGCCGGACTGCGCACCCCGGTCGCCACCGCCGTGGCCGCGCTCCAGGCCGAGCGGGCCGCCGCGGTCCGGTACGCGACCGACCCCGCATCCGAACAGACCGCCGACCTCAAGAGGCTCGGCGCCCGCACCGACCGGGCCGTGGCAGCACTGCGGCTCGGCAAGGACAGCACCGTCGCCGACAGCGGGGAACTGCCCTCCGGTGTCGCCCAGCGTCTGAAGGCGTTCGTCACCGGCGCCGAGCGGCTGCCCACGCTGCGCCGAGCCGTGCGCAGCCGCGGCGTCGGCTGGAACGCCGCCTACGGACAGTACACACAGGTCATCGCCTCGGCCTTCGCCGTGGACGGTGCCCTCACCGGCGTCCAGGCCGACGACATGGGCTCCGACGCGCGCGTGCTGCTCGAATTCTCCCGCGCGGGCGAGGCGCTGGCCCAGGAGGACGCGGTCCTCGGCGGTGCCCGGCTCGCCGGTGGCCTCGACGGCGAGCGACTGCGGCTGTTCACCGGCGCCGTCGGCACCCGCCGCGTCCTCACCGACGCGGCTGTCACCGATCTGCCCGGGGCCCAGCGCGCCGCCTGGCGCCGGCTCGCCGACGGCGCCGACTACACCGCGCTGAGCGCCGCCGAGGACCGGATCCTCGCGGACTCACCCGGATCCAAAGCGGTCGGCGCGGCCCCCGAGGCCACTTGGGACACCAGGCACGCGCGCGTGCAGGACGGCATGCGGAACATCGCGGCCGACACGGCACGCGCGGTGGCCGGCCGGGCCGATCCGTTCGCCCGCGGCCTGCTCACCCCGGCCGGCGCCGCTGTCCTCTTCGGTCTGCTCGCCGTGGCCGCCTCGCTCGTCATCTCCGTACGCATCGGACGCGGCCTGGTCGTCGAGCTGGTGAGCCTGCGCAACAGCGCCCTGGAGATCGCCCGCCGCAAACTCCCCGAGGCGATGCGCAGACTGCGGGCCGGCGAGGAGATCGACGTCCGTGCCGAGGCGCCCTTGGGGCCACCCGCCGAGGACGAGACCGGACAGGTCGCCGAAGCCCTCGCCACCGTGCATCGCGCCGCCCTGAGGGCGGCCGTGGAACGCGCCGAACTCGCCAGCGGCATCTCGGGAGTCTTCGTCAACCTCGCCCGCCGGAGCCAGATCCTGGTGCACCGCCAGCTGAGCCTGCTGGACAGCATGGAACGCCGCTCCGACGACCCCAGCGAACTGAGCGACCTCTTCCGCCTCGACCACCTCACCACCCGGATGCGCCGCCACGCGGAGAGCCTGATCATTCTCTCCGGAGCCGCCCCCGGCCGGGCCTGGCGGATGCCCGTGTCCCTGACCAACGTCGTGCGGGCCGCCGTGTCCGAAGTCGAGGACTACGCGCGCGTGGAGGTACGACAGCTCCCCGAGGCGGCCGTGATCGGCGCGGCCGTCGCCGACCTCACGCATCTGCTCGCCGAGGTGGTGGAGAACGCCGCCCAGTTCTCGCCGCCGCACACGCGCGTGCGCGTCACCGGGGAGCCGGTCGGCAACGGCTACGCCCTGGAGGTCGAGGACCGCGGGCTCGGCATGGGCCAGGAGACCCTCGCGGAGGCCAACCGGCGCATCGAGCAGTCCGAGGCCCTCGACCTGTTCGACAGTGACCGGCTCGGTCTCTTCGTGGTCAGCAGGCTCGCGGCCCGCCACGGCATCAAGGTGCATCTGCGCACCTCCCCGTACGGCGGCACCACCGCGGTGGTCCTGCTGCCCAAGGCCCTGCTGCACGGCGGCTCGCCGGAACGTCCCAGCCCTTCCCCGGCCGACACCGAACAGGCACCGGCACGCGCCTACGCGCGCGTGCCCGGCGCCGCCCTCCCGGAACCCGCCCCCGCCGGCCGGCCGGCCCTCACCGCCCCCCGTACCCCACCGCGCCCGGCGCCCGAACCCCCGCCCCCCGGAGTCACCACCTTGAGGCCGCACCGCCCACCGCACGACTCCGAACCCTCCGACGACGACCTCCCGCGCCGGGTCCGGCAGGCGAGCCTCGCCCCTCAACTGCGCGATCCCCGTACCGAGGAGCCGGCGCCCGCCCGCAGCCGGGACGAACGCACCCCCGAACGCGTCCGCGACCGCATGACCGCCTACCGCGACGGCTGGGCGCGCGGCGGCGGCACCCGACCCGGACGCGGCGCCGCCCCGGAAGCCGAAGAGGGCACCGACAGAACCGAAGGAGACCGCCCATGATCCAGGACCCGAGCGCGAGGGCAGACCTGCGCTCCGGCGAACTCGACTGGCTGCTGGACGACCTGGTGCTCCGTGTCACCGAGGTGCGGCACGCCGTCGTGCTCTCCAACGACGGCCTCGCCGTCGGCGCCTCGACCGGCCTCAGACGCGAGGACGCCGAGCACCTCGCCGCCGTGGCCTCCGGTTTCAACAGCCTGGCCAAGGGCACCGGACGGCACTTCGGGGCGGGCGGGGTGCGCCAGACCATGGTCGAGATGGACGACGCCTTCCTCTTCGTGGCCGCCGCGGGCGACGGCTCCTGCCTCGCCCTGCTCACCGGCGTGAGCGCCGACATCGGTCTGGTCGCCTACGAGATGGCCCGCCTGGTCAAGCGCGTCGGCGAGCACCTCTACACCGCGCCGCGCGTCGCCACCCGGCCGCCCGCGGCCGGCTGAGCCGGAAGGCCGCCACCGATGACCGAGTACACGACCGGCGCCCCGGAGGAGCCGGGCAGCCAGTGGTACGACAGCGAGGCCGGGCCCCTGGTCCGCCCCTACGCCATGACCGGGGGCCGCACCGAAGCCGGCCCCACCGGTGTGAAGCTCGACCTGATCGCCCTGGTCACCCTCGATCCGGGCGCGGCCGGCACCGACGACGACACCGCGCTCGGCCCCGAACACCGGGAGCTGGTCGAGCTGTGCCGGCTGGAGACGCAGTCCGTCGCCGAACTCGCGGCCGGCGCCGACCTCCCGGTGGGCGTGGTCCGGGTGCTCCTGGGCGACCTGCTGGAACTGGGGCGGGTCACCGTGAGCCGCCCGGTGCCACCGGCCCAACTGCCCGACGAACGGATTCTGCGCGAGGTCATCGAGGGACTGCGGGCACTGTAGACGAGCATCCGGAAGCAACCGGGCGCGAGCCGGTCGAAACAGCTGCGTTCCGGTCCACCCCTCCACCGCCGGGCGGCGGTCGCCATGCTGCTGCCTTCCGATCGTTCCGTGCCGTTTCGCCGGTGACCCGGCGTCTGTCGCAGCAGGTCATCCAGTCCCCACCGAGCTCCACCGAGAGAAGTGATCATGGTCTCCGAGCACTCCGAACACTCCGGCCACTCCGAGTCCACCGCCGACGACACGTCGGCCATGGCGCTGAAGATATTGGTCGCCGGCGGCTTCGGCGTCGGAAAGACGACCCTGGTCGGCGCCGTCAGCGAGATCCGGCCGCTGCGCACCGAGGAAATGCTCAGCGAAGCGGGCCAGCTGGTGGACGACACGGACGGCGTGGACCAGAAGGTCACCACCACCGTCGCCATGGACTTCGGCCGCATCACCATCCGCTCCGGCCTCTCCCTGTACCTCTTCGGCACCCCGGGCCAGGACCGCTTCTGGTTCCTGTGGGACGAGCTGTCGCAGGGAGCGCTGGGCGCCGTCGTCCTCGCCGACACCCGCCGCCTGGAGGACTGCTTTCCGGCGGTCGACTACTTCGAGCACCGGCACATCCCGTTCGTCGTCGCCGTCAACTGCTTCACCGGCGCCCGGAGCTACGGCTCCCACGACGTCTGCCGCGCCCTCGACCTGGACCAGGGCACACCCGTGGTCCTGTGCGACGCCCGGGACCGGGATTCCGGCAAGGAGGTGCTGATCCGGCTCGTCGAGTACGCCGGACGGATGCACACCGCCCGGCTCCTCGACTCGGTGGGCTGAGCCTCAGCCCGTGAGGTCCTTGAGCGCCACCACCTTCTCCACGGTGACCCGGACCAGCAGTTCCCCCGGGACGCCGTTGCGGGCCCCGAACTCCTGCGCGCGCTCCTCGCCCATGTACCGGGCCGCGATCCGGGTGGCCGAATCACGCAGTTCGCCAAGGTCCTCCGACAGCCGGGCGCGCCCGTTCAGCACCACGAAGTGGAAGGGCGGCCGGTCGTCGTCCACACAGAGGGCGACACGCCCGTCACGGGCGAGATTGCGCCCTTTCACGGTGTCCTTGCCGGTGTTGAAGACCAGCTCGTCCCCCTCCAGCAGGAACCAGACGGGCGCCACATGCGGGCTGCCGTCGGCGTTGACGGTGGACAGTTTGCCGGTGCGGGTGCCGTGCGAGACGAACGCCCGCCATTCGTCGTCGGTCATCTTCTCTGCCATGCACCCATCCTCCTTGCCCGGACGCCGGTGGTGGGGAAGGCTGGCGGGGAGATCCTCCAGCCAGGGGGAGACGGTACGCGGGGAGACGCTGGACATGGCGATGGCGCAGAACCAGAAACTCGGCTGGCTGCTCGACGACCTGACCGAGCGTGTGGAACACGTACGGCACGCGCTGGTCCTGTCGAACGACGGACTGGTCACGGGAGCGAGCACCGGTCTTCGCCGGGAGGACGCGGAGCATCTGGCCGCCGTCGCCTCCGGGCTGCACAGCCTCGCCAAGGGCTCCGGACGCCACTTCGGCGCGGGCCAGGTCCGGCAGACGATGATCGAGTACGACGAGGCGGTCCTGTTCGTGACCGCGGCCGGTACCGGCAGTTGCCTGTGCGTGCTCAGCGGTGCGGAGGCGGACATCGGCCAGATCGCCTACGAGATGACCCTGCTGGTCAACCGAGTCGGCGAACACCTCGAGGTAGACGCCCGGCAACCGGAGCGCTCCTCCGCGATAGACCGCTGACCTGCGAATTCACACCCTGTCGTGGAGTTGTCCACAGGCTTGCCACGCGTCTGGCCGAAAGGGCTACGGTCTTTCCCACGGCGAGCGCACCGGGCGCGAGCCACCTACTCCACGGGGGAGAACGACCATGTCCGGCACCACCCTCGCCCCACCCCGCCCGCTCACCTGCGCGCCGAGCCGCGCCGCCCGCGAACTGGGCATCAAGCGGGCTGAGTTCGACCTCGCGGTACACCTCGGACGGATCCGCACCGTGCCCGACGAGGGAGGCGGCGGGGGCCGCCGGGTGCCACGGACCGAGATCGACCGGCTCCAGAGCCGGGCGGATTCCCTCCGCGAGAGCGTGCGGGTCGTGGGGACGACCGAGGGCGCGGCCCTGATGAGGATCCCGGCGGGCAGGTTCACCCGGGTGGCGAAACTAGGTCTGGTGAGTCCGGTCAAGTGGTACCCGAATCGCTACCGGGCCGTCGTCTGGCTCTATCTGGCGGAGGAACTGCGCCGGTTCGCGGCCGACGAGAAGAACGCCCGGCTGCTCACCGGCCGTACGCCCCCGGAGCTGAGTGACCGGCTGAGGGCGGGCGCGGACCAGCGGGCCCGCAACTGGCGCGGACGCCACTGCGGTTTTCTGCTGCGGCAGGCGGACGGGCCGTGGGAACGGGCGGGGGTGGTGGCCGGCTTCCTGGACCCCGGTGAGATCGACGAGGTGCTCACGGACCCTCACGAGCGCGCCCGCGTGGCGGCCTTGCGGCCGGGGCCGCCCGCGCACGGCGCGCCGGGCTCACCGGCCGCGCAGCTCACCGAGGAGCTCATGACGGCGGCAGACCCGGACGAGATCGAGTGGTTCAGGCACGACCTGGCCCGGGAAGTGGCGCAGGCCCGCACGCACCGGCCGGCTCCCCGCCCCGCGGCCCTGTCCCGGCCCCCCGCACCCGGCCGGCCCCGGCTCTCCCAAGGCCTGCGCGGCTGGCTGATGCGCAGAAACCCGCGGCCCGCTCACTGACCCGCGGCCCACACCGCGCCCGCTTCCGCATCCCTAGAGCGCCCGGAACAGCCCCTCCTGGACGACCGACACCAGCAGCCGCCCGTCCAGGTCGTAGACCCGCCCGCGGGCCAGGCCCAGACCGCCCGTGGCGATGGGGGACTCCTGCTCGTACAGGAACCACTCGTCCGCGCGGAACGGCCGGTGGAACCACATGGCGTGGTCCAGTGAGGCGATGTCGAAGTTCCGCGGCCCCCACAGCGGTTCGACGGGGACGCGGACCGCGTCCAGGAGGGTCATGTCGCTGGCGTAGGTCAGCGCGCAGGTGTGCACCAGCGGATCGTCGCCCAGCGGGCCGACCGCGCGCATCCACACCGCGCTGCGCGGCTCGGCGCCCGCTATCTCCTCGGGGTGCCAGCGCAGCCGGTCGACGTAGCGGATGTCGAAGGGCTGGCGGCGCGCCATGCGCTCCAGCTGCTCGGGCAGCTCCCCCAGATGCTTGCGGATCTCCTCCGCGAGCGTCGGCAGCGACTCCGGGTGCGCCACCTCGCGAAGTTGCGGCAGCTGGTGCTCGAAAGGTGCCGGCTGAGGCTTGTGGAAGGAGGCGGTCAGATTGAAGATCGTGCGGCCCTGCTGCACGGCGGTGACCCGGCGCGTCGTGAACGACCGCCCGTCCCGGACCCGTTCCACCTGGTACACGATCGGCACGCCCGGCCGGCCCGGGCGCAGGAAGTACGCGTGCAGCGAGTGCACCGGACGGTCGCCCTCCGTGGTGCGGCTGGCGGCGACCAGCGCCTGGCCTGCCACCTGGCCGCCGAAGACCCGCTGGAGGGACTCCTGGGGGCTGCGGCCCCGGAAGATGTTGACCTCGATCTGCTCCAGGTCGAGCAGGTCGACCAGTCTCTCGGCCGGGTTGGTCATGGGTGGGATTCTCCTGTGCTGGGACCTGCGCCCGGACCTGTTCCGGGGCTGCTCAGAGCTGGCCGACGTCCGTGACGCGGACGACCGCCCGGCCCTCGGCGTCGGAGGCCGTCAGGTCGATCTCCGCACTGATGCCCCAGTCGTGGTCGTCGTTCGGGTCGTCGAAGATCTGGCGGACACGCCACAGCGCGTGCTGCGGCTCCTCCTGGATCACGAGCAGCTTGGGGCCGCGGGCGTCGGGGCCGGTGCCCAGGTCCTCGTACTCGTCCCAGTACTTGTCCATCGCCTCGCCCCAGGCCTCGGCGTCCCAGCCGGACTCCGCGTCCATCTCGCCCAGTTCGTCGACCCGGTCGAGGGCGGCGAGCTCCACCCGGCGGAACATCGCGTTGCGCACCAGGACCCGGAAGGCGCGCGCGTTGGCGGTGACCGGCTTGACCTCGTCGGCCTTCTCCTGGGCCTCCTCGGCGGTCATCTCCTCCGGGTTGGCGAGCTGCTCCCACTCGTCCAGCAGGCTGGAGTCGACCTGCCGGACCATCTCGCCCAGCCACTCGATCAGGTCCTGCAGGTCCTCGGACTTCAGGTCGTCCGGGATGTTGTGGTCGAGGGCCTTGTACGCGCTCGCGAGGTAGCGCAGCACGATGCCCTCGGTGCGGGCCAGCTCATAGACCGACACCAACTCCGTGAAGGTCAGCGCCCGTTCGTACATGTCCCGGATGACCGACTTCGGCGACAGCGGATGGTCGCCGACCCAGGGATGGCTCTTGCGGTACGTGTTGTACGCGTGGAACAGCAGCTCTTCCAGGGGCTTCGGGTAGGTGATGTCCTGGAGACGCTCCATGCGCTCCTCGTACTCGACGCCGTCCGCCTTCATCGCGGCGACGGCCTCGCCCTTCGCCTTGTTCATCTGGGCGGCCAGGATCTGGCGCGGATCGTCCAGCGTGGACTCGACGACGGACACCATGTCCAGGGCGTACGAGGGCGAGTCGGGGTCGAGGAGTTCGAACGCGGCCAGGGCGAAGGTCGACAGCGGCTGGTTGAGCGCGAAGTCCTGCTGGAGGTCGACCGTGAGCCGCACGATACGGCCGGTGGCGTCGGGCTCGTCGAGTTTCTCGACGATGCCGCCGTCGAGCAGCGAGCGGTAGATGGCGATGGCCCGGCGGATGTGCCGCAGCTGCTGCTTGCGCGGCTCGTGGTTGTCCTCCAGGAGGTGGCGCATCGCGTCGAAGGCGTTCCCCGGGCGGGCGATCACCGACAGCAGCATCGTGTGCGTCACCCGGAACCGCGACGTCAGGGGCTCCGGCTCGGACGCGATCAGCTTCTCGAAGGTGTTCTCCGTCCAGCCGACGAAGCCCTCCGGCGCCTTCTTGCGCACCACCTTGCGCCGCTTCTTCGGGTCGTCGCCCGCCTTCGCCAGCGCCTTCTCGTTCTCGATGACGTGCTCGGGTGCCTGCGCGACCACCAGCCCGGCCGTGTCGAAACCGGCCCGGCCCGCGCGGCCGGCGATCTGGTGGAACTCACGGGCGCGCAGGGTGCGCACCCGGTTGCCGTCGTACTTGGTGAGAGCGGTGAAGAGCACCGTGCGGATGGGCACGTTGACGCCCACGCCCAGGGTGTCGGTGCCGCAGATGACCTTCAGCAGACCGGCCTGGGCGAGCTTCTCCACCAGGCGCCGGTACTTGGGGAGCATGCCGGCGTGGTGCACGCCGATGCCGTGCCGGACGTAACGGGAGAGGTTGCTGCCGAACTTGGTGGTGAAGCGGAAGTTGCCGATCACCTCGGCGATCTGCTCCTTCTCCTCCTTCGAACACATGTTGATGCTCATCAGCGCCTGCGCCCGCTCCACCGCCTGCGCCTGCGTGAAGTGCACGATGTACACCGGCGCCTGCCTGCTCTCCAGCAGTTCCGTGAGCGTCTCGGTCAGCGGGGTGAGCTTGTACTCGTAGGACAGCGGTACCGGGCGGGTCGCCGAGCGGACCACCGCGGTGGGACGGCCGGTGCGGCGGGTGAGGTCCTGCTCGAAGAAGGAGACGTCGCCGAGGGTGGCCGACATGAGGATGAACTGGGCCTGGGGCAGTTCGAGGAGCGGGATCTGCCAGGCCCAGCCACGGTCGCCCTCCGCGTAGAAGTGGAACTCGTCCATGACGACCTGGCCGACGTCCGCCTGCTTGCCGTCGCGCAGCGCGATGGAGGCGAGGACCTCCGCGGTGCAGCAGATGACGGGCGCGTCGGAGTTCACGGAGGCGTCGCCGGTGAGCATGCCGACGTTCTCGGTGCCGAAGAGCTTGCACAGCTCGAAGAACTTCTCCGACACCAGCGCCTTGATCGGGGCCGTGTAGAAGGTGACCTCGTCCCGGGCCAGCGCGGCGAAGTGCGCGCCCGCGGCGATCATGCTCTTACCGGAGCCGGTCGGCGTCGACACGATCACGTTCGCCCCGGAGACCGCCTCGATCAGCGCCTCCTCCTGGTGGGGGTAGAGCGTGAGACCGCGCTCCTGGGCCCACGCCTCGAAGGCTTCGTACAGGGCGTCGGGGTCGGCGGTCGGCGGCAGCTGATCGATGAGGGTCACGCCCCCATCTTGCCTGGCCCACCCGCCGAGGGGGGAATCGGCTTCGAGCACGAAGATCATGACCGCTACGCTGTGACGCCGACGGAGCGTCAACGCACCCGGTCAACTGGACAGCGGCACACGAGGAATGGGGCGGGCAACGGCCATGATGGGACCAGCACACTCACTGTCGGGAGCCGCCGCCTGGCTCGGCGTCGGAGCGGCGACCGCCGCGGCCGGGCACCCGATGCCCTGGCCGGTGCTGCTGGTCGGGGCGCTGATCTGCGCCGGTGCCGCGCTCGCCCCCGACCTCGACCACAAGGCCGCCACCATCTCCCGCGCCTTCGGTCCGCTGTCGCGCTGGCTCTGCGAGATCGTCGACAAGCTCTCCTACGCCGTCTACAAGGCGACCCGGAAGCAGGGCGACCCGCGCCGCTCCGGCGGCCACCGCACGCTGACCCACACCTGGCTGTGGGCGGCGCTGATCGGTGGGGGCTGCTCGGCCGCCGCGATCCTGGGCGGCCGCTGGGCGGTGCTGGCGATCCTCTTCGCGCACATGGTGCTGGCGATCGAAGGGCTGCTGTGGCGGGCGGCCCGCGGCTCCAGCAGCGACGTGCTGGTGTGGCTGCTGGCGGCGACCAGCGCCTGGATCCTGGCCGGCACCCTGGACAAGCCGGGCAACGGCTCGGACTGGCTGTTCACCCAGCCCGGCCAGGAGTACCTGTGGCTGGGGCTGCCGGTGGTGCTGGGGGCGCTGGTGCACGACATCGGGGACGCGCTGACCGTCTCGGGCTGCCCGATCCTGTGGCCCATACCCATCGGCCGCAAGCGCTGGTATCCGGTGGGCCCGCCGAAGGCGATACGGTTCCGTGCCGGCAGCTGGGTCGAGCTGAGGGTGCTCATGCCCGTGTTCATGGTGCTCGGCGGCATAGGCTGCGCGGCCGCTCTGAACGTGATCTGACCCGGGGCCCGGCCGGCCGCCCAAGCGGTGCGCCCCGCGCGTCAGCCCGTCTTCTCCGAGCCGCTCCCGTAGCGGCGCTCGAACGCGGCGACGCGGCCCTCGGAGTCCACGGTGCGGGCCTTCCCGGTGTAGAAGGGGTGGCTCTCGGACGAGATCTCCACGTCGACCACCGGGTACGTCTCGCCGTCGTCCCACTCGATGGTCTGGTCGCTGCTCGCGGTGGACCGGGTGAGGAAGGCGTATCCGGCGGCACGGTCCCGGAAGACCACCGGGTGGTAGTCGGGGTGCTTGTCCTGCTGCATGGCGGCTCCTCGAAGAACGGGTCGGTCGGGCAGGGGCGGGCGGGCTCAGCCGTAGGTCGCGTCCTCGTCGACGATGTGCACCGCGGCCTCCTCGGCGGAGGCCCCGGCGCCGTCGATGCCGACGTCGCTTGCGACCAGGCCGTTCTCGTCGTCCTCGTGCGCGCCCTCGTTCGGGGCCACGAGCCGGCCGGAGCGCAGGTCACCGACCTCGTTGTCCAGGGGCTCGCCGTCGGTGCCGTCGCAGTCACCGATGCCGTCGTCGTCGGGGACCGGCAGCTCGGGCTGCTCCTCGGCGAGCCGCTGGTCCAGGGTCTCGCCCCGATGGCGCTCCGCAGCGGTCACCCCGGTGTGCTCCACCGCCCACGGCCGCTCCGGTGGGGACCAGCCGCGGTCCAGGGGATCGGCGACGCCGTCGAAGTCCAGCGTGTCCTCGACGTCGAGCAGACCCGAGTCCTCCCGGATTTCGGACTCATCGGGCTGGTAGACGTCGTCCCCCCATCCGTCGGCGGTGGTCACGGCTACCTCCAGGGAGTGCGGACGCGGTCCGTACGGCGGACCGCCGGCACCCCGGCCGGCGGGCGCGTGCGCCGAGAACCGGATGGTTCCCGGCCGGCCCCCGAACCGGTGCCGCTCCCCAGCCTTCCACCCCTGCTCGCACCCGCGCAACGGCACGGGGCACGACCTGCGCCGCCCGGCGCCCCGTGCCCCGGCCGCCGAGGCCCGTCACCCGTGCCAGGACCGCCACAGCGCCGCGTACGCGCCGCCGGCCGCCACCAGCGTGTCGTGGCTGCCGAGCTCGCTGATCCGGCCGTTCTCGACCACGGCGATGACGTCCGCGTCATGGGCGGTGTGCAGCCGGTGCGCGATGGCGACCACGGTGCGGCCGTCCAGGACCCGGGCCAGGGACCGTTCCAGGTGGCGGGCGGCGCGGGGGTCCAGGAGGGACGTCGCCTCGTCCAGGACCAGCGTGTGCGGGTCGGCCAGCACCAGCCGGGCCAGCGCGATCTGCTGCGCCTGCGCCGGGGTGAGGGCGAGCCCGCCGGAGCCGACCTCGGTGTCCAGACCCTCCTCCAGGGCCTGCGCCCACACGTCCGCGTCGACCGCGCCGAGGGCCGCCCACAGCTCGGCGTCCGCCGCGTCGGTGCGGGCGAGCAGCAGGTTGTCGCGCAGGGAGCCCACGAAGACGTGGTGCTCCTGGTTCACCAGGGCGACATGGGAACGGACCCGCTCGGCCGTCATCCGGGACAGCTCCGCGCCGCCGAGGGTGATCCGGCCGGCCCGGGGCGCGTAGATCCCGGCGAGCAGCCGGCCCAGGGTGGACTTGCCCGCTCCCGAGGGGCCGACCAGGGCCAGCCGGGTGCCGGGCGCGACCTCCAGGGAGACCTCACGCAGCACGTCGACGCCCTGGAGGTAGCCGAAGCGGACCTCGTCCGCGTGCACCTCCCGGCCGGCGGGGGCCAGCGCGGCATCCCCGGCGTCCGGCTCGATGTCCCGTACGCCGACCAGCCGGGCCAGGGACACCTGGGCGACCTGGACCTCGTCGTACCAGCGCAGGATCAGGTTGACCGGCTCGACGAGCATCTGGGCGATCAGCGCGCCCGTCGTCAGCTGTCCGACGTCGATCCAGCCCTTGAGGACGAAGACGCCGCCGATCATCAGCACCGAGCCGAGGACCGTGGTGTGGGTGGCGTTGATCGCCGGGAACAGCACCGACCGCAGCCACAGGGTGTAGCGCTCCCACGCCGTCCACTCCTTGATCCGGCGCTCGGACAGGGCGATGCGGCGGGCGCCGAGCCGGTGCGCCTCGACGGTGTGCCCGGCGTCGACGGACTCCGCGAGGGCGGCGGCCACGGACGCGTACCCGGCGGCCTCGGAGCGGTAGCCGGCGGGCGCCCGCCTGAAGTACCAGCGGCAGACGACCACCAGGACCGGCAGGGCCAGCAGCACGGTGGCGGCCAGCGGCGGAGCCGTGACCACGAGCCCGCCGATCAGCAGCACCACCCACACCACGCCGATCGACAACTGCGGCACGGCCTCCCGCATGGCGTTGGCGAGCCGGTCGATGTCCGTGGTGATCCGGGACAGCAGGTCCCCCGTGCCCGCCCGCTCCAGGACGCCCGGCGGCAGCCGGACCGACCGGACGAGGAAGTCCTCGCGCAGATCGGCCAGCATCCGCTCACCGAGCACGGCACCCCGCAGCCGTACCTCGCGCACGAAGACGGCCTGGACGGCGAGCGCGAGCACGAACAGGCCGATGGTCAGGCCGAGATGGAGGTCGCGGGCGTCGTCGGAGACCCGCTGGACGAGTCCGCCCAGCAGGTAGGGGCCGGCCATGGAGGCGACCACGGCCACCGTGTTGACGGCGATGAGAAGGGTGAAGGCCCGGCGGTGCCGGCGGAACAGTTCGGCCACGTAGGCACGCACGGTCGCGGTGGCGCCGACGGGCAGGGTGGTGGCCGTCGTCGGGGCCGCCGGGTCGTATGCCGGTGGCGCGACGCCGATCATGCGCTCTCCTCGATCTCTTCCAGCGCCGCGCCTCGGAGCGCGACTTCGTTCGCTTCCAGCGCCGTGCCGCGCAGCTCGGCCTCTTCGTCCAGGACGCCCCGCACGGAGGCTTCGTCGTCCGGCTCACGTGTCACCACCGCCCGGTACCGCCGCTCGGTGCGCACCAGTTCGCGGTGCACGCCGACCGCCACGGCCTCGCCTTCGTGGACGAGGACCACCCGGTCGGCCCGGTCGAGCAGCAGCGGTGAGGAGGTGAACACCACGGTCGTACGGCCGGACCGCAGCGCGTGGACCCCCTCCGCGATCCGGGCCTCGGTGTGCGAGTCGACGGCGGAGGTGGGTTCGTCCAGGACCAGCACACCGGGGTCGGTGATCAGCGACCGGGCCAGCGCGAGCCGCTGGCGCTGCCCGCCGGACAGTGACCGGCCCCGCTCGGTGATCCGGGCGTCCAGCGGGTCGGTGACGTCCAGTGAGCCCTGGACCAGGGCCTCCAGGACGTCCGCGCACTCGGCGGCGGCCAGCGCGTCCTCGGCCCGTACGGCTCCGGAGGCCGGCACGTCGAGCAGTTCCCGCAGTGAACCGGACAGCAGCACCGGGTCCTTGTCCTGGACGAGCACCGCGGTACGGGCGGTCTCCAGGGGCAGTTCGTCGAGCGGGACGCCGCCGAGCAGTACCGAGGTGCCGGCCTCGGCCGGGTGGCCGCCCAGTCGTTCGGCGAGGTGCCCGGCCGCGTCGGGATCGCCGCAGACCACGGCGGTCAGCCGGCCCGCGGGAGCGAGCAGGCCGGTGGCGGGGTCGTACAGGTCGCCGTCCGGCACCGTGTCCGCGCGCGAGCCGCCGGTGTCCGTGGCCCGGTCCAGGGAGAGCACCCGCGCGGCCCGTTTCGCCGACGGGCGTGAGAAGGAGTAGGCCATGGCGATCTCGGTGAAGTGCTGCAAGGGGTAGTTGAGGATCATGACCGCGCTGTAGACGGTGACCAGTTCACCGACGGTCACGCGGCCCTGCCGGGCCAGGCTCACCCCGTGCCAGACGACCGCGATCAGCAGCAGCCCGGGCAGCAGCACCTGGATCGCGGAGATCAGCGACCACATCCGGGCGCTGCGCACGGCGGCGTGCCGTACCTCCTGGGAGGCGCGGCGGTAGCGGTCGAGGAACAGGTCCTCGCCGCCGATGCCGCGCAGTACGCGCAGTCCCGCGACGGTGTCCGAGGCCAGCTCCGTGGCCCGGCCGGCCTTGGCGCGCTGGAGGTCGGCGCGCTGGGTGGCCCGGGGCAGCAGCGGCAGGACGGAGAGCGCGATCAGAGGCAGGCCGGCGGCGACGACCCAGCCGAGGGCCGGCTGGTAGAAGAGCAGGGCGACGCCGACCACGACGACCGTCAGCGCGGCGGCGGTGAAGCGGGAGACCGCCTCGACGAACCAGCCGATCTTCTCGACGTCGCCGGTGGAGACGGCCACCACCTCACCGGCCGCCACCCGCCGGGTCAGCGCGGAGCCCAGCTGGGTGGCCTTGCGGGCGAGCAGTTGCTGGACCCGGGCGGCCGCGGTGATCCAGTTGGTGACGGCGGCCCGGTGCAGGAAGGTGTCGCCGACGGCGATCGCCGTGCCGCACAGCACCAGGAGACCGCCCGTCAGGGCCAGCCGGGCGCCGGAGTGGTCCACGACGGCCTGGACGGCGAGGCCCACGCAGAACGGGAGCGCGGAGACGGACACGAAGTGCAGCAGCCCCCAGGCCAGGGCCTTGAGCTGACCGCCCAGCTGATTCCGTCCCAGCCACCACAGGAACCGGGGGCCCGAACGTGCGTCCGGTACGCCCGGATCGGAGTACGGAAGGTCTTGAATCTGCATGGCGTCCCAGCGGCTCGGGTCGGGAAAGGTGGCGACAAGCCGTGAAAGGTTCGCGTCGGAGCGTCGTCGAAATCAAACGGTTTTCCCTGACGGCCCTCGAAATCCACCCCCTTCCGGCCAGGTCCCGCCGCTCAACACGCGGTGAATGTCTGGAGATTTCATGAATCACGCGGTATGTGATGTCAGGATGGCCGGGTGCAGATCAAGAGCGTCCGGCGGGTGACCGTCACGGCGGCGGTTCTCGGAGCCGTTCTGGCGACCCTGAGCGCCTGCGAGGCGTCACAGAGCGGTGGCGCGAAGAACGGGCTGCCGGGGCCGCACGCCAGAGTCGGACCGCCGAGAAACCCACGGACCGCCGGAGCCGGCCCGGCCGGGCAGCCGGACCGGGCCGGCCCCCTCGGGGATCCGGGCCGGATCCCGGGCGTCGGCGAGCGGTTGCAGGCGGAGATTCCCGCCGGCTCCGGCCAGGTCGTCGCGGTGTACGGCGAGGACAAGGACTCGGCCGACTCCACGGTCGTCCTGTACACGCGGGACACGCGGGACACGGGGGTCGGCGGCTGGCGGCCGGCGGGCAGTTGGCCCGCCCACAACGGGAGGTCCGGCTGGACCAGGGACCACCACGCCGGTGACGGACGCAGCCCGGTGGGCGTGTTCACCGTCACCGACGCCGGCGGGGTGCTCCCCGATCCGGGCACGCGGCTCTCCTACGCCCAGGGCCGGGACCTCTACGCACCCCCGCGCTACTGGAGCCCGGCGTACCAGCACGACTTCGACTACGTCATCGCCGTCGACTACAACCGCCTGCGGGGCACACCGCCGCACGACACCACCCGTCCCTGGGGCGACGGCAGGGGCGGCAGCATCTGGTTGCACCTCGACCACGGCAGGGGCACCTCGGCGTGCATCGGCCTTCCCAAGGGCGCCATGGAGTATCTGCTGCGCACACTCGACCCGGCCCGCGACCCCGTCGTGGTGATGGGGGACAGGCCGACCCTCCTGTCGTGACGCGGAGCCGGCCCCGGCCCCGCGCGGTGTCACCGTCCGCCCGGCCCCGCCGCACCGCCGGACGGGGCCGCCGCGCCCGGGTTCGCGTCCACGAGGTCCACGTCGTCCGCACGGACGTAGGCGAGCCGGTGGCCGAACTGGATCTCGTAGTACCTCTCCTGGCCCAGTACCACGGGCTGAGGCGTGGTGGAGAAAGTGGACCGGTCGACGTAGGAGCCGCCGACGCCGGACTGCGTCACGTACCGCTGACCGGCCCGCAGACTGTACGGCAGTGGCGACTCCTCCTCCCCCTCCATCCCGTCGGGGTAGGCCTCCTCCTCCGGGAGAGCCCGCCCGAACACCGGGATCTCGGCCCGGCCCGCCTTCGGCGTCACCATGCGGCCGCTCGCGCCGACGGCCGTCGGGTGCACCGTGGGGTTCTTGAACCACGCCTTGTTGCCCTGGTACCAGATCGCCGTCCACTCGCCGCTGCGGTCGGCCACGGCGAAGGTCTGCCCGGCGGAGACCCGCGAACCCAGGTCGCTGACGTCCTCCGTGGACGGGTCGCCGTCCGGCTTGCGGCCCGGGTCCTGGATCAGCGGAGCGTTCTCGTCCGGCCGGGTGTACAGGCGGACCGCGCTGGAGCCGTGCGGCGCGCACTTCCGGCCGTCGCCGTTGCACCCCGTGAACCGCGGTTTGTGGGTGGCGTAGTCCGGCAGGATCATCACCATGGGGCTGTCCGGTCCGGCCGTGGCCTTCAGCGGTGCGCCGAGGAGGTCGAAGTAGTGCCGCCAGTCCCAGAACGGCCCCGGGTCCTCGTGCATCTCCGGAATGCTGTCGCCGGTCGGCGACGGCACGTTGTCGTGGCCGAAGATGTGCTGCCGGTCCATCGGGACGCCGTACTTCTTCGCCAGGTAGCGCACCAGGCGGGCCGAGGACCGGTACATCTGCTCGGTGTACCAGGTTCCCGGGTGGGTGAGGAAACCCTCGTGCTCGACGCCGATCGAGCGGGCGTTCACGAACTTGCTGCCGGAGTGCCAGGCCTCGTCCTTCGTCCTGACGTGCTGGGTGATGTGGCCGTCGCTGGAGCGGATCGAGTAGTGCCAGGACGCCTCGGTCGGGTCCTGCACGGTCTTGAACATGTTCGGCAGCGTCGACTCGGTGTCGTGGATGACGATGTACTCGATCTTCTGGTCGCGCGGCCGGTCGGCGAGGTCGTGGTTGCCGTAGTCGCCGTCGTCGTCGATCTGCACGTAGGGAGCGGCGAGCCAGTCGCAGGACAGTTCGGGCGGGCACTCGACGTTCTTCGGCCGTTTGGGGGTCTGCGGGCCGGGGTGCGGTCTGACGCCCGGGGTGGCGGGGAGGGTGACCTCCTGCCCTTCGGCGGTGACCCGGTGCACGCCCCGGCGGATCAGGCCGAAGACGTCGTTGGCGTACGTGGTCGCCGACGTGACGTCACGGGTACCGGGGAAACGTTCCACCGCCTGCCACCAGTCCTCGGGGTCGGCGCTGAGCGGCTTGCCGAGGTGCCGTTGCGCGGCCGCCAGCAGCGCCGCGCCGCCGCGGACGTTGGCCACGTCGTCCGTTTGCAGCTGCCCGGCGGGGACCTTGATCAGGCGTGCGGCGCGTTCCAGGTCGGCAGGCTGCACGGCGTGACCGCCGGCGGAGAACGCCGTTCCCGCCAGCGGGTCGGCCTCGCGGCCGTTCGCCCCCTGCGGGCCCGGAGCCGTTGCCGGGGCAGGGGCGCGGGCGGTGTCCACCAGGTGCATCGGACCGTAACCCCCCGCGACGCTCGGGGTACCCGGGTGGGTGTCCCAGCGCGACTGCATGTAGGACACGCCCATGAGCACGCTGCGCGGCACGTGGAACTCGCGCGCGGCGTCCGTGAACGCGTGTTGCAGACGCTGGTCCTCGGAGTCGTCGGCGCCGGACGCCGGAAGGATCAGCAGCGGTGGCAGAAGTGCGGCCGTCGCGATCAGGCAGGCCGTCAGACGGCACGTCCGGAGGGCACTGGGCACACGTGGAGCGACAGTTCTTCTCATACCAGAGGGTCTCCAACCGCTTGCTGAGGGTCTCCAAGCACGCTCGTCGCAACCAGGGCAAGGGGGTTGCCCTTCACGTCACCCCTCGTACGTTTCCGTGCCCGGCGCGACACGGCGCGCCGAGCGTCGACCGGGTGGCCCAGCGCCCCGGCACAGGCCACCCGGTCGGCGGGCAACGGCTCGGCATCCGGCGGCGGCCGCGCACCGCGGCGACTCAGTCCTCGACCGGGTCCACCCGCCAGTCGGGATGGCCCGGCATCGGCGGCGTGTCGGGTCCGTGGAGCCACGGCGTCAGAAAGGGCGTCAGGTCGGTCCCCGCGACCTCGGAGGCGAGCGCGACGAAGTCCCGGGTACCGGCCGCGCGCCCCCGGTACCGCGTCACCCAGGTGCGCTCGATCCGGCCGAACGTGTCGTCACCCACCTTCTCCCGGAGGGCGTACAGCACCAGCGCCGAGCCGTCGTAGCGCATCACCTTGAACAGCGTGGGCTCCGTGGGCTCGGCCGGGGCCCCGTCGTCGTGGCGCCACTGGTCGTGCTGCTCGTACGCCGCCCGCATGGCGTCCTCCATGCTCACGCCGCCGTGCTCCGCGGAGTACAGCCGTTCGTAGAAACGGGCGTGACCCTCGCTCAGCCACAGGTCGGACCAGCGTCTGATGGCGACGCTGTCACCCGTCCAATGGTGGGTCAGCTCGTGGACCAGGTTGCGTTCGGCGTCGACCCGGTCACCCAGCAGGTCGTCCTTCGGTACGACGGACAGCGACTGCGTCTCCAGCGCCACCGGCAGGTCGGTGTCGCCGACGAGTACGCCGTAGCGGCGGAACGGATACGGCCCGAGGCGCTGTTCCAGCCAGGCCAGGTGCTGCGGGGTGAGTGAGCGGCCGGCCTCGGTGTCGGTGACCAGGCCGTCGGGAACGACGTCACGCACCGGCAGGCCGCGCGGCCCCTCGCTGTCGACGAACGCGAACTTCCCGATCGCCATCTGGACCAGCTGCGCCGCGATGGGCTCCTCGGAGTCGTACGTCCAGCGGACCCGGCCGCCGGGCCGCGGGACGCGATCGACGAGCCGGCCGTTGGCCACCGCGCGAAGGCCCGGCGGGGTGGTGATGCGGAAGGTGACGGGGGCGCGCAGGCTGGGGTGGTCGTTCACCGGGAAGATCATTTTCGCGCCGTCGGGCTGAGCGCAGACCAGTGTGCCGTCGGGGGTGGGCACCCAGCCGTACTCCCGGATCGCGTCGCTTCGCCGTCGTCGCTGGGTGGGGTCGGCGGTGTAGGCGACGCGGACGGTGAACGCGGTGCCGCGCGGAATCGGTCGGGCGGGCGTGACGACGAGTTCGTCGCCGTCGCGCACGGTGGCGGCCGGCGCGCCGTCGACGGTGACCCGGTGCAGCGCGTTGCCGGCGAAGTCCAGGTCGAAACGGGACAGGGCCTGGGTGGCGACGGCGCTGATGGTGGTAGCGGCGGGGAAGGGGGTCTCGGGGGCCCGCCAGTCGAGGTCGAGCGTGTAACGGCGGACGGTGTAGCCGCCGTTGCCGTCCAGCGGCATGAGCGGGTCGCCGATGCCGGGTGCGCCGGGGGACGGGGCGGGGCCGGGCGGGGCCGCCGAGGCGCCGGGGGCGGCGGAGCCGTGGCCCCGGTAAGGGACGCCGGCGAAACAGCCGGTGCCGGTGAGTGCGACGGCTCCCGCGAGCGCGAGGGCGGCGCGCAGTGCGCGAGCGGTCATGATCTCCATGGCAGCACTGTGGCAGGTGAAGTCGCTTATAGCATCATATGTTCCTACGGGGGCCATGCCCCTGCGGTGGACGCCGGCCCGTGAGCCGCGTCGACCGGTCGGGCCGGGTGGCCGACGGGCCGGCCGTCGACCGGTCCGGTCATTGCGGCGGAGGGCCAACTCCCCGTAGAACACCGGCCATGAGAAGACGGATTGCCATGTCCATGCTCACGGGAGTCGCCCTCCTGGCGAGCGCGCTCCTCGGTACGGGTGCCCCCGCCGCCCGTGCCGCCGACGTCCCGGCCGAGTTCGGCACCGACTGGCACGACCCGGTGACCGCGGCCCCGCCGGTGTCCGTGCCCAAGGGCGCCAGGTCCTGCCAAGTCACCCTGGCCGAAGCCCAGTTCCGCGACTTCACGCCGTACCGGGGAACGTACACGCCCCCGCGGGGCTGCGGCGGCCGCTGGAGCAAGGTCGTGCTGCGGCTGGACGGCAAGGTGAAGGGCCGTCAGTACGACCGGCTGGGCTATCTGCACGTCGGCGGTGTCGAGGTCCTGCGCACCTCCACCCCCGAGCCCTCGCCGGACGGCATCGAGTGGCACGTGGAGAAGGACGTCACCCGCTACAGCGACACCTTCCGCAGCGCGCAGGACGTCGAGATGCTCATCGGCAACGTTGTCGACGACACCTACACCGGCGTCATCGACGTCAAGGCCACGCTCACCTTCTACCCGGGGCGCCCCGAGGCCTCCGTACCCGACCGGGTGCTCACCCTGGCCGGCGGTACCACCCTCACCGCCCCGCGCAACAGCGAACGCGTCGTCGCCGAGGTGTACGCCACCGGATCGGGCGGCGGCTGCGAGGAGTTCTGGTACCTGACGGTGGCCGACCCCGCCCCGTACTCCTGCAAGGCGGACAAGGGGCCGTACCGGGAGGTGCAGATCAAGGTCGACGGCCAACTGGCCGGAATCGCCGCGCCGTTCCCGAACGTGTGGACCGGGGGCTGGTCCGACCCGTTCCTCTGGTACGTGATCCCGGGCCCGCGCGCCTTCGACGTCAAGCCGATCGAATACGACCTGACGCCGTTCGCCGGACTCCTCGACGACGGCCGCCCGCACCAGGTCGAGGTCTCCGTCCCCGGCGTGCCCGAGGGCCAGGCCGGCTGGAGCGCACCCGTGAACGTGCTGGTCTGGCAGGACGCGCACCGGGCCCACGTCACCGGCGGGCTCACCGAGACCAAGGCCTCCGAACCGGTCAACTCCTCCGTGTACAGCCCGGGTCCGGGGGAGTACCGGGTCGACACCGACGCCGGGCACCGGCTCACCGTCTCCGGATACGTCGACACCTCGCACGGCCGGGTGACCACCACCGTCAGCCGCACCCTGGCCAACACCTCGGCGCACCGCTGGAACGACGGCGAGACGACGGACGCGCTCGACGCCACCTGGACGGACGACCAGAGCGTGACGGTCAGGGCGGGCGCCACACCCCGGACGACCCGAACCCACCGCACATACACCATGAACGGCGCCACCACCATCGGCGCCGACGACCGGCTGCGCACCCGACTTGCCCTCGGCGACCGGGCGGTGATCAAGCGGTCCGGAGGCGGCTGGTCACGGCTCGACGACACCTACCGCGGCGACGCGACGTACACCCTGAACGTGCCGCGCGATCAGCGGCACGCGGTCGGCACGTCGAGCGAGCGCTACCGGCTGTACGGCCCGGACGGCTGCTACGACCGCACGCTGGCCACCGAACAGGGGGTGCTCACGGAGGACCGCCGCGGCTGCTGAGCGGCGGCCGCTGAAACCGAGTTGTGCGCCGTGCGCCGCCAGGCCACTGCGTCGCCGTCTTCGCCGTCTCCCGTTGGGAGGGCGCGCCGGACGCGGAACGGGCGGAAGCGGACGCCGGGCGGCGGGACGGGAAGCGGTTCACTCTCCGGACGGCGGGACGGCGGCACGGCGGCACGGCGGGGTGGCGGGGTGGCCGGGCGGAGGGGTGGCGGGAGCCGCTTCGCCATGTCTCAGCAGTGCTTGGCCGCCACCGGCCCGTCGACCAGCGTATCCAGCAGCCCGGCCAGCATCTCGCGCTGCTCCGCCGAGAGCGGAGCCAGGATCTCCTCGGCGGCGGACCTGCGCGCCGCCCGCAGCTCACGGAGGGTCTCGCGCCCCTCGTCCGTGATCTCGATCCGGGTCACCCGGCGGTTCGTCGGGTCCGGCACCCGGCACACCTTGCCGCTCGCCTCCAAGCCGTCGACCAGCGTCGTCACCGCGCGCGGCACCACCTCCAGCCGCTCGGCGAGATCGGTCATGCGCGGGGGCGTGTCGTAGTGCGCGAGGGTGCGCAGCAGCCGGGACTGGGCGGGGGTGACGCCCAGATCGTGTGCCTCGAGGTGGCGCTTCTGGATGCGCCACACCCGGCGCGTGAGGCGCAGCAGCTGCTCGGCGAGCGGGCCGTCGGAGTCGGGGGTGCTCATACGGGAACAATATCAGGACTATGTTCATTGTGAGTATAGGTAACAGTGAGCTATGCTCCGTGAGTCCGTAGACACCACACCCATCCGTAGGAGCCATGCCCCGAGACGAGATCAACTGGACCCCTGAGGGCACTTCGGCCGGACAGCCCCGCCAGGTGCGCCGCATCCTCAAGCTCTTCCGCCCCTACCGCGGCCGGCTCGCGATCGTCGGCCTGCTGGTCGGCGCCGCCTCGCTGGTCTCGGTCGCCACCCCGTTCCTTCTCAAGGCGACCCTCGACACCGCGATCCCGCAGGGCCGCACCGGACTGCTCAGCCTGCTCGCGCTGGGCATGATCCTCAGCGCCGTCCTCACCAGCGTCTTCGGCGTCCTGCAGACGCTGATATCCACCACCGTCGGCCAACGCGTCATGCACGACCTGCGCACCGCCGTCTACGGCCGGCTGCAGCGCATGTCGCTGGCCTTCTTCACCCGCACCCGCACCGGCGAGGTGCAGTCCCGCATCGCCAACGACATCGGTGGCATGCAGGCCACCGTCACCTCGACGGCCACCTCCCTGGTCTCCAACCTGACCGGCGTCGTCGCCACCATCGTCGCGATGCTCGCCCTCGACTGGCGGCTCACCGTCGTCTCGATGGTCCTGCTCCCGGTCTTCGTCTGGATCAGCCGGCGGGTGGGCAACGAGCGCAAGAAGATAACCACCCAGCGCCAGAAGCAGATGGCCGCGATGGCCGCCACGGTCACCGAGTCGCTCTCCGTCAGCGGCATCCTGCTCGGCCGCACCATGGGCCGCGCCGACTCGCTCACCGCCTCCTTCGCCGAGGAGTCCGAGCAACTCGTCGATCTGGAAGTGCGGTCGAACATGGCCGGCCGCTGGCGCATGGCCGTGATCACGATCGTGATGGCCGCGATGCCCGCCGTCATCTACTGGACCGCGGGCATGGCCCTGCAGACGGGCGGCCCGCAGATCTCGCTCGGCACCATCGTCGCCTTCGTCTCCCTCCAGCAGGGCCTGTTCCGCCCCGCCGTGAGCCTGCTGGCGACCGGCGTCCAGATCCAGACCTCCCTCGCGCTGTTCCAGCGCATCTTCGAGTACCTCGACCTGCCCATCGACATCACCGAGCGGGACGAGCCGGTCCACCTGGACCAGGTGAAGGGCGAGGTCCGCTTCGAGGGGGTCGAGTTCCGGTACGACAGGCACGACGACAAGGTGGGCCCGGTCCTCGACGGCATCGACATCACCGTCCCGGCCGGCAACAGCCTGGCCGTCGTCGGCCCCACCGGCGCGGGCAAGTCCACGCTGGGCTACCTGGTTCCCCGGCTCTACGACGTCACCGGCGGCCGGGTCACCCTGGACGGCGTCGACGTCCGCGACCTCGACTTCGACACCCTCGCCCGCGCGGTCGGCGTCGTCTCCCAGGAGACGTACCTCTTCCACGCCTCGATCGCCGACAACCTGCGGTTCGCCAAGCCGGACGCCACCGACGAGGAACTGCACGCGGCCGCCCGCGCGGCCCAGATACACGACCACATCGCCTCGCTGCCCGACGGCTACGACACCGTCGTCGGCGAACGCGGACACCGCTTCTCCGGCGGCGAGAAGCAGCGGCTGGCCATCGCGCGCACCATTCTGCGCGACCCGCCGGTGCTCATCCTCGACGAGGCCACCAGCGCCCTGGACACCCGCACCGAGCACGCGGTGCAGGACGCCATCGACGCCCTGTCGGCCGACCGGACGACCATCACCATCGCCCACCGGCTGTCCACGATCCAGGGCGCCGACCAGATCGTCGTCCTCGACTCCGGGCGGGTGGCCGAACGCGGCACGCACGAGGAACTCCTGGAACTCGACGGCCGGTACGCGGCCCTGGTGCGCCGGGACGCCCGGCTGGAGGCGACGACGGAGCCGGCCGCAACCGGCGAGGCGCCCCAGTGGGAGACGGCCCCGCGCCCCCTGCGAAGGCGAGGCGACCGCAGCCGCACCCACGCGACCCCTCCGACGGGCTGAAGCCGACGGACGGGGGCCGACGGACGGGGGCTGGGGGGTGTGGCCTGGTGGCAGGGGGAGGGGTACGGGACCTCGACCGGAACCGCTCCGTCAGGGTCGCTCCACCGAATCCGACTCGCTCCGGGGCGGCCGTCGCGGCCGGTTCACCTCGGCCGTCGGCCGGGACCGCTCACCCCCGTTGCCCGGCCCCCGCCCGGTCCGTCCGTCTCGGTCGTCCCGTCGAAAGGTGGCGAATTGAAGTCGACAAGCTGAAGATATGCCGGGTTTATGGCGATATGCGGGCTAACGTGCCCGCATGCAGATGAACACTCCGCCACGGGACCCGAGTCGACGGACGGCCGCGAGCCGAGGTTTCTCCCGCCGCGGAAAGACGATCCGGCTGACCCGCCGGGGCAGGCTCGTCCTCGGCGTGACCGGCGTCGTCGTGGCCGGCGCCGCGGTGGCGGTGCCCCTGGTGTTCCTGGCGGGCGGCACGACCAGGTCCGCCAGTCTGGTCATCCCGGAGGGCTGGCGCGCGTCCCAGGTCTACGAGGCCGTCGACAAGGCCCTGTCCCTCCCGGCCGGCAGCACCAGGAGTTCCGTCGGCACCGCGGGCCTGAAACTCCCCGGCGAGGCCGGGGGCAACCCGGAGGGGTATCTCTTCCCGGCCACCTATCCCCTCAAGAAGGGGGCGACCCCGCAGTCGGTGCTGCGGGCCATGGTCGACACGGCCAACCAGAAATTCGGCGCCGCACCCGTCGCGGCCGGCGCGCAGCGCGACGCGATGAACGTCTACCAGGCGGTGACCATCGCCAGCATCGTCCAGGCCGAGGCCGTCGGCAAGACCGACATGGGGAAGGTGGCGCGGGTCGTCCTGAACCGGCTGCAGCACGGCATGCCGCTCCAGATGGACTCCACCCTCAACTACGCCCTCAACCGCAGTACTCTCAACACCACGGTGAAGGACACCCGCATCGAGAACCCGTACAACTCCTACCGGCGCATGGGACTGCCGCCCACGCCCATCGACAACCCGGGCGAGGACGCGATGCGTGCCGCGCTCAACCCGCCGCCGGGCAACTGGCTGTACTTCGTCACGGTCAAGCCGGGAGACACGCGCTTCACCGCCGACTACGCCGAACACCAGCGCAACGTGGCGGACTTCAACGCCGTACAGAACACCAAGACCCACCGGCCGCCGCAGGTCTCGCCGTCGCCGCGCTGAGCCGTCGGCACATCACGCGGCGACCGGCTTCCCGGCCAGCAGCCGCCTGATGTCCCGTACGGCGTCGCGCCCCGCGCGGTTGGCGCCGACGGTGCTGGCGGACGGGCCGTAGCCGACCAGGTGGACGCGCGGATCGGCGACCGCCCGGGTCCCCTCGACCTTGATCCCGCCGCCCGGCTCGCGCAGCCGCAGCGGCGCCAGATGCTCCAGGGCCGCGCGGAAACCGGTGGCCCAGAGGATGACGTCGGCTTCGACGCGCCGCCCGTCGCTCCACTCCACGCCGTCGGGGGTGATCCGGTCGAACATCGGCTGCCGGTCCAGGACGCCGTCCTCGAGGCCCTGCCGGATCGCGTCGTTCAGAGGCAGCCCGGTGACCGAGACCACACTCCGCGGCGGCAGCCCCTGGCGTACCCGCTCCTCCACCAGCGCCACCGCGGCCCGGCCCGCGCCCTCGTCGAAGGGCCCCTCACGGAAGACCGGCGGACGCCGGGTGACCCAGGTGGTGGCGGCCGCGTAGGGGGCGAGTTCCAGCAGATGCTGGGTGCCGGAGGCGCCGCCGCCGACCACCACCACCCGCTGGCCGGCGAACTCCTCGGGACCGGCGTACTGCGCGGTGTGCAACTGCCGTCCGCGGAAGGTCTCCTGGCCCGGGTAGCGCGGCCAGAACGGCCGGTCCCAGGTGCCGGTTGCGTTGATCAGCGCCCGCGTCGACCAGTCGCCGTGATCGGTCGCCACCAGCAGCCGGCCGCCCTCGCCCTCGCGCACCGCGCGGACGTCGACGGGCCGGTGCACCCGCAGGCCGAAGGTGCGCTCGTAGTCCGCGAAGTACTCGCCGATGACCTCGGCGGACGGCCGCGCCGGGTCGGCGCCCGTCAGCTCCATGCCCGGGAGCGCGTGCATCCCGTGGACCTTGCCGTACGTCAGGGACGGCCACCGGAACTGCCAGGCGCCGCCGGGCGCGGGGGAGTGGTCGATCACCACGAAGTCACGCTCCGGCTCGAAGCCGGTACGCCGCAGGTGATAGGCGCTGGACAGACCGGCCTGACCAGCGCCGATGACGACCACATCGACCTCACGCGCATTGTTCACGCTTCTACCAACAGTGGGGACGGCCGCGGATCTTCCCGGCACGGCCACTCGCACGCCGAACCGGCGCATGGGCCAGGATGGAGGCATGTCGGATGCCTTCACCACACGAGAGCTCGATGTCACCACCGGGAGCCGGGAACGGGTCGTCGACCTGACCGGCGACTGCGAGGCCTTCCTCCGCGAGGCGGCGGCCGGCCGTGACGGCCTGCTCAACATCTTCACGCCGCACGCGACGGCCGGTATCGCGGTCATCGAGACCGGTGCCGGCAGCGACGACGACCTGCTGGCCGCCCTGCACACCCTGCTTCCCGCCGACGACCGCTGGCAGCACCGGCACGGCAGCCCCGGCCACGGCCGCGACCACGTCCTCCCGGCGCTCGTTCCCCCGCACGCCACCCTCCCGGTGATCAACGGCCGCCTGGCACTGGGCACCTGGCAGTCGGTGTGCCTGGTCGACACCAACATCTCCAATGTCAACCGTAAGGTTCGACTGAGCTTCCTGGGCTGAGCAAGATCATCCTGGGTGTGGCCGCCAAATCTCCGTACCTTGCGTGCTCGAAACGGAGAAGCCTTGCGCGGTACGGACCTGAACATGATCGAACGCCCCTACGACGGATGCGGTAAGTGCCTGCTCGGGGTGCGGCGCCTGTCGCGGATGAAGCTCGCCACGTCCTCTCCGGAGCGGCAACGCGAGGACGTGCTGACCGTCGCCGCGTCTGTCGGAGGCCACATCATCGGCTGGGCCGACGACTGGGAGGTGTCGGGCGCCACCGACCCGATGACTCGGCCAAAACTGGGCCCTTGGCTCCGTGATGAGAAGGGTCCGTACTCCGGGTTGGTGGCCGCAGCCGTGGACCGGCTCGGCCGCAACGTCGTGGACTGCCTGAACACCGGCTACAAGATGCGCGACGAAGGAAAGCTGCTCGTCACCTACGGCCACGACGGTCCATGGGATCTGGATGACCAGGCGGACGAGAACCGCTTCACCATGGAGGCCTGGGGCGCCCAGATGGAACTGCGGGCCATCCAGCGCCGAAACCGCAACGCTACGGAGAAGACGCGGGCAGCGGGACGCCCGAAGGGGAAGCCCTCCTACGGATTTCAGTACGTGCGGACCGTGATGGGCGGCAAGATCGATCACGTCGTCCTGCATCCACACGCCTCGACTGTCATCCGTACGGTCGCCCGTCGCATCCTGGCCGATCCCGAAATCGTCACCCCCAGCAGCGAGGCGGCCCGCCTGAGCCGAGCCGGAGAGCTCTCACCCGCTGACCACTTGGCTGTCATGTACGGCAAGCCGGCAGGAGGCCGCCCCTGGCAGCCGACAAGCCTGAAGAACATACTTCTGTCCGAGGCGGCCTTGGGCTACTTGATGCACCAGAACAAGCCGGTGATCGACCGAGATGGAAACCCCATGCGGCTCTGCGAGGGCTTGTGGGACCGTCCCACGCACGAGGCCCTGAAGAAGGCCCTGGTTCCCCGGCGAACACCCTGGATCGGCCGCCGTGCAAACCGGCCTTACATGCTCACGGAGTTGGCGCTTTGTGGGCAGTGCCACAACCGGCTGTACACGCAGACCTCCCACGACCAGCCGCCTCGATACGTGTGCACTGCCCGGAACAAGGGATGGCTGAGCGCGAAGGACTGTCGGCCTGCGCCGCTGATACGGGCACAGCTACTGGATGCCTACGTTGAGGAGTGGTTCCTGCAGAGGTTCGGCGACGGAATGATCTTCGAGACGGTCTACGACGAGGGTAACGGCGTGGCGGAACGCATGGCCGAACTCCGCGCCAATCGCGAGCGCCTGCGCGCTGACCGCGAGGCCGGACTCTATGACGCGCCAGATGACGCCGCGTGGTTCCGGGAGAAGTACGCGGCGATGGGGCAACAGCTGGCGGAACTCGAATTGGAGCCGGAACGCCCGCCGGGTATGGTCCGGCGACCGACGGGAGAGACTGTGCAGGATCGCTGGGACAAAGCGTTGGATGTCCAGGCCCGTAAGGAAATCCTCATGGACTTCGGTGTGCGGGTCATTCTCTACCCGAATACAGCACCAGTGCGTTGGGCGGCAGGCGTAATGCACGGACCTGAACGTGATCCAGCGGGCATCGCATGAAGTCCGGTGGGCCGCTTCATCGCATCTGATTCGACGGCTGTGTGGGGCCTCGTCCCTACACGAGAACACCGGCTCAGCCAAGCTCCAGAACCCGTGCATCCTTGGATCCTCGGAATCCCAAGGGCAGGAGTGCTGGCATGGCCCAGATGCACCGACGTGAAAAACTCGTCGGCCAGATCACGGCGGAAGAGTGGAGGACCGGGCGACGGGCAGGGCTTCGCTCCTGGCTTTTGACCACCAAGAGCAGGGAAGTCGCGGAGCGCGCTTCCGAGCTGTATCAGGGAGAGGCGGCGTGTGCAGCTTCCGGTGGTGACCTTCATGTCCGGAAGCTCTACGCAGAAGGAATCGCGGTGATTGTCGCCAGTGTGGCCAATGTGAGGCACCGGCTGGCTCTGGAGAACGAACGGGGCCTCGTCCACGCCTGCGACGGTTCGAAGTCCTTTCCCCCGATGCCGGACGAGGGGAAGCCTTGCGGGTGCCCCGATGGCCCCTTTGAACGCAAGGCGGCTGCGCGGGCTGGGGCGGGGCCAAGGCCTGATGCCCGTGTGGTCTTCTGCCTAGCGGCAGCTCCGGGGCTGGGTGAGCTCTCGTTTCAGTCGTCGGCATGGCAGTTCTACGAATCATTGGAGTCGGTGTCTCACAAGGTGGAGCGAACTGGCGGGCCGGTGCAGATGGAGTTGGTCCTTCGAGAGCAGCGCTTGGCGACCAGGTCGGGGCTCGATGTCTCGTTTACGTATCCGGAGGTGCACTCCGTGCGACGTCTTCCGGTGACCCAAGCTGGTCTGCATCTGGCTGCCTGATGGAGAGAGGAGTGAGGTAGCAGGGTTTTGCCGTAATGGCAGCCGGTGGAACTTGTCCGTCCGGATGGTGCACCTGCCCGCCGTTGAGCTCATCAGATGTTCTGGCGTCCGTGTCGCATGCTGAACAGAACCCGGCGTACAGCCCGACTCGTCTGCCGCCACCTGCGGCTTTGCCTGGGAAAGGGCCTCTGATCTGCGTCGGAGGCCCTTTCCGATCTTTCAAGGGCTTGCCGCGTTACGCGGCGCAAAGAGTCCCTCGGAAATCCCTCGGACAGCGCTGAAAGTCCCTGAAAAGTCCCTGGAGCGGAGCGGCAAGCGAGGCTCCTGGCCTGGGCATTCGCGTCACCCACTGGAGCAGCACCCTGGGGTGGCAGAGCCTTGGGGCAGCCTTGGCCCGGTGGGGTTACGGCCTCGGAGTGGGCCGTCGTGTCGGCTCGCGCGGTTCATGCGGCGCAGGCGCACATTCCACCTCGTCCCGACGGAGGGGTCATATCCGTGGGCCGCGGCAGGCCCGTGTAGCTCAAACACGGGGTGCGGCCTCAGCCGTAGCTGGGGCCCGTCCAGCGCCGGACCTCGGCTCAGTCCGTGGTGTCGGCTTGCCTCGAACGGCTGGTCGGCGGAGTGAGGTCCAGGATCTCCGAACGCAGCTGCCCGCAGGCGGCGGCCGCCTCGCGTCCGGCGGAGAGGTGATGGGAGACGACCCAGCCCTCCAGACCGTGGGACAGCGCGGCGATGAAGTCTGCTTCCCTGGTGCTCGGGCGTAGGGGACTGCCGTGCACGGGGTTGATGCTGGAGAGCCGCAGCAGGACGAAGCGGCCCGCGTACGGGGCGAGCAGCTGTATGAGCGCGGCCTCGTCCGCCGGCCGGGTGTTGTGCTCGCACAGGACGTAGTTCAGTACCACCGGGCGTTGCTCGGCCACAGCGGCCCACAGCGGCAGGACGGCTGAGGGATCGTCCGCGTGAGGGATGATCACCTGGCGCTGGGTAGCGGTGGCGCCGTGCAGGGAGAACATGAAGCGGTCCGGTAACCAGGCGTTGACCCGTAGGAGTCTTCGAACCCACCCCTGTGGGGCAATGCTGGTCACCTTCACCTGCTTCGCCAGGTCGCGGTCCGTAATGGCTCTCGCGGCTGTAGCGACGTGGGTCCAGTTCGCCGCGGCATCGCCGACTCCGGCGAAGTCGACCCAGACGAGGGGCCCTTGGTGTGTTCGGACCGGTTCCGTCACCGCTTGAACCGCAGCCGTGATCTCCTCTGGGCGCAGATTCCGGACGAACGGCGTACGCGCGAAAGTGGTGGCGCAATGCGTACAGCCGTACCTGCATCCTGCCTGGGCGGACATGCACACCGAGTAGCCTCCGCGGTCGCCTTCCCAGAGCCGTACGGCCTCGAAGGTGGACCTGTCGGGTGTTCCGAAGACGTACTTCGTGCTCCTGCCTGGCGGCACGTTGAGGGTCGACAGGATCTCAACCGGGACTTCGACGCGTGACGTTTCATCCATTGTCATGCCCTTCCGTGAGGGGCCCGGCCGAGTTCGTGATAAGGCCGCGAGATTTCCTTTGTCTGTACCGCTTGGTTGCGTGGAGCGGCTAAACGAATGAGTGTTTCTGTTTAAATTGATTCGGAGTGTAGAATGTGATCGATGTCGGACTCAAATCACACCGGTGATATATCTATCTCGTCTCGGTGGGCTTCGGTCCTGGGATGACGTGATGGATGTCCGTCCCCAGGAGGTAAGAAGGCGGCTGGCCGGACCGCAACCAGGTCGGGACCAGCAGTTGCCATCGCGATGGTGCACGCGCCAGTGCCTGCACCTGGGTGCCGGGAGTGAGGGAGCACCGGGAGATGGCTCAGGGGCCGACGTACCCACTCTGGCGTGATCTTGCCGTCGTATCCATCGAGTTCCCGCTATGCTCGTTGGCAACGCGTTGATGGAGACGAGTAGCTTCGGGATCACGTGAGCCGAGAGAATTGCCGGCAGCTGGGAAGGCGATCTCACGCCCCGATGTGAAGACACTCCTGAGTGCGGGGAGGAACGGCCTTACGGTCCAATGCCCCGTCGGCCGGCCCCCGTCATCGGGCATGAATGAGGCCGCCGCTCTCCCTGAGCGGCGGTAAAGGCGCGGTGGCACCGCGAGTACCCTTCTCGTCCGCGCCCCCAAGGGATCATGACGACGCCCCTGGAGGGCTGCGATGATCCACACGACTAGCCGCGTGCTGGTGTCTGACCTGCGAGAACACATCGGGCAGACCGTATCCGTGTCGGGCTGGGTGAACACGCTCCGCCTGCAGAGCAAGATGCAGTTCGTTGTCGTCCGTGACCACACCGGGATGGTGCAGGTCACTCACAAACGCTCGGGTGAAGGCGACGAGGTCGAGGCCGCCCTGGAGCAACTGACCTCGGAGTCCGCGGTACGGATCACCGGCCGCGTGGTCGAGAACCCGATCGTGAAGCTCGGCGGCCTGGAAGTCGTTCCCGAGTCGGTCGAGATCCTGAACCGAGCTGAGACGCCCCTGCCCATCGACGAGCACACAGGCCTGGAGCATCGCCTCGACTGGCGGTTCCTGGACGTACGGCGCCGGCCTCAGGCGCGGCTGCTGTTCGCCGTGCAGACCACGCTGGAGCAGGGGATGCGCGAGTACGCCTACGCGCAGGGGTGCACCGAGATGCACACGCCGAAGCTGATGGGTACGGCGTCGGAGTCCGGAGCCGAGGTGTTCGAGCTCGGCTACTTCGACCGTTCCGCGTATCTGGCGCAGTCGCCACAGTTCTTCAAACAGATGGCCATCGCGGCCGGCATCGACAGGGTCTTCGAGATCGGACCCGTCTTCCGGGCCGAGCCGTCGTTCACGTCCCGGCACGCGACCGAGTTCACGGGAGTGGACGTCGAGCTCGCCTGGATCAACGGTGTCGAGGACGTGATGGCGTTCGAGGAGCGGATGCTCACGCACGCCATCACCAAGGTCGCCGAAGTGCACGGAGACGCGATCAGGGAAACCTTCGGCGTTGAGGTCGTGGTTCCGACGACGCCGTTCCCGCGCATCACGATGGCCGAGGCTCAGAAGGTCCTGCGGGCGAAGGGCTGGGACCCTGAAGGGATCAAGGAGGACCTGGACCCGGAGGGTGAGCGTGGCATTGCCTCCTACGTGAAGGAGGAGACCGGGCACGAGTGGGTGTTCATCACCCACTATCCGACGAGTATCCGGCCCTTCTACCACATGCGTCCGGCGGACAACCCCGGCCTGACACTCAGCTTCGACCTGCTGTGGAAGGGGCTGGAGGTCACGACCGGCGCCCAGCGAGAGCACCGCTACGACGTACTGCTCAAGCAGGCCGCGGAGAAGGGCATGAGTCCCGAGCCCATGCAGGACTACCTCAACTGCTTCCGCTACGGGTGCCCGCCCCACGGCGGTCTGGGGATGGGGCTCGGCCGCGTGCTGATGGTGCTGCTCGGACTCGACTCGCTGCGGGAAGCCACGTTCCTGTTCCGGGGGCCGAACCGGCTGACTCCGTAGAGACAGGGAGCTGACCCCGCGCCTCCGAGGCACGGGGCCAGCTCTGCTGTCAGTAGCGGACGTTGCGCAGGTCCAGCTTCCAGGCGTCTTCGGGGCGTCGGTCCCAGTAGGCGCGGAGCGCCAGCTCCCGGTCAGAGAAGCGGCCCTGATGGCACAGGCCTCCGTGGGCCAGAGTGACGCTCATGGCCATCGGGGATTCGGTGGTGACCCAGTGCGGGGTGAGCGCGTGGCTCCACAGCCGGTCGCCTGGGTCCATCCGCACGGACTGGCGTTCAGCCGGGTCGTGTTCCGGAGGCTCCTCTCCGGTCGTCTGACTCTGCACGGCGGCTTCGGCGCTGAGGTGCTCGTCGGGGTCGTTGTAGCTGTGGAAGGTCTTCGTGCCCTCGATCTGCCACACGAGTCCGTGCGAGTTGTCGTTGTGGTAGGTCGAGGACACGCCGGCCGTGGAGATGAAGAGGATGGGCGCGCACCGCTGCCAAGTGAATCCCCAACTGGACATCTGGGTCCGCCACGGGATCATGACGTGCTGCTGGAAGCCGCTCAGGAGTCCGTCGTAGAAGCGGACGAGGTTGAAGTGGACGAGGCGGAAGCTCCAGGTGACCACTTCGTCGATCGGGGCGGTGCGGAAGGCCGCCGTACGGTCCATGCGCACCGACCAGTCCTCGTCGCCGAGGACCGTGAACCGTACCTCTTCGTCCCTCCGGATGACGTCGAGGACGTCACGTGCGGGAGGGAAGGCGTAGCCGGCGTCGGTCAGATCCCCGCCGACGCGGAGGTTCGGGGGAATCCGCCACCGCTCGGTGAACTCCTCGGCTGTGGTGACGAGCGTCGTCATGGGCCTCTCACCAAGTCTCGTCGGCACGGCAGACGGCCGCGCACTCGGGCGTGATCCGATCCTGTGGATCGGCATCGAGGAACTGGGCGATCTCCGCCCGGGGCGCCTGGACGTTCACTCCTGTACCGCCGTACGGGCAGCGGCGGATGTCGCCGCCCGCGGACACGTACAGGGAGGCGGACGAACAAAGGGGGCGGTCCTGGGGACGGAGATGCATGGCCCGAAGCGCCGTCACGTATTCCAGGAACCGTGGCGTGAGGTGGAAGTAGCGGCCGAGGCGGTCGGAGTCGGCTTTCTGTTGGTCGAGGTAGCTGTGGAGGGTGTGACCGGCGCGCCGCCGACCGGCGTCATCGAGGGCGACGGGGCTGAGCTGGATCTCGACCCCTGCTGCGACGGTGAGTTGGGAGATGGCCTGACACTCCTGGTCGCTGAGCTTCCAGTACGTCAGGTGGAGGACCTGCCGTTGCGCGGGGACATGCCTCAGGGTCGTGATAGCTGAGGCCACGGACCGGGTTGTGAGGCCGAGTTCCATGGCGCCGGCAGAGTCGGCTGAGACGGTCACGTTCGTGAGCAGGTGGGCCAGGCCGGCCAGACGGCCCACGTCCTCGGTGTCGCGAGCGGAAGTGACCACGGACACTGGCAGTCCGAACTGGTGGGCGAGGCGCACAAGTGGGCGTAGCTCGGGGTGGTGTGCGGGTTCGCCTCCGGTGAGGCAGATTCCCTCGACGCCGATCTCCCTCAACCGGGACAGGGTCCGGGTGTAGGTGGCGAGGTTCAGGAACCCATGGGAGCGGTCGGCGCGGAAGCAGAACCCGCAGGCGATCCTGCAGTGGCCCGCGGTGCTGACCAGTGCGGTTCGATACCGCTTCCGAGGTGGCGTGACCCACGTCGCGGGGTGGGCGGCAACGGTGCTCATTGCAGCCCCGTACTGTCCCATACGGCGATCTCCACCGTGCTCTGGTAGAACGCGCACATCTGCGGATCCGGCCGGTCCCCTGCGATCAGAAGCTGTTCGTTGCGCGAGGGCCCGCCGCAGATCGCGAGAGCCGGGCACTCGCCACAGTCGGGGACCGGGGCGATCTCCTTGGCGATGCCGCCCAACAGCGCCGGGTCGGCACGTAACTCCTCAAGAGTGTGCAGGAAGGTCGGCTCGGTGAAGTTGATGTCGCACAGGCTGACGCGGCTGCCGGGCAGCAGGGCGGCGTTGAGCGTCCGGTCGCTCTGCATGTGGTCGAAGAGCATGGGGCGGCGCCGGTCGAGAGCCTGGAACGCCCGGTCGAGGACGGAGAACATCATCCCGCCTCGGCCGAGGGCCACCAGGCGCGCCTGGTACAACTCCTCAGCGAGTTCTCCGCCGTCGACAGTCCAGCGCCCGCCAGCCGGGATGGGCGTGTTGGCGTAGATGAACTTCAGACCGAGTTCGTCGATGATCCATTTGACGGTCTCGGCCAGGCGCCCGATGTTCGCGGGCGTGGGGGTGAGGTTGCAGCCCACGTGGATGCCGTCCGCACCGAGGAGTCGGCCGACGTTGCGCTGGATGCGGTCGTCGGCCGGCTGTCCGCCGAGCAGTCTTCGGTGCTCGGAGTTGACCGAGGGCGGCCCGTCGACGGATATCCCGACGCCGAAGCGGTAGCGGGAGAAGTGATCGATCATGGCGTCGGTGATCCGGGCGCCGTTCGTGACGACGGTGCGCCGTACGCGCCGTACGCCGTGTTGCTCGGCGAGGGCATCCGCGAGGTCGTCCCCGCGCTGCATCAGGTCGAACCGAGTCGTCGGCTCACCCCCGAACCACTGGATGGCCACCTCGTCCCGGCCGGCGTTGGTCTCGAAGAGGTAGGTCAGGCCGTCGGTGAGCTCTTGCTCTGTCATGTCCGGCTTGCCGGTGTTCGTCTTGACGAAGCAGTAACTGCACTTCATGTTGCAGGCGTCGGTGAGGACGACCCGGAGACCGCTGATCCGTGTGGGTAAAGGTTCCAGACCCAGTCTCTGAAGTCGGCTGCGGAGTGCTTCGCGCTGGTCGCGGTCGGGACCGTCCGGCGAGAAGCCGAGCTCGGCGAGAGCTGTGTGTGTCGCGGTCGGGGGAACCGCGGAGAGATCGATGACCTCCCCGCGGTCGAGGTACACGCTGTCCAGCGTGACCGGGTCGAGGAGGGCGACCTCGCCGTCCCGGTCGTACCGGATGTACTTCCCCCACAGAAGCTGTGAGGAGGCCACCGGTGTTACGCGGCTTCCTCTTCCAAGATGCCGCGCTCGGCCATCAGCTTGCGGACGAGTTCCTCCCCCGTGGCCTGCAGCTGTGCAGAGGCCTCCGGGGAGCCGCCGTCCGCCAGGACGATCACGCCCGGAAGGGTGGGGTTCGCGGCGATGATCGTGATGCCGGCGGGCTCGGTGCTGACCACCATGATGGCGTTCTCGACGGGCACCCAGTCCGTGTTGTCCTTCAACGCTTCCAGGATCTCGGCCTGCTTGGCCTGGAATGCGTCACGTTCGCCCATCCAGACCCCCGCCTTGCTCTTGGAGTCGACGACGTCGGCGTAGATCAGGTGATCGCCCTTGGTACGTCGGGGAGTCGGCATGACCCTCTCCTTTCCCGTGCTCGGTTTGTGTCGGTTTCGGTGATGTCAGTGCACAACGAGAGGTGTGCGGGAAGCAGCGTTCCGCGTCACTGGGCGGACAGCACATTTCGGGGGTGATATAACCCGGGAGATATGCGGTCCGTGCTGGCGGAGCGTAGAAGGGGCGCGCCCGTGCCTGGTGGTCGGCGCCCAGATGTCGCCAGCGGGTCCGCGTCGCTGGCGGAGGGCCCCGTAGCTGAGCTGACAGAAAACGCAAGGCGGAGCTGGACACGTCGACCCAGACGAATGGACAAGCATGCGAAGCCTCTGGGGGGAGAGGGTTTCTGTGGACGTGACGACACTTGCGGTCGCGCTCATCAGCGTCGGAGGGACGTTGGGCGGGACCTTGGGCGGGGCGGTGCTCAGCCAACGTGCAAGCCGGCCGAAGCAGCGGAGCAGAACCGGCGTGCCGATCGTGAGCGGGAGCAGGAGCGTGATGAGCGAGCGCTGCAGGCGAAGCGCGATCTCTATGCCCGTCTCAACACCACGGCCCGCGCTTACCGGATCGCCGCCCGGGACGCCGTCCTGGCGTCCGGACGCGGCGAAAGTGTCGATCCGGCGGTTCTCGACGCGGCCAAGGAGGCCTGGGCCGACCAGTACTCTCAGGCCCAGATGGCGCTGGGGAAGAGTGTCCTGGAGGTGGCCTCGACGCTCAACAGGTCGCTCGGTGTCGGGTACACAGCTGTGAAACAGCTGCCGGGCAGCCGAGACCTCGGCGAGGCGTACCAGCGGGCCAAGGAATGGTTCAGCGGTCCGCTGTCTGATGGTGTCTACCTGTTGAGGGTCACACTGCGCCATGACCTCGGTGTCGAGGTCGACTCCCATTTCGACCAGACCCGCACGCGGATCCTCGCTGCGCTCGACAGCGCGCGGGACAACCTTGACCGCCTACTTGCTGCAGAACGAGCACAGGCCGCAAGGTCCAGCTGACGGGCAGGGGGCTCAGTGAGCCGTTCCGGGGCCAGAAGAGGACTTGAGGCGCACTCCACCGGAGGTGACGAGGGCTCAGTGCGGTTGTAGGACATGGGCACGGGGCAGGTCCGTGCCATGCTCACCGGCCGCACCGGGCCGGTGCGGTCCGTGTTGTTCAGCACCGACGGCCGCATCCTCGCCTCCACTGGCAGTGACCGACCCGTACCTCTATGGGGGACACCAGCGTTCCCGAGCTTGGAGCGGCCGTCCGTACCGTTCGCCGGAACGTCGGCCGCGATCTCAGCCAGGACGAACGGGTGTGTGGGGCGTGCGCCTTCAGCCGCTTCCGAAAAGCCCCGGATCAGGCCGTACTCCAGGAGGCCGTTTCACTCCCGTCCACGAGCGTCGCGATCCGGTGTGAAAGCTGCTCTCCGGCCGCCCTGTCCCCTCGATCCGCGCGCCGAATGAAGGCGCCGAGTGTGTGCAGATCTCGCATCGCGCGCAGTACAGGCAGCCCATCCCATCGCCGGATGTCGTATCCATACCGAAGGCTGAATTCGTCAAGGTCCGCGGCAGTGCGCCCGAACCGAACCCCCTGGAAGGTGTTGGCCAGGTCGATCTCACGAGGGCCGAACGCAGCCTCGTCCCAGTCGCCGAGCCGCACGCCGTCACCACCCCAGAGGGTGTTTCCCGGATAGGCGTCGCCGTGGATGTGACCCTGGCCCAGAGGAAAGTCGAGCTTGCCGTAGCTGTCCAGAAGGTCCTCCCGCCGCGCGGCCAGCCACTCACGCTGGGGCGAGGACAGGTAGCAGCTCGACTCCACGGAGCTCTTGAACGAGGTGAGGGGCTGAAACCGGGGAAGCGGGATCGGTGGCGCCGGCAAGGAGTGGAGTTCACGTAGCAGGACGCCCAGAGAGCCGGCCGGTGGCCCGCTGCCTTCCGGCTGCGGGTAGTGGTGCCAGAACGTCACCGCGTGCGGATCGTAGACGAGCGGCTGGGGAAGATCCGCGGGCTCCGTCGCCGGGAAGCCGTTCGTGACAAGCCAGCGGGTCAGCGACACCGCTGTATCGAGACGTGGCCGTTGGGAGAGGGAGCTGACGCGTACGACGATGCCTTCGTCGGCAAGGAGGAACACGGACGTGGCGTGCTCGTGGAGTCGGGTCAGTGACTGGTCTGCCAGGCCTGACGCTCGGCAGGCCATGCGGGCGGCGGACTCGGCAGAGGCCGTCGTCGTCATGGGGCAAGGACCTTCGTTCGGGTGTCTATCGCCTGGTACCCGCGGGCCGCGTCGGCGAGTTCACGCGCGACGGGGCTCCGGGCGAACCGCGATTGCTCCAACAGCCTAGCCACTGACTGCACGGCGTCGCCGAGTTGCCAGATTCGTCGGTCCGCCGGGAGATCCAGGACGGGCCGAAGGTGCTCTCCGGCTCCCTCGATCTCACCTGCGGTGATCCGCGCTGTCGCGATGTCGAGGCGCGCCAAGGCCTCGTCACCGTACGACCGCTGCTCCGGAGGGCCGGCCTTGTAGAGCTCGATGGCCGTGGCCGCGTGCTGCTCGGCCAGTCGATGCTCACCAAGGAGCGCGAAGGTTCCGCCGATGTAGTAGTGCTGCTTCGCTTCGGGGAACGCGAGGAGGCCTCCGAACCGGGTCAGCGCGTCTGGAGCTCCATGCCGGTCCCGGGCCCGTTTCAGTTCCTCGATGGCGTCCATGGCAGTCCGGCGGTCGCCGATGCGAGCCGCCGCGCGCGCTTCGATCGCCGCTATCCGGATACGGGTTTCTCCACCGGGGGACAGCAGGGCCGCCTGCCGTGTGTAGTCGAGGGCTGTCTGCCGTCGCGACGACCACTCGGCGATCAGGGCGGCCGTGCCCTTCACCCAGGCTCGCAGGTCGTTGTGATCGGACTGTTCGGCGAGTGTCCAGGCTGTCTGTAACTGCGCGACGGCGGCGTCCTCGTCGCCGAGGTTCTGCGACGCGTGAGCGAGCAACAGGGAGCTGGTGCCGGCGAGCAGGAGCAGTTTTCTGGTCTGACCGAGAGGCTGGCGGCCGTTCAGCAGGCCGAAGAGGTGATCCCGTGTCGACACGAGGTCGGCGAAGATCCGGTGCAGCGGTGTGTGGACGTAGTCGCCGGCGATCCTGGCGAGGGTGGCCTCGATCCCTTCGAGTTCCACTTCACTGACGTTGCTCTTCGTGATGTCGTCGGCGAAGTGCAGGGACTGCGCGGCAGCCTGGGCCGCCCACTGGTTCAGGTCCGTGGGCTCGGTCACGGCGGGAGACACGTCGACGGGCGCCCATCCGACCTGTGCGGAGACGGAGACTTCGTACGTACCTTGGTCGCGAAAAGGCGGAGCCAGTAGAGCGTCCGGCGTTCCGATGCCTTCGAGGAACCGTGCGACCTTGTCGAGGTTCGTGAGACGGCGGCTACCGGCTTCGAGCATCGACAGAAAGCCCTGGCTCAGGCCGGCCATGGACGCCATGTCTTCCTGCCGAAGACCGGCTCTCTCCCGGATGAGTCGACTTGCACGGCCGAAGTCCCATGCCGCGATGGCGGTCTGGATGTCGCGGTCGGTCCACACCGCGTCCGGGATGCTGCGGACTGGTTGCGGTTTCCACCCCTTGGTACGGGCGCATACCGCGCACCGTTCGTCGAGGTTGTACTGGCTCAACCGGCATCCGCAGCCGGCGCATGTGCGAGGTTTCCTCGACATCGCGCCCCCGTTCCTCGTCTGCGGACGGCAGCGTACGTGCGGGCGCTCGCGGGTGGGTATCACGCCGGTGATACCCCAGCTGGTGGGCGGCGGGGTGTGCTCAGAGGCCGGAGCGGGTCAGTGTCGTGATCGCTTCCAGAAGTCGCGGAACGTCTTCGAGGCTGTCGAGTACGACGTCGGCTCCGGCCGTCGCCAGATCGACGGCGGAGGTCTTACCGGACGCGACCGCGATCACGGGTGCTCCGCCTTCGAGGCCAGTGCGGACGTCTTCGAGGGAGTCGCCGATGATGACCGTGTTGGAGCGGGAGAAGCGTGTGCCGTACTTGGCGTGAGCACGTTTCTGGGCGACGGCTACGAGACTCGGGCGGTGGTCGTTGTCGGACGAGTACCCCCCGATCTCCGTGTCCAGGAAGCCTGTGAGGCCGAACGCCTGGAGCTTCAGAAGGGCGTTGGGCTTGAGGTTTCCCGTGACGACCGTCGGTGCGTATCCCGGTTGGGCCTGCACGTTCTTGAGGGCGGGGACGGCTCCGGGCAGGAGGACACCTTGTTGGCGAAGGTCTTCCGTGTGTGCGGCGAGGCGTTGGGGGAGGAGTTCCACCATGCGCGGCAACAGGTGCGGGACCTCTGCCTCGGGGACGCCGTTGTCCGTCAGCAGGGACCGGATCGCCAGGGGCATGGTGACGCCGGTACCTCTTGCCGGGAGGCGCTCCGCGGGGCGACCGACGATCTCGGCGAAGGTCTCCCGGTAGACCTGCCTGTCGATGTCGCCGACGTACAACAGGGTGCGGTCGATGTCCCACAGGACGAGGATCCGAGGTGTGGCGGTCAAATTCGGCTCCCTGTTGCCGGCATGGCGGCGTGTCGCTCCAGTACGTCCTGAGCGTACGGGCTGTGGGCGACCTGACGGAGTCCGTGGATCATGTCCGCGACGTGGCTGTCGAGCCGGGCCGACCGGAGCTTCGCGGCCAGGTCGAGGACCTCGTGCGCCGCGGCGGCCCCGGCTTCTACGTCGCCTTGCTCGACGTGGGCGGTGGCGGCACGCGAGAGGAACAGGCCCCGGGTGCGGTGGTCCGCCGGGTTGAGTGCCTGCCGTGCCTTGGTGAAGCTGGCGGCGGCGCTGCTCGGGTCGCCGAGGTCGAGGTGGCAGCTGCCCGTCTGGCCGTGGATCTCGCCCTCGTTGACCCAGTACAACCAGTGCGGGTCGTGTTCGGAGCGGCCCTGGGCGCAGAGTTCGGCCGCTCGTCCGAGTGCGGTGAGGGCGGCTTGGCGTTCGCCGAGTTTGGCGTGCCCGCGGGCCTGCCGCGTCAGGAGCATGGCTTCGAGTGCCGGTGTGCCGAGGTGCCTGACCCTCTCCCGGGCCCGCTGGGCCGCGGCCACGGCGTGGTGCGGGGACCCGGTGGAGTAGCCGTGGATGGCTATGTAGGACAGGGCGCCGGCGCCCAGCCGTACGTCCTGCGAGGCTTTCGCCGCGCGCAGGGCCGCGTACAGGTAGCTGAGGGGACGGTCCCGGTCGCCGGAGTCGAAGACGAACCAGCCGGTCTGCGTGGCGGTGTCGGCGATGATCGCCGCGAGGCGGCGTCCGGTCTCCTCGTCGTACGAGGTCTCCTCCAGCAGGTGCTTGAGGAACTGGAGGTGGCTGTTCCCCAGAGCGGTGAGGGTTCCGCTGCCGTCGCTCGCGTCCATGGTGCGGAGACTGTCGGTGGTGCGTTGCAGGGCGTCCAGCAGGTCGCCGGTGAGCTGGCTTCCCTCTGCCGCTCTGGTGAGGGGTTCGGCTTCGGCGGTGTCCCAGGCGTTGACGAAGGTGGTGAGGGCGATGCCGCTCGCGGTGAGGAATCGTCGACGGTTCATCGAGCTGCCTCCTACCGCGCTGTTCAGTGCCTCCACCATACGGGCCGAGGTCCAGGGGAGGCTCGGATCGGCGTCGCCGGCGAACGGGGCCTGGGGCGCTTGCTGGGCTGGGCCGTGAGCATGCGGGAGAGGAAGGGCGACTAACTCGGCTGGTACGCCGAGGCCCGTCAGGAACTCGATGATCTTGTCGATGTTGGTGAGCCGTCTGTTGCCCGACTCCAGCATGGACAGGAAGGACTGGCTCATGCCGGTGAGCTGGGCCATGTCCTCCTGGCGAAGGCCGCTTCGGAGTCGGATGAGGCGGCTGGCCCGGCTGAAATCCCAGTCGCCAAGCGCACTTCGGACTTCCGTGTCCGTCCAGACGTGTTCCGGGATGAACGGCATGAAATGAGCTTGCCTGGGTTGCGAGCGGGCACAGGCGGCGCACACGGAATCCGAGTTGTACTGGCTCAGGGAGCAGCCGCATCGATCACAACGCCGTTGCGCCTGGCGAGGCACCCTTCCCTCCCCCGAGCGAGATGTGCGGTTCCCCGGACTTCCTGTCCCGAAGCCGGAATCACCTTAGTGATATCACCTTCGGCATGTGCGTAATCTCCGTTCAGTGAACAGTCTTGGGGGCCAGCCCGCGTTCCGGTGACAGAAGTCGCCCGGTCAAGCGGCTCAGTCGGTCCCTTCGGACGCACAGGAGTCTCCCGATGATGTTCGCTTCAGGTCGAGTTGGCGTTGCTTCTGAACACTTCCTGTCGCGGAGGTCGTCGGGTCCCGCGGAGCCGTCGTGGCTGTTTCCGCCCGGCCCGCGGAACACGTGCACCCGCGCGTCCGCGCTCCTTCACTGGCTGTCCCTGACGCGGTCCGCTGGCGTACGGAGCGTCGAGGTCCGGCATGGCGGTTAGTGTCTCGGCCGTCGTCGTGCTGGGGTTCATCACGTTCCTGCTCGTCAAAAAGAGCGGATTGAAGGCGGGCCACGCGGTCGTCTGCGCGCTGTTCGGTTTCTACCTCGCCGACTCCT
>NZ_JAJONF010000048.1 GCF_021462265.1 Streptomyces shenzhenensis | reverse complement strand
ACACCAGCGCTACTGGCTGGAGTCGAGCCGGTTCACCGACCGCGCGCCCCGTCCCGTGGCCATCCCGGCGGCGGAGGGCGGCGTCCCCCGCGATCGCTTCGCCTCGCTCTCCCCGTACGAGCTGCTCGATGAGATGCTGAACCTCGTCCGGCTGCACGCCGCCGTGGCGCTCGGGCACGACTCGCCGGAGCCGATCGTCCCTGAACGGACCTTCCAGGAGCTGGGCTTCGAGTCGCTGACGGCGGTCAACCTGCGCCGCCGGCTGGTCGCGGCGACCGGCCTCGACCTGCCGGTGAGCGTGGCCTTCGACCATCCGACGCCCCTGTTGCTGGCCGAGCATCTCGCCGGGCTGGCCGACGGGAACGACGACGATCTGACCGACGCGTCGGACGACGAACTGTTCGCCCTGATCGACGCCGACGGCTCGCAGGAGACGCCATGAGCGACGAGGCCCGGCTGCGGGAGTACCTGCGCAAGGCCACGGCCGCGCTGCAGGAGGAACGGCGGAAGGCGGGCGAGCTGGGTGAACGGCTCGCCGAGGCGGAGCGGTCGCGAGGGCAGGATCCGGTCGTGGTGATCGGGATGGGCTGCCGCTGGCCCGGCGGCATCGACACGCCGGAGGCACTGTGGCGGGCGCTGGTGGAGGAGCAGGACTGTCTGTCCCCGTTCCCCGCCGGCCGGGGCTGGGACGTGGCCGGTCTGTACGACCCGGAGCCGGGGATCCCGGGACGGTGCAGCGTCCGGGAGGGCGGATTCCTGACGGACGCGGGGTCGTTCGACGCGGAGTTCTTCGGTTACTCGCCGGAGGAATCCGCCGGGACCGATCCCCAGCAGCGGCTGCTCCTGGAGACCGCGTGGGAGGCCGTGGAGAGCGCGGGGATCGATCCGTCGACGCTGTCCGGGTCGCCCACGGGTGTGTTCGTGGGCCTCACCCCGCAGGGATACGCGGGGACGGACGGCGGGCGGGAGCGGCCGCAGGAGGGCACGGACTACCTGGCCGTCGGGACGCTGCCCAGTGCCGCGTCCGGCCGTATCGCGTACACCCTGGGGCTGCACGGCCCGGCGCTCACCGTCGACACCGCCTGTTCCTCCTCGCTCTCGGCGCTCCATCTGGCCCGGCGCTCGCTGCTGTCGGGAGAGTGCTCGCTGGCACTGGCCGCGGGGGTGACCGTGATGGCCGTGCCCGACGTGTTCCTGGAACACAGCAGACTGAGCGCGCTGGCCCGGGACGGGCGGACGAAGCCCTTCTCGGCCGAGGCCGACGGCGGCAACTGGGCGGAGGGCGTGGGGGTTCTGCTTCTTGAACGGCTGTCGGACGCCGAGCGCGGCGGGCATCCCGTGCTGGCGGTGGTACGCGGCACGGCGGTGGGGCAGAACGGCACCAGCAACGGACTGGCCGTGCCCAACGGGCCGGGGCAGCGGCGGGTGATGGCACGGGCGCTGGCGGACGCCGGACTGTCGGGCGCGGATGTGGACTACGTCGAGGCGCACGGCACCGGGACCCCGCTGGGTGACGTGATGGAGGCCGAGGCGATGCTCGCGGTCTACGGCCGGGAGCGGCCGCCGGACCGGCCGCTGCTGTTCGGGTCGGTCAAGTCCAACCTGGGCCATGCGCAGTCGGCGTCCGGGATGGCCGGGATCATGAAGGCGGTGCTCGCGCTCGGGTACGGCACGGTCCCCGCGACCCTCAACTGCGAGCCGCCGCTGGAGACCGTGGAACGAAGCGGCGGGGTGCTGCGGCCGGTGCCGGCCGCCGTGCCGTGGCCGCGGACGGACCGGCCCGGACGGGCGGCCGTGACGGCGCTCGGCGCGGGCGGCACCAACGGGCATGCCGTCCTCGAAGCACCCGCACACCCGCCGTGGCCGGCGGACCCGCCGTCAGGAGCGTCCGCCGGGCCCGCACGGGATGTGCGGGCGCTGCCGTGGCTGCTGTCCGCGAAGGACCCGGCGGCCCTGCGCCGGCAGGCCCGCGGACTCCTCGCCCACCTCGACGCGCACCCGGCGCGGTGGTGCGACGCGGACATCGCGTACTCCCTCGCGGTGACCCGTGGTGTCTTCGGGCACCGGGCGGCGGTGGTCGGCGCCGACCGGGGACAGTACCTGGCCGGGCTGCGGGCGCTGGCGGACGGGGAGCCGTCCCTGTGGGTGCGGTCGGGGGCCGCCCGCACCGGCCGGACCGCGCTGGTCTGCGCCCACCCTGTCCCCGCCGGTCTGCCCTCCTACGACCGGCTGCCCTGGGAGTGGCCGGCCTTCCGGGACGCCGTCGCCGATCTGGACGAGGCGCTCGTCCCGTACACCGGCGGGCGGCCCCTGGGAAAGCTGCTGGCGGCTTCGGAACCGGAACCGGACGCGCCGGTGGCCGCGTTCGCGCTGCACGTGGCGTACGCCTGGCTGTGGCAGGCCTGCCTGGCCGGTCCCGTGGTGCTGCTCGGCGAGGGCCGGGCCGGGCGCTGGGCCGCCGCCCATCTGCGCGGCGACCGCACCCTGGACGCGGCGCTCGCGGGGCTGCTGGGCGGCGACGAGCCGCCGGACGGGCCCGCCCCGACGGGCCCGGACTCCGCGCTGGTCCGCCTCGCCACCGCACCCTGTGCCCAACTCGACTCTTTTGCCCACCAGTTGGCCGGAGCTTTCGTCGCCGGGGTGCGACTCGACCGGGAGGCGGTCTTCGGCGGGCCCGGGGTACGGCGGGTGCCGCTGCCGACCTATCCGTTCGCCAGGACACACCACTGGTACGCCCAGCCCAGCGACCGCTCCCCCGAACAGAGGTGATCCACCGTGTCGTTGACCGACGCCGTGCTGTCCGGGGCCTCCCCCGGCGACCTGGCACGGGCCCCGCTGCCCGGGCACTTCACCGCCGCGCATCTGCGCGTCGAGGACGAGGGGGTGTTCGGCGACGCCCCCGACAAGGACGTCCGCCGCACCCTGCGCGTCGGCGAGGTGCCAATGCCCGAACTGGCCCCGGACGAGGTGCTGGTCGCCGTCATGGCCAGCTCGATCAACTACAACACGGTGTGGTCGGCGAAGTTCGAGCCGCTGTCCACCTTCCGGTTCCTGCGGGCGTACGGCCGGGAGGGCGGCTGGGCGGCCCGGCACGACCGGCCGTTCCATGTGCTGGGTTCGGACGCGGCCGGGGTCGTGGTCCGGATGGGCTCCGGGGTGCGGCGCTGGCGGATCGGCGATCACGTGATGGTGAACGCGGCCCGGGTGGACGACCAGGAGCCCGCCAACCAGGCGGACGGCATGCTGGGCGAGCACCAGCTCGCCTGGGGCTACGAGACGAACTACGGCGGGCTGGCCCACTACGCGGTGGCGCGGGCCAGCCAGCTCATCCCCAAGCCCCCGCACCTGACCTGGGAGGAGGCGGCGACGGTCCCCGCCTGCGCGGGTACCGCGTACCGCATGCTGGTCAGCGATCGCGGGGCCCGGATGAAGCAGGGCGACGTCGTGCTGATCTGGGGCGCCTCCGGCGGGCTCGGCGCCTACGCGGCCCAGCTGGTGAAGAACGGCGGCGGGATCGCGGTGGGCGTGGTCGGCTCCGAGGAGAAGGCGCGGGCCGCCCGGAAGCTCGGGTGCGACGTCGTCGTGAACCGGGAGGAGGTCGGCGTCGGTGACGACGAGGGCGACGACCCCGAGCTGACGCTCAAGGCCGGCAAGCGGATCGGGCGGATCGTCCGGGACGCGGTGGGCACGGACCCGGACATCGTGTTCGAGCACGTGGGCCGGTCCACCTTCGGTATCTCGGTGTTCGTGGTCAAACGTGGCGGAACGGTCGTGACCTGCGGCTCCAGCACCGGTTACGTCCACCAGTTCGACAACCGCTATCTGTGGATGCGGCTCAAGCGCGTCCTCGGCAGCCATGTCGCCAACCTCCAGGAGCAGGTCGAGTGCGCCCGGCTCTTCGCGCTCGGCGGTCTCGCCCCGGCGCTGTCCTCGCTGTTCCCGCTGGACCAGGTCGGCGAGGCGACCCGGCTGGTGCAGCTCAACCGGCACATCGGCAAGGTCGGCGTGCTCTGCCTCGCACCCGAGCCCGGCCTCGGCGTCACCGCACCGGGACTGCGCGCCCGGATCGGTGAAGAGGCCCTGAACCCGCTGCGGGAGTTCGCGGCCGGTCCGGCCACCCTCAGCTGACCTGCACCCCCTGTCCCCTGTCCCCCTGTCTTCTCCTTGTCCCTTGTGCAGAAAGGCGGATCCCATGACCGACTCCACGCAGACGCTGCCCGTGCCGGAGGCCGTCGGCAAGCTGTACGACCGGCTCACCCTGACCGCGCTGAACGACGGCACGTTCAACCCCAACATCCACATCGGTTTCTGGGACACCCCCGACTCCACGGCCACGCTGGAGGAGGCGGTCGACCGGCTCACGGACGTGCTGATCGAGCGGCTGCTGGTGGACGACTCGGCCCATGTCCTCGACCTGGGGTGCGGGGTCGGCGGCCCCGGCATCAGGGTGGCGCGGGAGACCGGCGCCCGGGTCACCGGGATCAGCATCAGCCAGGAGCAGGTGAAGACCGCCAACCGGCTGGCCGCGGAGGCCGGGCTCGCCGACCGGGCGGAGTTCCGGCACGCGGACGCGATGAAACTCCCCTTCGAGGACGGCACGTTCGACGCCGTGATGGCCCTGGAGTCGATCATCCACATGCCGGACCGGGAGCAGGTGCTCACCGAGGTGGCGCGGGTGCTGCGGCCGGGCGGCCGGCTGGTGCTGACGGACGTGTTCGAGCGGGCGCCGAGGAAGGCGGTGACCCATCCGTCCATCGAGAAGTTCTGCCGCAACTTCATGGTGACGCTCGCCGACGCCGACGACTACGTCGCCATGCTGCACCGGGCCGGGCTCAGGCTGCGCGGACTGCTCGACATCACCGAGCACACGATGCAGCGTACTTTCACCGAACTGGCCCGCCCGGCCGCCGGCGCCGAGCGCCCCGAGGCCCTCGGCCAGACCAACCTGCCGGACCTGTTCCGGCCGTCCGACATGGTGGGCGTCGACGAGTTCGGGTGCCTGCTGGTGGCGGCGGTACGCCCCTGACCCGCCGTACGCGGAAGCGGCCTTCGTCCGCACACGTGCCCCGGCCACGGAGCACGCGTCCGGCACGAAGGCCGTGGGCGCGACGCGTCCGGTCAGCGCAGCGAGCGGTACAGGGCCAGGTGGCGACGGGCCGCCTCGGCCCAGGTGTGGGCGGCGGCCAGCTCCCGTCCGGCGGCCCGCCTGGCCGGGTCCTCGGCCGTGAGGGCGTGGCCGAGTGCGGTGGCCAACTGGCCGGGCGTGGCGGCGAAGTGGGCCGCCGGGCCGAAGACCTCGCGCAGGACGGGCAGGTCCCGTACGACCAGGGGGACGCCCGCGGCGAGTGCCTCCATGGCGGCGAGGCCGAAGCCCTCCTTGAGCGAGGGGAAGGCGAAGGCGTCCGCGGCGGCGACCAGGACGGGCAGCTCGTCGTCGGGCACCGGGCCCAGCACGAGTGGTGCCACGCCGAGTTCGGCCGCCCGGGACTCCCAGCGGGCGCGGTAGTCGCGGTAGTCGAAGAGGGTCTCGCCGCCCGCGACGACCAGCCGGACGTCACGGTGGTCGGCGCGCAGCAGGGCGTACGCCTCCAGCAGGTCCAGGGAGCCCTTGCGCGGTTCGATGCCGCCGACGGTGAGGAGGTAGCGGCCCAGGCGGGAGCGCACGCTCGCCCGCGCCGCCGGATCGGTGGTCGCGAAGCGCTCGTAGGCCACGCCGTTGGGGATCACCTCGGCCGTCAGGGCCCAGCCCGTCCGGAGCTCGTCCGCGACCGCCGTCGACACGCAGACGTGCGCGTACGGCTCGACGATGGCCCGCTCGTGGCAGGCGGCCAGCTCGGGCGTCGTGAAGTGGTCGATGTGGTGGACGGTGCGGACGCAGCGGCCGACGGCGTTGGCGCTGATGCAGTCCTGGGCGTGGACGATGTCGTACGGGGCGGGGTCGAAGGCGTCGCGGAGGGTGGCGATGGAGCGCACGACGCGTTGGCCGACCGTCTCGCCGGCCGGGCCGTCGGCGAACGGCACGATCCGCAGCCGTACCGCCGGGGAGACGGGCCGGAAGAAGCCCGTGTCGCCGCCCCGGCCCAGCGTCCACACCGTCACGTCCTCGCCCAGCGCGGCGAGGGCCTCGGCGAGGTGGAGGGTGTGCACGACGCCGCCGCGCGGCTTGGTGGAGTAGCTGAGCAGGGCGATCTTCACGAGGCTGCTCCCGGAGGTCCGGCGGGCGACGGGTGTTCGCGGTAGGCGGTGGGGCGGCGCTCGTCCAGGTGGCGCAGGACCCGGCGGGCGCGGTCGATCTCGGCGGCGACGTCGATCTCGGCGACGGCCAGGCCGGCCTTGGTCCAGGTGCGGGCGAGGATGTCGCCGCCGGGGCTCACGACCTTGGCCTGGCCGAGGAAGCGCATGCCGCCCATGGCGCCGGTCTGGTTGGAGGAGGCGAGGACGAGCTGGTTCTCGGCGGCGCGGGCCTGGTCGTAGAGGTCGAAGAGCCTGGCCTGGCGGTCCTGGGCCATGCGCGGGGCGCGGTTGGTGATGGAGGTGGGCCAGGCGGACAGGCAGGCGAGGACCTCGGCCCCGTCGAGGGCGAGCGAGCGGGCGGACTCGGGGAAGGTCTTGTCGTAGTCGATGAGCATGCCGAGGCGCCCGACGGGGGTGTCGAAGGCGTCGAAGCGGTCGCCCGGCGTGTAGGCGGCGGTCTCCCCGGCCGGGAGGTGGACCTTGCGGTGGCGGCCGAGGACGCCGTCGCCGCTGACGCAGACGGCCGCGTTGAAGCGCTCGTCGCCCGCGTCCTCGCAGTAGCCGACGCACACCACCAGCTCGGCGGCCAGCCGGGCGACCCGGTGGATCAGCGGGTCGTCGGGCTTGAGGGCCGGGGGCAGCGCCTCGGGATCCGGGTGGCGCAGGTCGGCGAGGTAGCCGCCGAGGGCGGCGTCCGGCAGCACGAGCAGTCCGGCACCGCAGGCACGGGCGTCGTCGATCAGCTTGGCGATGCGGGCGAGGTCGAACTCCAGGTCGCGGCCGAAGTGGGCGGCCGCGGCCGCGATCCGGATCGTGCTCATGCGGTGACTGCTCCTGCGTACGTGTAGGTCTCGGGCCGCCGGTCGCGCAGGTGCCCCATCGACCGGCGGGCGGTCCCAAGTGCCTGGGCGACGTCGAGTTCGGCGACGGCGATGCCGGCCGTGACGCCCGTGTCGGCGAGGACGTCGCCGCCGGGGTCGACGACCTTGGCGCTGCCGACGAAGCGTAGCGACCCGAAGGTGCCCGCCTGGTTGGCCGACAGCCACACGATCTGGTTCTCCAGGGCGCGGGCCCGGTCGAAGAGGTCGAAGCGGCGCTTCCAGCGGTCCTCTTCGAGGTTGGCGGCCGCGTTGGTCCGGGCGCCCGGCCAGGCCGACACGCACACGCCGATCTCCGCGCCGTCCAGTGCCAGTGCCCGGGCGGACTCCGGGAACGCCTTGTCGTAGCAGATCATCATGCCGATCCGGCCGACCGGGGTGTCGAAGGCATGGAACCGGTCCCCGGAGGCATAGGACGCGTCCTCGCTCAGTGGCTGGTGCACCTTGCGGTGGTTGCCGAGCACACCGTCGCCGCAGACGCAGACGACGCTGTTGTAGCGGTTGCCGTCCCCGTCCGCCTCGCAGTAGCCGGCGACGACCGTCATCTCCCCGGCCAGGGCGGCCAGCCGGCGGATCTCGGGGCCGTCGAGGGCCAGGGCGGGCGGACCCTCGTCGAGTTCCGCGGCGTCGTCGAGGCTGAGCAGGTATCCGCCCAGGCACGCCTCCGGCAGCGCGAGCAACCGTACGTCCTGCTCCCGCGCCCGCTCGATCAGCTGTTCGGCGACGCGGAAGTCCTCCTCCAGGTCCCGGCTGAACTCGGCGGCGACGGCCGCCATCCGCAGCGTGCTCATGCGGCTCCCATCCCGGTCACCGTCGAGGTGACCGCTTCGGTGATCTCGCCGTCGGGCCAGCGCAGCCCGACGCCTTCTCCTGTGGTCAGTTCGCCGCACACGGCGCCCGTGGCCGGTCCGGCGGGCAGGGGCGGGGCGCCCGGTCCGTCGGCGGTGAGCATCGCGTAGCCGGGAAAGCAGGTCAGCCAGTCGCCGACGGTCGCCCCGGACGGTCGGGGCACGGCGGCCACGTCGAGCACCGCCCGGCAGCCGCTCGCCTCGGCGAGCATGCCGAGGGTGCCGGCGATGCCCGCCATCGACACGTCCTTGGCGGCGGCCGGCCGGGCGGCGGCGACCGCGCCGGTCATGGCGCGCAGATCGTCCGCACGGCGGTGGCTGGTCGAGTCCCACTGGCGGCCCCGGTATCCCGCGCGCCAGCCACCGCCGAGGTCGGCGGTCAGCCGCACCTCGTGTCCCGGACGTCCGCCTCCGCCCGGCACCGGACGCGCCGTCCGGCCCAGCGCGGTCACGGAGAGGGCGGCCGGAACGCCGAGCTGGGTGTGCCCGCCGAGGACGGGGACGGCGTAGGCGCGGGCCGCCCGGAGGAGACCGCCGAGTATCCGTTCGGCGTGCGCCCCGTCGCGTGCGCCGAGGGCGTCGAGCAGGCCGAGGGGTGAAGCACCCATCGCCGCGAGGTCGTTGACGTTGACGAGGACCGCGCACCAGCCGGCCCACTCGGGGTCGCGCTCGACCATGGACGGCACGATCGCGTCGCAGGCGGCGATCACGTCGGTGCCGGGGACGGGGGCACCGTCGTCGCCGACGAATCCCGCACCGCCGAGGACGGCCCGCGACGCGCCCCGCCGGGCTCCGCCGGCCGGGTCCGGGGCGCCGGCGCGGCCCGCCGGTCCGAAGGCAGCGGTGAGCAGCGGGCCGAGGGCCGACTTCGTGGCCGCCGCCTGCTCCGCGATCCGGCCGATGGGCCAACGCATCAGCAGGTGCGGCGTGTTCGCGACCTCGACCGGGCGTACGGAACGCCAGCCGAGCCGCCGGAACAACGGCTCGCCCCGCACCTGGACGGTCGCCTCGAAGCGCAGTACGCCCGCCGCCTCGGCCCGCGCGCACGCGGCCCGCACCAGTGCGGCACCGATGCCCCAGGAGCCGCGGGCACCCGGCGCGACGACGAGCCGGCCGCCCGCCCACCAGCCGAGGTCCGGACCGTCGTCGACCGGTCCCAGCCGGACCCCGCCGAGGACCGTGCCCGCGGTGTCCTTGGCGACCAGCACCAGCGTGCGCGGGTCGGTGTCGCGGTCGTCCAGGTCATGGCCGTCGAACAGTCCCTGTTCGTGCACGAACACGTCCTGCCGCAGCCGCCGGTAGTCCGCCAGCTCGCTTCGCGTTCGCGCCTCTTCGACGCGGAAGGAGGCCGCACGGGCAAGGGTGCTCCGGTCGCCCAGCAGGGCCAGGATGTCGTACGGCCCTTCTGCCGCCGCCGGCGCCCCGGATCCGTCGAGCAGCACTACCCTCACCCGCCCGCCGTCGACAGCACGCTGCACGCTCCGCAGGCCGCGCACCCCGCCCCCTGGTCGGCACCGCGCATCCCGGCGGCCCGCAGCTTGGCGGCGACGCCCTCGGTGACGTACCGCAGCAGTTCGGCGCTCGGGGCGGTGACGCCGTCGCGGGCGGCCAGGGTGCCCCGCATCGGGCGGAAGGGGACGACGAAGGGGTACACCCCCCGGTCGATCAGGGCCGCCGCGCCCGCGACGAGTTCGTCGGGGTCCTCGCCGAGGCCGACCAGGAGGTAGGTGGAGACCCGGTTGGGTCCGAAGACGCGTACCGCCTCGTCCCAGGCGGCTTCGTACGCGGACAGCGGGACGGTCGCCTTGCCGGGCATCCAGCGGCGGCGCACGGCGTCGTCGAGGGACTCGACATGGATGCCGACGGCGGTGGCGCCGGCGTCGCGCAGGGCGCGGATCCAGGCGAGGTCGGCGGGCGGTTCGCACTGGACCTGGACGGGCAGACCGGGGACGGCTTCGAGTACGGCGCGCACCGAGCGTACGAGGTTGCGGGCGCCGCGGTCCGGGCCGGTGGTGGTGCCGGTGGTCATGACCATCTGCCTGACGCCGTCGAGCCGTACGGCGGCCTCGGCGACCTCGGCGAGCTGCGCCGGTGTCTTGGCGGCCACCGTGGCGCCGGAGCGCAGGGACTCCTCGATGGTGCAGAACCGGCAGCGGTCGGACTCGGCGTAGCGGACGCAGGTCTGGACGACGGTGGTGGCGAGGACGTCGGCGCCGTGCAGGCGGGCGATGTGCTCGTAGGGGATGCCGTCGGCCGTGGTGAGGTCGTAGAACCTGGGGCGCTGTACGGCGGTGAGGGTGAGGCCGGTGTCCTCGTCGCCGAGCCACACCCGGCCGTCGCGGACCCGGTAGGGGCTGTCGGGATTGCGGGGAAGCGCGGCACCGGCACCGTCGACGAGGACGTGGCCGTCGTCGCTCGGCCCCGCGCCGTCCGGCCGCCGTACGGGGGCGTCCGACGCCACTCCGTGCAGGGCGAGTTCGGCGCGGGTCGTGATCCGCACATCCACCGTCGTTCCGGTGCCGGTGCTCATGGCGGTCTCCCTACAGCTGGTAGGTGGAGTTGATGATGGCGCCCTTGCGCGCGTAGTGGATCAACGCGTCCTGGACGTCGAGGGGGTGGGTGGGGATGACGCCCTCGATGAGGTCCTCCTCGCGGGCGCCGTGCAGGGACAGCCCGAAGCGGCAGCAGTAGACCTTGCCGCCTTCGGCGATGAACGTCTTGAGCTGGTTGTTGATGTTGTGCTCGCCGGGGAAGGCGGAGTTGCCGACGGTGGGGAAGCCCCGGGTGGCCAGGCAGTTGAGGGAGCCTGGGCCGTAGAAGTAGATGGCGGTCTCGAAGCCCTTGCGCAGGGCGCGGGTGGCCTGCAGGACGGCGACGAAGGACACGGACGACTCGTGGGCGATGCCGTGGACGAGGGTGAAGTAGGTCTCGCCGTCCTCGGCCTGGTAGTCGGGGAAGACCTTGGTGGAGCCGTAGATGCTGGAGCCCTCGGGGAGTGAGGGGTGCGGGATCTCGCCGAGGGACTTCTGCTCGACGTCGCTGAGCTGGGCGGCTTGGGACATGGTTCTCTCCTTGTGCGAGGCGGGGGTCGGGCGGGGGGTGGTCAGTCGTAGAGGGCGGCGAAGGTGTCGCGGAAGACCAGGTCGGCGAGTTGGCCGCCGCCGGTGGCTTGCGCGAGACGGGCGTATTCGCCGGTGAAGTCGCCCCACGGCTGGTCACTGGCGAAGAGCACGCGGTCGTGGCCGAGGCCGCGCTGCTCGATCTCCCGGGCGAGCCAGAACGGCAGGAAGCCGATGGCCCAGGAGAGGTCGGTGTAGACGCGCTTGCCGGCGGCGATCCAGTCGAAGAAACGGGCACCGGCGAGCTTGATGTGCCCGCTCATCCCGCCGCCGAAGTGCACGAGATGGACGGGAACCCGGTCGGCGTACCAGTCGACGAGGTGGCCGACCTCGTCGATGTCGGAGGCGGCGCCCGGAGAGGTGTGGACGTGGACCACCAGGCCGTGCCGGGCAGCGGTGGCGAAGATCCGGTCGAGCTGCGGACGGCAGGCCGGGTCGGTGGGGCGGCCGCCGAGCAGGAAGCTCAGTTTGAGCGCCTTCACACCGGGCTCCCCCGCCAACGCCAGTGCCTGGCTGGTGCGTTGCCCGTCCTCGGGGCGCGGCGAGACCCACAGGCCCGCGCGGATCCGGTCGTCGGACTGGGCGGCCTCGATCACCAGCTCGTTGAAGGAGAAGGCGACGGCCGGGTCGGGGACGCCGTAATTGGGGATGACCAGGGCGCGTTCGGTGCCCTCGGCGTCCAGGTCGGCGACGAGCTGTTTGATGGTGGCGCGGGCGGTGGTGTCGGGGTTGACGGGCGGGCCGCCGTAGAAGGGATAGGCGGGCAGGACACCGAGGTGACGGTGGGCGTCGAAGACCATGGCCGTCAGCCGATCGGGAGGGCGGCCGCGAGGGCGTTGGGGGCGCCGGTGAGGGTGCCGCACACGTCGGCCAGGCGGCGCGAGGCGTCGATGTGGTCCGCGAGGAACTCGGCGTCCCGGCCCACCGCCTCGAACCGGCCCGAACCCCAGGTGTACTGCCAGGGCAGGCCCAGGAAGTACAGGCCGGGGACGTTGCTGACGCCCCGCCAGTGCATGGGGTAGCCGCGGCCGTCGAAGGCGGGAATCTCGATCCAGCGGTGGTCGCGGGTGAAGCCGGTGGCCCAGACGACGGAGGTGATGCCGGCCGCGGCGAGGTCGAGGGCGCTCGGCTGCCGGTCCGGCCGCCATACGGGCCGGTAGCGGGCCTCGGTGACCGCCTGGACGCCGGTGGCCTCGATGTACGCGTCGATGGCGTCCTTGATGCTCTCGGCCACCGCGTCGGCGTGGTCGAGGTTGGCCTCGAGGTCGTCGGCGAACTCCAGGACCGGTCCCTTGACGTCCTTGAGGCGGCCGTACAGGCGCATCCCGTCGCGGGCGAAGGCCCTCAGGTCGATGTCGCGGCCGCCGTCGCGCCCGGTGACGTAGTGGTTGACCCGCAGGCGCACCGCGTCGGCGTCGTCGAACCCGTCGATGCTCTTGTCGTAGTGGCCCATGTCGTCCAGCCAGGCCACGCAGTCACGGCCGCGGTAGAAGCGGGCGACCCGGGGCGCGCTGCCGACCGCGAGGTGCACCTGCCGGCCGGCGAGGTGGAGGTCCTCGGCGATCTGGCAGCCGGACTGGCCGGTGCCGACCACGAGGACCGCGCCGTCCGGGAGCTGGCCGGGGTTGCGGTAGCCGGAGGAGTGGAACTGTTCGACGCCGGCGGGCAGTCGCTCGGCCATGCGGGGCAGCTTCGGGGTGTGGTAGGGGCCGGTGGCCACGACGACCTGGTCGGCGGTGAACTCACCGGCGGTGGTGCCGATCTCGAAGACTCCGCTCGCCGAGCGGCGCAGCCGGGTCACGGCCACGCCCTCCACCAGCGGGGGCCGGAAGGCGGCGACGTACTCCTCCAGGTAGCGCACGATGTCGTCGCGGACCATGAAGCCGTCGGGGTCGGCACCCGCGTAGGGGTGGCCGGGCAGTCTGCACTGCCAGTTGGGGGTCACCAGGCAGAAGGAGTCCCAGCGGCGCTCGCGCCACTCGTGCCCGACCCGGTGGGCCTCGATCACCACGTGGTCGACGCCGCGCTCGCCCAGGCAGTGACTTGCCGACAGGCCGGCCTGGCCGCCGCCGACCACGGCCACCGTGTAGTGGGTTCCCGAGAGCCGGGGTGCGGGGGTCACCGTGCGCTCCCGTCGGCGTCGAGGAGCGCCTCGACGGTCACCTTGGCGTCGGCCGGGAAGGCACGGACGCGTGCCGTCTCCTCGATCCGCTCCAGCTGGCCGGAGGCGCCGGTGCAGTAGAAACCGAATTTCTCCCGTACCCTCTCACCGGCGATTCCGAGCGCCGTCCGGCTCCGCTCCAGGAAGTCGGCCACTTCGTACTCGGCGCCCGCTGTGAAGTAGTCCTCGATTACTGTGGAGGGGGAATAGCAACGCTGGATGCCACCGTCGGGCCAGCGCACATCGAAATACATCTCGGGCATGACATCCTCCATGCCTGGCGCCGAGGTCTTCGCACCTCGCCGCTGCGTGTGACCACCACTTCAGCCAGCGGCGATTACCGAACCAAGTCATCCGGACTAAAGCGGAGTTACGGAACCCTCACGCCAGGCCGGGCCCGGCGCGCGGGAATTTGCCTCCCAGGCAATTTCCGCCACCTTGCACGAAATCAACAGAGCCGCGGGGCCGGAGCGCGCCATTTGCGGGGTAATTCCGCCACTCGGCGGCTCCGGATATTCGACCTGCCGACCGCAGGCGTTCTCACAGCCGTGTCCGCACTTCCGGCCCCGCGAGGACAGAGGACAAGCGCGTGCCCCTGGCCTGTCCCCGTTCGGCCCCGAGCTCGGCGCCACCCCGGCTTGGCAGCCGACCCAGGGGCGCGGGGAACTGCGCGACCAGCCCTCACCGGCCCGCAGGTGGCCACCGGCCGCTTCGGCACCGCCGAGATCCGCCGTCGCGGCTGAGCGCATCGTGTCCGAGCGGCTCCCGCACGTCTTCACGCCCGGCGTGGCCGCCGCGACGCGGCAGCGCGAGGCCGCCACGCCGCCGAGTGACGGACAGCTGAGCCAGGGGGGCACGCGCGGCACCTTCCGGAGCCGGCGAGAGCGGGTCTCGTGAGCCACCCGCCAAAGCCGCTCGGGCCGCCACGAGCCAAAGCGGTTCGGGGCGCCACCGCCAAAGCAGTCCGAGCCACCACCCGCCAAAACGGCTCGGGCCATCACCCACCAAAACGGTCCGAGCCACCACCCGCCAAAACGGCTCGGGCCGCCGCCCGCCGTCGACGGCGTGGTGCCCGGTGGTGCGCGGCGGCCGGGCTCGCCGGTCGGTGGATCAGGCGTTGCGGTCCTGGCGCGGTGCCCGGGTGCCCCCGCCGTTCGGGACCAGGGGATTGGGCAGCGGCAGATAGCGCGCGTCGGCGCCGTCCGCGCCGGTCCAGCGCAGCAGCAGGTTCGTCTTGCCGGGCAGGGTCGGGGACGCCAGCAGGGCGGTCGTCTCCGGGAGCGGATGCCGGGCCAGCTCCCGCCGTGCCGCAGGCCACGGGTCGAACCCGGGGTGGTGCTCGGCGAGCGCGGCGGCGACCTCGGCCAGGTGGTTGACGACCAGGCAGTACACCAGCCGCTCCCACCCGGCGGCGCGCTCCACGTCGGAAAGCAGCTTGACCCCTTCGGCGTCCCGGTACAGCGCCTGCACCGGCATGCCGTCGGCGTCGACGGCGACCAGGGTGTTCTGCAGATGCGCTTCGAGGACGACGCCGTGCTCGGCGAAGGCGGTCAGGGCCGGGGGCACGACCGCCCGCAGATACGCCTCCCACCAGGCACCCGGCTCCGCCGCCGTGGCCAGCGGGTCGCCGTCGAAGCCCTCCACCAGGCCGGCGGCCAGCAGGGGGGTGGCCCCCGGCAGCAGCGGCCCGCGCAGCCCGTCCCGGACCAGCACGGCGAGTTCCTCGAAGGCGAAGCGGGCCGTGCGGTAGCCGCGGTCGCCGAGCCAGCCGGCGGGCCCGTCCATCGCCGTGAACGCGGCGGTCGCGGCCGCGTCCGTACGGCGCAGTCTCCGCAGGTCGTGCGCCCACAGGCGGCGGATGTCGTTGGTGATCCGGACGTCCAGGCTGAACTTCAGGAAGAGGTCCCGCCGCGGCTCGTACACCGTGCGGATCGCGGCCGTCGGCCAGGTCACGAAGTCCGTCTCGCCGAGGCGCAGCAGCCGACCGTCGGCGAAGGCCGGGGCGAGGTCACGGGCGACCAGGTCGAGCTGCCAGGGGTGGGCGGGCAGCAGCCGGTAGCCCCGCGGTACGGCGGCCGGGGCGGCCAGCGCGTCCAGCGCGGCCGTGTCGCCTTCCTCCACCACCTCGTCCTCGCGGACCGCGAGCAGCACCAGCGGGAACCGGGCGTGCGCCTCGGGGGCGTACGGCAGCCAGGCGGTGACCGGGCCGCCGCCGCGCGCCTTGGGGGCGGGGTGGTAGGGATGGCCGGTGATGAGGGACTGCTCCGAACGCAGATACGGGTCGTCGGGCGCCGTCGCCCGGGCGCGTGCCGTGAGCAGCGCGGCGACCGCGTCCCGGCTGTCGATCATCTCGGCCGGCAGGTCGCCGTTGGACAGGCCGGTGTGGCCGCGCAGTTCCTCCGCGACGAGTTTCACCAGTTCGGCGTGGCCGACGCGGTGCCAGGCGCCGTCCGCGTACACCTCGGGCGCGGCGGGCCGGCGTGCGCCGCGCACCCGCAGCAGCCGTCCGCCGCCGGGCAGCCGGTAGACCCGCGGCGTCCCTTCCCTGGTGTACGGGAGCGGCTGGGCCACCTCCCGCAGCAGGCAGTTGAGCAGGGGCGCGGCAGCGTACGCGTCGGCGCGTTCGCCGACGGTGTCGCCGAGGGGCATGAGGTCCACGCGTTCCATTCGTTCTCTGTGTCCACACCGTCCGATCCTGATCAGTATGTCGCTTGTCACCGGTCATCATGACCGTCGTACCCGGCCCCGAGGAGCCCTCCCGTGCACCGTCCCTCCCCCATCGAGACCCGGCTCGCCGCGGAGCTGGCCGAGGCGCGGCCGGACCTGGCCGACCGGTACGCGGCCGAGCTGCCCGGTGCGCGGGCGGCGGTGCTGACCCGGCTGTGGCGGGCGCTGGCGCACGAGCCGCTGCCGTGGGTGGCGCGCCGGGTGCGCGGGGCGTACGGCCTGGCCCTGCGGCTGGCCGACGGCCGGGCGCTGCACGGCCCGCCGGCGGATCCGTACGCCACCGGCGCGTATGTGACCGCCGTGCGCCTGGACGGGGTGGCGTACGACGATCCGGCACGGTTGATGACGGAGCTGGGGTGGCCGCACTCGGAGGGGTTCGCGGCCGAGCTCGGGCACAGCGTCGCGTCGTCGGCGCTGTCGCGGGCCGATCGGGAGTCCGCCGCGAAGGAGTGGCCGGAGCACGACTGGGAGTGGGAGCAGCGGGTCGTCGACGGGCATCCCTTCCACCCCAACTGCCGCTCCCGGCCCGGTTTCTCGGCGGCGGAACAGCTGGCGTACGGCCCGGAGCACCGGCCGGTGGTGCGACTGGAGACGGTTCCGGTCGCGGCCGGGGAGTGCCTGCTCACCGGTGACTGGCCGGACGAACTCCGGGACGCGGGGCGGCTGTTGATCCCGGTGCATCCCTGGCAGAACGCCCACGTCCTCAAGGGCGGCCGCGCCCGGCCCTGGCGCGAGGCGCACCCGCTGATGTCCCTGCGCACCCTCGCGCTTCCCGGCGGACCGCATGTGAAGACCGCGCTCAGCGCCCGGCTGACCTCCTCCGTGCGGGACATCTCGGCGTACTCGGTCGGCGCGGCGATGACGTTGTCGTCGTTCGCGACGGACCTGGCGTCCCGGACGGACGGGCTCCTGCACATCACCCGCACACTGGGCGCGGCGACCGCCGGCTCCCCTGATCTGGCGGCCCTGTTGCGCGAGTCGCCGCAGGTGTACGCGGCACCGGGGGAGCGGGTCCTGCCGGTGGCCGCCCTGGCCACCACCGCGCTGCCCGGGTCGGCGTCCTGGCTGGCCGACTTCACGCGTCTGACCCTGACGGTGGGCCTGCGGCTGCTGGACCTGGGCGTGGCCCTGGAGGCACACGGCCAGAACCTCCTGGTCGTGCTCTCCGGGACCGGCGCGCCGCTCCGCCTGGTCTACCGGGACCTGGCCGACATCCGTCTCAGCCCCGCCCGTCTCACCCGCCACGGCATCACCCCGCCCACCCTGACGGGCCGTCTGGTCACGGACGACGAAACGGCGCTGCGCCGCAAGCTGTTCGGCTCCCTGGTCGCGGGCGCGCTGGCGGGCGCGGCGGGTTCGGGCCCGGCCCTGGCGACGGCTCTGGAGGCGGCCGTACCGCGTCTGCCGGCCACCTCCGATCTGACGGCCCTCCTCGAAGGCCCGCTGCCGGCCAAGGCGTTGACCCTGATGCGGCTGTCCCCGCAGGTGCCCGGCGACCAGTGGGCGGCACTGCCGAACCCGCTCGCCGCCCTGCGTTGACCATGCCGGTCACTCCTGTTCACCGGTCCGGACCTCGTTTTGGAGCCCGGCACCTTTGATCAATAGGATCCGCCGATGATCAGAACACATCGGTTGGCGGCAGGAGTCTGCGCTCTGCTCGCCGCCCTGGCGGGCGGGATCGCGTTCCCCGGCCAGGCGGTCGCCGACGAGACCGAACAGGCCGCTCCCAAGGTGGAGCTCGTGCTGGACGTCAGCGGTTCCATGCGGACGGCGGACATCGACGGCGGGACGCGGATGGCCGCGGCGAAGCAGGCGTTCAACGAGGTGCTGGACGCGACGCCCGAGGGGGTCCAGCTCGGCATCCGCACGCTGGGCGCCAACTACCGGGGCAACGACCGCAAGGAGGGCTGCAAGGACACCGCGCAGCTCTACCCGGTCGGCACGCTCGACCGCACCGAGGCGAAGACCGCCGTCGCCACGCTCACGCCGACCGGCTGGACGCCGATCGGCCCCGCGCTGCTCAAGGCGGCCGACGACCTCCAGGGCGGCAGCGGGACCCGCCGTATCGTCCTGATCAGCGACGGCGAGGACACCTGCCAGCCGCTGGACCCGTGCGAGGTGGCCCGCGAGATCGCCGCCAAGGGGGTCGGGCTGACCATCGACACCCTCGGCCTGGTGCCGGACGCCAAGACCCGCGACCAGCTCAGCTGCATCGCGGACGCGACCGGCGGCACGTACACCTCCGTCCAGCACAAGGAGGAACTGACCGACCGGGTCGGCCAGTTGGTGCACCGGGCGGCGGACCCCGTGGTCACCCCGGTGGCGACCGAGGGGACGGACCAGTGCTCGTCCGCGCCCACGCTGAAGTCCGGCCTGTACACCGACCGTGAGGAGTTCGGTCAGCAGCGCTGGTACAAGGTCGCCGTCGACCCGGGCCAGGAGCTGCGGGCCTCGGTGAGCGTCGCGGCCGACCGGGCCGTCAACGCCGACTACGGGGTGCTGCTGCGGGCGGTGACCGTGCACGGGCGGGAGATCGTGCGCGGCGAGGCGTCGGGCCTCGGCCGTACGGACGTCATCTCGACCGGGCTGCGGTACCCGAAGGCCGAGAGCGACGACGAGGACGCCGCCCCGGAGACCGTCTGCCTCCAGGTGACCAACTCCTTCTCGGCCGCGTCCGGGGTGAAGACCAGCCCCGGTCTGCCGGTCGAGCTGACGGTCGACGTGGTGGACGGACCGTCGCAGGCGTCCGACGTCGCCTCCTTCGGCCTCGGCCGCGGCTGGTGGCTGCTCGGCGCGCTGGTGCTGACCGGCTTCCTCGCCGGTCTGGTGTGGGGCTGGGTGTCGCGCTGGCGGATCGCGGTCTGGAGGAGCAACTGATGTCGATCACACGTGTGTTGAGCGCCGCCCTGCTGGCGGTGGGCCTGCCGGTGGGGCTGGCCGCTGGTCCGGCGGCCGCGGACTCCTCCCCCTCCCCCAGCGCCTCGCAGGACAGCGGCGCGCCCACCCAGGCGGGCACGTCCTTCCGTACCGCGACAGAGATCGACCAGGGGCAGCAGGCGACGGCGAGCGGATCGACCGGCGACTACCTGTACTGGTCCTTCCCGGCCGACGCCGGGCAGCGCCCCGACGTCAAGGCGACGGTGAAGCTGCCCGCCGCGCACGCCGCGCAGACCTGGCAGCTCGACGTGTACGACGGGCTGCGGCGCCGGCAGGCCTGCCAGTACGGCGCGCAGACCCGCACGGCGGCGCAGGGTGCCACGTCGGTGGAGCTGGCCTGCGTGATGCGTACCGTGCGGGCCTGGTCGGAGCCGTGGGCCGACGACCCGCTGCCCGGCACGTACTACATCCGGCTCACGGTGGTGGACCTGACCTCGGCCGACCTCGGCCAGCCGGTGAGCGCCGAGGTGCGGGTGGACTCCAAGGACATCGGCGGCTCGGCGGCGGTGGACGGTTCGCTGGCCAAGCCGCTGGTGCCCGGGATCGCGGTCACGTCCGCCGCGGACGACGGCGCCTCCCCGGCCACGGAGTCGGCGAAGCCGGCCGTGCTGTCCGGCATCGAGCCCGACGGCGGCTGGTCCTCCGGCTGGTGGAGCGACCGCTGGGTGTGGACCGGGATCGGCGGGGTGCTGGCCGCGCTGGCGGGAATCGGCGGGTACGCGCTGACGCGGGGGGCGGGGCGGCCGTCCCGGGTGCCGCCGGGCGCGTGATCCGCCGCCGAACCTGGTGACTGGGCCCCGTTCGCGGCGGCCCAGTCGTCGTTTCAGGCCTCCCTCAGCTCCTTGGCCAGTGGCCCGTCCCCGGTCACCGTCAGCCGTCCGGTCCGTATCGCCTCCACGAGCCCCAGCTCGCCCCGCGCCAGGGCCGTCCCCGTCCCGGTGTCCAGTACCAGCCGGGCGTCGGGCTCGCGGGGTGCGGGACCGTCGCCGTACACCGGGCCGTCCTCCGCGCCGGCATGGAGGTGGAAGTGCCCCTCCTCCAGCCTGACCTCGACCAGCCCCCGGCCCTCCAGGGCACGCAGCAGCGGCAGTGCGAACCAGTGGGCGCGGACGGCGTCGGTGGGCCGGCGGTCGCCCAGTTCGGGCTCCCCCCACGCGCCCAGCGCCTGGATGACCGGTAGCAACTGCCGTCCGCGGGCAGTGAGTTCGTAGACGTACGCGGCACCCGGCGGGGGCAGCCGCCGCCTGGTGGTGACCCCGTCCCGCTCCATGTCCTTCAGCCGGGAGGCGAGGACGTCCGTGCTGACCCCCGGCAGATCCGCGTGCAGGTCCGTGTAGCGGCGGGGACCGGCGAGCAGTTCCCGGACGATCAGCAGGGTCCAGCGGTCGCCCACGACGTCGAGGGCGCGGGACGCGGAACAGTACTGGTCGTAGCTTCGGCGAGGTGACATGCGGCGCAGTCTAGACAAGATGTTGGACTTTCCAAGCTCCCACTTGGTAAAACCAAGCATCACGAGTTTCCGGAGGGGCGCATGGAGTTCCGGCAGTCCAACAAGCTCAGCGAGGTCTGTTACGAGATCCGCGGGCCGGTGATCGAGCACGCCAACGCCCTGGAGGAGGCGGGCCACAGCGTGCTGCGCCTGAACACCGGTAACCCCGCGCTGTTCGGCTTCGAGGCGCCGGAGGAGATCCTCCAGGACATGATCCGGATGCTCCCGCAGGCGCACGGCTACACCGACTCGCGCGGCATCCTCTCCGCCCGCCGTGCGGTGGCGGGGCGCTACCAGACCCTGGGCCTGGAGGTGGGCGTCGACGACGTCTTCCTCGGCAACGGTGTCTCCGAGCTGGTCTCCATGGCCGTACAGGCGCTGGTCGAGGACGGCGACGAGATCCTCATCCCCGCCCCCGACTTCCCGCTCTGGACGGCGGTGACCACGCTCGCCGGCGGCAAGGCGGTGCACTACCTCTGCGACGAACAGGCCGACTGGTACCCGGACCTGGCCGACATGGAGTCGAAGATCACGGACCGCACCAAGGCCGTGGTCATCATCAACCCCAACAATCCGACCGGCGCGGTCTACCCCAGGGAGATCCTGGAGGGCATCCTCGACCTGGCCCGCCGGCACGGCCTGATGGTCTTCGCGGACGAGATCTACGACCAGATCCTGTACGACGACGCCGTCCACCACTCCACCGCGGCCCTCGCCCCCGACCTGGTGGTCCTCACCTTCTGCGGCCTGTCCAAGACGTACCGGGTGGCCGGCTTCCGCTCCGGCTGGCTGGTCGTCACCGGCCCGAGGCAGCACGCCAGGGACTACCTGGAGGGCCTCACCATGCTGGCCTCCATGCGGCTGTGCGCCAACGCCCCAGCCCAGTACGCCATCCAGGCCGCGCTCGGCGGCCGCCAGTCCATCCGCGAACTCGTGCTGCCCGGCGGCAGGCTGTACGAGCAGCGCGACATGGCCTGGCAGAAGCTGAACGAGATCCCCGGCGTCTCGTGCGTCAAGCCGAAGGGCGCCCTCTACGCCTTCGCCCGCATCGACCCCAAGGTGCACCCCATCCACGACGACGAGAAATTCGTCCTGGACCTGCTGCTCCAGGAGAAGATCCAGGTCGTCCAGGGCACCGGCTTCAACTGGCCCGCCCCCGACCACTTCCGCATCCTCACCCTCCCCCAAGCGGAGACCCTGGAGACGGCCATCGGCCGGATCGGACGGTTCCTGAGCGGGTACCGGCAGTAGGGGCCGGCTTCCCCGGCGGTGGGCCCGATCCCCCGGACTCTGCTCCGAGTGCGGTCAGGCGTCGGGGCGGATCTTGCCTCCGACGTATGCGATGCGGATCTTCCCTTCCTCCCCGATCGGGCGGAAGTGGATACGGCCCGCTCCCGGGGTGAAGCGGGCGTGGAGACGGAAGGCCGCCGGCGCCGAGACGTCCAGCCGCTCCGGGCAGCGCTTTACGGGCACGACCCAGCCGGGGTCCGGATCACTGGGCTTGAGAAGCTGTGTCTGAGCCATGCATGGCACATCGAGCACCACTTCAGTGCAGGTCAGGAACTCGAAAGGCCGTATCGTCCGGGCCGAAAGTGGTTGGTCGCGAGCTGGTGAAGGAACCGGAGGAGGAGCGGCGGACATCTCCTGAGCGATCAAGCTTGAGGAGACTGTGCGGTGCGGATCTACATCAGTGCGGACATGGAAGGCATCACGGGGCTCGTGGACGCTGATGATGTCCAGCCCGGCGGCCGGGACTACGAGCGTGGACGGCTGATGATGGCGGAGGACGTCAACGCCGCCGTCCGTGGCGCCGTCGCGGCCGGTGCCACAGAGGTCACCGTCAACGATGCACACGGTCCGATGCGCAACATCGTGCCCGGGTCGCTGCATCCGGCAGCCCGCCTCATCCGTGGCAAGCCCAAGCAGATGCTGATGCTCGAAGGCCTCACCCCCGAGCACGACGCCGTGATCTGCGTCGGCTACCACTCACGGGCCGGCGCCCTCGGCGTGCTGAGTCACAGCTTCATGGGGCACGAAATCGAAGACATGTGGCTGGACGGCCGGCCCGTGGGCGAGATCGGCCTGGCCCACGCCACCGCGGCCGCCATCGGCGTTCCGGTGACGGCCCTCACCGGTGACGACTGTGCCTGCGCAGAGATGACGGAATGGGACGCCACCGTGACGACCGTGGCCGTGAAGTACGCGCGGGACCGATTCGCGGCAGATCTACGGCCGGCGGAAGAAGCACGTGCGGCAATCGAGAAAGCGGTCGCTGCCAGTCTCTCCACAGCGCCGAAGGCGTCAGAGGTCCCTGCGGACCCGTCCGTCCTCACGGTCCGCTGGCAGTCGGCTTCAGTGGCCTCGACGCTCCTGGGAATTCCGGGGGTCACGTCGGCAGACACGCGGACCGTCCAAGCGCAGGGTGCCCTGCCCAGCCTTTACCGGCTCTTCGGCGTGTGGACGCGAGTGGCTGCCTCCCTGACCAACCAGCCGCCGTATTGTTGACCGCCGCGACAACGGCTGGGCGGTCAGCGGGCCTCGCCCTACGTTGCCAGCATGGGCAAAGACCGGGACTCCAAGCGCCTGCAAGGCGACCAACTCGCCTTCGGTGCCCAGCGATGGGCCGCCTTCGTCTCGTACGCCGCCGATCACTGACGTGTGACATGGGCGGCCGGGCGGCCGTTCGTCCGGGTGGACGACATGATCACCGAACTCGACGTCCGCCACGTCGCCGGGCACCACGGCGGCCCCGCACTGCTCCTTCCGGTGGAACCGCGGCACGGCCTGCGGGCGCGTGACTTCGCCGAACTGGAGCGCTGGGCTCTAAGTCTGACGTATGGCTGATGTCTTTCTCGTCCGGCACGGCGAGACCGAGTGGTCGCGGTCCGGACGGCACACCGGGCGGACCGACGTGCCGCTCACCGAGCACGGCAGGGACGAGGCACGGCGGCTGGTGCCCTTGATCCGCTCGCATCGCATCGGGGCCGCCTTCGTCAGCCCGCTCCAGCGAGCCCGCGAGACCGCCGAGCTGATCGGCGTCCCCGACGCCCGGGTCGACGCCGACCTGCGGGAGTGGGACTACGGCGGCTACGAGGGCGTGACCACCATGGAGATCCAGCGCACCCGCCCCGGCTGGTTCCTGTTCACGGACGGAGTGGCGCCGGGCCCCGCGGACCATCCCGGGGAGAGCCCGGAGCAGGTCGGGGAGCGGGCCGACCGGATGCTGGCCAAGGTCGAGGCGGCCCTCGCCAACACGGAAGGGGTCGTGCTGCTGGTGGCCCATGGACACTTCTTGCGCGTCCTGACCGCCCGCCGCCTCGGCCTGCCCCCGTCCGCCGGCGCCCTCTTCCAGCTGGCGACCGGGACACTGTGCCGGCTGGGCACGGAGCACGACCGGCCGGTGATCGCGGGCTGGAACATCCGGCCCGGCGGGTAGCGGGGCCGCGTTGTCAGTGCCCGGTCGTAGTCTTCGAATGGGCCGCTCACCAGGCGGTTCCGGACCGCAGACCAGCGGGGAGGAGCACCGTGACCCGACCGCCCACCGCCGCGCAGCGGCGAGTCATCGACGCCGCCGACCCGGTCACCGGGCGGCTGCGGGGTACCGAGGCGCAGCTGACGGCACTCGTGAGGCGCGGGCTCGCCTTCCGGCACCCGCGCCCGCCGCACGACCACTTCCTGACGCCGGCCGGACATCGGATACGGGAGGCCCCGGAGCCCCCGGCCGCGCCGGAGCCCGAGCCGGCCCACGGCTTCGCCGCGCGGGTCGGCGGGGAGGAGCCGGCCGACGCCGGGCCCGCCCGGGCGCGCGAGGTGCACAGCGCCTGGCAGGGGCTGCTCGAACTGCGCCGGATGACCAATCCCGACGGCGCCGTGGACCGGCCGTGCGGCTGGGAGCGTACGCATCTGGTGCGGGCCGCCGCACTCGCCCTGGAGGCGGCCGGCCACCCGCCCGAGGGGCCGGGCACCCCCGGCTACCGGGTGCGGGCCACCCCGCAGCCGGAAGCGGTCGCCGTGTACGCGCCGGAGGGCGAGCCGCTTCGGGCGTGCGCGGCCACGCTGGAGCGGGCCGGCTGGCAGACGGGCGAGTACACGGAGCCGCGCACCAGAGCGCGCTATCTGCTGGCATCGCCGCGCCGGGTGTGACGGGCGTGTCAGGATGCCGACAAAAGATCAGTGCGCCGTACACGAGACGTCGTGCACGAGACGTCGTACGCGAGAAGGGGAAGTCGTGAGCGAACCGTATTCCGTCCGGGTGACCGTCCGTGGTTACGAGACCGATGTGCAGGGCCATCTGAACCAGGCGGTGTACATCAACTACGCCGAGCACGCGCGCTGGTCCCTGCTCCAGAGGGCCGGGGTCAGCCAGACCCGGCTGATAGGCCGGGGCGTGGGTCCGGTCGCACTGGAGACGACCATCCGGTACAAGCGCGAACTGGTCGCGGGTGACGAGGTCGATGTGACGTGCGAGTTCGAGTGGAGCGGCGGCAAGACGTTCCGGATACTCCAGAAGATGACCAAGGCGGACGGCACGCTGGCCGCCGAGGTCGACGCGGTCGGCGGGCTGCTTGACCTGAAGGCCCGCAAGCTGGTCGCCGATCCGCGCGAGATCTTCGAGGAAATCACCTCGGCCCCGGAGCTGTTCGGGTTCTGAGGCGTTCTGAAGCGTTCCGACACGGTCCGCGCCGTCGCACCGAGGAGGGCGCCCGGTCTCAGGGGCGCGAGGGATTCACCGGCCGGTCCGGCATCGCCGGATTCCACCGTTGCGGCGGGACGGCGGCGTCGGGTGGCGGTCTACACGTCGAGCAGCTCCGGCCGGTGCTCGGCGTCGTAGACCGCCCGGGCCTGCGCGATGTGGTGGCGGTTGCGCTCGGCCCACTCGGTCAGCCGCTGCAAGGTCTCGTGCAACTCCCGTGCCATCGGCGTGAGTTCGTACTCCACGCGCGGGGGCACGGTCGGGTACACGGTGCGGGTCACCAGGCCGTCTCGCTCCAGGTTGCGCAGGGTGAGGGTCAGCATCCGGCGGCTGATGCCCTCGATGCCGCGTTCCAGTTCCGTGAAGCGGATCGGGCCGTGCGAGGACGCGACCAGGATCTGCACGCTCCATTTGCCGGCCACCCTGTCAAGAACCTCGCGTACGGGGCAGGCGTGCGCGTTCACGACCTGGCTGGGAGCACCGGTGTTCCGCTGGGACATCGAGCTGCCTCCTTACGCCGTCCTCTTCGTGGTCACTCACCTCGCTGTCCTGGCGAATCGCGGCGATCGCGGAGGCCGGAAGGCCATGTCGACCTCGACCGGCACACCGGCCGCACCGGTGACTCCTTGCCGAACATACCCGCGTCGGGCGTCCCGCGCCGTCCTGTGCGCGGGCGCCCGTTGGTGACGATCCAGACGGCGCCGTCGTCACCGTGGCGGTGCCGGCCGTCCAACGCGACCTGGGCTTCGGCGGTCCGGGGCCGGCCTGGGTGGTGAACGCGTACCTGATCCCGTTCGGGGGGCTGTTTCCGCCGTTCGGCCGTCCGGGTGATCTGGTGGGCCGTAAGCGGACGTCGACGGCCGGACTCGCCGTGCGGACCGCGGCCTCCGTGGGGTGCGGGCCCGCCACGGGCCAGGGCGCGAATCGCGGCGCGGGCGGGGCGCGGGGCGGGGAACTGATCGCGGCGCGGGCGGGGCGCGAGGCGCTTCGGCCGCCACGTCGGTCAGGACTTCCCGAACGCCTCCCTGTGGTCCTCGGCCCACTCCCGATAGGTCCGGGCCGGCCGGCCCAGCACCTGCTCGGTGTCCTCGGTGACCACCGCGTTCCCGCCGGCGCGGACGAACGCCAGGCCGGTCAGGACGCTCTCCGCCCGGATCCCGTCCATGCCCCAGGCCGTGCGCAGGAAGTCACGGGTCTGCTCCGGGGACAGGTCCCGGGTCGGTACCGGGCGGCCCAGCACCTCGGCGAGGACGGCGGCCTGGCCGGGGACGGTGATCGCCTCCGGCCCGGTCAGGGTGTACGTACGTCCCGCGTGCCCGGCGTCGAGCAGGGCCCGCACCGCCACCTCGGCGATGTCACGCGGGTCGATCACGCCCGAGGCGCCGTCCCCGGTCATGTTGGGCACCGGCTCGCCCGCGCGCAGGGCCTGCAGCCAGGTCAGCGTGTTGGAGGCGAACGACGACGGCCGCAGCACGGTCCAGGCGAGCCCGCTGTCCCGTACGGCCCGCTCACCGGCCAGGTGCCACTGCCCGGAGGGGCCGGAGTCCGGATCGCCGGTGCCGATGGCGGAGAGCTTCACCAGCCGCTCCGCACCGGCGGTCCGGGCCGCGTCGGCCAGCGCCGCGTCCTGTCCCTCGTCGGGGCCGGGCGGCCGGAGCAGGAACACGGCCGTGGCCCCGGACAGCGCGGCGTCCAGGGAGGCCGGGTCGCCGTAGTCCCCGCGCACCACCTCCACCCCGGCGGGCACCCGTGCGTTCGCCGGGTCGCGGGTGAGCGCGCGCACCTTCGCACCGCGCCCGGCCAGTTGTCGTACGACGTCACTTCCGATGGTGCCCGTGGCACCCGTCACCAGGATCATGGGTCCACGGTGGGCCCGCGGGTGCGCCCGGCTCTTGGAAATTCCGGCACGGCCGGCCCGCCCGGACGGCGCTGTGCGGCGGCTACGGTTGAAGGGTGCCGATGACCATCGCCGAGCCGCTCGCGACCACGCCCGAGGCGCTGCGCCCGTGGGTCGCCGAGGTGCGGACCATGTTCTTCACCGACCCGCCCCAGGGGCCGTTCGTCCAGTTGCCGGACGCGGGGACCAAGGTGGTGCTGCGGGTGACCGGGGACGGGCGGCGCGACGTGCTGGCCGTCGGGCCGCGGGTGCGGGCCGCCTACCACGACGGCAAGGCACATATCGCCTGTGTGGAACTGCGCCTCGCACCGGGCACCGCCCGGCCCCTGCTGGGTGTTCCGGCCGCCGGGCTGGTCGGCCGGGTGGTGCCGCTGGACGCCCTGCCGGGCGGCACGGCCCGCCGGTTCGCGCGCGAGGTGCGGTGGCTGGACCCGCGCGAGGCGCTGCCGCGCATGGCCGAGGTGCTCCCCGGGCTGCTGTCCGAGCGGGCGGACCCGGTCCGGACGGCGCTGCTGCGGGCCGGTGTGGACGCGCTGTCCGTGCGGCTGGACCGGGCGCCCGCGCAGGTGCGGGAGGTCGCCCGGGAACTGGCCGTCAGCGAGCGGCAGTTGCGGAACCTGTTCACCGAGGGCGTCGGCGTCTCCCCGAAGCACTACGCCCGTATCGACCGCGTCCGCACGGTCGCCGCCCGGGCCGGCAGTGCCGGCTGGTCGGAACTGGCCGCCGCCACCGGCTACTTCGACCAGGCGCACATGACGACCGACTTCCGCGCCCTGATGGGCGTGCCGCCCCGCTCGTACTTCACGGGCCGGCTGCCCGCGACGACCCCCTGCCAGTCGATCCGGCGGCTTTGACCCCGCGGGCGCGGTCACGGTCCCGGGTGCCGGTCGTGACCTGCCGGTCGGTCGGCACGTCGGCTCCGAGGCGGGTTTCAGGAAGGTGGTGCGCGCGGTGGCGCGGGACCGGCGGACGGTGACCGTTCCGGCGCGCGCGTGGCAGCGCGCGCCCAGGAGACGACCGCCGTGCCCTTTCCCGCGGCCACGGCTCCCGGCCCGGAGCCGTTCCTCCCGACCGGTGTTCAAGTGCCTTGCACAGGAGTGGGGTCACTGTGCGGCGATGCGGGCCAGCCGCTGGGCCTCGGCCCGCGTGGCGCGGGCGATCGCGTCCTCGTCGACGTACAGCAGGCGGTTGTCCTCGACGATCTGACGGCCGTTCACGAAGGAGGCGGTGACCGGTGCCGCCGCGCCGAGGACCAGGGCGGCCACCGGGTCGGCGATGGAGGCGTGGGCGAGGGTGTCCAGCCTCCAGAGGACCAGGTCGGCGAGCTTGCCGGGTTCGAGGGAGCCGATCTGGTCCGCGCGGCCCAGGACCTGGGCGCCGCCGTAGGTGCCGAGGCGCAGCGCCTGACGGGCGTTGAGGGCGGCCTCCTTGTGCGCGCCGAGGCGGTTGATCAGCAGCGCGTTGCGCAGTTCGGTGTGGAGTTCGCCGGACTCGTTGGAGGCGGTGCCGTCGACGCCGAGGCCGACCGGCACGCCGGCGGCGAGCATGTCGGGGACGCGGGCGATCCCGGCCGCGAGGCGGGCGTTGGAGGAGGGGCAGTGGGCGACGCCGGTCCTCGTGCGGGCGAACGCGGCGATGTCGGAGTCGTTCATGTGGACGCAGTGCGCCATCCACACGTCCTCGCCGAGCCAGCCGGTGGACTCGAAGTAGTCGGTGGGGCCCATGCCGAACAGCTCGTGGCAGAACTTCTCCTCCTCGACCGTCTCCGAGCCGTGGGTGTGCAGCCGCACCCCGAGACGCCGGGCCAACACGGCGCCCTCGCGGAGGAGTTCGGTGGAGACCGAGAAGGGCGAGCAGGGGGCGACGGCCACCTGGGTCATCGCGTCGAAGGAGTCGTCGTGGTACTCCTTGACGGTCGCCTCGGTGGCGGTGAGGGCGCCTTCGAGGGTCTCGACGGCGAAGTCCGGGGGCAGGCCGCCGTCCTTCTCGCCGCGGTCCATGGAGCCGCGGGCGAGGGTGAAGCGGACGCCCGTCTCACGGGCGGCGCGGATGATCGCGCCGGACAGGTCGCCGGAGTCCTTCGGGTAGACGTAGTGGTGGTCCATCGCGGTGGTGACGCCGCCCCGCGCCATCATCGCGAGCGAGCCCTGGGCCGCCGCGTACACCATGGGCTCGTCGATGCGCGCCCAGGTCGGGTAGAGCGCGACCAGCCAGTCGAAGAGGTTGTGGTCGGTGGCCAGGCCCCGGGTGATCCACTGGTAGTAGTGGTGGTGGGTGTTGACCAGGCCGGGCGTCACCAGGTGGCCGGTGGCGTCGATACGGCGTACGACGTTCTCCAGGCCCTCGGGGGCGCGGCCCGCGCCGAGCGACTCGATGCGGTTGCCGGCGATGACGACGTACCCGTCCGTGTACTCGGTGTCGTGGGCGTCGACAGTGGCGATCGAACAGTTCTCGATGACGATGCGCTGGTCTGCTGCCATGATTCGTCCTTTTCGCTCAGTGGACCTGTGGTGAGGGCACGGCAGGACCCCGGGGATTCCAGTGCCGCGGCCAGGGAGCCCGAGAAGCCTGCTTCCCCGGCCGAGGGTGCCGAAAAGGGTGGGTCAGAGGTTGGTGAGGTCCACCGGGATCTTCGCCTCGCAGCCTGCCCGCAGGACGGTCGCCTCGATCAGGCCGTAGGGCCGGTCGGCGGCGTAGTACACCTCGTTCTCGTTCTTCAGGCCGAACGGCTCCAGATCCACCAGGAAGTGGTGCTTGTTCGGGAGCGAGAAGCGGACCTCGTCGATCTCGTCGCGGTTGTCGATGATCCGCGAACCCATCTGGTACAGGGTCTGCTGGAGCGAGAGGGAGTACGTCTCGGCGAAGGCCTGGAGCAGGTGCTTCCTGGTCTGCTCGTAGGACCTCTCCCAGTCGGGCATCTCCTGCTCGTCGTCGGTCCAGTTGAACCGCCAGCGCGCGGAGACCTGCGTGGCCAGGATGCGGTCGTGGGCTTCGGGGAGGGTCGTGTACTTGTCCTTGACGTAACCCCAGAACTCCGAGTCGGTCGTGTTCATCACGACGAGGTCCTTGAGGCCGGAGACAACCTCCCACCGCTCACCGTCGTACGTGATCTGCGTGAGCCGGGTCTCCTGGCCCTTGCGCACGAAGGAGTGCCTGGCGGTGTCCGCGCCGGTGGACCGCGAGCCGGCGTCGGAGGTTTCGATGCGCTCCCAGGCGTACTCCTCGATCCGGATCCGGGCCCGGTGGATCGGCTCCTGCGAGGTGACGAAGTGGCGGGCGAGATGGATGCCGAACTGCTCGGCGGACTCGATGCCGTGCTCCTTGGCGAACGCGAACACCGTGTTCTTGGTGGTGTCGGTCGGCAGGACGTTGGCGTTGGAGCCGGAGTAGTGGACCTCGTCCATGTCGCCGGAGAGCGACACCGACACGTCGAGGTCCCTGATGTGGTGGGTGGCGCCGTCCCGCGTGATCTTCACGACCCGGTTCTCGGCTTTGCCGTACTGGTTCTGGCCCAGGATCACCGGGCGGCCGGGGCGGGGGTTGTCGGTCATCTAGCTAGCTCCCTCGGTAAACGGAGTAGCCGAACGGGTTGAGCAGCAGCGGTACGTGGTAGTGCTCGCCCGGTACGACGGCGAACGTGACCGCCACCTCCGGGAAGAACACGGCCGGTCCGCTGTCCCGATTCGCGGGGGCGTCCTGCTGCGCATCGGCTTGCTTCTCTTCGAGGTACGGCTCCACCGCGAAGTCGAGCCGTACGTGTGTGGTGGCCTCCGGCAGCGCCGGCAGGTCCTTGCACCGGCCGTCCGCGTCGGTCGCGCCGGCGCCGAGCGTCTGCCACTCGGCGTCCCGGCCCCGACGGGCCGCCAGCCGGACGGCGACGCCCACGGCGGGGCGGCCGACGCTGGTGTCCAGGATGTGGGTGGACACGGAGGCGGTGGTGCTGGTGGTCATGGTGTCAGGCGTCCTCTTCGACGAGTCGGGCGAGCCGGATGCGGTTGATCCTGCCCAGCTCGGCGCGGACGATCTCCCGCTCCCGCTCCGGCGGGTTGCCGATCCGCTCCCGGGCCGCGTCCCGCATTTCCTCGCCGGTGCGGCCGGTGGCGCAGATCAGGAAGACATGGCCGAACCGCTCCTGGTAGGCCAGGTTGAGTTCGAGCATCTCCGCCTTGAGGCCGTCGGCGGCGCCGGCCATGCCGGCCTGTTCCCGGGCCGAGGTGGCATCGCCCGGCTCGGGCCGGCCGATCGGCGGGTGTCCGGCCATGGCCTCCGCCAGGTCCGCCGTGGTCAGCTCGGCCATGGCGGCGTCGCTGGCGGAGTACAGGTCTTCGGGGCCGGCGTAGGGGCGGGCGGCGAGCAGCAGCCGGGCCCAGGCCGTGGCGGCGCACACCTCGTGGAGGGCGGCGCGGGCCGCGTGCTCCGCCAGGCCGTTGAACCGGGCCAGGCCCGGGGGCGTGGAAGTCGACGTCACGGGAGCCTCCGTGGCCGTGGGCGGCCTTGGTGCGGAACGGGCTGCCGTCAGCTAACGCCCTCCGGAACCCGGCGTCAACACTTTGTTGAAAATTCCGCGTAACAACCCCCGGACGCCCTTCATGGTCCCCCGGGAGCAGTCGTGGGGCTCACCGCCGGGGCAGCCGGGGGCTGATCGCCGCCGGGGCAGCCGGGGGGCTGTTCGCCGAGGGGGCAACCATGGGGCTCACAGCCGGGGGCAGCCGTGGGGCCGGCCGCCGGGGGGCAACCCTGGTTTACTCCCGGCCAACCCGTGCGGCGCACCGCCCGGGATCAGCTGTCCTTCTCGCGGTTGAGGTAGTTGTAGACGGTGAAGCGGCTCACCCCGAGCGCGCCCGCCACCGTCTCCACGCCGTGCCGTACGGAGAAGGCGCCCCGCGCCTCCAGCATGCGCACGACCTCCTGTTTCGCCTTGCGGTCCAGGTCGGCCAGCGGCTTGCCCCGCTTGCGCTCCATGGCGGCCAGGATGTGATCGAGGGAGTCCGCCAGCTGCGGCAGCCGTACGGCGACCGCGTCGGCGCCCTCCCAGACGAGCACGACGTCGTCGGGGCCGGCCTCGTCGGGCGGGAGCATCTCCCCGCCCATGGCGTCGACCAGCGGCTTCACGGCGGTGATGAAGGGTTCGTCCGCGTTTCCGGTCACTTGTCGCCGCCCTCCCCCACCACGTTGACCTGGAGCGAGATCCGGGTGGCTCCGGCCTCCAGGGCCCTGCGCAGCAACGCGTCCACGGCGGTGAGCACGGCGCCGGCGCCGCCCTCCGCCGTGTTACCGAACGGCCCGACGTCCACCGCGTCCAGTTCGGCCCCCTCGATGACCTCGCGGGCGACCAGCGCATGCGCGGGAGCCTCGTCGAGATCGAAGGGCTCGGTGGTGAACTCCACTCTCAGTCGCATTGCGCCCCCAGAACACGTCCCTGACCTGACCGCGACACATCCCGGCCAACCGGTTTCACCGCGACGGACCCACTCCGTCCGCCACGAGGCGACCCTAACGGACCAGGGCACCCCCGCGCCGCCACGCGAGCGGGGTGCGGGACTCACCCGGCCTTGCGCAGAAAGGCCCGCAGCCGGCGCTCCGGCCAGGTGTTGATCACGTCGTCGCCGGTGAGCCAGCCGCGCTGGGCGGTGCCGATGCCGTAGCGCATGGTGGCGAGGTGCGGGACGGCGTGGGCGTCGCTGTTCACGGCGAACCGCACGCCGTACCGGCGGGCCCGCAGGATGTCCTCGTCGCGCAGGTCGAGGCGGTCCGGGTGGGCGTTGACCTCCAGGGCCGTTCCGGTACGGGCACAGGCGGCGAAGACCGCGTCGAGGTCGGCGTCGATGCCGGGCCGCTTGCCGATGAGGCGGGTGGTGGGATGGCCGATGATGTTCACGTACGGGTTCTCGCAGGCCCTCACGAGCCGCCGGGTCAGGGCTTCGCGGCTCTGGTTGAAGTGCGAGTGCACCGAGGCCACGCACAGGTCGAAGCCGGCGAGGAAGTCCTCCGGCCAGTCCACCCCGCCCTCCGGGCCGATGTTCAGCTCGGTGCCGTGCAGCAGCCGCAGCCCGCCGCGCCGGCCCTTGGTGGGGTAGGTGCCGTCGAGTTCGCGCACCCGCTCCCGCTGGGCCAGCATCCGCTCGTCGGTCATGCGCTGCATGGCCATGTCGGGCGCGTGGTCGGTGATCGCGTAGTAGGCGTAACCGCGCCGGGCGGCGGCCTCGGCCATCTCCTCCAGCGGGGCCAGCCCGTCCGTGAGGTCGGTGTGGGTGTGCAGGTCGCCCCGCAGGTCGGCCTCGGTGACCAGGGCGGGCAGTTCGCCGCGCAGCCCGGCCTCGATCTCGCCGCGGTCCTCACGCAGCGTCGGCGGGATCCAGGGCAGTCCGAGCCGGGCGTACACCTCCTCCTCGGTCTTGGAGACGATCTTCTCGCCGCTCACGACGTCGAAGAGGCCGTACTCGGAGAGCTTGAGCTTCTGGTGCACGGCTCGTTCGCGGATGCGGATGTTGTGGGCCTTCGAGCCGGTGAAGTACTGCAGGGCCGCGCCCCAGGAGTCCGGCGGTACGACCCGCAGGTCCACGTTGAGACCCTTGCTGGTGCGCACGGACGTCTTGGTGCCGCCCTGCCCGATCACCTCGGTGACGTACGGCAGTTCGGTGAATGCCCGCATGACCGGCGCCGACTTCTTCGCCGCCACGAGGATGTCGACGTCGCCGATGGTCTCCCGCATCCGGCGCAGTGATCCGGCGTACGAGCACCGCTCGCAGCCGGTCACCGCGGACAGGGTGGCGACGATGCTCTCCGCGAGATCCAGGGCCAGGTCGAGCTGGACCCGGCCGCCTGCGGACTGGAGCAGCTCGATGCCGTGCAGGATGTTCTCCTCGGTCTTCGGCCCGAAACCCTTGAGGTCGCGCAGCCGCTCCTGGTGGATGGCGTCGGCGAGTTCCTCGACGGAGGAGATGCCCAGCTCCTCGTAGATCGCCATCGCCTTCTTCGGACCGAGGGTGGGGACGGCCGTCAGCCGGCGGACCCCGGCGGGGATCTTCGCGCGCAGCTCGTCGACGGCGGACACGCTGCCGCTGTCGAGGTATTCGAGGACCTTCTGGGCGATCGACTTCCCGACGTTCGGGATGTCCTGGAGCCCCTTGAGGTCGAGCGTGGAGACATCGGCGTGGTGGCCGCCGACGGACCGGGCGGCCTTCTCGTAGACACGCGCCTTGAAGGCGTCGCCCCCGGTGATCGAGATGAGGTCCGCGTACTCCTGGAACAGCGCGGCGACCTCGTCGTTGGAACGGGCCACGCCTCCAGGGTAGGGCGCGGGTTTCGCGCCGGCACTCTTGACACTTCTCCCCGACCACAGGCAGTCTTCCCATAGTCTTCCAAATTACAGAAAGAGAATTCCGCGATACGGAATCACCGGCAACCAGCGGAAGGGAGCGCCGACCCTTATGCCCGGTCCTGACTCGAGCACGGCCGCAGAGCAGCGCTTCAGCGTCAACCTGTCGATCCTCTTCACGGAACTCCCGCTCCTCGAACGCCCGGCGGCCGCCGCCGCGGCCGGCTTCTCGGCGGTCGAGCTGTGGTGGCCCTGGCCCGGCTCCCCCGCCCCCGGGCGGTCCGCGCTCGGCGCGCTGCGGAAGGCGGTCCGGGACGCGGGCGTCCGGCTGACGGGCCTGAACTTCTACGCCGGACAGCTCCCCGGCCCCGACCGGGGCGCCCTGTCCGTCCCGGGCGCGGAGTCGGAGAGGTTCCGCGCCAACATCGAGGTGGCCGCCGGCTTCGCCGAGTCGCTCGGCTGCACGGCGCTCAACGCCCTGTACGGCAACCGCGTCGACGGCGTGGACCCGGCCGAGCAGGACGCGCTGGCGCTGGAGAACCTGGCGCTCGCGGCGCGCGCCGCCGACCGGATCGGCGCGGTGCTGCTGATCGAGGCGCTCAACGAGCCCGAGTCGCCGCGGTACCCCCTGGTGTCGGCCCCGGCCGCCGTGGAGGTCGTCGACAGGGTCAACGCGGCCACCGGACTGGGCAACGCGCGCTTCCTCATGGACCTCTACCACCTGTCCGTGAACGGCGAGGACCTGCCGTCGGTGATCGAGCGGTACGCGCCGAAGACCGGCCACGTCCAGATCGCCGACCACCCCGGCCGCGGCGCCCCGGGCACGGGGTCGCTGCCGCTGGCAGACCTCCTCGACGAGCTGATGAAGGCCGGGTACGACGGCTGGGTGGGCCTGGAGTACAAGGCAGGCGACCGCCCGAGCGCGGACGCCTTCGGCTGGCTGCCGGCAAAGCAGCGCGCCGCCCGTTGATGTGACCGCCCCTGGGGGCTGCCGCACCCGGACCCCCGCTTCGGCCTTCGGCCTCGTCCTCAACCGCCGGACGGGCTGCTTTCGTCGACGCCCGCCGAGCAGCAGCCCTGTCACAGCAGTCAGAGAGGCACCCCCCATGAGCACCCTCCCCAAGATCGCCTGGATAGGTCTCGGCATCATGGGCTCCCCCATGTCCGAGAACCTGATCAAGGCGGGTTACGACGTCACCGGCTACACCCTGGAGCGGGAGAAACTGGACCGGCTGGCCGCCGCCGGCGGCACCGTGGCCGCCTCGGTCGCCGAGGCCGTCCGGAACGCCGACGTGATCATCACGATGGTGCCCGCGTCGCCGCAGGTCGAGGCCGTCGCGTACGGCCCCGGCGGCATCCTGGAGAACGCCGGGTCCGGCGCGCTCCTCATCGACATGTCCTCCATCACCCCGCAGACCTCCGTCGACCTGGCGAAGGCGGCCGAGGACAAGGGGATCCGCGTGCTCGACGCGCCCGTCTCCGGCGGTGAGGCCGGGGCGGTCGAGGCCGCGCTGTCCATCATGGTCGGCGGCGAGCAGGCCGACTTCGACACCGCGAAGCCGCTCTTCGAGGTGCTGGGCCGGACCGTCGTGCTGTGCGGTCCGCACGGCTGCGGCCAGACCGTGAAGGCCGCGAACCAGCTGATCGTGGCCGTGAACATCCAGGCGTGCGCCGAGGCCGTGGTGTTCCTGGAGAAGTCCGGCGTGGACCTGTCCGCCGCGCTGGACGTCCTGAACGGCGGCCTGGCCGGCTCGACCGTGCTGACGCGGAAGAAGGCCGGCTTCCTGAACCGCGACTTCACGCCGGGCTTCCGCGTCGACCTGCACCACAAGGACATGGGCATCGTCACGGCCGCGGCCCGCGACGTCGGCGCCGCGCTGCCGGTCGGTGCCGTGGTGGCGCAACTGGTCGCCTCCCTGCGCGCGCAGGGCGACGGCGGCCTGGACCACTCGGCGCTGCTGCGCGCGGTGGAGCGCCTGTCGGGCGTCCAGGTCTGACACGCCGGGACCTCCGGTACGCGGCGCCACCGACACCTGTCCTGTCGCGCCCAGGCACCGCGACCCGGAATCACCCCGACGGCTTCTGGCACCGCGGGCCCGCGACTGCCGAGCACGGCTCGTCCCGGCGACGCGGACGGACGCCCCACTCCGTCGCACCCGCCGCGGTCCCGGCCGCGCCCCCTGAACCCCGTCCGGCGGCGCGAGCATCGTGTCGCGCCCAGCCTCGCGCCGTCGGACGGCCACGGCATGAAGGAGCCTCACGGACTTCGGGCGCCGGACGCGGAACCGCCCGCGTCCGGCGCTTCGGCGTGCGTTTTCGCCTCCGCCGCAGGAGCCTTGAGACATGACTGCACAGCCACCGACGGAGTTTCCGCACATCGTCGTGCACGCGCCCGCCCTGGACGGCTCCCGGCGGGTCACCGAGGGCGACGTGACCCTCGGAATCGCCTCCCATCTCGACGACGTCATCGAGATCCTGCGGATGGCCGACCTGGACCGGATCGACGTCGAGGACAGCGACCTCATCGAGTGGCAGGGCGGCGGCCCGGACGACTGGCCGGGACTGACCGAACATCCCGAAAGCTGATGTACCGGTACGAACAGACCGGCTGATCCTCAAATTAACCTCTGAACTGTGTTCAGCGTGCTTCGACTTCCCCGGTCAACGGGCATATTCAGGTCACACGGTGCCCGCCGGCACGGGGGCGGCGGGCACCGAGTCATCGACGACACGGAGCGGGCGGTCCGTCCCATGCGACGGACCGCCCGCTGCTGTCCGCGCCGGCTCAGACCTTCAGTGTCCTGATCGAGGTCGGGGCGTGCCCCGGCTCGGTCGCGATCTCCTCGAACTCGACGACGGCGGAGATGTCGTTGGTGGTCGACATGGAGATGTCGGTGACGCGCTCCAGGATCGCCTCCACGACGACCGGCACCCGGTGTTCGGCGGCCAGCTTCCTGGCCTTCTCGAAGGCCGCGCCCAGCTCCGCCGGGTCCGTCACCCGGATCGCCCCGCACCCGAGGCCTTCGGCCACCTTGACGTGGTCGACGCCGTAGCCGCCCAGCTCCGGCGAGTTGATGTTCTCGAACTCCAGCTTGACCTGGAAGTCGATGTCGAACGCCCGCTGCGCCTGACGGATCAGGCCCAGGTAGGAGTTGTTGACGAGGACGTGGACGTAGGGGATCTTGTGCTGCGCGCCCACCGCCAGCTCCTCCAGCATGAACTGGAAGTCGTAGTCGCCGGAGAGGGCGACGACGGAGGCCTCCGGGTCCGCCCTGGCGACGCCGAGCGCGGCCGGGATCGTCCAGCCGAGGGGGCCCGCCTGGCCGCAGTTGATCCAGTGCCGGGGCCTGAAGACGTGCAGCATCTGGGCACCGGCGATCTGCGAGAGGCCGATGGTGGAGACGTACCGGGTCTCGGGACCGAAGGCCTTGTTCATCTCCTCGTAGACGCGCTGCGGCTTGATCGGGATGTCGTCGAAGTGCGTACGGCGCTGGAGGGTCGCCCTCTTCTCCTGTGCTGCGGCCGCCCAGGCGGAGCGGTCCGGCAGCCCGCCGGTCGCCTTCAACTCCAGTGCCACCTCGACGAAAAGCTCCAGGGCCGCCTTCGCGTCCGACGCGATGCCGTAGTCGGGAGCGAAGATCCTGCCGATCTGGGTGGGCTCGATGTCGACGTGGACGAAGGTGCGGCCGGCCGTGTAGACGTCCAGCCTGCCGGTGTGGCGGTTGGCCCAGCGGTTGCCGATGCCGAGGACGAAGTCGGAGTCCAGGAAGGTCGCGTTGCCGTAGCGGTGCGAGGTCTGCAGGCCCACCATGCCGGCGTTCAGCTCGTGGTCGTCGGGGAGCACACCCCAGCCCATCAGCGTCGGGACGACCGGAGTTCCCGTCAACTCGGCGAATTCGACGAGGAGTTCGGCGGCATCCGCGTTGACGATCCCGCCGCCGGCGACGATCAGCGGGCGCTCGGACGCGTTCAGCATCGCGATCGCCTTCTCGATCTGGGCCCGGGTGGCGGCCGGCTTGTACACGGGCAGGGGCTCGTACGTCCCTGGGTCGAACTCGATCTCGGTGAGCTGCACGTCGACCGGCAGGTCGATCAGCACCGGTCCGGGGCGGCCGGAGCGCATGAGGTGGAAGGCCTGCTGGAAGACGCCCGGCACCTGGGCGGCCTCCAGCACGGTGACCGCCATCTTCGTGACCGGCCGCGCGATCGAGGCGATGTCGACGGCCTGGAAGTCCTCCTTGTGGAGCACCGCGGTGGGGGCCTGGCCGGTGATGCAGAGGATCGGGACGGAGTCGCCCGTGGCCGAGTACAGGCCGGTGATCATGTCGGTGCCGGCCGGCCCGGACGTGCCGACGCAGACGCCGATGTTGCCGGGGCGGGTACGGGTGTATCCCTCGGCCATGTGCGAGGCGCCCTCGACATGGCGGGCGAGGGTGTGCCGGATGCCGCCGGAGGCCTGGAGCGCCGCGTAGAAGGGGTTGATCGCCGCGCCCGGAACACCGAACGCGTCGGTGACGCCCTCGCGCCTGAGGATCTCAACTGCCGCGCGGGCAGCGGTCATACGAGCCATCGAGAACTCCTGCTGTCGGCTGTCGGATGCCTGCTCCCGTCGCGCCCCGCGGTGAGCACAGTCTTCAATTTCCACGATACGGAAACTACTTTCTGCTATCTGAAAGCAATGTAGGTGCGGGGACGAACGTCGTCAAGGGACGGACAACCGGGTCCCGACGGGAGCACGATGGGACGGCTGAACCGACGCGACGCCTGAGGTGGGGCCATGTCCGAGAGCGTGCCGGTGCGCTGTCCGGCCTGCCGGCGCGAGCACGTCTACACCGCGCCGTCCTACCCCTGCGCCTGCGGCGCGCCGGTCACCCCGAGTCTCGACGGCACGGCCGGGCCGACGCCGGTCGCGCACCGCGCCTGGGACGCGGAGTGGGTGACGGTGAGCTGCGGGTCCTGCGGGCGCCGGGACCAGTGGCCGCAGCCGGAACTGGGCTGCCCGTGCGGGGCGGTGCTGCGCATCGCGGTCGCCGGCACCGTGTCCGCGCCCCCGCCGGACCCCGAGCCCCGGCCCGCCTTCCAGCCCGTGACGATCCGCACCGCCCGGGACGCGGTCACCGCGGCCGCGCTCTATCTGCGCTGGCTCGGCTACCGGGACGTACGGCGCGCCGACCAGCGGCCGCCGTCCGGCGTCGGCCTGGCCGCGCGGGGGCTCGTGGCCCGGGTGGACCCGGCCTTGCAGCCGGCCTCGCAGCGGGACGTGGAGTGCCTGTGGCTGACGGCGATGACGGAGGACTCGGGGTGCGTGTACTTCTCCCTTGCGGGGTACGCCGAGGACGCGCGTGAGCGGGCCGACGCGTTGGGGGTGCCGTTGTTCGTCCTGGACCTCACGGGGACGCCGCAGCCGGTAAATGGGCCCGCCGACGAACTGGCCTCCGCGGGAAGCTGATTCGTCTGCGGGCCGGTGGGGGCTGGTCGCGCCCACGCGGCGGAGCCGCATGTCGGCACAGCCCCGCGCCCCTTTGGGGCGCTGTCCCCGACGGGGCGATGACCTTTACGGGGTGCTGTGCTGCTCCCTCAGTTCGATCTTGCGGACCTTGCCCGAGACCGTCATCGGGAAGGCCTCCAGGATCCGGAGGCGGCTCGGGACCTTGTAGTGGGCCAGGCGGCCCTCGCAGAAGCCGCGGAGTTCCTCCAGCGTCGGCGGGGCGGCCGGGTCGTGCGGGATGACGCAGGCCAGGACCTCCTCGCCGTACCTCTCGTGCGGTACCCCGACCACCTGGACGTCCCGGACCTTGGGGTGGCCGTAGAGGAACTCCTCGATCTCGCGCGGGTAGATGTTCTCACCGCCTCTGATGATCATGTCCTTGATGCGGCCGACGATCTCGACGTACCCGTCGTCACGCATCATCGCCAGGTCGCCGGTGTGCATCCAGCGCCCGGGGTCGATGACCTCCGCCGTCTTCTCGGGGTCGTCCCAGTAGCCGAGCATCACGCTGTAGCCGCGGGTGCACAACTCACCTGTGGTGCCCCGGGGCTGGGTGACCCCGGTGACCGGGTCGACGACCTTGACCTCCAGGTGCGGCAGCACCCGGCCGACGGTGCCGGTGCGGTGTTCCAGGTCGTCCTCGATCCGGGTCTGCAGCGAGACCGGGGACGTCTCCGTCATGCCGTAGCAGATGGAGACCTCCGCCATGTGCATCTCGGCGACCACCCGCTTCATCACCTCGACCGGGCAGGGCGAGCCCGCCATGATGCCGGTGCGCAGCGTGGAGAGGTCGTAGGAGGCGAAGTCCGGCAGGTTCAGCTCCGCGATGAACATGGTCGGAACGCCGTACAGCGAGGTGCAGCGCTCCCGCTGGACCGCCTCCAGGGTGGCCTTCGGGTCGAAGGACGGGGCCGGGATCACCATGCAGGCGCCGTGCGAGGTGGCGGCCAGGTTGCCCATCACCATGCCGAAGCAGTGGTAGAAGGGCACCGGGAGGCAGATCCGGTCCTGCTCGGTGTAGGCGACCAGCTCCCCGACGAAGTACCCGTTGTTGAGGATGTTGTGGTGGGAGAGCGTGGCTCCCTTCGGGAAGCCGGTCGTGCCCGAGGTGTACTGGATGTTGATGGGGTCGTCGCAGGACAACTCGGCCGCGCGGGCAGCCAGTTCGGCGCCGCGCTCGGCGGTTCCGCGCGCGGTGAACCCCGCCCAGCTCGGGTCCCCGATGTACACGGTCTCCCGCAACCGGGGGCATCTGCCCCGTACTTCCTCCACCATCGCCCGGTAGTCGCTGGTCTTGTGGCGGAGCGAGGCGAACAGCAGGGATGTCCCCGACTGGTTGAGGACGTACTCGACCTCGTGGGTCCGGTAGGCCGGGTTGATGTTGACCATGATCGCGCCGACCCGGGCGGTGGCGTACTGCACCAGCACCCACTCGGCGCAGTTGACCGCCCAGATGCCCACCCGGTCGCCCTTGGCGACCCCGCTCGCCAGCAGCGCGTATGCCAACTGGTCGACGTCGGCGGCGAACCGGGCGTACGTCCAGCGCCTGCCGGTCTCCACGTCCACCAGCGCCTCGCGGTCCGGCCAGGCCGCGACGGCCCGGTCCAGGTTGGCCCCGATGGTGTCGCCGAGCAGCGTGGTGCCGCTCGTGCCGTGCGTGTACGACGAGCTCACCGGAAGTCCTCCTCGCGGTACTCGTCGGCCGAGCCGGCGGCCGTGGCCTCGCGCAGCTCGATCCGCCGGATCTTCCCCGACACCGTCTTGGGCAGCGCCGCGAACTCCAGACGCCGCACCCGCTTGTAGGGCGCGAGGACCTGGCGCGAGTGCTCGAAGAGCACCTTCGCCGTGTCCGGACCCGGCTCCCAGCCCGCCGCCAGCACCACATACGCCTTCGGCACCGCCAGCCGCACCTCGTCCGGCGCCGGCACGACAGCCGCCTCGGCCACCGCCTCGTGCTCCAGCAGCGCGCTCTCCAGTTCGAACGGGCTGATCTTGTAGTCCGACGCCTTGAACACGTCGTCCGCGCGGCCGACATACGTGATGTACCCGTCGGCGTCCCGCGAGCCGATGTCCCCGGTGCGGTAGTAGCCCCCGGCCATCGCCTCCGCCGTACGGTCCGCGTCCCCGTGGTAGCCGGTCATCAGACCCACCGGCCGTGCCGCCAGGTCCAGCGCGATCTCGCCCTCCGCCGCGCCCGGGGCCCCCGACACCGGGTCCAGCAGCTCCACCTTGTACCCCGGGCTCGGACGGCCCATCGACCCGGTCTTCAACCGCTGCCCGGGACTGTTGGAGACCTGCACCGCCGTCTCCGTCTGCCCGAACCCGTCCCGGATGCTCACCCCCCACGCCCGCCGCACCTGCTCGATCACCTCGGGATTGAGCGGCTCACCCGCCGCCACCACCTCGCGGGGCGGCGTACGCAACTGGGTCAGGTCGGCCTGGATGAGCATCCGCCACACCGTCGGCGGAGCGCAGAAGGACGTCACCCCGTGCCGGTCCATCTCCGCCAGCAGCCGTCCCGCCTCGAAGCGCGAGTAGTTGTGGATGAAGACCGTCGCCTCCGCGTTCCACGGCGCGAACAGGTTCGACCAGGCGTGCTTCGCCCAGCCGGGCGACGAGATGTTCAGGTGCACGTCACCGGGCCTGAGACCGATCCAGTACATGGTCGCCAGGTGCCCGATCGGGTACGAGGTGTGGGTGTGCTCGACCAGCTTGGGGCGCGCGGTGGTGCCCGAGGTGAAGTAGAGCATCAGCGGGTCGTCGGCCAGGGTGGGGCCGTCGGGCACGAAGCCGGGCGAGGCGGTGTACGCGTCCTCGTACGGCTCCCAGGCCCCCGCCTGCGACGGCGGCAGCCCGCCCACCGCGATCCGGGTGTAGGCACCCGGCACGTCGGCGAACTTGGCCGCGTCCTCGGCCCGCACGATCACGTGCTTCACCCGGCCCCGGTCAACGCGGTCGCGCAGATCGGCGGGGCCGAGCAACGGGGTCGCCGGGATGACGACGGCACGCAGCTTCATCGCGGCCAGCGCGGTCTCCCACAGCTCGGCCTGGTTGCCGAGCATCACGAGGATGCGGTCCTCCGGCTCGACGCCCCGAGCGCGCAGGTGGTTGGCCACCCGGTCGGAGCGCTCGGACAGCTCCGCGAAGGACAGCCTCGTCTCGGCGCCGTCCTCCTCGACGATGTGCAGCGCGATGCGGTCGTTGCCCTCGGCGATGACGTCGAACCAGTCCAGCGCCCAGTTGAAATGATCCGGACGCGGCCACGCGAAGCCCTCATAGGCGGTGGCGTAGTCCGTACGGTGTTCCAGCAGGAAGTCCCGTGCCCTGCGGAAGTCCTCCGTCGCACTCGTCATACGCGTCTCCTTCGGTACCGGACCATTGCCGGGCGGCTCTCTGGCATCGTGTAATCCGTGATGCAGGTCTCACTACCCCCGAACGGGGGTGTGAACAGCGCAAGGCCGGGGTCGAAGGGGCAGGACAGGTGGCAGCAGAGGTCGCGGGGGCGGTGGAGATACGCGGTGCGCTGTCCAGGCTCCGGCGCACCACCGGGCTCCCGATCGCCTTCGGCGGGATCGTCGAGGCGGGCCGGACGCAGGTGCGGATAAGCGAGCTGACCGGCACCACCACGGCGGCGCTGCGTTCGCTCGCGGTCACCTCGGGGAACGGCCTGGGCGGCAAGGCGGTGGCGCTGGCCCGCCCCTGCGCGGTCACCGACTACTCGGTTTCCCGGCAGATCAGCCACGAGTACGACATCCCGGTGGCGGCCGAGGGCATCCGCTCGGTGCTGGCGGTCCCGGTGGTGGTACGGCGCCGGGTGCGGGGCGTGCTGTACGGTGCGCTGCGGTCCGCCCAGCCGCTGGGCGACCGCACGCTGGGCGCGGCGGTGGCGGCGGCCCGGGACGTGGAGCAGGCGCTGGTCGTGCAGGACGAGGCCAGGGGGCTGCTGGCGGTGGCGCGGCCGGAACCGACCGTCGTACCGGAACAGCAAGCTGCCTGGGAGCAGGTGCGGGAGGCGCACGCCGCGCTGCGGGCGCTGGCGCCGCGGATCAGCGACCCGGAACTGCGTGCCGAGCTCGTCGCCGCCTGCGGACTGCTGACCGCCGCCCCGGCACCGGTGGCCGAGACCGCTCTGTCGCCACGTGAACTGGATGTGCTGGCGTGGGTGGCGGCCGGGGCGACCAACGCGGCGGTGGCCGAGCGGCTGGGGCTGCGGCCCGAGACGGTCAAGGGCTATCTGCGCTCGGCGATGCGGAAGCTGGGCGCGCACACCCGGGGGGAGGCGGTGTCGGCGGCTCGTCGGACGGGGTTGTTGCCATAGCCGGACCATAGCCGGAGGGAACCCATTCCATTCATGCGGACGCGTTGTGAATTATCTTATGCCAAGCTGCTGTTATTTCCCTCACTATGCCGTTCGGCCGGATTTCGTGGTTCATTGCCTAGAATTTGGTTTGGACACGACACACGAGGGGAGCGGTGACCGTGCGACGGGACTTCCAGGAGCCTGCCAGATGCCGCCCCGACCTGGTCATCGGCCGGGCGGAGCTGGTCGCGGCCGCCCGGGAGCAGCTCGCCTCGGGCGGCAGCGTCCTCCTGCACGGGCCGGCCGGAATAGGGAAATCGACCGTCCTGCGGGCACTGGACGCGGAATACGCCGGCACGGCCCGCACCGTGCTGCGCTGCTCGGCCACCGAGTCAGAATCCCATCTTCCGTTCCTCGCCCTCGCCGACCTCTTCGGTCTGGTCCTCGACGACGTCTCCGCCCACCTGCCCGGCGCCCAGCGCACCGCCCTGGAGTCGGCGCTCACCGGCCGCGGCGAGTCGACCCTTCAGCGCGACGGACTCGCCCTGCGCCTCGCGGTGCTGTCCGCGCTGCGCGCACTGGCCGCCGAGGGGCCCGTACTGATCGTCGCCGACGACCTCCAGTGGCTGGATCCGGCCAGCGCCGAGCTCCTCGGCTTCGCCGCCCGCCGGCTCGGCGGCACCCCGGTCCAACTGCTGAGCGCCGTCCGCACGGAGGGCCAGGAGTACGACCGTCACCTACGCTCGTCGCCCCCGGACACCGTCGCCGTCCGCCTCGGCCCGCTCAACCGCAACCAGGTCTCCGAGCTCCTCGACCACCGCGGCCACACCGGGCTGACCCGGTCCACGGTCCGGGAGATCCACCGCACCAGCGGTGGCAACCCGCTGTTCGCCCTCGAGATCGGCCGCGCCCTCGCCGAGAACCCGACCCCGCCCCGCCCCGGCGAGCCGCTGCCGGTGCCGACCTCGCTGCGCGCCCTGGTGCTCAGCCGCCTCGACATGCTCTCCGTCGAGGCCCGCCGCACCCTGCTGGTGGCCAGCGCCGGCGCCCGCCCCACCCAGGCCCTGCTGCACGCGGCCGGCCGGGAGAACGCCGAGGCGGAGTGCGCCCAGGCGGCCGAACTCGGGCTGCTGGCCACCGAGCCGGAGGGTCCCGCCGTACGCTTCGCGCATCCGCTCATCTCCGCCGCGCTGTACGCGGAGGCGCCCGCGCAGGAACGCCGGGCCGCGCACGCGGCGCTGTCCACGGCCGCCTCCGACCCGATCGAGCGGGCCCGGCACCTGGCCCTGGCCACCACCGGCACCGACCCGGAGGTCGCCGACCGGCTCGCCGAGGCCGCGACCGAGGCCCGGGACCGGGGCGCCCCCTCGGTGGCCGCGCAGATCGGCCTGCTCGCCGCCCGGCACACCCCCGCCGACAACACGCCCACCCCGGTCGAGCGCCGGCTCCAGGCGGCCGAGGACGCGACCAGCGCCGGCGAGATCGACCTCGCCCAGGACATCGCCCGCGAGGTGCTCACCCACGCCACCCGTCCGGCGGACCGGGTGCGGGCCTGGATCCTGGTGATCGACTCCGCCGGCCACACCATGACCGAGGTCGACGCGGCCTTCCCGCACGCCCTCGCCGACGCCGGTGACGACCCGCGGCTGCTCGGCAAGGTCCACTACCAACTGGCCTGGCGGGCGCTGATCGTGGGCGGCGACTTCACCGAGGCCCGGCAGGCGGCGGCGCACTCCGCGGACCTCGCGGCGCAGGGCGGCGACCGGCGCACCGAACTCCTCGCGCTCTCCCTCCAGGCCCAGGTCGAGACCCTGATGGGCCATCCGGGGGCGCCCGCCACCATCAAGCGCGCCCTGAAGGAACCGCAGGACCCGAACGTGGCCTGCCACCACAACGGGGCGGGCAGCGCCAGGTTCCGCTGGCTGGTGATGGGCGACCAGCTGACCGAGGCGCGGGCCACGGTCACCGCGCTGCTGCGCGAGGTGCGCCGACGCGGGCAGGTGGAGAGCGAGGTGCACTTCCTGCGCGGGCTCGCCGAGACCGAACTGCGCTCCGGGCACTGCGGCCGGGCCCTCGACCTGGCCCGCGAGGGCCTGCACCTGGCCCACGACTCCGGGATCGGTGAGACCGCCTCCGCGATGCTCACCTCGCTGGCCGAGGCGTCCGGCGGCGACGTGGACCGGGGCCTGGCACTGGCCCGGGAGGCGGTGGAGCACGCCGAGCAGGACGGCGACACGATGTACCTGTCGCGGGCCCTGGGCGCCCTCGGATACGCCCAGTTGGTGGCCGGCGATCCGGCGGGCACCGTGCGCTCGCTGCGCCGGGTGCGGGAGCTGGAGCGGAGCCTCGGCATCACCGACCCGGCCCGCGGCCGCTGGCAGGGCGACCTCGCCGAGGCACTCGTCCGGGTGGGTGAACCCGCCGAGGCGCAGGACGTCATCGACGTCACCCGCCGGCACGCGCTCCGGCTCGGCCGGGAGAGTGTGCTGGCCGCGCTCGACCGGGCCGAGGCGCTGGTCCGGGCGGCGCACGGGGAGCACGAGGCCGCCGTGGCCCAGCTGACCTCGGCTCAGGACCGGTTCGCCAGACTGGGCTACGGCCTGGAGGAGGCGCGGGCCGCGTTCGCGCGGGCCGCGCTGCGCGAGAGGCGCTCCCCCACGGCGTTCGACGAGGCCACCCGGCTGTTCAGGCGGTGCCGGGCGCTGCCGTGGCTGCGGCAGGTGGCCGAGGCCGCCTCGGCACCGGAGCCGCCGGTCGAGGCGCCGGCCGCGCTGGACGCCCTGGACGGACTGGCCGCGGTGGAACGCCAGGTCGCCGCGCTGGTCATGGAGGGCGCCACCAACCGGGAGATCGCCGCCCGGCTGTTCGTCAGCGTCAAGACGGTGGAGGCCACGCTCACCCGGGTCTACCGCAAGCTGGGCATCCGATCGCGCGTGGACATAGTCCGTTTGGCGGCGGGGCGGCGCGCGAAGTGAGAGCGCTCCCGGTTAACTGAGGCGGACCGAGGGTTTTCCCTCCCCCATCCCCCTAGGGGGTTCCCTCATTGGGAGGGTGGGGTTCCGGGTCCTAGCTTATGGATGTGCCGCTCGCCCGGGCATACGGGGGTCGGTCCCGCGACCCCCGTGCTGCACCCCCCACACCCGCGCGACCCCCACCGGCAACCCCCACTGAGGAGACTCATGTTCGGGCACCACCGCGCAAGAAAGACCGCCGCAGCCCTGGTGGCCACCGCCGCCGCCGCGGCGACCGCGCTGATCGCGTCCCCCACCGCGTCAGCAGCTCCCCAGCCCGTCGTCGGCGGTACCACGACGACGACGACCGCGTACCCGTTCATGATGCAGATCACGGACGCGTCCGGCAGTCAGTTCTGCGGGGGCACCCTGGTGTCCGCCACCAAGGTGGTGACCGCCGCGCACTGCATGGAGGGCGAGTCCACCAGCAGCGTCCGCGTGGTCGGCGGCCGTACGTACCTGAACGGCACCAACGGCACGGTGAGCCGCGTCAGCAAGATCTGGATCAACCCGGACTACACGGACGCCACCAACGGCGACGACGTGGCCGTCCTGACCCTGTCGACGTCGATGTCGTACACCCCGGCGTCGTACGTGACCTCCTCCCAGACCAGCGTGTACGCGGCCGGCACCACGGCCCGCATCCTCGGCTGGGGCACCACCTCGGAGAACGGCAGCTCCTCCAACCAGCTGCGGACCGCGACCGTCCCGATCGTGTCCGACTCCAGCTGCAAGAGCTCCTACGGTTCGGACTACGTCCAGACCGACATGGTTTGCGCCGGATACACGTCCGGCGGCACAGACACCTGCCAGGGCGACAGCGGCGGTCCCCTGCTCATCGGGGGCGTCCTGGCAGGGATCACTTCCTGGGGAGAGGGGTGCGCGGAGGCCGGTTACCCGGGTGTCTACACCCGGCTGACCACCTTCTCGAACCTGGTGGCCGCGCAGGTCAACTCGTAACCAGAAGACTCCTGAGCATCCCTCAGGTGAGTGACCAGGGGGCGTTGCGGGCTTCCACGAGCAGCCCGCAACGCCCCCTATCCATGTCCCGGCCCGGGTATCGCGTCCCCGGGCAGACGCCGCTGCCCGGCCTGGCCCCGAGATCCCCCGGCCCGGTCACGGGAACCCGGCGGGGCCTGGTGCGCCGGGTCCGGCCGCCGGCTGTCCCTCATCGGCAGCGCCGGCGTCACGCTGACCGGCCTTGGCGGGACGGCGACGGTGCCGGGCCGGGCCGGGCGGACCGAACACTCATCGGCCCGCCCCCGGTACGACGGCCCCGAACCGGATGTCGTACGACGTGCCGGGGTGCAAGGTGGCCAGCATCCGTTCGCCCTCCGCCAGGATCGCGGCCCGCTCCGCCGTCCCGCTCCTCCCCCCGAAGGTCTCGATGACCAGGGCGTCCCCCGTCAGTTTCCACACCCCGGCCAGAAAGCCGTCGACGAGCAGGGTGGGGAAGGCCTGGTTGCCCTGCCAGGCGCGGCCCCGGTACTCGGGCGGTACGACGCGGGTGCGGTCGGCGTGGGAGAGGAGAAGGTTGTCGAACTCGGGGAGGAAGCGGGGCGGGGCCGGGGTGTCGGGGTCGGGGCGGGGCGCGTCGGGCAGGTCGAAGAGCTCGGCGCCGTTCTCGTCCCGGAAGGTGAGCAGGCGGGGCCGCAGCCGTTCGAAGGCCGCGCGGAGCCGGGTCAGACCGGCCCAGGTCTGCATGTCCTTGACGGAGGCCGGGCCGAAGGCGGCGAGGTAACGCAGGACCGCGGCGTCCGTCGCACCGGAGGTGCCGGGGGCGGGCGACGGCCCGGCGCGGCGGCCGAGCCAGTGCTCGGCGGTGGTGAGGGTGACCTGCCCGGACCGGCCCCAGAGCCCGCGCGGGGTGACCTGGACGAGGGGCAGGACGCAGCGGGCGGCGACGGCGAGGGACCCCGGGTCGGCGTCCGGCCACTCGCCGCGCAGCGCCTCCCGCAGCCCGGCCATGGTGCGCGGCTCGGCCTCGACCAGGTCCCGGGCGAGCGCGGCGAGCCGGTCCAGGTCGACACCGGCCAGGCCCTTGCGGAAGGCGGTCAGCTCCCGGGTCCGGGCGGGCTGCACGAGCGGGCGCAGGGTGAGCGCGTCGGCGGCCGTGTGGGTGTGGATGGTGGACCGCAGGGTGACGATCCGGACCACTTCCCGGTCGGCCATCAGCCGGGAGAGCTGCTCGGGGACGAAGCCGTCGAGGCGGGCGGCGAGGGCGTAGTACGGCGGTTTGACGTTCTGCGCCTGCAGGCCGACCAGGTGGGCCACGGCCTCCTTCGCCGACCATGGTGAGCGGCGCAGCAGGAGCTGACGGCCGAGGGTGGCGCGGTTGAGGGCGCGGCTGCCGAGGACCGGGCCGAAGGGCTGTTTCGTCATGCCGGGCACGCTAACGCCGAACGCGGACACCCCCTGTCCGCTTCTCTCACCGAATCCCGTCCGTGATTCCCTCCGCCGGACCCGGATGCCCCGGATATCCTGCGACGAGACTCACCGATCACGCAGGCTCACCCGAACCACGCGGATCACACAGCTCACGCCGATGCAGGCTCCACCGAGAGGCGGCCGCGATGTCCGAGCGACGCCCCAGCCCGGCCTCGAAGAACTCCGCGAACGGCAGGAACGGCCGGGGCGCCAGAAGGTCGGTCTGGCGCCGCGCCCTGCCGGCGGAGCAGGCCGCCGCGGAGCCGCCGGAGTCCGGATCCTCGACGGCCGCGGAGCCCGCCGAGCCGCCGAGCACCGTGGCGGCGGCGCTGTACCGCGACGGGGTGCGCGTGTCGACGCCGTCGACGCTCGCCGAGACGTACCGCGAACTGCGCGAGACGCCCTCGGGCATGGCATGGATCGGGCTGGCCCGCCCCACCTCGGACGAACTCCTGTCCCTGGCCGCCGAGTTCGACCTGCATCCGCTCGCGGTCGAGGACGCGATGGAGGCACACCAGCGCCCGAAGCTGGAACGGTACGGCGACACGCTCTTCGTGGTCCTGCGGGCCGCCCGCTATCTGGACGCGCCGGAGGAGGTCGACTTCGCGGAGCTGCACGTGTTCGTCGGCCCCGACTTCGTGATCACGGTCCGGCACGGCGCGGCCCCGGACCTCTCGGCGGTCCGCCACCGCATGGAGGGCTCCCCCGACCTCCTCAAGCTCGGCCCGGAGGCGGTGCTCTACGCGATACTCGACGCGGTGGTCGACGGCTACGCCCCGGTCGTCGAGGGCGTGCAGAACGACATCGACGAGATCGAGACGGAGGTCTTCCGCGGCGATCCCTCGGTGTCCCGCCGTATCTACGAACTCTCCCGTGAGATGGTCGAGTTCCAGCGCGCGACCCGCCCGCTCGTCGGGATGCTGCACGGCCTGATGGCCGGCTTCACCAAGTACGAGACCGACGAGGAACTCCAGCGCTACCTCCGCGACGTCGCCGACCACGTCACCCACATCAGCGAACGCGTGGACGGCTTCCGCCAGGCCCTCACCGAAATCCTCACGGTCAACGCGACCCTGGTCACCCAGGAGCAGAACGCGGAGATGCGAGCGTTGGCGGAGGCGGGCTTCGAACAGAACGAGGAGATCAAGAAGATCTCCTCGTGGGCGGCGATTTTGTTCGCTCCGACGCTGGTCGGGACGATCTACGGCATGAACTTCCGGGAGATGCCGGAGTTGCACTGGGTACTCGGATACCCCTTCGCCATCGCCCTGATGGCGGTCGTATGTACTAGTTTGTACTTCATCTTCAAGCGGAAGGACTGGCTCTGAGCAACCAGCCGACAGGGATCCGCGCCAGGGCCTCACGGTTACTGACGCGACCGCCAGGAGCCCTGCTCAAGGCCCCTGGGGAGAATCTGGGGAGAATGAGATGCGCTCCGCTTCGGCCGGTTCTCCCCGCCGCGGGTCAACGGTCTTGCTGAACCTTCGCGCATCGGCATCAACGACATACGCCGAACATCACGGAGGGTAACCAGACTTCTGGGCCGGAACGCCCAAGAGGGGCGCAGCATATGCTGCGCCCCTCTTCTCGTAGGAGTCCACGTAGCGTGCCCACTGCCCGGCCGGGACGGCCCAGGCTCTTCTGCTGAGGAGTGAGTCGATGGCACCGCGCCCCTTTCCGCCGGCCTCGGGCATGAAATGGGCGTAGAAGTCGAGGGTGATGGTGGGGATCGAGTGGCCGAGCCACCGAGCAAGGGTGACCACGGACTCGCCCGCTTCCAGAATGACCGATGCGTAGGTGTGCCGCAGCACATGAAAACCGTCCTTGCGAGAGGCCTTCCAGCGTTCCCCCGCCTTCCGCACCGGGACGACGCCGGCCGCCGCCAGGGCGGGCTTCCACACCTCGACGTTGAAGATGTTCACGCGGAGGGCGTTGCCGTACGTCGTGGTGAGAATGAGCGGGAACTTCTTCCGCTGGCGGTGGCACGGGCCGCGCGCAGAGCACCGAGTGTGGCCGGCTCGATACCCGCCAGCAGTCGCCACGCGGTGGGGGTGGACGCGACCGGGCCGAACACCTCGGCCTGGTCCCGCAGCAGAGCCAGGTCAGCGATCGCCTCCCCGCCATCGGCCGGCATCACCGCCAAGTCCACTGCGATCCGGCCGGGGGCGTGACCGGTGCCACGTGGTCGCAGATGGCGCAGCACGTCCGTGAAGGCCGTGGTCAGGCCGGTGGCATCGGCGAGAACGCGTCCGGTACGGGTGCCCGCCCCACGGCGGGCTCGGCATCGGCCTCGGGCGAGTGCTGATGGTGCTGCTCGGTCTGGACTCCATCCGCGAGGCCGGCTTCCTCTTCCGCGGGCCGAACCGGCTCACCCCGTAACTGGCCGCGCGGTCAGCCTGGGTGTGAGCAGTTCCAACGCCTCCTCCCAGCAGAACCGGTCCGCTCCACCGCCGGCCTTCGGCTGGTGAGGCTCGTACGCGCCGATCAGGACGCCCATCTCGCGTAGCCGCTCCACACTCCGGCGGTACGCGGGATGGGCGGCCTGGGCGGAATTCAGATACGGGAGGACCGCGGTGCGGATGCCGAGACCGTACGCCTCACAAAGGATGGCCAGCGCCAGGGTGTCGGATATGCCACCGGCCCACTTGTTGATCGTGTTGAAGGTGGCCGGCGCGACCGCGATGGCGTCAGCAGGCGGCAGCGGACAAGGGTCTCCCGGCAAGCGCCAGGCCGAGCGGATCGGGTAGCCGGTCTGTGCCTCGACCCTCTCGGCATCAAGGAAACCGAGTGCCCCGCCCCCAGATCATCGAGCACACCCGCCACCGCTACGAGGACATCCACCGCCTGCTGGAGAAACGCTGGACGATCAGCGCCATCGCCCGCCGTCTGAATCTCGACCGCAAGACCGTGCGCCGCTTCCGCGACACCGACCTCGACGAACTGCTGGCCTCCGCCCGCGAGCGCCGCCCCAATGGCGTCTTGGAGCCTTTCAAGGCATACCTCAATGCCCGCTTCACGGAGGCACAAGGCCAAGTCGGCGGCACCCGCCTGTTCCTGGAGATCCGCGAGCGCGGCTACCGCGGCAGCCGTCAAGTCGTCCGCAAACACCTCGCCGCCCTCCGGGCAGGCACCGCAGAACCGGTCCGGGCCGACATCCCCAGCCCCCGCAAGATCACCTCCTGGATCATGCGGCCCCGGGAGACGCTCACCGAGAGCCGCCGACCGCCCCAGGACGAGCGGCTGCTTCAAGTCCGGCTCGCCTGCCCGGACATCGCCCGGGCCTGCGATCTCCCCCGGGCCTTCGCCGATCTCGCCCGTTACCAGCGCGGATACCTGCTGCTGGAGTGGATCCGCCAGGCCGAGCAGGACGCACCGAAGCCGATGCAGGGCTTCGCCGGCTTCCTCCGCCAGGACCTCGACGCGGTGACCGCCGGACTGTCCCTGCCCTGGAGCTCCGGGGTCGTCGAAGGGCATGTGAATCGGGTGAAAACGCTCAAGCGAGCTATGTATGGCCGAGCCTCGTTCGAACTCCTGCGAACCCGCATCCTCACCCAGCCATGAGCCGCGCTACGGAAACCTCCTCGCCAGCCACCACATTGCCGGGTACGTTCACCTCGTGTGTTACTACGCCGAGAAGCCCTGCAAGCTGCATTACGTGTGCGCGCCCTGCCGCGTCGCGTTCAAGCGGCACCCCGGGCCCGGCGGCCACCGATGCCCCCGATGCCCCGAGCCCATGGCTTGTGCCGGCCATGACTTCGCGGCACCACGGCGCCGCGATACCAAGGCGTGGACCGTCGTGGCAGCCGTACTGGCCGCCGGACTGCGTTATGAGGGCCGCGAACCCTGCGGCTGTGGCAAGGACCCCAAGTTCCGCCCCCGTACCCGGGCCCAGTTGCGAGCGCGTCGAATCACAGCAGCACGAACCGGGACTTCTCTCGCCGACGTGCTGGGACGCGTAGACCCACTGACACCCGCATGATCTGACCCGGTGGTGTACTGCGCGGCACATGATCCGCCGCTTCACGCCACGAGATCATTCACGAAACTGCGGACAGAGCCTTGAAAACGACCACCCCCTGCTCGGGATGACTCCACACCTGCTCAGTGGATCCCTACCCATAGGCACCTGTTTTCGGCAGCGCGAGCGGGAGCCACCCCAACATGTTGATCACGACTGCGTTGCTCCGTCCGTGGAGACGATGGACACCTCCGCAGGTTCAGGATCGACAACGTGACGGGAGCCACCCCTTTCGAGTGGCATCCGGCAGTCACCGGTTTCCGGCGGTGGGGCGACCGGATCCTCAGTCGAGTTCGGCGAGGTGGTCGGCGGCGCCGCCGTGCCACTCGATCATGAAGAGGGTGGCGTCGTCGCTGGTGAGCCCGCCGCGTTCCCTCTTCAGCGTGTGGGAGAGGTGGCGCAGATCCGCCCGCACCCCCTGTGACGGCTCCTGCCCGAGGCGGTTGATGCAGCGGACGAGTCGTTCTTCGCCAAACGGCTCCCCGCCGTCGACGTGCTCCTCGATGATGCCGTCGGTGTAGCACAGCACCCGGTCGCCCCGCTGGAGCATGTGCTGTCTGACCCGGGGCACCTCACCGCCGCAGCCGACGGGCAGCGTCGTCGCACTCTCCAGTTGCCGCACGACCTGCCGATCGCGGATCAGCAGCGGCGCGGGGTGACCCGCATTGACCAGTTCCAGCTCACCGGTGGCGACGTTGACATGCATCAGCTGGGCGGTGACGAAGTGGTCCGGCCCGAACTGTCGGCAGATGGCTTCGTCCATAAACACGTACTTCTCGGCCAGGCTGACGAACACGCGCCGGGCGTGCCGGTAGGCGCCGATGGCGATGGTCGCCATCGCAGCGGCGTCCAGGCCGTGGCCCATCGCGTCGATGACGGCCACGTGCAGGATGTTGTCGTTGAGGGCGTAGTCGAAGCTGTCGCCGGCGACGCGGTAGGCGGGCTCCAGGATGCCGGCCACCGCGACCTGCGGAATGGACATCGTCAGCGGCGGCAGCAGGCCCCACTGAATCTCCGCGGACACGCCCATCGGCTCCCGGCGCCGGGCCAGGAAGAACTGGTCGGTGTAGGCGTTCTTGGTGACCAGCATGTCGGCGACCAGGCCGGCGAGCCTGCCCAGCAGGCACCGGTCGTCGTCGCCGACGGCGTCCATGGTCAGGGCCATCACTCCCACCTGGTCGCTGCCGTCCAGCAGCGGCAAATACATCCGCACACCATGGGCCTGCTTCACCTCGACGACCTCCGCACGCAGGAAGGACCGGCCAGCGGGGGAATCAGCCACCGGCTCAGGCTGGCTGACGTGCAGCTTCCTGCCCGGCAGCGGCACCAGCAGCTCCTGCGCATAGTCCTGGAGCAGGATGGACACATCACGCCCGCCGATCCTGGCCACCTCTTCCGCGATCAGCGGCCCAATCAGCTGCGGCGGCAGCAGCCGCGCCCGATCCAGCAGCAGCCCCAGCAGCCGCTCACCGAAGCCTTCCGACCGGTCCACCGCACCGTCTGCCATGGCCCGCCTTCTTTCGCCTTCTCTTCCCGCCCGTATCCGGCTCACCGCACTCGTCAGCGCCCGGTGGTATCGGACAAACACGAAGGACAAGGCGGCTCGCGGGGCCCTCTCTCCACCCCCCACATCCTGTCTGGTCAACCACGCCCCGGCCAGCCGAGCCACCATTACCCTCGCGTGACGCCGCCGAACGGAAGATTTCAAGCCCAGTGAGACGGTCGTGACGCCATGGGGTTTGTGGTGCGGGTTCCCCGCGTTTGGCCGGGTCGTTGATCCACGCCTGCTGGGGTATCCGGGGCGGTCGGGGGCGGCGGCCGAAGCGTTCGGGGGTGGCGGGCCCTCTCAGGCCAACCCGGCGAAGCGGGGCGTCTCACCCAAGGCTGACAGAGCGGGGGTCGCTGCGGATGGACTCCAGCAGTTCGTCGGGAGCCTGCCCGGACCACCCCTGGCCCGGATCCGTTCGGCAAGGGGGTAGAAGGCGCCAACAGCATCACGGGCCTCGACCAGCCCATCCGTATACAGCAGGAGCGTGTCCCCGGCACCGAACGCAGCGGTGTCGACGCGCCTAAAGCCATCTCCGAGGTCGCCCAGGCCCAGCGACAACGACGGCTCGGCCGGCTGGAGCGGCTCCACCTGCCCGTCGTGCGGCAGCAGAGGGGGAGGATGCCCGCAGTTCACCATGCTGATCCGATCGCCGTCTTCGGGCAGATCGACCACGGCCGCGGTCACGAAGCCCTCGGGGTAACGGAAGGGGAGAAGCTTCTGATCCGCGCCGCCCGGCATCGCAGCGGCTGCCGAGACATCCTCAATCAAGTTGTGTTCGAGGTAATCGGCAATGTCTGCAAGAGGGAGACAGGCGAAGGCGGAGTGGAACATGGCACGTTTGAGCTGCCGGTTTCCGCCTCTGGGCGCGTGTTCGCCGTGGATCGAAGTCCCGGACGGCCTGGTCGCCGGGGCGAGTCCGGCGTAGGAGGCGAGGTGGGCGGCGGTGGGGAAGTCGGTGCCGTCGCGCGCCGGCCGGTCTCGGCATCCGTGATGATCGTGGCGCAGCGGTGGCGGCGGCGCAGAGCGAAATCGTCCACGCCGATCACCCGCGGGACCGCCTGCTCCGGTAGCGGCAGGCGCCGCAGCGCGGTACTCCGGGAAACGGGCACGGCCAGCAGGCCGGCCAGGCGTGCGGCCGCCCGGCCGCATAACTCCCGCGCCACCTGGGATATCTGCCCGACAAGACGCACCGTGCGGCGCTGATGGCGCTCCAGCAGTCCGGGAATCTGCTCGCGGAAGGCCTGCCGCCAGCAGCCCAGGGCGGGACAGGCCAGCCGCCGTACGCGCAAGTGGACGACGACCTGGCGGCCGTCGACCGGCACGTCCCTCACCGTTCGGCGGTGATAACCGTGCACCTTCGCCGTCGGCGTCCCGCACACCGGACACGGCACCGCCACGTCCCGGGTCCGGGCCGAGACCACCACCGCGTCGCCGCCGTCCGCCACAGCCTCGACGACCAGCACCGACAGCCCTGAAAACACCGGTCCCATAAGGGAGTTGATATCCACCACAAGATCATGATCAAGGGCGGCTACTCGACGTCACCACCGACTACGGGCCAGAGCCTGATTCATGACACTCCCCGGCGCCGGCCTTTCTTGCGGCCGATCAGGTCCGGCAGCCCCTTGAGCGCTTTCACGAACGGGGCGCTGCACGGCTTCCGCGTCAGGTCAGGGCACCACGGGCCTGGGGTGCTGGTCGCGATGCTACGTGGCCGCAGTGTGCTGCGGCTGGGGGACCAGAGGGAAGGTACTGTTCGACCCAGATGGTCTTGCCGTCGCGGTGGTGACGGGTCCCCCAGCGGTCGGAGACCTGGCTGACGAGGAAGAGGCCGCGGCCTCCTTCGTCTGTACTGTGGGCCCGGCGCAGGTGCGGAGAGGTGTTGGTACCGTCGCTCACTTCGCAGATCAGGACCTGGGAGCGGATCAGCCGCAAGGTGATGGGGGGAACGGCGTACCGGACGGCGTTGGTGACAAGTTCGCTGACGATCAGCTCGGTGGAGAAGACCAGATACTCAAGTCCCCAGAGGCGCAACTGCTCGGACACCAGTGCGCGGGCGTGGGCCGCGGCCTGAAGATCGGCCCGCAGCTCCCAGTTCGCGACACGGTCCTCGCTCAGGCGTCGCGTTCGGGCGAGGAGAACGGCGACGTCGTCGTCGTTGCGGCCGGAGCCGAGGGTGGCGGCGCACACGCGGTTGCACAGCTGGTCCAGCGGTACGCCAGCCGCGGGGGCGGCCAGGGCGCTGGCGAGGCCGGCGAGAGCGTCGTCGGTCTCCTGGGCGCGCAGGTCCAGCAGCCCGTCGGTGTACAAGGCGATGACCGTGCCGGGTTCGAGGTGAAACTCCGTGTCCTCAAACACAGTGGCCGGGATCCCCAGGGGCGGGGTCTCGGGCAGCCGGGGGAACTCGACTCTGCCGTCGGCTGTCAGGAACGCGGCAGGCGCGTGCCCCGCTCCAGCTGTGGTGCATCCCCCAGTGACGGGGTCGTAGACGAGCAACAGCAGCGTGGCACCGGGCTCACGCTCCGGATCCTCCTCACCCAGGCGTACCAGGAGGTCGTTCATCCGGGCCAGCAGCTCAGCGGGAGCCAGGTCGAGATCGGCGAGAGTGTGAACGGCGGTGCGCAAGCGCCCCATCAGGGCGGCGGCGTGGACGCCGTGACCGACGACATCGCCGATGACCAGGGCCACCCGGCTACCGGACAGCGGAATCACATCGAACCAATCCCCGCCGACGCCCGCTGAGGAGTCCGCCGGCACATAGTGGTGGCACACCTCCACGGCAGGCAGCGCGGGCACAGCACGTGGCAGCAGTTCCCGCTGCAGAGCCAACGCCACGTCCTCAGTCACGTTCAGGCGCCTCTCACGCGACCGGGCCTGGGCCAGCAGCACCCCCACCAGGCAGACCCCGGCAACCAGGCCGAGCTTGATCGCCCACACGTCCCAGACGTCGGCGCGGGCACCGTACAGCGCCGCGTACACCGCGACCGTGAGCGCACCCAGCAAGGCAGTGGCGTGGACCGTGTGCACAGCCGCGGCCAGCAGCGGCACCACGGCCAGCAGCAGCCCGTAGTGGCCGTGCGGCGACGCGAACAGCACGACGACGGTGACCAGCACCAGCGCGAGGCCTGGCAGCATCAGGAGCAGCCGACGGCTTCCGTCCGGTTGCGGTGAACTGTGGACGAGTGCACCCATCCGGCTACCACCATCCGCAACGCACCCGCCAACCGGGCGCTTCGACGACCTCACCCCGTGCAGCGCGGCAGGCGGGCCGACCACCTGCATTCACGGTGCCCGTAAGGGCCTCGCCGCCGGCACCGCCCGCGGGCCGTTATCGCCAGGCTACTACCCTGTTGCGTCTGTTGCTGCGAGTAGCTGGTGGGTCTCGGAATGCTCCCTTCCAGGCCGGTCCCGAGGTTGCGGGGCCGTCGAGGGAGCGCGCAGGCCCGATGCGACCGCAGGGGCTGCTGGACGGGTTCTGCCGGAGACGATCAGGTCCAACCCCATCGCCGACGCTGGAAACCGGGTGCTGTCAACGGCGCCCTGTCGACGCAGACCGACGCGTGGCTGGTTTCTGCGCGGCTGCACACTGTGAACACCACAGAAAAGTCAATATATTACAAAAAGAACCTCAAGACGGGTTGGTGTGCCGGGAAGCCTGGCCGGCGCAGGCGGGTCCGCCGGGCCCGAGGATCGACGGACCGGAGGTTTCTCGATGCCCGTCGCCCGCCGTGAGCCCTCCGACTTCCTCGGACCACCTCCGCGGCCGGAGCGATCGCGGTTGACCTGGGCCTTGCGCACGGAGACCGAGGTGGGCAGCCGCCGGCACGCCGCCACGACGCACCTCCTCCCGCCGGGTGAAGGCGCCGGGATCATGGCCCGCTATGCGCGCCGCCGCCCCTGACGGCACGCCGACTGTGCGCCTTCATGGGATTCACGCCGGACGGCACCGACACCGGGTACCGGGTACCGGGAGATCGGAAGAGCGACCCCCTTCGTCCGACTGGAGGCGGCCCCCGGGTTTCACCCGAGGTGACCGCACACCCGCGCGCCCCAGGACGGAAAACTTCTCCGAAGTGCCGGCATCATATTTTGCATCATGCAAAGATTGCGTCTCGGGGGCCGACTCGGCGGTCGGGTCGCCCGGCGCCCGCACAGGAGTGACCGGCACGGATACGGGCTCGGGCGGTGCACCGACCGTCGACCGGCCCCACGGGACCGACCCGAGACGCGCTCCTCGCCACCCCTCCGCTCTCCCGCAGAATCCCCCGCCGGCAGGATGGGCCACCGGTCGAGGAGCCAAGCACGGAGATGAGAGCCAGTGGTCGCTGAGCACCCGGCAGATGAGGGAAGACCAGGCGACGAGGACAGCGGCGTGACCGTCCCGGATGCCGTATGGCGCAGATTTCTCGACGACACCGAGCAGGCCATCCGGGCCTCCGCGCCTCGGGAACCCTCCGCACAGGAGCGAGCGGCAGGGGACCGCCACCGCCCGACAGGGGCGACGGGCTCGCGGTGGGCGTTCCGGGCGGCGGCGTACGAACCCCGGGACAAGTCGCAAGGACCACGCCGTCGGTGATCTGTGGGACCCAAAGGACCGACGGCCGACGGCTCGCCGGCGGGATCTGGACGGCCAGGGGAAGCGGCGACGGGCGGGCCGCATCCTCGCCACTGTCACCGCCGTCATCGTGGCCATCGGCGCCCTCTCCCACGTACCCACCCGATCGGCCTTCCCCGACGCCACACCCGACGGGGGCACCACACAGCAGTCCGAGGACGTCCTGCCGGACGGTGTGCCCACCGCGATCGGCCAGCCGCCCGGACCCACCTCCACGGGCACGCCCACCGCGACATCCCGCAACGGATGAACGGTTCCCTCGGGTGAGCAGGGTTCGGGGCGCGTCCGTACATCCTGATGAACCAGGAGCCGGAGACCGGAGAAACCGCGTGAGGCGAGAACAAGTGAACGACGGCAGGCACGTGGTCCGCTCGCTGATCGCACTCGTCGCCCTGCTCACCGGTGTCCTTCTCGGCAGTGCGGCACCCGCGTCGGCGCACGCGACGCTGACCGGCAGCGACCCGCGCGACGGCGGTGTGCTGAAGACGGCGCCGAAACAGGTCACGGCGACGTTCGACGAGTCGGTCACCCTGGTCGAGGACTCGCTGCGGGTGGTCGACCCGGACGGCCGTCCGGTGACCGCCGGGCGTCCGCACCATGCGGGCGGCAAGGGCAACACCGACCAGGTGAACCTGACGGACGGCCTGGGGCAGGGCACCTACACCGTGTCCTGGCGGGTGGTGTCGGCGGACAGCCACGCCGTGTCGGGCGCGTTCACCTTTTCCGTCGGAAAGCCCTCGGCGACCCGCGCCACCATCGCCGCCACACCGGCCGTCGACCCCATTCAACGCGCTGTACGGCATCGGCCGCTACGCCGCCTACGCCGGTCTGGCGCTGCTGATCGGCGTCACCGTGTTCGTCCTGGCCTGCTGGCGGTCCGCCACGGCCATGCGGCTGGTGCGCCGGCCGTTCGCGATCGGCTGGTGGGCCCTGCTGGGATCCACCGTCGTCCTGGTGATGCTGCGCGGCCCCTACGACAGCGGTGACGGACCGGCCGGGATACTCGACGTGGACTCGCTGCGCCAAGCGGCGGGCACCCGGCCGGGGATCGCCCTGCTGACCCGGCTGGTCCTGCTCCTGGCGGTGGCCGCGCTGGTGCGGCGCCGGCCGCCGGAGCCCACATCGCGCGTCGCCGTGGCGGCCGGTGGGCTCGCGCTGGGCCTGGCCGCGACCTGGGTGACGGCCGAGCACGCAGCCGTCGGCATACAGGTGCCCGTCGCCATGGCCTCCACCGCACTGCACCTGCTGGCCATGGCGGTCTGGCTGGGCGGCCTGACCGCGCTGCTGGTCACCCTCCACCGCGCCCCCGCCGAGGATCCGCTGCCGCCCGCCGCCGTCGCCCGGTTCTCCCGCATCGCGCTCGCCTCGGTGGCCGTGCTGAGCGCCACCGGTGTCTACCAGTCCTGGCGAGGACTCGGCTCCTGGGAGGCGTTCACCACCCCCTACGGCAGGATCCTCGCGTTCAAGATCTGGGCCGTGCTGCTGATGCTGTTCGCCGCGTCGTACTCCCGGCGCTGGACGGCCCGGCTGCTGCCCGCGCCGGAGGAGGAACGGGTCCTGATCGCTGCCGGTCACGGCGGATCTCCTCCCCCGGCCGAGCGCGGCGACCCGGAGGACCTCACCGCCCAGGCTCCCCGGCGCGGATTGCACCGGTCCGTGCTGGCCGAGGCGGCCATCGGTGTGGGGGTCCTCGCGCTCACGACCCTGCTGACCGGCACCCAGACCGGCCGGGCCGACGCCGAGACCGCCGCCACCGCCAGCAGGGTGCCCGGCCAGCCCGACATCTCCCTGACCCTGATCCCGTACGACACCGGCGCGAACACCCTCGTCGGGCGCGGCAAGGTCCAGGTCAGCCTCTCGCCGGGCCGGACCGGCCGCAACGTCGTCGAGGCCCTGGTCTACGGTGCCGACGACAGCCCCGTCACCATCCCCGAACTCCGCCTGGCCTTCACGGACACCGACCGGCGGATCGGCCCGCTGGACGCGGGCCTCGTCGACGAACACGGCTACTGGGGCAGCGACACCCTCAACCTCCCGGTCGCCGGGACCTGGACCATGAAGGCGACCGTCCGCGTGTCCGACATCGACCAGGTCACCGTGGAAAAGACCGTGACGATCCGGCAGTGAGCCCCCTGCCTGACGGTGCTCGGGGTTTTCGTGAAGCAGCCTTCACCCCGACGACACATTCAGGCGCGGCGGAGCGCTGCGCGCAGTGCAGCCGGCAGGCAGGGCCGGTCCCGGGTCCGTCCGCCCCCTCCACATGTCCACGATTCGTTCACATGTACGCCGACGCCTGGGAGTTGTACGCTGCAAAGGTGCAGGGGGACAAGTATCGCTTCGGGAATTTCGAGCTCGACGTGGCCGGGCAGCTGCTCCGCCGGGCCGGTGAGGCGGTCCATGTCGAGCCCCGGGCCCTGGACCTGCTGTGCCATCTGGTCGTGCACCAGGATCGGGTCGTGCCGAAGAACGAACTCCTCGACGAGGTATGGGGGATCGCTTCGTCAGCGAGGCGGCGCTCACCACGGCGCTGCGGACCGCGCGCCTGGCCGTCGGTGACACCGGCAGCCGGCAGGACCTGATCCGCACCGTCCACCGGCGGGGCTACCGGTTCGTGGCCACGGCGACGGTCGTCGGGGACGACGCGTCCGCCGGCACCGCACAGCAGGCCGACTCCCATTCTGCGCCGGCCGACGGGCCGAGCGGCCCCGACAGCCAGACGATCCGGTTCTGCCGGGCCGCAGACGGCACCCGCATCGCCTACGCCACTGTCGGCTCGGGCCCGCCCCTGCTCAAGGCCGCCAACTGGATGTCGCACCTCGACCTGGAGTGGACGACCCCGGTGTGGTCCCACTGGCTGGGCGGGCTGGCACGCAATCGCCAGCTGGTCCGTTACGACGAACGCGGCTGTGGCCTCTCGGACTGGACCGTGCCGGGCTTCACGTTCGACCACTGGGTGGACGATCTCCACACCGTGGTCGAGGCCACGGGACTCGACCGTTTCCCGCTGCTCGGGGTGTCACAGGGCGGCGCGGTGGCCGTGGCCTACGCCGTGCGCCACCCGGAACGGATCAGCCGGCTCATCCTCGCCGGAGCCTACGCCAGGGGCCGACAGGTCCGGGCGCAGACCGAGGCTGAGCGCGAGGAGGCGGCCCTCGACCTGGACCTGGCCCGCGTGGGATGGCTCCATCAGGACACCAGGTTCCTGCGGGTCTTCGCCTCCCAGTTCCTGCCCGAAGGCACACCGGAGGACTGGGCCGAGTTCACCGACTTCCAGCGGCAGACGACCTCCCCCGCCAACGGGGTTCGCTTCCTTGAGGAGTTCGCCCGGATCGACGTCTCCGCGATCGCCCACCGGGTGGCCTGCCCCACCCTGATCATCCACTCCCGTGACGACGAGCGGGTACCGGCGGCCCAGGCTGGTGAGCTGGCCGCGCTCATTCCCGACAGCCGGCTGGTCCTGCTCAAGAGCCGCAGTCACCTGCTCACCGCGTTCGAGCCAGCGTGGGACGAGTTCCTCGCCCACATCGACGCCTTCCTGGCCGAGTGACCCGTACGCCGGGACCGGCACGTGTGCGCTGAGGACGACGCCCTCAGCTTCCCCTCAGGGAAGCCTCAGAGCTCCCCCAAGCCCCGGTAGGGCGACAGGCGCGATGCTCAGAACACGCCGGACCGAGGGGCACTCGACCGACATCGTGCTCCGGCCCGGCGTCCAGGAAGAGCCACCACGCGAGAGATCGCGCGAGAACGCGAGAGAAAAGGACAGAACATGCGAGTCGACAACACCAGGACGTCCGGCCGGGCCCGGAGTCGACGGGGGCTGGCGCTGCTGATCGTCTCGGGGGCCGCGCTGGGCTCCCTGCTGCTGGGGACCGTTCCCGCGCAGGCCAACGACACCACCAAGGTGGTCTCGGCCGACGGCCAGTCGATCACGTTCGCGACCAGCGACAGCAGCCGGAACGTCAGCGGAAGCATGACGTTCGTGGTGAACGCGGACGGCAACTGGTCGATCACCGGCACCGCCCACAACTCGAACCTCCTCGTCCGCACGTTCCACTGGACGTGCGACCTGACGTGGGACGCCGCCAAGGTCACTCAGGTGACCGCGAAGAAGGCCGTGCCGGGCAAGACGACCCGGACCATCAGCTCCACGGCCTACGACCCTGACATCCAGGGCGACTTCGCCGCCATCGCCGACCACGGCAGGGCTGACTGCGACATCGTCATCGGCTAGGCGCTTCGCGGCAAGTCCGGTGCGTCTTCCGCGGATCCGTCGTGGCTGGTCGCGGAGTTCCGCGCGCCGCTTCAGGGATCTGACGGACAGCACCGGACTTCACCGGATCGGCTCGGCACGCCGTCAGCCCCGGGAATGATGCCTGGGGTCGTACTTCCCAGCGGGGCCGTGTCCGCCGCAAGAGCTCGGATCACCGAGTCGACTGCCTGGGCCGACGCGAAGGACTTCAGCCTCACCGCCCTCAACCTCAACGGCGGCCTTCAGATGGGCAGAAATTCCTTCACAGGTCAGACCGGCCCGCCGCCTCCCAGGTGACGAAGGCCCGTAGACGGCACGGAACGATCACGTTCCGTGCCGTCTACGGGCCTTCCCCGTGTGCGCGTTCCCGCCACCCGACGGGATCCCGACCGGCTCACCCCTCGCCGAGGAAGGTGTCGAGATGGGTGAGGAACGTCGGCCAGGCCGAATCGTCGGCGGTGAACAGGTGGTTGCGGCTTTCGAGGAGGATCAGCCGGCTGTCGGGGATGAGCGTCGCCAGTTCCAGTGCCTGCGCGACGGGGACCCGCGCGTCGTCGCGGGCGTGGACGATCAGGGTGGGGCAGGTCACCCGGTGGGCGATGCCGGAGACGTCGATGCGGCTGAACTCCTCCAGGAAGCGCAGGCCGTTGGCGGGCGAGGTCGTCTGCCGCTGGTAGGCGGCGAACGCGTCCCACTCCGCGGGGGTGGCGTCGGCCAGAAACTGCGAGGCGAAGTAGCGCAGGAAGCTGCTGTCCTGGGAGCGCCATCCGGCGCGGGCGATGTTCAGGTCGACCTCGGCGGCGTCCCGCTCGCTGTCGCTGTCGGCCCGGACCAACTGCCCTCGGGCGTAGGCAGAGGTGAGGACGAGCCTGCTGACCCGCTCCGGGTGGCGCGCGGCATAGGCGACGGCCACCGCGGCACCCTGGGAGACGCCGAGCAGCGGGAACCGGTCGAGGCCGGCAGCGTCGGCCACGGCGCCGAGGTCGTCGAGGGTGAAGCTGCGCAGTGTCCACTCGGACAGGCCGCAGCCCCTCTCGTCGTAGCGGACGAGCTGCCGGCCACGGGTGAGCCCGTCGAACCAGTGCGCCCACATCGGGTTGGTCCGGTCGAGGTCGAGGTGGGTCAGCCAGTTGGCCGTCTTCACCAGGGGCGGGCCCTCGCCGGTCAGCGCGTAGGCGATGCGGGTGCCGTCGGCGGACCGGCAGAAACGGATGACCTCGTGGTCCGCCTCCGTCACCGGTCCACCGGTCGGGGCGGCGGACGGATTTCCGGGGATCGCCGCGGACGGCGCGACGAACCGGTAGCCGTGCGGGGGCACGGTGCGGATGAGCCGCTGCCGCCGGTCGTCGTCGCCGATCGCGAGGCGGGCGGTGCGCAGCCAGTCGGCGAACACGATCCTGCTGACCTCGCTCCCGTGCCCCATCCGGTCGAGCAGTTCAGCCTCGGGCACGACACGGTCGCGGCACTCGACAAGATGGCACAACAGCTCCAGGGCACCGGAATCGACAGCAAGCTGCTGCCCGTCACAACTGAGCCGACGGAGTTCCGCGTCCAACGCGTACCGCCCGAACCGGAAAACCTCGCCGCTCACCCCTTGACCGTACAACGGCGCTTCGTAGCAAAGGAGTTGATGGAGCTACGAGTCCGGGGCCACGGCCACCGCTCAGGAACACGCCGCTTCCCGGTCCCGCAGCTCGCGCCGCAGGATCTTGCCGGAAGCCGCCTTCGGCACCGCCTCGACGAACTCGACCCGGCGGATCCTCTTGTACGGAGCGACCTGGCCCTCGCCGTGGGCCATCACCTCCTCGGCGGAGATCGGTCCGGACGCCGGCACCACGAACGCCTTGGGCACCTCGTCGCCCTCCTCTTCAAGTTCAGTAGCACGCCCCGCCGACCCCGCTCCGGGCCATTCCCTGGGGAGAATCTGGGGAGTACGAGCGGCGCTGGGGAGCGCGTGGGGAGAATCGACTGCGTAACCGGGCACGAGCGTGAAAGGCCCGGAAAGACGGATCGGCCCAGGCCAGAGATGTTCGTAGCAGCATCGCCGCAGGTCAGCGCCACCAGGTAGATGACTTCACCAGGGAGATACGCCGGATCCACGAGGCCGACTACAGCGTCTACGGGGCCCGCAAGGTCCACGCCGCCCTCCAGCGCGAGGGGTTCGAGGTGGCCCGCTGCACGGTCGAGCGCCTCATGCCCGCGGCCGGTCCGCGCGGGGTGATCCGGGCCAAGAGCCCACGCACCACCCGCCCCGCACCCGAGACCGACCGGCCCGCCGACCTGGTCGAGCGGCAGTTCACCGCGAGGCTGCCGCGAACGGTGCGGCGGCACCGCCGAGGTCAGCGGGTGCTCCACTTCTGGTTGTCCTGGCCGTTGCAGTCCCAGAGCTGGAGCCGGGTCCCGTTGCCCGTCTTCTGGTCCTTGACGTCCACGCACTTGTTGGCCTGCGGATTGACCAGGTCGTTGCTGGAGTTGAGGCGGAACTGCTGGGCCGGGTTGCCGCTGCACACCGCAAGTTGGATCACCGCGCCGTTCGCCGACGAGCCCCAGGCGACGTCCATGCACAGGCCCATCGAGCGGACCGTGCCGTCCGAACGGAAGTCCCACTTCTGCCAGTTGTTGCTGTTGCAGCTCCAGATCTCCAGCGGCGAGCCGTCGGCGCCCTTGTGCCCGACCATCTCGATGCACTTGCCGGACGCGTGGCTGTAGATCGTGGTGCCGGGCGCGCTGATCACCGTCTTGGTGGCCGTGACCTTGGTGGTGGTCTTCTTCTGCGAACTCCCTTTGGAGGACGCCTTCTTGGGGGCCTCCGCGGAACTGCCCGCGACGACTCCGGCACCGGCGCCGACCGCCGCGGCTCCCCCACCGGTCTTCACCGTGTTGTTCCTGCCGCCGCCCTTGCCGGGCGACGTCGTCGGCGAGGGGGACGTCGGGTCCGGTGCGGCCGAACCGTAAGCGCCCGCACCGCTGTCCGTCGTCGCCCCGTTCAGTAGGGTGCCGGCGTCGGCCACCTGCTCCGACGGCTTCGCGTCCGAACTCGACCTGCCCAGCATTCCGGACACCAGGAACGGCACCCCGACCAGCAGCGCGCCCGCGATCGCGGCTCCGGCCAGCAGGCCCCGTGAGGGGCGCCCGAAGGCGGGGGCGGAGGACGCCGCCGCGGTGTCCTCACCACCTCCGGCTGCGGCCAGGACATCGGCACCCGCGTCGGCGCCGGTCTCGGCGTGGTGGTCCGCGTGCGCGTCGGCGTGGCCGTCCGGTTCCGCCTCCGGAGTCGTTCCCGCACCGGCGCTCGTGGCCCCGGCCCCGGCCCCGGCCGCGGCTGCCGGCGGTGACGGGGGCGCGGGAGCCGCTTGCGCCGTCGCGGCGGCGGCCGTCTCCCCGCTGGTGGGCGGGGGTGTCGCCGCGGCCTCGGAGGCGCCGCCCGCAGTGGTGTCCGGAGCCTGGGCGGACTCCGTCTCGCCCGTCGCTGCCTGGTGCTGCGGGCTGTTCTTGCCGGACATTCTGTTCCTTCCACAAAGAAGTGATCGGGTGACGAACTGTCAGTCGTCGTCCGGGGCCGGCGGGTCGGCCGAGAACCGGTTGCCGTCGAAGTAGAGGGTCAGCGGGTCGCCGTCGGCCGGCCCGAACCGTCGAACCCGGTCGTCCGGGCCGAGCACCTGGACCGGCCGCTCGATGTCCCGTACGACCAGTGCGGCGAGAGTGGCCACGTAGGAGGGGGCGGTGGGGCGGCTCAGCAGCAGGGCGAAGCGGGCCGAGTCGTCCAGTCCGGCCTGCTCGACGGTCAGCGTGCCGCTCAGGAGGATCGCCACGGCGCGCGACTCCTCGCTGAGGGCTCCGATCCGTGCCAGCTCCTCGGTCGACACCGTTGAGTCCGGGGCCGGGAGTTCCGCGTCGTCGGGGACGCCGTGAGCCGCAACGTCGACCTGGGCCCAGGTGAGCAGCGCGGCGTGGGGGTCGGGTTGCCGGGCCCACGCGGGGACGGGGTCGAAGTCGGAGTCGGAGTCGGACTCCTCCGCCGGTTCGGTGTCGCGGGCCGGTGCCGGGCGGGGAGTGCGGTGGGGCCACGCGGCGGGAGCGGCGGCCAGGGAACCTGTCGGCAGGGGTACCGTGCCGTCGCCCGCCGCCGCCCGCCGGGTCTCCAGGAGGGCGACCTCGTCGCTGAGACCCTGCTGCGCCCTGCGCTGTCCGGCCGCCTGCCTGGCCTGCTCGGCGAGGGTGTCGGCGATCCCCTGCCCGAGGTCGTCCACCGTCTCCTGGGCCGCGTTCCGCGCGGCGACCGTCTGGTCGTGGTGTGCGGTGGCCGCGGTGAGCGCCGCCTCGGCGTCGCGGTCCGCCGCGGCCGCCGCCGAGGCCGTGTTCCGGGCGCGGGCCAGGGCTTCGGCGGCGTCGCGGGCCGCGCCGCGTGCCAGGGCGAGCCGTCGCGTGAGGTCGTCGGCGACATGCTGGGCGGCCTCGGCGGCGCGTTCGGCCGCCTCGGCCGCCACCCGCGCCCGGTGCAGTACCGTACGCGCCCGGTTCCGGGCCGACTCACGCCGGGCGAGGGACTCGGCCGAGGGGCCACCGCTCGTACCGGGGCGTGAAATCCGGCCCGGCGTGCCCGAATCGGTGGCCTGCTGTACGGCCTCCTCCGCGTTCCGCAGGTCGGCCTCAGCGGTCCGGACCGCTTGGCGGGACTCCTCGGCGGCCAGGTCCGCGGTCCTCGCCACCTCTGTCTGGTTCCGGAGGGCGGTGGTCAACTCCGTGAGAACGAGGCGCCGTTCCTCATCGGTGAATTCGGCGGCCTCGACCGCCCGGTCGGCGGCGGCACGCGTGTCGTCCGCCCTGCGGGCTGCCGCGTGCGCGTCGGCCATCTCCCGTTCCGCCAGGGTCACCGGCGGCAGGGTGCCGTCCAACACGTCCCGCGCGGCCGACAGCTGCTCCTGGAGCTGGACCTCGCGCGCGTGTGCCGCGTCCTCCGCCCGCCCGGCCTCCTCCAGTGTGCGCGTCCATCGGCGTACGGCCGTCCAGTCGTCGTGGGCCGCGCCGTCCTGGTCCGCATCGCCCGGCGTCGCCTCCGGGTCCCCGTCCGCCCCGAACCGCCGGAACCGCACGCCCTCGCCGTCGCGCAGGGCGAGTTCGACGGGGCGGCCCAGAAGGAGAGCGGTGCCCGAGGCCGCGTACAGGGCTCGGGCCGTCTGTGCCGGGCTGCCGTCGACAGCGAGCCAGAGCTGGACCATGTCCTCGTCGGCTCCGCGCGGGTACCCCTCGATGCCGCGCGCCAGCAGGGTCGGCAGGTCCCGCAGCGGCACGGTGCGCCAGTCGCGGAGCACCTCGGGGGCCCGGTCGCCCGGTGCCTGCGCGTCGGCGGCCTCGCCGCTCAGGGAGGCCCGTTCGCTCCGTGTCCGTGCGTCGGCGGCCTCACGGGTCAGGGAGGCACCGTCGTACACCCCGGGATCGGTGCGGCCGTCAGTGACGCCGAGGCCGAGGAGGTCGCGTTCCAGGGGGCGCATCCGCACGGTGCCGGACACGTACCGGACGCCGTTCGAGCCGTGCACGGTGAGCAGCGCGTCGGCGAGGATCTCGTGGCTGCGGGTGCCGCGCGAGCCCTCCGGGGCACTGGTGTTGCCGTGCTTGAGCCACTCGCGGCGGGCGCCGGCGACACCGGCGCCCGATCCCGGGTCCTGCGGCTGGCGGGCCAGTGCCGGCAGTGTGAAGCCGGCCAGGTGCCGGTTGGCGGCGTCGGCGCTGAAGCCGCCCTGTGCCGAGAGACTCCCGGTGAGGCCCGCGTGTGAGGCGGAGCCCGCGCTGACCGTGCTGATCCGCACCCGGTCCACCGTCACGTCGCCGGTGTCGGTCACCCGGCGCGGCCGGTACAGCTCCAGGGTGAGCCTGGGCGGGGTGCCCGGAGGACCCTGGAACGGGTAGGCGCCCGGCATCCTGGTGGTGAGGCCCGCGGGACCGCGCGGGTGGTCCAGCGAGATCGCGCCCGCCTGGACGAGTTCGCCGATCCGTACGGCGGTGGCGTCCGCGGAGTCGGAGGCGGCCAGCGAGCGCCAGGAGCGGGTCAGGGCCGGGGCCACCTCGGTGAGCGCGGCGGCGAGTTCGGTGCCCGCGTCGAAGCCGAAGACCGGTGCCGGGCCGCCCGGTGTGAACCGGCGTCCGGTCACCGTCGGCCGCAGCTCCGCCCGGCCCACCGTCACCCGCGGTTCGGGGGTGGCTGGTTCGGCGGTCTCGCTGCCGGTGAAGCGCAGCGCGGCGGCGGCGTGCACGGTGACCGTCCTCGTCTGTCCGCCGAGGAACAGGCGCCTGATCCGGGCGACGAGCGAGGCGTCCGCGTCGGTCAGGCTCAGCACGCCGTGCTGGAACACACTGCCCGGCAGGTCCACCAGCCAGTCGGCCGTCGGGCTGGAGCGTACGGTGGCGACGATCCGGTACGGGACGTTCTCGAAGTCGGCGGCGTTGTCGGTGCGCAGCCAGTGGCGGTCCTCGGCGGCCCGGGTCACCCGAGCCGAGTTGCCGCGCACCGTGTCGGCACTGAGCAGCGCGCCCGCCCGGTCGGTGCGGGGGCCGCCGGTGGGCCTCGGGAGACGGGTCTGGAGCTGGACGAAGCCCGAGTGCCGGACGCTGCGGGCGGTCCGGTCGGTCATGGAGGACGGTGTGTGGCCGTGGTACTGCTCGATGCCGGAGCCGGTCGCCGCCGGGTGTCCGCGCAGCAGTCGTAGCGTGTGCTCGTCGGCGTCCGGCCGGGTGGTCAGGGTGACCTCGACGAGGCGGGGGCCGCCGTAGCCGACGTGCCGGAAGCTGAAGCGCTGCACGCGGCCGGGGCCGCGGCCGACCAGGGTGCGCAGGCCCGCCGTTGAGGTGAGGTCCGCGATCCGGGTGGCCACGCCCGGGAGGTACGAGGCGTGCCCGGGGCGGGTGGTGCCGGGTGCCTCGCGCTCGATGAGGATGAGGAGCTCCTGGCGCAGTGCGTCGCGGCGCCGCACGGATCGGGTGCCGTCGGTGAACTGGTCCATCGCCTGGACACTGCCGAGGCCCACTTCGCCGGAGGCGGCGAACCGGCGCGGCGGCGCCACGGACCCCGGCAGCGGCGCGGGCACGGTGAGGCCGGTCACCGGTCCGAACCAGGCCGCGTAGCGACGGATCTGTGCCGGGGTGGCCAGGAACCGTACGCCGTCCGGCAGTTCGACGGCGACCGTCACGGCACGGCCCTCGCCCTGCCCGATCGCGTTGCCGACGGCGTTGCGGCGGCCTCGGCGGAACGTCACCAGCAGGAGCGCGTCGGCCGCGATGCGGTGTTGGGCGCCGCTCTCGGTGGCGGTGCGGTTGACCGCCGTGGAGGAGGCGAGGGCCCGGCCCTGGTCGCGCCGGGTGGTACGGGTGTACCGGGCCGAGGGGTTGAGGCTCGGCTGCCGGGCCGCGGAACCCGTCGTGGCGCCGCCCCCTTGCTGTTCCGGGGCGTCCGCGCGGGTGTGCAGCGTGCTGCCGTCGTCGATGCCGCCGGTGTCGCCGTCGTTGCCCGCGGCCTGGTCGGCGCCCGGAGTCTGTGCCGACGAACTGTTGCGGACCGCAGTGAAGCCGCCTGCCCACTGCGCGCCGTGGGACACCCCGCGCTGCTGCCCGGCGCCGTCGCCGGCGCTGAGGCCGGACTCGAAGTACTGCGACACGTCACCCGCCGCACCCGGCCGGCGCAGGGCTCCCCGGATCTCCACGGAGAGCACCTCGTCGGCGGCGAGTCCCGGCAGGGTGAGCCCCTCGACCACATAGGCGCCCTTGAACACCTGGTGGGCGCGGGCCAGCAGGGCCGCGGGGCTGCGGGCGGCGGTCAGCAGCTCCGCGGCCACCGTGGTCGGGTCGGTCGCGGCGGCGCCGGCCAGCGAACCGATGACGGCCCGTCCGGCGCGTACCACCGGAGCCGGAGTGTAATCCGCGACCGCGTCCGCGATCCCGTCCAGCAGGCCGCGGGCCGGATGTCCCTCGTATGTGTTGGTGAGTACCGCGTGGAACGCCTCTTCCAGCGCGGCCGACCCCCGGAACACCTCCATCATCGAGTCGTCCGGCAGCGGCACCGAATCCGGCAGCGGGGCGCCGGTCGCGTCGGTCAGTTCCAGCAGGGCGTGTTGGGCGGCGGCGGCCCGCACGGTGTGGGCCGGGGGCGCCGCCGGGGCGGGCGCGGTGGCGGGCAGCGTACGGTGTGTCGGCACCGACAGCTTGATCGTCCCCGGCACCCGGTCCGGTGGCGGGGGCTGCGGGGCGGCCGGCGGGGCGCCGTGCGGGAGGTAGGGCTGCGCCGGCGTCTCGTGCGCGAACCGCACGCTCGGCTCGTCCCCGGGCCCCTCGTACAGATCGAGCGCCAGCTCGGCCGGCACCTCGAACACCTCGCTGCGCTGTCCGTTCCCGCTGCCGATGAAGAACTGGTCGTGCCCGAGGGACAGTTGGACGTTGTTGTCGAGCTGCACCTGGTGGGAGCGCACATGGGCGCCGGTGCCGCCGAGGGTCCACGCGCCGCCCCGCACCGGCACCCCGAACGAGCCGCCGACGCCGTACGACGCGCCGTACTGCGACCCGTTCTGGTCGCCCGCGGACGTCGACAGCGACGCGAGACCCATGCCCTGCACATCGGGCAGCACCCGGGTGTGCGTGCTGGCGCCGGGGCCGCGCACCGCGCTGAGCACCAGGCGCACCCGGCGGGTACCGCCCACCGTCGGGATCTCCAGGAAGAGCGGGTGGCCGCCGTCCAGCATGGCGTCCGTCGCGGCTCGCTGCCCGATCTGCGACCGGGTCTGCTCGAACCGGCGCAGATTGTTCAACTGGGCCTGCACCAGCGCCTCGTCGGGCAGTACCCGACTGCGCACGGTGGTGTCGCCGGGTAGGAAGCCCTCGCGGCGCAGCCAGTTCTCGGCGTGCACGAAGAGGGGTGCGGCGCCGTCCACGCTCAGCGGCGTCGCCGTGGTGCCGATCGACCGCAGATGCTCCAGCTCCGTGGGCAGCCGCCGCAGTTCCGCCGGTGTCGGGACGTGTCCTTGGGCGTCCTCGGCGGTCAGCAGCCGCAGGTGCATCCCGCGCCTGCGTTCCTCGGGCACGAAGGGCACCTGTCCGCCGCCCGGCAGATGCAGCACCAGCCTGTGCCGCACCGTGGCCGGGGCCAGCAGATGACTGCGGTTGGTGCGCACCGCGTGCATCAGTGCCGCACTGCCGCTCTGCGTCAGCGCGCTGCTCGTCCCCGCCTGGGCCGAGGCCCGTCCCAGCACTCCGCCGCCGACCCGCCGTGAAGCGTCGGGATGCCCCTCGCTGTGGTCGCCGGTGAGCGCCGGCCCCGCGCTCCCGGACAGGGAGACGCCGCTGCTGAACCTGGACTGTGCTTCGATCTTCACCACCTGCATGAGGTGGCTCTCCAGATTGATCTTCCCGGGGACGCTCCGCCGCAGCGGCGCCCCCACCTCCACGTCGGTCCGCAACTGGAGCATGCCGACCGCGCGCCCCGAGGTGTCGAGCAGCACCGGCGAGTAGACGCCCCCATCCCGCTGCATCGGCAGGGTGCCTCGCAGCATCGGCTCCGAGAGGAACGTCTCCAACTCCGCCAGGGAGTCCGCATCCAGCTCCGCCAGCCGCACCCTGAAGTGCTGCAACGCCTCCGCGAGCAGCCGCCCCGGGTCCGCCACCGTGTCGACACCCCACACCGGAAGGTCGTCCAGGTCCGCAGCCGCGGGCAACTCGCCCTCCTCGTCCCGCGCCAGATGCTGCGGGAACCAGAAGGTGACCGGCCCGTGCGCCTGCCACGCCCCCCAGGTGACGGGCGGGGCCAGCGGCGGGGTGTCGATCCGTACGTCCCACTCGGCGGTGAAGTCGTACGGCTCCGACGGCTCGTTGCTGCGCTGTGCCGTCGTGGACTGCACCGCCGTCGTCACCGACGCGCTCGACGAGAGCTGGTTGAGGGTCAGCGCGAGCGTCAGCGCCACGTCGACACCGCGCACCGGGATCGCCCTGCTCACCGGAGAGAGCGCGGTCCACGGCAGCAGCAGGGTGCGGACGTTGCCGGACACCTCCGACGCCACCGACTCCTGGCTGCCGATGCCCCGCCGTTCCACCCGTACGTCCCGCTCGGCGCCCTCGGCCTGCCCGTACCGGGCCGCGGCCACCGGGTGCGAGAGCCGCATCCGCAGGTCGACCGTCCGGTCCCGGCCGTCCACCCGCAGCGTGATCCGGTAGCCCAGACTGCCCCGCAGATACGGCAGATTGACCACCAGCTCCTCGGCGCTCGCCACCGTCCGCAGCTGCTCCCGCACCGGGTGGGTGTCCGGCAGCCCGAGCGCCGTCATAACCTGCCGGTGCAGCCCGTCGACGACCGCGGCCGGCAGCGGTTCGAGGAACACCAGCCCCACGTTGCCGTCCTGCTGGGCCCCGTACGCGAGGACGTACGTCGAGGAGGGCGCCGGAGCCGGTGCGTTGGAGGTGGGCCAGGTGGGGGTGGACTGGGCGGGGACGGGAGTGGTGTCGGGGTCGAGGACGGGGGTGCTCGTGTCCTGCCCTGTGTGGTCGTGGAGTCGGGGGCCGGCGGAGGTGACGCTCTCGATGATGCG
>NZ_JAJONF010000047.1 GCF_021462265.1 Streptomyces shenzhenensis | reverse complement strand
GGACGAGGCAGCGGCTTCCCGGCTGAAGTTCGCGGACTACTTCCGGTACACCTTTGCCAACAAGCCTGACTGGCAAGGGATTTGAGGAAGGACTGGGCGGTCTGGAGGGGAGCTCCGCCCCCTCCGGGTCCCCCGTGCCCGACGAGGCTGAGCCCGTATCGGGATCTGCCGTGTTCTGGCACTGTTCGTCTGTCTCCGCGCGTTGTTTGGTTAGGGTGACCGGCAGAGGCCGATCCCGCTGCCCGCGGCCCGGGTGACGAGTTCGGGGATGCGCCGGAGACGACGGAGGGCTCGCGTTGGATCGGCTGGCAGGAGCGGACCTGGGAGCCGGCGCGGTGGGCGGGTGACCGGCAGGCCGGCGCGCGCGGTGCTGCCCCCGTCGCTGGGCGCGCGGTTCGGGCTGATCGCAGCCCTCGCCGCGCTGGTGGTGGTCGTACTCGGGGTCCTGTACGCCGGTCACAGCGAGCCCGGCAGGGTGGACGGGTGGATCATCGCGCCGACGGCGGACAGTGTGCGTCCGCCGTGGCGGCATGTCGCCCTGGCGCTGGACTTCCTGGGGGAACCCACGGGATCGGTGCTGGTGGTCGTGGTCTGCGTGGCGGGCTGCCTGCTGCTCCGGCGTCCCCGCGCGGCGGTGCTCGTCGTGGCCGGAACCGGCCTGACCGTGGGGACGACCACGCTGCTCAAGCACCTGGTGGGACGCACCATCCACGGCCCCGGCAACCTGTCCTACCCGAGCGGTCACACCGCCTTCTTCACCGCGCTCGCCCTCGTGGCGGCGCTGTTCGCGACCGGCCGGCTCGGCCTCGGCAGGACGGCCGGCACGTCCCTCGTACTGGCGGCGGCGCTGGTTGCCGGTGCCACCATGGGCTGGGCGGAGGTCCGCCTGGGCGCGCACTACCCGACCGACGCCCTCGGCGGCTGGTGCACCGCGCTGGCGGTGATACCGGCGACCGCGTGGCTGATCGACCGGACGGCCGACCTGACGACTGACCGGGCGGCTGACCGGGCGTCCGGGCGGCTGACCGGCGCGGGCCCGCGGGAGCGCCGCTGACAGCTCGTCACGCCAAGCGGCGGAACACGGGCTTCACCGCCCGCCCGGCCAGCCAGGGCGTGGGGTCGCCGGCGTCCAGTGCCTTCCGGTACACCGCGCATGCCTGGGCCACCACCTCGACGGTGCGGTCGATGTCCGCCTCGTCGAGTGCGCTGCTCACCACGAACGACGGGGCGAGCACCCCGCCCGCGAGAAGCCGGCGCAGGAACAGGGTGCGGTAGTGCTGTGAGGGCCGCAGGTTCTCGTCGAGGGTGGCGAAGACCAGGTTGCTGGCCCGGCCCCGGACGACGACGTGGTCGCCGACGCCCATGGCGGCCGCGGCGCCGCGGACACCCGCGGCCAGCCGCTCGCCGAGGACGTGCAGCCGCGCGGTGACGCCCTCCTCGACGTAGGTGGTCTGCACGGCCATCGCGGCCGCCAGGGAGTGCGTCTCCGCACCGTGCGTGGTGGACAGCAGGAACACCCGGTCGCCCGAGCCACGCAGTCCGCCCCGCTCCATCAGCTCGCGGCGCCCGGCCAGCGCGGAGACGGCGAATCCGTTGCCCAGCGCCTTGCCGAAGGTGGAGAGGTCGGGGACGACGCCGTACAGGCCCTGGGCGCCCGCCTCGGACCAGCGGAAACCGGTGATCATCTCGTCGAAGACCAGCACGCAGCCGTGCCGGTCGGCCAGTTCGCGCAGGCCGGCGAGGTACCCCGGCGGCGGCTCGGTGTGGGTGGCGGGTTCGAGGATCAGGCAGGCGACCTCGCCCTGGTACCGGGTGAGCAGTTCCTCCGTGGCGGTCAGGTCGCCGTAGGGGAAGGACACGGTGAGCTCGGTGGCCGCCGCCGGGATGCCGGCGGACATCGGGGTGGTGCCGATGAACCAGTCGTCCACGGAGAAGAACGGATGGTCTCCGCAGACGGCCACCCGCGGGCGCCCGGTGACGGCGCGGGCGAGGCGCACCGCGGCGGTGGTGGCGTCGGAGCCGTTCTTCGCGAACTTCACCATCTCGGCGGTCGGCACGGTGGCCAGGAAGCGTTCCGCGGCCTCGACCTCCACGATGGAGGGCCGGACGAAGTTGCTGCCGCGGCCGAGTTCCCGCCGTACCGCCTCGAGCACGCGCGGGTGGGCGTGGCCGAGGCTGACCGACCGCAGGCCGGACCCGTACTCGATGTAGCGGTTGCCGTCGACGTCCCACACGTGGGCACCGCTGCCGTGGCTGATGACCGGGGCCAGGTTCTCGGGGTACTGGTCGTCGCCCTTGGCGTAGGTGTGCGCGCCCCCGGGGACCATGGCGTGCAGCCGCTCGTTGGCGGTCCGCGACAGGGGCAGACGGAGCTCTTCGGTGTCCACGGGGACCTCAGCTTTCTCTGTGCTTCAGGACCTCGGCGAGGCTCGGCGCCTCCCGGTCCCGCTGGGACATCGACGCGACCGGCAGCGGCCACGGAATGGCGAGCTCCGGGTCGTCGAAGGCGATCGTCACGTCCTCGGCCGGATCGTGCGGGCGGTCGATCCGGTAGGAGGTGTCGGCGGTCTCGGTCAGGGCCTGGAAGCCGTGCGCACACCCCGCCGGGATGTACAGGGTCGCCTGTGTCCCGCCGGACAGCTCGAAGAAGGCCCGGCCCAGGTAGGTCGGCGAGTCCGGCCGCAGGTCCACGACGACGTCGAAGATCCTCCCGTACGAGCACCGCACCAGCTTGGCCTCGCCGGCGCCGGAGCGCAGGTGCAGTCCGCGCAGCACACCCCGGACCGAGCGGGACACGCTGTCCTGGACGAAGGCGCCCGGGTCGAGGCCGACCGAGCGGACCACGTCGGCGTCGAAGGTGCGGCAGAAGAAACCGCGCTCGTCGGCGTGCGGCGTCGGCTGGAACAGGTACGCCCCGGCGATCTCCGGGACTTCGATGGCTTTCACGGAGACTCCTGCCGGGCGGGGACGTGGGTGCGGTCGGGGGCCGGGAACGCCGGGAACGCCGGGAACAAGGCCGCGGTCAGGGCGGTGAACTGGTCGTCGAGTTGCCGGGCGGCGGCCCGGTTCCGCTCGGCGAGGGTCTTCCGCAGCTGAGGCGATCGCTTCTCCAGCTCCCGGAACTGCTCCAGCAGCCGGTCGGCGTCGACCTCGCGCACCGGGTGGCAGTACGCGCCGAGGCCCATCCGGGCCATGAGCGCGTCGCTCTTCGCCGCATAGCTGAGCGCGAGCGCGGGCGTGCCGGTCTTCAGCGCGCAGATCAGGTTGTGGTACCGGACCGCCACCACGGTGTCGGCGGCCGCCATCTCCTTCATCAGGTCGGCCAGTGAGGCCGACTCGGCGGCGGTGACCAGCGGTGAGTCCACCGCGTCGAGGATCGCGGCGACCACGGAGGCGTCGCACCGGTCGCCGGTGAGCAGCCGGACGGGCCTGTCCTCCGCGACCAGCGTGCGCACGAACCGGATCGTCCCGTCGAGGTAGCGCCGGTATATCTCCTCGGCCCGGGCTCGGTCGTCGTTGCCGCCGTGGAAGTCCATGACGCCGACACAGACCCGCCCGGGCGGGCCCGAGGGCGTGTTCGCCGGCGGGGTCGGCAGGGCGAAGGCGAGGTCCGGGTAGACCTCGTCGCGGGCGGTGTCCACGCCCATCGCCCGCATCGCGTCACGCGACTGGGGGTCCCGGTAGGACCGGTAGGCGGCCAGCCGCGCCGACCAGCGCACCAGGGCCCGGGTGGGCCGGTTGCCGATCTCGGCGGCTCCGACGCTCACCAGCCCGACCGGGGTGCCGAACAGCCGGCCGCTCGCGCAGAGCAGGAACAGCGCGTACGGGAAGCCCCAGGGCCGCAGCGGCAGGGTGGCCTCCAGGACGCCCATGCCCGGCACGATCACCACGTCGTGCCGGCGCACCCAGGCGGCCGTGCGGAAGACGTCGACGAGTTTGCCGAGCCCTTTCGCCGCGATCGCGCCCGCGCGGGACGCGGTCCGGTACTCCGCGCGGTTCCAGTGCAGCCGTGTGGCGGGGATCCCGAACCGGGCCGTCACGGCCTCCGGTCCGCCGCACAACGCGTCCACGACCGCTTCCGGGTGCTCGTCGCGCAGGTACCCGAGGACGGCTTCGAGCGACCCGTCGTTGCCGAGGTTGCCGGAGCCGAGCAGGCCGAACACCCCGACGCGCACCGGAGTTCCGTCCGCCGGGGTCATGCCGGCCTCCCCTCGCGGCCGGCGACGAGGGCGTCGACGGAGACCGTGAGCAGGGCCGGATCGACCGGGGCTCGGTCCTCGACCCGCTCGCCGGCGCCCGGCCGGACCCGGCTGGTCAGCCACGCGGCCAGGTGGCCGTAGCAGGCGCGCCGGTCGGCCGGGGACAGGGGCGCCCGCCGGATCGCCGAGGCGAAGCCCCAGACGTACTCGGCGAGCAGCCGGGGCGTCGGGTGCAGCGGGCCCGCCCGGCGCGGGTCCAGGTTGACGCACCGGGAGCGCTTGGACGGGTTCGCCCGCTCCGCGCGGGTGGGGTGGTCGCGGCGGAAGTACAGCAGCTCGGGCACCTGGTGGAAGGGCCCGTGCAGGGTGATCTCGGCGACGAACGTGCGGTCCGCGTGGTGGTAGCTGTCCATCGGTTTCACCCGGCGCAGCACGTCGGCCCGCAGCACCCCGTAGAAGTCGTCGCCGCCCGGCTCGAACAGCAGGCTGCGGAAGCGCTCCGGCGCATGCGGCGAGTCGGTGGCGAGCGTGTACTCGTAGGGGACCTTCACCTGGCCGTCGCCGTCGATGACCGCCTGGCCGGTGTGCGCGAGGATCACCTCCGGCCGCTCGTCCAGCGCCTCCACGCAGCGCCGCAGCAGGTCGCGGCCGTAGAGGTCGTCGTGCGAGGCCCACTTGAACAGTTCGCCGCGGGACTCGGCGAACACGTGGTTGTGGTTCGGCGTGGCGCCGATGTTCCGGGGCAGCCGGTGGTACCGGACGCGTGAGTCCCGCGCGGCGTACGTGCGGCAGATGTCCTCGGTCCCGTCGGTCGAGGCGTTGTCGGAGACGACCAGTTCGAAGTCCTCGTAGGTCTGGCCGAGCAGGGCGTCGAACGACTCGGCCAGGTACTCCTCGCCGTTGTACACGGGCAGGCCGATGCTCAGCCTGGGTCGGGCGGTCATGGGGTCCTCACTTCGGGGATGGGGTTGTGGTGGTGCTCGCGCAGGGCGGACCGCAGGTGCAGCCACCACACGGCCGAGCCGCTGACGGTCGCGGCGGCGACGCCCCAGGCCGAGCCGGCCGTACCGGCGACGACCGCCCCGCCGAGCCCGCCGCCGACGTAGCAGGCGGAGGCGAACAGCTGGCAGCGCAGGCTGCGCCGGGCCGCGCCGAGCGCGCGCAGCCCGGCCGCCGCGCCGGTGCCGAGGCCCGCTCCCGCGACGCTGAGGGTGATCTGCACGAGGAGGTGCGAGGAGGAGTGCCAGACACCGCCGAGCGCCAGTTCGCCGAGCCGGCCCGGCATCAGCAGCAGCGCCGACCCCCAGAGCAGCGCTCCGGCGGCCTGTCCCCCGCCGAGGAGGAGACAGAACCCGCGCAGTCGGTGCGGGGCCTGCCGCAGCACCCGTGCCGCCTCCGGGACGGTGACCAGCGAAAGCCCCATCAGCACGGCGAGGAACGGGCCCATCAGGAGCTCGGCGCCCCGCACCGCGCCGACCGCACCGACCCCCACGATCGCGCCGAGCCCGTAGGCCCGCAGCTGGCTCGCGCCACTGAGGCTGACGTTCTCGACCAGGTAGCGGTAGCCGAGATCACGCTGCTCGCGAAGCCAGCCGCGCGCCTCGGCCGGCCGGGGCCGGATGCCGGACTGGAGGCAGCCGTACCCCGCCGCCACCGTGGCGGACGCGCCCCAGGCGAGCACGAAGGCGGCCACGGTGTCCACACGGGCCGCCACCACCATGGCCGGGACGAGCGCGACACCCCACACGACGTCGTTGACGAACGCCTTGCGCCCCGCGCCGGCGGCGAAGAACGCGAACCGCCAGGCGTCCTGGAGCAGCAGCCCCGGCAGCATGAGGGCGAGGGCGGCGAACGCGGGCCCCACCCGGCCGCCGAGACCGAGCCCGGCCGCCAGGCACACCGCGCCGATGGCCGCGCCGGCCCCGAGTGCGGTACCCGTCGAGCGGGCCACCGCCCCGCGCCAGGACGCGTCCGGCACGCCGCTGAAGCGCACCACGAGCGGGTCGGTGGCAAGGCCGCGGGAGACGTTGAGCACCACACCGTAGGTCACCCAGGCCAGGCTGAACACGCCGAACGCGGTGACCCCGAGTGAGCGGGCCACGTAGATGCCCACCGCGAAGTTGCTGATGCTGGAGGCCGCCTGGTCGGCCAGTCCCCAGGACAGCCGGCCGACCAGGGCCCGCTTCGCGGACCGGGCCGGTCGCGCCGTCCGCTGCGGTTTCTCCCCCTCGGTGGTCATCGGCCTCATGCCTTGATCAGCCCGGCGCCGAGCAGGGCGCCGGCCGCGCCGGCGACGGTGTCGAACGGGAGCCCGGACCGCTCGGCGACGTCCAGCAGGCTGTGCTCGCCGTCGGAGAGGTTGAGCACCCAGAGCATGGCCATCTGGGCCTGCTTGGTGTCGCTGCGGCCGCCGAGCGCGTCGTACAGTCCGCGCCGGCCCAGCTGCGGTTCGCCGTAGGGACTGAGGTTGAGGTAGCGCCGGTTGCGGTCGAGGACGGCGAAGGCCTCACGGCAGACCGCGAGGGTGTCCGCCATCGCCGCCGGGGAGACGAAGTCCAGGTCGTCCGCCGAGGTGTGGTACTCGGGGTAGCCGGCGTACGGGGTCCGGGTGAGCGAGCCCACGCCCAGATTGAACCCGGGCGAGCAGAACTGCCGCTCGTCGTAGCCGTACGGAGTGAACTCGGTGATGCGGTGCGGCCGTTCGGAGGCGGCCAGCACGTGCCGCAGCACCCGGTCGATCTCCGCGTCGCCGCGCCTGCTCTGCTTGTACGTCAGCGGGCCCGGGTCTCCGGCGCAGGCCAGCACCAGGCCGTGCTTGACCCGGTCCACCCGCTCCGCGTTGCGGGCCAGCCAGGTGATCGCCCCGATGGTGCCGGGCGCGAACAGGAACCGGTAGGTGTAGTGCGTCGGCTGCTCGGCGAGGGCACGGGCCAGGAAGGTGGCGACGGCGATGCCGGCCAGGTTGTCGTTGGCCAGGGACGGGTGGCAGACGTGGCAGGAGACGATGACCTCGTCGGCGACCTGCCCGGGGACCACGTACTCGGCGTAGGTGAGGTGGCCGTCCGCGAGAGTGGAGTCGATGCGCACCTCGTACTCGCCGTCCGGCAGCGCGTCCAGGGTCTCCTGCGCCAGGCAGAACCCCCATTCCGGCTTGTAGTAGCTGGTGCGGTAGGGCACCCAGGACGGGTGGTCCGGCAGGGTGTGCAGGTGTCCGCGCAGTTCGGCGAGCGGCATGGTCGCCGACACCGGCACGCTGTAGCCGAGCACGTGCAGGCTGGACGCGGCGAAGTCGACGACCCGCCGGCCGGCGGTGTCGGCGATGTACGCGTCCCGGATGTTCCACTCCTGCGGCACCGTCCAGTCGAGCACCTGGGTCCCGGTCGGCACCTCGTGCACCTGCAGCGGGATGTACTCCCCGACGATGTCCAGGGTGGCGCGCACACCGTCGCCGGTGATGCTGCGGCAGAGCGGGTACATCCGCTCCACCAGCGCGTACATCTCCTCGCTCACGTCGGTCACCGGCGCCACCGCAGGGTGTCGTCGACGGTGCCGGCGTCGGAGGCGGCGCGCAGCACGGCGAGCCGGGTGAAGCGCTGCTCGAAGTCCTCCCGGGTCAGCCCGAAGGTCCGGTAGGCGTCGGCGAGTTCGAGGGCTCCCCGCTTCACCGTCCACTCGCAGTCGAAGCCGGGCACCGCGGCGCGGAACCGGGAGAAGTCCACCCGGTAGGACCGCGGATCGGCACCGGTCTCCCCGGTGATCACCACCTTCGCGCCCGACACCGCCTCGGCGACCTGATCGGCGATCTCCGCCACCGTGACGTTGTTGGTCTCGCTGCCGATGTTGAACGCCCGGTCGTGCACCGCCTCGCGCGGCGCGCTCAGCGCGGCCGTGAAGGCGCGTGCGATGTCGGCGGCGTGCACCAGGGGCCGCCAGGGGGTGCCGTCGGAGAGAACCAGCACCTCGCCGGAGAGCAGCGCGTGCCCCACCAGGTTGTTCAGGACGATGTCCGCGCGCAGCCGGGGCGAGAAGCCGAAGGCGGTGGCGTTGCGCATGAACACCGGGGTGAAGTCGCCGTCGGCGAGTTCGTGCAGGTCGTCCTCCACCCGCACCTTCGACTCCGCGTACGGCGTCACCGGGCGCAGCGGGGCGTCCTCGCCCACCAGGTCCTCGCCGCCGGCGGCGCCGTAGACGGAGCAGGTCGACGCGTACAGGAAGCGCCTCACTCCGGCCTCGCGGGCCAGCCGGGCCAGCCGTACGGACGCGTGGTGGTTGATGTCGTAGGTGAGTTCCGGCGCCAGCGAACCCAGCGGGTCGTTGGAGAGCGCGGCCAGGTGGATCACGGCGTCGACGCCGGCCACGTGCTCGGCGGTGACGTCGCGCAGGTCCACCCGGTGCCCCGGCGGGTCGGCGGGCGCCGGGCCGAGGACGCAGTCGGCGAAGAGGCCGGAGTCGAGGCCGACGACCTCGTGCCCGGCGGCGGCGAGGACCGGGGCCATGACGGTGCCCAGGTATCCCTGGTGTCCGGTCAGCAGTACGCGCATGGTTCAACCCCCCAGGTTGAGCGTGAGTTTGGTGACGGCGAACGCTTCGGCGTATCGCTCGTGGCATTCGATGCCGCGGATCCGCGCGAGGCCGAGGAAGGCCTCCCGGTCGTACCAGGGCCGGTGCCGCTGCGAGGGGTAGTGCTCCTGCAGCAGCCGCACCTTCTCCTCGGCGGTCTCCGGCGACAGCGGCTGGTACGCCGTCATCGGGCCGAGGTCGCCGTCCCACTTGACGATCTCGTAGCCGAGCACGAGGTGGTCGCGGAAGGCGGTGGGGATCAGCTGCGCCAGGCCGCGGTGGTCCTGGTGCGCGTCGTCGGTGCGCGGCGCGAGGACCAGCTCCGGCTCGGTCTGTGCGCGCAGTTCCTCGACGGCGGCCTTGGCCTCCTCCCAGTGTGCGGGCAGCCGGCCGTCCGGCAGTTTGAGCACCGTCAGCCTGAGGTCCGCGCCCGGGCAGAAGGCGGCGAGCGCGGACCGCTCCTCCTGCTCCCGCTCGCCGCCGCCGCCGGAGAGCACCAGCGCGTCGACCCGGATGCCGGGCCGCGCGAGGCACAGCGCCAGCAGCGTGCCGCCGGCGCCGATGGCGATGTCGTCGCAGTGCGCGCCCACCGCGACGATCCGGTCCGGGCGCCCGGCCCCGAGCCGTATCACGCGCTCGTCCCGGCGTTGTCCCGCTCCCACACGGCCCACGGGCGGTCGCCCCGGGCGTAGGCGGTGTCGAGCGCGGCGCGCTCCTTCACGGTGTCGGTCGGCTTCCAGAAGCCGCGGTGCTGGTGCGCCACCAGGCGGCCGCGCTTGGCCAGTTGGGCGCATCCGTCGGCGACCAGGTCCCCGTTCTCCGGTATGTGGTCGAAGACCTCCTGGCGGAGCACGAAGTAGCCGCCGTTCTCCCACAGCGGCAGGTCGCTCACCGCGGTGATGCCACCCACCAGGCCGTTCTCGCCCAGCTCCACGCAGTGGAACGAGGACTGCGGCGGCACCACCATCATCGACGCGCCGGCGTCGCGGGCGGCGAACCGGTCGATCATCTCGTCCAGCGGGGCGTCGGTGAGCACGTCGGCGTAGTTGGCGAGGAACATCTCGTCGCCGTCCAGGTGGTGGCGCACCCGGCGCAGCCGCTCCCCGATGGGTGACTCGATGCCGGTCTGCGCGAACGTGATCGTCCAGTCCGAGATGTCGGTGGACAGCAGCTCGGTCCTGCCGCCGCGCAGCACGAAGTCGTTGGACGCCGTCTCCTCGTAGGTGAGGAAGAACTTCTTGATGTGGTCCGCCCCGTACCCGAGGCACAGGACGAAGTCGGTGTGCCCGAAGTGCGCGTAGTAGCGCATGACGTGCCAGATCAGTGGTCTGGGGCCGACCATCGCCATCGGCTTGGGCACGTCGTCGGAGGTTCCGTTGCGCATCCGCATCCCGTAACCGCCGCAGAACAGGACGACCTTCATGCTGTGACCTCTTTCGACGCGGCCTCGACAATGCTCAGTTCCGGGATGGGAAAGACCAGCCGGCCGCCCCAGTCGTGGACGAAGGACAGCTGCTCGGCCAGTTCGGCGCGCAGGTTCCAGGGGAGGACGAGCACGTAGTCCGGCTTGTCGGCGGCTATCCGCTCGGGCGGCAGGATCGGGATGCGGGTCCCCGGGGTGAACCTGCCGTGCTTGTAGGGGTTGCGGTCGACCGTGTACGGGAGCAGGTCGGGGCGGATGCCGCAGTGGTTGAGCAGGGTGTTGCCCTTGCCGGGGGCGCCGTAGCCGACGACCGTCTCACCGCGCTCGGCGGCCTCGATGAGGAACCGCAGCAGGTCCCGGCGCACCTTGGCCACCCGGGCGGAGAAGTCGGTGTACCCGGACAGCTCCCGCAGCCCGGCGGCCTTCTCCCGGTCCAGTACGTCGGCCACCCGCCGCGTCGGCTCGCCGGCCACTTCGGCGGGCCTGGCCCACAGCCGGACGGAGCCGCCGTGCGTGGGCAGCAGCTCGACGTCCACGAGCGCAAGTCCGCCGCTCGCCAGCGCCCGGGTCGCGGAGGCGACCGTGTAGTACTGGAAGTGCTCGTGGTAGATCGTGTCGTACTGGTTCTCCTCGATCAGGGTCAGCAGGTGCTGCACCTCGACGCAGACCCAGCCGTCGTCGGCGACCAGGGCGCGCAGCCCCCGGGTGAACCCGACCACGTCGGGGATGTGCGCGTACACGTTGTTGGCGACGACCAGGTCCGCCGGGCCGTGCTCGGCGCGGACGGCCGCGCCGGTGTCCGGGCTCAGGAACTCCGTGAGCGTGGGCACACCCGCCTCCCGGGCCGCCGCGCCGACGTTCACCGACGGCTCGATGCCGAGGCAGCGGATCCCGCGGTCCACCACATGCCTGAGCAGGTATCCGTCGTTGCTCGCGACCTCGACCACGAAGGCGTCGGTGCCCAGGCCGAGGCGCTCCACGGCGCCTTCGACGAACGTACGCGCGTGCTCCACCCAGGAGGTCGAGTAGGAGGAGAAGTACGCGTACTCCTTGAACGTCTCCTCCGGCGTGATCAGCGGAGGGATCTGCGCGAGCCAGCACTCGGTGCAGACCCGCAGGTGCAGCGGGTACGCCGGCTCCGGCTGATCCAGTTGGTCCGCGGCGAGAAAGCTCTCGCATGGCGGCGTCGCCCCGAGGTCGACGACGCTCGCCATCGCTTCCGAGCCGCAGAGTCGGCATCGTGTCATCTGCTGTCCCCATCCCCCCTGCTCGCGCGGGTCTGCCCGGCGCGAGCCTGTGCTGACCGATCCGCGATCGCGGTGCGGTACTCCTCCAGCAGGCGCTCCAGCCCGACGGCCGGGCTGAATTCCCGCTCGTAGCGGCGGCGGGCCGCCTGGCCCATCTCCCGGCCCAGGGCCGGCTCGGCCGCGATCCGGCGGATGCCGGAGGCGAGCGAGGCGGGCTCGCCCGGCCGGTGCAGCAGGCCGGTGACCCCGTCCTCGACGAGTTCGACGAAGGCGCCGTGGCCGGCCGCGACGGCCGGGACCCCGGCCGCCATCGCCTCCACGACCACCAGGCCGAACGCCTCCAGCCACGTCGAGGGAGCCACCACGGCGACCGACCGCGCGACGGCCTGCCGGCACTCCGCCGTGTCCAGCAGGCCGACGTAGCGGACGTCGGCCCGGCCCGCCGCCCAGGCGGTGACCTCTCGCTCCAGCGGCCCGGTGCCGGCGATCACGAGCGGCACGCCCACCCCGCCGCTCGCCGCGATCCCGTCCCACGCGGCCATGAGCAGCCGTATGCCCTTGGCCTCGGCCAGCCGGCCGAGGTAGAGCACGTGCTCTCCCCCGCCTTCCCGGCGACTGCCCGGGTCGGGAACGAAGTTGTGCTTCACCGCAAGCCGCTCGGCGGGCATGCCGGACCGCACCAGGACGTCCCGCTGGGCCGCGGAGATGCAGAGGAACCGCTGTACGCCGGACCACCACCGCCGCCGGTTGGCCGACAGGCTGATGGCGAGCGGCACCGTCGCGAGGCGGGAGTTGCGGTAGCAGCCGTGCCGGACGGCGGGCAGCGGGGCGGAGCCGACGCACTCGGTGCACGGCCGGCCGTCGCGCTGCAGTGTGCCGGGCGGGCAGACCTGGGTGTAGTTGTGCAGCGTGGCGACGGCGGGCACCCCGGCGTCGGCGCAGGCGGCGAGGACCGCGGGCGACAGGAGCGGGAAGACGTTGTGGACGTGCACCACGTCCGGCCGCTCGGTGCGCAGCCGGGCGGCGAGTTCCGTGCGGACCGCCGGGTTCCACGGCACGAGGAGCGGGACCGCCGCCTTGCCGAGGAGGGACCGGGCGGCGATGTCGTCGCTGCGCCGCTCGAACACGTCGACCCGGTGACCGGCCGCGCGCAGCAGCGCCACCTCCTGGTCGACGACCTTGTTCTCCCCGCTCGGCTGCGCCGAGGCGTAGCGGTTGTGCACCACGAGGACGTGCATGCTCAGGTCACCTCCGGCCGTCTGGGGAGTTCGGGCGTCGAGCGGGGTGCCGCCGCGGCGGGTGCCGCCAGCAGCGAGGCGGCCAGGGCCAGATGCAGCAGATACGGCGAGGCGTCGCCGAGACCGGCCTCGGTGTACGAGGCGATCGCGCAGTAGCTGATCAGGAAGATCGCGCAGGCCCTCTCCAGCGACGGTGGCCGCAGCAACGCCACGCCGCCCAGCACGACGATGATCACCGCGACGAGGGTGACGCCGATCAGACCCTGCTCGTTGTAGACGGCCAGCCAGCTGTTGTCGATCGGCAGCCCGCCGAACGACTTGTCGCCCAGGCCCACGCCGAGCACCTGCTCCGAGGTCGTCCGGGGCGCGGCGAGCAGGGCGTCCCAGACCTTGGCCCGGCCGGTGAGGCTGGAGAAGTTCTCCTTGCTCTGTCCGCGCAGGAACCAGGTCTGCAGGGCGGAGGCGAACCCCACGGCGGCCACCACGGCGCACAGCACCGCCCAGGTGAAGAACCGGCGGGCGGCCGCGCTGGTCAGAAGGAGCGAGCCGATCGCCAGTGCCAGCCCGGTCAGCAGGCCGAGCGTGGCCGTCCGGGTGTGGGTCAGCGCGAGCAGTACGAGGGACGGCACGATGACCACCGCGGCACTGGTCCGGTCGGTCCGACGGCCCATCACGAGCAGCACCGTGAGCCCGGTGATCACCGCCGCGTACTGCCCGATCTGCGGCGGGGTGAGCGGCCACAGGGCGCCGACCAGGCGTCCGCCGTAGAGGTCGGGCAGGGCCGCGCCCGGTGAGACGACCAGGCCGGCGGCCACCGAGCCGAGCACCGCGAAGTACGCCCGGATGTGATGGCGGACGAACGTGAGGCCACCGCCCCACCAGCGGGTGAGCAGCCACAGGGTGCCGACGAAGAGAGCGAGCCGGAAGCAGCGGAACAGCGCGCCGAACCCGGACTCCAGGTTCGCGCTGGAGATCACGCTCGTCACCAGCAGCAGGGTGAGCAGGAGCAGGTAGGCGCTGGCCCGGATGCGCAGCCGGAGGTTGACCGTGAGCGCCAGCGCGAACGCGGCGACCAGGGCGCCCATGGTGACCATCTGGATGAGGGAGCGGGGCAGCGGGACGATGGTCTTCGCCCCGGCGGAGCCGAGCGTGTTGAGAACCAGCAGCCCCCAGACGACGCCGACGGTCCTCGGGGTGCCGGCGGGGCCCGGTACGGTGCCGGACCGTGTGTCCGGCTGCGTGTCCGGCTGTGCGTTCATCTGTGCGTCCATGTCAGCCACCGGCCCGTGGGTCGAGGGTGCTGCCCGTGTCCTGCCGGTAGTCCGTGCCCTGCCACTCGTCGAAGTCGAGCACCCGGCTCGGGTCGTAGGCGGCGAACTGCCACGGTCCCAGGTAGACGTTGTCGTGCCAGTGGTTGTCCTGCTTGTGCGTGATCGCCTCGGCCACCCTCTCGCCCTTGTACGGCGACCAGTCCGGATAGGTTCCGTAGTTGGACAGCACCGCCATGCGGTCGCACATCTGCGTGCACTGGACCACGGACTTGTCGAGCACGAAGCGGTTGCCGTGGATGTCCACCCGCTGGGTCTTCCACCGGCAGTCGGCGTAGAGCGGTGCCTTGTCGATCGCCGGCTTCACGCAGCGGCCGGTGTTCTTCACCAGCAGCGTGCAGTCACCGGAGGAGGTGTTGGCCGGACTGTTGCAGAACCGGTCGGCGTTCTCCCACAGGGTGATCCCGGACCAGTTGTTCTCCAGCACGTTCCGGTAGATCTCGATCTTGTCGGTGCGGGCCCTGATCCGTGGTTCGCCGCCGGACTCGGACAGGTAGATCGTCGCGTACGGGAAGGTGTCGCCGCGGTCGGCGTACCTGCGCCCCTCGACCCAGTTGTTCCGCCGGAACGTGTTGTCCCGGATGACCGCGTTGTAGCTGGTCTCATAGATCAGCGCGGCACCGTCGTTGGCGTCGAGCACGTTGTTCTCGATGAGGAAGTCGTTGTTGTCGGTGTCCGCCCACAACCCCGCTCCGTGGTTGCCGTGCACCCAGTTGCCCCGTATGTCAGCGCCGTCGACGGCCCAGAACTTGACGCCTCCGGTGCAGCCGCAGCCCTGCTGCCGCCGCTCCCAGTCGTCGGTGTTGTTGCCCGTGATCTCGTTGTCCTCGACCACCAGGCCGCTGATTCCGCCGCCGTTCTTGTAGGCGTTCATTCCGTACTGTCCGTTGTCGCGCAGGCAGTTGGCGCGGACCCGCTGGTGGGCGCCGGCCATCAGCCCCGCCCCGGAGTTGTCCTGGATCGTCGTGTTCTCGATCACCCACCCGTCGGCCGAGTCGTGGTTGACCACGCCCTCGTTCTGCGGTGCGACGAAATGCTGCACGGTCAGGTAGCGGACGGTGACGTCGCGGGCGGTGCCCGAGAACGCGTACTGGTTCTTCTTCCCGCCGTCGAGCACCGCGCCCGGCGCGCCGAGGTAGCGGTCCCCCTTCTTGGGGATGACCTGGGCGTAGCGGTCCGGGGCGAGCCTGTGCTTGCCCGGTCGGAGCCAGAACGTGGTGTTCGCGGGGCTGCTGCTGGTCTTCGCCGCCAGGTCACCGACCACCGCGGGGTCGACCGTCACCGCGCCCGCCGGCGCCTTCGCCGGTCCGGTGACCGGGCCGGCGCACACCCGGGCCACGGATCGGGCCGCGGACGTGGACGTGGACGGTGCGGCGGTCGGCTCCGCCGCCGGGTCACCCGGCGCGCTGTCGCAGCCGCTCGCCGTCAGCAGGGCCAGCGCCAGCGGTGCCGCCGCCCACGCCCAGTGCCGTCTCCTGATCCCCACGCGCCCCCCTAGCCGCCGAACCTGAGCACGGTGGTGAACCCGTCCGCGCCGTCGGCGGAGCCGGTGCCGACCAGCGTCGTGGTGGGTTCCTTGCGCCCGAATCCCGCGGAGTACCAGCCCAGCGGCGGGTCGGTCTCGCCGCGGTGCGCCCGCCAGGACAGCTCTGCGGGCAGGTCGAGCACGGCGGAGCGTCCCTCGCCGTCCCGGATCCAGGTGAGTGCCGCCCGGTTCCCCACCAGGTCCGCGGCGATCGCCGGGCCGAGGTGGAACGCCAGCCGCACGGCCCGGCGCGGCCCTCGCACCTCGTCGACCACTTTCAGCTCCTGACCGGCGGCCGTCAGTTCCACCCGGCGGCGGTGCACGGAGCCCTGGTACCCGTCGTGCTCGGCACACCAGCGGGCCACGCCCTCGCCGGACGGGTCCGCGGCCAGGACGCGGGTGCGGGCCTGCCGGGTCCACAGGAACGGGCCGCCGGAGACCGACTGGTCGGCGCCGTCCAGTTGCAGCGTGTTGTGGCCGAGGGTCGACCGGAAGTACTGCCGCCACCGGGGCTGCCCGTGGTAGCAGTACGTCCCCGGGTCGGCGAGCACGTCGATCCCGTCGTGCCGGACCTCCACGGACAGCGCGTCCGCGTGGGCGTGCGCGGCGATGGACAGGAAGCCGTGCGGACCGCCGTCGCAGCGGCACCAGATCTCGCCGGGGCCGCGCAGGATCGTCATGCCCGCGTCGGCGAAGTGCGCCGGACGGACGGACGGTCGGCTCACGGACAGTTCAACGGGTTTGACGAGCGCGGCCAGCAGCGGAGTGCGCACATCGGTGCCGGCCACCGCCGGCCACCAGGCGAGCCGGCCGAACACGGCGTCGCCGGTGGCCAGCAGCGAGGCCCAGCGGTCGGTGCCCGCGCCGTCCACGACCAGCCCGTGCCCGTCGTCCGCGTCCCCCTGGCGCGGCGGCCGCAGCCGGCTGTCCACGACGGCCGCGAGCGCGTCGGTCATCCGCAGCAGCACCAGCCGGACGGACGGCGGGACCGGTACGCCCGCGGCGTCCGCCTCGGCCACCGCGGCCAGGCCCAGTTCCAGCACCAGTCCGTGGTACTCGGTGGCCAGCTCACGGTTGAGGCCGGAGGGGAAGGTGTTGCTTCGCAGGTGCCGCTCCAGTGACCGCAGCGCGTCGGCCCGCCAGCGTCCCGAGGAGGGGAACCAGCCGAACGCGCAGGCCGCCGCGAGCTGCCCGGCGGCCTCGGCGACGACGTGGTTGTTCGCCGAGGACCCTCGGCTGGGGAAGGCGGCCAGCCAGCGCTGATGGTGCCAGATCTGGTTCAGCGCCACCGGGTTGTCCTCGAACAGCCCGGCCGCGCCCGGCCAGTCGTCGAGCAGCCGGCGGATCCACACCCAGGACAGCAGCCGGATGCCCAGTTCGATGCCGCTGATCCAGTGCACGCCGCGCAGCGGCGGGTTGGCCGTCCACCACGACCGCAGATGTCCGGCCACTCGCTCGGCGTACCGCTCGTTCCCGGTGATGGCGTAGGCGGCGGCGAGCACCGTGAGGTACTGGTGCCGGGACAGCTCCCAGATCTGCTTGATGTCCCCGACCGCGTCCTCGTTCCGGTACGGCACGTCGAAGGCGTAGCCCCCCGGCGCCCGGCGTCCGGTCTTCGGGTCGCACCACCAGTCCGGGTCGGTGAGATCGTCGCGGACCACGCCGAAGTACTCGACGTGCCCGTACATCAGCCGGTCCGCCTCGGCGACGAGACGTTTCGCGGCGTCCGGTGACACCGCGGAGACCGTCCCGGCGGGCAGCACGGCGGTGAACCGGGCGCCGGTGACGTCCGGGCAGTCCGGGCGGACGGACCGCCACCGCCGTCTGCGTACCGTGTCGCCCGCCCGGCCGGCGACCTCCCGCGGCCCCATCCGGGACAGGCGCCGCAGGTACCAGCCCGCGCTCATGCTCATCGCGCCCTCGCCAACGTCACCGGCGCACCGGCGGCCAGGCCGGCCTGTACGGCGAGGGTGGCCGCCGTGGTCGCGACCAGTGACTGGAGCGGCACCGGCATCGGCCCGCCGGTCCGCACGGCCTTGACGAACGCGGCCAGCTCGGCGTTCTGGCCCTTGTCCCGGGCCTTGGGCAGGCGCGAACTGACCCACCGCTTGCGGCCGTGGACCGAGGCACGGACGAAGTCGTCGAGCCGCAGCACCTTGCCGTCCGCGACCAGGTCCAGCGTCTCCTTGGGGAAGCCGGGCGCCCCGGTGGTGACGTAGCTGATGGTGGCCGTGGACCCGTCCGGGTAGCGCAGCACGACCTGCAGGTCGTCGTTGCCGGGCGTGGCGGCCGCGTAGACCGAGACCGGGTCGGCGTCCAGCAGCCAGCTCGCCGTGTCGACGAAGTGACCGCCCTCGCCGGCGAACCGCGAACCCTCGGTGCCCTGCTGGAGGTACCAGCTGCCGTGTTGCAGCCGGCCCGCGTTGACCAGGTAGCGCAGGCTCGCCGGGCCGGTGCGACCGCCGAACCGCTCCCTGGCCTCCTGCAGCAGCGGCGCGAACCGGCGGTTGAAGCCGACCTGGAGCCGGTCGTTGCCGGACTCCTCCACCGCCGCGAGTACGCCGGCCAGTTCGTCCTCGGTGAGGGCCAGGGGCTTCTCCACGAACACCGTCTTGCCGGCCAGCAGTGCCTGCCGGGTCAGTTCGGCGTGCGAGCTGTGCCGGGTGACCACGAACACCGCGTCGATCGACTTGTCGCCGAGCACGGCGTCCAGGTCGGTGGTCGCCTGGGCGAAGCCGAACTTCCGCTGCGCGTTGGCCGCGGAGAGCGCCGTCGTGGTGACCACGGTCGACAGCTCGACGCCGTCGCGCCGTGCCAGGTGCGGCAGCAGCATCGACGTCGCGTAGTTTCCCGCGCCCACGAACGCGAGGCGCACCGGTCCCGTCGCCGGGCGGGCCGGCGTGGACGCCGTGCCGCCGGGCCGTCTCACCTCGGGCACGGCCACCGCCGGGGCGCCGGCTTCTCGCGTTTCCCGCGCTTCCTGCGCGTGTCCGGGGTACCGGAACAGCACGGCCACGGCCTTCAGCTCGCCGTCCTTCAGACGCCGGTACGTCTCGACCGCGTCCTCGAAGTCGGCGACGTGGGAGACCAGGGGCTCCACGTCGACGCTGCCGCGGGCCACGAGGTCGAGGAAACAGGCCAGGTTGCGGCGCTCGGTCCAGCGCACGTAGCCGATCGGGTAGTCGCGTCCCTCCAGCTCGTACTCCGGGTCGTAGCGCCCGGGGCCGTAACTGCGGGAGAACCGGACGTCGAGTTCCTTCTCGTAGTACGCGTTCCACGGCAGGTCCAGGCGGCACTTGCCGATGTCGACGACCCGGCCGCGGTCCCGGCTCAGCCGGGCGGCCAGCTCGACGGGCTGGTTGCTGCCGCCGCCGGCGGCCAGGTACACCTGGTCCACGCCATGACCGCCGGTGAGGCCGGCGACGGCGGCCTCCACGGCCGCGGACGCCGGGTCGCCGCAGGCCGCGGCGCCCACCCGCTCGGCGAGCTCGCAGCGCGCCGGATCGGGGTCGACGCCGACGACGCGGACTCCCGAGGCCGTGAGGAGCTGCACCACGAGCTGCCCGATCAGGCCGAGGCCGATGACCAGGGCCACCTCGCCGAGCTGCGGCTCGCCCTGCCGGACGCCCTGCAGCGCGATGGACCCGACGGTGCCGAAGGCGGCGTGCCGCGGCGCGAGGCCGTCGGGGACCGGGACGCAGAGGTTCTTCGGGACCCAGTTCAGCTCGGCGTGCAACGCGTGCTCGTTGCCGGCGCAGGCCACCAGGTCGCCGGCCTTCACGTCGTCGATCCCCGCGCCGACCTGCTCGACCACCCCGCACAGCGAGTAGCCCAGCGGCGTGTAGGAGTCCAGCTTGCCCATCACCTTGCGGTAGGTGGCGGGCACCCCGTTGGTGGCCACGCTCTGCATGACCTTGGCCACCTGGTCCGGCCGTGAGCGGGCCTTGCCCAGCATCGACATGCCGGCCTCGGACACCTTCATGAGCTCGGTCCCGGTGGAGATCAGCGAGTAGGCACTGCGGACCAGCACGCCGCCCGGCTTGCAGCCCGGCACCGGCACGTCGAGTACCGCCAGCTCCCCGCTCTTGTAGTTCTGCACAACCTGTTTCACCCGAACTCCTCTGATTCCTAAGCCGTCAACCGAGTGCTCTGGCCCGCCCCAGAGGTCGCCTCGCGATACCAGTACTCAAGGGTCAGCACGTGCCACAGATGCTTGGAGTAGTCCCGCTGCCCGGCGGCGTCCTCGGCGACGAGCCGCGCCAGCGCGTCGCGGCGCAGGAACCCGGAGCGGACGAGCAGGCCGTCGTCGACCACCTCGCGCACCAGCGGTGCCAGGTCCCGGCTCATCCAGGCGCGCAGCGGGGCGCTGAACAGGCCCTTGGGCCGGTACACGATCTCGCGGGGCAGGACCGAGGCGGCCGCCTCCTTGAGGACGGCCTTTCCCTGCCGTCCGACGATCTTGCGTTCGCCGGGCACGGCGAACGCCGCCTTGACCACCTCGACGTCCACGTACGGCACCCGCACCTCGGTCGAGGCGGCCATGCTGGAGCGGTCCGTGTACGCGAGGTTCAGTCCCGGCAGGAACATCCGGGCGTCGGTGAGGCACATGCGGTTGACGAAGTCGTCGAGGTCGTTGTCCCGGTAGACGTCCGCGTGCTCGGTCAGCACGTCCTCGACGGTCCCGGCCAGGTCCGGGTTCACAAGGGCGAGCAACTCGTCCTGGCCGTACATGGTGTAGCTGCGCCGGAAGGCGGTCTCCTCCGGCAGGTCGGCGAAGGAGAGGAACCGCTTCGCGAAGCGCACCGACCGGTAGCCCCGGCGGCTCGTCGCGACCGGCAGCCGGTCCACGGCCCAGGACACCCCGCGCCGCAGGGGCCGCGGGACGCGCTGGTAGCGCAGCGCGATCAGGTTGGCCAGGTGTTTGCGGTAACCGGCGAACAGTTCGTCCGCGCCCATCCCCGACAGCATCACCTTCACCCCGGCCTCTCTCGCGGCCGAGCAGATCAGGTACGTGTTGATCGCGGCGGGGTCGCCGATCGGCTCGTCCAGGTGGTAGGTCATCCGCGGCAGCAGGTCGAGCACGTTCGGCGCGATCTCGATCTCGTGCAGGTCGACGCCGAACCGCCCGGCCACCTGCCGGGCGTAGCGCAGGTCGTCCGGCATCGCCTCGAACCTGGCGTCCTCGGCGCGGAACCCGATCGTGTAGGCGGAGATGCCTGGTTGGTGGCGGGCCGCCAGCGCGGTCAGGTAGCTGGAGTCGAGGCCGCCGGAGAGGAAGGTCGCCACGGGCACGTCGGAGAGCAGGTGGCGCCGGGTCGACTCCTCGACGACGGCGGCCAGGTCCGGCCGTTCGCCGGCCCGGGCCCGCTCCCGGCCCTCGGCGGCGACGTCCTTCAGGTTCCAGAACCGGCCGCGCTCCACCCGGCCGTCGGGCCGGCATCTCAGCCAGCTGCCCGGTGGCAGCTTCTCCGCCTCGCGGAACGCGCACCGTGAGTCCGGCACCCAGTAGTACAGCAGCGAGGCCACCAGCGCCGCGTCGTCCACCTGCAGCGACCGGCCGGTCGCGACGGCGAGCGCCTTGAGCTCGGAGGCGAACACCAGGCCGCCGCCGCGCCGGAGCAGGAACAGCGGCTTGATGCCGAGCTGGTCGCGGGCGAGCACCAGGTCACCGGTGCGTTCGTCGAAGACGCCGAACGCGAACATGCCACGCAGCCGGGGCAGGCAGTCCGTGCCCCAGCGCCGCCAGGCCTCCAGCAGCACCTCGGTGTCGGAGGTACCGCGAAAGCGCACCCCGGCGGCCGACAGCTCGGCACGCAGCTCGGGCGCGTTGTACAGCTCGCCGTTGTACGTCAGGACGAGGCCGCCGGAGACCATCGGCTGGGCGCCGGTGTCGGACAGGTCGATGATGGCCAGCCGGCGGTGCCCGAGGTGCACTTCGCCGTCACCCACGGGGTGGCTGTACCGGCCCGCCCCGTCCGGACCGCGGTGGGCGAGGGTGTCGGTGAGCCGGTCGGTGACGACCTTGCCGTCCGGCCATCGGTAAGTGCCTGTGATGCCACACATGTCCTACCGCGCCTCCTGGTCGTTTTCCGGGCCCCGGGCAGCCCACACCGGCTTTCGCTCCGGCCGCCGCCGGCCCTCCCCCACTGCCTGAACGGCGTGGGAGGTACCCCCACCCGGCTGCCGGGCCGGCCGCTCGCTCAGGCCGCGCGGCGCGGTGTGCGCCCCGTCCCACAGGGTGCCGTCGGTCCGGTCACGCGGATCGGGGTCGATCAGCACCACGCCGATCACCGCGATGCGCTGGTCCGCGAGCTGCCGTGCCACGGTGTGCAGCCACGCGGCGCTGCCGTGTCCGGCACGCACCACCAGCACGGTCCGGGTGCCGAGGTACGGGAGGTCGGTCCACGCTGTTCCGGGCGCCACCGAGCCGACGCCGATCCGCCGATCCTGGGGCGGCACGGTCGCGGCACGCTCGGCACCGACCACGGCCGGGTCTCCCGGTCTCCGGCGACGGCTCGCCGACTGCGTGCCGGGCAGGCCGTCGACGACGGTCACCGGCCCCTCCGCCGCCATGGCCCTGGCCAGGTCCAGGGCGATCACGCTGGTGCTGCGCGCACAGCCCAGTTCCAGCAGCGACACCGGTTCCGCGGAGTCGCGCGTGGTGCGGGCCAGGGTCGCGGTGAGCCGTTCCCGGGTCAGCCGGGTGCGTCGGCGCTGCCACGGCCTGCCGGTCCGGCGGGGCAGCTCCGCGACGACCGAGGCGCCCAGGTTCGCCGCGATGTCACGGCGCAGCACGGGGCGGTCCGCCACCACCGTGCCGACCGCGGCCAGCGCGAGCCCGAGGACGAGGCCGAGGACGAGGCCGATCGCGGCGTCGGTGGCGACGGCCTTGGGCAGGGAGTGCCGCAGCGCGTGCGGGGTGTCCACGATCTGCGTGCCGGCGACGACCTGGGGTGCGCCGGTCCGCGCGTCCGCGGCGCGCTGGTCGAAGTCGGAGATGCGGGAGTTGAGTTCGGCGCGGCGGGCGAAGAGCGACTCGAGGGACGCGGACGCCTTCGGGTTGCTGTCCGCCGACTGGTTTCCGATCTCCTTGTTGACCTGGGCGAGTTCGTCCCGCATGCGGTCGCGCTGGTCGAGCAGGGCCTGGGCCTCGGCCTGCGCGGTCTTCTGCATCCGCTGCACATGGTCCGCGACGAACGCGTCGGCCAGCGCCCTGGCGCGGGCCACCGCCTGGGCGTCGGTGTCGCCCGTCACCGTGATCTGCAGCAGGTTGTTGGTCAGGCCGGTTCCCCGGTAGTCCTGCATGAAGTCCTCGGGTTTGTCCGTGGACCTCAGGGCCCGCAGGGCCTTGTCGGCGATCTGCGTGGTCTGCAGCAGCTGGACGTCGGTGCGGATCAGCGTTCCGGTGTCGTTCGGCTGGTCCGCTTCGTGCGCGACCAGTACTTCGGTCACGGCGGTCGGCGACGGCGGCATCAGGACCGCCAGCGCGGCGCCGGCCAGCAGGCCGAGGAGCGCCAGGGCACCCCAGAGGCGGCGGCGCCTGCGCACCGCCACCACCAGGGCCTGCAGGTCGAGAAGCGGAGCGGCGGCCGACGACGCCGACGACTCCGCGGTCGTGCTTGTCGTCACGCCGGACCTCCCGTGGCATGGCCGCGAACCGCGAGTGCGAGAGTGGCGTCGTCCGGCGGGTGGCCGGCGGAGCGCGTCTCACGGGCGCGGACCGGATCGGCGAGGACGACGCCGAGAACCTTGTGCCGGGCGTCCGCGCACGCCTCGGCGATGCCGGCGAGTTCCTCCGCGGTCCAGCTGCCCGCGCTGAGGACGACCAGGGCGCCGGCTTCGGTGTCGCGGTCGGGCACGGTCGGCCGGTCCGCCGAGACCTCCACCACCCGCAGCTGCGGATCGTTCCCGGCCTCGGCGGCGAGCTGTCCGGCGGCCCGGCGGGCGATCCGGTCGCCGTCCGGTACGACCACCAGCAGCCGTGCGGGGGCGGCGAGTTGGTCGCGGAGCCGAGCGCACACCCGCCGGCAGCGGATCCGCCGGCCGGCCTCGTCGTCGGACCGCCGCGGGGCCGGCAGGTCCCACCGGGGGTGGAGGCCGAGGAGCCGGCGGATCCATCCCCGTGGGCCGCCGTCCTCCGGCTGGTGCGCGCCGCGCCGTCCGGCCGGCACGTCGACGGTGCCCAGCAGCGCCGAGCCCAGCGCCGCGGCGATCTCCGGTTCGGTGCGCAGCCGGCGGTTCATCCGGGCGGCGGCGAGGTGGCCGATGACCGCGAGCAGGAAGAACAGCAGCGCTCCCGCGCCGATGAACTGCGTCCGCGTCGGCGGCGCCTCTCCGGTCGGCCGGGCCGCCGGTCCCATGACGACCATGCCGGCCTTGTTGGTCGCCGGATTGGCCTCGTCCAGCTTCGTCATGGCCTCCTCCAGCGAGGTGCTGAGCTTCTCCAGCTCGGTCCGGGCCTGCACGCCCTCCACGGTCTGCCCCGGATCGGCCGCGTCGGCCAGATCGGTGATGCGGCGGTTGGTCTCCTCGACCTGCTTGCGCAGCGCCTGGGCCTCCGTGGCCGCCGTGGAGTCGGTGGCGCCGCCCACGACCCGCGCGGCGAACCTGACGAACTGCGCGGCCACCTGGTCGGAGAGCTGCTGCGCCCGCTTCGGGGTGTCGGCGGTACCGGAGATCTTGATGATGTTCCCGTCGGCGGCCGAGGCGGTCACCTGATCCCGCAGGTCGGCTGCGCTGACGTCCCGCCAGCCGAGCGTGGCCGCCGCGCGGTCGACCACGGTCGAGCTGGTCGCTATGTCGACCTGGGTCAGCAGCTCGCGCTCTTCCCACTGCCCCGGCAGCAGGACCGACGCCGACGTCGTGTACCGCGGCGGAAACACCACCGAGGCGCCGTAGCCGACGAGCGCGCCCACGACGGCGAGGACGGCGAGAAACCGCCAGCGCCGACGGAATATCCGCCCGATGGTGACCAGACGTATCGTGTCCTCGCTCAACTGCGCTGCCTCTTCCCTGTCCGTACCGGATCGGCCGCCGGCACCGGTGTGTGGTCACGGCAGGCGGCGGCGTAGGCGGCGAGCAGCGATGCCTGCGAGTTCCGCCAGGAGAGCGGCCCGCTGACCCGCTCCTGGCCGATCTTGCCCATCCTGGCCCGCTGGTCCGGATCGTCGAGGAGCAGCGCGACGAGTCCGGCGAACTCGGCCTCGTCGTTGGCGGGCGCGTAGACGGCGGCCTCGCCGGCGGAGACGCGCGCCTCCTTCAGGTCGAAGGAGACGATCGGCCGCCCCATCGCCATGTACTCGAGGACCTTGTTCATGGTCGACACGTCGTTGAGCGGATTGCGCGGGTCGGGGGAAAGGCAGACGTCCGCGGTGGACAGGTAGCGCACCAGGTCGGCGTCCGGAATACGCCCGGTGAACTGCACCTGATCGGAGAGACCGAGCCGCCCGGCCAGCTCCACCATGGCGTCGAAGGCGTCGCCGGAGCCGACGAACACCGCGTGCCAGTCGGTCCGCCCGACGTCGTCGCGGAGCTTCGCGAGGGCCCGCAACGCGTAGTCGACGCCGTCCTGCGGGCCCATGACGCCCAGGTAGCACAGCAGATGAGGCTTGCCGCGCTTCAACTCCGGCTCGGGCGGGACCGGTTGGAAGCGGTCGATCGCGGGCGCGCTGCGCACCACGAAGACGTCCTCCGGCCGCCGGCCGCCACGGCGCACCGCGACGTCCCGGTAGCTCTCGTTCGTGGCGAGGACGACGTCCGCGGCCCGGTAGGTCCGCCGTTCCAGTGCGCACACGGCGCGGTAGAGCAGGTCCTCACCGCGGCCGAACCGGGAGAGGTACAGCTCGGGTACCAGGTCGTGCTGGTCGAAGACGAACCGTGCGCCGCGGCGCTTGAGCCACAGGGCCGGCAGGAACAGCAGGTCGGGCGGGTTGCACGCGTGCACCACGTCGACCGGGCCGACCCTGCGGGCCAGCCGGGCCGTGTGCCACAGCGCCGCTCCGTACTCCTTGAGGTAGCCCGCCGGGCCTCCGGTGGCCGCGCGCAACGGGTAGCGGTGGATCCGCACCCCGTCGATCTCCGCCTCCGGCTCGGTGTCGCGCTTGGTCCCCTGCGGACAGATGACGTGCACCGTCCAGCCCGCGTCGCGCAACGTCGTGCACTCCTGCCACACCCGCCGGTCGAACGGCACCGACAGGTTCTCCACCATGATCAGCGCGCGCCGGTTCGACCCGTCGCGGCTGGTTGCGTCACCAAGCAAGGCCCATGTACCCCGGTTCGGTCCGGCGCGTCTCGGCGTCGGGAAGGCGGACGAGGTCGACGATCACCGGTGCTCCGCCGTGCGGCAGCGCCGACAGCACCGCCGCGTCCCTGGTCCCGACCAGGCACACCTCGGAGTGGTCGAGCACCTCGTCGACGGAGTCCGCGAGCAGCTGCGCGAGGTGCGGCAGCCGGGTCTCGATGTACTCGCGGTTCGCGCCGATCAGCCGGGAGAGGCTCACGTTGGCGTCGTAGATCCGCAGGTCGTACCCCTTGCCGAAAAGCCTCTCCGCCAGCTCGACCAGCGGGCTCTCGCGGAGGTCGTCGGTGCCGGGTTTGAAGGACAGCCCGAACAACCCCACCCGGCGCTTGCCGGTGCGCTCGACCAGGTCCACCGCGCGCTGCAGATGGTCGGAGTTGGAGGTCAGCACGTGGGCGAGGATGGGTACCGAGACGTCGGCCCGCTGTGCCGCGTGGACCAGGCTGCGCAGGTCCTTGGGCAGGCAGGAGCCGCCGAAGGCGAAGCCGGGGCGCAGGTAGGCGGGGCTGATGTTCAGCTTGCGGTCGGCCAGGAACACGTCCATCACCTGGTGCGAGTCCACCCCGAGCGCCTGGCACACCGCGCCCAGCTCGTTCGCGAAGCCGATCTTGAGCCCGTGGAACGCGTTGTCCGCGTACTTGATCGCCTCGGCCGTCGGGACCGGCACCCGGAACACCTCGCCGGACAGGCCCTCGTACAGCGCCGCCACCGCGTCACCGCTGGCCGGGTCGAGCTCGCCGATGACGGTCTTGGGCGGGTCGAAGAAGTCCCGCACGCTCGTGCCCTCGCGCAGGAACTCCGGGTTGACCGCGACCCCGAAGTCCACCCCGGCCGTGCCACCGACGTGCTTCTCCAGGATCGGTACCAGCAGGTTCAGGCAGGTGCCCGGGAGCATGGTGCTGCGGAACACGATGGTCTGCCGCCCGCCCCGCTCGGCCAGCGCGGCGCCGATCTGCTCGGTGACCCGCTCCAAGTACGTGGTGCACAGGCTGCCGTTGGGCTCCGACGGCGTGCCGACGCAGACCAGCGACACCTCGCTGCCCGTGATCGCTTCGCGGACGTCGCCGGTGGCCCGCAGGGCTCCGGTCCGCACGACCTCGGCGAGGAGCCCGCCGATCCGTTCCTCCACCACCGGGGCCTTGCCGTCGTTGACCAGGTCCACCTTCACCTGGTTCACGTCCACCCCGATGACCTCGTGGCCCATGCTGGCCAGGCACGCGGCTGATACGCAGCCCACGTAGCCGAGCCCGAAAACGCTGACTCTCATGACCCGTCCCTCCCCCCAGGCAGGCCCTTGTGGCCTGCGCTCCGCGCGTCGACGGGACCGTTGGGTCGCAGCCCCCCGCGCATCAGTAGGCCCCCTGCCCGTGGAGTACCGCGCGCATCGTCTTCCACAAGATCACTGTGTCGAGGGCGAGCGACCAGTCCTCCACGTACCGCAGGTCGAGGCGGACCGCCTCCTCCCACGGCAGGTCGCTGCGTCCGCTGATCTGCCACAGGCCGGTGAGCCCGGGCTTGACCAGCAGCCGCCGCCGGATGTCCGGGTCGTACGCGGCGCACTCCTCCGGCAGCGGGGGCCGCGGGCCGACGAGCGACATCGCTCCGGTGAGCACGTTGAAGAGCTGCGGGAGTTCGTCGATCGAGTACCGGCGCAGCACCGCTCCGACCCGGGTCACCCGCGGATCCCTGCGGACCTTGAACAGCAGCCCCGCGCCCTCGTCGCGGTCGGCGAGTTCGGCACGCGCCCGGTGGGCCCCGACGACCATGGTGCGGAACTTGAGAATCGTGAACTCCCGGCCGTCCTTGCCGACCCTGCGCTGCCGGTAGAAGGCCCCGCCGGGGCTGTCCGCCAGCACGAGCAGCGCGACACCCGCCATCAGCGGCGCGAACAGCATCAGCAGGACCGCCGCGCCCACCCGGTCGACGACCGCCTTGATCGCCCGGCGGCCCCCGGTGAAGGTCGGCAGGCTGACCCGCAGCAGCGGGATCCCGAGCACCGCGTCGACGTGCAGCCGGGGGCCGGCCACCTCCATCAGGACCGGGGCCACGACCATCTCGGCGTCGCTGCCCTCAAGGTTCCAGGCCAGCCGCTGGAGCCGGTCCGGCGTCCAGTACGGGTCCGGTGTGACCGCGACGACCCGGTAGCCGTCGTGGCGGACGTGCTTGGCGACGTCCGTCAGGCGGCCGACGACCGGCACCCCGTCCAGTTCGTCACCGTCGAGCCCGCGACCGTCCGGCGTGCACACCGCCTCCACCCGCCAGCCGATGTGCGGGAACTTGCGGGTCCGGGTGATCAGGTCGCGCACGGTGGCGGGGCTTCCGGCGGCGAGCACCGGTCTCAGGCACCGCCCTTCCTTCCGCCGGCTGTGCAAAGAGAGGCGGAGCAGATACCGCGCGAACATGATGACGAGCCCGATCGCGGGGATCGCCACGAAGATCCAGAGCTTGATGTTGCGCGAGGTGAGGGCGATCCCGCCGAGCGCCAGTACGACGGTCGCGGCGAACAGTGAGCGTCCGAGCCGGCGGAATTCCTCGGCGCCCTGGCCGAGCACGGCCGGGCTCCACGACCGGCCCACCGCAAGCGCCGACAGCACCAGCAACTCGGTGCCGAACGCGAGAATCCCCCATTTCTCATGCCAGTTGGCCGCGTCCCGGGCCCCGAAGAACTCGCCTATCCCCGCCACCACGAAGGCGGTGGCCGCGGTGTCTCCGATGATCACGGTACGGCGGTACCGCTGTTCCCACTCGATCGCCGGCCTGCTGACCTCCTCGTCCGCCAGACGCCCGCGCGCCGGCGGAAAAGGGCCGACTAGTCCCCCCTGCCGCACAGAAACCCCCCGGTCTCAGTGGTTCGACGTGGTGCTTTACGCCGTTCCTCCCCCAGGAGACGCCGTCTCCCGGAAAGCCCCCCGGCTCCCCGCGCCGCGCTGTTCCTCCCGCGGGCGGCCCCCGCCCCCGCGGATGGCGACCCTTCAGCGCTACCTGATCAATCCGCCCTTGTCGCAGCGGACTTGCGTGCCCTGCAAGGGACACGAGATTGCGGGTACCCGCCGAACCTCGGGTGCTCCCCGCACCCAAGGCCCCTCTCGGGCCCCGGAGTCGATCACCGCCCCCACGTCCTGCGTCAGAGAAGCGGCTGCTGGCCGCCCTTGCCGCCGGACTCATAGATCATCATTTGTCGCTCCGTGTCCCAGCATGCGAAGCAAGGTCAATCTAGACCATCGAAGCCCGCCTGAAGAGAGGATGTGTGGAATTTGTGCTCGGCGGCTGAAGCCGGGTCCAGGGACACGAGACCGCCCGCGGGCGTCTCGGTGATCCAGGACATGCCGTGTGACCTGTACCGACGTGCCGCTCCGGGCAGTCGGCACCGGCAGCCCCGGGGTGTCTTCGGCACTGCCAACTGGGCCGCATTCCGGGCCGGTTCGGCGCATTTCCGCCGTTGAGCACCGGCGGCGGTCGCGGGCCGGGCCGTCGCCGGTGCCGGCTCCACGTCGGTGCGCGTTCACCAGCCCGCCGCGGCGGCCCTCTCGCCCTGGCCCGGGCGATGCGGCCCTTCCGGCGGCGCGTGTCCCCCGCGAGCCAGGTGAACGCACCTCGCGCAGGGTGGCCGAGCAGGCCTCGGGCGACGTGGCGAAAGGGCTGGTGGTCACCGCCCGCCGCCGGTCAGGTTCGGACGGGGCTGCCCTCGTACGCCGCCCGCAGTACGGTCAGTGCGTCGTCGGTCGTGACCGGGCGTGGGTTGGCGTACGGCTGACCTGCGATCTGGCCGGCGGCGGCCGCCAAGTCTGTTTGTTTCAGGCCGAGTTCGGCGAGGGAGCGGGGTGCGCCCAGGCGGCCCGCCAGTTCCTGGAGGGCGGCCGGGGCGTCGTCCGCGTCCAGGGCCCGGGCCACGGCGGCGGCCGCCTCCGGGGCGGCAGGCGCGTTGAAGGCGAGGGCGTACGGCAGGACGACCGTGTGGGTCTCGGCGTGCGGGAGACCGAAGGTGCCGCCGAGGACATGGCACAGCTTGTGGTGCAGGCCCATGGTGGTGGCGCCCAGGCAGGCCCCGCACAGCCAGGCGCCGTACAGGGCGCGGGAGCGGGCCGGTAGGGCCTCCGGAGCGACGGCGATCTCCGGCAGCGCGCCCGCCAGCGCCCGCACGCCCTCCTCGGCCATCAGCGCGACCAGCGGCGAGCCGTCGGGGGCGTACAGCGCCTCGACGGCGTGGGCGAGGGCGTTGATCCCGCTGGTCACCGAGAGCGGGACGGGCAGGGAGAGGGTGAGTTCGGGGTCGTAGACGACGCTGCGCGGCAGGACGACGGGGTCACGGCCGGTGCGTTTGACGCCGTGTTCGGTCAGGCCCCACACCGGGGTCATCTCGGAGCCGGCGTAGGTCGAGGGCACGGCGATCAGCGAGAGGCCGGTGCGCAGGGCGATGGCCTTGCCGAGGCCGATGGCCGAGCCGCCGCCGACGGCCACGCAGCCGTCGGCGCCCGCGGCCCGGGCCGCCTGGACGCCCCGGTCGGCCACTTCCACGGGGACGTGCATCCGGGCCCCGGTGTGCAGGCCGGCGCAGGCCGGGCCGAGCGAGTCGGCGACCGCCCGCGCGGTGTCCGCGCCCCGCTCGCCGCTGACCACCAGCAGCCGCCGCAGCCCGAGGTGCCGGGCCTCCTCGGCGGGTGCGGTGAGCGCGGCGCCGGGCCGGAAGACCACCCGGGCGGGCCTGGTCTCGTACACGAAGTCGAAGGGGTTCATGAGCGCTCCAGGACCAGGTCGAAGCGGGCGTGCGGGAACGGTTCCGGCACGCCGTGCTCCCCGGCCGGGGCCGGGTCGTCGGTCGGGGTGAAGTCCTTGACCGGGCTCTCCTTGACCAGGCTCGCCCTGACCGCGAACACCGCGCCGGAGTCCGGGCGGGCGCCGCCGGGGCGGCAGGCGTGCCGTCCGGTGCCCTTCAGCGGGGCGCCCACCGAGCCGCCGGAGAGCAGGACGAACTCCTGCCGGGTGTCGGTGCGGGTCTGCCCGGTCCGGGTGCGGAGGGCGACCGCCGCCGCCCGCTCGCGCCGGGAAGGCCGGGTCTCGCGGGGGACGACGCGCCGATGACGGATCAGCGCGGCGAGCGGGTCGCGCAGCCGGGGACCGCCGGTCCCCCGCAGGCTGTCGACGGCCGCTGCGGTGACTGCGTCCTCGGTGGTCATGCCGGCTCCTCGCGCGCGGGAACAGTGCCCTTGAATGATCGTAAACCGTTCACCGTTCAATGAACCGCAGCCACGCACCGCGGCCGCACCGCAGCCCGCACCTCGGCGACACACCGCGTCCGCGCAGCACCGCTACTTGATGAGTGCGTTGGCCACCACCACGATCACCCCGAGCAGCGCGTCGACGATGCCGATCAGTACGGCGGCCGGCCAACTCCGCCGCGACCGGCGGGCGGTGACGAGGCCGAGGCCGAAGAGGATCATCATGTTCAGGGTGAAGGCCGGGTATTCGACGCCCTTGGGCGGCCACCAGCCCCAGCCGGCGCCCGCGAGCAGGAAGACCGTGGGCAGGACGGCCGTGACCAGCGGCCATTCGTGGGCCAGGGTGTGCAGCGCGTCCCAGCGCCGGTGCGGGGCCCGCTCGGCGATGTAGTGGGCGTAGCCGTGCGCCAGGGCGGAGGCGCAGGCGGTGACCAGGAGCCAGAGGGCGTCGTAGCGGCGGCTGGCCTGGGAGGTGTGGCCGTACTGGCTGAGCGCGGCCACCATCGAGCAGGCCAGGACGGCACCGTAGACCCCGCCGAACAGAATGGCCTCGCGGGTGTCGTGCGCGCGCGGCTGCGACCCGGCCGTCGTGGAGTCAGCCATGTCCGCCATGTCCGCCATGTCCGCCATGATCACCCGGGCCGGGCCCGGCCGCCACCGGACCCGGCCCGACGAAGTGTCCTCCCGGCCGGCCGGATGCCCCACACCCTGTCCACGGCCGGGGCACCGGCCGGCTCGCTAGGGTCGCCGCATGACGACGCACAGCTTCGCCCTGCACATCCCCGACGCCGAGCTCGAACCCGACCCCCTCGATCCGGCGCAGGTCCTCTCCGGCACGCCCGAGGTCACCGGGAAGGTGGTCTGGGAGTCGGCCGACGGGAAGCAGCTCCGCGGGATCTGGCAGATCACCCCGGGCGTGGTCACCGACACCGAGGCCGACGAGCTGTTCGTGGTGGTCAGCGGCTCCGCGACGATCGAGGTCGAGGGCGGCCCGACGTTCACCGTGGGCCCCGGGGACATGGCCGTACTGCGCGCGGGCGACCGTACGACCTGGACGGTGCACGAGACGCTGCGCAAGGCGTACGCGATCAGTCTGTGAGTGCCCGGCGCGGCGTGGACACGCTCAGCGGGCCGGGGGCGCGGGCATGTTGTACGGCGTGACCACCTGGATCGCCGACGGCAGGGTCGGGCCCGCCGGGGGCAGCGCGCCCTGGGCCCGCATCACCAGGTGGCAGGCCTCGCGCATGTCCTGGCGCAGATCGTGGTGGAGGACGGCGGACAGGCGGTGCTCGCGCAGCAGCCGGGTGTTGTCGTGGTCGAGGTCGTGGGCGATGAACACGGCGCATGTCCGGCCGAGGTCGGCGAAGGCGCGCAGGGTCGCGATGTTGCCGCCGCCGATGGAGTAGACGGCGCGGATCTCCGGGTCCCGTTCCAGGGCGGCGCGGACCAGGTCGTACTGGGTGGCGTCCAGTCCCTGCCCCTCGGCGATCTCCACCAGGGTGCGCGCGGGATGCCTGGCCCGCATGGCGCTGCGGAAACCCATCTCGCGCTCCTCCTCGTTGCGGAAGAACCCGCTGCTGAGGCTCGTGAGGACATTGCCGGGCCGGTCGCCGAGCCACTGGCCCATCAGGTAGGCGGCGGTGGCGCCGGCGGCCCGGTTGTCGCTGCCGACGTAGGCCAGCCGGCCGCTGGCGGGCAGGTCGGTGACGAGGGTGACGACCGGGATGTCCGCCGACCTGAGGCGCCCGACGGTGGCGGTGACCTCGGGGACGTCCGGCGCCTTCAGGATCACGCCCTGCGAGCCGCGGCGGGCTATCCGGTCCAGGGTCCGCACCAGCTCCTCCACCGGCCCGGTCTCCCGGAAGTGGAACCGGGAGCGCACCACCGCGGGGTGCAGTGCCGGCAGCTCGGCCTCCAGCGCGCCGCGCACCGCCGTGGTGAACCGCTCGGGCGCCTGCATCACGATGTCGACCATGAACGTACGGCCCACCAGCCGGACCTGGGTGCGCTGCCGGTCCAGATCGGCGATGGCCCGCTCCACCTCGCGGGCGGTGCTCTCCCGGACGCCGCCCCTGCCGTTCAGCACCCGGTCCACGGTGGCCTCGCTGAGCCCTGCCTGACGGGCGATCTCACGGATGGGGAAGGGGTGGCCCACGGGCTGCCTCCTTGAGGGGTTTTTGATGGGTCTCTGCTGGTTGTTCGAGGGGTTTGTGCTGACAAGAATGGCAGAGCCCCGCCGTGGCCGTGACCACGGCCGTGACCGAAAGCAGGACACCGATGTCCCTCGCCGCCGAACAGGGCCGCGCCTGGTTCTCGCAGCAGGACTGCGACCTCGACACCTTCCGTGCCCTGGTCGAGCGGACCACTGACCCGGCCGGCTACCCCCACGCCTCGGCCGTCGAGGACAACGTCCTCGTCTACGACAGTGCGCGGCTGCGCGCCGCGGACGCGGCCCACGGCGTGCGGACCGAACTGGTCCGGGCCCTGGCCGACGGTCCCGGCGTCGTCGTCCTCAAGGGCGCCTTCCCCGACCCGCAGGTGGTCGACCGGGCCACCGCGGTGTTCGAGGCGCTCATCTCGGAGCAGCACGAGTCCGGCGCGGGAGCCGGCGACCACTTCGCCGCGCCCGGCGCCAACGAACGGGTGTGGAACGCCCTGGAGAAGGCCGCCCTGTACGACCCGGAGGCGTTCGCCGACTACTACGCCAACGACATCGTGGCCCTGGTCTCGCGGGCCTGGCTGGGCCCCGGCTACCAGGTCACCTCGCAGATCAACGTGGTCAGTCCGGGCGGCGCGGCGCAGACCGCGCACCGCGACTACCACCTCGGTTTCCTCTCCGACGAACAGGCCGAGGCCTACCCGGCCCATGTGCACCGGCTCTCCCCCGTGCTCACCCTCCAGGGCGCGGTCGCGCACTGCGACATGCCGGTGGAGTCGGGGCCGACGATGTACCTGCCGTACTCGCAGACCTACGAGCCCGGCTATCTGGCCTGGCGGCGGCCGGAGTTCCAGGAGTACTTCAAGGCCCGTCATGTGCAGCTGCCCCTCGCCAAGGGTGACGCGGTGTTCTTCAACCCGGCCGTGTTCCACGCGGCGGGCACCAACCGGACCTTCGACGTGCGCCGGATGGCCAACCTGCTCCAGGTGTCCTCGGCGTTCGGGCGGGCCATGGAGACCGTGGACCGGGAGGCGGTGACCAACGCGGTCTACCCGGTGCTGCGCCGGCGGCGGTCGGAGGGGGCGGGCGAGGCGTGGCTGGAGAACGTCATCGCCGCGAGCGCCGAGGGTTACCCGTTCCCCACCAACCTCGACCGCGATCCGCCGGTCGACGGCATGGCGCCGCCCTCGCAGGCGGATCTCGTGCGGCGGGCGCTGCGCGAGGGGTGGGTGCCGCGGGTCCTGCGGGACGGGCTGCGGGGGGCCGCGGCGCGGCGGGAGAGCTGACGGGCCGTAGGCCGTCCGCGGCTTCGTCGTGGCTGCTCGCGCAGTTCCTCGCGCCCTTCGGGGCGCGTTACACATCAAGGAGTTACACCCATGCGTATCGGAATCCTCGGCCTCGGCCGTATCGGCGCCTTTCACGCCGAGACCCTCTTCGGGCTCGATGCCGTCGAGTCGCTCGTCTTCACCGATCCGTTCGCGGACGCGGCCAAGTCCGCCGCCGAGAAGTTCGGTGCCGAGGTCGTGGACTCGCCCCAGGCGCTGCTGGCCGCAGGCGTGGACGGCATCGTGGTGGCCGCCGCCACCGACGCCCACCCGGCGCTGATCCTGGCCGGTGTCGAGGCCGGTGTCCCGGTCTTCTGCGAGAAGCCGGTCGCCAGGACGATGACCGAGGGCGTCGAGGTCCTCAAGGCCGTGCGGGACAGCGGCGTGCCGATCCAGATCGGCTACAACCGCCGCTTCGACGCGGGCTTCGTCGCCGCCCGGGCCGCCGTCCGGTCGGGCGAGCTGGGCAAGCTGCACACGGTGCGCTCCACCACGCTGGACCCGGCCCCGCCGCCGGCCGCGTACATCGCCGCGTCCGGCGGGATCTTCCGGGACTGCTCGGTGCACGACTTCGACATCATCCGCTGGGTGACCGGCCGTGAGGTCACCGAGGTGTACGCGGCCGGCGGCAACCGGGGCGCCGACTACATCCGGGAGGCCGGCGACGCCGACACCACCGGCGCGATCCTCACCCTGGACGACGGCACCCTCGCGGTGGTCTCCAACTCCCGGCACAACGCCCGGGGTTACGACGTCCGGATGGAGCTGCACGGCTTCGCGGACTCCATCGCCGTCGGCCTGGAGGACAAGCTTCCGCTGCGCTCGGTCGAGCCCGGCGTGACCTTCCCGGCGGGCCCCCCGCACGACTTCTTCATGGACCGGTTCACGGCGGCCTACCGCGCCGAACTCACCGCGTTCACCGAGGTCGTGGCCGGTACCCGGCCCTCCCCCTGCACGATCGAGGACGCCCTGGAGGCCGGCTGGATCGCCGATGCCTGCACCCTGTCTCTGCACGAGCACCGTCCGGTGACGATCGCAGAGGTGCGCGGAGCCTGACACCGCGCACGGCGGCGGGGCGGGCACAGGGGCCGGGCACGCGGCCCCCGGCCCGCCCCGCCGCCATGTCCGGGAGGCGCCCCGCGGTCCGTCCACGATCCTCCCGGGAGCGCGCCCTCGCCCCGGCGCGCGGCGGACCCGGCCGGTCCGCCACCGGACGCCGGGCCCGGTCCGTCCGCCGCGGGCGCCGAGCCGGACGAGCACCCGCTCGTCCGGCTCGGTCCGCCTCCCGGTGGCGGCTCAGAGGCCGTAACGCACCGCGACCTCGTCCGGGTCGTAGGCGTCCCGGTCCGGGTCGTGCGGTATCGCCTGCCTGGTCTCCACCATGTCCTCCAGGCGTATCCGCTCGGGCAGCGCGCCGAAGCGCTCCTTGCGCGTCACGGCCTCGGCCGTGGTCACGTCGTGGCTCATGCTCGTCCTCCCCGTCCAGCGGGCACACACCTCGTCACCCGCAGAACGCGCGCGCCCCGGCGGGTGTTCCCGAACCCGCCGGGGCGCGCGGTACCGCGCGGATCTCTCCGCCCGGTACCCGGGATGCGGCTGTCAGGCGCCGCAGGACCGCAGGAACTTCCGGGTGCGCACCGCGATGGGCAGCGGCTTGTCCGGCTCGCAGGGATACATGTCCTGCTCGACGATCGCGAACAGGTCCACGCCCAGCCTCTGCGCCGCCGCCAGCACCGGCTCCAGCTCCGGTACGCCCGCCGGCGGTTCGCACATCACGCCCTGGGCCACGGCCGGTCCGAACGGGGTGCCCTTGGCCTGGACGTCGGCCAGGACCGCCGGGTCCACCTGTTTGAGGTGGAGGTAGCCGATCCGCTCGCCGTAGGTCTCGATCAGCTTGACGCTGTCGCCGCCGCAGTAGGCGTAGTGACCGGTGTCCAGGCAGAGGTTGACCAGGTCCGTGTCGGTCGAGTCGAGGAAGTGCTCGACGTGCTCCTCGGTGTCGATGTGGGTGTCGGCGTGCGGATGGACGACGAGGTCCAGGCCGTACGCCTCCTTCACCTCGTGGCCGAGCCGTTCCATGCCCTTGGTCAGGTGGGCCCACTGCTCGCCGGTCAGCTCCGGCGGCTCCAGGATCTCGGCGGTCCTGTCGTCCCGCCAGAAGGAGGGGATGACCACCAGGTGCCGAGCGCCCGTCGCCTGGGTGAGCGCGGCGACCTGGCTGACGTGCTCCCAGGTCGGCTCCCAGACGGCGGGGCCGCGGTGCAGACCCGTGAAGACCGTGCCCGCCGAGACCGACAGGTGCCGCCTCGCGATCTCGTCGGCGAGGCGGGCCGGGTCGGTGGGGAGGTAGCCGTAGGGGCCGAGTTCGATCCAGGAGTAGCCGGCCTCGGCGACCTCGTCGAGGAAGCGTTCCCAGGGGACCTGCCGGGGGTCGTCCGGGAACCAGACGCCCCAGGAGTCGGGGGCCGAGCCCACCCGGATGCGGTCGAGGGCGCGGGTCATGGGTGTCAGGACTTCCCTTCCGGGCCGGTCGCGACGGGTGCGGTGAGGTCTTCCTCCCCGGGAAGCTCCTCGGTGTCGACACCACGGACCTGGGACAGCTCGTGCTTGAGGGCCGCGAGTTCGGCGCCGCCGGCCATGTGGTTGGTGAGTTCCTCCAGGGTGATGTCGCTGCGTTCGGCGGAGAGCTCCAGGGTGCCGAGGCGCAGGACGCTGAAGTGGTCGCCGACCATGTACGCGTGGTGGGGGTTGTGGGTGATGAAGATGACGCCGAGGCCGCGTTCGCGGGCGGCGGCGATGTACTTCAGGACCACTCCGGACTGCTTGACGCCGAGGGCGGCGGTCGGCTCGTCCAGGATGAGCACGCGGGCGCCGAAGTAGACGGCGCGGGCGATGGCCACGCACTGGCGCTGCCCGCCGGAGAGGGTGCCGATGGGCTGGTCCAGGTCGTCCAGGACGATGCCCATGTTGCGCAGTTCGCGGTCGGCGGTCTCCTTCATCCTCGCGATGTCGAGCCGGCGCACGGGCCAGGGACCCTTGGTCATCTCGGAGCCGAGGAAGAAGTTCCGCCACACCGGCATCAGCGGGACGGTCGCCAGGTCCTGGTAGACGGTCGCGATGCCCTTGTCCAACGCCTCACGCGGAGTGCTGAACCGCACCGGGGCGCCGTCGACGAGGAAGTCGCCCTCGGTGTGCTGGTGCAACCCCGAGATGATCTTGATGAGGGTGGACTTGCCGGCGCCGTTGTCGCCGAGCACGCAGGTCACCTGGTCGGGGAAGACCTTGAGGTCGACCCCGTGCAGGGCGCGGATGTTGCCGTACGACTTGCCCGCGCCGCGCAGTTCGACGATCGGGGCGCCGTCGGTGGACGCGTCGTCCTGGAGGACGGCGCCGTGGGTTCCGGTTCGGTTGTCTGTCATCGGGTCACCTCCTGGTCGCGGTCCGCTGGACCCACAGGTTGATCATCACGGCGCCGAGGAGCATGACGCCGAGGAAGGCCTTGAACCAGTCGGGGTTCCAGCCCGCGTAGACGATGCCCTGCTGGACCATGCCGAACATGAAGGCGCCGAAGACCGGCCCGATCGCGCTGCCGGCGCCACCGGTCAGGAGGCAGCCGCCGATGACCGCGGCGGAGATGTAGATCAGCTCCTGGCCCACGCCCTCGCCGGACTGCACGGTGTTGAAGGAGAACAGCTGGTGCATGCCGACGAACCAGGCGCCGAAGCCGACCAGCATGAACAGCGAGATCTTGGTGAAGTTCACCGGGACGCCGACCGCGCGGGCACTGTCCTTGTTGCCGCCGACCGCGAAGGTCCAGTTGCCGTACCTGGTGCGCAGCAGCACCCAGGTGGCGATGGCGGCGAAGAACAGCCACCAGAAGATGGTGATCTTGACCTGGACGCCCCCGATGTCGAAGGAGGAGGCGAAGACGGCCTTGGCCTGGTCGAAGCCGTCCATGTTGCTGATGTCGTCGGTGGCGACGTTGCCGGTGACCAGCTTGGTCACGGCGAGGTTCACGCCCTGGAGGATCAGGAAGCTGCCCAGGGTGATGAGGAAGCTGGGCAGTCCGGTCCTGACCACCAGCCAGCCGTTGAGGAATCCGATGGCCAGCGACACGACGAGCGCGACGATCACGCCCGCCCACACGTTGAGGGTCAGCTGGTAGCTGAGCATGGCCGCGGTGAGCGCCGAGGTGATGACCGCGACACCGGCGGAGAGGTCGAACTCCCCGCCGATCATCAGCAGCGCGACCGGCAGGGCCATGATGCCGATGGTCGACGACTGGTAGAGGATGTTCGCCATCGAGCCGGCCTCGCGCACCGGCGGCGCGGCGACCAGGAAGAAGACGTAGACCGCGACGGCGCCCAGGAAGACGCCGACGTCCGGACGGGCCAGGATCCGCAGCGCCAGGGGGCGCTGTGCGGTCCGGCCGTCCTTCTCCTTCGGGCCAGGGGCCGGCGGTGTCGCCACCGCCGGCTGTGCCTGCTGACTCATACCGATCACCGGGTGCCCTTCGCGGCGAACGCGGCGACCTTGTCGACGTTGGACTTGTCGACGAAGGCCGGGCCGGTCAGGACCGGCTGCTCGCCTCCGCCCATGTAGTTGCCGTTGTTCTTGTAGAGCCACAGCGAGTCGATCGCCAGGTAGCCCTGGAGGTAGGGCTGCTGGTCCACGGCGAACTCGATGGTCCCCTTGCTGATCGCGGTGGTCAGGTCCTTGTTGAGGTCGAAGGTGGCGACCTTCGCCTTGCTGCCCGCGTCGGACACCGACTGGCCGGCGATCAGCGCGATCGGGGCGCCGAGCGTGACCACGTGGTCGATGGCCTTGTCCTGCGTGAGCTTGGCGGTGATCGTCGACTTGACCGCGGTCGGGGACGTGCCGTCGACGTACAGGGTCTCCGTCGTCCCCGAGAACGTCTTCTTCACTCCGTCGCAGCGCTGGGTGAGACCGACGTTGCCCTGCTCCTGGATGACACAGACGACCTTCTTCGCGCCCTCGGAGTTCAGCCGGTTGCCGAGCGCCTCGCCCGCGACCGTCTCGTCCTGGCCGAAGAACTCCAGCAGACCGAGCTTCTTCCAGTCGCTCAGACCGGAGTTGAGGCCGACGATCGGGATCTTCGCGGCGTCGGCCTTGCCGACGACGTCCTTCATGGCGTCCGGCTTGGCGAGGGTGACGGCGATCCCGTCGACCTTCTGGTCGATCGCGTTCTGCACCAGGTTGGCCTGGTTGCCCGCGTTCGGGTCGGCGGAGTAGACGAGCTTGATGTTGTCCTTGTCGGCGGCGGCCTGGGCGCCCTTGCGGACGATGTCCCAGAAGGTGTCGCCCGGCGACTGGTGGGTGACCAGCGCGACCGTCATGCGGGGGGTGGACGCCTTGCCCGCCGAGGCTGCCGCTCCTCCCTCTTCGGACTTCTTCCCCCCGGAGCTGCTGGAGCAGCCGGCGAGGGTCAGGGCTGCCGCCGCGGCGACGGCCACGATCGGGGCCAGCCGGCGCGAACGGGAGTGGGAAGAACGGTCCATCTTTCCTGCACCTCACTGTGCTGCGGGCGAAAGGAACGGATCAGGACGATCCGCGGACCCGGACCGGCAGAGTGGTCCGGGTCACTGCTGTGCGCTGGGACGGGATACAAGTCCCTGTACGGCCCGCTGTCAATACTTTGTTAAGACATCATTTCACTCACAGGTCCGAATGTAAGTACAAACCATTGACAGCATGACCTGCCCCGATCTACACCTGAGGGGCGTCCGCCCACGTCCTACCCGCTCCCACCGGACGTACCCCTGGCCCCGCCCGTCGACGCCCGCCCGTCCCTCCCCACCGGCACCGTCCCGCCCCGTCCAGTCCCGTCCGAATGAGGTCTCCCATGAGCCAGCCGACCATCCGCCTGACCGTCGCCCAGGCGCTGGTGCGGTTCCTGTCCGCCCAGTACACCGAGCGTGACGGCGTCCGGCACCGGCTGATCGCCGGCACCTGGGGCATCTTCGGTCACGGCAACGTGGCGGGGATCGGCCAGGCGCTCCTCGAGTACGGCGACGTCATGCCTTATCACCAGGGCCGCAACGAGCAGGCGATGGTGCACGCGGCGGTCGGCCACGCCCGCCAGCTGGACCGGCTCTCGGCACAGGCGGTGACCACGTCCATCGGCCCGGGCGCCACCAACCTGGTGACCGGCGCCGCCCTCGCCACCATCAACCGGCTGCCCGTCCTGCTGCTCCCCGGCGACTACTTCGCGAGCCACGCGCCCGACCCGCTGCTGCAGCAGCTGGAGCACCCGGCCGAGTTCGACGTGTCGGTGAACGACACCCTGCGCCCGGTCTCCCGCTACTTCGACCGGATCACCCGCCCCGAGGCACTGATCCCCTCCGCGCTGAACGCCATGCGGGTGCTCGCCGACCCGGCCGAGACCGGCGCGGTCACCCTCGCCCTCCCCCAGGACGTCCAGGCGGAGGCGTACGACTGGCCCGGGGAGTTCTTCGCCGAGCGCGTCTGGCGGGTTCGGCGGCCGGCCCCCGACCCGGCCGAGCTGACGGACGCGGTACGGGCCGTGAGGGCCGCACAGCGGCCGTTGATCGTGGCGGGCGGCGGAGTCCACCACAGTCGCGCGGAAGACGCCCTGAGGGCCCTTGCGGACGCCACGGGCATCCCCGTCGCCTCGACCCAGGCGGGCAAGGGCTCACTGCGCCACGACCACCCGGCCGATCTGGGCGGGATCGGGCACACCGGGACCGCCGTCGCCGACGACCTGGCCCGCACCGCCGACCTGGTGATCGGCGTCGGCACCCGGTACACCGACTTCACCACGGCCTCCGGCACCCTCTTCCAGAACCCGGACGTCCGCTTCCTGAACCTGAACATCACCGCCTTCGACGCCCACAAGCTGGCCGCGGGGACAGTCGTCTGCGACGCGCGGGCCGGGCTCACGGCCCTCACCGAGGCTCTGTCCGGGCACCGGGTGGGCGCGGCCTACGAGGCCGAGTACCGGGCGGGCAAGGAGCGCTGGGACGCCGTCGTCGAGGCGGCCTACCGCGCGGACGACGAGGACGCCGCCCCCACGCAGACCCAGGTGCTCGGCGCCCTGGACGCGGTCGTCGGCGATGACGACGTTGTCATCAACGCGGCCGGCTCGCTCCCGGGCGACCTGCACAAGCTGTGGCGGGCCCGCTCGCCGCGCCAGTACCACCTGGAGTACGGCTACTCCTGCATGGGCTACGAGATCCCGGCCGGCATCGGCGCGCAGCAGGCGGCGCCGGACACGGTGGTCTGGTCGCTGGTCGGTGACGGCACCTACCTGATGATGCCGACCGAGATCGTCACCGCCGTCCAGGAGGGCCTGCCCGTCAACCTGGTGCTCATCCAGAACCACGGGTACGCCTCCATCGGCGGCCTCTCCGAGACGGTGGGCGGCGAGCGGTTCGGCACCGCCTACCGCTTCCGCCGTGCCGACGGCACCTTCGGCGGCGCCCCGCTGCCGGTGGACCTCGCCGCCAACGCGGCCAGCCTGGGCATGGAGGTACTGCGCGCCAAGACCGTGCGGGAGCTGCGGGAGGCGCTCACCGCGGCCCGCGCGAGCGACCGGCCGACGTGTGTGTACGTGGAGACGGACCCGGCGCCGACCGCGCCCGGGGCCGAGGCCTGGTGGGACGTGCCGGTCGCCGAGACCGCCGGCCGCGAGGCCGCCGTACAGGCCCGTGCGGAGTACGACCGGCAGGTCGCCGACCGCCGCCGGCATCTGTGATTCCCCCGCCCCCCACGGAAGGAGGTGTCCCGGTGGCCCGTACCGGTGGTTCCGCCCGCACCACGACCGCCTCGGCACTCGACGCCCTGGACTTCGCCCTGGACCGCGGCAGTCCGGTTCCGCTCTACTACCAGCTCGCCCGGCAGCTGGAAGAGGCCATAGAGCACGGTGTCCTTGCCCCGGGCAACCTCCTGGGCAACGAGATCGACCTGTCGGTGCGGCTCGGCCTGTCCAGGCCCACGGTCCGCCAGGCCATCCAGTCCCTTGTCGACAAGGGACTCCTGGTCCGCCGCCGGGGCGTGGGCACCCAGGTGGTGCACAGCCAGGTCAAGCGGCCGCTGGAGCTGAGCAGTCTCTACGACGACCTGGAGTCGGCCGGGCAGGGCCCGACCACCCGGGTGCTGCGCAACGAGCGGATCCCGGCGACCGCCGAGGTGGCCGCCGCGCTCGGGATCGCGGAGGGCGCGGAGGTGGCCGTCCTGGAGCGGCTGCGCTGCACGCACGGCCAGCCGGTGGCGTTCCTGTGCAACTACCTGCCGGCGGCCCTGCTCGAACTCGACACCGAGCGGTTGGAGTCGACCGGCCTGTACCGGATGCTGCGCACGGCCGGCATCACCCTGCACAGTGCCCGGCAGACGGTGGGCGCCCGCAGCGCCGGCGCCGAGGAGGCCGGCCGGCTCGACGAGCAGGAGGGCGCCGCCCTGCTCACCATGCAGCGCACGGCCTACGACGACACCGGACGGGCGGTGGAGTACGGCAGCCACGTCTACCGGGCGTCCCGGTACGCGTTCGACTTCCAGCTGCTCGTACGGCCGTAGCGCATGCCGTGCCGGGCAGGCCGCAGCGGGTTTGACCGCTGGTCCCGGCTCCCGAAACCAACACGCCCGCACACGAGCCCCCACAGAGTTTGTCCGGTGGGGGCTCCGTCGTACCGGTTTGTTCAACAAACCGGCAGGCAACCATGTCGATTACGTTTCGGGCAAGAGACGGGCGAGAGAGACGCAGGCTATTGACTCATGAGAGGACAACCGGCTGTTATTGCGCCCACGATGTTCGGCCGAGTTGGTTTCTGATCGGTTTCGGGACCTTTCGAAGATCAACTCTTCCCCTTGCCGAACCCTGTTCCTCAGGAGCCGCCATGCGCATCTCCCCGTCCGGTCTTCACCTGCCGGGTCCGAGCCGCCGTAACGTTCTGCGCGGTGCCGGTTCGGCCGCCCTCCTCGCGGGCGCCGGCATACCCCTGCTGTCCGCCTGCGGCGGCAGCGGCAGCTCGTCGGACCCCAAGACCGTCAGTGTCGGCTCCAACGACTCGGACGCCGTGCCGAAGAAGGCGTACGCGGCTGTGTACGCGGCCTTCCAGAAGCAGTCCGGCATCACCGCCAAGGTGAACACGAAGGACCACAACACCTTCCAGGAGCAGATCAACTCGTATCTGCAGGGCACCCCGGACGACGCGTTCAAGTGGTTCGCCGGCTACCGGATGCAGTTCTTCGCGCAGAAGGGCCTGGCCTCCCCGATCGACGACGTGTGGGAGAAGATCGGGGCGAACTTCCCCGACGCGATGAAGAAGCTCAGCAAGGGCGCGGACGGCAAGTACTACTTCGTGCCGATGACCACGTACCCCTGGGCGATCTTCTACCGCAAGAGCGTCTTCCAGCAGCACGGCTACACGGTCCCCACCACCTGGGACCAGCTGGTCGCCCTGTGCAAGCAGATGAAGAAGGACGGCCTGGTCCCGATCGCCTTCGGTGACAAGGACGCCTGGCCGGCCATGGGCACCTTCGACCAGATCAACTTCCGCCTCAACGGTTACGACTTCCACGTCGAGCTGATGGCGGGCAAGGCCGCCTGGACCGACGCCAAGGTCAAGGCCGTCTTCGACCACTGGGCCGAGCTGCTCCCCTACCACCAGGACGGCTTCATGGGCCGCACCTGGCAGGACGCCGCCCAGACGCTGGTGTCGAAGAAGGCCGGCATGTACCTGCTGGGCACCTTCGTGGCCCAGCAGTTCACCAACAAGGCCGACCTGGACGACCTGGACTTCTTCGCCTTCCCGGAGATCAACTCCGCGTACGGCCAGGACACCGTGGAGGCGCCCACCGACGGCTTCATGGTCTCCAAGTCCCCGAAGAACCACGCCGGTGTCGTCAAGCTCCTCGAGTACCTGGGCAGCCCGGCGGCCGAGGAGCTCTACCTCAAGGGCGACCCGAGCGTGGTGGCCGCCTCCAGCCAGGCCTCCACCTCGGCCTACTCGGCGCTGCAGAAGAAGGCGTTCGACATGATCGGCGGCGCCAAGAGCCTCACCCAGTTCATGGACCGCGACTCCCGGCCCGACTTCACCTCCACGGTGATGCAGCCCGGTCTGCAGAAGTTCCTGCAGAACCCGAAGGGGATCGACAGCCAGCTCTCGTCCATCGAGCGCCAGAAGAAGACGATCTTCGCGTCCGAGTGAGCCTGCTGAAGTGACGACTGACACGACCACGAAGTCCCAGGAGGCGGCCGCCGTGCCGCCTCCTGGGCGCGCGTCCGAGAAGAAGCGGATCCAGCGGGGCCACCGGCGCCTGCTGACCCGCCGTGACCGGATCACGCTCGCCTTCATGGCGGGCGTGCCCACGGTCTTGCACGTACTCCTGGTCTGGGTGACCGCCCTGGCCTCGATCCTCCTCGCCTTCACCTCCTGGGACGGCATCGGCTTCGACTCCATCAAGTGGGTCGGGCTGGACAACTTCAAGCAACTCTTCACCGACAACCCGCAGTTCTGGCCGGCGGTCGAGCACAACGTCATCTGGTTCGTGGTGCTCATCCTGATCCCGACCCCGTTCGGCCTGTTCCTGGCCGTGCAGCTGGACAAGAAGATCAGGTTCAGCCGGGTCTACCAGACGGCGTTCTTCCTCCCGGTCGTCATCTCCCTGGCGTGCATCGGGTTCGTCTGGCAGCTGATCTACAACCCGGACACGGGCCTGATCAACAGCCTCATCGGTGCCAACAAGCCGGGCCACTACATCGACTGGATCGGTGATCCGAACCTCAACCTGTGGGCGGTCCTGGTCGCCGCGTCCTGGCGGCACACCGGCTACATGATGATCCTGTACCTGGCCGGCCTGAAGAGCGTGGACCCGTCACTGCGGGAGGCCTCGGCCCTCGACGGCGCCAACGAGTGGCAGACGTTCAAGAACGTCATCTTCCCGACGCTGCGGCCGACCAACACCATCGTCCTGGTCGTGACCATCATCGAGGCGCTGCGCGCCTTCGACCTGGTCTTCGTCTTCAACAAGGGCGCCCAGGGCACCGAGTTGCTCTCCATCCTGGTGACCAACAACATCATCGGCGAGTCCAGCCGTATCGGTTACGGCTCGGCGATCGCGGTGGTGCTGCTGTTCATCTCCCTGATCGTGATCATCCCGTACCTGATCGCGACCTTCCGGAAGGAGCGGAGCGCATGAGCACCGTGAGCGCGCTGCCCGAGCAGCGCACCCCGATCCGCCCGGCCCGTGTCCTGCTGCACGTGTTCCTGGCCGGCACGGCCCTGGCGTGGCTCGCCCCGCTGCTGTGGGCGATCTTCTCGGCGCTGCGCCCGTACAGCGAGACCAGCAACCGCGGCTACGTGTCCTGGCCGCACACGCTGAACCTCGACAACTTCACGAACGCGTTCGAGCAGTCGGACATGACCCACTACTTCATGAACACGCTGGTCATCGCGGTCCCGGCCGTGCTGCTCACGCTGTTCCTGTCGTCGATGGTCGCGTTCTACGTCAGCCGTTTCGACTTCCGGGTCAACCTCTTCCTGCTGCTGGTCTTCACGGCCGGCAACCTGCTGCCGCAGCAGGTCATCATCACCCCGCTGTACCGGATGTACCTGCTGACGAACCTGCCGGGCATCACCGCGAGCGGCAAGCTGTACGACTCGGCGCTCGGCCTGGTGCTGATCCATGTGGCGTTCCAGTCCGGGTTCTGCGCGTTCGTGCTGGCGAACTACATGCGTTCGCTGCCGCACGAACTGACCGAGGCCGCGCTGGTGGACGGCGCCTCGGTGTGGCGGCTGTACTGGCAGATCACCCTGCCGCTGTGCAAGCCGGCGATGGCGGCCCTGGCGACCCTGTTGTCGATCTGGATCTACAACGACTTCTTCTGGGCCCTGGTGCTGATCTCGACCGGTGAGAACATGCCGATCACCTCGGCGCTGAACAACCTCTCCGGGCAGTACTTCACCGACCCGAACCTGGTCGCCGCCGGTTCCCTGCTCACCGCGATCCCGACGCTGCTCGTGTACTTCGCGCTCCAGAAGCAGTTCGTCAGCGGTCTGACCCTGGGCTCCGCAAAGGGCTGATCCGGCCCCCCCTTGAAAGAGAACCTCGTGCACAACCCGTTCACCCCGGTCGCCTCCGTGGCCGTGGACACGCGCACCGCCCGTGTCCACGAGGAGGGCTGGCAGTCCTGGTCGCCCAGTGGCACCTACGCCCTCGGCGCGGCCCCGTACCGCCCGACGAACGACAACTGGGCGACCGTGTGTCACCGCCCCGGCCGACGGGTGCCCGCCGGTGCCTTCCAGGGCGAGGGCCTGCTGGCGCTCGACCCGGGGGACGGCTCCGCGGTCCGGCTCTGGGCGGCGGCCGACCCGCTGCACGAGGTGCCGTCGATCCGGCTGACCGTCGCGGGCGGGGTCGCGGAGGTCGAGGCCGACGGCCCGGTCAAGGAGTGGACCGGCACGGGCATCCAGTCCGTGCTGGCCGGCTGGGCCGGCGCCCTGGCGCTGCCGGCACCCCGCCCGGCGCCGACGGTCTGGTGCTCCTGGTACGAGTACTTCACGGCCGTCACCGAGGACGACATCCACGAGAACCTGCGGGCGATGGACACCCTCGACCTGCCGGTCGACGTGGTGCAGATCGACGACGGCTACCAGAGCGCGCTGGGCGACTGGCTGACCCTCTCCGGCCGTTTCCGCTCCCGGCGGGGCACCGCGGACGCCATCCGCGCCCACGGCCGCCGGGCGGGCATCTGGACGGCGCCGTTCCTGGTGGCCCCGGCGAGCGCGCTCGCCGAGACCTACCCGGACTGGCTGGTCCGCGACGCCGACGGCAACCCGCTGCACGCGGGCCGCAACTGGGGTCACGGCCTGTACGTCCTGGACACCACCCACCCGGCCGCCGCGGCCCACCTCACCGACGTCTTCACGACGCTGCGCGCCGAGGGCTACGACTACTTCAAGACCGACTTCCTCTACGCGGGCGCCATGGACGGCGTACGGCACTCCGGCGCGGACGCGCTCACGGCGTACCGGCAGGGCATCGGCCTGATCCGGGAGGCGATCGGCGCGGACGCCTACCTGCTGGGCTGCGGCGCGCCGGTCCTGCCCTCCGCCGGCCTGTTCGACGCGATGCGGGTCAGCCCGGACACGGCTCCGCACCGCCGGCCCGAGGCCGGTGACTTCAGCCAGCCCGGCCAGGCCGCGGCCGAGTTCACCGGCGCCGCGCGCCAGTGGCAGCACGGCCGCCTCTGGGTCAACGACCCGGACTGCCTGATGGCCCGCCCGGCCGTGGAGACCCGTGCGCGCTGGGCGGCGCACGTGGCGGCCGTCGGCGGCCTGGTCGCCTCCAGCGACCGGCTGCTCTCCCTCGACCAGTGGGGCGTGGAGACGACCCGCCGCCTTCTCACCGAAGCTACCGGAGCCACCCGATGAACGACCGCACCCTCTCCGTCCCCGGCATCGCCTACGGCGGCGACTACAACCCCGAACAGTGGCCCGAGGAGGTGTGGGCCGAGGACGTCCGCCTGATGCGCGAGGCGGGGGTGAACATGGTCAGCGTCGGCATCTTCTCGTGGGCGCTGCTGGAGCCGTCCGAGGGCGTCTACGACTTCTCCCGGATGGACCGGATCCTCGGCCTGCTGCACGAGAACGGCATCGCCGCCGACCTCGCCACCCCGACGGCCGCCCCGCCGGCCTGGTTCTTCCGCGCCCACCCCGAGGCGCTCCCGGTGGACCACGACGGCCGTGCGCTGTCGTACGGCAGCCGCCAGACGTTCTGCCCGAGCAGCCCCGCCTACCGCGAGGCCGCGCTGCGCATCGCGGGCGCGATCGCCGACCGGTACGCGAGCCACCCGGCCGTCAGGATGTGGCACGTCCACAACGAGTACGGCTGCCACAACGCGGCCTGCTACTGCGACACCAGCGCGGAGTCCTTCCGCCGCTGGCTGCGGGCGAAGTACGCCGACGACCTGGCCGCCCTCAACCACGCCTGGGGCACCACCTTCTGGAGCCAGTGGTACTACGACTGGGACGAGATCCTGCCGCCCCGCGCGACCGGCGCCGTACCCAACCCGACGCACCAGCTGGACTGGCGGCGGTTCTGCTCGGACGAACTCCTGTCGCTGTACAAGGCGGAGCGGGACGTCCTGCGTCAGGCGGCCCCCGCCATCCCCGCCACCACCAACTTCATGGTGATGCACAACTTCGACGCCCTCGACTACTGGCGGTGGGCACCGGAGCTGGACGTGGTGGCCAACGACCACTACCTGATGTCCGCCGACCCCGAGTCGCAGATCGACATCGCGCTCAGCGGCGATGTGATGCGGTCGCTGGCGGGCGGGCCGTGGCTGCTGATGGAACACTCGACGGGCGCGGTCAACTGGCAGCCCGTCAACCGGGCGAAGACCGCCGGCGAGCTGCGCCGCAACGCGCTCGCCCATGTGGCGCGCGGCGCGGACGGCATCTGCTACTTCCAGTGGCGGGCGGCGAAGGCGGGTGCCGAGCAGTGGCACTCGGCGATGCTGCCGCACGCCGGGACCGACAGCCAGATCTGGCGGGACGTCGTGCGGCTGGGCGCCGATCTGCGGGCCCTCGCCGAGGTGCGCGGCAGCACCGGCACCGCCGAGGTGGCCGTCGTCTGGGACTGGGACGCCCGCTGGGCCGTGGAGCTGCCCTCGCAGCCCAGCGGGGAGCTGCGCTACCTGGACCTCGTCCGCGCCTGGTACGAGCCGCTGTGGCGGGCCGGCGTGGCGGTGGACTTCGTCCGCCCGGACGGGGATCTGTCGGCCTACAAGGTGGTGCTGGCCCCGAGCCTGTACCTGGTGGACGACACGGGCGCGGCGAACCTGACGGCCTTCGCCGAGGCCGGCGGCACCCTCGCCATCGGCTTCCACAGCGGCGCGGTGGACGAGAACTGCCATGTGCGGCTGGGCGGTTATCCGGGGGCCTTCCGGGAACTGCTGGGCGTGTCCACGGACGAGCTGTTCCCGCTGCTGCCCGGCGAGCGCGTGACCCTGAGCGAGGGCGGCCAGGGCTCGCTCTGGTCGGAGCGGGTACGGCCGGCGGGCGCGCAGGCGGTGACGTCGTACGCCGACGGGCCGCTGGCCGGGGTACCGGCGGTGACCCGGCACGGGTACGGCGCGGGCACCGCCTGGTACGTGGCGACGCTGCCCGACGCGGACACCCTGGCGGGGCTGCTCGGCCGGATCCGCGCCGAGGCGGGCGTGGCCGCGGGCCGCACCGCCCCGGCGGGCGTGGAGGTCGCCGTGCGGCGCGGTGCGGACGCGGACTACGTGTTCGTGATCGACCACACCGGCCAGGGCGCCGAACTCCCGGTCGCGGCCGGCTCGGTGGAGCTGCTGTCCGGCAAGCCGGCCGACGGCACGGTCACCGTGGCGCCGGGCGAGGTCGCCGTCGTCCGGGAGCCGCGCGGTCAGTGAGCCGCGTCCAGGCGGGCCCGCTGGTCAGGGGTCAGTTCCAGGTCCACGGCGGCGAGGTTCTCCTCCAGCTGGGCCACGGACGACACCCCGGCCAGCGGCACGACCGGCAGCGGCCCGCCCAGCAGCCAGGCCAGCACCACCTGGTTCAGGGTCGCCCCGGTCTCCCGGGCCACCTCGCCGAGCGCGGCGAGGCGGGCCGGGGTGCCGGGGTGGTCGCAGTCGGCGGGGAGCGTCTTGCCCGGCTGGGTGTAGGCGCCCTTCAGCAGTGGTGAGTAGGCGACCAGGGTGAGGTCCGGCTCCGCACGCAGATAGCTGCGCAGCTGGGCGTCGGCGGAGCCGAGGCTGCCGTCCGGGAACAGGTCGTCGGGGATGTCGGTGCGGGGGCGCAGGTAGCTGTGCTGGTACTGGAGCACCTCATAGCCGGGCAGGCCGGCCGCGGCGGCGAGGGCGCGGGCGCGTTCCAGCCGCCAGACGGCGTGGTTGCTCGCCCCGAGCAGGCCGACGGTGCCCTCCGCGACGAGCGCGGCGAACCCCTCGACGGTCTCGCGGAGCGGGACGGCGGGGTCCTCTATGTGGGCGTACAGCAGGTCCAGCTTGTCGACGCCGAGGCGCTCGCGGCTGCGCTCGGCCGACTCCCGGATCACCTTCACGGACAGGCCCTCGGGGTTGTCGGTGTAGCTGCTGCCGGGAGCGAGGGGGCGGGCGCCGAGCTTGGTGGCGATGACGACCTCGCCGCCGATACCGCGGCTGCGCCGCCAGCGGCCGAGCAGTTCCTCGCTCTGGCCGCCCTGGCCGCCGTCCTCCCAGAAGGCGTAGTTGTCGGACGTGTCGACGAAGTTCCCGCCGGCCTCGACATAGCGGTCGAGGACGGCGAAGGAGGTCCTCTCGTCGGTGCGGGACCCGAACAGCATGGCGCCGAGCGCGAGGACGCTCACCTCGCGGCGGGTCCCCGGGTCGGTGCCGATGGTGCGGTACTTCATGCCGTCTCCTCCGTTCGCGCACCCGGGGGTTCCGGGTGCACGGGGGTGAGTCTTCGGCTTGGAGTGCGCTAGAAGTCAAGGGCGTGGTGCGAACGGGCCGTCCAGGGCCGCCCACTGCAGCAGCATGATCGTCTTGGCGTCGGCGATCTCACCGGTGCGGATCATCTCCAGGGCGCGCCGGAAGGGGAGTTCGAGGATCTCGATGTCCTCGCCCTCCTCGTCCAGGCCGCCCCCCTCGTGCGTGCGGGTCGAGGGGCCGTAGGCGGCCGCGTAGAACGAGATCCGTTCCGTGACGGAACCCGGGCTCATGTAGACGTCGAAGACGTGCTCGACCTCGCCGACGGTGTGGCCGGTCTCCTCGACGACCTCGCGGCGGACCGCGTGCTCCGGATGCTCGGCCTCGTCGTCCAGGAGGCCGGCCGGCGTCTCGATCAGCATGCCGTCGGGGTGGCCGTTGACGTACGCCGGGAAGCGGAACTGCCGGGTGAGCAGGACGGTTTCGCGGTCGGCGTCGTAGAGGAGGAGGGTGGCGCCGTTGCCCCGGTCGTGGGTCTCGCGTTCCTCGGTGTGCCAGGTGCCGTCGGCATGCTGGAGGTCGAAGGTGGTGGCCCGCTCGACGTACCAGTGGCTGGACAGGAGTCGCACCTCCCGGACCTTCACGCGCGGGTTGCCGGTCAGGTCCAGGCCGGCGCGGTCCAGGCCGGTACGGCCCCGGCGGTCGGGTGTGTCGATCCCGGCGGTCATCGCAGGCTCGCCGGGGGTGTTCAGGTCAGTCATGATCACCTGTCTACCACCCGCCCATGTCCGGCGGGCATCCTTCGGGGGCGTGGGAGCGCCCCGAAGGGGCGCGGGGAACTGCGCGACCAGCCACGACGGCGCCGCAGACAACCACGACGCCCCCCGGCCCCTCCAGCGGAGCGCCTAGCGCACTTCGGCCCGCGCCGCCCCCTCGTCGAGGAAGCCGCCCGACTGGTGCTGCCACAGCTTGGCGTAGGCGCCGTCCGCGGCGAGCAGTTCGTGGTGCGTGCCCTGCTCGACGATCCGGCCGCGGTCGAGGACCACGAGCCGGTCCATGGAGGCGACCGTGCTGAGCCTGTGCGCCACCACCAGCGCCGTGCGCCCTTCCATGAGCCGCCACAGCGCCTCCTGGACGAGGATCTCGCTCTCGGAGTCCAGCGCGCTGGTCGCCTCGTCCAGAAGCAGGATCGGGGCGTCCCGCAGGATCGCCCGGGCCAGGGCGACCCGCTGGCGCTGGCCGCCGGAGAGCTTGACGCCGCGCTCCCCCACCATCGTCTCGAACCCGTCCGGCAGCGCGTCCGCGAACTCCGTGACGTGCGCGGCCCCGGCGGCCAGCCGGATCTCGGCGTCGGTGGCGTCCGGCCGGGCGAAGGCGATGTTCTCCCGCAGGGTGCGGTGGAACATCGCCGGGTCCTGCGGGACGTAGGCGATCTGGCTGCGCAGGTCGGCCTGGCGCAGCCGGCTGATGTCCTGGCCGCCGATCATGATCCGGCCGGCGTCGATGTCGGTCATCCGCAGCAGCAGCCGGGTCAGGGTGGTCTTGCCGCCGCCCGACCGGCCGACGAACCCGAACTTCGACCCGCTGGGCACCTCCAGGTCAAGCCCTTCGAACAGCGGTTTGGCGCCCGCGTGGGTGAAGGAGACCTTCTCGAAGCGGACGTCGGCGGCCCGGGGCGCGAGCGGCTCGGGGGCCGGCGGGTCGATCACGGTCGGCGGTTCGAGGAGCAGTTCGGTGAACTGGGCCGCCTCCGTCATGGAGCTCTCCATGCGCCGGTAGATCTGGTTGAACTCGAACATGATCCGGGTCGCGTTGGTGTAGTAGGTGAAGGCGACCACGACCGCCTCCACGCCGTGCCCGCCGCCCGCCAGCGCCACCGCGAGCAGCAGGCCCACCGCGTTGGTGGCCACGGACATCGGCGCGACGAACGTGTCGATGCGCAGGTTGCCGTAGTCCCAGGAACGCAGGGTGCGCCGCCGCGACTCGGCGACCCGCGACCGGTGTTCGGCGGCCTCCCGCTCCTCGGCGGCGAACGCCCGGACCGTGTCCATGTTCATCAGGCTGTCGGCGACATGCCCCGACACCCGGGCGATCGCCTCCTCCCGCTGGTCGACCAGCCGCTGCCGGCGGCGGATCAGCGGGAACACGCACACCGCGGTCGTCGCGATCATCGCGAGGAGCGCGACGACGAGCAGCGGCTGGTAGCGCCACAGCACCACCGAGCCGAACACCAGCGGCACGAAGCTGCCGACGATGTTGAAGGTCAGCGTGTCGCCGAACTCCTCGAAGCGGGTGGCGAAGCTCAGCACCCGCTTGGTGAGGGAGCCCGCGAAGTTGTCGTGGAAGAACGCGGCGTCCTTCGCGAACAGTTCGTCCATGCCGATGACGTACAAGTGCTCGATGCCGAGGGCGTCCAGGCGGTTCAGGCAGTGCAGACCGATCCGCCAGAGCGTCTCCGCCAGCAGCAGGACACCGGCGAAGCCGAGGACGTACGGCAGTGCGGTGCGCAGGTCCAGGCCGTGGCCGTCGGCGATCCGGCCGACCAGCTTGGCCACGACCAGCGGGGCCAGGTAGTTGATTCCGATGTTGCCGAGTGCCGGCAGCAGCAGCGCGGGCGCGGTGAGCCGCTTGAGCCGGGCCAGCTCCCGTCCGTAGTAACGCAGTGCGAGCAGCACCGCGCCCTTGCGCGGTCCCGTCGCTGGTAAATCGACAGAGGATGTCATCTCAACCCTGTGTAGTCGTCGCACGGCATGCCGAGTCGACCGCCGCATGGTCCGCGGCGGCCTGGAATCGGCAGGTCAGGAAAGAGAAGTGTCCCGCGGCGCCGGTCTGTCGGTCCACGTGTTTTTTCGTCGGTGACTACGGAGCGAACACGCGGTCGACCGAGAGGGGCCGGGCCCGGCGCCAGTCCGGGTCCGTGAGTCCGAGGAGCCGGTCCACGTCGGCCCGGCCGGGCAGCGGACCGTGATCCCCCGTCACCTTGAGCGCGGAGACCGCGGTGAGGTGGCCGAGCCGCAGGGCACGGGTCAGCGTCTCGGCACGCAGCAGCCCGGCCAGGAAGCCCGCCGCGAACGCGTCGCCGGCGCCGACCGGTTCCACCACGGCCGTCCGCAGCGCGGGCACCGTGCACACGCCGTTCGCGGTCACGGCGGTCGCGGCCCGGGCGCCGTCCTTGACGACGAGGATCCGCGGGCCGGGCAGCAGGTCCCGCAGGCCGGTGACGCTCAGGTCGCCGCCCCACAGCTCCTGGGCCTCGTCGAGGCCCACGAAGACGATGTCGGCGCGGTCGGCGAGGGCGCGCAGCACCGCCGGCGCGGTGCCGTGGGGCCACAGCGCGGCCCGGTGGTTGACGTCGAAGCTGACGGCGTACGGCCGTTCGGCGGCGGGCGGGTCCAGGGCCCGGGTCACCAGGGCGTGGCAGGACGCGGAGAGGGCGGGGGTGATGCCGGTGAGGTGCAGGAGGGCGGCCGAGCGCAGGGGTTCGCCGTCGAGCAGGCCGGGTCCGAGGGCCGAGGCCGCCGATCCGGTGCGGTAGTAGTGGACGCTCGTGCCGGCGGGGCCCGGGTCCTTGAGGAGAAGGCCGGTGGGGCGGTGCGGGTCGGTGCGCACATGCGTCACGTCGACCCCGGCGGCGGCGACCGCGGCACGCACCCGGCGGCCCACCGGATCGTCGCCGAGGGCCGAGAGCCAGTGGGCCTGGACGCCGTGGTCGGCGAGGTACATGGCCACGTTGGACTCCGCGCCCGCGACGGACAGCCGCAGGTGCCCGGCGTCCGCCAGCGGCCGCGGCGGGTCGGGGGCGAGGGCGGCCATCGTCTCGCCGAGGCAGACGACCGGTCCCGGGGCCGGACGCCAGGGCGCCGTCATGCGGCTCCCTCCTCCGCCAGGGCGGCCCGGAACGCGCGGGCCCGGTCACGCAGGGCGGTCAGGCTGCCGCCGTCCGCCGCGTCGCCGACGAGCGGGGAGCCGACGCCGACGGCGATCGCTCCGGCGGCCAGGTAGGCCCGCGCGGCCGGCACGTCGACGCCGCCGACCGGGACGAACGCCGCGTCGGGGAACGGTCCGCGCAGCGCCTTCAGGTATGCCGCTCCGCCGGCCTCCGCGGCCGGGAAGAGCTTCAGGGCGGCCGCGCCGCGGGCCTGCGCCGCGATCACGTCGGTGGGGGTGAGCACGCCGGCCAGGACCGGCATGCCGAGCTCCCGTGCGGTGTCGGCACCGGCGCCGAGCCCCGGGGTGACCGCGAAGCCGGCGCCCGCGCGGTGGGCGGCGTGCGCGTCGGCGGCGGTCAGCACCGTGCCGGCGCCCAGCGGCCGGCCGGGACCGAGTTCCTTGCGGGCGCGGGCGATGACGGTGAGGGCGTCCGCGCCGCTGAGCGACACCTCGATCAGCTCGATGCCCTCCTCGACGAGGGTCAGCACGGTGCGCAGGGCGGCGTCCGGGTCGCCGCCGCGCACGATGGCGAGCAGGCGGCGGCCGGCGAGGGCGGTTCGCAGGTCCACGAACGGGCTCCTTCCCTTTTCTTGGATTTCCGCGGTTCCCTTGGATTCCCTTGGATCTCAGGGGCAGCGGCAGTCGGCGGTCACGGTGAGCAGCCAGCGGACCTCGCCCGAGGCGGGGACCCGGGCGGCGTCGTCCGGGCCCGCGTCGGCGAGGTCGAAGACGCGGCCGAGCATCGGCTCGACACCCGTACTGCGATAGGGGCGGCCGGCGGGGAAGCCGCCGAGGTTGCGCCACAGGGCGACGGCGAGCGGCTGCCCCTCCGCCTCGACGGCCAGGGCGAGCCGGTCGGCACCGTCGTGCACGCAGCACCGGCCGCCGTCCACCACGGCCCCGACGGCCGTACCGTCGTCCGGCCCGAACCGGTCGAGCCGCAGCCCCAGGGGCGCGGGCCAGGTGCCGGCCACCCAGGGGGCGCCGTCCGGCCAGGGACGGTCCAGCAGCGGCGCCGCCTCCGGGAACAGCCGGGTGGGCGCTCCCCGACGGGCCCGCACGACGGCCTCCTCGGAGAGGTCCAGCAGCGCGTGGGCGGCCCAGAGGAAGCGGAATCCGGGGTCGGCCCTGAGCACATAGGCGGCCTCGACGCCGTCGGCCGCAGCGCGCAGCGTGCGCGTCAGGGTGAAGCGGTCGCAGCGGACGGTCTCCCCGGCACCGTCCGCGTCCCGCGTCCAGGGCCGGGACCAGGCGTCCCCGTGGTCGGGGGTGCCGCGGACGGTGGGGACGCACTCCTCCACTCCCCCGGCGTCCACGAACGCGTCGCCGGGTGCCACGCCGTGGCGTCCGGGGCTCTCGCGCCGCCACAGCCATTCGCGGCCGCCGTGCCGCAGCGAGGTCCAGCGGCCGCCGTGCGCCAGGTCGGTCACGACGTCGAGCGGCATGGTCACCACTCCGCGAAGGAGCCGTCGGCGTGCCGCCACACCGGGTTGCGCCACCGGTGTCCCGCGCGGTCGGCCGCGCGGACGGCCGCCTCGTCGAGGGTGATGCCGAGACCGGGGGCGTCACCGCGGTGCGCGTGCCCGGCCACGAAGCGGAAGGGCTCGGGGTCGACGAGGTAGGAGAGCAGGTCGGCGTCCCGGTTGTAGTGGATGCCGCGGCTCTGCTCCTGGATGAGGAAGTTGGGTGTGGCGAAGGCGACCTGGAGGCTGGCGGCGAGCGCGATGGGGCCGAGCGGGCAGTGCGGGGCCAGCTGGGCGCCGTAGGTCTCGGCGAGCGAGGCGATGCGGTGCACCTCGGAGATGCCGCCGGCGTGCGAGAGGTCCGGCTGGGCGACCGCAACGCCGGCGGCGAGGACGGGCAGGAACTCGGCGCGCGAGTACAGGCGTTCGCCGGTCGCGAGCGGCACCGGGCTCGTGGTGACCAGGCCGGGCAGCAGGTGGCCCTGTTCGGGGACCACCGGCTCCTCCACGAACAGCGGGTGCAGCGGGGCGAGTTCGGCGAGGACGCGGCGGGCGCCGGCCGCGGTGAACCGGCCGTGGAAGTCGACGGCGACGTCGCGGTCCGGGCCGAGGGCGTCCCGGGCGGCGCTCACCCGGGCGACCACGGCCGCCGTCTCCGCCACCGTGGCCAACGGCGAGGTGGCCCCGGCGGCGTTCATCTTCACCGCGGTGAAGCCCGCCTCGACCTGGGCCGCTATCTGCTCGGTCAGCCGGCCCGGTTCGTCGCCGCCGACCCAGGCGTAGACCCGCACCCGGTCGCGCACCGGACCGCCCAGCAGGGCGTGCACGGGCGCGCCGTAGGTCTTGCCGGCGATGTCCCACAGGGCCTGGTCGAGGCCCGCGACGGCGCTCGACAGCACCGGGCCGCCCCGGTAGAAGCCGCCCTTGGTGAGCACCTGCCAGTGGTCCTGGATGCGCAACGGGTCCTGGCCCAGGAGGTATTCGGCGAGGACGTCGACGGCCGAGCGGACGACCTCGGCGCGCCCCTCGACGACGGGCTCGCCCCAGCCGACCACGCCGTCGTCGGTCTCGACCCGGCAGAACAGCCAGCGCGGCGGGACGAGGAAGGTCTCTATCCGGTCGATCTTCACCGGCCGCCGCCTTTCGTGTCGTCGGGCCCTGCCGCGTCGTCGGGCTCCGCCCCCTCTTCCGGGCCGTCGAGCCGTGCCAGGTCGCGGCCCGCCTGGTCGAGCAGGGCCCGCATGGCGGCCTCGGCCGCCTGCGGGTCACGGTCGCGTACGGCGTCCAGGACGGCGCGGTGGGCGGGGACGGGATCCTCGCTGTGCGGGGAGCTGTGCACGATGCGGTCCCGGTGGGCAAGGCCCGACTCGATCACCATCTCCATGCGTTCGAGCAGTTCGTTGTGGGTGGCGGTGAGCAGGGCGCGGTGGAAGGCGAGGTCGGCGTCGACGGCGTGGCCGGGGTCCGCCTCGTGCCGCCCCATCGCCGCCACGGCCGTCTCCAGGGACAGCAGGTCGGCCTCGGTGCGGCGCTCGGCGGCGAGCCGGACGGCCGCCGGTTCGATGATGGCGCGGACCTCGGCCAGGTTGCGCAGCAGCGACGATCCCGTGCCGCTCGCGCGGCCGCCCTCGAACTGCCAGCGCAGCACGTCGGCGTCGAGCAGGTTCCAGTCCGCGCGGGACCGCACGAAGGTGCCGCGTTTCTGCCGGGCGTCGACCATGCCCTTGGCGGCGAGCACCTTGAGGGACTCGCGCAGGGCGGTGAGGCTGACGTCGAGTTCGCTCTGCAGCGCCACCAGGTCGAGCGTGGCCCCTTCCGGGATCTCGCCCCCCAGGATGCGGCGCGCCAGCGCCTCCACGGTCTGGCCGTGCACACCGCGGCGGGCGTAGGGCGTCATGTCGTACAGCCTTTCTGTTCAACGGCCGGTTCGGCGGGGCTCATGCGGAAGCCTTCACGACGCTCCAGCCGCCGTCCACGACGAGACTGGACCCGGTGATGTAGGAGGCCTCGTCGGCGCAGAGGAACGCGATCGCGGCGGCCACCTCCTCGGGCGTGCCGAAGCGGCGGGCGGCGGTCTGGGCGATGCTGCGTTCGCGTTCCTCGGGCGGCACCCGGTCCCAGGCCGCGGTCAGGACGGGCCCGGGAACCACCGCGTTGACGCGCACCTCGGGCCCGTACTCGACGGCGAGCTGTCCGCACAGGGAGAGCAGGCCGCCCTTGGCCGCGGCGTAGGCGGGGTGGCCGGGGATGCCGGCGTGGGCGTGCACCGACGAGGTGAGGACCACCGCGCCGCGGCGGGCGCGCAGGTCGGGCAGGACCGCCCGGACGCCGAGGAAGCCGCCGGTGAGGTTGACGGCGAGCTGCCGCTGCCAGGACGGCAGGGTCAGCTCGTGGGCCGGTACGACCTCGACGGTGTAGGCGTTGCTGACGAGCACGTCGACCGGGCCGAAGGCGTGCGCGGCGGTCACGATCCGTGCCCAGTCGTCCTCGGCGGCGACGTCCGCGTGCACGTACCTGGCCCGGCCGCCGTCCTTCTCGATTCCGTCCACCACGGCCCGGCCACGCTCGTCCGCGATGTCGGCGAGCACGACGGCGGCGCCCTCCCCGGCGAGGCGGGCGGCGGTGGCGGCTCCGATGCCGGAGGCGGCGCCGGTCACCACGGCGGTACGGCCGGTGAAGCGGGCACCGTACCGTCGTACGGACTGGTCCATCGGGCTCCTTAGAGGGTGAGCTGCTGGAAACATATGCGTCCTACAGGCGTCTGAGCACCACCAGGTCGGCATCGTGCCCGGCACTCCACGCGAACGGCAGGCCGTGGTGGCGCAGATGGGCTCCGCTGTACGACGCTCCGGTCGCCGTGTCCCGGTAGCGTGCCGCCGGGTCCAGGCCGCGCAGCCGCAGCCGGTCGGGGCGGCCGGGCAGCAGCGGTGCCCCGTCGAGGCGGCCGGTGGAGAGCGCGGCGACGACGGTACGGTCGCCGGCGTCGAACTGCACGCCGCAGGTGGGGTCGTCCGGTGTCCCGAGCAGCCGGGCCTCCCCGTGGTGGACGACGTCCCGCACCTCCTTGTAGCGGGCGATCCACCGGGCGGCCTCGGATCGCTGCTCCGGGGTCCAGGCGCGCAGGTCGGCGCCGATCCCGAGGACTCCGCACATGGCGTTGACGAAGCGGAAGGCGAGGCTGCGCGGGCGCGGGTCGAAGACGCCGGGGGCGTCGGTGACCCAGGAGCTCATGACGTGGGGCGCGTGGGCGTGCAGGAAGCCGTACTGGATGCGCAGCCGGTCCAGGGGCGCGGTGTTGTCGCTGGGCCAGACGACGTCGGTGCGGGCGAGGGTGGCGTGCTCGACCCGTCCGCCGCCGCCGGCGCAGCCCTCGACGGTGACGTCGGGGTGGGCGGCGCGCAGGTGGTCGAGGACCCGCAGGTATCCGGCGACGTGCTCCGCGTCCAGGTCGACCCGGTCGGCGGGACCGGCGCCGGGACGGCCGCGTTCGGTGGGCGGGCGGTTCATGTCCCACTTCAGATAGCCGATGGCGTAGGTGCCGAGCAGCCGGTCGAGGGTGGCGATCACGAAGTCCTGGACGTCGCTCCGGCCGAGGTCGAGCAGCAGCTGGTTGCGGACGAGACGGGCCGGCCGGCCGTCGACGCGGTAGACCCACTCGGGGTGTTCGGCGTGCAGCCGGCTGCCGGGGCTGACCGCCTCCGGTTCCACCCACAGGCCGAAGTCCAGGCCGAGGCCGCGGACGTCGGCGACGAACCGGTCGAAGCCCTGCGGGAAGGCCTGAGGGTCGGGGTACCAGTCGCCCAGTCCCCCGGTGTCGTCGCCGCGGCCGGTGAACCAGCCGTCGTCCACGACGAACAGCTCGGCCCCGAGGTCCGCGGCCGCCTTCGCCAGTTCCAGCTGACCGGCCGCGTCGACGTCGAAGCCGGTGGCCTCCCAGGAGTTGTAGAGCACCTTGCGGGGGCGGTGCAGCCGGTCGCCGGCCAGGCGGCGCTCGTAGCGGTGCCAGACCCGGGACAGACCGTCGAGTCCGTCCGCGCTGAAGGCGCAGGCGAGGCGGGGCGCCTTGAGGGTCTCCCCGGGGGCGATGCGTACGGCGCCCTCGTGCGGGACCCGTCCGGCCCGGACCCGAACGGCCCCGCCCGGTTCGGCTTCCGCCGTGATGTGCCAGTTGCCCGCCCATTCGAGGGCGACACCGTACGCGGCCTCCCCGTCCTGCACGACGAGCCAGGGCGCGTACGCGTGCCCTGCCACACCCTGCAGGCTGCCGATGCTGAACGTGCCCCTGGCGAGGTCGAGCCGGGTGTGCTGGAACTCCTGGGACCACTGCCCGGCGAGGCAGGTCAGCCGGGCCGCGCCCCTGACGGGAACGGTGACTGCGGCCGAGTCGAGCCGCTCCAGGCGGAGTTCGGCCGTGGCGGTGAACTCGGCCCAGCGCAGGATCACGTCGGTGCCGGGGACGGTCGCGTAGCACAGGACCGTCCGCAGGCCGGTCACCTCGTCCGTGAAGGCGAGCCGAAGAGCCCCCTGCGCCTCCTCGGCGCCGTCGAACTCCCACCACATGCCCCGCTCCCCGCCGGGAGTCGACACCACCAGCTCGGATCCGGTGAACGGCCGCAGCCCGTACGGCAGATACTCGGCCGGAGCCGCGTCGGCGGGCGTGATGAAGTGGGTGCGGTGGGACCAGTCCAGGGCGGACGGCCCGTCCTCGACGCCGAGCGGGCCCCAGGCGTCGAGCTCGGCCCAGGGGCCGTCCGGGGAGAGGCGGACGGTGTAGCTGGTGTGCTCCGTCCGCAAGGTCCAGCGCGGGTAGGTCACTTGACCGCCCCCAGGTTGAGGCCGGCCACGAAGTGCCGCTGGAAGCGCAGGAACACGGCGACCGTGGGCGCGGCGGCGATCACGGACCCGGCCGCGATCACGTTCCACATCGACACGTACTGGCCCTGGAGTCCGATGAGGGCGGCGGTGATCGGCATCTTGCTGTCGCTGCGCAGCACGGTGATCGCCCAGAGCAGGTCGTTGAAGATCCAGGTGAAGGAGAGCGCGCTGAGGGCGGCCAGGGCGGGGCGGGTCAGCGGCAGGATGATCCGCCGGAAGATCTGCCAGGGCCCGGCGCCGTCCACGACCGCCGCCTGCTGGATCTCCACCGGGATCGACCGCATGAACCCGTGCAGGACGAAGACGTAGAAGCCGACGCCGAAGCCGATCTGCACACCGATGAGCGCGGGCAGTGTGTCGTAGACGCCCATCACCTCGCTGAGCTTGGACACCGGGATGAGCAGGATCTGCGGCGGGAGCAGGTTGCCGCCGAGCATGAGCAGCAGCAAAGAGCGCCGGAAGGGGAGTTCGTAGCGGCTGAGGGCGAACGCGGCCATGGCGGCGAGGGCGAGGGTGACCAGGACGCAGGGGACGGTGACGAGCAGGCTGTTGATCAGGGCCTGCTGCTGGCCGCCGTCGGTCCAGGCCTGGCCGAAGTTGGACAGGGTGAAGGAGTGCGGCCGGCTGCCCAGGCCGTGGGCGGCGATGTCGTCGAAGGAGCGCAGGCTGGTCACCAGGACCAGGGCGATGGGCAGCAGCCACAGGACGGACAGGGCGCCGGCACCGAGGTGGAATCCGGCGGTGGCCGCTCTGCTGCGGCGCACCGCCGCCGAGTTGGCCGTGGCGTCGGCGGACATCAGTCGGCCTCCCGGAAGGCGCGCACGAGGTAGGAGGCGATGACCCCGAAGGCGAGGACGAAGATGACGACGGCCAGGGCGGAGCCGTAGCCGAGTCGCAGGGACTGGAAGGCGGTCGAGTACATGTAGGTGCTCAGCAGTTCGGACGAGTGGTAGGGGCCGCCGCGGGTGAGCGACCAGACGACGTCGAAGGAGCGCAGCGAGTCGATGACGATGACGGACAGGACGACCGCGTTGACACCGCGCAGTTGGGGCAGCGTGACATGCCGGAAGCGCTGCAGCGCGCTCGCGCCGTCGACCTTGGCGGCCTCGTAGAGCACGGGGTCGATGCCCTTCAGACCGGCGAGGTACAGGACCATGACGTAGCCGATCTGGCGCCACAGCGCGGGCACGATCACCGCGTACAGAGCGGTGTCCTGGTCCGCGAGCCAGGCGTGCCGGAGGCTGCCGAGGCCCACGGTGTCCAGCAGGCGGTTCAGGACGCCGTCGGGCTGGTAGATCGCCTGCCAGACCAGGGCGGTGGCGACCAGCGAGAAGACGACCGGCAGGAACAGGGCGGCCCGGTAGAAGCCGACCCCGCGCCGCTCCTGCTGGAGCAGCAGCGCGGCGGCGAGCCCCAGTACGGCGGACAGGCCGCCGAAGAGGACCAGCCACAGCACGGTGTGGCCGGCGGCGCTGCGGAAGACGTCGTCGTGGGCCATCTCCCGGAAGTTGTCCAGGCCGACGAACTGCGGCGGGGAGACGCCGTCCCACTTGGTCAGGGCGAGGTAGAAGCCCTGGAGGGCGGGCCAGAACACCCACAGGGCCTCGGCGAGCAGCGGTACCAGGACGAAGGCGAGGACCAGCGGCGGGGTGCGCCGGGGTCCCCGGGCCCGCCTGCCGCTGACGGGCGGGCGGGCCGGGGACCTCCTTTCGGGCGCGGTCAGGACGGCCATGTCAGGCGTTCCAGATCTTCTCGGCGTCCCGCTGCCAGTCGGTCAGGATGCCGCCGATCGACTTCGGCTCGGCCAGGAACCTGGTCAGGGCGGTGTCCGCGGTGGGCTGGAGGGCGTCGCTGGAGTCCCGGTTGAAGAACTGGGTGATCTCGGCGGCCGCGGCGACGTGCGCGCGGCCCTTCTTCACCAGCGCGGTACCGGCGTCCTTGGCGTCCGGGTTGCAGGGCAGCACGGTCCCGGAGGAGCCCTTGATGTAGATCTCCTGGGCCTCGGCCGTGGCGAGGTACTTCAGCAGGTGGAAGACCTGGTCGCGGCGGCCGCTGCGGGCGCTGGCGAAGTAGCCGTCGACCGGCGCCTCCTCGGCGAGCGGGACCTTGGAGTCGATGACCGGGAAGCGGAAGAAGTCGATGTCGTCCAGGGCGCTCTTGGGCGCGGCGTCGGCGAAGAAGGTGCCGATGAGCATCATGCCGCTGCGGCCGTTGAGCAGGGCGGTCGTCGCGTCCTGGAAGGCGACGGCGGTGCCGTTCGGGTCGAAGTAGGGCAGCACCTCCCGCCAGCGGTCGAAGACCTTGCGCACCTCGGGGTCGTCGAACCGGTGCTTGCCCGCGAGGAGTTCGCGGTGGTACTGGGCGCCGTTGATCCTGATGTCGAGGTAGTCGAACCAGGCCGACGCCACCCAGGGGGTGTTGCCGCCGGCGCCGAGCCCGATCGGGGTGACGCCCCTGCTCTTGAGCTTGTCGCACAGGTCGAGGAGGCCGTCCCAGCTCGTGGGCTCGCTCACGCCCCACTTGGCGAAGTCGGACTTCCGGTAGAACATGCCCCACCAGTAGTAGGTGTTGGGCACGAAGACCTTCTTGCCGGAGCTCGCGGTGCACAGCGAGTGCAGCGCCTTGGTGTACCGCTTGAGGTCGGGCGAGGAGTTCCACACCTCGTCGAGGCCGAGCAGCAGGTTCTTCTTGGCGTAGGCGTCCGCGACCGAGCCGGGGTACCAGGTGTACACGTCCGGCGGGTTGGCGGAGGTGAGGTAGGTCGGCAGCTGGGTGCGGAAGGTCTCGGCGGCGACCGTGTTGAGATCGGCCCTGCCGGACCCCTTCTTGGCGTAGGCCGCGACCAGGTCCTCCATCGCGGCCTTGGCCTGCGGGGCGGACAGGTTGGACTGGAGGGTCACCGCGCCCTTCGAGGAGCCCTTGCCGGAGGAGGCGGAGGTGACGCAGCCGCCGAGCAGCGCCGCGGTCCCGGCGGCACCGACTCCGGTGAGGAACCGCCGTCTGCTGGTCTGGGAAGTGGCCATGTCGGGTTCCTCGTTCACTTGAATCGGATCTGGTACACGTGGCCGTCGACGCCGCGGAACACCGCGTCCACGGCTCCGTCCGGGCCGGCGACCGCGCCGAGCGCGCCGTCGAACGCCGCGCTCGGGAACTCCTGCCGCTTGCTCCAGCCCTGCCAGGCGCCGTCGGCGTAGCGCTGCTGCCAGAGCGTGTAGTCGGCGGCCCGCGCGTACAGCAGCACCGTGTCCCCGGCGGTGACCAGGGTCGGGCTGCCGCTGACGGTTCCGCCGAGGGACGTCCACTCGGACCACTGCCCCGAGGTGTCCCGCGTGCGCGTCCACACGTCGTCCGCGGCGGTGCGTACGGCGACGTGGACGCGCCCCTGGGCGTCGACGACGGCGGACGGGCGGCCCTGGACCCCCCGGTCACCGGGCGTGCCGAGCGAGGACCAGCCGGAGTCCGGACCGCGCTGCACGACCGTGCCGTCGGCGCCGCGCGCGAACAGGGTCCAGTGGGTCGGGTCGGTGAAGGCGACGGACGGCGCGTCGGTCAGCTCCCCGCCCAGCGACTGCCATCGGCCCCACCGTCCGTCGGCGTGGACCCGCCGGTAGGCCCGCGAGTCGGCGCCGCGTACGAAGACGTCGACGCGGCCGCCGGCGGAGGCGTACGCGGCGGGCTGGCCCAGGATCCTGCCCTGCGCGGGACCGCCGAGGTCCTTCGTGCTCCCGTCGGTCCGCTCGACGAGCGAGCCGTGCGGCCCCCGGAAGAACGTGGCACCGTCGCTCACCACGGCCGGGCTCGCGGTCGCGGTCACGCCCAGGTCCGTCCCCGGCAGCGCGTCGGCGCCGGTCAGCCTGAGGAACGCGGTGCCGTGCGCGGGGACCTCGACGGTGTACGACCCGGTGTGCGTGCCCCGGTCGGCGCGCGCCCGCAGGTCACGGACGCGCACCGGGCCGCCGAGGCCGGCGTCGGCGAACTGCACGGTGCGGAGCGCGGGTTGGCCGGAACGGTTGAGCAGCACGACGGCACGCTGCCCGTCCCCCCGCAGCACCTTGCTGTAGACGTCGCCGACCGAGTCGGTCGCCACCCGCACCCCCTGGACCGCGAGGGGGTCCTGGTCCACCGCGATGATCTCCGGATTGCGGAGGGTCCTGATCATCGCGTCGGGCAGCGTGCGCGGGTCGGAGCCCAGCATCAGCGGTGAGCCCATCTCGGCCCACATCACGAACTGGGTGGTGGACTCCTCCTGGGTGAGCTCGTACGTCCCGTCGGTCATCTTCCGCATGGGGATGAGGTAGTCGGGGTCGTTGTAGTGGCCGGGGCCCTGTGCCTCGGGGTGCCAGGCGTTGGCGTCCATGTTGCGCAGGATGTCGGGCCACTCGCCGGGGCTGGGGGTGCCCCAGGCGATGTCGGTGCCGGTGCGCCAGGAGTCGGCGATCGCCGGGGCGTAGACGTAGGTGTTGTGGGCGTCCTGCTCGGGGGTGTGCGGCAGGCCCCAGTCGTCGGTGAGCGGGTTGCAGAGGTTCAGCAGCATCCTGCGGCCGGACTTGGCGACCGCGTCACTGAACTCCTTGTAGGCGGGCCCCGGGTCGAGCTTCGCGCCGATCCCGCAGAGGAAGTCGACCTTGATCGCGTCGATCTTCCAGCTCGCGAACTGCCGTGCGTCCTGGTCGTAGTACCCGCGGCTGCCCAGACCGCAGCTCCTGCCGCCGTCGTAGGTGCCGGCGTCGGTGTAGATACCGGCCCGCAGCCCCCGTTCGTGCAGGTAGGAGACGAGGGCCGGGATGCCGGAGGGGAAGCGGTCGGGGTTGGCCGCCAACCGGCCCTGGGCATCCCGGGGGTTGTCGGCCTGCCAGCCGCCGTCCAGCCACACGATGTCGTAGCCGCTGTCCCGCAGACCGCTGCTGACCAGCTTGTCGGCGACGGCGCGCACCTCGCTCTCGGTGGGCGCGCCGAGCCCGTAGTAGGTGTTCCAGCCCATGTAGGGCGTCGGTGCGAGGCCGCTGTCGTAGGCGGCGGGTGCGCCCTGGTCGACGGCCGTCTGCGCGGCGGCGCGGGGGGGCACGGTGGCGGCCAGGACCACCGCGACGGCGGCCGCGAGGGCGGGCCGGGCGAACGGGTGGAACCGGGGTCTGCGTACGGGCGGGTGCGAGATCACGTGCGTCTCCCAGGGGTCGGGAAGCAGGAGAACGGGACGCGGGCCGCTCTGCCGGAGCGGGCCTTCGACGTCACGGCGACGACTGTGGCTCGCGGCCGAAATCATGTCAAGAATAATTACTAATTTAATAGAAGTAGGGCCAGGGTGAGCCCAGAGTCTTGACAGGCCTCACCCGCGAGAGCAGTGTTCCGCAACGTCGCCACGGCGCTGGCAACGTTGTCTTCACCCTGACGCCCGACTCGAACTCCCCTGATCGGGGCCGTCGTTCAGCTGGGACTACTCAATTCCACCGACCCGTCGTGCCGTCTGGCCGCCGAAACCACACTGCCGGCCGGATCCGGGCTCGGCACGGGACCGTTCGCCACCATCGCCATGGCCAGTTCCGGACAGCCGTGGCGGGGGGGCTGTCAGAGCTGCCGGAGAGCCAGCCGCCTCACGGCCCCCGCCTTCCGCTGACCGAGAGGAGCGGATGCGCACCGCGCCACCCGGGCACCGATCGCTGTAGACGGGCGACCGGTGCCGGTCCGCCGAGAGGGCGACGGGGCGACGGGGCGACGGGACGGCCATGCACCACATTGCGGCGTCACCGCGGTCGCGGACGGGTGAGGTGCGCGTCCGTCAACCACGTTCTGCGGTCTGCCGGTTGGCATGCCGTGGCGCGCCCGTGCGGGCTGGGCACGCCGTGCCGTGCGTCAGGAGGCTATCGTCTTGTACTCGACGTACTGGCCAAGCCCGACCGTGCCGAACTCCCTGCCGATGCCGCTGTTCTTGAATCCCCCGAAGGGGGCGTCGAAGGAGAACGGCGCGCCGTTGACGGAGAAGGTGCCGGTGCGGATGCGCCGCGCGATCTCCAGCGCGCGGCCCTCGTCGGCCGTCCAGACACCGCCGCCGAGACCGTAGGGGGAGTCGTTGGCGATGCGCACCGCCTCGTCGTCGTCCCCGAACGGTATGACCACGAGCACCGGGCCGAAGATCTCCTCCCGCGCGATGGTCATCGAGTTGTCGACATCGGCGAAGAGGGTGGGGGTGACGTAGTAGCCGCCTTCCAGGCCGGCCGGCACCTCGGGGCCGCCCGTGACGAGCCGGGCACCCTCCCGGATGCCCGTCTCGATGTAGGAGCGCACGCGCGCCTGCTGATCGGCCCTGACCATGGGACCGACGAAGGTACCGGGGTCGCCGGGATCTCCGACGGTCAGCGACTCGACGAGGTCCTTCAGCCTGTGCACGGCCTCGTCGTAGCGGCTGCGGTGCACCAGGATCCGGGTGTGGGCGACGCAGGCCTCGCCGTTGTTGGCGAAGGAGAGGAACTTCAGCCCCTCCACCATGGCGTCGAGGTCGGCGTCCTCCAGCACGATGGCGGCGGACTTGCCGCCGAGTTCCAGACTCACCCGCTTCAGCTGCCGACCGGCGATGGCCGCGATGGCGCGTCCGGCGCCCGTCGAACCGGTGAAGGCGATCTTGTCGACATCGGGGTGGGAGACGAGGTGTTCACTGGTCTCGCGGTCTGCCGGCAGGATGCTGACCACCCCCTCCGGCACACCCGCGGCGGTGAGGATCTCCCCCAGCAGCAGCGTGACGAGGGCGTTCTCGGGCGAGGACTTGAGGACGACGGTGCAGCCCGCCAGCAGGGCGGGGACGATCTTGACGAGTGCGGACTGGTGCGGCGCGTTCCAGGGGATGACGGCGGCGACGACTCCCACCGGCTCCCGGCGCACGAGGATGCGGCCGCCCGCGCCGTCGGTCCGGGGCATCTCCTCCTCCCAGGGCAGGGCGGCCGCGGCGCGCAGGAAGGCGTCGGTCTGCTGGGACAGCGCGGCCGCCGTCCAACCGGTGAACCAGCGGGCGCTGCCGTTCTCGGCCGTGGTGAGGTCGGCGATCTCCTCGGCGCGCTTGGCGTAGAGGTCGTTGAAACGGACGACCACCTCATGCCGCTCGGCCGGGGTCATGCGCGGCCAGGGGCCCTCGTCGAAGGCCTTGCGTGCGATGGCGACCGCCAGGTCCACATCGGGCTTCGTGGCCTCGGCGGCCCGCCCGACGAGGGATCGGTCGTGCGGGGAGCGGACCTCCAGCAGTTCCTTCTTGACCGGTTCGGTCCAACGTCCGCCGATGTACAGCTTGTCGTACGTGATCACTGAGAGTCCCTTTCACGAGGGTGTGGGCACGGGAAGCGAAGGAGGACGGCGAGTGAGGGCACCGGCTCGCACGGATGGCGTGCGCCCGGCACAGCCGGACTCCCTGCCGCTCGACCAACTTAACGCAACAGCGTTCACTAAACAAGTGAACAGCGTTTTGCTAAATTGGCGGAGTGAACGAGTTGCCTCCCCACGTACGACGTGCACGCAGGCCGGAGCACAAGGAACTGCGACTTGCCGCGATCATGGACGCGGCGCGCTCCCTGGCCCTGGAGAAGGGTGTACGCGCGGTGACCCTGACCGACATCGCCGCCCGGACGGGCATCAACAAGTCGGCGGTCCTGCGCTACGTCGAGACCCGCGAGGACATCTACCTGCGGCTCACCGCCGAGTGCTGGACACGATGGGCAAACGATCTGCGGGCGGCGCTGGAGGGGCGGACGGACGGCACGGCCGACGAACTGGCCAGGGCACTGAGCCGGACCCTCGTGGACCAGCCGCTGTTGTGCGACCTGCTCGCGCACGCGGCGCTTCACCTCGAGCGCCACGTCTCCGCCGAAGCCGTCCTGACGTACAAGTTGGCGGCACTCGCCGCCCTGGACGACATGGCGAGGACCGGCGCCCGCTTCCAGCCGGCCCTGGACGAAGCGGCCACCCGGGAACTCGTCAGCACGGTCAGCCTGGTCGCCGGCGCCCTGTGGCAGATCTCCACCCCACCCGAAGCCCTGGCCCGTCTCTACGCGGAGGAACCCCGCCTCGCCCACGCGATCGTCGACTTCCCACCCCGCCTGACCAGCACCGCCCGCACCGTCGCCGCCGGTCTGGCCACCCGCACCGGATGAGCCGTCCACCAAACGCACGGCCACCGGCAGGGCGAGCCGGACGCCGCCGACGGCCGCCGCTTCGACCAGCACAACACCCAGACCGGCCGACTCGGCCGCCCCCCGCCCGGCCGCCGCCTTCGCCGGGCACCCCCTGGGACTCGTGGGACAACCTGGGGCGCGCGAGCGGCCGGGCCGAGGGATCGCCCCGGCGGCCGAGTCGGCCCAGCGCCCCTCCTCTCGGGTGACCGGTGCCCGCAACGGAAGAAGTCGAGTCGTTCACCGTCGCACCTGAGCGGATCGGCCAGTTGCACGCCGCACGCCCGAAAGGGGCAGCACGGCGCGGTCGGCGCACGGCGTCGGCCCGGGTGCGGGGCGGTCAGACCGCGTGCTCCGAGGAGCGGTGCAGCGTCAGGCCGAGTTGTACGGCCACCTGCCGGCCGACCAGGAACGACGGTCCGTAGCCGAGCGCCGCCGCCTTCCGTGCGGTGGCAGCCTTCCGCATGCGGCCCCACACCCTCCTACGGTGGTGTTCTCAGGGCTCACCACGGGCGTGACGGCGGCCGGCGGCCCTGAGGTTTCGCACGTGAGCGGCCAGGGGGACGGACCCGCCGGGGTGCGGGTCCGCCTCGCTCGGAGGACCGGGCCCCGGGCTCACGGGAGCAGCGGCGGGCCGACGATCTGGATGCCGTAGAAGGACGCGATGCGGGTCAGTTCCTGCGGGTCGGGGACTTCACCGGCCGAGGGGTCCTGGCCGGTGGCGAGGGGGACGCCGATCTCGGCGACGAACTCGTCGAAGCCGCCGCCGGGGGTGTACAGGGTCAGGAACCGTGCCTGCGGTGAGGTGACGACGAAGCCGTGGGCGAGTCCCCTGGGCAGCATGGCCAGGCCGCCCGCCCCCACGCCGCGCACCTCGTTGCCGACCTCGACCCGCAGCGTGCCTTCGAGGACCAGGAACGTCTCCTCGTCCGACTCGTGCAGGTGCAGCGGGGACATGTAGCCGCGTTCCCCGGTGTGCTCCAGGAGGGCGTACGCCCCCGCGGTGTCGGTGGCCCTGGCCCGCATGCGGACCAGGCCCCCCAGGAAATGGACGGCGGTCTGGGTGCCGGGGTCCGTCAGGACAGGGGCGGCTGTGTTGCCGGACAGGGACGTCACGTGTTCCTCGCTTCCGATGCGGGTTGCGTCCATCCCAGCGGAGGGCGTCCACGACCGTCCAAGACCGTTTCGTCATCAGGTGATGCCATGACGGAATACCCTCTTGGACGTGTGGGTTGTCCGCCACGGACATAGGTGTGCCGCGTCCGGCGTCTCGACCGCGAAGGTGACTTATTCTGTGAACACGTCAGAACCGCCCTTCGGGACGACACCGTCCGAGCCGGACGTGGAGCCCCGGCTGCTGAGAGCCTTCCTCGCCGTCGCACGGGAGGGGCACTTCCGGCACGCCGCGAGCAGCATCGGCGTCGCCCAGCCGGCGCTCAGCAGACAGGTGCAGCAGTTGGAACGGCTGCTCGGCGTGGCGCTCTTCGACCGGACGTCCCGGGGCGCCGAACTCACCGCGGCCGGCCGGTTGATCGCGCCACACGCCGAGCGGGCACTGGCACAGAACCGGCGGCTGGTCCTCGCCGCCCGGTCGGTCGCCGAGGGCCGCGCCGATTCGGTGATGTTGACGGTGTCGGCACCACTGCCAGGGCCACCCGGCGGCCTCCTCGCCGAGACGCTGCGGTCCTTCCGCACCGCACACCCCCATGTGCAGGTGTCGGTGACCGGCCTGGACGACCACGACGAGACGGCCGCGCTCGCCGGTGGGCGGGTCGACGCGGTGCTCACCTGGAACGAGTACCCGGCCGACGGATGTGTGAGCGAGGCGCTGATCGAGGAACACACCAGTGCTCTCGTGGCACGGGGCCACCCGAAGGCATGCGCGGAAGAGGTCACGGTCTCCGACCTGGCCGATGACCCACTGCTCTTCCCCTTGCGTGAACGCGGCCACTGCTGGGCGCAGTTGCAGGCCGCCGCGCAGGCCGCGCGGGTCGGTCTGAACGTGGTGCCGACAGCGCCCTCGGCGGTGACGGACCTGGTCGCGGCGGGGCTCGGGGTGTCGGCGGTTCCTGCCTCCTTCCGGTTCGCCGAGCGTCCGGAAGTGGCCTTCGTGCCGATACGCGGGCTCTACAACCGCATGAGCGTCATGTGGCGCGGCGACGACGACTCGGGTGCGGTGGCCGGCTTCGTCGCCATGTGCCGGTTGACGGCCCGTGGCCTCTCCGCCGCACACCCCGACGTGTGGCGGCTGCCCGACAGCCGTACGCCGGCCACGACACCACCAGCCTGAGCACGTCCTTCCCGCCGTCGTGGGCATGGACGAGACACCTGTTACCGCGCGTGTGACGCCGGCGGCTGGTCGCGTGCGGAACCGCCCACCTCGGAATACGCCGGCGGGTGACATTCGGTGGCGAAGGCACACCCACATTGTGTCCACAACGATGGCCGAGGATGGGGAAGGCACGGGGTGTGGGACGGCGTCACCGTCGCCGTCGAGGGCCCGCGCCGTGCACCAGGGACGGGGCCGGGCTGTCACATGTGGCCATGCCGGCTGCCGTCGTCACACGTGAGGGAGACCAAGCATGCCTGTGTACCGCGCTGTCGAGGTCGCGCCGGACGGCGGTCTGCGGCTCACCGGGCGAGAGCTGGTCCAGCCGGCCGCGGGCCACGTACGGATCCTCACCGGGACACCCGCCGGCAACGGACACCATCTGCGCTTCGCCGAGGCGCATGACATCGCTCCGCTCACGGAACAGGAGGAACTCGCCGACGCCGCGCACGCCTACGACCGCATGCTCCGCGGCGCGGCCCGCTTCCGCATGGTCCTGACCCCGTGCTGACCGGAGAACGCGAGATCCACCGGTACGGGCCTCCCGCCGTCGCGGGACGGCCGAACCACCCTTCCGCAGGGAGACCCGGGCAAGCATGACTCGCATGGACAACACGTTCGACCACATCGTCGTGGGCGGCGGCAGCGCCGGATCCTTCCTGGCGTCGCTCATCCTCAGGCAGTGACAGCACACCCGTCACCCGGTCACAGGCGACCCTGAGCGACGGGGCCGAGGCCGAGAGGCTCTTCGCCCTCGCGCTCTCGGTGCCCGAGGCCGAAGCGATCCACTACGAGCGGGCCCGCACACACGGCGTTCGGCGAACGGCTTCGCGGGCCGCAACGGGTACGGAAAGTGTGCGCCGGTTGCGTCACGTGCCTCCGCCGACCCGCACCAGTTCACGGCCTGCCCCACCACCCGGACGACGGGTTCGTCGCCGTACCCCTCAGGAGGGCACACGTGTGCCGGGTCGGTGACACACCAGAGGAGCTTGGCCGTGCGCGCGACACCCACAAACCGTCCACACCGCCGGAGGATGCTGGGACAGCGCCGCCGCGACGCCCGGCGCGGACGACCGGGCACCGGCCGTGGCCGGGAACCGCCGGGGTCCGGCCTCCGCACGGACACACGCCTCGACCGCTCGTCACCCGGACGCCGGGCGCACCCACTCCGACCGCACACCATCCGATGACAGGAGTCACCCATGACCAGCTACCTGGCCGACTCGGCCGAGACGCGTTACGTCGACGGCCCCGAAGGCGAGCGCTTCGCCTACCGTCGTTTCGGACGCGAGGGGACCCGCCCGCTCGTCATGCACATGCGTCTGCGCGGCACCATCGATCACTGGGACCCGGCTTTCCTCGATCTGCTGGCGGCACAGCGCGAGGTCATCGTCTTCGACAACCGCGGCACCAACTTCTCCACCGGCACACCGCCGGTGACCATGGACGGCCTCGTGCAGGGCTCTCTGGCCTTCATCGGCGCCCTGGGCCTGACCGACATCGACGTGCTGGGCTGGTCCATGGGCGGCATCGTCGCCCAGGGCGTCGCCCTGGCCGCGCCGCAACTGGTGCACCGCCTGGTGGTCTCCGGCAGTTCGCCCGGTGGTGTTCCCGACCTGCCCGCCCCGCCGGCGCGTGTCGCCCAGACCACCGGCAAGCCGGACAACGGCGACGAGGACTTCCTCTACCTCTTCTACCCGGAGACCGAGAAGGCGCGGGCCGCCGGCCTGGCGTCCCTGCGGCGGCTGGACCACCGGCTCAAGCAGTCGAACGCCGCGGTGAGCGACGAGGCCTTCCGTGGTCAGCTGGCCGCCATCGGCAGCTTCAAGGGCTACTGGGAGCGGCAGGAGGAGCTCACCCTGCCCGTCCTGGTCGCCAACGGCGCCCACGACGTGATGATCCACGCCTACGCCACCTACGCGATGTCGCAGCGGCTGCCGGACGCCAAGGTCGTCCTGTACAGCGACGCCGGACACGGGTTCCTCTTCCAGCACCCCGAGGACTTCGCCCACGAGGTCAACCGCTTCCTCTCCCTCTGAGCGAGACCGGCGCCGAGCCACCGGTGCCGGGCAGGAGAGAAGGCACCTCCCGGTCGGCCATCAAGAAATGCGTGTCGCAGTCCGGGGGTGGCAGGACCACCGCACGCCCGAGTCGGGCGAGGCGTCGGCGAGATCACGCCGACGGGCCGCTGCCGGTGGACCGCACACCGCCGACGAGTGCACAAACACTCCACCGACCGCGCCCACGGTGGCACCGGGCGTAGCAGAATCCACCACTGTCAGTACGGGAACGGAGCAGCACGGATGCTGTCGATCGACGTCTTCACCAGCGACTACAAGCCCATCGCCGGCCCAGTGCGGGGCTGGGACACGCGGCAGCGGGCCACCTGGCCCGCCAGCACGGCGACACTCGTGCACGGCCCCCGCGAGGCCGCGCTCGTCGACGCGCTCATCACGGCCGAGGAGGCACACGATCTCACCGACTGGATCCGGGCCACCGGCAAAGTCCTGACCACGGTCTACGTCACCCATGGCCACGCGGACCACTTCCTGGGACTGTCCGTCGTCCTCGACGCCTTCCCCGACGCGGTGGCGGTGGCGCTGCCCGAGGTGGTGCCGCTCGCCGAGGAACAGCTCAGCGGCCCCTACCTGGCCTACTGGGAGTCCCTCTTCCCGGGCGGGCTGCCGGACCGGCGGGTGGCTCCTCGCTCCCTGGCCGGCGACGTGATCGGCGTCGACGGGCACGAGCTGAGGCCGGTACGTGTGGGCCAGAGCGACACCGACCCCTCGAGTGTGGTGCACGTCCCGGACCTGGACGCCGTGGTGGGCGGGGACGTCGCCTACAACGGCATCCACATGTGGCTCGCGCAGACGGACCGGGCGGCGCGCAGCCGCTGGCATGACGCGCTGGACATCGTCGAGGACCTGCGCCCGCGACGGCTGGTCGCCGGGCACCAGCACCCCGGTGCCGACGAGACGGACGCCGCCGGGATCATCGCCGCCTCCCGCCGCTACCTCACCGACTTCGACGCCGCGGTGGAGGCCGGCCGAGACGCCGCCGACGTGATCAGGACGATGACGGCGGCACATGGTGAGCGCGGCAACCCGTACACGCTGTACGTGTCGGCCACCTCCCAGTACGCGGCGGAGGCTGCGGACGACTGACGCCGGACCTGGACGCCGACCGCAGCCAGCATGCGTCCGTCCACCATACGGCCGTTCCCTCCTGGGCCCGGCCGTGCAGGTGGCCAGGACACGACGTGTGCGAGAAGTGGGCCACAAAGTTTCCACATACGCCGGTCATGCTCGTCACGTGGCGCCGAGCAGCCCGCCAGGCCGGGCCGTTCACAGCACCGGGACGGTTTTCCCGAAACACGTTTGTGACCCGTCGCCCACACACCCACTGCGCATCGCACACTGTCCGCCAGGGAGAAGCGATGGCCTCACACACCCACCAG
>NZ_JAJONF010000046.1 GCF_021462265.1 Streptomyces shenzhenensis | reverse complement strand
ACTACCGGGGACACGACCCCGGTGAGGGGCCGGTATGCCTCGTGCACTCCGGAGGCCCGGGCGTGCACTCGGAATACCTGCGGATGCCTGGGCTGGAAGGCGGGCTGACTCTCGTGCACCTGGACCCGGTCGGCGCTGGCGAAAGCGAAGCCGGCCGGTCCGAGCTGCGCGAGAGCGGCCGCTCCGGGCGCATCGAACAGCGGGACGAGTTCGCCGCCATCGTGTCGGACTTCGTGAACAACCAAGAGATGGGGAAGCAAGCATGACAACCACTGTGCCTATCGGCCTGGCCGAGGAGACCGAAATCGAGGCGTACGCCGACTTCGCAACCGGCGCACCGACGCCGGTGCGGGACTCGCTCGGCATCGGCTCGCTGCGCATCGGCTCGGCGCTGGCTCTCGCGATACGCGAGGACCCCAGCCGCTTCTTCAACCGCGCCGGCGGATTCGGCACAGGCGAACCGATCACCGCAGACGTCCCGGCGCAGGTCTGCGACTTCTACCGGGAGCACGGTGTACCCCAGGGCGCGTTCATGATCGCGCCGCCGCTGCTACCGACGGACTGGGCCTCGACCGCCGGCAAGCTCAACCTCACCGAAGGCAGCCGTTTCGTCAAACTGGGATGCGACACCGGGACCGCACTGTCCGCGCTCGACGGCGTCGCGGCACTCGACCCCGGGCTGCGCATCGGGCCGGTCGAATCCCATCAGGCCGACGAGTGGGCCACGGTCATGATGACCACCTTCGGGTTCACCACGCCAGGCATGATCGACATGGCGGCGTCGTGCGTGGGCAGGCCGAACTGGCACCAGTACGCGGTCTGGGACGGCGAACGGATCGTCGCGGTCGGGAGCATCTTCGTCAACGGTGAGTGTGCCGACATGTTCGGCGGAGCGACACTCCCAGAAGGACGCGGACGTGGCGCCCAGTCGGCACTACTCACCGCCCGCGCCCGGACGGCCCAGGCGGCAGGCTGCCGATGGCTCGTCGCCGAGACCGGAGCGGAAGCCCCCGGCGACCACAACACATCCCTCCACAACATGCTACGCACCGGATTCGAGCCGTTGTACGAGCGCTCCACATGGCTCTGGCGCGACCGGTGACAGCCCGGTTTACGTATGGCTACGGCTCGGTGTCGCCTGGAGGCCTTCGCCCCTGTCGGCGGGCGGGACCTCCGCCGGGCACGGGGCTTCAGGACCCTTCATTGCCCGGTCGCACCCCGAGAAGGCGAGAACGGAGCCGGACGCGGACGCGAAGGTGAAGTACCGGACCACGCTCACGGAGAAGGTGGGTAAGGGCGGTTCGCTGCCGGATTCGCCAAGGTGGTCAAGGGCAGCGATATCGCCCCGCACACTCCCGGGCAACGGTGCACGACGGCCGCGGAGCGGCTGACCAAGGCGAGGGCCCACAAGCCCATCACCGCCCTGGTCGGCCACGCCTGGAGGACCATGATCGTTCTCGCGGACCGTACCGATGTACGCCGAGGCCGGAGGAGCCGTGCCTTGGGTCCTGCAGGTCGCACACTGTTTGTGGTCACTCGCCCGCGACCACGACGCCTTCGTCGAGCTGCGTCTGTACGCTGCGGGGGACCCGCACTCCGCGACGGCGCAGCCCCGCGATGAACCGCGCGACGAGCGGATCGGTGTTGGCAGAGGTCACCGCCGTCAATTGTCTGGTCCACCGCGGTGAGAACGGCCGGACCACGCCCGGAAAGCCCGCACTGACCGCACTCACCGGACAGACCGCGATGCCCAGTCCTGCGGCGGCGAGTTGGGGTGCCGTAGCAGTAACGGACGTCCGCATGACCGTCTCCGGGTGGACCCCGGCCCGGGCGAAGGACTGGTCGAGCCATGCGCCGAGGCGGTTGTGCGCCGTGTAGTGCACGAGTGGCGCGCCATCGAGGTCCTGGATCCGCACTGAGGCTCGTTGGGCCAGTGGGTGGCCGGTGGGCGCAGCCAGCACGATCTCCTCCTCGGCGACGGCAGTGACCTGGAAACGGTCGGGCGGGGGGTCCGGCAGCACCGCGACGTCAACCTCGTCGGACTCGACCAGCCTCAGTGCCTCGTCCATGACGGCGAGCTCATGCAGAGTGATGGCCACTTCCGGGTGACGCCGGCGCCAGTCGCGGAGCACCGGGGCGAGCAAGGCGACGGTAAGGCTTTGCGCGCAGCCGATCCGCAGCGACCCGCCCCCGGCTTCTCCCACTGCCCGAGCCGACCGAACAGCGGCGGTAGCCGCCTCGACCGCCCGTCGGGCATCAGCGACCGCGACCCGGCCTGCGGCGGTGAGCCTGACCCCCCGTGTCTCGCGACGCAGCAGGGCCGTGCGGGCCTCGCGCTCCAGTGAGGCGATCTGGTGGGACACGGCCGGTTGCGAGGAGTGCAGCAGCAGTGCGGCCTGAGTGATCGATCCGGTGTCCGCGACAGCGATGAGGCATTCCAGTGCGCGAAAAGAGGGCATCCAAAGATTCTATGTCCATCCCTTGAGGTATCAATGTTCCGACGGGGAACGCGATAGCGATCATCCGCGCATCAGCGGGCCACACTGGCACCCGATCCCGCCCGCGGGATCGACCCCGGCGGACGTCCCTCAAGGGGCGGGGGGCGCTCTGCTCGGACGGGTGCGGTGTCGTCGTGGTTGCTCGCGCCCACGCGGCGGAGCCGCACACCGAACACAGCCTCGCGCCCCTGTCCGTCGGCTACGCCTCCAAATACTTCTCCAGTGCCTCCACCACGAAACGGTGGTCCTGGAGTTGGGGCAGGCCCGAGACCGTCACGGCGCCGATCACGCCCACGTTCTCCACGGTGACCGGGAAGGAGCCGCCGTGGGCGGCGTACCTGTCCGGGTCCAGGCGGGAGGACTCCTCGAAGGTCGTGCCCTTGGCGCGGAAGCGGGCGCCGACCAGGTAGGAGGCCGAGCCGTAGCGCTCGACCACGGCGCGCTTGCGGGCGATCCAGGCGTCGTTGTCGGGGGTCGAACCGGGCAGGGCCGCGTGGAAGAGCTGCTGGCCGGCGCGGTGGATGTCGATGGCGACGGGGGCCTGGCGCTCCCGGGCCATCTCCACCAGCAGGGTGCCGAGGGCCCACGCGTCGTCGTTCGTGAACTGGCGGAACACCAGGCGGCGTTCCTCCTTCTCCAACTCCTCCACGGACGGGGTGAGCTCGGGGATGGTCTTCGGGGTGAGCTGCGGGTGCTGCATCAGAGGGTCACCGTCACCTTGTCTCGCGCCGAGCGGCCGGCTGCTTCCAGTATGTCCAGGGCGGCGGCCGCCTCCAGCGCGGTCACCGGGTTGGGGCCCTCGCCCCGCAGGGCACGGGCCACCGCCGCGTAGTACGCGGGGTAGTCGCCGGGGAGGGTGGGGACGGCGCGGCCGCCGCCGGTGACCGGGGACTCCCCGGCGCCCAGCCGGCCGTAGCGGGACTCCGGTTCGAGGCCCCAGGACTCGCCCGAGGCGCCCGGGCGCCTGCCCGCGCGCAGGGCGTCCTCCTGCGGGTCGAGGCCGTACTTGACGTAACCGGCCTTCGAGCCCAGCACCCGGAAACGCGGGCCGAGCTGGGCCGCCGTCGCCGAGACGTAGAGGTGGGAGCGGACGCCGTTCGCGTGCGTGAGCGCGAGGAAGGTGTCGTCGTCGGTCTCGGCGCCCGCCCGGCGGATCACCGACTCGGCGTACACCTCGGTGGCGGGGCCGAAGAGGACCAGGGCCTGGTCGACGACGTGGCTGCCGAGGTCGTAGAGGAGACCTCCGATCTCTGCCGGGTCGCCGGACTCGCGCCAGCCGCCCTTGGGCTGCGGGCGCCAGCGTTCGAAGCGGGACTCGAAGCGCCAGGGGTCGCCCAGCGCACCCTCTTCGAGGAGACCGCGCAGGGTGAGGAAGTCGTTGTCCCAGCGGCGGTTCTGGAAGACCGAGAGCAGCAGGCCCTGCTCCTCGGCGAGGGCGGCCAGCTCGCGTGCCTCGGCGGCGGTGCCGGTGACCGGCTTGTCGACCACGACCGGCAGGCCCGCCTTGAGGGCGGTCGTCGCCAGCGGGACGTGCGTCCTGTTCGGGGACGCGATGACGACGAGGTCGAGTTCGGCACCGAGGTCGAACAGCTGGTCGGGGCCGGCGACGGTCCGCACGTCCGGGAACTCGGCCTCGGCCCGCGCCTGCCGCTCGGGGTCCGAGGTGACCACCGTGTCCAGGGCCAGGCCCTCGGCGGCGGCGATCAGGGGGGCGTGGAAGACGGATCCGGCGAGGCCGTAGCCGATGAGGCCGACGCGGAGCGGAGGAGCAGCTGTCATGCCTCCCACTTTCGCAACGCTGTTGCCAAAGTGCAAGCGGGAGGGAGAATGGATGGCGTGAACAGGACGAGGAGCGGGCGGCCGGGGGTGGCCGGAGCGAATCTGCCGGCCATGCGCAGCCACAACGCCGCGCTGGTGCTGGATCTGCTGCGCACGGCGGGGGAGGGCGGCATCAGCCGGCTCGAACTGGCCGAGCGGACCGGGCTCACTCCGCAGGCGGTCAGCAAGATCACCGCGCGGCTGCGCGAGGAGGGCCTCGCCGGGGAGGCGGGGCGGCGCGCGTCCACGGGGGGCAAGCCGGCCACCGTCCTGCGGCTGGTGCCGGACGCGGGACACGCGGTGGGGATCCAGTTGGACCGGGACGAGCTGCGGGCGGTGCTCGTGGACCTCGACGGCACGGTGGTGGCGGCGCGGCGGGCGGAGGTGGACCTGGGGGCCGGGGCGGAGGCCGTGCTGGGCGCGGTCGTGGACGTGGCCGGGGAACTGGTCGAGCGCGGCGGGGACTCGCTGCTCGGGGTCGGGGTCGGGGCGCCCGGTCCGCTCGACCACACCCACGGGGTGCTGCACCGGGTCACCGGGTTCCCCGAGTGGGACGGGTTCCCGCTGCGGGACGCGCTCGCCGAGCGACTCGGGGTGCCGGTCGTCGTCGACAAGGACAGCAACGCGGCGGCCCTCGGACTCGCCGTCGGCGGCGAGGGCGGCTCCTTCGCCTGCCTGCTCCTCGGTACGGGGCTGGGCGCAGGCCTGGTCATCGGCGGCACCGTGCACCGGGGGGCGCGCACCGGCGCCGGGGAGTTCGGGCACCAGGTGGTCCAGCTCGACGGGCCGCCCTGCCACTGCGGCGACCGCGGCTGCATCGAGGCGCTGTGCCTGGCGGCGGTGGCCCGCGGCGACCTGGCCGAGGCCGCGCGGGTCCTCGGCGTCGGCGCCGCGAACCTGGCCGGCCTGCTCGACATCGACCTCGTGCTGCTCGGCGGCCGCACGATCGCCGCCGCGCCGGAGCCCTTCGTACGGGGGGTCGCCGCCGTCCTCGACGCCCACACCCGGCGCGAGGGCAGCCTGCGTACGACGGTCCCCGTGCGCCTCGCCCCCGGCGGCGGCCAAGGAGTCGCCGAGGGCGCGGCCCAACTGCTGCTCGCTCCGCTGTTCGGGCGCGCGGACGGCTGACGGCGGGGGGCTGACGCCGGGCGGCCGACGGTGTGGGTGACGGCTGAGGGTTGCCGCCGGGCGGCTGGCGGCGGACGGCTGGCACCAGACGGCTGGCGGCTGGCACCGGCGGGCTGACGTCGGACGCCGGACGGCTGGCACCGGCGGGTTTGTGGCTGGCGGCGGGCTGACATCGGACGCCGGACGGCTGGCGGGCGGCACCAGAGGGCTGACGCCGGATGGCGGATGGCAGAGGGCTGTTCGGGCGGGTTCGGGGCGTCGTGCGGAGTGGCGGCCGTCCGGTCGCGGCGGTGCGCGGCAGGATCACATGATCATGCGATGGACCACGTACCTGCCCCTCTGCCTGGCCGCCGCAGCCGCCGCCGTCACCGCCGCCGTGCTCGCCCCCGCAGCGCAGGCGACGGCCGCCCCCGCCGTCGCCGAGGCGTCCTGCGCGGGCGCGGCCGATCAGGGCTTCCCCCTCACCACCCGCCTCCACGGCGGCCCCTCGTCCTACGACCCCGGCGGCGGTTACGGCATCTGGTACCTCGACCTCACCAACACCACCAGCCGCATCTGTGCCGACGTCCACCCGGTCGTCGTCCTCGTCGACGACAAGCGTGTCCTCAAGCCGTCCCAGACCGAGCTGGAGTTCTACGACGGCCCGCACACCCGCCCGGTGCCGCTGACGCAGACCGACGAGTCCGAGCTGGTCGGCGTGTTCGACGGGGCCGACTTCCCGGGGTTCACCGTGGCGCCCGGGGCGACCGTCTCGGTCAAGGTGCGACTCGTCGTCACCTCCGACGCCGTACCGAACGGGGTCACGGTCAACGCGGCCGTCGTCCAGCGGCGGGGGTCGGACGGCGAGTGGGTGGGGGAGTCGAACGACTACCGCTTCGGCATCGGGGGCGAAGCACCGCCACGGCCCACCAGCCCCGCCCCCGCCGTCCCGTCCGGCGGCTCCTCGACGGCCGGCCCGCGTACGCCTGGGGAGACCAGCCCCGAAAGCCCCGGCGCCGACAACCCGGGGGCCGACAGTCCGGGGGACGGCACCGAAGTGACCCCCGGGAGCACCCCCGCCGCCTCCCCCGGCGGCAGCGCCCCGGCCCGCACCGACGAGGCCGCAGGAGCCGGGGAGAGCCCGGGGGCCTGGGACGGTCGCGGGGCCCTGGACGCCGAGGGTGCCTGGGAGGCCGGCGCACGCGCCCGCGAGCTCGCCCGCACCGGCACCGGACTGGCCCGCGGGCTGCTCGCGGCCGCCGCCGCCCTGCTCGCCGTAGGAGTGAGCGCGTTCCTGCTGGCACGCCGGCGGCGGTGACCCGCACCCGGCGTGGACGGCCGCCACCCGCGGCCCGCGCGACCGCGCCGGTGACGGCGGCGCCCCTGTCCGGGTGGGCGGGAGTCGCGTGGCGGTGGTGACGCCGGTCCGGGTGGGCGGGAGCCGGGCGGCGGCGCCCCCGGTCCGGGCAGGTGGGTGCCGTCTGCGAACATCCCTGGGTGGACTACCCGAACGACCAGGCCCCCGGCGCCCCCGTCCGCTCCGGCATCCCCGAGCACGGCCGCATCCCGAAGTACTACGCGGTGAAGGCGCGGATCGATCAGCTCGTCGGCTCACTGGGGGAGGGCGGTGTCATCCCCACCGAGCGCGATCTGTCCGAGGAGTACGGGGTCGCCCGTGAGACCGTCCGGCAGGCGCTGCGCGAACTGGTGCTTGAGGGCAAGCTGCGCCGGCAGGGCCGCGGCACGGTCGTCGCGGGGCCCAAGCTGGAGCAGCCGCTCTCCCTCGCCAGCTACACCGAAGGCGTACGGCGCCAGGGCCGCACCCCCGGCCGCGGCCTCGTCACCCTGGACCGCTTCCCCTGTCCGGCCGCCCTCGCCGCCGAGACCGGCCTGGAGCGCGGCGAACCCGTCTGGCACCTGGAGCGGGTGCTGCTCGCCGACGACGAGCGGGTCGGCCTGGAGAGCACCTACGTCGCCGTCGCCCGGGTCCCGCACCTCGACACCGACTTCGACCCCGACTCCTCCTTCTACGGCTACCTGCACGAGAAGGGCATCGTGTTCGGGGACGCCGACGAACGCATCGAGACCGTGCTGGCCACCCCGCGCGAGGCTCTGCTCATCGGCACCCCGCCGGCCCTTCCGATGCTGCTGATCCACCGGGTGTCCCGGGACACCGAGGCGCGGCCGCTGGAGCGGGTGCGGTCGCTGTACCGGGGGGACCGGTTCTCCTTCACCGCCCACCTCCGCGGCTGAAAAGGACCGTTCTGGAGGGTTTCACGACCCACCTCAAGGTCACGAGAAGATAACGAGTCTAGCCCAAACGTGATGGCCAGTTCACGCTCTCGTTGTCAGCCGGACCTTTCCGGTTCCCCGGTCGCGAGGAGCGTGACGGTCGTGAGAGTGACAGTCGTGGGAGCAGGCGTGGTGGGCACCATGCACGCCTGGCAGGCAGTGGAACGCGGCCACGAGGTCGTGCAGATCGAACGCGAGGCCGAGGCCCGCGGCGCCTCGCTGCGCAACTTCGGGCAGATCTGGGTGAGTGGGCGCGCGGGCGGGGAGGAACTCGAAACCGCCTTGCGGGCCAGGGAGTTGTGGGAGGTGATCGGCAGGCGGGTGCCCGCGCTCGGCTTCCGCGCCAACGGGTCGCTGACCCCGGTGCGCGGCGCGTACGAACTCGCCGTCGCCGAGGCCGCCGTGGCCCGCGACGACGCGGCCGCCCGCGGCCACAAGCTGCTCACCCCCGCCGAGGCCCGCGCCCTGAACCCCGCCCTGCGCGGCACCTTCGACGCCGCCCTGTACTGCGAACGGGACGCGGCCGTCGAGCCGCGCACGGCCCAGCTCGCCCTCCGCGCCGAGTTGCTGAAGTCCCCCAACTACACCTTCCTGCCGGGCCGGGAGGTGCGCGAGGTGACCGGAGCGGGCACGGTCCGGGACGACCACGGCGACGTGCACGCCGCCGACGCCGTCGTCCTGTGCACCGGCGCCTGGCTCGGCGGCCTGGTCCGCGAGCTGGCCGGCCCCGGCCTGCCGGTGCGCCGCGTCCGCCTCCAGATGATGCAGACCGACCCGCTGGGCGAACCCCTCCCCACCTCGGTCGCCGACGCCGACAGCTTCCGCTACTACCCGGCCTACGCCTCCCCGGCCCTGGACGAGCTCAACGCCCGCCGGCCGCAGCCGGAGACGGCGGCGGCCCACCGCATGCAGCTGCTCATGGTGCAGCGCGCCGACGGCGGCCTCACCATCGGCGACACCCACGAGTACGAGCACCCCTTCGGCTTCGACACCGTCGAGGAGCCGTACGAGCACCTCACCGGCGTCGTCGAGTCCCTTCTCGGCCGGCCGCTGCCGCGCATCCGGCGCCGCTGGGCCGGGGTCTACGCCCAGTGCACCGACCCGGGCCGGGTGGTGCACCGGCAGCAGGTGGCCGACGGGGTGTGGCTGGTCACCGGGCCCGGCGGGCGCGGCATGACCTGCTCGCCCGCGATAGCCGAGACAACCGCCGACGAACTGGGCTGGTGAGAGAGATGACCGACACCGACACCGAAAGCGACAGCGACAGCGACTACGAGACGGGCACCGGCACCGGCACCGGCCACGAGACCGGCACCGGCACCGGCTACGACACCGGCACCGGCAAGATCCGGGACATCCGGCTCGTCGTGCTCGACATGGCCGGTACGACCGTCGCCGACGACGGGCTCGTCGAGCAGGCGTTCACCGCGGCCGCCCGCCACCTGGGCGCCGACCCCGAACGGATGATCGGCTACGTCCGCGCCACCATGGGCGAGTCCAAGATCTCCGTCTTCCGGCACCTGTTCGGGCAGGAGGCCGCGGCCCAGGAGGCCAACAGGGCCTTCGAGGCGGCGTACGCCGAACTCGTCGACGGGGGCAGGGTCGAGGCGCTGCCCGGGGCGCGCGAGACCATCGAGGAACTGCGGGGGCAGGGCCGTACGGTGGTCCTCACCACCGGATTCGCCCGCGCCACCCAGGACGCGATCCTCGCCGCCCTCGGCTGGCAGGACCTGGTGCCGCTCACCCTGTGCCCCGCCGACGCCGGGGGCCGCGGGCGTCCCTACCCCGACATGGTCCTCACGGCGTTCCTGCGGACCCGGGCCGCCGACGGGGTCGGGCAGATCGCCGTCGTCGGCGACACCTCGTACGACATGCTCAGCGGGGTGCGCGCGGGGGCGGGGCTGGTCGCCGGCGTCCGCACCGGCGCCCACGACGCGGACGCGCTGCGGGCGGCCGGGGCGAGCCGGGTGCTGGAGTCCGTGGCCCAGTTGCCGGGAGTGCTCGCATGAGCAGCGGAATCCGCTTCGACTCGGTGAGCGTCGCCTACGGCGGGAACGTCGTCCTCGACTCCCTCGACCTCACCGTCGAGCCCGGCGAGGTGATGGCCCTGCTCGGGCCGTCCGGCTCCGGGAAGACCACCGCGCTGCGGGCGGTCGCCGGGTTCGTACGGCCCGTCTCCGGGCGGGTGTTCCTGGGCGAGCGGGATGTGACCGACCTGCCGCCGTACCGGCGGGGGATCGGGATGGTGGTGCAGCAGTACGCGCTCTTCCCGCACCTGCGGGTCGCCGACAACGTCGCCTTCGGGCTGCGGGCGCGCAGGACGGCCAGGGCAGAGGTCCGGCAACGGGTCGCCGAGGCACTGGAGATGACCGGGATGACGGCGTACGCGCGCCGCCATCCGCGGGAGCTGTCCGGCGGACAGCAGCAACGGGTCGCCATCGCACGGGCGTTGGCCATCCGGCCCGGGGTGCTGCTCCTCGACGAGCCGCTGTCCGCGCTCGACGCGCGGCTGCGGTCCGGGATGCTCGCGGAACTGGCCAGGCTGCACCGTGAGTTGCCGGACGTGTCGATTCTCTACGTCACTCATGACCAGGTCGAGGCGCTGACGCTGGCCGACCGGATCGCGGTGATGGACAGGGCACGGCTGCGGGCCTGCGGGACGCCGGCAGAGCTCTACCGCGCGCCCGCCGACGAGTTCACGGCGTCCTTCGTGGGCGGGGCGAACCTGCTGCCGGTGACCGTGGGGAGCGGGGGCGTCGACTTCGCGGGGGTGCCGGTGAAGGTCGACACGGCGGGGGTCGCCGCGGGGGCGCGGGCGACGCTGTGCGTGCGGCCGCATGCGGTGGGACTCGGCGAGGGGCCGAACAGGCTGGTCGGGACCGTGACCGAGGTGCAGTGGCGGGGGGCCACGCATCGGCTGTACGTGGCGGTGGGCGGCCAGGTGGTGATGGCGGATCTGCGCGAGCTGAGGGACCCGCCGGGGTTCGGGGACGACGTGGCGCTGCACTTCGCGCCGGAGGACGCGGTGCTGCTGCCCGCGGGGGTGAGCCGTGGCTGAGGCCGTCTGCCGGCCGCGGGCCGGTGGCGGCCGGTCGCGCCCACGCGGCGCCGGCCGCGCGTCGGCCACCGCCCCGCGCCGCTACCGGTGGGCCGCGGTGCCGCCCGTCGCACTTCTCGGTCTCTTCTTCCTGTATCCGCTCGGCCTCGTCGTCCAGCAGTCCCTGCACCCCGACACCGGAGGCACCTCCTTCCGGGCCTACGCCGGCGTCTTCGCCTCCGCGTCGTTCCGCGACGCTCTCGGGACCACCGTCTGGATCGCCCTCGCCTCGACGCTCGGGTGCCTGGTCCTCGGGTTCCTCCTCGCCCTCGTCATCGCCTTCGTCCCGTTCCCCGGGGCGCGGGCCGTCGCCCGGTTCGCCGACGTCTATCTCTCCTTCCCGTCCTTCCTCATCACCCTCGCCCTGCTCTTCCTCTACGGCACGACCGGGATCATCGGGTCGTTCCCGTTCCTGGCCACGCCCTGGGGGGTGCTGCTCGCCGAGGTCACCTACTTCACGCCGTTCGTGATGCGGCCGCTGCTCGCCGCGTTCTCGCAGGTGGACACCGCGCAGATCGAGGCGGCGTCGAGCCTCGGGGCGCGGGCGCCGCGGATCGTCGCCCGGGTGATCCTGCCCGAGGCGCTGCCCGCGCTCGCGGCCGGCGGGAGTCTGGTGCTGGTGCTCTGCCTGAACGAGTTCGGGATCGTGCTCTTCACCGGCGCCAAGGGCGTGACCACCCTGCCGATGCTCGTCTACAGCAAGGCGATCCTGGAGTCCGACTACCCGGGCGCCTGCGTCGTCGCCGTCGTCAACGTCCTGATCTCCGTGGGCCTCTACGGCCTCTACCGGTTGGTGAGCCGTCGTGCTGGTGCATAGTCGCGGGGCCAGGTGGGCGGTGTGGGCGGTGTTCGGCGTCCTGTTCCTGCCGCTCTTCGCCCTGCCCCTCCTCGTCGTCCTCGGCGCCTCCTTCGCCACCCACTGGTCCGGTGCGCTGCCCTCGGGGATGACGGTGGCCAACTTCCGGTCCGCCACCCGCGGCGACGCCCTCGATGCCCTCACCACCAGCCTCGTCACCGCCGTCACCGCGAGTCTGCTCGCGCTGGCCGTCGGCACCTGGGCCGCGCTCGCCGCCGCCCGGTTGAAGGAGCGCCACCGGCGGATCGTCGACGCCCTGTTCGTGCTGCCACTCGCCGTGCCGTCGGTCGTGGTCGGCCTGTCGCTGCTGGTGGCCTTCTCCAAGCCGCCGATGCTGCTCAACGGCACCCGGTGGATCGTGATCCTCGCGCACACCGTGCTGGTGACGTCCTTCGCCCACCAGTCCGTGTCGGCCGCGATCACCCGCCTCGACCCCGCCTACGAGCAGGCCGCCGCCTCCCTCGGCGCCCGGCCGGCGTATGTGCTCTGGCGGGTCCGGCTGCCGCTGCTGCTGCCCTCGCTCACCGCCGCCGCGGGGCTCTGCTTCGCCCTCTCCATGGGCGAGCTGAGCGCCACGATGATGCTCTATCCGCCCGACTGGACCCCGCTTCCGGTCCTGATCTACTCGGCCACCGACCGCGGCGCCCTGTTCGCCGGCTCCGCCCTCGCGGTCGTCCTCATGGCGGCGACCCTGATCGTCCTGTCCGCCGTCTCCCGTGTCCGTAACAAGGCCTCTTACCGCTGATCCCGATGTCCCCCGTCACGCAAGGAGTTCGCCTCGCCATGCCCAGAAACACGCTCAAGATCGCCGTAGTGGTCTCCCTCCTCGCCACCCCGCTGCTCTCCGCCTGCGGCGGCTCCTCGGCCGCCGCCGACGAGAAGGCCGTCACCGTCTACAGCGCCGACGGCCTCAAGGGCGAGAACAACGACGGCTGGTACGACAAGGTGTTCGCCGACTTCACCAGGCAGACCGGCATCAAGGTCAACTATGTCGAGGGCGGTTCCGGTGAGGTGGTGCAGCGCGCCCTGCGGGAGAAGAGCAACCCGCAGGCCGATGTGCTGGTCACGCTCCCGCCGTTCGTCCAGCAGGCCGACAGCAAGGGGCTGCTGCAGAAGTACCGCCCCGCGGGATCGGCGCAGGTCGCAGCCGCCGACAAGGCCGCCGGCGGCACCTGGACCTCCGTCGTCGACAACTACTTCGGCTTCGTCTACGACAAGAAGGAGCTGAAGCAGGCGCCGACGACCTGGCAGGAACTGCTCGACGGCAGGTACAAGAACAAGCTGCAGTACTCCACGCCCGGTGTCGCCGGTGACGGAACCGCCGTGCTGATCAAGGCGATCCACGACTTCGGCGGCCAGAAGCAGGCACTGGAGTACCTCGGCAAGCTGCAGGCCAACAACGTCGGCCCGTCCGCCTCCACCGGCAAGCTCGCCCCCAAGGTCGACAAGGGCGAACTGCTGGTCGCCAACGGCGACGTCCAGATGAACTACGCCCAGTCCAAGACCATGCCCAACCTGGGCATCTGGTTCCCGGCGGCCGAGGGCGGCAAGCCGACCACGTTCGCGCTGCCCTACGCGGCCGGCCTGCTCACCGGCGCCCCGCACAGCGAGAACGGCAGGAAGCTCCTCGACTTCATGCTCGCGCGCAGGCAGCAGGAGGAGGCCAGCTCGATCGGCGGCGGCTTCAGCGCCCGTACCGACGTCAAGGCCACCGACGCCAACGCGACCGCGCTGGCCGGGCTGATGGACGGCGTCGACGTGTTCACGCCGGACTGGAACGGCATCGAGAAGAACCTGACGTCGTACGTCGAGGCCTGGAAGTCCGCGACCGGGAGCTGACCGGCAGGTGAACCGGGCATTCCCGGGTGATCCGGTGTGTGTCTAGGCTGGGGGCGTCGGTACGCCGTGGTTCCGGCGCCCCAGCTCACGTATGTCCCGCACCTACGCCATCCGCACGCCAGGAGACGCACCACATGGCAGAGCGCAAGCCCATCGAGTCGTGGCTCACCGACATGGACGGGGTCCTCATCCACGAAGGGGTCCCGATCCCCGGGGCGGACGCCTTCCTGAAGAAGCTGCGGGAGTCCGGACGGCCCTTCCTGGTGCTCACCAACAACTCCATCTACACCGCCCGTGACCTGCACGCACGGCTGCGCCGGATGGGGCTCGACGTGCCGGTGGACAACATCTGGACGTCGGCGCTGGCCACCGCCCAGTTCCTGGACGACCAGCGGCCCGGCGGCAGCGCCTACGTCATCGGCGAGGCCGGCCTGACCACCGCGCTGCACGACATCGGGTACATCCTCACCGACCACGAGCCCGACTTCGTCATCCTCGGCGAGACCCGCACCTACTCCTTCGAGGCGCTGACCAAGGCGGTACGGCTGATCAACGACGGCGCCCGGTTCATCGCCACCAACCCCGACAACGTCGGCCCGTCCACCGAGGGCGACCTGCCCGCCACCGGCTCGGTCGCCGCGCTGATCACCGCTGCGACCGGCAAGAAGCCCTACTTCGTCGGCAAGCCCAACCCGCTGATGATGCGGGCGGGCCTCAACGCGATCGGCGCCCACTCGGAGACCTCCGCGATGATCGGCGACCGGATGGACACCGACGTCCTCGCGGGCCTGGAGGCCGGCATGCGCACCTTCCTGGTGCTCTCCGGCGTCACCCAGCCGGAGGACGTCGACCGCTACCCCTTCCGGCCCTCCGAGGTCGTCGAGTCGATCGCGGACCTCGTCGACCTGGTCTGAGCCGCCCGCGACCGGCGGCCACCAAACCTGTCACCACCCGTACGGAGCAACAAGGCGCCCCCCGAGGATGCGGGGGCGCCCGGTGCGGGGGAGCCTCCAGATATCTGGAGGTTCACGATGGGCTCACTTCGCCTGACTTTCTGTACCGGACTCCTGGCCTGCGCCGCCGGACTCGCCCCGACAGCCGCCCACGCGGCGGACGGCCAGGGGGTCACCGTGACCCCGGCTTCCCCGCCCGCCGGGTCCGTCGTGGCGCTACGGGTCAGCGGCTGCTCCGGTACGACCGGCACCGCCGCCTCGACGGCCTTCGTCTCGGACGCCCGGCTCGGCGGCACCGGCGGCGCCCTGACCGGCCAGGCCCAGGTCCGCTCCACGATCGGCGCCGGCACCTACACCGTGCACGTCAGCTGCGCCGGCTCCGCCGTCACCGGCAGCGTCAGCGTCGTACCGTCGTCGGCGCAACTGCCGCAGTCGCTCAAGCAGGACGTGCCCGGTGCGGTGCCCGCCTCGCCGGTCGCGCCCGTGCACGCGGGCGGCGGAGGCACCGCGCCGCTCGCCTCGGCGGAGTCCCGCCCGGCCGGTCCGGACACCGCGCAGGCGGTGACCGGGCTGCTCCTCGCCGCCTTCGCCGCGGCCGCCGTCGGGCTGCTGAGCGTCCGCCGCGGCCGCGGCTCGCGCTGAGGACGGGAGCACGATGTCCGACGACACCGAACGTTCCCCCGGCACCGGACGGCTGCTGACCGGGGTGGCCTGGGCGGTCCTGCTGCTCGGGCTGTGGCTGTGGGGCCGTGGGGTCACCGAGATACCCGACGGGATGACGGGCCCCACCACGGGTGACGTGGCCGCCGTCGGCCGCCCCCCGTCCGACCCCGAACTCCCGCCCGCCGCCAAGCCGTTGACCTCGGCCGTGCCCGAGCGCGTCGACATACCGGAACTGGGCGTGCAGGCCCCCGTGGTGGCCCGCGGTCTCGACCGGTACGGCGGGATCGACCCGCCCCCCTTCGACCAGCCCGGCGTGGTCGGCTGGTACGGCTCCGGGACCCGCCCCGGCGCGGCCGGCACCGCGGTCCTGGTCGGGCACGTCGACACCGAGACCCGGCCCGCCGTCTTCTACAAGATCAGCACGATGCGCCCCGGCGAGACGATCCGCGTGGTCCGCGCCGACAACACGGTCGCCGAGTTCACCGTCGACGACGTCCGGGTGCTGCCCCGCGACCACTTCGACGCGCGACAGGCCTACGGGACCCGGGAGTCGGGCCGTGCCGAGCTCCGCCTGATCACCTGCGGCGGCACCTTCGACCGGACGACCCACAGCTACACGGCGAACGTGGTCGTCTCGGCGTACCTCACCGGCACCGCCGCATAGGGCGGCCGCACCGGACCCACCCACCTGTCGCCCGGTCGACGGCCCGCTCCCCTGAGACCGCCGACCGGGCCGGTCCTCGGCCACGCGCGCTCGGGCCGCGGGAGTGACCCGGCGTTCGCCCGTACCAGGGGCCGTAACAGCTCACCGACAGGAGTTGGGCGATCTCGTGCCGAGTGCGGTGGGTATGTCACGATTGGGCCCTGGCCGAGTGCACCCAGGGGGGAATTGGATGTACGACAGCAGGGGGGCTCGCGCGGCGGTCCGGGCCGGGGCACTGGGGGCGGCGCTGCTGCTCGCCGGCTGCTCCTCGGGCGGCGGCTCGGGCGGGCCCGATCCGGCCGTGGGCCGGCAGACGGCGATCACCCAACAGCCCAAGGAGGCGGACCCGTTCTGGGTGAACCCGGACTCCAACGCGGCCCGCCAGGTGAAGGCCTACGCGACGGCCGGCAAGGACGGCGACGCCGAGCAGATCCGCAAGATAGCGGCACAGCCGACCGGCGAGTGGATCGGCCCGGAGAACCCGGAACAGGAGGCGCGCGGCTTCACCGAGGCCGCCCAGAAGTCCGACCGCACCGCCCTCCTTGTCCTTTACAACCTCCCGCACCGCGACTGCGGCCAGTACAGCCAGGGCGGCGCCGCCGACGGCGACGCGTACCGGGCGTGGATCGACGGGGTCGCGAACGGCGTCCAGGACCGCCCCGCCACGATCGTCCTGGAACCGGACGCAGTACTGCACCTCGTCGACGGCTGCACCCCCGCCCGGTTCGCCGAGGAACGCTACGACTTGCTGCGCGGCGCGATCACCAGGCTCAAGTCCCTGAAGAACACCAGGGTCTACCTGGACGCGGGCAACGCCGGCTGGGGCCACCCCGACCAGATCTACCAGCCCCTTCAGCAGGCAGGCGTCGGCCAGGCCGACGGCTTCGCGGTCAACGTCTCCAACTTCTACTCCACCCAGGACTCCGTCACCTACGGCAAGCAGCTCTCGCGGAAGGTCGGCGACAAGCACTTCGTCATCGACACCAGCAGAAACGGCAACGGCCCGTACGCGGGCGGCGCCCCGGACCAGCGGTGGTGCAACCCGCCGGGCCGGGCCCTGGGAGAGACGCCGACGACTAAGACGGCCGACCCGCTGGTGGACGCCTACCTGTGGGTCAAGCGCCCGGGGGAGTCGGACGGCACCTGCAAGGGCGGCCCCCGGGCAGGCGACTGGTGGCCGGCTTACGCCTTGAAATTGGCGCAGGGATCGGATAGCTAGGCCGTATTCGAGAGGCATTCGATCTCGTGCCTGCGTCCGTGCATTGCACTGTCGCACTTCATTTCGGTCATCATTCTCCGGGTGTTCGGACATTTTCGCTGATCCGATGGATGCCCCGGATTCTGGTGGTGACCGCGAGACTCAAGCGGATAGGATGTCGCGCGCTGCTCGCAATGGCGATCGGTGAGGTCGGTGGTGGGGTGAAGACACCGTGATTGAGCTGCGGGAACGCGTGTTCGCTTTTCCTGTTCCGCGATGCTTACAGTTCACCCACAATATCATCAGACGATCATCACAATCGGTCCATGCCGCGGCAGTGGGCCCTTTTTGTTTTCCGTGACGTGCGGTGAGAAGCGGCCCCTTCGTTCTCACGACGAGAAGTATGGAGTGTGATGCCATGAACCGGGTCGGCAGAGATCCGCGCCGGTTATCCTGGAGGCTTCTGGAGCCGCCGGCGCGCATCGGGTTGTCAGTTCTTCTGCTGGCGGGCGGCGCCATCGGGGCGGCGGCCGGACCGGCCACCGCTTCGGCCGCCGACGGCACGCTCACGGTCCAGGTGCTGCGCGACTTCTTCGGCACCGGCGTGATCAACGCGACGATGGACGTGCCGCAGCGGGGCATGAAGGTGAAGATCTCCGACCCCGCCGGGCACGACGTCACCGGCGTCACGGATGCCACCGGGAAGGTCGTGGTGTCGGGGTCGACGGAGCTGAGCGGCGGCCGGTACCGCGTCGACGTCAGCGTCCCGGCACCCTACAGCGGCCATCTGCGGGCGGCGCCCGCGTCGACGGCGGACAACCACTTCGACAGCTTCACGTCGTTCGTGGACGTGTCGGACGGAAAGAACGCCTCGGTGGTGACAGGGGTGTGGGACCCGGCCGACTACACGCTGCCGGACTCCCGGTACTTCGTACCGGTCCAGAACGGCGCAGGCGGAACCGACACCCGGGCCCTGGTGGCGTTCGGGACGGAGACCCGGGGCACGTGTCCCACCGATGTGGCGTGCCCGGCCACGCTGGCCACGCAGAACCAGGTGGGCACGACGTTCGGGCTGGCGTACGACAAGTACCGGACCCGGCTGTTCCAGAGCGCGTTCGCCCGCCGGTACGCCCCCTACGGGCCGAAGGGCGCCGGCGCGATCTACACGGTGCCGGTCAACGGCTCGGGTGCGCCGAAGCTGTTCGCGCGGGTGCCGGCCGCCGCGGTGACACCGCACGACACCGCCGACATGATCAAGGACCCGGGGTTCACCGACGCACCGGGCAAGGAGAGCATCGGCGGTCTGGCCCTGTCGGAGGACGGCTCCACGCTGTACGCGGTGAACCTGCTGACCCGCAGCCTGGTGAGCTTCGACGCCACCGGGGCCACCGCCGCGCTGCCCAAGTCGGTGGCGCGGATCCCGGACCCGGGGTGCGCGAGTTCCGGCGACTGGCGGCCGTTCGGTCTCTCCGTCCACGACAACACCCTGTACGTCGGCGGCGTGTGCAGCGCGGAGAGCACGCAGCAGCGCGCGGACCTGAAAGCCGTCGTCTACACCTATGACGGCAAGCGGTTCACCACGGTGCTGACCCACGAGCTCACCGAGAAGCGTGGCAGCGTCTTCGGTTCCGGCGACAAGGCCACCCACTGGAACCCGTGGAACACCAGCCTGGCCACGTGGGACGAACGGAGGATGGCCCCCGACAGCAACAACTTCATCGATCCGCAGCCGGAGCTGGCCTCCCTCGCCTTCGGCCGCGACGGCTCGATGATCCTGGGTTTCCGCGACCGGTTCATGGACGTGCTCAGCTGGGGAGGGCTGGACCCCCGCCCGGGGGTCCCCACGGCGGAAACCGGCATGTCCGGTGGTGACATCACCATGGTCTGCGCCACTTCCACCGGGGAATACCAGTGGGAAGGCACCGGGAGCTGCCCCAACCACGCGACCTCCGCCAACAACGGCGGCCAGGCCGCCGATGTCGTCGAGTACTTCCCGGGCGACTTCTACGCCAACGCGCACCAGGAGACCGCGCTGGGGTCGGTGGCCTACATCCCGCGGCAGCAGTGGGTCGTCAGCACCGAGTTCGACCCGGTCGTCAACGTCGCGACCTCAGGTACCGGGTACCACGACATCACGACCGGTCAGGGCCCGGGCAACGACCCGACCCACAACGGGTTCCAGTTCGTCAGCCAGGAACAAGGCGGCGGGTTCGGCAAGGCCGGCGGGCTCGGTGACATCGCGTACGCGGCGGCGAACGCGCCGGTCCAGATCGGCAACGTCGTCTGGTTCGACGGCGACCACAACGGGATCCAGGACCCGGGGCACGTGCTGCTGCCGGGGGCGACGGTCAACCTGCTGGACGCGGACGGCAAACAGGTCGCCACGACCAAAACCGATGCCGCCGGCGAGTACTACTTCGGTGGTGTCGGCGCCGCGTACCAGCTCACGCCGGGCGCGAAGTACACGGTGCAGTTCGACGTGTGCACCGCGGACACCAGCAAGGTGCCCGAACAGCCCCCGGCGAGCAAGCTGAGGTTCACGCTCCCGCGAGCCGGCGCCGACCGGGCGCACGACTCCAATGTGACCCCGCCGACCACCGGCCGGCTGTGCAACGGCTACGCGCCCGTCACGGCACCCGACAAGCCCGGCGGGGTCGATCACACCATCGACGCCGGGGTGTACGTCCCGAAGGCGACCCCGAGTCCGACGCCGACTCCGAGCCCGGCGCCGACCTCGCCGCCGGCCTCCGCGCCGCCGTCACCCAAGCCGCCCGCCAACAACCCGGCCCCGGCCGGGGGCAGCACGGGTTCGCTGGCGCACACCGGTATGACCGGGCTGCCGGGGATGCTCGCCCTCACCGGCCTGCTGGTGGGTGCGGGCGTGGTCGTCGCGTTCCTGAGCCGGAAGCGTCGCGCCCAGAAGCACTGAACGAACGGAACGACAGTGATCTGCCCGACCGCGGCCCGGATGGCGCGGTCGGGCAGATCACGTCTCGGCGGCGCCGCGACCGCACGGCGGCCGAACGGGGTGGTGACTGGTGACAGAGAGGACGGATCGGAAGAGTGTCAGCGTCGAGCCGGGTGCGCAGTGCGACAGGCAAGCAACCTCTACCGGGGCGTGCGGCTGACCGGCGCCGATGGCCGCGGCCACGCCGGGCGGCGGCCGTCATCGGCGCGGTGGCCGGCGCCGCGGCCGTCGTGGTGGCCGCACTGCTGCTCACCGCCGGCGGCTCCGGCCCCGGCGGTCCGCGCGCACTGACGCCGGACGAGGCGAACCAGCTGGCGATCACACGGTTCCGCAACTACGAGGCGCACGGCCGCGCCGTGACGATCACGGTGCCGGGCACCGCCGGCGGGCTGACCGTCACCGGGTCCGTCGACTACCGGGGCAAGCTCGGTTACGGCGTGGTGCACGGCAGCGGACGCGGCACCTCCAGCGACGGGCTGATCGAGTGGACGGCCGCCTCGGTGTTCTTCCACCCGATGGCGAACGCCCCGGCGCACGCACCCGCCTCGCCGCCCTCCGCCGGCTGGTACGGCCGTCCGCTGCAGTCGTCGGGCAGCTCGCTGGACAGTTCGCTGACCATCGCGCTCGGTCTCGGCAGCGACCGGCCGGACAACGCCCAGCTGCTGCCGCAGAACGGCGCCGCCTGGTGGGGCCGGGACGAGGTGGACGGGCACCGGGTGGACGTCATGACCGGGCCGTCCTCCCGCGAACGCGCCGGTACGGCGGGCAGCGTGCGCTACTGGGTCGGCTCGGACGGCACCATGTACCGGGTCCGCGTCAGCGTGGGTTCCGAGCCACAGCCGGTGGTCATCGATTTCGACACCCACACGTACGTTCCCGTGAAGCCGGTACCCGGAGTCACCCCGACGCGGTAGCCGCTGCTCAGGACGTCCGCACCCGCGCGTTCGCGGCGAGCAGGGACGCCGGCGGCAGGGGGACGCCCGCCGGATCCGGCAGGGCCGGAACGGCCGGGACGGCGGTGGCTCCCGTGGTGCGGGCGCCGGGGAACTGCGGCTGTGGACCGGGCGCCGCGACCTCGGTGAACGGGATGCCACCGGGTGCCGTCGGCATCGTCCAACGGCCGGCCGGTGAGAGCGACCCGGACGCGGTCGGGCAGGACGCGGTCGTCGTGAGCCGGGCGGGCACCGTGGTCCGCAGAGCGTTGCCGCGCAGGCAGTTGCCCCGGCCCCGGGTCGCGGTGGGGAACGTCCAGCCGACGTCGACGCCGTTGCCGGTGAACGTGTTCTCCACGATCTGGTTGCCGTCCGGAGGCAGGTCGGCGGTCGCGGTGATCACCAGGCCGGCGTTGCTGTTGCCGGTGACGCGGTTGCGGACGAACCGGTTGTCGCTGCCGCCGTCGATGCCGATGCCGGTGCCCCATCCGCCGTCGGCCTGCTCCGGGGTGGCCGACTGCTGGTTGGCGGCGATCAGGTTGCCCGCGACGACGGCGCCCCGCTGCGGAAGCAGCTTCTCCTGGTGGTCGGAGTCGGTGGTCAGGCCGACCCGGTTGCCGACCAGGCGGTTGCCGACCACGTACATGTCTCCGCCGGCGTTGGTGCCTTCGTAACCGACCGCGTTGAGTTCGGCGACGTTGTCCCGCACCACGATCCGGCACGGCTTGCACTGCCCGACGTAGATCCCCGAGTCGGCCCCGCCCGACGCGTACGAGTGCTCGATGACACCGTTCTGCGCGGAGAACGCGTAGATCCCGTACAGACCGTTGCGGGTCGCGGTCACGTACGAGACCAGGAACGACTTCAGGAAGGTCACGGGCTCGTCGCCGGTGTCGTAGCCGCCGCTCTGTCCCGGCAGTCCGGCGGCCGCCTTCGCCGAACCGGTGACCAGCACCCCGTTCTGCGTGTTGTTGCGCACGGTCAGGTTCTCCACGGCCACCCCGGGTGCCGCGACGACGACACCGTTCGGCTGCCGCAACCGCCCGTCGATGACGACCTTGTCCCGGGACGCGCCGCGAAGGGTGACACGAGCCGTGTCGATCCGCACCGACTCGTGGTACACGCCGGGAGAGACCAGTACCAGGTCACCGGGCCGGGCCAGCGACACCGCGGCCGAGATCGTCGGGGCGTCGCCGGGCACCCGGATCGTGACATGCACACCGGCCGGACGCCGGCCCTGGCCCGCTCCGCCGTCACCCCCGCCGCATCCGGCCACAAGCGTCAGCGTGCCCACCACGGCGGCCAACACACGAAGAGCTAATCGAGGCATGATCCCAGTCTGGTGCATGGCCCACCGATTCCACCCGCGAATAGCGAAGTTGACCGACAGGCACGATCCGGTTGTGGCACTCTGCACATCATGCCCCGAGCCGATGACCATCCGTCACGCCGCACGTTCCTCGACGTCACCGGCGTCGTGATGGCCGCCGGCCTGGCCGCCGGATGCACATCGGACTCCGCCCGGCCGGGCGGGGTGGCCGCCGCCGCCCCGGCGGGCACCCCGGTGCCGGTTCCGGCGACGGGCCGCCATCAGGCGGGCATCACGCTTCCCCAGCCGGCCCAGCCCAACCTGCTCGCCGTGGTGGCCGACCTCGGTGCCTCCGTGGCTCCCGGCCCGTTGCTGGCCGAACTCGGCCACGCCGTCCGCGCCCTCACCGCGGGGACCGACCCGCGGCTGCTGGGCCTGCCGCCGGGCGACCTCACCGTGACCGTCGGCGTGGGCCCCCGGCTGGTGCGCGCGGCCGGTGCCTCGCTGCCCGGGGCGGCCGACCTCCCGCGGTTCTCCCGGGAGCGGATCGCCCCGCACGCGCGCGGCGGCGACCTGCTGATACAGATCTGCGCCGGGGACGCGCTGCTCCTGCCGGTCGTCGCCGCCGCGCTGCTGGACCAGGCCGGTGACCGGATCCGTGAACGCTGGCGCCAGTCCGCGCGCCGCGGTGCGAACGTGCCCCTCGGGGACGGCCGTACCGCGCCACGCAACCCGCTCGGGTTCATCGACGGCATCGTGGGCCCGCACACGACCGCCGAACAGCAACGCGATCTGTGGCTGACCGGGCCCCCCGCGGTCGCCGGCGGCACCCTCGCCGTACTGCGGCGCATGGAACTCGACCTGCCGCGGTTCGCCGCCCTGTCCGTGGCCGAGCAGGAAGCGGTGTTCGGGCGGCGCCGGGCCAGCGGCGTCCCGCTCTCCGGCGGCTCCGCCGCCGACGGCCCGGAACTCGGGGCCAAGACACCGGACGGGCGCTATCTCGTCCCCGCGGACGCCCATGTGCGCAGGGCGCACGCCACCGCGGTCGGGGTCGGGCTCATGCTCCGCCGCTCCTACGCCACCGACCAGCCCGCCCCCGGCCTGCTGTTCATCAGCTTTCAGAACGACCTGCGGACCTTCACCGCCACCCTCACCAACATGGACAACTCCGACGCGCTGCTGTCCTTCACCACCGCAACTGCCAGCGCGACCTTCCTGATCCTCCCCGGCTTCGACCGGCGGCACCCGCTCGGCTCCGCGCTGTTCGGCTGAGCGGGTGCCGCCGGAGCGCTACGGCACCTTCACCCACCGCGCCTTGCTGGGCGTCCCCCGACCGTCGTCCACGAACAGCATGTACCACCCCGACGGCACCAGATTCCGGTTCCCCGGCACCGTCACGGTGACCTTGTTCCCCGACGTCCTGAAGTCCAGCGCGACGCTGCGCTGGTCCACATCCGTCACATGCGTGGTCGCGCTCGGCCGGATCAGCCGCACCTTCCTGACGGCCGACGCGTGCGGTGACGTGAACGTCCCCGACCCGCCCCGGGCGATGGTCCGCGGCCCCCCGCTCAGCGACGGCCGGGAGCCCCGGTACAGATACGGCGGCGTGTAGATCTCGATCCGCTGCTCGAAGACCCCCGGCCTGGTGTTCGACTTGTCCGCGAACAGCGGGTTGGACCCGAAGAACATGACCCGCCCGTCGGGCAGCAGGATCGACCCGGAGTGGTAGTCGCGGCCCACCAGCGGATCGGCGACCCGCCGGAACGAGTTCGTCGCCGGGTCATAGAGCCGGGCCTGCCTGATGTCGGAGGCGCCGCGCCCCCGGTAGTCCTCGGACCCGCCCGACACCAGCACGCTGTCGTCCGGCAGCACCGAGATCTGCGGATACCGCGTTCCCTTCGACAGCGAGGGGCCGTCACGGAACCTCGGGTCGGCGTCCTTCAGATCGATGAGCCGGGTCCTCGCGGTCGACAGCCTGGACTCGCCGACCCCGCCGCCCCCGACCACCAGGTACCTCTCGTCCTGTGCCGGAGGCAGCAGCACGGTCCCGGACGTCTCCAGCATGTCCGGATCGCTGAGCCCGGACAGCTTGGTGAACCGGTTGGTGCCGACGTCCCAGATCCCGGGGTCGCGCCCCACGTCGTCCGGGCCGTAACCGGCGTTGGAGCCCGAGTAGAAGAGCTTGCCGTTCTGCAGCAGGAACAGCGCGGGGTAGGTCGGGAACTGGCGCTTGTACCTGGTGTACGTCCAGGTCCTCGTCCTCGGGTCGAAGACCTCGTTCTTGCCCGGCACCAGCTGCCCGATGTCGTCGAGCCCCGAGACGCTCAGCACCTTGCCGTCCGACAGCGTGGTGAGCGTCGGATACCAGCGTGCCTCGTTCATCGGGTCGACCTTGATGTACTTCTCGGCGACCGGATCGAATTCGTAGGCGTTCTTGATGCCTTCGAAGTCCCGCTTGTCGAGGCCGAGTTTGTTGGCGATGCCGTACGTGTTGCGGGCGTCGGCGCCGGTGAGGCCCCGGACGCGGTAGTTGTCCTCGGTGCCGGTCTCGTACTTCGTGCCCTGCTCGGGCGCCTCGACGACGACCCGGGCGTAACCGGGGTTGTTGCGCAGGTACCTGCCGGCCTTGTCGAAGACCTTCGTCGCGCGCGGGATCAGCACCGGGTCGTCGGAGACGAACGTCTTGCCGTTCCGCCTGCCGGTGAACCGCGTGCCCTGGGGCAGGGTCATCGGTTTGTCCGGGTTCTCGTTGTAGAGGATCATGACGCCGCCGGCCTTCCTGACGTCGCCCTTGAGCTTCTCGTACCGCTTGGTGCCGCCCGCGATCAGGACGTTGCCGTTGGCGAGCTGGGTGTGCCCGGTGCAGAACAGGTCGGCCGGGGTGGGCACCTTCTCGACCGTGCCCTTGACCGGGTCCCAGATCCGGCTGTCGTAGATCTTCGCGTCGAAGTTGTCCTGGTTGTTGCCCGAGCCGGCGACCAGCAGCACCTTCCCGGTGTGCAGGAGCACCGCGTGGATGGTGTCCTGGCGGTACTCCTTCGGGAACTCGACGATGTCCCAGTGGCCGTTCGCGGCCTTGTACTCCGGTCTGTCGATCTTGTACTGGTGGTATCGCTCGGTCCCGAAGCGGTACAGCCACGGTCCGTTCATCCCGGCCAGGGCGAGAAAGACCACCGTACTGATCGCGAGCCGACGGGCCCGGCGGCGGCCGGCGCTGTCGTTCATTCCTCAGGTCCCCCCAGTCCGCCGAGCGCGATCCGCAGGGTCTGGTCCGCGGGGGTGCCGGCGGGCGACGTCCAGGCCGGCCGCTGCCGCGGCGCGTGCCCGGCGGCCAGGTGTCCCGCAGGCACCGCGTCCTTCGGGCCGGCCACCGCGCGTTCCCTGCGCAGGGTGTACCGCCAGACGCAGATCGGGGCCGCCGTGATCAGCAGTGCCAGCGACGCCCAGGTCAGCATCGCCGGCTGTGCGTGGCCGTCGAGGAGGCCGGCGACGAGTGAGCCGCCGAAGACCAGGATGAAGAACCAGTGGATGCGGAACGTCCCGAAGACGGTGTCCGGGCTGGCCGACTCGCCTTTCGGCGTGACCACGAACCTGCTTCTGCGGCGCAGTAGCGCGTCCATGAGCGAGCGGGCGTAGACGGGCGCGGACAGGGCCGACATCACCATGCCGGCGACCCCGCCGGAGCCCTCCGGCTCGTGCGGGGAGACGTTGTGCCGGCGGTTCCAGACGTAGAGGCCGATCTGGAGCGCGGAGGCGTTGCCGTAGAGCATCAGCCACACGGCGGGGTCGATGTTCACGCCCGAGGCGCCCAGGCCCAGGAACAGCGCGCAGCTCAGCGCCGCCAGGATCCAGTTGAGGGCCGACATCGGGTAGAAGATGATCATCATCGTGTAGTTGAAGAGCCTGCCCGGACCCAGGCTGAACAGGCCCTTCCAGTACTGCTTGAGGATCGTCTCGTACGTGCCCCGGGACCAGCGGAGCTGCTGCGTGAAGAAGTCGGTCCAGGCGTTCGGGCCCTCGCCGACCGCGAGCACGTCCGGGGTGTAGACCGAGCGCCATTTCCGCCCCGTCGCCGGGTTCTTGGCGCGGTGCATCTCGAAGCCGGTCGCCATGTCCTCGGTGATCGAGTCGTACAGGCCGCCGATCTGCCGGATCGCCCGGATCCGTACGGCGTTGGAGGTGCCGACGAACATGGGGGCGCCGTAGCGGTTGCCGGCGCGCTGGATCAGGGCGTGGAAGAGGAACTGCTGGGACTCGGCGGCCTTGGTGACGAACGTGTCGTAGTTGCCGTAGACCTGCGGGCCGATGACGAAGCCGACGTCCGGGTCGCGGAAGTAACCCAGCATCCGCTCCAGGTAGTTGGGGAGCGGGACGTGGTCGGTGTCGACGGAGGCGAAGAAGTCGTAGTCGTCGCCGTGCGCCTCCAGCCAGGCGTTGTAGTTGCCGTGCTTGGTCCTGGCGCGGTGCGGGCCCTGCGGCTGGTTCCACCGCTCGACGCCCTTGCGGGTGAAGTGGTGCACGCCCAGGCGCGCGCAGACCTCCTTCACCTCCACGTCGTCGCCCTCGTCGAGCAGCCAGACGTGCAGCAGCCCGCGGTGGCGCAGCCGGACCGCCGCCTCAAGGGTCCGGGTGACCATGCCGAGGGGTTCCTTGCCGGGCACGTACGTGGTGAGGAAGGCGACCCGGGTGCCGGTCTCCGGGACCACCGGGACCGGGTCGCGGGCGACCAGGGTGGCGTGCGCGTTGGACAGCACGTTCAGGCAGCGGAAGAACTCGATCAGGCCGATCGACACCAGCATCACGGTGTCGAGGGCCGGCAGGAAGCCGTACGCCGGGTGGTCCCGCTGGGTCCAGTGCTCGGGCCGCAGCAGCCAGGTCAGCAGGACGAGTGAGAGCAGCGGGGCCGCGCCCAGCATCAGCGCGGCGCGGACGCGGTGCGGTTCCTGGGAGAGCAGCGAGCGGTACCGCACCCGGTACGGCCTGCTCGGGTCGGGCTGGGTGAGGGGGCCCGCGAGCCGGCTGTAGTGCTCGTAGTCGTATCTGGGCAGGGTCTTCTTGATGCGGCCCAGGGCGCCGGCAAAGGTGCGGTGCCCGGGCAGCCGGAGCTGTGCGGTCGGTGACGGGTCGTATTCCTGTTCCTGCCGGGCGCCCATCGGCGTCGACGTCATGAGTCATCCCCCCACACGCAGGTCAGCGCGTGTTCATCGGTCCCACCGCCCGCTCGGATCCCCCTCGACCCTGCCGGGCGCGTCCATGACGGGGCACAGTCGTCCCACAGAAAGGGGCACGGACCGTGACCTTCCGGTTGCCAGGTGCCCCCCTCGGCACCGATTCATGGCCGGGGCCCCTCACCCCGCAGATCTGGCAACCGGCTATCTACCCCCCAAGTGCCGCGAACCACCGGCACTTTGGACATCCAGGGTTCTACGGTGCTCGGCATGATCGCAAGAGCGAAACGCGGTGTTTACCGGTCATACGTGTTCATTGTGGAGTATGTGGGGATTGCGTGGACCGGTCGTGTCGGTTGTTGACATAAGGGGGCGAGAGGTGGGAGAGGGTGTCGAAGTGACCTCGTGTCACCGGCGGGAGGTACGCCAGAAGGCCCCCCGCTGTGCGGAGGGCCTTCTGATGTCGGTGCGCCGCCAGGGACTCGAACCCCGGACCCGCTGATTAAGAGTCAGCTGCTCTAACCAACTGAGCTAGCGGCGCCTGCTGACACCGAGAACTCTACCCGACCGCGAACCGTGCTCCTGACATCGGCCACCAGGGCGACCTTGGCCCACCCCTGCCGTACATCATTCGGACCGTCAGCATGCGCACCGGGACCACGGTTGGGAAACTCATCAACGTGCACAGTTCCGGATATATCCGCCCGAAGTGTGAAGGGAATCGCATGCCGGCCCCGGTATTCGAGGAATTCGACCCCGCGGACAACTGCGAATGCCCCGGCTGCGTCCACTGGCGGCGAGTCGGTCCCTCCCCGCTGCCGGGCCGCTTCGGCGGGCACCCGGCCGCCCGGAGTGTCCTGGTCGTGGCGGCCGCCGCGTCCGCCGCCCTCGCCGCGAGCGCCCCGAGCGCCGCCGCCCACAGCACCCCGCCCGCCCCGCACCGGTCCGCCGCCCCCGCGGACCCCGAACCCGAGACCCCGCAGGGCACCAAGTCCCCCCTGCACGGACCGGGCGGCACGCCCGTGCAGGGCCCGGTCACCACACCCCCCATCACCCGTACACAGATCATCAACCGGGCCAAGACCTGGGTCGCCGCCCGGGTGCCGTACAGCATGTCCCGCTACTGGACCGACGGGTACCGGCAGGACTGCTCCGGCTATGTCTCCATGGCCTGGGGGCTGGCCGGCAACGAGTGGACCGGGAGCCTCGACCAGTTCGGCACGAGGATCACCAAGGAGGAGCTCCAGCCCGGCGACATCCTGCTCTTCCACAACCCCGACAACCCCGAGAAAGGGTCCCATGTCGTGATCTTCGGCGGCTGGACGGACTACACGCGCACCTCCTACGCGGCGTACGAGCAGACACCCCCGCACGTCCACCGCCAGTCCACCCCCTACGCCTACTGGGCCAACTCCGCCAAGTACGTCCCCTACCGCTACAAGGGCCTGATCGCGGACCCGAGCGCGTCGGGCGCCCCGGCCGGGAAGACGTCGGTGCCCTTCCCGGGGGCCGCCTACTTCGGGCCCGGCGCCGACAACAAGTACGTCACCCTCCTGGGGCAACTGCTGGTCGCCCGGGGCGCCGGCAGCCACTACGGCAAGGGCCCGGGGCCGGTCTGGGGCCCCTCCGACCAGCGGGCCACCCAGGCCTTCCAGCGGGCCCAGGGCTGGACCGGCGCCGCCGCCGACGGCATGCCGGGGCCGCGTACCTGGGAACTCCTCGCCAGCGGCAAGGGCAGGAGCATCAAGCCCGCCACCCCGGCCCCGCCCGCCCCCGCCTCGCACGGGGTCCCGGGCTACCCCGGCAAGAGCTTCTTCCGCCCGGGCAGCGCCAACGACCACATCACCCAACTCGGCAGGCAGCTGATCAGGAAGGGCTACGGCCGTTTCTACCCCGACGGCCCGCATCCCGCCTGGGGCGAGGCGGACCGCAGGGCCGTCGAGGCGTTCCAGCGCGCCCAGGGCTGGCGCGGCGGCGCCGCCGACGGCTACCCGGGGCCGGAGACCTGGCGCCGCCTGTTCCCGTGACGACCCCGACTCCCCGACTCCCCGAGGACCACCCGAAGCATCTGGCGCGGAGGCTGGAGGCAGGCATGAGTACGACCACCGCACACACCCCTGAGTCGGACGGGCCCCTGGACGGCGGGCCGCCGACCCGCCCGGCTCCCCGGCTGATCCAGAACGAGATCACCACCGAGATCCCCGTCCATCTGCTGTTCCGTGACGACCCGGATCCGGTGTCGGTGCCGCTGCGCCCCGCCGTGGTCGGCCGCCGCCAGGGCACCGGCGAGCAGCCCCGGCTGCGCCGCCCCTTCCCGGCCAAGCCCCGGCCGGCCGCCGCCGTCGATCCCGACCTGGTGGAGCGCCCGGCCCGGGTGCTGCCCGGCGCGGCCGGCGTGTGCGCCGGGCTCGGCGGAGTGGCCGGGGGGCTCGCCACCTCCTGGTGGGCGGGGCTGCTGCCGTCGCTCGCGGCGCACGCGCTGCGCCTGCCGGCGTCCGGGGGCGCGGGGCTCGGTCCGGCGCAGTGGGCCGCGTACGCCGGTGCCGGCGCGCTCGGCCTGACCGGCTTCGCGGGGCTCGCGCGCGGGACGACCGGACGGGCCTGGGTGCTCGGCATGTTCGGCCGCTACCGGGGGACGGTGCGGCGCACCGGTCTGCTCTGGGTCAACCCGCTGGTGCTGCGCCGCCGGGTCGACGTCCGGCTGCGGCACTGGCGCAGCGAGGAGATGCCGGCGGCGGACGGCAACGGGGTCGCGCTCAGGGTCGTCGTCCTGGTGGTGTGGCGGGTGCGGGACACCGCGCGGGCGGCGCTCGGCGTCGAGGACCACGAGACGTATCTGCGCGAGTGCGTGGAGGCCGCGCTGGCACGGGTGCCGGTGGAACCGCCGGGCACGGCCCGGGGCTCGGTGGAGACGGCGGCGGACGCGCTGACCCGGCTGGTCACGGCGGACGCGGCGGGCATCGGCCTGGAGGTGTTCGCCGTGCAGCCGGTCCGGGTGGAGTACGCGCCGGAGGTCGCCGCGGCCATGCACCGCCGCCGGATCGCGGCGCTCGACGCGCAGCAGCGGGCCACCATGCTCACCTCGGTCGTGGACTCGGTCGAGGACACGGTGACCCGGCTGACCATGCGCGGACTCGTCGACCTCGACGACTACGAGCGCAAGGTGCTGGTGCGGGACCTGACGGTGGCGTTCTGTTCGGGGCACACCGCGTCGGTCCCGTGAGCCGTGAGCCGTGAGGCCTGAAGCAGGGAAAGGGATGGACCCCTCATTTGGTATGGACATGCTCAAGTGCTGGCAATAATCTGGGACTTGGTCTAGACCTGCACGGCTCAGTGGACATCCCCCACGTTCTCCAGGAGCGGCAGCATGCGTAAACGGACCAAGGTGTCGGCCGTCGTGCTCGGCGTGGCGACCGCCGGAGCCTTCGCGCTCTCCACCGGCGGCGCCAGCGGGCACGGCTACACCGACCTCCCCATCAGCAGGCAGAGGCTCTGCGCGTCCGGCACGGTGACGGACTGCGGCGACATCCAGTACGAGCCGCAGAGCGTCGAGGGCCCCAAGGGCTTCCCGGCGGCCGGACCCGCTGACGGCCAGATCTGCAACGGTGGGCTGAGCAGGTTCGCCCAGCTCAGCTCGCCGACCACGCCGTCGGGCGGCGCCTGGCCGACGACGAAGGTGACGGGTGGCCAGACGTACACGTTCCGCTGGCAGTTCACGGCGATGCACGCCACGACCGACTTCTCGTACTACGTCACCAAGCAGGGCTGGAACCAGAACCACGCCCTCGCCCGTTCGGACCTCGACACCACGCCGTTCCTCACCGTCCCCTACAACGGCCAGCGTCCGCCGGCCACCCTCAGCCACAGCGGCACCCTGCCGACGGGGCTGAGCGGTCACCACGTGATCCTCGCGGTCTGGACGATCGCCGACACGGGCAACGCGTTCTACGCCTGCTCGGACGTCACGTTCTGACCCGGGTCGTTCGACGGCTGGGTAACACCGAATCGATCTGAGCTTCGCTTGAGGACCCGCCGCGGGCCGCGGGGGTACGTTCCCGGCACGCCGGTCAGTCGGACCGGTGTTCGGAAACGGGGGAATCTCATGGGCCTGATGGAGGCGTTCTTCTACCTCATTCCCGGCATCTTCGTCGTCGTCGGTGTCCTCGGGGTGGTCAGGACGCTCGGGCGGTCGAGCGAGATCAGCCGGGCGTGGCGTCACGGGCGCACCGCCGAGGCCCGCTGTCTGCGGTCGTACACCACGACCAGCGGCGGTGGCGGGGACACGGCCGTGAGGACCACGCTGCACCATGTGTACGAGTTCACGACGGCCGAGGGGCGGACCGTCCGCGTCGACGAGGCGAACGGGCGGTCCACCGTCGTCGAGGGTGACTTCGTCACGGTGCACTACCTGCCGGAGCACCCGGAGAAGGCCACGGCGCGGCCGCCGGCGCAGGGGAGGCTGGCCGTGGGGACCGGGTGCACGGTGGCGTTCTTCGTGGTGTTCATCGTGTTCGCACTGGTCTTCATGGGCACGGCGCATTTCATCTTCTCGCAGGCGGACGGTTTCGCTCCGTGAGTGCCGCGATCGGGGGGCGGGGCGGCGCGGGCCGGTGGGGAGCCGCATACAGGTACAGCCCCGCGCCCCTTACGGGGCGCTGCACATCTGACGGTGTGTCAGTTACGCTGCTTCGTCATGGACTCCGACAGGCGCACGATCGCTGAAGCAGTGGCCGCGCGATGGGGTGACCATCGGCCCGGGCTGTGGTTCGAGGAGCAGGTGCTGACGCACCACGAGGTGGCCGCCGGGGCCGCGGCCAGGGCGGCGCTGTTCGGCGATCTGCTGCCTGACGGCGCCGTGCCCCACGTCGGGGTCCTTCTCGACAACACCCCGGAGTTCCCGCTCTGGCTCGGGGCCGCCGCGCTCGCCCGGGCCGCCGTGGCCGGGGTCAACCCGACCCGCAGGGGGGCAGAACTGGCGCGGGACATCCTGCACACCGAGTGCCCGGTGCTGGTCACCGAGCGGGCCCAGCTGCCCCTGCTCGCCGGGCTCGAACTGCCCGGTGTCCGGATCCTCGTCACCGACGAACCGGAGTACGGCGCCCTCCTCGCCCCTTACCTCGGCGCGTTCCCGGACGCCTCCCGGGCCACGCCCGCCGACCGGATGCTGCTCTACTTCACCTCCGGCTCCACCGGGGCTCCGAAGGCCGCGCTCTGCTCCCAGGGGCGGCTCGCGGCGGCCGGGCGTTCGCTCGCCGGGCAGTTCGGGACCGGCGCCGACGACGTGCACTACATCTGCATGCCGATGTTCCACGGCAACGCCGTGATCGCCGACTGGGCGCCCGCGCTGGTGGCCGGGGCCGGGGCGGCGGTACGGCGGCGGTTCTCGGCCTCCGGGTTCCTGAGTGACGTGCGGCGCTACCGGGCCACCTACTTCACCTACGTCGGCCGGGCCGTGCAGTACATACTCGCCACCGAGCCGCGCCCCGACGACCGGGACAACCCGCTGCGGCTCGGGTTCGGGACGGAGGCCGGGGCCGTGGACGCGGCGGCCTTCGCGGAGCGGTTCGGGGTGCGGCTGGTCGAGGGGTACGGGTCCTCGGAGGGCGGGGCGGCGATCCAGTGGTCGCCGGGGACCCCGGACGGGGCGGTGGGACGGGCAGGGCCGGGGCTTGTCGTACTCGATCAGGAGTCGGGGCAGGAGTGCCCGCCCGCCGTCTTCGACTCCGGGGGGCGGCTGCTCAACGGGGAGCAGGCCATCGGGGAACTGGTGAACCGGGCGCCGAACCCGTTCGAGGGGTACTGGCGGAACCCGCGGGCGGAGGCCGAGCGGCGCAGGGGAGGGTGGTACTGGACCGGCGATCTCTTCTACCGGGACGGGGAGGGCTACCTGTACTTCGCGGGACGTACCGACGACCGGATCCGGGTCGACGGGGAGAACCTGGCCGCCGCGATGATCGAGAACATCGTGGCCCGGTACGAGGGCGCGGACGCCGTCGCCGTGTACGGGGTGCCGGATCCGGTGACCGGGGACCAGGTGATGGCGACCGTCGCCGGGCGGTTCGATCCGCTGGGGTTCGCCGAGTTCCTGCTGGCCCAGCCGGATCTGGGGACGAAGATGGCGCCCCGCTTCGTGCGGGTGGTCGAGCGGATGCCGGTGACGGCGACCAACAAGATCCAGCGGGCGGCCCTGCGGCGGGAGGGGGTGTGGTGTGCCGACCCGGTGTGGTGGCGGCCGCCGGGGGAGCGGACGTACCGCAGGCTGACCAAGGAGGACGCCGAGGCCTGGCGGCCTTCGCGGTGACTTGCCGCAGCAGGGCTCGCACGGCGCGCACGGCGCGCAAAAAAATGACCTGGGGTGGAAAACCCCAGGTCATCACAGGTGCGCCGCCAGGGACTCGAACCCCGGACCCGCTGATTAAGAGTCAGCTGCTCTAACCAACTGAGCTAGCGGCGCATGACTCTCGCCGACCGTGCGCATGATCTTTCGACTGCTTCTCGCGGCTGGCGACGAAGAAAATAATACCCGGTCCCGCGGGGTGCTTCCGACCACCGCCAGGGCCTGGCCTAGATGGCGAGGGACAGCAGTACCGGGGCCGCGCCGCGGTTCAGGGTGTCGGCGGCCTGGCGGAGCCGGTGCGCGTGCTCGACCGGCAGGGAGAGGGCCAGGCAGCCCACGGCCGCACCGGCGGTGATCAGGACCGCCGCGCACACCGTGCCGACGGCGTACTCCTGGAGGTCCAGGACGGGGACCGTCGGCGGCTGCGCCTCCAGGCGGGACAGCAGCAGCTTGTCGCTGGTGATGGTGCGCGAGGTGAGGCGGGCCATCTTGTGGCGGGAGAGGTGGTCACGGCGGGCGTTGTGGTCGAGCTGGGTGAGCAGGCTCTTGCCGATCGCGGTGGCGTGCGCGGAGGAGCGGAAGTCCACCCACTCGTTGACCGCGGGGGTGGCCGGGCCGGCCGCGTACCGGCCTATCCGCACCTCGCCGTCGACGTACCGGCTGAGATAGACGGCGGCGCCGACCGAGTCGCGCAGCCGGTCCAGGGTCTGCTGGAGCTGTTCACCGAGGGCCTGCTCCCGCTCGTGCGCGGAGCCGAGCCGGCGCAGGGTCTCTCCGGTCACGTACGCGCCGTCGGTGACCTGCGCGACGTAGCCCTCGCGGCGCAGCATGCGCAGCAGTGCGGTCAGCCGCTCGGGGCCCAGGCCGGTGCGGCGGGCCAGCTCGGTGTCGGTGACGCCGGTGGCGTGCCCGGCCACCGTCTCCAGGACACGCAGGGCGTCCTGGGCGGAGTGGTACGGGGCGGTCGGCTCGTGCATCAGCGCCACGGTGGTCCCCCCTGCGCTCGCTCGGCGGTACTGCTGTGAGAGCACTGCTTGGGCCGCGATCCGGACCGCGGATCCTCTCCACGATAACGGGCAAGAAGCCGAAACGGAGCGGCTGTTGGCGAGATTCCCGCCCTTCCCAACTGCGACGAAGGCCCTCTGGCATATGTCATCGGAATGACCCGCCCCGCGGACCTCGGGTGATCGAGCGTTCACTTCTTGTACGCGGGGCCGCGGCGCCGGGAAACTTTTACGGCCCGGCGGTGCACATATCTACAGCACCGCCCCCAGGAACTCCCGGGTCCGCTCGTGCTCGGGCTCGCTGAAGATCCGTTCCGGCGGGCCCGCCTCGATGACCCGGCCCGCGTCGAACATCAGGACCTGGTCGGAGATGTCCCGGGCGAAGTTCATCTCGTGGGTCACGCAGAGCATGGTGATGTCGGTGGAGCGGGCGATGTCCCTGAGCACGTCGAGGACGCCCGCGACCAGTTCCGGGTCGAGCGCCGAGGTCACCTCGTCCAGGAGCAGCACCTTCGGCCGCATCGCCAGCGCCCGGGCGATCGCGACCCGCTGCTGCTGGCCGCCGGAGAGCTGGGTCGGCTTGGCGTCGCACTTGTCGGCGAGGCCCACCAGGTCGAGCAGGTCCCGGGCACGCGCCTCCGCCTCGTCCTTCGGCAGGCCCAGCACGGTCACCGGGGCCTCGGTGATGTTGCGCAGCACGGTCATGTTCGGGAACAGGTTGAACTGCTGGAACACCATCCCGATCTGCTTGCGGACCTCCCGCCGCTCCTTCTCCGACGCCGGGAAGAGGCGCTGTCCGTCGACGGTGATGGTGCCCGAGTCCGGCTCGGCCAGGGTCATCAGCAGCCGCAGGATCGTGGTCTTGCCGGAGCCGGACGGCCCGATCAGGGTGACGTGCCGGCCCGTCTGCACGGCGAGGTCCAGCCCGTCGAGGACGGTGTTGCCCCCGAACCGCTTGGTCACCCCCGCCAGGCGGATCAGTTCGGTGGCCGCGGTGTCGGTGGTACTCGGCTGCTTGCTGGTGTCAACGGACAAGACGACGCTCCAGGGTGCGCAGGAGAAGGGAGGCGAGGTAGGAGATGACGACGAAGGCGACGCCGATCACCGTCAACGGCTCGGTGAACTGGAAGTGCTGCTGGGAGAAGAGCCGGGCCTGGCCCAGCATCTCCAGCACGGTGATCGACACCAGGATCGGCGTGTCCTTGAGCATCGAGATCACGTAGTTGCCGAGCGGCGGCACGACCCGGCGCACCGCCTGCGGCAGGATGACCGCGAACCAGGTCCGCCGCGCCGGAAGACTCAGCGCCGTCGCGGCCTCCCACTGCCCGGCCGGCACCGCCTCGATGCCGGCCCGGTAGACCTGCATGGTGTACGTCGAGTAGTGCAGGCCGATCGCGAAGACCCCGGTGGTCAGCGCGGAGAACGTCAGTCCCCACTCGGGCAGCACGTAGAAGAGGAAGAACAGCTGCACCAGCAGCGGGGTGTTGCGCACGAACTCCGTCACCACCCCGACCGGCCAGCGCACCCACCGCGTGGGCGTCCGCATCAGCAGTGCCCACACCAGCCCTAGCGAGAACGAGATCAGCGACCCGAGGACCAGCGCCTGCAGGGTGACCAGCAGACCGTCCCAGAAGTGCGGCATGAACTCGCGTACGGCACTCCAGTCCCACGTCACGCCACACCACCCACCCCGGTCGTCTCCCTGCGCTTGCGGGTCCGGGCGGCGTGCTCGTCCCCCGGATCCTTGCCGATCCCGGCCCGCAGCCGCTTCTCCAGACCGCGCATCAGCCGGGTGATGACGAACGCGATCACGAAGTAGACGAGGAGCAGATACGTGTAGATGTGCGCGCTCTCCTGCAACGCCAGCCGCACCAGGTTCCCGCTGAACGCCAGGTCGCCCATGCCGGTGACGGACACCAGGGCGGTGCCCTTGAGCAGCTCCACGAGCAGGTTGCAGTAGGAGGGGATCATCTCCGGCACCGCCTGCGGCAGCAGGATCAGCCGCAGCCGCTGCCAGGGCGTGAAGCCGAGCGCGATCCCGCCCTCCTGCTGCGCCGGGTCGACCGCGCCCAGCGCCCCACGCACGATCTCCGAGCCGTACGCGCCGTACGTCAGGCCGAGCGCGAGGGTGCCCGCCCACATCGGCACCAGCAGCCAGCCGAAGGCGACCGGCAGCACGAAGAACACCCAGAAGATCATCACCAGCGCCGAGGTGCCACGGAACACCTCGGTGTAGAGACCGGCGAGAAACCGGACGATCCAGAGCCGGTGCGTCCGCGCCACGCCCACCACCAGGGCCACGGCGGTCATCAGCAGCGCGCTGAGCACCAGCAGCTGGACGGTGGTCCAGACGCCGCCCAGCACGAGGTCCCACAGTCCCGGGGTCATCCGCTCTTCCCTTCCCCGCACAGCTCCTTCGCCGTGAGGTCGGTCATCTCGGCCTCGGTGAAGCCGAACGGCCGCAGGATCCGGAACAGTTCGCCGCTCTTCTTCAGCTTGCGCAGCTCCACGTTGAAGGCGTCCCGCAGTCTCGTCTCCGCCGACCGGAACGCGAACGCGCCCCCGTCGACGTGCGGTTTCCCGTCCACGAGCGGCGCGAAGGCGCTGGTGGCCTCCGCCTTCGCCGACTTCCTGACGACGGCACGCGTGGTGAGCGCCGTACCGGCGAAGACGTCGACGCGCCCCGCCTCCACGGCGTTCAGCCCGGCGACCTGGTCGGGAACGATCAGGATGTCGCTCTCCTTGTACCCGGCCGCGACCGCGTACTGGATCTCCGCGTAGCCCGTCCCCGTCGCGAACTTCGCCTTCTTCGCGACGACGTCCTTGTAGTCGTGCAGCCCCTTGGGATTCCCCTTCCGCACGATGAACGAGTCGAGCATCTGGTAGTCCGGGTCCGCGAAGACCACCTGCGCGCACCGCTCCGGGTTGACGTACATCCCGGCGGCCACGACGTCGAACTGCTGCGAGTTCAGCCCGGGGATCAGCGAACCGAACTCGGTCGGCACCGGCTGCACCCGGTCCACCCCGAGCCGTTTGAAGACCGCCTTCGCCAGCTCCGGCGCCTCACCGGTCAGGTGCCCGTCCTTGTCGATGTACCCGAAGGGAATCTCCCCGGCGATCCCGAGCCGTACGACACCCTGGGCGCGCAGCCGTTGCAGCAGGTCACCGCCGTCGGTGCCGGCGGCGGTGGCCACGCGCGTGCAACCGGCGGCGCCGAGCGCGCCGAGGGCGCCGACCGCGGCGGCACCCGCGAGCACCGCCCGCCGAGAGTGTCTGGATTCGTACCCGGATGTGTCTGATTCGTTCCCGTGTGGTGGAGCCATGGCGGCGCGGCTACCCGACCCCAACCGACTTATGCACCATGGAAGGCATGACCGAACGATTCATCGAAGTCTCGCTGGTCAGCCGCGGTGTCACCGCCAAGGCCCGGCTCCTGGACGACCGCGCGCCCCTCACCTGCGCCGCCGTCTGGGACGCCCTTCCCCTGTCGGGCGACGTCTACCACGCGAAGTACGCCCGCAACGAGATCTACGCCCTTTTCCCGCCGTTCGCCCCGACGGAGCCGCCCCTGGAGAACCCGACGGTCACGCCCATCCCCGGCGACCTGTGCTACTTCTCCTTCGCGGGCACGGAGTTAGCCACCAAGGCCTACGGCTACGACCGCGAGGTCCGCCCCGGCACCACGCTGGTCGACCTGGCCCTCTTCTACGAACGCAACAACCTCCTCCTCAACGGCGACGTGGGCTGGGTCCCCGGGATCGTGTGGGGGCAGGTGGTGCAGGGACTGCCGGAACTGGCCGATGCCTGCAACGACCTGTGGCGCAACGGCGCGGCGGGGGAGCAGTTGACGTTCCGCACCGTGTGAGTCCACGCTCCTGCTGCTTCTGCGACGCTTCTCGTTCGTCTTGTGCCGCGCTAGCCGTTCTTCTCCGGCGGTGCTGCCGGTTCTTCTCCCGCGGCGCCGTCGGTCCTTTCTTTCCGTCGCGACGGTGCTGAGCCGCCACGGTGCTGTTCGGCGGTGCCGGACCCGCTGGGGCTGTCGCAGCGCTCGCATGTCTGCCGTGGCGCCGTCGGTCCTTTCTTTCCGCCGCGACGGTGCTGAGCCGCCACGGTGCTGTTCGGCGGTGCCGAGGCCACCTGTGCCTCGTACAGGGCGTGGGCCGCCCGTAGGACCAGGTCGTCGTGGTGGCGGGCGGCCACGATCTGCAGGCCTGCCGGCAGTCCGTCGGCGTCCGTCCCGACCGGGACCGTCGCGGCCGGCTGCTGGGTCAGGTTGAAGGGGTAGGTGAAGGGGGTCCAGCCTGTCCAGCGGCGGTGCCCCGAGCCCCTCGGCACCTCCACGCCCGCCTCGAACGCCGTGATGGGCAGGGTGGGCGTGACGAGGAGGTCGTACGACTCGTGGAAGCGGCCCATCCGGCGGCCCAGGTCCATCCGGACGTCCACCGCGGCGAGGTAGTCCAGCGCGGACAGGCGGGCGCCGATCCCGCAGATCTCCCGCAGCCCCGGGTCGAGTGACTCCCGCTGCTCAGGGGAGAAACGCTGCGTCACCCGGGCGGCGCCCGCGAACCACAGCGCGTGGAACGCTTCCACCGGGTCGCTGAAGTCCGGGTCGGTCTCCTCGACGTACGCGCCGAGTTCCGCGAGCCCCGCCACCGCCCGCCGTACCGCCGCCGCGACGGCGGGAGCCACCGCGACCTGGCCGCCCAGCGTCGGCGAGAAGGCCACCCGGAGGCCGCGGACACCTCCGGTCAGACCCGCCACGAAGGAGCCGGGGGCGGGGCCGAGGGCGGACCAGTCGCGGGCATCCGGGGTCCCGATCACGTCCAGCATCAGCGCCGCGTCGGCCGCGTCCCTGGTCATCGGGCCGACGTGGGACAGCGTGCCGAAGGCGCTCGCCGGGTAGAGGGGGACACGGCCGTACGTCGGTTTCAGGCCGAAGATCCCGCAGAACGCGGCCGGGATCCGCACGCTGCCGCCGCCGTCGGTGCCCAGGGACAGCGGCCCGGCGCCCAGGGCGACGGCCGCCGCGCTGCCGCCGCTGGAGCCGCCGGCGGTGCGGGTGGGGTCGTACGGGTTGCGGGTGATCCCGCAGAGCGGGGAGTCGGTCACGCCCTTCCAGCCGTACTCGGGGGTGGTCGTCTTGCCGACGAACACCGCTCCGTGCTCGCGCAGCCGGGCGACGGAAGGCGCATCCTCGTCCCAACTCCCGTCCGCCGAGATCGTCTTCGAGCCGCGCAGGGTCGGATGGCCGCGCATGAGGAGGATGTCCTTGACCGTCACCGGGACGCCGTCCAGCAGCCCCTTCGGCTCCCCTCGCCGCCACCGCTCCTGCGACGCCCTCGCCCGCGCCAGGGCCTCCTCCTCCGTGAGCCGGACGAAGGCGTTGACCTCCGGCTGGATCCGCGCCGCCCGTTCCAGGGCCGCCCGGACCGCGTCCACGGGTCCGAACTCGCCCTTGCGGTAGCCGTCGAGGAGCTGCCGGGCGGTCAGGTCGGTGAGCTTCATGGGCCCCTCCCGGGAGACAGGTCAGTGACCGGGCACGTAACCGCGCTTCTTGTCGACGACGTTCAGCAGGGACCTGCCCGCCGCCCACCGCTCGTACAACTCCACGAACTGGCTGCCCAGCTCGTCGCGCCAGCCGACCGTGTCCCCGCTCATGTGGGGGGAGACGATCAGCCCCGGCACACTCCACAGCGGGCTGTCGGCGGGCAACGGCTCGGTGGCGAGGACGTCCAGCGCCGCGGCGGCGATCCAGCGCCGGGTCAGCGCGCGGACCAGGGCCTCCTCGTCGACCAGCCCGCCCCGGCCGACGTTGATGAAGCACGCCGACGGCTGCATCACGCCGAAGCGGCGCGCGTCGAACATGCCGTACGTCTGCTCGGTCAGCGGGGCGGCCGCGATCACCCAGTCGGCGCGGGACATCAGCCGGTCCAGGTCGTCGGGGCCGTGGATACCGGTGCGCGGGACCCGGCCGACGAGGGCGGTGGTGATGCCGAGCGCCTTGAGGGTGCGGGCGATCGCCCGGCCGATCGGCCCGGTGCCGACCACGCACGCGCGCGTGCCGCCGACCCGGCGCGCCTCGCGGTGGAGCCAGGTCCGCTCCCGCTGGAGATCGAGGGTCCGGGGCAGGTCCTTGGCGATGGCGAGGACCAGCGCGGCCACGTACTCGGCGATGGGCGTGTCGAAGACCCCGCGCGCGTTGGTGACGACCGTGTCGGACGCGGCCAGCTCGGGGCACATCAGATGGTCGACGCCCGCGCTCGCCGTGTGCACCCAGCGCGGCCGCGGCCCCTCGCCCGGCCAGGCCTCACGGACGGCGTGCGAGGCGAAGTCCCAGACCAGGAGGACGTCGGCCGACGGCAGCCGGGCCGCGAGGCCCGCCGCGTCCGTGTGCACGATCCGGGCGCGGCCGGTGAGCCGGCCCAGCCGCGGGGGCGGGTCGGCGTCGAGGACCAGCAGGGTGGGCACGGGCGGCGTCATTCGGGGCGGTCTCCCGGTGTCCGACAGCGTCTGACATGCGCGGATGAAACGTCTCACAGGCGCGGATTGACCACGCTGACACCCGAACCTACCGTCGTCAACACGGGCGTATCCGTCGACCGTTGCCCCTCGACTTCCCGCGTGAGGCCGGTGACCTGCCATGGACGTCTCCTTTCTGGGCGGACCCCGGCCCCAGCGCGGCATCGGCGTCGTGGCGCCCTTCGACTTCGCGCTCGACCGCGAGCTGTGGCGCTGGGTGCCGGACGACGTGTCGCTGCACCTGACCAGGACGCCGTACGTGCCGGTCGAGGTCAGCCTGGACCTCGCCCGGCTGGTCAGCGAGCACGAGACCCTCGGCGAGGCGGTACGGGCGCTGACCGCGGTCGCGCCCGAGGTCGTCGCCTACGCCTGCACCTCCGGCAGCTTCGTCGGCGGCATCGCGGGCGAGCGCGCGATGTGCGAGGCCATGACCCGCTCCGGCGCGGTGCCCTCCCTGACCACCTCCGGCGCGCTGCTCGACGCGCTGACCGAGCTGGGCGTACGACGGCTGGCGCTGGTCACGCCGTACACCGTCTCGGTGACCCGGGTCCTCGAGGAGTACGTCGCGCAGGCGGGCATCCGCGTCGCCGGCTGCGCGTTCATGGGACTGACCCGGCACATCTGGCAGGTGCCGTACCGGGACGTGGTGGCCATGGCCCGGCAGGCGGTACGGCCCGGCGCCGCCGACGCCCTGTTCATCTCCTGCACCAACCTCGCCACCTACGACGTCATCCCCCAGCTGGAGGCCGAGCTGCGGATCCCGGTGCTGTCGGCCAATCAGGTCACGATGTGGGCGGCGCTGCGCAGGCTGGGTACCCGAGCGGTGGGCCCCTATCAGGCGCTGATCCGCCACGCGGACGAACCGGCGGCGGCGCGCGAGTGGCCCGTGTTGCCGGAAGAACAGCAGGAAGGGTGGACATGACAGCGCTCGGGCTCCTTTATCCGGGGCACTCCGCGGAGGACGACTACCCCCGTATCGAGCAGCTCCTCGGCAGCGACGTCCGGGTGGACGTCGTCCACACCGACATCGGCGAGGACGCGCACCGGGTGGACGCGTTGCGCGAGATGGGCTCCGAGGAACGGCTGGCCGCCGGGGTGGCGGAACTGCGGCTCGCGGGCGCGGACGCGGTGGTGTGGGCGTGCACCAGCGGGAGCTTCGTGTACGGCTGGGAAGGCGCCCAGCAGCAGGTCCGCGGGCTCGCCAGGGCGGCGGGGATGCCGGCGTCGTCCACGTCCTTCGCCTTCGTGCACGCGGCGCGGGAGCTCGGGGTGCGGCGGGTGGCGGTCGGCGCGACCTACCCCGACGACGTGGCGTCCCTCTTCGCCGACTTCCTGCGGGCCGGGGGCCTGGAGGTGACCGGCGTGCGGTCCTCGGGGGTCGTCACGGCGGCGGAGGTGGCGACGTGGGGGGAGGAGGAGATCCTGACCCTGGCGCGGGCGGCCGACACCGGGGCGGCCGAGGCGGTGCTTCTTCCCGACACGGCACTGCACACGGCGGCGCACGTGTCGCTCCTGGAGAAGGCGCTGTCGAAGCCGGTGCTCACGGCCAACCAGGTGACCGTGTGGGAGGGGCTCCGCCTGGCCGACCGTCGGGTGAACGCCCCGGAACTGGGCACGTTGTTCACCCGCGAGCCGATAGTCCAGGCCTGACCGGGCCGCCGTACCGGGGGCTCCGCCCCCGGACCCCCGAAAACCTTCGCCCACCCACCACCCGACTCGGTAGGAACGAAGAAACCGAAAAGCCACCAGCCCCCGGCCGCCCCGCCAGCGACCCAGCCGTGCGCAGGCGTGTCAGTCACCCAGCCCCGCGCCGCCGCGCCAGCGACCCGGTGCGGGCAGGCATTGCCGGTTACCCGGCTCCGCGCCGCCGCGCCAGCGACCCAGCCGGGGGCAGTGGTGTCGGCCGCTCAGCCGTGCGCAGGCGTGTCACCAGCCCCGTCACGCAGCTGCGGGCAGTCGTGCCGCTGGGGCGGCACGGGTGGGCGCAGCGGCACCCGGTCAGCGCCGGTGAGCGAAATCCCGTCGCCAAGCCCCACCCACCCGCACGGAATAAACGGAGACCTCCTCCTGTTACCGCCCCTCAGGACAGCTCACGCCCGTAAATCAGGAGGCTCTCACCGTGTCGGCAGACGAGATCCGAGGCATCACGCACGGGACCGCCCCCGTCCCCCTCTCCGTACTGGACCTGGTGACCGTCGGCACCGGCAGTACCGCCACCGACGCCCTGCGCACCAGCGCCTCGCTCGCGCGGCTCACCGAGGCGCGCGGCTTCCACCGGTACTGGGTGGCCGAGCACCACTCGATGCCCGGCGTGGCCTCCTCCTCGCCCGCCGTGATCCTCGCCCACCTCGCCGCGCACACCGAGCGGATCCGGCTGGGCTCGGGCGGGGTCATGCTGCCCAACCACGCCCCGCTCGTGATCGCGGAGCAGTTCGGCACCCTGGAGGCGCTGGCGCCGGGCCGGGTCGACCTGGGGCTCGGGCGGGCGCCGGGGACCGACGGGGCCACCGCCGCCGCCCTGCGCCGTACCCAGACCCTCAACGAGGGCGCCGACGACTTCCCGCAGCAGCTCGCCGAGCTGACCCGGTTCCTCGACGACGACTTCCCGGACGGGCATCCGTACCGGAGGATCCACGCCATCCCGGGGCCGGTCCAGAGCACGACCCCAGGCGGGGTGCAGTCGCCGCACCGGCCGCCGATCTGGCTGCTCGGCTCCTCCGGCTTCAGCGCCCGGCTCGCCGGCATGCTCGGACTGCCGTTCGCCTTCGCGCACCACTTCTCCGCGCAGAACACCATCCCGGCCCTCGACCTGTACCGGGAGTCCTTCAGCCCGTCCGCCGTGCTCGACGAGCCCTACGCCCTCATCGGTGTCTCCGTCCTCGCCGTGGACGAGGAGCGCGAGGCCCGGCGGCAGGTGCGGGCCGGCGCGGTGAACATGCTGCGGCTGCGCACCGGCCGGCCGGGGCTGTTCCCGGACCCCGACGACGTCGAGGGGCACGAGTTCTCCCCGATGGAGGAGGAGTTCGTGCACTCCTGGACGTCCAACATCGTGCACGGCACCGCCGAGGAGGTCCGCGCCGGTCTCGACGACCTCCACAAGCGCACCGGCGCCGACGAGCTGATGCTCACCACGCACGCGCACCGCGGCGAACTGCGCCTGCGTTCCTACGAACTGGTGGCCGACGCCTACGGTTTGCCGACCGGGGTGTCCGCGTAGGTCCGGGTGTCCAGCAGTTCGGAGATACGATCCGCCGTCACCGGCCGGGAGTAGAGCCACCCCTGGCCGGTGTCGCAGCCGATGTGCCGCAGGCGGGAGGCCTGCGCCGAGGTCTCGACGCACTCCGCGGTGACGGTGAGACCCAGGCGGTGGGCCAGCTGGATCATCGCCTCCACCACGACCTCGTCGGCCGGGTTCGGGCGGTCGCCCGGGTCGTCGTACTGGAAGCCCCGGACGAAGGAACCGTCCAGCTTGAGGACGGAGACGGGGAGCCGGCTGAGGTAGGCGAGGTTCGAGTATCCGGTGCCGAAGTCGTCGATGGCGATGCGGACACCCATGTCGCTGAGGGCCTGGAGGGCCTGGAGGGGGCGGCCCGCCGAGCCCATGACCGCCGACTCCGTCAGCTCCAGTTGGAGCAGGTGCGGGGCCAGTCCGGTCTCGGCCAGGGTCTCCGCGACGTCCGCGACCAGGTCGGAGTCCCACACCTGGCGCACGGCCACGTTCACGCTGACGAAGATCGGCGGCTCGCCGGGGTGGTCCAGCTGCCAGCGGCGGGCCTGGCGACAGGCCGTGGTCAGGGCCCAGCGGCCCAGCGGGACGATCGAGCCGTCCTCCTCGGCCAGTCCGATGAACCGATTCGGCGCCAGCGTGCCGAACTGCGGATGGTGCCAGCGGACCAGGGCCTCGACACCGCTGAGCCGGCCGTCCTCCATGCCCACCAGTGGCTGGTATTCGAGCACGAACTCGCCGCGTTCGATGGCCGGGCGGAGGGTGGAGGAGAGCGCCTGCCGGGTCACCAGGTGGGCGTTGCGCTCCGGATCGAAGAGCGTCCAGCGGGACCTGCCGTCGGCCTTCGCCCAGTAGAGGGTCGTGTCGGCGGCCTGCATCAGGCCGGTGGCCGTGGTGCCGTGGGCGTGCCGCTCGACCACCCCGATCGACGCGGACAGCGACAGCCGCTGGCCGGCCAGGTCGAACGGCGCCTGGAGGGCGGCCAGCACCGACTCGGCCAGATCGGCCAGCTGCTCGGTGCCCGTCGAGTCCTCGACCAGCAGGGCGAACTCGTCCCCGCCGAGCCGGGCCACCAGCGGGACGCCGGCCCGCGCGAAGCCGGCCTCGTCGGCCACCCGGGTCAGCCGTTCGGCGACGGCGGCCAGCAGGCGGTCGCCGACCCGGTGGCCGAGGGTGTCGTTGACCGCCTTGAACCCGTCGAGGTCCAGGTAGCACAGGCCGATCCGGCCGGTGCCGCTCTGCTCGTACGACTCCGCCTCCAGCGCGGCCGACAGCCGCTCGAAGAACAGGGTGCGGTTGGGCAGCCGGGTCACCGGGTCGTGCATCTGCAAGTGCCGGAGCCGGGCCTGGAGTTCGCGGCGGGCACTGATGTCGGAGGCTGAGATCAGCACCCCCGGCGCGTCCTTGGCCAGCGGGGCGACGTTGACCTGGACCCACACCGAGTGCCCGTCGGGGTGCTTCAGCCGCCGGGTGCAGCGCAGCTTCGCCTGCCGGCCGCGCAGTACCTCGCGGTAGGCGTGCCAGGTACGGGCGTCGGAGGCCAGGTCCATCAGGTCGGCGGCGATCCGCCCGGGCAGCCCGGCCCGGTCGGCACCGATCAGCGTGGCGAACGCCTCGTTGGCGGTGGCCACCAGCCCGTCGCGGTCGACCACGGCCATGGCCAGCGTGGCGGCCGCGAAGGCGTACGCGTAGGTCTTCGGCTCTGTCTCGTCGTCTGTCTTCTGGTACGACTTCCGGTAGATATTGTCACTCTCTGTGACGGCGGACCGGTCGAGGTCTGCCGCGGGCGTCGGCCCTTCGGACGTTCCGCTCACCGCTCGCTCCCGCAGTGCACTCGATCTCTGTCCGTGCAGGAAAGTGTGCCGATCATAGATGCTGGCCCGAGGGCCTTCCAGCCACTGTCCAGTGTCCCCGATGAACCGGCGGTTCTGACAGATCGTTTCTGCCCGCACCTGGACGGGTTATTGCGGGCCGCCGACCGGCTTGTGACGTTCCGTGAGTGACGCAGGATGTCGGCCGTTCGGGTCTGTCTGATGTGAGCAGGGTGGCCCTCACCCTTCTGGTGCAGATAAACAGGTCATAAGGTGACAAACTCGCGCAGGCTGGGGGCGGTGTCCCGAGAACCGCCTCCGGAGGTCCTTCCGTGCCGCGTCTCCTGCTGCGCAGCTCCGCCGCCGTGTTCACCACGATGTCGGCGCTCGTCGCAACGACGATCCTGACCGGACCGTCGGCCGCCGAGCCGTTCTCCGCGGCCGCCTGTGCCCTGCACCGCACCGACGCGCACCACTCCGAGGGCGTCGACACCTGGAACGTCGACTACACCCGCCCCACCCGCCCGCTGTCGGCCGTGATGGTGTTCCTCTCCTTCCCGGACGCCACCCCGCGGACCACGCCCGCGGAGCTCGCCGCCGACCACTTCCCGGCCACCAGCCGGTACTACGAGCAGGCCTCCTACGGGAAGTTCACCGTCCGCCCGCACCCGCTCACCCACTGGCTGCGGATGCCCCGGCCCTCGGTCGCGTACGGCATGAGGCGCGACTGGAGTGTCCCGCTGCGGGCCGCCTACCTGCGGGACGCGTTCGCGGCGGCCGATCCCGAGGTCGACTTCTCGCACTACGACATCGTCTACCTCGTGGCCGACCCGGACGCGCCCGGTGTCGACTCCGACGCCACGAAGGTGGTCAACCTCGACACCCCGGTGCACGTCGACGGCACCGACCTCCGCCGGGTCGTCACCGTCTTCGAGAAGCACCCGCCGGACCGGCTGGTTCTCGCCCATGAGACCGGGCATGTCTTCGACCTTCCCGACCTCTACCACCGCCCGGCGGACGGCAAGGGCGACTGGGACACGTACGTCGGCGACTGGGACCTGATGGGCAGCCAGTTCGGACTCTCCCCGGATCTGTTCGCCTGGCACAAGTGGAAGCTGGGATGGCTGGATCCGCGCCAGGTGGTGTGCGTCCCGGGGACCGGTCCGGTCCGGCTGACGCTGGAGCCGCTGTCCGCCGGGCCGGGGGTGCCGGCGCAGGGGGCGGCGGGCGCCCCGGCCTTCGGGCTCGGCGACGGCACCAAGCTGGCGCTGGTACGGACCGGGCCCGACACCGTGCTGGCCTTCGAGGCACGCGGCGCGTCCGGCAACGACAGCGCGGCCTGCCGGCAGGGCATCCTCGTCTACCGGGTCCGCGACGAGACGGCCTCCGGCGGCGGCCCCGTCGAGGTGATCGACGCCCATCCGCGCACCGGGGCCTGCTGGGAGAACTCGGTCTACCCGCCGCTGGCCGACGCCCCGGTCGCCGTCGGCGAGAGCTTCACCGTGCCGGGGGACGGGGTGCGGGTGGCGGTGGAGGGGCGGACGGCGTCCGGTGGCTGGAACGTGAAGATCACGCCGGCGGAACCGGACTGAACCCGCACGGGACCCGCCGACCACAAGCCGAGAGGCCAAGCTCACAGGAGCTTGGCCTCTCGGCTACTTCGCGTGCGCCGCCAGGGACTCGAACCCCGGACCCGCTGATTAAGAGTCAGCTGCTCTAACCAACTGAGCTAGCGGCGCCTGCTGACGTCGTAGACCTTAGCATCCTGATCGGCGGGAGGAAAAATCGATATGCGCACGGTCGAGCGGGCCGCGCGGACCGCCGCCCAGAGCAGGATCTCCGGGCCGGGGAGCCACGGCTGCCGGGTGTCCGGGGCGACCAGCCAGCGGGCGTCGGCCGAGGCGGGGGAGCGGTCGGCGTGCGGCGCCGGGACGGTCACCGCGTCGCCGGTGCCGTGGCACAGCAGCGGCGGTACGGCCTGGCCGCGGCCGCCCCATTCCTCCCAGCCCAGCAGCGACGGCAGCCGGGCGGCGGTGCCGGGGGCGGCGAACAGGAGCATCCGGCCCCGGAACACCGCGACCGGCCCGGACCCCGGCCCCTCGTCCCACAGCCGGTCCAGCATGTGGCGGCCGAACAGCGCCGGGGCGCTCACCACGTCGAACACCATTCCGCAGGGCAGGACGACCGGGGCGTCGGGCCGCTCCTCCCAGAAGGCGAGCGTGCTCCGCGGATACGTTCCTGCGGAGGCCAGCCAGGCGGCCCCCTCGGAAGTGACCCCGGCCGCGTCGCCGAGGTCGCCGGGGAAAGTCTCGTACGGTATGCGGCTCATAGGGATGTGATACCCCTCGTGAACACCCGCTCGCCGTCGGTTGCGGAAAACCCGGGCGGGACGGAGCGGAAGGGCGTATCTTGCCCGCCCGGCATATGCCACCCGCTAGATCTGCTCCGGCCCCTGCCCCTCCCGCCCCCTCAGCAGGTCCCGGCCGAACTCGACCATCTTCTTCGCGTAGTCCTCGGTCCACTCGGCCCGCTCGGCGATGTCGGCCGGGGTCAGACGGTCGAAGCGGCGCGGGTCGGCGAGCTGGGCGGCGGCCATGGCCTGGAACTCCACCGCCCGGTCGGTGGCCACCCGGAACGCCTGGGTCAGCTCCGTGGCACGGGCCAGCAGCGCCCCGGGGTCGTCCATCGACTCCAGGCCGAAGAAGTGCTCGGGGTCGGCGACCGCTTCCACAGGCTCGAAGAGCAGGGGCGCGGGGCGTAGCCGCGGTTCGTTCCGACGCGGCGTGGGCTCCGCCATGTCTGGTCCTCCTCGTACGGTGTCGATGACTACGGTCCGATGACCACCGTCCATTCTCCCGCGCCCGCGCAAGGGGCCCCAAAGGCCGGCACCTCACCCCGCGCCGGGCCACCTCCGGCGGGTGGGTCAGGGGCGCCAGGTCACGCGGTGTTCGGCCAGGTGTGCCAGCACCGCGTGGTTCGCCTCCCAGCCGTCCGGGCTGTGGTCGATGGCCGCCTGCGGCGGCGTGCCGGACTCCGTCCGGCGGGTGGGTGGCGTTGGTTTCGGTGGGGGTCAGGGGCGCCAGGTCACGCGGTGTTCGGCCAGGTGTGCCAGCACCGCGTGGTTCGCCTCCCAGCCGTCCGGGAATTTCACGAGGGTGCCCAGCTGGACCGGTTCTGTCGACGGGTAGTCGTCCAGGAGGTCGGTCACGCCGGCGCGGCAGATCATGATGCAGGCGTGGCGGTGGCGGGAGGCGAGGACGCACAGGCGGCCCGTCTCCAGGTGGAAGGCGGTGGCGTCCGGGCGGCCGGAGAGCGGGTGGAGGACGACCGTCACGTCGTACTCACGGCCCTGGAGACGATTCGCCGTGTCGACCGTGACGTCCGCCGCGCCCAGCTCCGCCAGGGCCGCGCGGACGGCCGCCGCCTGGTCGCGGTGGGCGGTGCCGACGGCGATCCGGTCGGCGGTGAGGGGGGTCCCCCCGGTCGAACGCCGAGACCGGTGGAGTTCGGACAGCGTCGCGCCGCCCCGGTCGAGCAGGCGTCGTACCACCGCCGCCACCGCCCGCACCGCCTCCGGGTCGGTGCGCGGGGTGTGCCGGGCGGGCAGCTCCAGCAGGCCCCAGCCGGACTCCGCCGCCTCGTCGATCACCCGGTCGGGTCCCGAGCCGTCGGAGGGGACGGCGAAGGTGAGACGGCGGTCGCCGTGGTCGGTGCCGCTGCGGAACGGCGTGTACGGGTAGAACGCGCCGGACACGAGCGGGGCCGCGGAGGCCGGCAGGCGCCAGGAGACCGGGAGGCGGTGCTGGGGAAGGTCCGGGTTGTGGGCGAGGAGGGTGGAGACCGCGGAGGCCGAGGGGTCGTACGACAGGCCCGCCCACTGTTCGCTGCCCACGATCGCGAACGGGTCCAGCTGGCCGGGGTCGCCCACGAACAGCGCCCGTTCGAACAGACCGGCCACGGCGAGCAGCGAGTCCGAGCGCATCTGGTACGCCTCGTCGACGATCGCGTGCCGCCAGGGCTCGTCCACCTTGACGTGCGCCCACTTCGCGGCGGTGGACAGCACGACCTGCGTCTGGGCGAGGTCGGCCGCCTTCGCCGACTTGCGGACGTTCGGCAGGTCGTCCAGCGCCTTGTCGTACGGGTCGGCGTCACTGCTGTGGAGGCGGCCGACGGGCAGCTCCGGGTTCTTCTCGGCGAGCCGCAGCACCAGGTCGTCGACCTGCGCGTTGGTCTGCGCGACGATCATCAACGGGCGCCCGGCGTCGGCGAGTTCGAGCGCGGCGCGGACCACGAGCGTGGACTTGCCGGCCCCCGGCGGGGAGTCCACGACCACGCCCCGGTCCGTGCCGTGCAGGGTGTCGTGGAGGATCGCGGCGGTGGCCTGCGCGGCGGCCGTAGCGGGATCGATTTCTTGTGCGTGGCCGATCACGTTTTGTGTCATTTAGGTGACATCCGGTAGTCTGCTGGTGTGCTGAGCGAGAACCAAGCCGGCGCAGCAATTCCGATTTCCAGGGCAAACCGGGCTGGTTCCAACCCAGCTGGTGCCGATCGCGGAAGACTCGGTCGTTCGCTGAGCGATCGAGCGGCGTGAGCCAGGAATTCCTCTCGTCCGCGAGAGGGAGGGTTCAAAGGATGTCCTCCGCGGTCATAGGGTCGGCGTTTTCGGGCACGGCGGCCGTCTCACCAGGCGGTCCGCCGTGCGTCCACGGGGTGTCCTCCGGGTCGGGCAGCCTGGCGCCGCCGCGCTGCTCGTGTTCGAACAGGGTGAAGACGAGCCGGTCGCCCTTCTCCGGCACCGAGCCCTCCTCCGGCTCCTTGCCGCGGCCCATCTTGTCCAGGACGCGCAGCACCACGACCCCCTCCGCCTCGTACCCGACGAACTCCGCCGACTGCGGCTTGCCGCCCAGCGAGCGGTACGCCTTGGCCCGCTCGCCGAGCTGCGGCCGGTCCTCCGTGCGCAGGGTCACCAGCGGGCGCGGACTGGGCCGCTTGCCCTCGCTGCAGGCCATGACGACATCGAGGACCTCGCCCGCGAACGCCTCCCCGGACAGCCGCCGCCCCGCCATCACCAGCGGGTCGTCGAGCGCCTCCTGGGCGTCGAGGCGGGCCTGCTCCCGCTCGCGGGTGGCCAGTTTGCCGGCCGCGGTCACCGCGTCGTCCCGGCGCGGCTGCGGGGGCTCACCGGCGAGCACCCGGTCCCGGTGTCCGGTGAACGACCAGCGGTCCCGAGTCCACCGCTCCTCGACCCGGGCGCCCTCCGGCAGCCCGCGCAGCAGATCCAGCCCCCGCCAGACCGCGTCCCAGGTGGGCCGGGTACGGCTCTCGACCAGGGCGCGGATCTCCCGCTCGGCGGCGGTGAGGATCGCCAGCCGGTCGTCGGCCTGCAGGCCGTCCTCGGCCTCGGCGAAGGCGGTGCGGGCGCGGTCGTAGCGCTCGAAGGCGGGGGCCAGCAGCTTGTTGTCGAAGGCCGGGTCGGTGGCGGGCCCGGCCGGCGGGCACAGCAGCTGCCCCTCGCCGTCCCGTGCCAGCTCGGCCAGGAGCGCGGCCGCCGCGCCCGTGCTGCCCGCCGGAGGGTCGATCCAGGCGAGCAGAGCGCCCAGGTGCTGGTCCTCGATGCCGGACTGGCCGGTCGCCCAGTGCCGGGACAGCAGGTCCGTCATGGCGAGCAGGAGGGAGGAGCCGGGGACCCGGGAACGCTCGCCGAAGTGGGTGAGCCAGCGGCCGAGCAACGGCACCCGGGGCGGCGCCGGGTAAGGCGCCTGCGGGTCCTGCTCCGCGGTGCGCCGGAACCGCATCGACCGCCCCAGCAGCCGCACGTACTCGATGCCGGCGCGGCCCGGGACGATCAGCTGGGGGGCGTCCGAGCACAGTTCGACCTCGACCTTGACCCGCTTGCCGGTCTCCGGGTCGGTCTCGGTGCGCTCGGCGGCCTCGACGCTGCCCGTGTAGGAGTCGAGGTAGGGCAGGACGAGCTCGGCGAGCTCGGCGAGGAAGGCGAACCGCAGGTCCCGGTCGCGCGGCTGGGGCACGACCAGCAGACGCGGGGCGTCCCGGTCGGTGCCGACCAGGGCGCCGAGCGGGGCACCGGTCTCACCGGAGGTGGTGAGCGGGACGAACACCAGTGGATGTCCGGAGAGATGCCGGTGGCGGACGGTCGCGGCGGGCTGCGCGTTGCCCGTGCTCACCGCTTCCAGCCGGGCCAGAGTGGTGATCAGGGACACAGCGCCCCCTCGGCACCGAGAGCGGTGCCGGCACCGAGGCCGGCGCCGCTCAGCGCCTCGGCGCGCAGGGCCGCCGCCCGGCGCAGGGCCGCCACCGCCGGGTCGGCCGGGTCGCCGCTCTCGCCGCGCGCCGCCGACAGCACGTCCGCGACGGTGGCCAGCCCGCCCAGCTCGGCCCGGGCCGCGCGGCCCAGCACGGTCACCTCGTCGGCCTCGCGGGAGCGCTGCCGGCAGTGGAAGGCCAGTTCACAGGCGGACAGGCACTCGGGCGCATAGGCCGCCGGGACGGCGTCCACGGCCGCCGCGAGCTGTTCCGCCGGCCGGTCCGGGGCGAAACAGGTGCCCTCGGGAAGGGCGTCGGCGATGTCCTGGATGCGGGTGAGCCGGGTCAGCTGGCGGGTGGTGACCGCGCGCTGCTTGCGGACGTCCACGGCGGCGGCGGTCGGCAGGTTGGCGAAGTCCCTGGGGCAGACGAGGAGCACGTCGTGGCGCACCCGCGGGGCCGGGGTGAGCCGGGCCGCGACCTGCTCCAGGGCCAGCACGTACACCGCGGCCTGCCGGGCGGCCGCGCCCACCTTCGCCGGGTCGGCGGAGCCGTCGAGCATCGGGAAGGACTTGATCTCCACGACCGTCCAGCTGCCGTCCGGGTGCACGACCACCGCGTCCGGCTCCAGGAACGCGGGGGAGCCGGCCACCTCGAGCGCCAGCATCGGATGGTCGAACAGGGCCCAGCCGCCCGCCTCGACGGCCTCGCGCAGCGCCAGCGCCGTACGGGCCGTACGCCCCTCGGGCCCGATCGCGGACAGGTCCGGCACGGCGGCCCGCTCGGCCGGCTCGGCGCCCGGGTCGAGGTGGGCGCGGACCAGGCGCAGCAACTCGGCCCCGCCGTCCGCCTTCACCTTCGCCTCGAAGGCGTTGCCCCGGGTGAGCGCGAACTGCGACTGGCCGAACGCCGACGGCGAGCCGAGGGCACCCGCCAGCGCGGTCTTGTCCACCCCGGCGCCGTCCAGGATCGCCCGCCGCCTGCACCCCGGGTTGGCGGCGAGCGCCGCGAGGGCGCGCGCGTCGAGGGCCTTGGCCGGGACGTCGGGGCCGCGCAGCTCAGCGAGCCGGTGCCGGAGCGCCTTCCCCCGCGTCGGTGGGGGCGGCGTCCGGTTCGGCTCCGGAGGCGAGCCGGGACTCGCGCTGCGATGGGATTCGCTCACCCGCCGAAGTCTGGCATCCGCCACTGACAATCGGGGAACCTGCGCCGCCCGAGCGCGCTGTGACGAGGGAGGCGTCCGGGGTGACCCAAACCTTGACCAGATCCGCGACCCGCGTCACGGACGGCGCCAGCAGGTAGCCCACGCCCATCACGAACACGCCCGCGACCGCGTCCAGGAAGTAGTGGTTGGCGGTGCCCATCACGACGATCGCGGTCAGCAGCGGGTAGGCCACTCCGAGCACCTTGGTCAGGCGGTTGCCGCCGTGGCGCCACAGCATCACCCCGCACCACAGCGCCCAGCCGCAGTGCAGGCTCGGCATCGCCGCGTACTGGTTGGTCATCCCGCCCATGCCGCGCGGGGCGCTGGCGTCACCGCCCCACCAGCCGTACGAGCTGTACTGGGCCATCGTGTCGACGAAGCCGTACTTCACGGCCAGCAGCCGGGGCGGGCAGGTGGGCAGCAGGGTGAAGCCGATCAGGCCGATGAACGTCGACGTCATCAGCCAGGTGCGGGCCCGCCGGTAGATCTCGGCACGCTTGCGGAACAGGAAGACCAGGATGGCCGGGGTGACCAGGTAGTGCAGCGAGGCGTACCAGAAGTCCGCCGGTATGCCGAGCCACGGCTCGCGCGTGAACAGGCGGTTGAGCGGGTGCTCGGCGTTGAGGCGCAGGTCCTTCTCGACGCGCAGGATCGCCAGGCCGTGGTCGACGGCGGCGGAGGTGTTCCCGCGCGCGAGCAGGCGGCCGGCCGTGTAGCAGCCGTACACCAGCAGGATCAGCGGCAGTTCGGTCCACCAGTGCAGCCGGGTTCGCGCAGTCACCTCGGTGCCCGGTTTCTCGGTCTGCGGCATCCGACTGCCTCCCCCTTCTCTTCGCTGTCCGCGCGGCTCCCGGCGGGCCGACCGTGACACTTTACGTTGCGCGTATGCCCGCCCATGCGGGGCGCTCAGGAGTCAAAGACGCGGAGAGCACGCGCCGGGTTGCCCGCGTCCCGCCCCGTTCCCGGCACCTTCCCAGCCTGGGCGATGATGGAGGTGTCCCGCTCCCGAATTTCTCCGAGAGGTTCTCCTTCCATGGCACCGCGCATCCTGCTGGCCCGGCACGGACAGACGCAGTGGTCGCTGTCCGGCAAGCACACCGGCAGGACCGACGTACCGCTTCTGGAGGAGGGCCGGCGGGGGGCCAAGCTGCTCGGCGAGCGCCTGCACCGGCCGCCGTTCGACGGCCTCGCCGACGCGGAGACACGCACCAGCCCGCTGGCACGCGCGCGTGAGACGTGCGAACTCGCCGGCTTCGGCGACCGAGCCGCCCCCTGGGACGCGCTGATGGAGTGGGACTACGGGGCGTACGAGGGCCTGACCCCGGCGGAGATCCAGGCGTCCCGGCCGGGGTGGCTGATCTGGCGGGACGGGGTGCCCGGGGGCGAGTCCCTGGCGGAGGTGACCGCGCGGGCCGACGAGGTCGTCGCCTGGGCGCGTTCCGCCGAGCGCGATGTGCTGCTGTTCGCCCACGGGCACATACTGCGGTCGATCGGCGCGCGGTGGCTGGGCATGCCGCTGGAGTTCGCGGCGCGGATCCGGCTGAACCCCACGTCGCTGTCGGTGCTGGGGTGGGCTTACGGGGAGCCCGCCATCGAGAGCTGGAACGACTTGGGGCACCTGGCTGGGTGACGGTGGGGACGCGTACCGGCGCTTGCCGGGTGCCTCCCCCGGCCTTCGGCCGGGGGCCCCAGCGCCCTGGGGGCACCTCCCAGGCCCTTAAGGCACTGGGGGAGGCACGACTGCCCGCGGCTTATGCGCCCCGTAAGGGGCGCGGGGAACTGCGCGACCAGCCCCCACTCACCCGCAGCCGTACGACTACCGGCACCACCCCTGTCGGCCCTACACCCCCCTCGGCGTGGAAGCGTGCCGGTCCAGGAACTCCTGGACCCCGCTCGCGCGGCGGTGCGGCAGCAGAACCCGGGCCGTGCCCGCCAGCATTCCCTGGATCCGGGACGACTGGACCTGGTCCAGCAGGTCCAGGACCCGCATGCCCGCCGTCGCCGCCTCGTCGGGGCGGCCCCCGCGAGCGAGGTCGTCGGCGAGTTCCGCGGTGTACAGCGCGATGTTGCGCGTGAAGTGCGGATCCTGCAGTTCGGCGGCCCGGCGCGCGTGCCGGGCCGCCCGTCGCCAGTCGCCCAGCGTGGACCAGCACTGCGCCTCCAGGCCCTCCAGCTCGGCCTCTCCGTAGAAGCTCATCCACTCGGGGTCGGCGTCCGAGTGGCCCCGCTCGAAGAGGGCCTGCGCGCGGGCCAGCGCCTGTTCCGCGCCGGTGCGGTCGGCGAGCCCCGCCCAGCCGCCCGCCTCACGCAGGGCGAGGAGGGACATCAGCCGGGCCGAGCCGAGGGCCCGGCCGACCCGTTGCGCGGCCTGTGCCGCGCGCACCGCCTCCCGGGGGCGCCCGGCGTCGCGCGCGAGGAACGCCGTGTTGCAGAAGGCGTGCGCCTCCACTCCCGGGTCCCCGGTCATCCGCGCTGTCGCCAGCGCCTCCGCGTAGTGCGAGCGGGCGTCGTCGAGGCGGCCGGAGTCATGGGCCAGCCAGCCCACCGAGATGGCCAGTTCACCGGCGCCCGAGTGCAACCGCTCGGCGGTCGTCTGCCGGGTCGCGCCCGCGTCCAGCAGCGCGTACGCCGCGCGCAGCGGAGCCGCCGCGCGCCGGTACAGCCCGTCCGCGCCGTGCCGGTCGTCCAGCAGCCGGATCCGGCGCACGGCCTCCTCCAGGGCGGCCGCGTGCGAGGACCCGACGCGGCCCACCGGCCGGTCCGCCGCCACGGCGTCGATGGTGAACCCCAGGGGGCCCAGCGCGGCGGCGGCCACCGTGGCGCCCCCGCCGGTCATGAATAGGCGACGCAGCACGTCGCTCTCCTCGTAGTTGTCGTGCGTCTCGTGCGGTTCATGCGAGTGGTACGCGTCCTTTGGGTCATACGGCTCGGTGGCTTCCGGCGTCTCACCGCTGGTGAGGGCCAGGGCGATGTCCTCGGGGTCCTCGGGCGGCCGCGCCGCGCGTCCGCGGACGGACGAGCGGGACGCGAAGCCGAGGTCGGCGAGCGTGCGACCGGGGAACATGTGCAGGAACACCCGTTCGTACGCGTAGTTCGGGCAGCGGATCTCACCCGCCTCGACCCGGCCGATGTAGCGCGCGTCACAGCTCACCCGCTCGCCGATCTCGCGGGCGGCACGCCGTACCAGCGCGGCGAACTCGGCCGGCGAGTGCCGTCCGCGTACCTGCCGGAAGGCGAGGTTCGGCCGTACCGGTCGATCTGGCTGCGGCGAGTTCGTGGTTGCTAACGCCATGGCCGGGTCCTCTCGTGCGAACCGTCGAACCATGCCGGACTCGTGGTGGGTTGTCCGAGTGGACCCTTGTTTCCGGCGGGCAAGAAGGTACCTGCTGTATCGGGCCCGTGACGCAGGGTTTAGCTACAAACCGGATATCTCATCCACGATCTGCCATGAACTGCCAACCTTTGCGGCTGACTTCCGCCGTAGCCGTTGACGCGCTGGCGCGTTGGACGTCATGGACGGCAAGAGGCTGCCAAGAGGCTGTGTGGTGGAGGCCGGTATGGAGACCAGCCAGAGCAACGATCCAGACGATGCCGGGTGCGACCTGGTGACGGTGCCGGCCCGGCAGGGCCTGGAGGCGGTCGACATCCTGCGCCGGGGAACCGGGGACGCGGTGGGGCCCGTACTCCACGACGACGGCGGCGACACCCTCGGCTTCGTGGTGCCGGCCGGTACGGCGGCGGGCTGGGACGTTCCTGGCAGCACCTGCACCGAGACCGACGGGTGCGGGCTGCCGCTCAGCCCCGAGCCCCCCGTCGAGGGCTCCGACTGGCTGCTGCCGCCCGGCGAGGCCGACCCGGCGACCGACCCGGCGGTACTGCGCCGGGCGCTCGGGGAGGCGGCCCGGATGATCGCGGCCGCGGACAGCTGCCGCTGAATTTCCCGGACGGCCGCCGCCTGCGAAGATGGCGGAATGGGCAAGTCCAGGAACTCCCGGCGCCGGTCGGCTGCCGCCGCCGACGTCGTGGTCGAGGCCGTCGACGGCGGCCTCGCCCAGCTCGTACCCGACCCCGACCGCGGCCGGGCCTGGACGCTGCTCATCGACGGCGCCCCGCAGTCCCACGTCGACCTCGACGACCCCGGGTACCTCTCCTTCGAGTACCAGCGCCGGCTCGGCCACGTGATCGACCTCGTCGCGCCGCCGGGCAGGCCCGTGCAGGTCGTGCACCTCGGGGGCGGGGCGTTCACCCTGGCGCGGTACGTCGCGGCGACCCGGCCCCGGTCCACCCAGCAGGTCGTGGAACGGGACGCGGCCCTCGTCCAACTGGTACGGCGGGAGCTGCCGTTGGATCCCGGCGCGCGGATACGGGTCCGGTCCGCGGACGCCCGGGAGGGGCTGGGCAAGGTCCCGGAGGCATGGGCGGACCTGGTCATAGTCGATGTGTTCAGCGGGGCGCGCACTCCGGCGCACCTGACGTCCACGGAGTTCCTGGACGCCGTGCGGAGGGTGTTGCGGCCGGGGGGTGTCTACGCGGCGAACCTCACGGACGGGCCGCCGCTCGCCCACCTGAAGGGGCAGATCGCCACCGCGGGGTCCCGGTTCACGGAGCTCGCGGTGGTGGCCGATCCCGCGGTCTGGCGGGGGAAGCGGTTCGGCAACGCGGTGCTGGTGGCGGCCGACGTCCAGCTGCCGGTCGGCGAGCTGACCCGGCGCTGCGCATCCGACCCGCACCCCGGGCGGGTTGAACACGGGCGGCCCTTGAGGGACTTCACCGGCGGCGCGCCGGCCGTGACGGACGCGGTGGCCGTGGCCTCGCCTTCTCCGCCGCCCTCTGCTTTCCGCTGAGGCCGCGGGCGGGTGGGGGCTGGTCGCGCCCACGCGGCGGAGCCGCACATCGATACAGCCCTGCGCCCCTTACGAGGCGCATAAGCCGCGGGCAGTCGTGCCTCCCCCCAGTGCCTTATGGGCCTGGGAGGTGCCCCCAGGGCGATGGGGGTCCCCCCGCTCGAGCGAAGCCGAGCGTGGGGGAGGGTGGGCGCTGGGGGTCCCCCCGGCCGAAGGCTGGGGGAGGCACCCGGCCAGCGCCGGTGAGCGTCCCCACCACCGGCCCCACCACCCCCACCCCCAGTCGGCCAGATGCTCTCAGTACGTCTCCACCTGCACCTGCGGCGGACTGTCGTGCCAGGTACAGAACACCGACACCCGGTCCGTGCTCCTGCTGAACTCGATGCGGATCCAGGTCTCCGTCTTCCAGACCTGCATCGACCAGCCCGTGCCCGGCGTCGCCGACACCAGGGTCGCGCTGGTGTCGCCCAGGTCGAAGACCGCCCGGCCGCCGTCGGTGTCGTAGGCCTTGACCTGCCCCGAAGCGGTCGCGGTGGCCGACGGTCGGGGGGTGGTGGCCGGGGTGTGCGAGAGCGTGGGGGCGGGGGTCGCCGACGGGTGCCGGGCGGCGGTACGCGAGGGGCTCGGTGGGCGGGGCGTGGGCGACGGCAGCGCCTTGGCGCCCGGCGTCGTCGGGTCGTCGTCCGCCGCCGTGACGGACAGGGCGCGGGGTGGGTCGTAGGCCGTGGCCGCCACCACCGTGTGGACGCCCCACCACGACAGCGTGGCCGCCGCGCCCGTGGCGAGCAGCCAGGCCAACACGTGTACGAGTCCTCTGCGCATCGCGGGCCATACTGCCTCAGGGGTGCCGCCGCGCGCACTCGACCCGAGTTGTCCACAGGCCCCGACCGGCGCCTGCGGCATGGCGTACGGTGCGGCGCATGGCAAGTGTGCTCGTGGTCGAGGACGACCAGTTCGTACGCTCGGCGCTCATCCGGCACCTCACCGACGCGTCGCACACCGTGCGCAGCGTCGGTACGGCACTGGAGGCGCTGCGCGAGGTCGCCCATTTCCGCTTCGACGTGGTCGTGCTGGACCTCGGACTGCCGGACCTGGACGGCTCCGAGGCGCTGAAGATGCTGCGCGGCATCACCGACGTGCCGGTCATCATCGCCACCGCCCGGGACGACGAGGCGGAGATCGTCCGGCTGCTCAACGCCGGCGCGGACGACTATCTGACCAAGCCGTTCTCCGTCGAGCACCTGTCGGCGCGGATGGCCGCCGTGCTGCGCCGGGCGCGTTCGGGCGGGCGTGAGGCGGCGCCGTCGAGTGTGCTGCGGGTCGGCGGGCTGGCCGTCGATCCGCTGCGCCGGCAGGCCGAGTTGGACGGGGTCCGGCTCGACCTCACCCGGCGGGAGTTCGACCTGCTGGCCTTCCTCGCCGGGCGGCCGGGGGTCGTCGTGCCGCGCAAGGAGCTGCTGGCGCAGGTGTGGCAGCAGTCGTACGGGGACGACCAGACCATCGACGTGCATCTGTCGTGGCTGCGCCGGAAGTTGGGGGAGACGGCGGCCCGGCCGAGGTATCTGCACACACTGCGGGGGGTCGGCGTGAAGCTGGAGCCGCCCGGCGGGGAAGCGAGGCCGGTCGGATGAGATGGGCGCTGGTCAAGGTCTGCCTGGCGGTCACCGCGATGGTCGTGGTCGCCTTCGCCGTCCCGCTCGGCCTGGTCGTCAGGGAACTGGCCCGCGACCGCGCGTTCTCCAACGCCGAGCGGGAGGCCGCCGCCGTCGCACCGGCCCTGTCCATCACCACCGACCGGGACAAGCTGGAGCGGGTGGTGGCCGCGGCCGGCGCCGACCGGGGCATGGCCGTGCACATACCGGCGGCCGGCGGCCAGGCCGCCGTCGACATCGGCCGGCAGCGCGCCGCCGATCGGGACATCGCGGCGGTACGGAGGCTGGGGCGGGCCTCCACGGCCGGGGTCGGCGGCGGCTCGACCCTGCTGCAACCGGTCGCGCTCAGCTCCGGTGCCATCGCGGTCGTCGAGGTGTACGTGCCCGAGTCCGAGGTGACCAACGGGGTCGGCGCGGCCTGGGCGGTGCTCGCCGCCGTCGGCCTGGCGCTGATCGTCGGCTCGGTCGCGGTCGCCGACCGGCTGGGCGTACGGATGGTGCGGCCCGCCCGGCGGCTGGTCGAGGGCGCGCACGAACTGGGGGAGGGCAAGCTGGGGGCACGGGTGCCCGAGGAGGGGCCGAACGAACTGCGGCTGGCGGCGGTCGCGTTCAACTCGATGGCCGATCAGGTCGTACAGCTGCTCGCCAATGAGAGGGAGCTGGCCGCTGATCTCTCGCACCGGTTGCGTACTCCGCTCACCGTGCTGCGGCTGAACGCCGCCTCGCTCGGGGAGGGGACCGCCGCCGAGCAGACCCGGGCCGCCGTCGCACAGTTGGAGCGGGAGGTCGACACCATCATCCGGACCGCGCGGGAGGCCAAGCCGCAGACGGCGGCCGCCGGGCCGGGCGCCGGATGTGACGCGGCCGAGGTGGTGCGGGAGCGGATGGGGTTCTGGTCGGCGCTCGCGGAGGACGAGGGCCGCAAGTGGCGGCTGGCCGGCGTGGACCGGCCGGTGCGCATACCCGTGGCCCGCGCCGACCTGGCCGCCGCGCTCGACGCGCTGCTCGGCAACGTCTTCCGGCACACCGCCGAGGGCACCGCCTTCGCGGTCGACGTGCACAACGCGGAGGACGCGGTGATCGTGCTGGTCTCGGACGCGGGGCAGGGCATCCGGGATCCGGAGGCGGCGATGGCCCGCGGGCGGGGTTCCGGGACGGCCGGGTCGACCGGGCTCGGGCTGGACATCGTGCGCCGGCTCGCCGAGTCGACCGGCGGGGACGTGCGGATCGGGTCCTCGGTGCTGGGCGGCACCGAGGTGCGGATCTGGATCCAGCTGGACGGCGGGAAGCCGGAGCGCAGGGGCCACCGGGGGCCGGTGCGCCGACGCCGTTCGCGCGGGCAGCCGGGGGATACGGCAAGGAGGGGAAGCGAGAGAATTGGTCTCGACCTTTAATCGTTCCCGATGCCTTCCTTAAGCGCGTCCTAAGATCCTCAACCGCCGTCCCTATCGGGCCGTTTGTCCGATTGCCGGTCGCTAGCGTGCTGCCGCACCCCACCCCCCTTGGCAGGCGAAGGCAGGCACGGCATGAGTACGCACCGGCGCAGAATCAGCGGCAGGAACAAGGTCATAGGCGGTCTGGTCGCCGCGGCCGTGGTCGGTGGCGGGGCGGTCGTGTTCAGCGGCATCGCGCAGGCGGCCGGGGTCGACGCCGCGTACACGAAGACCAGCGACTGGTCGACCGGGTACACCGCGCAGTACGTCGTCACGAACAACAGCGGTGCCAGGGAGCAGGGCTGGACCCTGGAGTTCGACCTGCCGGCCGGTGCCAAGCTCAGCTCGCTGTGGAACGCCGAGTACACCGTGAGCGGCCGGCACGTCACCGTGAAGCCGCCGAAGTGGGACACGGACGGCCTCGCGGCAGGCGAGTCGGACACCGTCGGCTTCGTGGTCAACGGCGGCGGGGACCCGACCGGCTGCCGAATCGACAACGCGAGCTGTTCGGCGGACGGCACGGCGACCCCGGAGCCGAGCGGCCGCCCGACGCGGTCCGCGACCCCGACCCCGACGGCCACGGCCTCCACTCCCGCCACCGCCACTCCCACCGCTTCCCCGAGCCGGAGCGCCGGATCCGGCACCAGTGCCTCCGCCGGCTTCGCCCCGTACGTCGACACCTCCCTCTACCCGGCGTTCGACCTCCTCGCCGCCGCGAACGCGACCGGCGTGAAGAACTACAACCTCGCCTTCGTCACCGACGGCGGCGGCTGCATCCCCAAGTGGGGCGGGGTGACGGACCTGGCGAGCGACGGTGTGGCGTCCCAGATCGGCGCCCTGCGCGCCAAGGGCGGTGACGTCCGGGTCTCCTTCGGCGGCGCCTCCGGCAGCGAGCTCGCCACCACCTGCTCCTCGGCGGACGCCCTGGCGACGGCGTACGGCAAGGTCGTGGACGCGTACGACCTGACCAAGGTCGACTTCGACGTGGAAGGCGGCGCGCTGCCCGACACCACGGCGAACACCAACCGCGCCAAGGCCATCGCCGAGCTCCAGGCGAGCCACCCCGGCCTGGACGTCTCCTTCACCCTCCCGGTGATGCCGGAGGGCCTCACCCAGGACGGCGTGAACCTGCTCTCCGACGCCAAGGCGGGCGGTGTGCGGATCAGCACCGTCAACATCATGGCGATGGACTACGGCGCCTCGTACAACGGCGACATGGGCACCTACGCGACCCAGGCCGCCACCGCCACCCAGGCCCAGATCAAGAGCGTCCTCGGCCTCTCCGACTCCGCCGCCTGGAAGTCGGTCGCCGTCACCCCGATGATCGGCGTGAACGACGTCTCCTCGGAGGTCTTCAAGGTGGACGACGCCACCCAGCTCGTCGACTTCGCCAAGGCCAAGGGCCTCGGCGGGCTCTCGATGTGGTCGGCCACCCGCGACCAGCAGTGCGCCGGCGGCGCCAAGTCCACCGCCGACGCCACCTGCAGCTCGATCGTCCAGGACAAGAACGCCTTCTCGAAGGCCTTCGCCGCGATCGGCTGACCCGCCCCTCGGCCGGACCTCTCCACCGGGACAGGCCGACCGGCGGCTGAGCGGTCCAGCGGTCCCTGTGCGACGGGCGCGGCGCCCCCCCTGCGGGTGCCGCGCCCCGCGTCCTCCGGTCAGACCGGCGGCAGCGTGCCCGTGCGGGCCGCCTCCGCGTACCAGCGGGCACTCGACTTCGGGGTCCGGGTGAGCGTCGCGTAGTCGACGTACACCGCGCCGAACCGCTTCCCGTACCCGTACGCCCACTCGAAGTTGTCCATCAGGGACCACAGGTAGTAGCCGCGCACGTCCGCCCCGTCGGTGATCGCCCGGCGCACCGCCGAGAGGTGGCCGTGCAGGTACGCGATGCGCTCGGGGTCGTGGACGTTGCCGTCCGGGTCGGGCTTGTCGTCGTAGGCCGCGCCGTTCTCGGTGATGTAGAGGGGCAGGCCCGGCGCCTCCCGGGTGTAGCGCATGATCAGCTCGTGCAGGCCCGTCGGGTCGATCGTCCAGCCCATCTCCGTGCGCTCGCCCGGCGTCTGGTGGAAGGTGACGTCGTCGGCGGCCGGCCACGGGGAGTGGTCGCTGGAGCCGTGGCCGTCCGCGCGCGGCCCGGCGGTCGTCTCGGCCGTCGCCGACACCAGCGCGGGCGTGTAGTAGTTCAGGCCGAGGGCGTCCAGCGGCTGGTGGACGGCGGCGAGGTCGCCGTCCTGGACGTACGACCAGTCCGTGACCGAGGCCGTCGCCTCGAACAGTGAGGGCGGATAGGAGCCGTGCAGGATCGGGCCGTGGAAGACCCCGTTGGCCAGGTCGTCGATCCTGCGGACCGCCGCCAGGTCCGCCGGGTCCTGCGACAGCGGCCGTACCACCGCCGAGTTGAGGCTGATCGCGACCTGGTTGCGGGCCGGCATCACCGCTCGGAGCGCCGAAGTGCCGAGGCCGTGCGCGAGGTTGAGGTGGTGCGCGGCGCGCAGGGTGGCCGCCGGATCGGTACGGCCGGGCGCGTGCACCCCGGAGCCGTAACCCAGGAAGGCGCTGCACCACGGCTCGTTGAGCGTGGTCCACTGCTCCACCCGGTCGCCGAGCGCCTCGCCGACGATCTGCGCGTACTCGGCGAACCGGTACGCGGTGTCCCGCTCCGGCCAGCCGCCCGAGTCCTCCAGCTCCTGCGGCAGGTCCCAGTGGTAGAGGGTGACCGCGGGCTTGATGCCCTTCGCCAGCAGCTCGTCGACCAGCCGGCGGTAGAAGTCCAGGCCCACCTGGACCGCCGGGCCGCGGCCGGTCGGCTGGACGCGCGGCCAGGAGACGGAGAACCGGTAGGCGCTCAGCGAGAGGTCCGCCATCAGCGCCACGTCGTCGCGGTAGCGGTGGTAGTGGTCGACGGCGATGTCACCGGTGTCGCCGCCGGCGGTCTTGCCCGGCGTATGGCTGAAGGTGTCCCAGATCGAGGGGGTGCGGCCGTCCTCCCGCACCGCCCCCTCGATCTGGTACGCGGAGGTCGCGGCGCCCCAGAGGAAGGCGGGGGGAAAACTCGCGGTCAGCGGATCGGACATGGAAGCGCTCCCATGGTGTCGGCTGGCGCCATTATGCATGGGAGCGCTCCCATGGCAAAGAGGGGCCGCCGGCTCCCGCGGCCGCGCCGGGGCGCGCCGGGCGTCCGGCTCCCCGAAGGCCCTCCGGAAAGCCCATCGTTCACCTCTCGGCGTCCGTTCCGGGTGTGTCGCGACCGGACCCCGGAAACCCCGAGCGTGCGGCGGTGTGCGGCGCCGCCCCAGGAGCGCCAAGGGTTGTCGCGCCTGTGACCTGCATGATTCCTGGATGAGGCGGGCTGATGTCGCGCCGGTGAAACACCCCGGCGCGACACGTTCCCGTGACGTCCGGAACACGCTTAGGCAACAACGCCGTTTTCAAGTCTTGACAGTCGGCCCGACAGGAACCAGTCTTCCGGCATGCCGCGTGGGAGCGGTCCCACGGGAAGCCGGGGAATCTCTCCCGTGCGGACCGAACCACCCCATGGCCTATCCCTCTGTCGTCACCGAACCTCGTTGACCAGCACCTTTTCACCGCACGTAGAGTGCTGTGGGCTGGCCGCTGCTTGTACCGAGAGGGCAGGTCCGGATCGCCGGTCCCCGGCGGTCTGATTCCTGAGATCCCGTTCCCCACTGGAACAAGGAGTAGTGGAATGCGCATCACCCGTACCGGTCGTCGCGGCCACAGAGCGGCGGCCCTGACCACAACGGTCCTGACCGCCTCGGCACTGCTGCTGACCGGCTGCAGCAGCGACAGCGACTCGGACGCCTCGGACTCCAACGGGAACATCACTCTCACGGTGGCGGACTTCGGGCAGTTCGGCTACAAGGAAGCCGACCTGTTCGCGAAGTACCACAAGCTGCACCCGAAGATCACGGTGAAGGAAGAGACCACCGCCAACGAGCAGGACTACTACCCCAAGCTCCTTCAGCAGCTGAACACGGGCAGTGGCCTGGCGGACGTCACCGGCATCGAGGTCGGCCGTATCAAGGAGGTCGCCAGCACCCAGGCGGCCAAGTTCGTCGACCTGAGCAAGACGATCAACGTGAGCGACTGGGTCTCCTGGAAGGAGAAGCAGGCCACCGCCTCGGACGGCACGGTCATCGGCGCCGGCACCGACATCGGCCCGATGTCCCTGTGCTACCGCACGGACCTCTTCAAGCAGGCGGGTCTGCCCACCGACCGCGACGCCGTCGCGAAGGCCGTCGCCGGCGGCTGGGAGGACTACCTCAAGCTCGGCGAGCAGTACAAGAAGAAGGCGCCGTCCGGCACCTACTTCATGGACTCCGCGAGCGCCATGTACAACGCGGTCGTCAGCTCCTCCGCGAAGCAGTACTACGACGCCGACGGCAAGCCGATCTACAAGGACAGCCCCTCCGTGCAGCAGGGCTGGAACCTGGCCGCCGAGGCCGCGTCGAAGAAGCTGAGCCACGGTCTGGCGCAGTTCACCGACGCCTGGACGGCGGCGCTGCGCAAGGGCAGCGTGGCGACCGTGGCCTGCCCCGCCTGGATGGCCGGGCAGATCTCCACCAACTCCGGTGACGCCTTCAAGGGCAAGTGGGACATAGCCAAGGCCCCCGGCTCGACCGCGGCCAACTGGGGTGGCTCCTTCCTGGCCGTGCCCAAGAGCGGCAAGCACGCCAAGGAGGCCGCTGAGCTCGTCAAGTGGCTGACCGCTCCGGAGCAGCAGGCCGAGGTGTTCAAGGCGATCGGCGTCTTCCCGTCCAACAAGGGCGCCTACGACCTGGACAGCGTGAAGAACGCGACGCTCCCGTACTTCAACAACGCGCCGATCGGCCAGATCTACGCCGCCGAGGCCCAGTCCATCCCCGAGGCGGTGCTCGGCCCGAAGGACGCGACGATCAAGGACACCATCTCCACGCAGATCAACAACATGGAGCAGCGGGGCACCAAGCCCGCCGACGCGTGGAAGGCCGCGACCGAGGCGATCGACAAGGTGATCGGCTGATGACCCGCGCGGTGCGGGTGGCTCCGCCGGCCGCCCGCACCGCGCGCCACGGTGCGTGGGCCGCCCGCGTTCCGCACCGGGACCGCTCGGTACCGGTCGGCTCCGGACGGCCGCCGCGCGGCGGCCGGCACCGGTACCTGCCGTACAGCGGCCGGTAGACCGGCGTACGAGGTTCCGGTGCCCGGCGCGTGGGTAGGACGCGCCGGGCACCGGCCACGCCGTGTCTCCCGGCCCGGGAGGTCGCGGACACCGGCGGGCCACGGACACGGACACGGAGAAGCGTTTCCTCACCGAGTCCGGGCCCGTAGTACCAGTCCGACGCCGAGTCCGACGTCGGATCCGCAGTAAGAGTCCGGCACCGGGCCCGCAGTACGGGCCCGACTCCGAGCCTCAGCCCGGGCTCGGGCCCGCAGTCCGGGCTCGGGCCCCGCGGCCCGATTCCGGGCCACCAGTCCCGAGTCCGGGCCCCAGCCCGGAACCCGGGCCCGCAGTCCGCCGGCCGGCCGCCCGGTTCCGTTCCGGCGGGAGACCCCGACATCCCCGCCCCGTATCCGGCCGAACCCCCAGGAAGGAAATCCCCCGTGGCAACGACGACACCCACACGGGGTGCCCCCACCCCGCCCGCCGGCGGCTCCGGTGCCGCACCGAACGGACGCGGCACCTGGCGCAGCCGGCTGTGGCGCTTCGACGACCTCGCGTCCCCGTACGCGTACATCGCTCCGTTCTTCCTCATCTTCGGTGCCTTCGGGCTCTACCCGCTCCTCTACACGGGCTGGATCGCCCTGCACCGGGTGGAGATGACGAGCCTCAGCCAGTCGCAGTGGGTCGGCTTCGACAACTTCACCAAGATCCTCCAGGACTCGGAGTTCTGGACGGCCGTCACGAACACCTTCCTGATCGGCGTCATCTCGACCGTCCCGCAGCTGCTCGTGGCGCTGGGCCTCGCCCACCTGCTCAACTACAAGCTGCGCGCCAGCACCTTCTGGCGGACGATCATCCTCACCCCGTACGCCACCTCGGTGGCGACCGCGGCCCTGGTCTTCGCCCTGGTCTTCCGGGCCGACGGCGGCATCCTCAACTGGGTGCTGCACTTCTTCGGGGCCGGCAACACCGACTGGGGCAACGGGGAGTGGACGTCCAAGATCGCTATCTCGGTCATCATCATCTGGCGCTGGACCGGCTACAACGCGCTGATCTACCTGGCGGCGATGCAGGCCGTGCCCACGGACCTGTACGAAGCGGCCTCCATCGACGGAGCGACGCGCTGGCAGCAGTTCCGCAAGGTGACCATCCCCTCGCTGCGCCCGACGATCCTGTTCACCATCGTCATCTCGACGATCGGTTCCATGCAGCTGTTCGGTGAGCCGCTGCTGCTCCAGGGCGGCACGCTCGGCTCCACCGGCGGCAACGAGCACCAGTACGAAACCCTCAGCATCTACCTCTACAACTACGGCTGGAAGCTGGGGCATCTCGGTCCGGCCGCGGCGGTGGCCTGGGCCATGCTCGCCCTGCTGCTGCTCATCGCCCTGATCAACTGGATCGTCGGCCGGCTCGTGCACAAGAGCGCGGCCTGACGGGAGCGATATCGATGACCACGACCAGCCCCACCAACACCGCACCGGGCCTCGACCCGGTGCCGCCGACCGCCTCCCCGGCCAGGAACCGCGTCCGTCTCAAGCTCGGCGCCGGGCAGCAGCTCAAGGGCGGCCCCCTCACCTACCTCGCCCTGGTCGCCGTCGGCCTGGGCTCGATCTTCCCGCTGTACTGGACGCTGGTGGCCGCCTCGCACGACCAGCAGCGCGTCCTCGACAGCCCGCCGCCGCTGCTGCCGGGCGGCAGGCTCTGGAGCAACCTCCAGGCCGCTTGGGAACAGGCCCACCTCGGCAAGGCCATCGTCAACAGCATCATCGTGTCGGGCTGCATCACCGCGGCCACCCTGTTCTTCTGCACGCTGGCCGGCTACGCCTTCGCCAAGATGCGCTTCCGCGGCCGGGGCGCCCTGATGACCGCGGTCATCGCCACCCTGACGATCCCGCCGCAGCTCAGCGTGGTCCCGCTCTTCATGATGATGTCGGACATCGGCTGGGGCGGAAAACTGGAGTCGGTGATCTTCCCGACCCTGGTCGGCGCCTTCGGTGTCTTCTTCATGCGCCAGTACCTGCTGGAGGCCCTGCCCTACGAACTCATCGAGGCGGCCAAGGTGGACGGGGCGAGCAACATCCGCATCGTGTGGAACGTCGTCCTGCCCGCGGCCCGGCCCGCGATGATGGTGCTCGGCATGCTCACCTTCGTCCAGGCGTGGAACGACTTCTTCTGGCCCTTCCTCGCCCTGAGCCAGGACAACCCCACCCTCCAGGTCGCCCTCGGGCAGCTCAGCGCCTCCTACACCCCCGACCAGAGCATCGTCATGGCCGGCGCGCTGATCAGCACCCTGCCGCTGCTGCTCGTCTTCGTGGTCTTCGGCAAGCAGATCGTCGGAGGCATCATGGCGGGCGCCGTCAAGGGCTGACGCCGGGCGGGCCGCCCCACCCGTCTCCGGCGGCCCGCCTCCCCGCGTTCCGGCGGTCCGCGCGACCCGCCGTCCGGTACGGGTCCGCCCGGGCGCGGGCCCGTACCCGGCCGGGCGCCCGCGTGCGACCCGGCCGCCCTCCCCGCAGCAGGACCGTGTCCGACCCCCTTCCCCCTCCTCCCCTCTCCCCCCTTTTTTCTCCTTCCCTCCTCCACGCCACTCCGGGAGCGTTCTCACGATGACCGCCGTACGAACCGAGACCACTGCCCAGTCGGCCTCACACACCTCCTTCCCGCCCGGCTTCGTCTGGGGGGCGGCCACCGCCGCGTACCAGGTGGAGGGCGCCGCCGCCGAGGACGGTCGTACGCCGTCCATCTGGGACACCTTCAGCCACACCCCCGGGAAGGTCCGCAACGGCGACACCGGTGACATCGCCGCCGACCACTACCACCGGTACAAGGACGACGTGGCGCTGATGAAGGACCTCGGCCTCAAGGCCTACCGGTTCTCCGTCTCCTGGTCCCGGGTGCAGCCCACCGGCCGGGGGCCCGCCGTCGAGCGCGGCCTGGACTTCTACCGGCGGCTCACCGACGAACTCCTCGAAGCGGGCATCACCCCGGTCGCCACCCTCTACCACTGGGATCTGCCCCAGGAGCTGGAGGACGCTGGCGGCTGGCCGCAGCGGGACACCGCGCACCGCTTCGCCGACTACGCAGAGATCATGGCCCGCGCCCTGGGGGACCGCGTCGGGGTGTGGACCACCCTCAACGAGCCCTGGTGCAGCGCCTTCCTGGGCTACGGCTCCGGCGTGCACGCCCCGGGGCGCACCGACCCGGCGGCCACCCTGCGCGCGGCGCACCACCTGAACCTGGCCCACGGGCTGGCGATCGGGGCGCTGCGGGAGAACCTGCCGTCGACCGCGCAGACCTCCATCACCCTCAACCTGCACCAGGTGCGCCCGCTCACCGACAGCGCCGCGGACGCCGAGGCCGCCCGCCGTATCGACGCGGTCGGCAACCGGGTCTTCACCGGCCCGATCCTGGACGGCGCCTACCCCGAGGACCTGCTCGCCGACACCGGGCACCTGGTGGACTGGACGGAGCTGGTGCACGACGGCGACCTGGCCGAGATCTCCCGCCCCATCGACCTGCTCGGCGTCAACTACTACTCGCCGACCGTGGTCTCCGCGGCCGTCGAGGGCGGCGCCAGCACCCGCGACGACGGCCACGGCGCCAGTGCCCACTCGCCGTGGACGGGCGCCGACGACGTCGCCTTCCACCTGGCCAACGACCAGCTCACCGCGATGAACTGGGCCATCGACGCGAGCGGACTGCACACCCTGCTGACCGGCCTGGCGGCCTCGCACCCGGCGCAGCCGCTGATGGTCACCGAGAACGGCGCCGCCTTCGACGACTACGTCTCGCCCGAGGGCCGGGTGAACGACCCGCAGCGGATCGCCTACCTCCACTCCCACCTGGACGCCGTCCGGCAGGCCGTCGCCGACGGAGCGGACGTCCGCGGCTACTTCCTGTGGTCGCTGCTGGACAACTTCGAGTGGTCCTACGGCTACTCCAAGCGCTTCGGCGCCGTCTACGTCGACTACGGCACCCAGCGCCGCATCCCCAAGGCGAGCGCACACTGGTACGCGGAGGTGATCCGCCAGAACGCGCTGCCGAGCACCGGCGAGCAGGGCTGACCCGGTACGGCCCTGGGGGGCGACGGGGCCCGGAGCGTCCGGGGCACGGCTGTTAGATTTCCTGGCCTGAGGGCTGCGAACGGAAGGCGGCGACTATGGCGGTCAAGGGTGAGCGGGGCCGGGGCACTCGGCGGCCTACCCTGGAGGAGGTCGCCGCCCGGGCCGGCGTGGGCCGCGGCACGGTGTCGCGGGTGATCAACGGCTCGCCGCGGGTCAGCGACGCGACCCGCGCGGCCGTGGAGGCGGCCGTCAACGAACTCGGCTACGTCCCCAACACCGCCGCCCGCGCGCTGGCCGCCAACCGCACGGACGCGATCGCGCTGGTCGTTCCCGAGCCGGAGACCCGGTTCTTCGCGGAGCCGTACTTCTCCGACATGCTCAGCGGCGTCGGTGCCGAACTCTCCGACACCGAGATGCAGTTGCTGCTGATCTTCGCGGGCGGCGACCGCGAGCGGCGCAGGCTCGCCCAGTACCTGGCCGCGCACCGGGTGGACGGGGTGCTGCTGGTGTCCGTGCACGCCGACGACCCGCTGCCCGACCTGCTCGCCCAGCTGGAGATCCCGGCCGTGATCAGCGGCCCGCGTTCGGCGGAGGAGACGCTGACCTCGGTGGACTCCGACAACTACGGCGGAGCCCGGTCGGCCGTGGAGCACCTGCTGGCCCGCGGCCGCCGCACGATCGCCCACATCACCGGCCGGCTCGACGTGTACGGAGCCCAGCGCCGCGTCGACGGCTACCGCGACGCGCTGCGCGACGCCGGCCGTAAGCCGGACGAACTCCTCATCGAGCCGGGCGACTTCACCGAGGAGGGGGGCCGGCGGGCGATGGCCCGGCTGCTGGAGCGCGAGCCCGGCCTCGACGCCGTGTTCGCCGGCTCCGACGTGATGGCGGCGGGCGCCCGCCAGGTGCTGCGCGTGGCGGGCCGCCGCATCCCCGAGGACGTGGCGCTGGTCGGGTACGACGACTCGGCGATCGCCCGCCACATGGACCCGCCGCTCACCAGCGTCCGCCAGCCGATCGAGGAGATGGGCCGCGCGATGATCGACCTGCTGCTGGCCGAGATCGCCGACCGGCGTCCGGCCGCCGCCGGGGGGCTGGAGCGGCGGCACGCGGTACTGCCGACGGCGCTGGCGATCCGGGCGTCCTCCTAGGGCCTGCTGCGAAAGTGCCGTCTGCCGCGCGACGCCCGGCACGCCCTCTCGCCGCACCGCCCGAAAGCCCGAGTACACCCAGTACGAGGACTTCCGGACGGCACTCCCCCAGCCTTCGGCCGGGGGGACCCCCAGAGCACGCACCGGACGCCGCGCGGCCGCCCTTCGGGCGACGACGCCACTTTCGCAGCAGGCCCTAGCCCCTCCAGGCCGACGCGCGGTGGTGGCGCGGGCGGCGGTGAGGTTCTCGGTGCGCGGCCGGACGCGGTGCGCCGCCACTCTGCTCAGGCCCGGCACCGTGAGCACTGTGCTCAGGCCCGGCACCGTGAGCACTCTGCTCAGGCCGGCACCGTGAGCTTGAGGTCCAGCACAGGGATGTCGACGCGGCCGTCACGATCGGTGTACCAGCGCCAGTGCGCGTCCCGGGACTCCCCGTAGACGAGCCCGGTCCAGCCCGCGCCGCCGGGGCCGCACAGGGCCGCCAGTTCGGCGGCCTGCCGCCCGCTCGGCGTGCCCGCCACCACGACCAGTCCCTTGAGCGGCCGGCGCGAGGCGGCACCGCGCACCGTGCCCCGCATGGTCACCGAGGCGGCCGCGGCCCGAGGCGGAGCGGCCTGCGGCACCTGCCGCAGGCCCGGCGGCACGGTGAGCGGCGGAGCGTCGGCCGTTCCGCGCAGCACGGTCACCGAGGTGCCCGGACGAGTACGGGCGATCTCCGCCAGCAGGTTCTGCACGACGTCACGCGCCACCAGCTTCTCACCGGTCACGCTGAGGACCCCGTCCAGGCGGCTGAGGTCCACGAAGACGGGCCGGCCGTCGGTGTCCGTGCCGGGACGGACCAGGCAGGCCGTGGTGAGAACGGCCCCCGAGGCCAGGCCGTCGTCGGCGGCGGGCTGCCGATCCGGTGCGGACGCGGGGCGGCGCCAACGCGTGCTGTCGACGCTCGTCCACGGAGCCCCGGCCGTATCGGAGGCCGACAGCCACACCGTCGTCCCGGCGTCGTCGACGCTCAGCGCGTGTACCGGCCGCTCGGGCTCCCGGTGCGTGGCGGTGAACTCGCCGAGGGCGCCGTAGGCACGCCGTACGGAGTCGGCGTCCGCATCGAACCAGCGGCTGGTCGCCCGCCGCCGCGTCAGCAGGCGGCGCCGGCGTACGGGCTCGCCCAGCCGGCTCAGGCCCCGGCGCGCGGCGGCGACACCGGCACCGACCTTCCGGCGGCCCACGATGCCCGCGGTGACCAGGGCGAGCAGGATCGCGCCGAGCAGCGCGAGCGCGGCGGCCAGCGGGATGGTGAGCATGGTGGACTGCCCGCCGCCCGCGTCCGGCGGAGCCGACGATCCGGAGGCCGGGCCGCCGGCCGGGGGAGCAGAGGCACTGCTCTGGCCACCGGTGTCCCTGGCCAGTCGCACCCCGGCTCCCGAGGCGTCCGCCGGCAGCCGCAGTATCCAGCCCGGGTGCAGCGGGTCGCCGGGACCGCTGAGGGCACTTCCGTCCTTCTGCGTCAGACCGCGGTTGAGGTCGAAGATCTCGCCGGCCCGGGTCGCGTCTCCCAGTGCGGCCGCGGCGATCGACCCCAACGTGGCGAGCTGCCCGCCGGTCTGCGCCGGGTCCTGGACCACGAACACCTTGATCAGGTCGTCGCCGGGGGGCGCCGCCGCGGCGGAGCCGGCCGCGCCGGCCACTGCCAGGAGCACCGCCAGCAGAGCCGCCAGCACAGCGGTCAGGGCGTACCGCAGAGCCTGCGGGATGCGGGGTACCGGGACGGTCCTCCGCCGGTGGTCGGGCACCTGGCCCGCGCCGTTGCTCATCGTGTCCACCCATGTCGTCCGGTGTTGCGTTGCACCGACTACACGGGGCCGCCCGGCCGAAAAGTTCGAACCCGACGCGGAATTCGTTGAACGTTCCGCGACTCCGGCCCCGTGTACCTCGCGATCGCACGTCAGCGCAGCAGACCGACCGGACCGGGGGGAATCGCATGGCACGTCGGCACTCGAGCCCCGAGGACTTCGAGCTTCTCGGAATGGACTCGGACCCGGCACCGGGCGACCCCGACATCATCGTGCGGATCGCGCAGCGCTACCAGGGCATCGGCGACGACGCGGAGCGAGCGCTGAACATCGTCAAGCAGGACGGGGCGATCTCCGAGGGCACCGGTGACGCGATGGACGCGCTCCGGGCGAAGGTCGGCGACGACCTGCCGGACAAGCTGACCAAGACCAGGACGTCGTACCACGACGCGGCTCAGGCCTACAGCGAGTACGTTCCCCGGCTCGAGGAGGCGCAGGGCGTCTTCGACCAGGCCGTGGACCGGGCGCGAGCCGCCGCGCCGCAGGCGAACCAGACCGCGCGGCAGCTGGGCGCCGACGCGACCGACGAGGAGCGGGCGCAGGCGCGTTCGACCCAGGACTCCATCGACGCGGGCCAGGCCGAGATGGGTGCGGCCCGGAGTCTGGCGGAGCAGGCGAGGACGTTGCGGGAGAGCGCGCAGCGCCGGCTCGTCCAGGTGCTTGACCAGGCGGCCGAGGAGGCGATCCCGGAGCGGAACGTCTTCCAGAAGATCGCCGACTTCTTCAAGGAATTCCCGTTCGTGCAGGTCCTGGTGGCCGCCTTCGTGGCGATCATCGCGGTCTTCTTCCCCGTGGTCGGAGCCCTGCTCGGCGGCCTGTTGTTCGTCTTCAACCAAGTGGTCGCAAGTCAGACCGGCGGAATCAAGGCCGGTGACTTCGTCACCGGCCTGCTGGGCATCATCCCCGGCGGCGCACTCCTCAAGTTCGGCGGCCGGCTCGCGGAGGCCATCAGTCCCGCCCTCGCCGCCACGGTGAAGAACCTGCCCCTGATCAAGAAGGCCACGGGCAGCATCGGTGACATCGGCCAGTCGCTCACCAGCAGCAAGGTGGTCGGAGGCTTCCTCGGCAACCCCGTCGGCAAGTTCATCGGCGATGCCCTCGTCGACGCCGGCAAGAAATTCGCCGTCAACGCGGGCATCGAGGCGGCCGCCAAGGCTGCCAACCATGACCAGCTCACGGCGGCCGGCGTGCTCGGCGGAGCCGCGGCCGGTGCTGTCGCCGGGGCCGTCTTCAAGGGCGCGGTGGGCGCCATCGGCAGAGGCCGGGGAGTTCCGTCGGTGGAAGAGGGCCAGAGCGGCCGGTTCGGCAACACGACGGAACCGGCGCTGGGCGACTCCCGCGGCAAGCAGGCGGCCGACCAGCTGGGCAGCTTCTTCGAGGAGGGCGCAAGCGTCGGGACGAAGATCGGGGTCGGCGTCGCTCAGGGCGGCGATCCCAAGGAGGTCGCGGCCGGGGAGATCGCCAACGGCGCCTCCAAACTCGCGGTGGGCGCGCTCGGCAAGGCCGGCCTGGGCCGTGGCGTCGACGGCATCACCGACAAGATCCCCTTCAAGGGCAGCCCCCGCCCGGATACCGCGCCCGCGACACCTACGCCCGACATCACCCCGCCGCCGTCCCCGACAGCCCCACGCCCCGCGACGCCTCCTGCGCCGTCTCCGGTGGATTCGCGGCCGGGGAGT
>NZ_JAJONF010000045.1 GCF_021462265.1 Streptomyces shenzhenensis | reverse complement strand
CCCGAGTACATCCAGTACGCGGGCGATGCTCCGCCTTGCGATGCACCGCACCGGACGCCGCGAGCTTTCCGGCAAACCTTCCCGGCCACAGCACTAGCAGCTCTCAAGTCACGGTGACGGGACGGGACTCGTAGAAGGTGCCGACGCGGAGCATGGCGAAGAGGACGTCGGCTCGTCGTCGGGCGAGGCAGAGCAGGGCCTGGGTGTGGTGCTTGCCCTGGGCGATCTTCTTGTCGTAGTAGGCCCGGGAGACCGGGTCGCCCAGAGCGCCGAACGCGGAGAGGAAGAAGGCTCGTTTGAGCTGCTTGTTTCCTCGTCTGGAGGGCTGTTCGCCTCGGATCGATGAGCCCGAGCTGCGGGTTGCCGGGGCGAGACCCGCGTAGGCCGCGAGATGGCCTGCGGTCGGGAAGGTGCTGCCGTCGCCGACCTCGATCAGGATCCGGGCTCCGGTCCTGACGCCGACCCACTCCTTCAAGTCCGGCTCGCCTGCCCGGACATCACCCGGGCCTGCGACCTTAGCCCGCACCTTCGCCGACCTGGTCCGCCACCAACGCGGACACCTCCTGCTGGAGTGGGTCCGGCCGGCCGAACAGGACGCTCCGAAGCCCATGAAGGGCTTCGCCGGCTTCCTCCGTCAGGACCTCGATGCCGTCACCGCCGGACTCACCCTGCCATGGAGCTCCGGGGTCATCGAAGAACATGTAAACAGGGTAAAAACACCCAAGGGGGCTGTTGTGTATGGCCGAGCCTCGTTCGAACTTGAACTCCTCCGGGACCGGATCCTCACCCAGCCGTGATGCTCTGGTGCCTGAGCACGATAGGCGTCGTATGTGCACGACAACTGTCGCCATCCGCCCACGGTCTCCTGGTGCAGATGCTCTTGGGGCGACCTCTGCGGGTCACCGGGAATCAGCGTTGTCGGTGGGCTCTGTCAGGGTGTGCGTCGTGGATGAACTGGTGGAGCGTGTCGACGGTCAAGATCATGTGCTGGGGGTGGTCAGCCGTCGGCAGGCCATCCGGGAGGGGTGGCTGCATCGGGTCGCCGTGACGGTGTGTCGTGATGATCGCGGCCGGATCCTCGTCCACCGGCGGTCGGAGCAGCTGTCGCGCTTCCCCGGGCTCTATGAGGTCGTGGTCGGTGGCGCGGTGAATGTCGGCGAGTCCTACGACCAGGCCGCCGCGCGGGAGCTGGCCGAAGAACTTGGCATTCATGTGCTGCCGCGCCTGCTGTTCACGTTCATCAACCGCAGCGGCCTGAGCCCTCACTGGCTCGGCGTGCACGAAGCCGTGATACCGGACGCCGTGGTCCCCGAACCTGATGAGGTCGCCTGGCACGGCTGGCTGACCGAGCCGGAGCTGCGGTCGGCGCTGCTGGAGTGGCGCTTCACCCCCGACAGTCACGAAGCCTTCAGCCGGTATCTCGCTTTCCGGAGCGCGCAGTCCTGACCTGGCTCGCCTCTCGGGCTGGAGAGCCTGCTTGCGGTCAAAGCGCCTTGAGAGAGGAGATGTTCGTGATAGGGAGTACAGATGCCTGGCCGACTCCCACTCGTTGAGCAGCTCGATGGCTTACGGTCGGTGCTCTCCCGGAACGAGGTCCTGACCGACGTGATGGCCAGGGCGGCGGCGTTGGAGCTGCCCGGCTGGTATGTGACGGCGGGCTGCCTGTTCCAGACGGTATGGAACGTGGTCACCGGCAGGCCCCCGACCAACGGCATCAAGGACTACGACATCTTCTACTTCGACGGCACCGATCTGTCGTGGGAGGCGGAGGACGCCGTGATCAAGGCCGGTCGCGAGGTGTTCGCTGGCCTGCCGGCCGAGGTGGAGATCCGCAACGAAGCCCGCGTGCATCTTTGGTACGAGCAGAAGTTCGGGATCCCGTGTCCGCCGCACGAGTCCACCGAGACCGCGATCGACTGCTTTGCCGCGACAACGTGCTGTCTGGGCGTCCGGTTGAACTCCGATGGAACGTGGCACGTTTACGCACCTCACGGTCTCTCCGACGTGTTCAACTTGGTCGTGCGACCCAACCCGGTCCTGGCCCCGCGGGCTGTCTATGAGACCAAGGTGGCGCGTTGGAAGGAGGAGTGGCCGGAGCTCACCGTTCTGCCGTGGCCAAACTGATCGCCGACTTGACTACTCGGCCTTCACGGAACTGCGGCCAGAGCTGTTTTCAAGAATTGCCGTCATCGAGAAGATGCTGGCCGACGTCCCTCTGACAGATGACGAATGCGTCGCGGCCGACGACGGCCAGGCCGCCCTGGACCAGCTCCTGGAACGGCTCACCGACGTCCCTGCGGCGCCCGACCGGCGCCCCGGCAGCCGGGCGCCCCGGCCACCGCAACCCTGCTGCCGATAGGCGAGGTGCGAAACGTGCCTGCTTCGTGATCACGCGGTTCCGGGGTCAGCTTCCGGTCCCGGAACTGGGTATCCGATCTGCCTCAGATCCTCGGCAAGGTCAGCGACGCCCACGTCCGGATTCATCGCCGTCACGACGCTCTGGGTGAGAGGCTGCAGTGCATAGACGTGGCGGATGGCCTCGATGTCCACAGCGACCTCGTAGTACTCCTCCGCGAACTGCTGATAAGCCTCGGGGTGGCCATCCACCAAGACCTCGAACAGCCACTCTGCGCTGCCGCCGTCCTCCACGCCTGCGGGCAGGGCCTCGGCCCTCCCGGCCCTCCACAGGGAGTCTGCCTGCTCACGCCAGAAGCACACGGTCACCCGCGGTATCCCGTCGTGTCCGCTGAACGCCGGCTCCGAAACGTTGTGGACAAAAGCCTTCGGCACACCGTCGAACAGCCCTGGCCACGGAACAGGAGGCGTGACCCGGTACGGGCTCATGGGCGACTCGTGATCGAAGCCGCGGGCATACGCGCCTGCCGGCGAGAAGACGATCGAGTAGTCATTGCCGCACCCGTCACGCATGGAGGCCATCTCCTCGGTCGGCGACCACCGCGAGTCGAACGAGTAGAACCGGGACTCCCAGTCCGGGCTCATGATTGCGTCGAGGACGGCCATGGCCCGGGAGCGGTCGCGAACGATCGAGATCTCCGGCAACTGACGGATGAGTTCATGGACAGACACAGCTCCATCCAAGCTGATCCCACTGACAACGCGCCCACCGTCCGCTCGACGTCGCGTATTCCGCATCATGCGGATTTGGCATGTCATGTGGGAGGAGCGCATCGACCGTAAGGTGGCCGGCCTGGGGCGGCGGCAGGCCGAAGAGGAGTGTGGCCGGGCCTACCGCCTGTCGGCGCCGGGCTGGATCTTCGGACTGAGCCGCGTCACGGGGCCCGTCGGCCGTACACGCGGGCGACTGCGGGATGGCCGGCCGCCGCAAACGGCGCCGCGGGAGTGTGCCCGTCAGCGTTCTTGGTGTGGCGGTGGGGATCACCGCGGAGCGGGGGTCCAACGGACGGGATGGCCGGCGGGGCCGTTGGTGAGCCAGGAGCCTTCGCCCATGGGCACCAGTTCGTAGGGGTTGCTCGCGTCGACGGGGATCTCGCCGCTGGGCGTGCCCGTGCGTACGTCGATCAGGTGGTAGCGGAACCACTCCTCCTCGTCCTGGGCCTCACCGCCCAGGGTGACGATGGCTGTGTCCGGGGTCAGGTAGCCGCCGCTCCATTCCACAAAGGTCTCCTGCGGGTCGTACCCGAAGGTCTCGACGGAAAGGGTGAAGAGCACCTCACCGGTGGGGTGACGGTGGAAGGCGACGTCTTCCTGTCCGTGGTCGACGGTCATGAACTGTTTCCCGTCCGGCGCCAGGTCGATCAGAATCCGGTCGTTCCACGGGTACGTCACAAAATCCGGCTCGCCGCCAACCCTGATCGTGCCTTTGAGAATGACGGAGCCGTCCTGGCCCTCTCCGATGTCGAGGTAGACGCTGCCGTCCACGGGGTGCACATGGTGCTCGGCACCGTGCCCGACCGTCTCCAGCTCCCGCCGGGCGAGGACCGCCCCGTTGTCGGCGTCGTGCGCGGTCCACTGGTCCGCGCCGCCGCGTCCCGCCATCGCGTCCGGCCGGTAGACCCACACCGTCCGGCCGTCCAGGGACAGCGCGCAGCCGGGCCGGTGACCATGGCGCACGTCGGATCGCGGCTCGAAGTCGGCTGCCCAGACGAGGTCACCAGCGCGCGTAAGGCAGACGACCCTGTTCAGGGTCGTGTACACGACGCGCTCAAGATCGGACCGGAGTGTCGACTCCACGACCTCGTCGTCGGCCTGCGGCTGGAACACCGCGGCGGGTTCCAGCGTCCCGGACGTGCCGGAGTCCACCATGTATGCAAGGATTCGCCCGTCGCGGTGACGCGTGATGACTTTCGGATGCCGGGCAGGGATCATCCGCCGAGGCTAATCCCCAGCTGAAGCCGACCGGCGACCGGGGCCGTCTGCGCGATCGTCCACTGCACGCTCTGAGCGGCTTCCCATGGAGAAATCAAGCCGTGTGCGGGCAGTCATAAACCCCGTTGAGACCGTTCCTGATCTCTCCTAGGTTGGCCCCCGTGACGATCGAGGTGCCCTACCAGCCGCTTCCGGTTCACCAGTCGGATGTGCGCTACGCCCATGGCCCCGACTCCGCCGTGCAGCCCGGCGTGCCCGCCGGCGTGACAATCGAGTTCGACTGGAACGACAGCGCGATCTACCCGGGAACGTCACGGAAGTTCTGGGTGCATGTGCCCGCGCGGTACGACCCCTCGGAGCCGGCGTCGCTGATGGTGTTCCAGGACGGATGGTGGTACCTGGACCCTGAAGGGGAGGTCCGCGGTGCGATCGTTCTGGACAATCTCGTCCACCGCGGTGACATCCCGGCCGTCATCGGCGTGTTCGTCGACCCGGGTGTCTTCCCGGATGCTGAGGACCCGAAGAACCGCAATACCGAGTACGACGCTTACGACGACCGGTACGTCAGCTTTCTCCTGACAGAGATCATCCCTGAGGTCACGAAGCACTACTCGATTGCCGAGGACCCCGACCGGTGGGGCATCTGTGGTGGCAGTAGCGGCGGGAACTGCGCCTTCACCGCGGCGTGGCTGCGCCCGGACAGTTCCGCCGGGTGATCGGGTACTTGTCCAGCTTCACGCAGATGCCAGGCGGCAACCCCTACCCGGAGCTCATTCCCGGCGTCCCTCGCAAGCCGCTGCGCATCTTCCTGCAAGCGGGCCATCGTGACCTGCGCTGGAACGAGCCCGAGGCAAACTGGCTCGCGAGCAACCTGCGCGTCGCGGCCGCGCTCGCAGAAACCGGCTACGACTTCCGCCTTGTCCTTGGCGATGGCGGCCACAGCCCCAACCACGGCGGGGTGCTGCTGCCCGATGCCCTGCGCTGGTTGTGGCGGTCGGACGATCACCCGGACCGGCCGGCGGGCTGAGGCGCGGCGACTTCGTAGAGGCGGCTGTCCCGGATCAGGGCCCGCAAGACGTTGACTCTGCGCCGGGCGAGGGCGATCACGGCCTGGGAGTGGCCTTTGCCCTCGGCGCGCTTGCGGTCGTAATCCGTCCGGGAGTTGGGATCGCAGCGCATGCTCATGAGGGCGGACATGTAAAAGACGCGCTGTAGACCCCGCTGGCAGTGGCGGGGCTGGTGCAGGTTGCCGGTCCGCTTCCCGGAATCGTGCGGTGCCGGAGCCAGGCCGGCGAAGGCGGCGAGTCGGTCTGGGCCGGTGAAGGCCGCGAGGTCGTTGCCGATCGTGGCGAGGAACTCGGCACCCAGCGGTGGGCCGATGCCGGGCGTGCAGCAGCGCCGACCACCTGTATGTGAAGTCCGCGGCCGCCGCCTGGCTCCCCAGCCGGGACTTGCGGGCTGACGTCGAGTTCGTCCAGCCGGATGGGGCGCCGATCGGCTCGGTACGTACGCGCGCGAGCGCAGATGCTGCTGCGGAAGCTGGCCGACGCGATCAGGGTGCACTCCGTGGTGGACTCCGGATTCGTGGTGACCGAGCTCTGCCGGGACATCGCGGATCTGACCGGCGTTGGGGAAGAGACCGAGGCCCAGCTGGCGGCCGCGGTCTCGGACGCGGAGCATTGGCTGGTGAAGCAGTCGCGCATGCGCGGTCAGCTGTTCTCCGAGCTGGATGAGGCGATCGTTGCTTCGGATCTCGTGCAGGTCAGAACGCTGCGGAAACACCTCCGGGCGGTCGCGTATCGCGGCCAGACCGACGCCGAGAAGCAGACCATGGCCACAGCCGAGACCCTTCTGGAGGCTCACGCGAGACAGCAGCAGGAGGCGGCAGCTGCACGACGGGCCGAACTGCAGGACGAACGGGACTCGCAGGCGGCCGGGCGGGCACGCAAGCTTCTGGGGAGGCGGAAGGGCGGCCGGATGTCGCCGGAGGTCATGCGCAAGCTGGTCGACGAAGTAGTGAACGACGCCTCGCAGGCCGGTGCGCGGATCGACGCTCAGCAGCAGGGCCAGATCATCGCCTGGAAGAGGCGTGCCGACAGCAGCCGCGTCCGGCCGAAGGCCGCTCGCCGTACAGCCGCATCGCTGCGTATTGCCGTCCGGGCAGCGGGTTAGGCCCGGACTCCGGCCGAGGCCTGGCTCAAGGAAGCTGATCGCCGCCCGCTGCCGCAGTCTCCGTCCTGGAGCGTGCTGGACGTCTCCTGTCCCGCCTGCGACGCTCCGCCCGGTACGCACTGCACGCCCGGTGGTCTTCACCCGCATCAGTCCCGGCTCGAATGGTTCCGGCGCCGGTTCCAACGCGTAGGGCAAGGACGGACTGAGCAGTCGGATCGGTTCGTCCACAGTCCCTCGCGGCCGCGTGGGGGCGCCCGCCCGCTGCCGTACGGTCGCCGGCCGGCACAGGCAAGGCACGAGGACCGTACGACGGACCGAGCATCGCGGAAGCGGGCCTGAGTATCTGGTGCGGGCAGCCGTGCCAGGCCCCGTTCCGGCGCGGCGTGCGGTTCGCTCTTCAGCCGCGCGCCCCTCGATCGGGTGACGGGGGATCGGTTGTGCCCGGAACCGTCACCAGTTGACGCCGCTGGGTCGTCTGACGTCCACTCAGGGGTCCACAGATGTGACGTGTGCCACCCATTCCGAGAACCTGCAATGCGGAACTATCGCCCGTTCTCGCTTTAACCCAGCTCAGAAGGCATGCACCGAACAGGAGTCCACCTGAGCACTTACGTTCCGTTCGTGAAGGTGATCTGTAAGTAATAATTTTCGAGGTGCGGATGAGTTTCGCGCTGCGAAAGTCGACAGGGTGGTGCTCAAGAGCCCAGGGCAACTGGGCTCCCGTACAGGCAAGTTGGCCTGTGCCACGACCTGCGTCGGTCCCCGTCATGCAAGGGCCGGCGCTCGCACCGCCTGGAGGCTCCATGGGCATCGGCGACGTCAGCACTGACGCCTCGCCCCAGGACGGCGGCCACGGCCAGCCCGTCCAGGCCCCTCCCGATCTGCCGCTAGACTTCGAGGGCTTCTACCTCGGACACCAGGACTTCTTCCACGACTTCGCTGAAATCCACCTCGGCAGCCGCCGGGTGGCCGAGGACGTGGTCCACCTGGTGTTCCTGGAGATCCTCGGCAGCTGGGACCAGTTGCTGCAGCAGGTCGATCTCGAGCAGCAGACCCTGGCCGTCCTGCATCGGGGTGTCACCCGGCGTCTCCAGGCAGACGGACGCCCGCCGGCGTTCCTCATCAACGGCCCGATAGCGAAGAACCTCGAGGCGGTCCGCCACCAGCTGGAGCTCAACAGCAGTGCCGGCGGCCTGTACGAGGCGATCCTCGAACTGCCGCCCCGCCAGTTCACCGTCATCGTCCTGCGCCACCTGCTCGGCTACCCCACCAAGCGGATCGCCCGCTACATGGGCCTGGACACCCGCACCGTCGACTACCACGGCCGCAAGGGCAAGGAACGCCTTCGTGTCCGGCTGGGACTGCCCGCCCCGGCCAAGACCCCCAAGAAGGGAGCGGGACAGTGAGCCCCATCGACGAACTCCTGGCCGACGCGCGCATCCCCACCACCCCCCGCGACGGCTTCGACGTCGGCGCCGCCCTGCGCCGCCTCGCCCGCGACGCGGCCGTCGCCAAGGCCGACCCGGCCCCGGACATGGCCCGCGCCGCCCAGGCCGGGCAGCGGCTGTCCGTGGTGTGCCGCTGGATCCTCAACAGGCCCGATGCCGCCGACCACGTCGACCGACTCGTCCAGGAACCCGAAGCCCTCCAGGACGACGGCTCCCTGGACGTCGACGGCGCCCTCGTCTTCGCCTGCCTGCTCCACCTCACCGGCCACCCGGAGAGCGCCCAGTTCTGGTGGCAGCTCGCCGCCGGCGCCGGCCACCGCGCCGCCGCCTACTGCCTGCACCTGCACCACCTCGCCCTCAGCGAGATGCGCGAAGCAAGGCACTGGCTCCATCAGGTCACCGACAACGTCCTCGACCCCGAAGGCCCCGACGGCGCCTTCCTGTACTTCCTGGAAGCCGTCGCGACATACGTCCGCAGGACCGGCCTGAGCATGGCCAACCCGCCCACCGCCGGCCTCGAGATGGAAGTCGACCGCCTCGCCACCACGGCGACCGGCCCCTGCATCATCGTCCGCCGCCCCGACCAGCGCCTCGCCGACCACCTCCACGACTTCACCCGCCGCTGAGACCACATACGTCAATGCCGGTGATGTCCCTCATGGCTTCAACGGCGTTTCCGTGTCGCTGAGTGTCGCTCCATGTCGCTGGATGTCGTTCAGCGTCGGCAGCGGGGGCCGCCTCGGGTTCACAGGACCTCGGTGTCCACGCCCGTCACTAAGATCCCTGAAAACGTGCAGAAGGAGCCCTACAGCCCCAACAGGTTTCCTAGGCCTCTGAGTTGGGAGGGCTCCCTGCACGGTGTTCCAGCACGCCTACAACGAGAGGGACTCCGTATGGACGAGAGTAACGCCAAAGACCAGCCCGAGCACCCGTCCCGATGGGACCGGCTGCGTTCTGTCATGATCCGCCACCTGCGGAAAGGGATCGGCCGACAGGGACAGAACGTCTCCGGCGAATTCCTGAAGGGCGCCGCGTACAAGCTCGGCAGCGGCACCGTGACCCTGATCATCATCTGGTGGGAGACCCGGCACTGAGCCCTGATGGTGGACCCTCGCCGCCCTGGACGCCGACGCCTACCGGGAGTTCTGCTGGGGCGCCGGCCTGGACCGCACGGACACCGGCTGCGGGCAAACCGTTTCCATTCGCCAGCTCAGCCGGACCGCTGGTGACAACTCCTGAGCTTCGGCTCATGTCATCCCCCGTGCCCGGTGCGCGGCGGATCCGGCACCATTCGCTTCCCCGAGACGATTGGGAGGCTCGTGTGAGCACCCCCGCACCCGATCCCACCGGCGCCCGCGCGTCCCCGCCGGCCGGCCGAGCGGCCGCGCCCCGCGAGCCGGTCGACTACGGGAAGATCGACCGCCGCTCGGTCCGACGGCGCGCCTGCGGCATGACTCACCCGGAGGCGGCGGCCGCCCTCGAGGAAGCCGAGCTGCAGCAGCACATGGGCCGCCACCGCGAGGACCCGGCCGGAGATGAGTGCGGCCGGGTCGAAGTCGCAGAGTGGGCGCGCATCGTGCGGCTGCTCGCCCCTGCCGGCGGTGCGTACGCCCCGGACATCGACGCCGTGGTCCAGGACGAGCTCGCTGCCGACGCGGAGGGCGAACGCGCGATGCAACCGGAGGACGGCAAGCGCGGCCAGGAGGAGGAAGCCGAAGCCGTCCGCCGCACCGCCCGCGCCCCCGGCGTCCTGCGTCACGCCCTGCTGCGTACCCTCGCCAGCACCGGCCTGCTCGACTCGCTCGGCGAGGACGAGCAGGCCGCGGTCAACCGGCTGCCCGACTCCGACCCCGCGGCCGCGCTCGTCGTCAACGCACTGCTCGCCCGCGCCCACGAAGCCGGCCCCGGCTCGCGTCCGGGAGCCGCATCGTGACCGGCGATGCGGGCTCTGTGATCGCCGTGTGGGAGGAGTCGACCTGGTGCGGCACCCGGTTCGAGACGCTCACCGCCTACGGTCAGGTCCACGTCGACTGTCGGCCCCGGTCGGCGAGCCCCGGCACTACGAGGGCGAGGACGATCCGGACTTCAACCCGATCTGCCAACCCTCGCGCGCCCCGGCGCAGTTCTGCCTCGTGTGCGCCGACTGCGCTGCCTGCGGGCAGTGCCGTGGCCCGCGCATCTGGCCTCCAGCCCGGTCTGATCACGGAGAGCTAACCTCACAGGTGCCCGGGCAACCAGCGATAGGAGCAGGAACGTGTCAGGCCGAATGCCCTATTCGCCCCGTTTTCCTGTGAAGCCGAACCCTCGAATTCCCAGGTAGGCGCGTTCCTGAGAGACGACCTGTGCCCCTGTGCCTTGCGGCCCAGTAGCAGGGTGCCGGGCGCGGCGAGCGGCCCTGATGGGGATCTCTGGAATCGTCCTGGGCTACTCGTCGCCCCATTCGCTTCGCCCCTCAACCGAGTGGGGAGTGAAGACGAGCGCCTTGCAGGTGAAGGACGGGCCGGCGGGTTCGTGGGGTGTGCGGGCCGCACCGGACCGTCGTGGTGTGCTCAGGCTTCCCGGTCCGGGGCGACGGAGCGGCTTACGCAGTCTCTGAGTAGGGTGCGCCGCTGGTCGTGCACGCTCGCGGGCTCCTGGGCGGAGGCGGCGTAGACGTTGCTTACCGGAGACCAGGCCATGGACATGGCGATGACCATGGCCATCACGTCGAAGGGGTCTCCCTGTCTGATGCGCCCGGCGGCCTGGGCCTCTGCGATGGCGCGGAGTTTGTGGTCGTCGTAGCGGTCGTGGTCCGCCATGAGATGCCCAGTTGGGCGCCGCTCCAGGCGCGCCCAGGTCGCGAGCCGGATCAGATCGGGGCGGCTGAGGTACTCGTCGTAGAGGCGCACCGCCCAGTCGGCGAGGTCCGTGGCGTCGATGGGGACGACATTGGTGATCCGCTCCAGTGAGGCGAAGAAGATCGCATCGAAGAGCTGCTCCTTGTTGCCGAAGTAGCCATAGAGCTGCGCCTTGTTGGTGCGTGCGGCGGCGATGATCCGCTCGATGCGTGCACCGGCGATGCCGTACTGGGCGAATTCCTGGGTGGCGGCGTCGACGATGCGCTGGTACGTCGCGGTTCCGCGGCGGCTGGATGGCTGGTCAGGCATGCTCCGCAGCTTAACAGACAGACTAGTTTGTTTGCCTCTTGGTCGCATGCGTCTACGGTCAAATAGACCGAACAGTCTGTCTTAGGAGTCAGAGATGCGTTCCACGACCGGATGGCAGGCGGACAGCACGACACGGACTCTGCGCCGCGCGGCACTGGAGCGCCGGGACCTGCGCCCGGACGACATCGCGGTACGTGTCGAGTACTGCCGTGTCTGCCACACAGACCTCCATGCGCTGCAGGCGCATGAGAGCGACGCGAACGGCGTGCTCGTACCCGGGCATGAGTTCACAGGCGTGGTAACCGAGGTCGGCAGCGCAGTTGCCGACTTCTCCCCAGGTGACCCCGTAGCCGTCGGCAACATCGTCGACTCGTGCGGAATGTGCGGCATGTGCCAGGCCGGCCAGGAGAACTTTTGCCGTGAGTTCCCGACGCTGACCTACGGCGGAGCCGACCGGCAGGACGGATCGACCACGCTGGGCGGGTACTCCCGCGAGTATGTCGTGAGCAATCAGTTCGCCTACCGTCTCCCCGCGGGCCTCGACGCAGCCGCCGCAGCCCCCCTGCTCTGCGCCGGCGTCACCGTCTGGGAACCGCTGCAGGCGCTCGGAGTGGGGCCAGGCAGTACCGTCGCCGTGGCCGGGCTGGGCGGCCTGGGACACCTCGCGGTCAAGATGGCGACCGCGCTCGGCGCCACGACCTCCGTCATCAGCCGGACCCCGGACAAGGCTGACGAAGCGCGCGGCCTGGGGGCGCACGGATTCGTCATGTCCACCGACCCGAAGCAGATGGAAGCGGTCCGCGACCAGTTCGATGTGGTCGTCGACACCATCTCCGCCCCCCACGACCTGGCTCCGTACCTGCGTGTGGCCGCCATGGACGGCACCCTCAGCTGCCTCGGCCACCTCGGATCGGTCACCGTGGAAACGATGGACCTGCTCATCGGCCGCAAGAAGCTCAGCTCCGCCGGCAGCGGCGGCCGCCCGTCCACCGCCGCCATGCTGCAGTTCTGCGCTGAGCACGGCATCACCGCCGACATCGAACTGCTGCCCTCCTCGCAGGTGAACAGGGCTCTCGAACGCCTGGAGCGCAACGACGTCCGCTACCGCTTCGTGCTCGACATGTCGGATCTGGACTGACCGACGGCGCGGCTTGTCCAACAGCAAGCCCGGCGACAACCACGAGAGCCGTCTGAACGCAGATCAGGTGTCGGATGGGTGGGGGACTCGTCGAGCAGGTCCGGTGGCATCCGCGAGCAGGGGGTGGTCGTTTTCAAGGCTCTGGCCGCGATTCCGTGAATGATCTTGGTGTTGCGGCAGGCTGCCGCCGAATCGGTCTCACGTCTCGACCGCGCTGCCGAAGCGGCACGTCCTCTGCCCCGCCGTCGGCCCGATGTTTCACCCGTCACGGTGCACGGTACTGGCGGCTTGACGCCTTGTGGTTCCGCAGCAGCAGCGCGGGCGAGCGCCGGATTGCCGATCAGGCCGTTGCCTTCGGCAGGATGGGCGCATGACCGAGATCCGCACACCCCGCCTCCTCCTCCGCAGCTGGCACGACGACGACCTCGCGCCGATGGCAGACATCAACGCGGACCCACGGGTCATGCGCTGGATCGATGACGGCTCGGTGCGCGACTTGGACTACACGGCCGAGGACATCGAGCGGTGGGAGGAGGAGTGGGACGAGGAGGGCTTCGGACTCTTCGCCGTCGAACTGCTGGCCTCGGGCGAACTGATCGGCTTCACGGGACTGTCCGTACCCGAGTTCCTGCCGGAGGTGCTCCCCGCCGTGGCGATCAGCTGGCGGATCGGCTCACAGTTCTGGGGCCAGGGATACGCGTCCGAAGCCGCCCACGCCACACTGGAGTTCGCTCTCCAGGACCGCGGCCTGGACCGGGTCATCAGCATCAACCGGGTGGGTGACAACGCCTCCGAGAACGTCATCCGCAAGCTCGGCATGGTGCCTGAGCGAGAGACGGCACACCCGGTGCATGGCTACCCGCTGCGGGTTCACGCCATCGATCTCACCGAGTTCCAGGCATGAACCGGTCAGGCTGTCGATCACCACAGGACAGCCGCCCACTATCCCTACGTCCCCGAGCGCATTGACGTGACGGTACGGACACCCAGGCGACGGATGCTGTTGTTCCTGTCGCTGACCTGCGCTTTCACGGAACTGCGGCCAGAGCCGTTTTCAAGGAGCGCCATCAGCCCGGTGACCGTGGCGATCGCGGCCTCCGTGGTGACGCGCACCTTGTGCTTCTGCCACGACCGCACGCTCCCGCGACAGGACTCGTCGAGCCGCTTGAGGCGCAAGTCCCTCCACCCCGGCCGACGTCCAGGCAAGCCACTCCCGCGCCAGCTCGGTCGCGACCCGGCGACCGTCTCACGGGAGCTGCGACGTAACGCGGCCACTCGATGCGGGGAGCTCGAGTGCCGGGCTTCGGTGGCACCACGGCGCGGGCGCTCTCGCGGGAGGTGGTGCACTGGGCACGGGCCTGGCAGGGGTGGCGCTGGCTCTTGGTGAACCTCGCCACGATCAGCGGGGCCACAGTGGGTGAGGAGGTCGGGTAGGGGCCGCGACCAGCCGTTACGCCCGCACCCGCGCGGCACTCCTCACGCTGGTGGCCGAGGCGCTGTTCACCCGGGACAGTCGGGCCGCCGCAGACGCGCTCGTCGACGACGGCAGGCGCGCCACGACCGTCTCCGACGTCGTCGAGGTGCTGATCCGGGCGGTGGGGGCGCTGCAGCAAGCACCCGACCACTACCGGGCGCGCGTGGAACTACAACTCGAGGCTGCGCGCACGCCCGCATTGCTGCGCCACCTCCACACCTCGCGCACGGCCTTCGTCGAGGCCCTGGCCGAGGCGCTGACGAGCATCGACGAACCCGACGCGCAGCACCGTGCGGAGATCCTGGTCACTGTCGTCGACGGCGTCCCGCACCGTCGGCTTCTGCTGGGCCGACCATCGCTGGCCGAAGACGGGTTGCGGGCACTGCTGCACCGCCGGTTCGCCTGAAGAGGCCGGTCACGGGCAGTCCGCGAAGTCGTCACCGGCGGCCCAGCCTGCGCGGGCGCCGTCGGCAGGGCAGGGGGCCAACGGGTGCGGCCTCTTCGGCACCCGGTCTCGGCCGGGTACCGAAGAGGCCGTCGTGCGGGGCGAGGATCGGCGCTCAGTCGATGTCTGCGGTGGCGAGACGGGCGTAGACGTCCGGTCGGGAGCGGCGCATCCGGGCGGCGAGGACGACGCCGGTGAGGAAGACGGCCGGGGTGAGTGCGGCCAGTGTCCAGTTGACGGCCGGGCCGGCGCCCGTGAACAGGTTGAGGCGGGTGCAGACCAGTGCGGTGGCCGCGGCGAGCAGGACGGCGGCGGCACCCGGGGCGGCGAGGGTGCGCAGCCGTCCCTCGCCGCGCAGCGCGGGGTTGCGGCGGAAGTAGGCGACGACGGAGCAGGCGGCGAGCAGTTGCAGGGCGAGGATGCCGATCACGCCAGGGGTGTTGACCCACAGCATGAACTGGTTGTACGGCTGGGCGCCGATCACGGCGAACACCGTCACGGTCCCGGCGGCCAGGATGCTTTGGGCCATGCCGGCGATCCACGGGGAACCGTGCCGGGAGTGGACGCGGGCCAGGGAGGCGGGCAGGGCGTGTTCCGTGGCGAGGGCGTACCCGTAGCGGGTGATGGCGTTGTGGAAGGCGAGCAGGGAGGCCAGCAGGCTGGTGATGATGAGGATGCGCTGGAGGTCGGTGGCCCAGGCGCCCACGTAGTGCGTCATGGCCGTGAAGAACATCTCGGCGGGGTTCTTGGCTGCGGCGCCGACCGCGCCGTCGTTGCCGAACGCCTGCACGATGACCCAGACGACGAACGTGTAGAAGAGGCCGAGGAAGCCGACGGCGAGATAGGTGGCGCGGGGCACGGTGCGGTCGGGGTCGCGGGCCTCCTCCCGGTAGATGGCGGTGGCCTCGAAGCCGGTGAAGGCGGCGACGGCGAGCCCCAGAGGCGCGCTCATCTGCGAGGTGAACACGTGGGACGGTGCGAAGGACGCCAGGCTCAGGCCGTTCGCTCCACCTTTGATCAGGATCGCACCGGCCAGCAGCGCCAGGATGGCGGTCTCGGCGATCAGCAGCGCGGCCAGGACCTTGGCTCCCAGGGAGATGGAACGGAAGCCGAGGAACCAGACGACGGCCACCCCCGTGAAGGCGTACGCCCACCACGGCAGGTCGATGCCGAGGAGATCGTTGGCCGTGCCGGCGGCGAAGAAGCCCAGGGCCCCGAACACACCGATCTGCAGCGCGTTGTAGGAGAACACCGCGAGCAGTGCCGCGCCGAGCCCGGCCGGGCGCCCCAGCCCCCGCGTGATGTACGCGTAGAAGGCGCCCGCGTTGCGTATGTAAGGCGTCATGGCGGTGAACCCCGCCGCGAACAGGCACAGCACGACGCCGATGGCCAGGTAGGCGACCGGGGCGCCGATGCCGCCGAAGAGGATCGCCAGTGGTGCGACCCCGGCCATCACGGTGAGCGGCGCGGCCGCCGCCACCACGAAGAACACGATGTCGGCGAGGCCGAGAGTGCCGCGCCGCAGGTGACTGCCGGCGCCGGTCCCGGCGGTCTGTAGGGGCTGCTGAGGTGCGGTGGGGACGAGGTGCTCGGTCATGATGTCTCCGCGTGATGCGTGTGTGCGAGGGTGAGCGAGGTTTCCCCGAACCCGCGGCGGCCGGCCTGACGGCGACGTACGCAGTGACCGTACGCCTAGTGTCTTGCGGTGCGCGCGGGAGTCGGGGTGCCGGTGCCGTGCGTCCGGCGGCCGGCGAGCCAGGTGCCCAGGACGGGCAGGTGCGCGAGGTCGGCCGGTGGAGTGGTGACCGGGTCGGCGGCGAGATGCACGAGGTCGGCGCGCATGCCGGGGCGCAGCACGCCCCATTCCTTCTCCTGGAAGGCCTGGTGGGCGCTGCCTGCGGAGTAGGCGGACAGAGCGGTCGCGCTGCTGATCCGCTCGGCCGGGAGCCAGCCGCCTTCGGGGGTGCCCTCGGGCGTCTGGCGGGTGACCGCGGTGGCGATGCCCCGCAGTGGCTCGTGGGCGGTGACCGGCCAGTCGCTGCCGAACGCGACATGGGCACCGGAGGTGAGCAGGGAGGCGGTCTGGTACTGCCGCGCGCCGCGTTCCGGGCCGATCCTCGGCAGGATCAGCTCGGTCATCAGTGCGTCGCACTGCGACCACAGCGGCTGGAGGTTGGCGATCACCCCGAGCGAGCGGAAACGGGGCAGGTCCGCGGCTTCGATCAGCTCGGCGTGGGCGATGACCGGGCGCCGGTCGCGTGGCCCGTTGACACGGTCGGCGGCCTCGACGGCGTCCAGGGCGGCGCGTACGGCGCCGTCGCCGATGGCGTGGATGTGCGGCCTGAAGCCGAGCGCGTCCACGGCGGTGACGGCCTGGGCGAGTTCGGCGGGTGCCCAGGTGGCCATGCCGTGGGAGTGCGGGCAGTCGGTGTAGGGCTCCAGCAGGGAGGCGGTACCGGCCTCGAGCACACCGTCCGCGAAGAACTTCACGCTCCGCGCGGTGACCAGTCCGGGCGCGGCGCTCTCCACCCGTTCGCGGTCGGCCACGAAGCGCGTGATCCGCTCCCGCCAGTCGTCGGGCTCCAGCAGGAAGCACAGGTCCGCGCGGACCGGAAGGCCCGGGCCCGTGGTCGCGGCCGTGATCCACGCGTCCGCGTGCTGGGGCAGGACCAGGGCGTCCTGCACCCAGGTCACGCCGGCGGCGGCGAAGAGGGAGGCCGCCTCGCGCAGGGCGTCCACGTGCTCCTGCGGGGACGGTGTCGGGACCAGGGACAGGACGGGGTTCATGGCGCCGAACTCCCGGAGCGTGCCCAGTGGTTCGCTGCCTCCGTCCCTGCGGACGATCTGGCCGCCCGGCGGATCGGGGGTGGTGGCGGTGTATGCGGCGCGCCGCAGCGCCTCGCCGTTCACCCAGGCGGTGTGATGGTCGGAGGTGCGCAGCAGCACCGGGCGGTCGGGCACTGCGGTGTCCAGCCAGAGCGCGTCGAACCGCCCGTCCGGGGCCAGCCAGGGATCGAAGCCGTCGCCGGTGATCCATTCGGCCTCCGGGTGGTCCTCGGCCCAGCGCCGCACGGCCTCGACGATCTCCTCCACCGAGGAGCAGGCCCTGACCGGCACGCCGCGCAGCCCGAGCCCGCCGAGCACCGGGTGGGCATGGCCGTCGCCGAAGGCGGGCAGCAGTGCCCCGCCCGCCAGGTCGACCACTGTGGTGCGTGGACCGCGAGTGGTGAGTGCCTCGGCGCCCAGGGCACTGATCAGGCCGTCCCTGACGGCGAGGGCCCCATGGCAGCGGGCGTCGGGGTCGCCCGTGCGGACGGTTCCCCCGGTGAAGACGATGTCTGCGTGCATGGCGTGGCAGTGCTCTCCTGTGACCTGGTACGTCGCCCGGATCCATAAACTGAAAGGCGTTCGGTTTCCGGTAATGTAGGCGTCACCCCGGCGGGGTGGAAGGGTTTTACTGAAAGTTATTCGGTAAAGTCTGGGCGCGGCGGTCCGACCGGCTCGCCCCTCGCCACGCGAGACGACAGAGGAGTCGCCGTGCCACGGCCACGCACCCCACTGCTGGACCGGCGTCGCATCGGCGCCGCCGCACTGCGCCTGGCCGACGAGCAGGGCACCCTCACCATCCCCGCCCTGGCCCGTGCCCTCGGAGTGGCCCCCTCGGCGCTCTACCACCACGTCTCGGGTCGAGACGAGATCATCTCCCTCATGCGTGAGGAGCTGGCCCTGACCACCGGCGACGCCGACCAGGACTGGTCCCAGCCCTGGGCCCAGTCCCTGGAGGCCTGGGCCCGCTCCTACCTCGCCGCGTTCGCCGCACACCCCGGCGCGGTGCCGCTCCTCGCCGTCGCCCCGCTCGCCGAGCCCTTCATGCACGCCATGTACGAGAAGGTCGCCGAGTCGCTGCTTGCCGCGGGGTTCGCCGAAGCCCAGGTCATACCGCTGATCAACGCGCTGGAAAGCTTCATCCTGGGTTCCGCGCTCGATCTGGTCTCACCGCCGGTCATGGTCTCCAACGTCACCCGCGAAACAGCCCCGCACCTCAGCGCCGTACTCGATCACACCCCCACCGACCACACGCGCGCGAAGAGCTCCTTCGACATCGGCCTGCGGGCCATGCTCAGCGGGTTCGCCCACCTGCTTCCTCACGACTGACCCGCGTCGGCCCACCCCACGACCCCCCAGCAGCGCCCTGTTCCTCCGCCGCCATCGGGCCCGTGCCGTGCGAGGCCGGCGAGTGCGATCTCGGCATCCCCGGATCGCCAAACCTGTGGGCGGGACAGTCACGCCCAGGAGCGGACGGGCTGGACCCGACGACCCTTCTTCCGCGCATCCGCACCGGCCGACTCGCCTGAACCAGGCCCCTGTTCGAACCTCACCGGCCACCCCGAGCGGATGGAGAACAGTCAGTGAAGCTGTGCATGGACGCGCCCGGGCAGGGCTGGCAGGACCTGACCCGCTGGACCTGCAAAGGCAAAGCCAACCAGCGGTCGTTGACGATGACCGTGACGCGCAGGCCCTCGCGGTTGCCGAGGACGTGGTTGAGGAGGGCGGGTCTTGCCCGCGCCGAGGAATCCGGACAGGACAGTGACTGGCAGCCGGTCGTGAGGCATGAACGGTCAGCTCTCGGGGTGCAGCAGCCCGCGCTCGTACGCCTTCACCAGCCGCTGCGGCACGAGGTGCGGCACGCCGTCGACGGTGATCGGTACGAGTGCGGGCGTGCCCGCCTTCCACTGGGCGCGGCGGTGGCGGGTGTTGCTGCGGGACATCTTCGCGGTCGTCACCGGGGGCGACCCGCAGTGCCCCCGGTCACCGGCCGACCTCTACCCAGCCCAGCCCGCGGTAGAAATCCTCCAGCCGCAGGCCCGGCCTCGCCGTGAATCCCAGCCGTTCCAGCCCCATCCCGTCCCGGGCGACGCCGGGGACACGGCGCATCAACGCGGCACCGATGCCCTGGCGACGGAACCGGGTGTGCGTCTGCACGTGGTTGGCCACGCCGCAGTGCGCGACGAGCGGGTGCGGATCGCGGCGCAGGAGCAGCCGTCCCGCCGGCACGCCCACCACCGTGGCCACCAGCAGCGGCTCCGGTGCGGAGCGAGTGCTCGACGATCGTGTCGAACACCGGCCCCACGTCCTGCGGACTCACCGGCGGCAACGCGACGCCGTGCGGGATGACCGCGCCGCCGGCATTGCTCATCGTCACCTGCAGTCGACCAGCTCCTGCCCCAGGCCGGAAGGTCGCTCGTGGGGCCGGGTGATCTGTGTGAACTCAGCGCGCTGCCGTGTGCGCTCCCATGGCGGTCAGCCTGCCGGACGGCCCCCGTCGGCGGCCCGGTCCGTCGGTGTTCACTGCCGTGCGCAGCGCCCCGTCACCTGCCGGAGTACGGCAGGAGGGCCATTTCGCGGGCGTTCTTGATGGCGGCGGCGAGTTGGCGCTGCTGTTGAGCGGTGACGTGGGTGACGCGCCGGCTGCGGATCTTCCCCCGGTCGGAAATGAACTTCCGCAGCAGATCGGTGTCCTTGTAGTCGATGTAGGTGATACCGGCCGCGACCAGGGGATTGGGGCGGGACTTCGCCGGCTTGCGGGTGTCGTTGATGCGTCGGGTCATGCGGATTCCTCGGATGGGACGGTGACGGGCGACGGGTGGACGGGGCGGCGGCGGTTCACGTGGCGTCGAGCAGACAGTCGAAGGCCGCCGACAGGTGCTGCCACCCCTCGGGTCCGGCCGCGTACTCGGCGTCGGTGAGGAGGCAGGAGTCGAGGAGCCGCGCGATACCGGAGCGGTCGAGTCCGGGTGAGGTGAAGACCAGGTGCTGGCAGCGGTCGCCGTGCTCCGGATGCCAGTCCAGTGCGGCGGCCGCCCGCCGAACCGGGGGGACCAGCTCCCATGCGGCGTCGGGCAGGGAGGCAAGCCACGGGCCTGCGCTTTCGACACACAGGGCCCCGCCGGCCGCGTCCCAGGAGAGCAGGGTGTCAGGGCGGTCGGCGAGCCAGAAGCGGCCCCTGCTGCGTGCGGCGGCGCAGCACAGGTCCTCAAGGGCCTGATAGAGGCGTTCGGGGTGGAAGGGGCGGGCGCGGTGCCAGACCAGCGTGCCGACGTCCGCCTCGTCGGCCTCCTGGGGCAGGAGTGCGCAGGCCGGGTGCTGAGCGGCGGCCGCCGCCTCCACGTCGAATCCGGCGAAGGCCAGTTGCGCGAGTTCTCCTGAGGCCGCGTCGACATGGCGGGCGGTGGGATGCAGCTGGGTCAGCAGGGCGTGGTCGTGTTCGTCCGCGTCCTCGCTGTCCACGAGGGCGAGCACCGGCGCGTACTCCAGCTGGCGGGCCCAGGTGTCGCCGACGGTGCGCTGGTCCGTCGAGGCTGCCGCGAGTCCCGTCTCGGCCAGGTCGTCTCCGTTGGAGAGGTACGGCAGGACCAGCGCCGGGTCCACCGCGGTGATCACGTTGGTGAGAGACAGGCCGTCGCCGCTGTGTGCAGCGACGACCTCCGCCATGGCCCTGGGCTCGACCGAGTCCCACAACTCCACGATCGCGAGCCGGGCCAGGCCGTGGCCGGCCAGCCGCTCCAGTTCCGGGACGAGATCGTCACGCAGCGCACAGCAGGCGCAGTCGTTGACCAGCGGCGCTTCGCCCGATGCGAGGACGCCGGACGCGTCGCGGACGAGCCGTCGTACGGTTCCCTCGCCCGCGGTGGCGAGGTCGTGGTGGAGGACGACGCTGCCCGGCACCGCTCGCAGGAGGCGGTCGACCACGTGGCGGCGGGCGTCCGCGTGCAGACCGGCGACGATGACGACCGGGAGTCGGCCTTCCTCGCGCATCACCGGGCCCCGAAGCGGCCGTAGCGGCGTTCGAAGCGCTCGACGCGGCCCGCGGTGTCGAGGACCCGGGCGGTACCGGTGTAGAAGGGGTGGCTCGCCGAGGAGATCTCGACGTCCACGACGGGGTAGGTGTTGCCGTCCTCCCACTCGACGCGTTTGTCACTGGAGAGAGTCGAGCGGGTCAGGAAGGCGAAATCGGCGGCCTTGTCCCGGAAGACGACGGGACCGTAAGCGGGGTGGATGCCGGGCTTCATGGCGGGCTCCCTTGAGGGGTGGGCGGTCGGATCAGCGTTCTTCGCGGAAGTCCACGTGCCGGCCGGCGACCGGGTCGTACTTGCGCAGGGTCATACGGTCCGGGTCGTTCCGGCGGTTCTTCCGGGTCACGTAGGTGTAGCCGGTCCCCGCGGTGGAGCGGAGCTTGATGACCGGGCGGAGTTCGTTGCGAGCCATGCGGCTACTATATGGGAACGATTTCCATTCTCAATAGTCAGTCGATCAAGGAGAGGCAGGTCATCCCTTGTCCGCTCACTGCCAACTGACCGGCGCCCGGCCGGTCTTCGGCAACCGCATTTCCCACTCCCACCGGCGCACCTCCCGCCGTTTCAACCCGAACGTCCAGCGCAAGCGGTACTGGCTGCCCGGTGAGTCCCGGCATGTGCGGCTGACCCTGAGCGCCCGGGGGATCAAGATCGTCGACACGATCGGCGTGGAGGCGGCGGTCGCGCGCATCCGTGCCCGGGGAGGGAAGGTCTGATGGCCAGGCGAAGCAAGATCGCGAAGAACGAGAAGCGCAAGGCCCTCGTCGAGCGGTACGCCGCCCGGCGCGCCGAACTCAAGGACGTCATCCGGCGTCCGTCCTCGACGGCGGCCGAGCGAGGTGCCGCGATCGCCGAACTGCGTCGGCAGCCCCGCGACGCCAGCGCCACCCGGGTCCGCAACCGTGACAGCGTCGACGGCCGCCCCCGGGGGCATCTGCGCAAGTTCGGGCTCTCCCGTGTCCGCGTGAGGGAGCAGGCGCACGCGGGTTACCTGCCCGGTGTCACCAAGTCGTCCTGGTGACATGACGGTTGCTCCGGAACACCAGGGGCGCGTCCCACGTCCGAGCCGTGCCTTCCAGGTGTCTGCGCGATCATGGTCTGTGCGTGACCGATCGACTGACGCGAATCCGATGTGAACAACAGGGTGTCTGGCGAGTAGTCAAGCTGCCGGGTCCTTGGCAGCGCAGTCCGCAGTCCGTTCTCTCAGACGGGTGACGTGCGGGCGACTTACGTCGTCGACGGGGTGATGGCTTTCACGGGTGCCTTCTTCCCCTCGGTGCCGGGAGGGCACTGGTAGGGGAGTGCCGGGCTGCTGGACGCGACGGGCCGGGTGCCGATGTCGGTCGGCGGCCTGCTCGTCGAGCGGGCCGGCCGGGCGTTGCTGATGGACACGGGACCCGGTGCGCTCACGTTCGCGAACGAGATGGGCGCGGCGGACAGCGGTGCGCTGCTGGAGACGCTCGCCCTGCTGGGCAGGTCGCCCGAGGACATCGACACGGTGGCGTTCACCCACCTGCACACGGACCACACCGGCTGGGTGTTCTCCGCCGACGACGAGGGCACCCGGCGTCGTACCTTCCCCGGGCGCGCTAAGGTGTTGCGGGCCGCGCCGAACAGGAGGCCGTCGAGCCGGTCGGCCCTCACGATCGCGGGCAGCCGGTCGATGGCGCGCGGGGTTTCGGTCAGCGCGTAGATGACGGCGGCCTGCCCGCCGGTGTCCAGGGCACCGGCGACCACTTCGATGTCGCGGGCGGACTCCACCTTCGCGACCAGGACGATGCCAGGCCGGTGGGTGTAGCCGGAGACGGCCGCGAGGTCGTGTACACCGTCGACGGTGATGGGCGCGTTCACGCGCCGGCCCAGCACCAGGCCGTCGCCCGCCGCCGAGTGCAGAAGGCGGGCGGCGGTCGCCTTGTCGGCGGGGGCGACGGAGCCCTCCAGGTCCGCCAGGGCGACGTCGGCCCGGACGACTTGGCTTTCTCGAACCGGCCGGCGTTCACCGCGGGGGTGATCAGCCAGGCCCTCAGTGACCTCCGTGCGGGCCGGTTCACCGCTGCTCCTGCGCGCCGAGCTGCTGCTCGACCAGCGTGCTCAGGGCTCCGATGCCGGCGTCCTTGTCCAGGACGTCGTCGCCGAGACGTACGCCGAGCCGCTCGGGCGGCAGCCACATCCCGTCGACGGCGTGCCGGAACAGGGTCCGGGCCCTGCATCTGCATGTGGCCGCTGTGCGGGACGACCAGGAGGTCGCGGTGGGCGCCGTCGCTGCCGAGCACCATCGGTCCGAGCGGCCAGGGCGTACACGAAGCCGGTGCACACGGCGGCGACGTCGAACGCTGCCAGTCCGCTGACCAAGCTCACCGAGTCGCTGATCGGAGGGGCGGGCATCAGCTGCTCGTGGGCGACGTCCGCCGCGTGCAGCAGGGCTTCGAGGTCGATACCGGTGGCGTAGCCGAGCCGTTCCAGGAGCGGCACGACCACTTCCAGCTGGGTGTTGCCGGCACCGGCGCCGAAGCCGCGCGCAGCCGTCGATGACGGTGGCACCCGCGCAGACCGCGGCGATCGAGTCGGCGACGGCCGTGCTGAGGTTGTTGTGGCCGTGGAAGATGACGGGCACGTCGACCGCCGCGGCGAACAAGCTGCGCTGGCTTCTGCACGAGAACGACCCGGAACTCCCCGTCCCCTCGCGCCCTCGCGGGGCTGACGAAGGCTGTGCGTCCTCGATGCGCTGGCTGCCGCGCTCGCCGACCATGAGGGCCGCTGGGGTGAGTGACCAGTGCTGCGTGGGCTGACAGTAGGGCCTGGCGGAGGTCTGCGCGGGCATGTCGCAGTCCTACGGATTTGGCTCGCGTCGCGTCGTGTCCGCGTCGTGAGGACCGGGTGCGCCGCGGCTGGTCGGCTTCGTGAGGACCCGGCGCGCCGCGGCTCAGGTGCGGCGCGCCTCGTGCTCCGTCTTCGCCCGGACCGTGTCGATGACCGCCTGGACGGCCGTCACGAAGTTCTGGGGGTCGTCCAGACCCACGAACCGTGGGGCGACCCGTGCGATGTTGGGATATCTGTCGGGTGGCAGCGTGAGGTAGTCGGTCTTCCATGCGTGCAGGTCGGCGTCCCGGAGTTCCGGGGACAGCGCGGCCAGGCTCGCGTCCATGGCGCTGTAGGCCAGCACCAGGTCGGCGAAGACCCGGTAGTAGCGGGCTGCTTCGGCGTCGTCGAGGCCGGCCCTGCGCATGCAGTCCAGTTTGCGTTCCACGGACCGGAACTCGTTCTCCCGCCGGGCGGTGCGCGCGGCCGCCAGGGCCCCCACCCGGGGATGGCGGAGAAACGCCTCATGGGTGTGGATCGCGATCTCCATGAGGTCGTGCGCCCAGTCGTCCGTGGGCGGCGGGGTGCTGGCCAGTGCCTCCTCGTGCAGGGCGTCGATGAGTGCCAGCAGTAGTTCGTCCTTGTTGCGGAAGTGCCGGTAGATCGCCGTCGGATGGGCGGAGAGCTCACGGCCGAGGGCCTGGAACGTCAGCTTCTCCATACCGGAGGAGTCCGCGACCCTGAATGCCGCCTGGATGATCAGTTCCTGGCTCAGGGTGCCTCGCGGCAGCCGGCTCCGGCCCGCCCTCTTGGTCGTCCTGGTACTGCTGTTGGTCATGCTTCCTTCCCCACGTCGATCGATCTCATGATCGCGTACCCGGCCACGGCGTCAGCCGGCGACCGCCGAACCGTCCGCGCGCGGATCGCTGGCCGCCGCCAGGTGCGGCCCGCCGTCCCCGGGGACCCGCCGGACCAACTGCCCGTGGCCCACCTCGTCGTCGTTCGCGCCGAGCGAGCGGACGGTGAAGCCCGCCCCCTCGATGGCGTGGACGCCGGCGGGCGGGACGTCCTGCTCGGTGCTGACGACACCCGCGCCGGTCGTCCCCCCTGCCTCCATGGCTCCGAGTATCCAGCGTGGCACCGACACGGCGTGTTCGGGGGCGGAACCTGCGGCGAGATGCAGGGCCATGTGGGTGTGCACCTGGGGTTGCGCGCGTCCGCCCATCGCGCCGTGCGCGCCGACGAGTTCGCCCCCTTCGCGGACCAGAACCGGCATGAGCGTGTGCAGCGGCCGCTTCCCTCCGGCCAGCACGTTGGGCGAGGCGGGGTCGAGGGAGAACGAGGCCCCCCGGTTGTGCAGGACGATCCCGGTGCCGGGGTCGAGCACGGCGGCGCCGAAGCTGTGGAAGACGCTCTGGATCAGGGAGACCCAGGTGCCGTCCGCGTCGGCCACCACCACCGCGACGGTGTCACCGGACGCCTTGCGCTGTGCGAGGAGGCCGACCGCCGCGCCCGACATGGCGTGCTCGGCGACGCGCCGGGCGTACGCGTCGGACAGCAGGTGGTCGACCGGGGCACTGCTCCAGTCCGGGTCGGCGCAGTAGCGGTCGCGGTCACCGGCGGCCCACGCGAGTACGGAGGCGACCACGCCGGCGTCGCGGCCCAGCGGGTCGAGCGGCCCGCGGACCGTGCGGACCACGTCGAGTGCCTTGAGGCCCTGGAGGAAGTAGAGGCCCTGCGAGTTCGCACCGGCCGACAGGTACTCGACACCGTCGTACTCCACGGCGAGCGCCTGTGAGAGGTCCACGGTGTGTGCGGCGAAGTCCTCCTCCGTCATCGCGGAGCCGCCCGCCGCGAGCAGCTTCACCAGGCTCGCGCCCACCTCTCCGCCGTACATCGCGGCGGGGCCTTCGGAGCCGATCAGGGCCAGGGAGCGGGCGAGGTGGGGCTGGCGCAGCGTCTGTCCGGCCGCGAGGACCTCGCCGTCGGTGAAGAACACCCCTCGCATGCCGGGATCCCGGGCCAGGTGGCCGCTCTCCCGTGCGAGGTCGTGGGCCAGTCCGGAGGCCACGGGCACCCCCTCACGGGCGGCGGCCTCGGCGGGCGCGAGCGCCGAGGCGAGCGGGCGGGTGCCCCAGTTCTCGGCGAGGGCGCCCCATCCGGCGACCACGCCGGGGACCGTCACCGGCAGGGCTCCGCGGACCGGCATCATGGCGTACGCCGCCGTCAGCGCGGGTACGTCGACCGCGCGGGGGGACCGGCCGCTGGCGTTGACGACGCGGATGTCACCGTCCCGGGTGCCCACCAGCGCCAGCAGGTCGCCGCCGACCGAGCACTGGTTGGGGTAGACCACCGTCAGCATGGCGGCGGCGGCAAGCGCCGCGTCGACCGCGTTGCCTCCCCCGCGCAGCACCTCGGCCGCCACGTCGCCGGCTGTGGCGTGGGGCGTGGCGACGGCCCATTCCCCGCCCCTCGCGGCGAGCGGGCGTTCGGTGAGTGCGGACATCATTTCCCTTCCCGAGTACGTCGGCGGCCGCCTGCGGTGCGGCCTCTTTAACCGCCGCGTTACAAGGGACTTCTTGACAGTCCGAGAGCGGCGGGCCTAGCTTCCCTCCATAGTCAACGATATCGACTATGACACTGACTTACATCGTCGCGCAACAGCGTGAAATCGCAAAGGGGTTCGGAAATGGCCAGGTCGCTGTCCCTCTCCCGTCGATCGGTGTCCGTACTGACCGCCGCCACCGCCGCGGCCGCCATGGCCCTCACCGGATGCGCCGGCAACTCCGGTGGAGCCGACGCCGCCACCACGACGGCGGCGTCGGTCAAGCTGCCCGCGGGCGCGCTCGTCAAGGGCGGTCAGATCACCTACTGCTCGGACATCAGCGCGCCGCCACTGACGTACTACGACGCCGCGCAGAAGCCGGTCGGAGCCGAGGTCGAACTCGGGGACGCGCTGGCCGCCGCGCTCGGGGTCCGGGCGAACTGGGCCAACACCAGCTTCAACGGGATCATCCCCGCGCTGCAGGCCAAGCAGTGCGACGCGATCATCAGCCAGCTCTACATCAAGCCGGAGCGGGAGAAGGTCGTCGACTTCGTCCCGTACATGTACGCCTCCAACACCCTGGTCGTGGCCGAGAAGAATGCCAAGGCCATCAAGGGCGCGGAGGATCTGTGCGGCAGGAAGGCGGCCGGGCAGACGGGCACAACCGTCGTCCAGTACCTCACCGGTCAGTCCGAGAAGTGCGCGGCGGCCGGCAAGCCGAAGATCGACATCCGGCAGTTCACCAAGGACAGCGACGCCCTCCAGCAACTGCGCATCGGCCTGGTGGACGCCTACGGCACGACGCTGGAGACCGCCGCGTATGTGCTGAAGCAGCAGCCGGGCGCCTTCAGCCTCGTCGGCGAACCGTTCAACCGCATCAAGGTGGGAGCCGCGACCCGCAAGGACGACACCTCCCTGCACGACGCGCTCACCCAGGCCCTGGCAGCGGTACGCAAGAGCGGCGCGTACGACACCATCCTCAAGAAGTGGAACCTGGCCGGCGACGACATCGCCAACTGATCAAGGGAAAGGCTCGCAGAGAGAAGACGACGTGACTCACGCAACCGTCCTCGCCGACGCAGTGCAGCCGGCCGGCTTCGACTGGCCGTTCTTCTGGCACTACCTGTTCTCGCCCTCCGGAGTGTTCCTCGACGGGCTCTGGCGCACCGTCTACATCTCGGTGGTCGCCCAACTGCTCGGTGTGCTCCTCGGGTTCGCCGTCGCCCTGGCCCAGCGCAGCCGCTTTTCCCCGCTGCGCTGGGGCGGCCGGACCTATGTCTGGCTGATCCGCGGTACGCCCCTGCTCGTCCAACTCGTCCTCGTCTACAACGGCCTCGCCGCGGCGGGCGTCTACCGCTTCGAGGACGTCCAGGTCGGCGGGCTCGTGCTCCTCGGCGTCGTGCAGGCGGCCATTCTGACGCTCGCCGTGAACGAGGCCGCGTACATGGCCGAGATCTTCCGCGCGGCCCTCGACGCCATCGATCCCGGGCAGGCGGAGGCCGCGCAGGCCCTGGGCATGACCCCGGCGATGACCATGCGGGTCGTGCTGCTGCCGCAGGCGATCCGGATCATCATTCCGCCGCTGGGCAACGAGTTCAACCTGATGATGAAGTCGACCTCCCTCCTGTCGGTCATCGGCCTGCAGGAGATGTTCCTGACCGCGCAGTCGATCAACTCGGCGACCTTCAAGACCTTCGAGATCTTCCTCGTCGCCGCCTGCTACTACCTCGCGCTGACCACGGTGTGGTCCTTCGTCCAGCGCTTCATCGAGCGCAGACTCGCCGATCCCGGACAGCTGATCGCCGCACCCTCGCTGCGGGAGCGGCTCACCGGTGGCGGCCTGGGCCGCACCACCGGCCGCGAGGACGCCACGCTCGTAGGCAAGGAGGCCCACTGACATGGAACCGATCACGAGGCAGGCCGGCGAACAAGAGGGCCACGGGACAGTGTCACCCGCCGGGCCGGCCGACGCGTCGGCGGTGATGTCGGCACGCGGGGTGGTCAAGCGCTTCGGCGATGTCCGGGTGCTCAGCGGCATCTCCATGGACGTCAGGGCCCGCGAGGTCGTGGTCATGGTGGGGCCGTCCGGGTCCGGCAAGACCACGTTCCTGCGATGTCTCAACCACCTGGAGCGCATCGACGAGGGCGAGATCCTCATCCACGGCCGCCCGGTCGGTTACCGGCCGCGGCCGTCGGGCTCCGATCGGCCGGTGGAGGAGCGGCCGAAGGTGGTGGCCGAACGCCGCCGCAACATCGGTTTCGTCTTCCAGCGCTTCAACCTCTTTCCCCATCTGACCGCGCTCGACAACGTGGCCGTCGCGCCGACGAAGGTCCTGGGCATGCCGAAAGCCGAGGCGCGGGAGCAGGCCCAGGCGCTCCTGGCGAGGGTCGGCCTCGAACACAAGGCATCGTCGCGGCCGTCGGCCCTGTCCGGCGGCCAGCAGCAGCGCGTCGCCATCGCCCGCGCCCTCGCCATGAAGCCGGAGCTGATGCTCTTCGACGAACCGACGAGCGCCCTCGACCCCGAGATGGTCGGCGAGGTCATCGCCGTGATGAAGGAACTCGTCGACGACGGCATGACGATGATCGTCGTCACCCACGAGATGGGGTTCGCCCGCTCGGCCGCCGACCGGCTGGTCATGTTCGACCAAGGGGTCGTCCTGGAGGAAGGCCCTCCCGAGAAACTCATGACCGACCCCGCCCACGAACGCACACGCGCCTTCCTGCGCCGAATCAACGAGCACGGCTGAGCAACGCTGAGCACGCGCGGCGCCGACACGGATCCCGGCGCGCATCCTGCCGCCGAGCGGGGTGGCCGGTCAAGCCTGCGGAGCGCCCGGGTCGCGGCCCAGATGCCCTTGCCGGTGGCCGTGGTGACGCTCACCGGGCCCGGACGGCGACAACTTCTGGGCCGCCCATGGCGGGACACATCGCCGGGTCCGGCTCAACACCGGGGACAGAGATCAAGATCAGTGTTCCGTGACCCCACTTGCCGCCTCCTGCCGGCCTCAGCCATCACCACCGGGGCCGCGTCGGCGGATGGTGACGGCTCCACCCGCCGACCTGCGTCTTGCGTACCCCGGTGGGGTCAATGCCCATTGACGATCACGGCGTTCGAGAGCGACAAGAGAAGGCGGAACTCGATGCCGGCTGGGGCCACTTCCCCTGCCGGCAGCCACAGAGGCAGTACGCCTCTGACCGTGAGGGGTGGTTCTCAGCCTGCGCGGGTGGCTGTGGTGGATCATTCTCTACGGCGTCTTCGTCGCCCTGAACACCTGGGGCGCGGCGGTGTCGTTCAAGTTCGCCCTCACCATCGCGATCCTCTCCTGCGCGATCCTCGCGTTCTTCTTCGTCTCCGCCCTCGCGCACGGCGCCGTCCACTTCGGCTCGCTCGACGACATCGCCCCGGGCGCCGGCCACAGCTCGGTGCTCCCCCACGGGCTCAAGGGGCTCCTGTACGCGCTGCAGTTCGCGATGTGGTTCTACCTCGGCATCGAGGAACTCCCGCTGGCCTCCGAGGAGGCGCACAACCCGCAGCGCGACGTGCCCCGGGCGGGCATCGCCGGCATGGTGACCCTGATGGTCTTCGCGGTCCTGGTCTACGTCTTCAACACCGCGGTGCTCGGCGCCAGGACGACCGGCGCCTCGGGACAGCCCCTCCTCGACGGCTTCGCGTCGTTCCTGCCCGGCGGCTGGGCACGCGTGCTCGCCGGGTTCGCGCTGATCGGGCTCCTGGCGAGTCTGCAGGGAATCATGTTCGCCTACGGCCGCAACCTCTACTCGCTGTCGCGCTCGGGCTACTACCCGCGGTTCCTGTCTCTCACCGGCAAGCGCCAGACGCGCTATGCCGCCCTGCTGGCCGGCGCGGCCATCGGCTTCGTCGCGCTGCTCGTCGCGAGCCACGCCGGCGCCACCGCGTCGAGCATCGTGCTGAACATCTCGGTCTGGGGTGCAGTGCTGGCCTACATGCTGCAGATGGTCTCGTTCGTGGTGCTGCGCCGCAAGTACCCCCGCGCCGTGCGGCCCTACGTCAGTCCCACCGGCAACTGGGGCGCGGTACTGGCGTTCGTGATCGCGGCGGTCACCTTCGTGGGCATCCTGATCAACAGCGACCACCGCAGTGCAGTGATCGCGATCGCCGTGCTCTATGTGATCGGGCTCGCCCTCTACTACCTCGTCGCCCGTCACCGCCTGGTGCTCGCGCCGGAAGAGGAGTAAGCGATGAGCGGTGGGCTGCACCGCGATCCGGCGGTCGAGCACTACGGCGGCGAACTGGAGGCAGAGCTCCCGGTGGAGGATTTCCGGTGAACGCGGGGAGCCTCACAAGAGGCTCGCTGAACCGGTCGCGACTCCGGCCGGCTGGTGGGCGAGCGCCGGCCCTGGCGGTCGCCCACCGGTCTTTCAAACGATCAGCGGGGTCAACCGCTCGGCGTACTCACTCAGGATCCGCGCCTCGCGGTCGCCGGGCGGTGGCGACGGCCGGCCGACGAGCAGCAGGCAGGCCGCCATCTGCCCGCTGTGGTCGAGGATGGGGGCGACGAGGCTGGGCAGATCGGTGGCCTCGTGGACGAGGGCCGTGAGATCCCCGGTGCGCAGGATCCGGACCGCGTCGAGGGCGGGCGGCGGGAAGACGTCGTCGGTGTCGACGAAGGTGAGCCGGCCCCCGTCGATCCGGATGAGATGGATTCCGGCGTGGATCTGTCCGCGCAGTTCTTCCAACAGTGCGCGTACGGCGGTCGGCACCCGTGCCGCCTCGACGTATCCGGCGAGCGCGGTGACCTTCCGGCCCAGCGCGAATCCCCGCAGGTCCGGCATCCGCACCAGGTATCCGTCCTGGACCAGCAGGTTGAGCAGCCGGTAGGTCGTCGCGGTCGGGTACTCCAGTGCTTGGGAGACCTCTTTCGCGGTTGCTCCGGGACCGATCTCGGCGACGGCTTCCAGGACACGCAGCGCTCGGTGGATGGCCTTCGGTTCACGGGCGCGCAGATCCGCCGTCCGCGGCGGGGATGTCCAGCATGCCAACGGCCGCGACCTGGGGCGAGGCGGCCAGGAAGTAGAGGGCACCGCCCGCCACCACGGTCCACACCAGGGCACGCGGGATGTCGCGGAACGGCTGGTGGCCTCGGCGCCGATCGCGGTCGAGCTCTCGAAACCGACGAACGCCGTCATGACGACGGCGGCCCCGGCGCCGACGTTCTTCGGAGTCGCCTGGTGGAGCGCCAGCAAAGACCAGTCCATCTGCCCGCGCAGGTACAGGTTGACGAGCAGTACGAGAGTGAGCACGAGGACGACGCCAGCCGTGGCCGCCTCGATGATGAGCAGGATCCGCAGCGTCAGGCTGATCTCCCGGACGATGAGCGTGCCCACCGCGCCCGCCAGGGCCAGCACGAGCACGGCCGAGGCCCACGGGGGCGGGGCCCAACCGGTGCTCCGGTGCACGGCGAGGCCGACATGGTCGACACTGCTCGCCAGCGCGAATACGGAGATGAATCCGTAGGCCAGCTGCGGACTGGTGCTGGTGAACATGCCAGTACTTGGCCCGAAAGCCTTGGAAACGTAGGTGTAGAGTCATCCGGTCGCGGCCATCCGGCGTGCGAACTCGTTCCCCATCGGCCGGGCGACCGGGACGGCCTACGAGGCGATCCTGGATCTCGCCGCCGAGACGACCACCGGCTGGAAGGAACTGCCCAAGGGCACCCAGCCGCCGGTCATGCTCGACGAGTTCGCCGAGGCCGAGGAGAACTGCAAGAAGGACCCGCGCGTGATCGAGGTGCTGGCGGCCCGCGGCATGACCGATCTCGACCTCGTCTGTATCGAGCCGTGGTCGACGGGCCACTACGGCGACGACGTGGATGGTCGGCGCCTGCTGCGCTGCCTCGTCCACACCCGCATGGAGAAGGACGACGACCCCTACGCGCACCCGGCCGAGAACCTGGTCGTCGTCTACGACCAGAACTCCGGCGAGGTCGTCGAGGTCGAGGACAACGGGTTCGTGCCCGTGCCCAAGGAGAAGGGCAACTATTTCCCCCGGTACGTCGGCGAACCCCGTACGGACCTCAAGGAGATCCGGATCACCCGGCCCGACGGCCCGTCCTTCACCGTCGAGGGGTAGCTCGGGACCGCGCCGGCGGCGCTGGGAATACAAGCGACGGCCCGGCGCAAGTCCGGCCGTCGCCGAGAATTGCGCGCGTTATGCGCGCAAAGGCTCTCGCCATGTTCTGTGCCTCGTGGGGTGAGGAGCCTAACGGCTGTCAGTTCGGCCTTGACGATGCCGTTCAGGGCTTCGGCCATCACGTTGTCGCAGCTGTCCGTGACGGAGCCGGCCGGCGCGGAGGCGCTGGTCTCGGTGGGCCTGGCTGGTGTACCCGCACTCGCCGCTTCGCGGATGTCGTCGGCCTCAATGCCTCTGTTTTCACACGGAGTTGTCTCGATCCTCGGGCTCGGGAGTGGTCGCCCGGTCGCCGCGCTCCCCGGCGTCCGCCTCCGCCTGGCGGCCCCAGCCGCGCCGGGCATCCTGTGGATGCCCGGCTCCTCGGTGTGCTTATGGGGGGCGCGTGAACAACGCACCACCCCACTGCAATCAGCCAGTGGATCTTGTGGATATTCCATGGATACCCGGCGGTAGCCCACCCTTCGTCAGGAATCCGTTCAGTGCGGACTGGTAGCTTCCGCATTTACCGGTTCCGGGGGAACAACCGTGCCGGTAACGGACCTTCACAAATGAAATCGGATGGAATTCCTTGCGCACTTCCCGTGAAAGTTCAGGAGGAAGGCATCGCTGGCGGGTGCCGAAGAGCCGGCGCGGCCGAATACTCCTGGCCGGCGCGGTATCCATGGCGGTGATGGCCATCGCCGCGCCCTTCGCCTCAGCCTCCCTGCCTGGCTCCTTCGACCCCGACGCCGCACCGACGGACCGGGTGACGGACACCTCCCGACTTCCCGACGGCTGGCAGCAGTCCGGCGACCGCATGGTCTCCTATGACGGCGACTCCACCGGACTGCACGTCCTGGTGGCCGACGCGAGAAGTGCCTACCGGTGGCGCACCGCGGCGACCCTCTCCGAGCCGGGCATCGACACCGACCAGTGGATCGGCCAGAGCTGTGTGACGGGCTCCGGCGACCGCGCCATCGTGGTCTACGCACCGCGGCAGGCCGTCAACGACCAGCAGGGCTTCCAGCGGGGCGCCTTCGCAGCCGTGGTGAACCTGGTGAACGGCACGGTGACCAAGCTGCCGGAACTGGTCTCGATGGCCTACTTCAACCCGGGCTGCGGCGACGGCGAGAAGGCCGTGCTCTCCCGCCCCGAGGGTAACGGCACCCAACTCCTCACCATCGACGCCGACCAGGGCAAGGTGGCCGGCCGGCAGACCGTGGCCGGTGAGCTGACCTCCGCCGTGCCCTTCGGGGCGGGCATCGCTGCGGCCACCGGTGACGCGGTGGTCTCCGTCGACCGCCAGGGGCACCTGCGCACCCTCACCCGCGCTCAGGGCACGCCCTTCCGTCTCGTGCCGGACGCACACGACGGCCTCGCCTACCAGGTCCCGACGGCCGACAAGAAGAAGGTGCAGGTCCGCCGGGTCACCGAAGCCGGTTCCGACAAGCTGCTCGCCTCCGGCCTGCTCGGTGCGCTGTCGCTGCGCGGCACCGGCGGCCATGTCTTCGTGACCGGCAAGGACGCGCAGGACGACGTGTTCGGCCCGGACCTGCCCAAGAGCTGGAAGATCCTCGACGTCCCTGCCGCCTCCGAAGTCTCCACGACCGGTCTTCTGGCCCTGACCGGGGTCGGCAACGGCGCCGGGACGGCCGGCGGCAGGAAGACCACGACCGGCACCGCTCTGCCTGTCGGCATCGACGCCCTGGTGCCCGGCACCGGCAAGACCTTCGAATTCCGGGTGAAGCCGAAGGCCCAGAAGCCGGCCGAGGGCTCCGAGCAGTCCCCGGCACTGGCCGCGCCCCCCACCGGCGGGTCGTCGGGCACCAGGAAGCCCGACGCCGTGGAAGCCACCGACCCCGACAGCCCCGTGCACTCCACAACCGACCCGGACCGGAGCTGCGCGGTCACCCGCAACGACCCGAAGCTCCAGTCGCTCCAGCCGTCCCCGGCCATGGTCGAGTGGGCCACGGACCTTGCCGTCCAAGGCAAGCTCGAAGTACGCCGCCGTACCGGATGGAACGGCACCGACATCCCGTCGTACACCCCGCAGGGCCTGTTCCCGCCCGTCGCTCTCAAGGGCGGCGGCCGGGTGCCCGCGCAGATCATGCTCGGTGTGCTCTCCCAGGAGTCGAATCTGCTCCAGGCCACATCCCGGGCCTCCGCCGGAGAGAGCGGCAACTTCGTCCAGGGCCGCTACTACGGCAACGGCGGCAGCGTCCACACCATCAACTGGTCTGCCGCCGACTGTGGTTACGGCATCGCCCAGGTGACCAGCGGCATGGCCAGGTCGGACACCGTCTACACCACCGCACAGCAGGATGCGATCACCGTGGACTACGCCGCCGACATCGCGGCGGGTCTGTAGATCCTGCAGAGCAAGTGGAACCAGTTGTACGGCCACGGCATGCTGGTCAACGACGGCGACCCGCAGTACCTGGAGAACTGGTTCTACGCGCTGTGGGCCTACAACAGCGGCTTCAACCTGCCCAACGCCTCCGACGCCTCCGCCCCGTGGGGCCTGGGCTGGTTCAACAACCCGGCCAACAGCGTCTACCCGCCGGACCGGAAGATGTTCCTGTCCCGCGGTTACGACGACGCCCGCACTCCCAACCTGTGGTCCTACGAGGAGCGGGTGATGGGCTGGGCGGCGTACTCCCAGCAGAAGAAGGATCCGACGACAGGTGCCACGGTCCAGGCCTTCACGGTCGGCCACTGGCCCACCGGCAACCCGCAGGATGCCCAGCCGCCGCGGGACGTGTTCTGCGAGCCCGGCCTGAACGACTGCGACACATCCAAGCCGCACAAGGCCGAGGGGTCGAGCCAGCCGGCCGGACCCTGTCAGCGGGACGACTTCAAGTGCTGGACGCACTTCCCGGTGACCTGGACGGACTGCCCGCAGACATGCGGCATCGAGGTGCTGAAGTACCGGGCGACCGACCCCGAGCCGCAGGTCGCCGCGGTCCACCCGACCGCCTGCGCTTCCACTCTGCCGCGCAACGCGCTGATCGTCGACGACGTGCCCAACACGGTGAAGTTCCGGACCGGCGGCATCAACCCGTGCGCCGGGCAGCGGAACTGGACCAGCCGGGGCACGCTCACCTTCACGTTCGGCTCCGCGCAGCAGAACGGGGCGACCGTCTACCCGTCGAAGATCGACTTCCATCAGCTCAGTGGTGGATTCGGCGGCCACTTCTGGATGACGCACACCCGGGCGCCGAGCTACACCGACTCGGTCGTCACCGGCGTCTGGACACCTGACCGAAGGATCGACGGCGAGGCCGAGGTCATGGTGCACCTCCCGGACCACGAGGCCAACGCGCCCACGGCGACGTACCGTATCGAACTCGGTGACGGCACGGCGGAGGAGAAGACGATCGACCAGGACACGGGCGGCAGGAACGCCTGGGTGTCACTGGGGACATACGCGTTCCACGGCAGCCCGAGCGTCTCGCTCAGCTCGCCCGCCGACAACGGCACCGGCGACGACTCGATCGCCTGGGACGCACTGGCCTTCGTGCCGACGGCCTAGCCGGACGGCCGATACGGCCACGCCGCACGTCGTCCTCGAGCGTCTTGACCAGCACTGGCTCGGCCTCGGGCCGCCACTGGCGCCCGCCGTTCTTGTAGTCCGCCGACCAGGGCAGGTTCCCGACCGTGTCCGAGCTCACCTTGTGTCCCTGACGGGCGAGCTCGGCTGCGGGATTCCGGGGCGGCTTCGTCGCCGGCTCAGGGGCGACATCGGATTCCCCCGCACATCTGGCTCGACAAGTGCCAGCAGCGCGGGTCACAGACACGGATCCACGCTGCGGATCACGTATGAGCGAGGCGGAGTTCCTCGCTCCGGACAACTACGTCGTCGGTGGCCCGCGGCTGCCGGTGCGGCCTCGACCGGTCACGGAGTCCGAGTTCTCCGTACGACGTCGACGGCTCACCCGCTTCGGCGCACACCCTCGGGAGATACCCCTCTCAGCGGCCATATGTGCGCGTAGTCGGGTCTGGCAACGCTCTGCGAGACGTCGCCTCGATGGACAACGGTGCATCGTGAGGGGACAGGGATCAGAGGTCTTTCCGGCAAAGCTCCTCAGGTACGGGTAACGCCTTGCGCCGATGGTGTCTGTGGTGGCTTCGCGGCGGGGCTGCCCGGGCGGCGACTCCATCCCATGTCTTGGCCGCAATGTGCGTCCTCACCCGGCTGGAACTGGTCACCGAGGCGGTCCGTGCCGCACTGGAAGAAGTGGCACGCACGGCCGAGCATCTGCCGGCCGTCCTGGGCGACGAGGAGTGGGGGCGCCGCTACGGCCGGCCGGTCCGTTTGGGCAAGAACCCCACCCGGCCCAAGACCAGGATCCTCGCCGCCGGCGACGACGCCTGCCGACTGCTGGAACACATCCACCGGCACGGACCGCAGGCCGAGGCGCTACGGCAGATCATCGTGCAGAACTACCACCGCGACACGGCTGGCTGCCTGCGCTGGCGCACCGCCGCCGACGGCGGCCTGCCGCCTTCCCTCCTCCTCGTCTCGCCCTACGACACACGGCCCGCTACGTCCGCCATGGGCACATCATCCGCTGGAAGGGGTTCGCCGCCCACCTCACCGTGACGTGTGCCTCCGACAGCGCCAACATGATCACGGACGTGGCTACCACGTCCGCCGCCACGAACGACGGCCAGGCCCTGACCGGCATCCACACCCGCCTGACTCGTCGCGGGCTGCTGCCCGCCGAGCACCTGGTCGACGGCGGCTACACCTCTCTGGTCCACCTGGAACGAGCCTCCCGCGAACACCAGGTCACCGTCAGCGGACCGCTGCCGGGCATCCACACCCGCCAGCACCGCAGGAACGAAGGCTTCGACCGGGACGACTTCCACATCGACTTCGACCGCCGACAGGTCACATGCCCCCAGGGGCAGGTCAACGAAATCCCCCGGTCAAAGTCCTGGCGAACCTTCGGCAGTTGACCTCGGCCATCAAGATCACCGACAGAGTCAATCTCAGATACCAGAAGGCGAGGAGCCGGCCGTCCGGGTTCCGGGTACACCCGTGGGACCAGCCACCGGCAGGGTTCCGTCCCGGATTCCGCGAGGGGACGGGGGCGCGGTCAACGCGAGCCGGTGCCGGCGTGGGGGAGACGCCCATGGCGCCGGTGTCGGCGCGGCTGGGCTCCGGGCGGGGCGCCGAGCTCCAGCGTGATCCACGCGCCACCGGTCGGCCCGTTGTCCAGCTCCAGTGTTCCGGCGGCCGTCTTCGCCGTACGCCGCGCTATGTCGAGGCCGAGTCCGGTGGAGCCCGCCTGGCTGGCGCCGCGCTCGGTGGGCAGGCCTCCGATGAATCCCGGCCCGGCATCCCGCACCGTCAGCCGTGCGCCCCCGCCCGGCCGCGGCGAGAGACCGATGCCGAAGCCGACTCCGTCCGGCGTGTGCGCGAAGACGTTGTCCAGGAGCACGTCCACACAGGCCGCCAGGTCCTCGGCGGAGACGAGCACGGGGATCGGGCCTTCCGGTATCCGGACCGACATCGGCCGTCGCTGTTCGTCCGCGAGCACCGACCAGAAGTCGGCACGCTCCCGTACGACCGCGACGGCGTCGCAGACCGCCCACAGGCCTCCGTGGGACGGGCGGCGCGCCTCCCGGATGATGTCGCTCACGGTGCGTTCCAGCGTGTCGAGTCCCTCGCCGATGGCCCGGCTCTCCTCGGGGTCGGTCAGCGACTCCGCCTCGATGCGCAGCGCGGTCAGCGGGGTACGCAGGCGATGCGAGAGGTCCGCGACGGACTCGCGTTCCCTCGTCAGCAGTTCTCCGATGCGCCCCGCCAGGGCGTTGAGCGCCGTTGTGACCTTGCGTACCTCCGGCGGGCCGGCGGGCGTCGCCCTGGCCGTCAGGTCGCCCGTGCCGAGGCGGTCGGAGGCACGCGCCAGATCGCTGAGCGGCCGGACGAGCGAACGGGCGAGCCGGTCGGCCACCAGGATGCTCAGTACCAGCAGCCCGGCTCCTACCGCGCCGAGCAGCATCCAGGCCGCGTCGAGCCCGTGGCGCAGTTCGGACTCCGGGGCGAAGACCCGGATGACCGCCGTGCCGTCCGGCAGTCCCTGGACCGCGACCAGGACCTCGACTCCTCCCGGCGCCTGGGCGACGATGCTGCGGCCGCTCGCGGCCAGGCGCATGGCCTGCGAGCGCGGCGCCGGCGCCCCCACGGTGCCGCCGTCGGCGAGGAACACGGTCATGGGGCTGTCGGGGGTCTCGGTGTCCAGCTGCCTGACGACCTGAGCCAGCCGCGTCCTTTCCAGCGTGGCGACCAGGGGCGTCAGCGACTGGGCCCGGGTCACGGCACCGTCGATCGCGCGGTCCGCGGCGACGGTGCGCACGAGCAGCCCGAGTGGCAGCAGGAAGGCGACCAGGACGAGAGAACTGGTCGCCACCACCAGAAGCACGAGGCGCCGTCTCACGACCGGGTCGGATCCACGAGTTTGATACCGACTCCGCGCACCGTGTGCAGGTAGCGGGGCTCCTGCGCCGTCTCACCGAGCTTGCGCCGAAGCCAGGCGAGGTGCACGTCCACGGTCTTGTCCGCGCCTCCGTAGGGCTGCCGCCAGATGTGCGTGAGCAGATCGCGCTTGGGCACCACCTGCCCGGCGTGCACGGCCAGGTAATGGAGCAGCGCGAACTCCTTGGGGCTCAGCTCCAGCAGACGGCCCTCCAGCCGCGCCTCGTGCGCATCCGGATGGAAGGCGAGGCCGCCGACCACCGTCGGTTCCGCCCCGCCCGCCTCGTCGGCCGCGGTGCGGCGCAGCACGGCCCGTATCCGGGCGTCGACCTGGCCCGCTCCGAACGGCTTGACGAGGTAGTCGTCGGCTCCGGCATCGAGCACCCGGATCATCTCGGCCTCCTCGTCACGGGCCGTGGCGACGATCACCGGCACATCACTGATCGCGCGAATCATGCAAAGGGCCTCGTAACCCCCCAGATCGGGCAGTCCCAGATCGAGCAGCAGCAGATCCGGCTGACGCTCCACCACCAGATGCAGCGCTTCCAGGCCGGTGCCCGCGCTGGTGACCGCATGCCCTCGCTCCGTCAGGGAACGGGTGAGGGCGGTGCGTATCGCCACGTCGTCTTCCACGAGCAGCAGCTGTGCCATGGCGCCATACGATAACCGAGCCGGTGCCGACTGCCTAAGGCCTGGACTTGTCGAAGCCTTTACCCGGGCTTAGCCTGCGGGGCGCCATGATGCCGTCCATGCACGCGCGCATATGGGGAGGCGTGGCCGCCTGGACCGTCGGCGCCACCCTGGCGACCACCCTGAGCCTCCTCGCGATCTCAGCACTCGGTGACGGGATCTACACCGGCCGGGTACGCACCTGGAGCGGCGACGACGTCGCCCGCGCGCTGGCGGCCGCCTCCTCGGATCCGACCGCCGCCCCCACGGGCGGTCCGCACGCCGGCTCGCAGCCCGCCGCCGAACCCAGCCCTTCGCGTTCGGCTCCGGCCGTATCGGCACCGCAGACCGCCGGCCACACCGATGCCGTGGCCTCGTCCGGCGGCACCGCGCTCGCCGCGTGCGGTGTGTCGGGGGCGTACCTCGCCTCATGGAGCCCGGCGCAGGGATACGAGGTGCGGTCGGTGTTCCGGGGGCCTTCGCGTGTCGCCTCCGTCACCTTCGCGGCCTCCCGCACGCTGGTCGTCCTGCGGGTCAGCTGTTCCTCGGGCATCCCCACGGCGCAGGTCTCCACCAGGTCCGAGGACGACTCCGAGCACGAAGACGACGACCACCACCACTGAGCCCGGACGGACCCCTTCCGGCATCGGGCGGGGGAGTACGCCGACATGCCCGACCCCGGCCCGGAACGGTGCGCGGAGCCGTGCCACGGACTCGGTCAGGCCCGTGCCCGGGCATGGGAGGAGCGGTCCAGGATCAGCGCCAGCGTCGGGCAGCTCACCACGGCGCGCTCTGCGTGCCCGACCAGATCGGGGGGCACCGCGTCGGAGCCGAGGATCGGGTATCCCCACGGGTCCAGGTCGATGATCTCGCCCAGGAGCTCGGCGCACATGCCGTGCGCCTCGCAGGTGATGGGGTTGACGCGCAGCCTGTACCTCACCGGAACTCCCAGTCTCGTGCCTGATCGTCCGGCAGGGGCAGCAGCGGCGGGCGCTCCAGCCCCGTGCAGGGACGGTCGTCGTCGTGCCAGTACACGTCCTGGGCGAACGTCTTCAGCGCGCTGCGCACCAGGTTGGCCGCCCCGTCGGGGTGCTTGCACGCGCCGCGGCCCTCGACGAGCTCGACCAGTTGCTCGACCCGGGCGAGCGTGCGCCCCCGGCCACCGCTGTAGGCGAGGGTGACGAGCTCGTTGGACAGCTCCGGGAGCCCCCTTACGCACGGCCCGCACTGCCCGGCGGTCTCCTCGGCGAGGTAGCGGACCACCCGTGCGGTCTCGGCCAGCCCGCAGGACGACTCCGGCAGCACGATGATGATCCCGGCACCCATGGCGCCGCCGATCGCCCGCAGGTCGGCGTGGGTCAGCGGGGTGAACCAGGCGGTGTCGGCCGGAATCCAGGTGCCGAAATAACCGCCGACCAGGATCGCCCCGGCGCGTTCCACCAGCCCCCCGGCCAGGGTGACGACGTGCCCGACGGGAGCGCCCATCTCGATCTCGTACACGCCCGGCCGGCCCACGGCGCCGCTGACCGTGACCAGGGTCGTCCCCGGCGCGCCGGGGGTGCCCGCCTGCCTGAACCACACGTCGCCGTGGCGGGCGATCAGCGCGAGGTGGCACAGCGTCTCGACGTTGTTGACCACGGTCGGACGGCCGTGCACGCCGCGCTCGTGCGGTCGTGGCGGTGCGAAGGTCGGCATGGCCGGCCCCTTGTTGAGGTACTGGACGATGGCCGACTGTTCGCTCGACACATAGCGCCCGGGTATCCCGGCCAGCCGGATCGGGACCGGGTCCAGGCCGGCCTGCCGCCGCTCGGCCAGGGCCTGGCCGAGCACGGCGAGCACCGCGGTGTCGGTACGGTGCACGGCGAGGTACGCCTCGTCCGCGCCCACCGCGCACGCCGCCAGAGAGATCCCGTCCAGCACGAGGTGCGGCACCCGGGAGAGCAGCAGGTGGTCCTTGGCGCTGCCGGGTTCCCCCTCCGCGCCGTTGGCCACGACGACCGGCGTGCCCCGACCGTCCAGCACCGAGCGGAGCTTGCGTCCCGTCGGGAACCCCGCGCCGCCCCGGCCGGTCAGTCCGGACCGCTCGATGCGGTCGACCAGCCGGTCCGGGCGGTCGCGGTCGCCCGGCTCCCCCAGGGGCGGGCGCCCGTGCAGCGCCAGGTGCTCGGTGAGGCCGGCCGCCCTGTCGCGCGGGACTCCGGCCAGCAGCCTGGGCAGTCGCGGCGCGGCGGGAAGGTTCCGGGTCGTGGTGGTCAGCGTCATGACGACCACACCGTGGAGGCGTGCGTCACGGGCGCGAGAGCCCGCTTGGACCAGCCCGGGGCCAGCGGTCCGCTGCTCGCCCATCCCCAGCCGGCCAGCACCACGGCGGCCACCGACGTCGCCGCCGCCAGCCGCAGGCCCTTGCGGTCGGGCCAGCCGGTCAGGAGCCGCCACGCGGACGCCGCCAGGACCGTGCCGAGGCAGACCAGCGCCAGGGCCGACACCCAGACCGTGGACGGGTCGGTGCCGGTGCCGAACGCGTGCACCATCGCGACCGGCCAGCTGACGTACGCGAGCCAGTGGATCGCGCGCCAGCTTCGGTGTCCCATGCGCACGCGGACCAGGCTGGTGACGATCAGGGCGATCAACAGGTCGGAGGCGACCGTGCCCAGACCGAGCCAGACGGGGCGGTAGTTCGCGGCGAAGGGCAGGAAGGCGTCGCTCAGACGGATGTCGGTGTACGAGTCCGCGACCGTGGTCAGGATGTGCAGAGCGAGGAAGACCGTGGTGAGCAGGGACGTGTTGGAGTGCAGGCCGACAGTGACGAAGCGCGGCCATTTCGGGCTCGTGAAACGGACCGTGGTCAGAACACCGAGCGTGACGCAGAGGGTGAGAAGGAGCAGCGCGACGAGCCCGGTGGCACGCGTCGCGTACCACAGTCCCGGTCCGTCGAAGGACACCTCGAAGGGCAGCGCAAGAGGAGTGGTCATCGTGGTCATCCGGTTGTTCCGTGGAGGTGGGGCCAGGCGCCGGTGAAGGTGGCGCGGCCGTCGGGGCGGACCAGGAGCGCCGGCACGGCGAGCTCTTCGAGCCAGCCCGCCGCCGCCGCCCCTCGTACGATGGCGGCCGTCGAGGCGGTGTTCGCGCCCACGCACGTCGACGCGGCGACCGTCACGGTCTGCCAGTGGGAGGGCGCGCACTCCCCGGTGGCCGGGGAGACGATGTGGTGGACCGTCTCCCGGCCGCGTCGCCATCGGCGCACCCCGGTTCCGGAGGTGGCGAGGCCGCCCTCGGTGATGGCGACGGCCCGGTGCGCCTCGCCGGCGCGCGCGGGGCGGGGGTCCTCGGCGGCGGTGGATGTGCCGTCGGTGATCAGGACCCGCCAGCCGTCGTCCGGTGCCGGCCCCGCGACGCGGATGTCACCGCCCAGGTTGACCAGCACGCCGCAGCCGACGCTGGCGTGGATCCGGGCGGCGGCGCGGTCCGCCGCCAGGGCCTTGGCGGTAGCCCCGAGGTCGAGCACCAGCCCCGCCGGAACCCGCACCACGCCTGTCTCCCGGTCGAGTTCGACCACGCGCCAGCCGGGTACCGGCCGCGCGGTCACGACCGTCCCGGCGCCGCCCCGGGCGACCTCGGTGAAGTCCCGGTCGTAGCCGAGGTCGACCAGCACGCCGCCGCACGTCGGGTCGACGTCGCCGTCGGTGGCCGCCGCCGCGTCGAGGGCGACGCCGAGCGCGTCGACGAAGGTGTCGCTGATGTGCATCGGACGGCCGCCGGCCCGGTTGAGCGCGCTGAGTTCGGAGTCCTCGCGGAACCGGGAGCAGGCGAGGTCGATCGCCGCGAGTTCCGCGTCGAGCAGCCCGCGGGCCTCGTCCAGCGCCGCGGGTTCGTCGACCAGCAGGGCGGCGACGGTACCCAGAGCCCGGAGTTCCGCGTGGGCGATGCCGGGAAGCGGCGCGACGGGGCCGGCCGGCCGGGCGGGGCCGCTCATCGCTTGGGACTCGGCGACGACGTCGTCTGCGTGGGTTTGGGTGTCGGCTTCGGCGCAGTGGTCGTAGGCGTGATCACCGGCGCGGTGGTCCTGCGGGTGACCACCGGGGCGGGCGCGGCGGAGCGCGTGGTCGTCGTGGTGGTCGGCGTGCGGGACCTGCTCGCGCCGGCCGAGGTGGACGGCGAGGCGGACGGGGAGGCCGAGGTGGACGGCGAGGCGGACGGGGAGGCCGAGGGCGACTCCGGTCCGGAGGCCGGTTGAGACGCGGAGGCGCTCGCACCGACCCCGCCCGGAGCCGACTCGGTGCCGGGTGTCTGGGTGTCGGCGACGACCGGCGCGGACCGCGTGAAGAGCGTGGCGAAGGCCACCGTGGCCAGCGCGCTGAGCTGGGTGACACGCCAGGTCAACCTGGACAGCCTCCGGAGGCCGTCGTGGCGCTCCGCGCCGGCGGTGTCCCTGTGTTTCATGCTGTTCGCTCCTGCCTGGTGGTCACGGCCCTCGGGGGCCCTGCGGGGCGGTGGCTCCTGTGTGGTGGAGATCCCCGTGCGTGCCGTCTCACCCCAGCGGAGAGGGGGTTAAGGCCCCCCTAAGAGGACGCTAATCTCGGATGGCCGGGCGCCGCCGTGACCGGTTCGTCACGGGACGATGGCTTATGGTCATGGCGCGAGGGCCGGCCACCGGTGCGGTGCCTCTGCTGACCGCCGGTCCTGACACAGCGACGGTTCGATCGGCCGGTGCCGGTCATGACGGAGGGGCCGGGGCCCGTGACCGGGCTACGGAGCCGAGGAGCCGGGGGCTCGGTGTCACCGGCCGCGACCCCGGCGGCGGAATCCCGACGAGATCACCGGGCCGTTCGGCGATGTGCACCGGGATGCCGATCGCCTCGATCAGCATCCGGTCGACGCCGGGCAGCAGCGCGGACCCGACCATCATGATCCCCCGGTCGACCAGGCCGGTGACCAGATCGGGCGGGCACTCGCGCAGCACCTTGCCGATGCTGTCGAGCACGGCGGTCAGCGGCGTCTGGATGGCGTTGCGTACGGCGGCGGTGTCGACGGGCCCTCCACCTTGATCGTGGACACCTCGACACTGGATCTTGAGTCCAGTGAGAGGAGTCCCATGTGGGGACCTACAAGTACTCGGCGGGGTTCCGGGCGGACGCGGTGGCGCCGGCCCGTTCGTCGCACCGGCCCGTCTCACGCATCGCCGCCGAGTTCGGCGTGAACCACGAGACGCTGCGGCAGTGGATCAAGACCGCGGAGAACACCGAGCGGCCCGAGGCGCTCGCGGAGTCCACGAAGGACGCGGAGATCGCGGCCTTGCGTAAGCAGGTCCACGACCCTACGAATGGCCGGGATCCTCCCGGGAATCAAGGTAGGGCACTGGTGAACCGCTTCCAGTTCGTTGCCGACCATCGCGACGCCTTCGGCGTGAAGCGGCTGTGCACCGTGCTGAATCTGTCTCGGTCCGGGTTCTGCCGGTGGCTGAAGACTGCCCCGGCGCGGGCTGCGAAGAAGGCCACCGCCGCGCTCACCCGGCGGATACGCAAGATCCACTCAGAGTCCGGGAAGACGTACGGCGCCAAGCGGATCACCGCCGAGCTCCGCGAGGGCGGTGCGATGGTGAACCGCAAGCGCGTCGAGCGGCTCATGCGCCAACACGGCCCCGGTATTCCCCACGCCCCCTTCCACCGCCACTACGCCGACCTGATCGATACCCGCTTCCGGCCCCGGATCCCCGCAGTCCGCGCGGAGACGCACACAGACCGGCCGAAGAGAGATGAGACGAAGGAGGAGAACCTGCGCCGACTGCGGCAGGAGAACACCGACCTGCGCCGCACCCTCGCCCTGTACGAGGAGGCCATCCGTCAGCTCGCCCTCGAAAACCACGCCCTGTGCAGCGGCGCCACCGTCGTCCCCCTGCCCGCCCGCATCCGGGCCTCGTCACCATCACGGCCCTGACCTCGCTTGGGACCAGGCGCCATCCTTCACCACCTGATGGGACTGGCCTGGCGTGGCCGGATGCCGGACGGGGAAACGCAGGTCAGTGCGTTCGGTCCGCTCCCTGCGGTTGCCCGCCGGAACTTTCCTGCTCGCTGGGGTGAGCAGGAGGTGGGGCTGTGGTTCCTCGTGGGATGAGGTGGGTGGGCAGGACGATGTGCCGGCCGCGGTCGGTCTGCGGGTCGTTGATGAGTTCCAGGGCGAGTCCGGCAGCGGCGCGGCCCAGGTCGGACGGCGACTGGGCGACGGTCGACAGGTCGAGCCATTCGGCCATCAGTTGGTCGTCGAAGCCGAGGACGGAGATGCGCTGAGGCACCTCGATCTGTACGGCGCGCAGCGTGGAGATGACGGAGGCGGCGAGTTCGTCCTGCTCGGCGAAGATCGCTGTGGGTGGTTCGCGCAGGCTGAGCAGGTTGCCGACGGCCTGGGTGGTGCCGCGTTTGTCGCGGGGCGGCGTGGTGACGACCAGGTCGTCGTCCAGCGGTATGCCTGCCTCGGTGAGTGCCTGCTGGTAGCCGAGGAGGCGCTCTCGGGAGCTGAAGCTGAAGCCGCGGGCGTTGGCGTTGTGGGCGAAGGCGATGCGGCGGTGTCCGAGGTTGATCAGGTGGCGGGTGGCCCTGCAGGCGGCGGCGACATCGTCGACGTAGACGCTGGGGCGGCCTTCGACGTGCTGGCTGATGTAGATGACCGGCATGGCGAGGTCGTCGAGGCGGGCGGTCTCCTCCTTGGTGAGGTCGAAGCAGAACACCAGGAGGGCGTCGGCGTTGCGCCGGGCCGGCAGGCGGTCGAAGAACTCGGCCCGCTCGGCCAGGTCGGGGACCACGTAGACGGTCATCTCCATGCCCGCCTCCCGCAGCAGCGGACCCAGGCTGGACAGTGCCGCCCCCATGAACCACGAGTCGAGCGTGGGTACGAGCACCGCCATGACACCGGTGCGGCCGGTGACCAGGCTGGATGCCTGACGTGAGACCGCGAAGTTCAGCTCGCGGGCGGCCTGCTCGACCCGGGCCCGGACGTCGGGCGAAACCGATGTCAGGCCGCGCATGGTGCGCGAAACGGTCGACGGGGAGACCCCCGCACGTTCGGCGACGTCGGCCAGGGTCGGGTGCCGCTGAGCTGGTGACATGAGCGGAAGTTAGCACAGTTCGACCCTCTGGTGGGAGCCTTCATGACAGCGCTGTCTCAAGTCTTTCAGCAGGGAACGATGACCGGTTGCATCACATATAGGCACGATATTTGCCCCCTGCTTCATCGGTGCTACTGCGACGTTACGCATTGACTTCCGCCAGACGCGCTCCTACGGTGCAAGCGTTGTCTCAGCGGAGGCAGAGCCGTCACCGTGAAGTCATCCTTCGATGCGTTGACCTGCGCCTTTGATCTACAGAATGCCGTGACAGCACAGTCCCATAACAGAGGCATCCCAGAGTCATCTCGGTAGCTACTCCCTACAGGGCGCCCCCACCGAGACTTCGGTTCCGCACGTCCAGGAGAGACAGTGAACGCCAGAACCACCAGAGTCCTTCAGTGCTCGGCCGTGCTCGTCGCCGCCGGGCTCGTCCTCACCGCCTGCGGCTCCTCCGGCGGCGACAGCTCCTCGGGCCAGTCGAAGAGCCCCTCGTTCACCGGCCGCGGCCCGATCACGTTCGCCGCTGCCAAGGACAGCTCCGGCGTCGTCCAGAAGGTGATGGACAGCTGGAACGCGCAGCACCCGAAAGAGAAGGTCACCTTCGTGCAGCTGCCGGCGGACGTGAACCAGCAGCGCCAGCAGATGATCCAGAACGCCGAGACCAAGTCCGACGCCTACACGGTGCTGTGGATGGACGTGGTGTGGACCTCGGAGTTCGCCGCCCACCAGTGGATCGACCAGCTGCCCGCCGACCAGTTCCCGCTGGACAAGATGCTCAAGCCGGTGGTGGAGACGGGCAAGTACCGCGGCAACCTGTACGCGGTCCCGCAGTCCTCCGACGGCGGCGTGCTGTACTACCGCACCGACCTGCTGAAGAAGGCCGGCATCAGCGCCGCACCCACCACGTGGGCCGAGATGAAGGCCGACTGCGCCAAGGTCAAGCAGCTGCCCGAGGCCAAGGACCTGGACTGCTACGCGGGCCAGTTCCAGAAGTACGAGGGCCTCACGGTGAACTTCGCCGAGGCCGTGAACTCCGCCGGCGGCGTCATCACCGCTGCCAGCGGCAAGCCCGACGTCGACACGCCTGCGGCGAAGAAGGGCCTGGACTTCCTCGTCGACTCTTTCAAGGACGGCACGATCCCCAAGGAGGCCATCACCTACCAGGAGGAGGAAGGCCGCCAGGCGTTCCAGTCCGGCAAGCTGATCTTCCTGCGGAACTGGCCGTATGTGTACTCTCTGGCCGAGAAGAGCAAGGTGGCGGGCAAGTTCGCGGTCGCGCCGCTGCCCGGCCTGACCGGGGCCGGTTCCTCCAGCCTGGGAGGCCACAACGTGGCCTTGTCCTCGTTCGCCAAGAACAAGGCGACCGCGCTGGACTTCATGAAGTTCTTCACCAGCGAGGCCAGCGCGGCGACGTTCCTCAAGGACGCCTCCATGGCCCCGCCGTACGGGTCCCTCTACGACGACGCGGCGCTGGTCAAGCAGTACCCGTACCTGCCGGTGCTGAAGAAGTCCATCCTGGGTGCCGTGCCCCGTCCGCGGGTGGTGCAGTACGGCGACGCGTCCTCGGCGATCCAGCAGGAGGCGTACGCGGCTCTGAACGGTGACAAGTCCAGCGCGCAGGCGCTGAAGGACCTGCAGAGCGAACTGCAGAAGTCCGCGGCACAGTGAGGAGCAAAGCCGTGGTCGACACCGACATCCCGTCCGGCGCCGCCGCGGGCACCCCCGGTGGTCCTGTCGGAAGGAGATCCGCGCCGGTGAAGGCGAGCAAGCGGGCCTGGGCGACCGCGGCTTCGGGGCGTACGGCGGCACTGCTGGTGTCGCCGACGCTCCTGGTGCTCACCGTCGTCGTCCTCTACCCGACGGTCATGGCGTTCAAGGAGTCGCTGTACGGGACCAAGGGCCTGGACCCCAAGACCGGCTTCATCAGCGACACCGAACCGTTCGTCGGCCTGCAGAACTACGCCGACATCTTCGGCGAGGCCGGCGACCGGTTCTGGAACGCCTTTTGGAACACCACCTTCTTCACCGTCGTCACGGTGGGCCTGGAGACCCTGATCGGTGTCTCGATGGCGCTGATCATGCACAAGGCGTTCAGCGGCCGGGCCCTGATCCGCGCGAGCATCCTCATTCCCTGGGCTGTGCCCACGGCCATCTCCGGCCTGCTGTGGCGGTGGATCTTCAACAGCGACGGCATCGCCAACGCCTTGATCGGCCGCCAGGTCCTGTGGACCACCGAGGGCTTCCACGCCAAGGTCGCCGTCATCATCGCCGAAGTGTGGAAGACCTCGCCCTTCATCGGGCTGCTCGTCCTGGCCGGACTACAGGTCATCCCGAAGGAGGTCTACGAGGCGGCCCGCCTCGACGGAGCCGGCCCGCTGGCCCAGTTCTGGCGGATCACCCTGCCCCTGGTCAAGCCCGCCCTGCTGGTCGCGGTGCTCTTCCGCTGCCTGGACGCGCTGCGCATGTTCGACCTGCCCTACCTCCTGATCGGCGCGCAGAAGAACTCGGTGGAAACCCTGTCCATGCTCGCCCAGAACGAGGCGTCCAACGTCCGCTTCGGCCCGGCCGCCGCCTACGCGGTGCTGCTGTTCCTCTACGTCTTCCTCATCGCGCTCGGCTTCGTCCGGCTGCTGGGCACGGACCTGGTGGGCGACGTGGGCGGGCCCAAGGCCAAGCGCAAGAACAAGCTCCGGCGCACCGCGGTGTCCGGCGGCGCGGAGGCATCGGCATGACCGCGACCGTGAAATGGCGAACCTGGCTGCTCTACCTGGGCGTTGCCTCGGTGGTGGCCTACTGCCTGGCCCCCTTCTACTGGATGCTGGTCTCCAGCCTGCGCAGCACCTCCGACATCTTCGACACCTCACTGCTGCCGACCTCGGTGTCGTTCGAGAACTACCGGGCCGTCTTCAGCCCTTCCCAGGGCTTCGGCCGCGCACTGCTCAACAGCCTGATCGTCTCCGGGACCACCACCGTGCTGGCCCTGCTGCTGGCCACGTTCACCGCCTACGCGATGGCCCGGCTGAACTTCCGCTTCAAGCGGCTCATCCTCACCCTGATCATCGCCACCTCGATGTTCCCGGTCGTCTCGATCGTGGTCCCGCTGCTGAAACTGTTCACCGACATCGGCTGGATCAACACCTACCAGGCGATGATCGTGCCGAGCATGTCGTTCGTGCTGCCGCTGGCGGTGTGGAACCTGACCACGTTCTTCAAGCAGATGCCCGACGAACTCGAAGAAGCCGCCATGATCGACGGCTGCACCCGCGGCCAGGCGTTCCGCAAGGTCATCATCCCGATCGCCGCGCCGGGCATCTTCACCACCGCGATCATCGCCTTCATCGCCGCCTGGAACGAGTTCCTCATCGCCCTGTCGATGACGAACCGGCCCAGCATCCAGACCGCGCCGGTCGCCATCTCCAAGTTCACCGGCGCCACCCAGTTCGACGTCCCCTTCGGCAGCCAGATGGCCGCGGGCGTCCTGGTCACCGTCCCCCTGGTGATCATGGTGCTCATCTTCCAGCGCCGCATCGTCGCCGGCCTGACCGCAGGCGCGGCCAAGTAGCCGCCCTCCCGGCGACCGGATCCCCCACACCCCGCTTCAAAGGACCCTTCAGCACCATGCCTTCCACCACGCCCTGGTGGCGCAGCGCCGTCATCTACCAGGTCTACGTCCGCAGCTTCGCCGACTCCGGAGGCGACGGCGTCGGCGACATCGCCGGCATCCGCTCCCGCCTGCCCTACCTCAAGTCGCTCGGCGTGGACGCCCTGTGGATCAACCCCTGGTACAAGTCACCGATGGCCGACGGCGGCTACGACGTCGCCGACTTCCGCGCCATCGACCCGCTGTTCGGCACCCTCGCCGACGCCGAACAGCTCATCGCCGACGCCCACGAGCACGGGATCCGCATCATCCCCGACATCGTGCCCAACCACACCTCCGACCAGCACACCTGGTTCCAGGCCGCCCTCACCGCCGGCCCCGGCAGCCCGGAGCGCGAGCGGTACATCTTCCGTCCCGGCCGCGGCCCCGACGGCGCCGAGCCGCCCAACAACTGGATCTCCTGCTTCGGCGGCCCCGCCTGGACCCGCCTGCCCGACGGCGACTGGTACCTCCACCTCTACGCCCCCGAACAGCCCGACCTCAACTGGCAACACCCCGACGTCCACACCGAGTTCGAGTCCATCCTGCGCTTCTGGTTCAACCGGGGCGTCGACGGCTTCCGCATCGACGTCGCCCACGGCCTGGCCAAAGACCCCGAACTGCCCGACCTGCCGCCACTCCCCGCCCCGGCGGACGGCCAGCCCCGCCCCTACGTCCAGCACCCACACTGGGACCGCGACGAGGTCCACGACATCTACCGCACCTGGCGCAAGATCGCCGACGAGTTCGACGGCGAGCGCGCCTTCGTCGCCGAAGCCTGGGCCGACACCCCCGAACGCCTCGCCGCCTACGTCCGCCCCGGCGGCCTGCACACCGCCTTCAACTTCGACTTCCTCATGGCCAGCTGGGACGCCAAGGACCTCCGCACCGTCATCGACGACTCCCTCGCCATGCTCAGCGGTGTAGGCGCGCCAGCCACCTGGGTGCTGTCCAACCACGACGTCATGCGCCACACCAGCCGCTACGCCCGCAAGACCGTCGCACGCTGGGTCCCCAACCAGCGCTACCAGCCCGAAGGCGACATCGACCTGGAACTGGGCACCCGGCGTGCCAGGGCCGCCGCCCTACTGATGCTCGCCCTGCCCGGCGGCGCTTACATCTACCAGGGCGACGAACTCGGCCTGCCCGAAGTCGAAGACCTGTCCGAGGCCGTCCTCCAGGACCCCATCTGGGAACGCTCCGGCCACACCGACCGCGGCCGCGATGGCTGCCGCGTCCCCATCCCCTGGTCCGGACAGAGCGCGCCCTTCGGCTTCAGCCCCGCCGACGCCTCCGGCGAACCCTGGCTGCCGCAGCCCGCGAACTGGAGCGAACGCAGCGTGCAGGCCCAGACCGGCGACCACACCTCGATGCTGGAGCTGTACCGCACCGCCCTGCACCTGCGCCGCAACCACCCCGCCCTCGGCGACGGCAGCCTCGCCTGGGTCGACGCACCCGTCGGGGTCCTCGCCTTCCGCCGCGCCCCCGGTCTCTTGTGCGTGGTCAACCTCTCGGACGAGCCGTACCGGCTGCCCGAACACACCGCGACCCTGCTGGCCAGCGGCCCCATCACGGACGGACTTCTGGAACCGGACCACGCGATCTGGCTCCAAGTCTGACGGTTCACTTCGGGGGTAGCGCCCCCTCCCGATTCGTCAGGGCCTCTCCGGTGTCACTTCGCCGCTGATCGGAGAGGCCCTGACCCGTTGGACAACGGACAGCTGCAAACCCTGTCCATAACTTGATCTCATAAGCCCACAAGCCCGACGGGAGCTGCGTCGCGGGCCGCGCCAGGGCGACGTCCACGGGCCACTGCGCATGATCAGCCTGCGCCCTGGCGAGGCAGGCTGCCTGCCAGGCGGTGATGTCGTCCCAGGGCTCAGTCGATGATGTGCAGCTGGGTGTCGGGGTGGCAGATCGTGCAGGCCGGTACTGCGTCTGCGGTGAGGAGCCGGCGGGCTTCGTCGCGGCCGCCCCTGGGGTCGGTCCTCGTGGTCCGGTTCCGGCAGCGAGGTGTCCTCGATGGCCTCGCGCCGGTGCGTTCAGCCGCGTGCGAGTCGCCGCAGCGCCGCCCCGCGCGCAGAGGCCGGAAGCAGCCGCAGCAGACGGGTGAACGCCACCGTCGGTCCTGGGAACGCCGCGTCGGCCCGCTCTGCCTCGATGGCGCGCAGGGCCGCGGTCGCGGCGGTTGCCACGTCTATCTCGAACGGCTTGGGACGGGACCGCTGAGGGGCATCAGCGGTGCGGTGCTTGGGCCGCAGGCGTGGTGCGTGGTCGGCGTCGCGTACGTCGACCAAGTCCTGCGAGACGTGCGCGGTGACGCCTCGGGCAGGTGCTCAGCAGAGGAGACAACCGGTGCTGGACGAACCCCGTCTGCTGCTCCCAGGCGTGGGCGAGGTCCATGAGGGATGAGTCGTCGTGATGGCGGGCGATGACCTGGATGCCGATGGGGAGACCGGCCTTGTTGAACCCGGCGGGCATGGCGAGGGTGGGCGCTCCCAGCAGGGTGCCGATGGTCGCCGCCTCCATCCAGCGGTGGTACGTGCTCGTCTCGATACCCTCGATGCTCTTCCGCCAGAGCAGGTGGCGTCGAAAGGCATCACCTGGGCGGTGGGCAGGACGGCGTAGTCGTAGGTCTCGAACAGGCCGAGGAAGGCACGGTACAGGCCGTTGCGCTTGACCGACATGGCGTACACGTCCATGGCGGTCAGGGGCCCGTCCGCGCCGATCGCCAGACCGTCGTACTCGTAGCGGGCCTCCGGTTTGAGCAGGCCGCTCAGGGCGGAGTCATGAGCGGGTTTGATCGCAAGCCACGGCGGCGTCGGTCCTCCTCGACGAACCGCCGAGGACGACACCGGTTTCGGTCAGCGCGTACCTGCCCTCGTCGACGCGTACGCTCGGAGGCAGACCGCATCTCCAGCGAGCGGATCCTGCTGCAGCAGATGAGGATGTTGCCCTCGCCCGGGGTCGCTGTACTACCCGTCACGGATGCAGCCCAGGACACCGCGAGCTACCGGGAGTCCGCCGTGAGTGAACTCACCGGCCTTAGCTTGCGGGCGAGGCGTCGGTCGACACCTCGGCGCCCTTGAGGGCGACCGAGCCGGGTCGGCGGTGTGCCGTGGTTTATACGGTTGTTTCGGATTGGACCTCGTTCTGAGGTGCTGCTGTCTGCTCCTGCGTGTCGGCTGCTGTGTAGAGCACCGAGTGGCCCTGCTTGGTCCTGACGACGCGGCTCTTGGCCACCAGGTTTTCCAGCGTGGTGCGTACGACCTTGCTGTCGATGGTGCGTTCGGTGTGCGTCTGCCTGAGGTCTTCGGCGATTTCCGCTGCGGACCGGGGTTCCTTCTGCTCGGTCAAGTGCTGGTGGATGAGGTCGACAAGAGTGGGCTGAGTCGTCTTCGCGGGTGTCTCCTTGGCCCGAGGCCCTCGTGTCGTGGCCTTCTTCGTCTGCCGGCCCGCGGCGGATGCACGCGCTGTCTTCTTCCTGGGGGAGGGCACCACGGCGGCCTCGGTGCCGGACGACTCGGGGGAGGAGACCGGGACGCCGAGTGCCTGCCGGACGCTGACCAGTACCGTGTGGTCCTGCTGCAGTGTGGTCAACTGGGTTTGCAGGGTGTCGAGTTCCTCTTTGACGCGCTCCTGCTCCTTGATGTTGCGGTCGAGGTCGCTGGTCACCTGGCTGATGTACTGCGAAGTCAACTCGGTGCTGTGAGTTGCGCTTTCAGGCATTTCGCTCTCCCTTGTTCGATACCGGACTGGCGCTCCGGTCGACGGCCGTGTGAGCCGGGGGACATACCCTGGCGTAGCGATAGTACGGGTGGGACACCCTGATTCCGTTATGTGTACAGCAATCCTTGGCCCCGGAGAGGTGTGAGAGTGCCGCTATCGGTCGGGCGGATACGGATGCGGGGTCGCCGGCCGCAGGTGTGTGCGAGGCGCGAGCGGTTCCCAGAGCACCTCGTCGGTGTCCCGGTCCTGGCGCCAACCTGCAAGTGCCCGGACGGCGATCAGTCGGTCGAGCAACTCGGCTGTCTGCTGACGCGAGTGCCCGCTCAAGCGGGTGAGCACGTCCATGTCGAGACCGGCGCGCAGCACGGTCGGTTGTGTGCGCAGTCAGGACGAGCGTGACCAGTCGCAGCGCAGGTGGTGAGGTTGTGGGCAGGTGCCATGGTGCAGGCCGCGGCACCCACTGGGCGGCGTGGCAGCGCGCAGGCGTGCCGGGCGCCTGGTCCAGGACGGTGGCGTCGAGGAGTTGTACCTCCACCTGCGTGGGCCTGAGGTGGGGGCACTTTCGCCAGGCTCCGTGGGCGAGTTCCTCCCAGATTTCCTTGCGTCCGTGCAGGCGCATGCCGCGCAGCAGGCCTGAGGATCCCGTGAGACGAGGGAATAGGTGACAGAGAGTCAGATGGGTTTCACGAGAGGAGCCCAGACGATGCCTGCGCCGAGGAAGTACCCCAAGACCACGGAGTCAGAGCGGATCCGCGGTTGTCAAATGGTCGGGGTCGAATGGTGGTGAAGATCGGGTGTGATCCACTCGGGTTCAAGGGTGTAGATGCCTCGCCCCGTGCGGCGGAGGATTCCTTCGCGGACCCAGCGCCCCAGTTCCGCACGTGGTCCTTGGGCGTCGTCCGGTCCGATGCCGCGAGCGATTTCACCTGCGCGCAGGTGCGGAGAGGAGCGGTGCGCAAAAGTTGCAGTGTGCGGTCGCGATGCACGTTTGTGCAAGGCTATCCAGAATTTCAGAGAAATCCCTCTTGTGTGAAACTGGCCAGGGTAATTGCTGAGCTGATTAGGTCCTTCCAGGTTTCGAGGCGACCGGGCGGATGTCCAAGTCCTGTTTGGACATCGCTGATGCTCGACGGGCATGAGCCTCGACTCGGTGATCTCGGCCCGGACACTGATGCCTTTTGGGCATCAGAAGTGGCGGAAGAGGTCTTGGACCGAGGTCCGTCTCCTGGCGCAGGCTGTTGACCGAAGTCACCGTCCCAAAGAGATCGGAACTCGGACCATGAAGGTTTTCCTCACCGGAGGATCCGGATACGTAGGCAAGGCCACCATCAGCGCGCTGATACGCCACGGGCACACCGTTGAAGCGCTGGCCCGCAACGATCGCGCTGCTGAGACCGTCAGTGCCTTCGGGGCGACACCGGTGCGCGGCGGCCTGGGGGACCTCGGCATACTCAACGCTGCCGCCGCGGGCGCGGAGGCGGTCGTGCATCTGGCGCAGGCCGTAAGCGGTGACGAGGACCTCGCAGCCGCCACGGCCATGCAGGACGGCATCGGCAACGGCACGTACATCCACACCGGCGGCACCTGGGTGTACGGCGACACCAAGGGTGTCGCGGACGAGACCGCCCCTTGGAACCCGCCGTCCCTGGTCGCCTGGCGTAGGCCCGTCGAGGACGCCGTGCTGCAGCGCGCCCAGCAGGGCGGCCGGCCTGTCGTGGTGCAGCCTGGCCTGCTCTACGGCGGAGACAATCGTCTGATCGACATCTTCTACACCACTCCGGGCAAGGAAGACGGCGCCATCCCCTGCATCGGGAACGGTGAAAACCACTGGGCCCTGGTGCACGTCGACGACGTCGCGGAACTCTACGTGGCCACGCTCAGGGCGCAGGCCGGTGCGGTGTACGTCGGCGTGGGCGGGACGAATCCCACTGCGAAGGACTGTGCCCTGGCCGTTGCCCGCTCTGTGGGCCTCGACGGCAAGGTTGTCTCGATCACGCTGGACCAGGCACGAGAGCAGATGGGCCCGATAGCGGACGCCTTTGCACTGGACCAGCAGTTCACCCCGGCGCGCGCCGAGGCCGAACTGGGCTGGACTCCCGTGCACACCGATCCCCTGGCCGACCTCGGCAACGGCGCGTGACCGCTGTTTGGAGTCGGTGGGTATCGTTCGCGACGCTTCATCCGACCGGGCGGTAAATTCACGCAGGATTGCCCCGATCGCCTCGCAGAGCGGTTGGGGCAGCCAATTCCAGGACGGTCGGGTAACCAGGCAGGCCGTCGTATTGAGAAGGTGAGCGGTGAGCCCGGGTGAATCTTGACCTTGATCTGCGGAAGCTCCGCTATTTCGTGGCCGTGGCAGAGGAGCTGAACTTCGGACGCGCGGCCGAGCGGCTGCACATCACTCAGCCGGTGCTGTCCCGGCAGATCCGCAGTTTGGAGGACGACCTGGGCGCCGAGGTCTTCGATCGTGGGCGCCGCGGCACCTTGCTTACCCCGGCTGGAGAGCAGTTGTTCGAGGACGCCGTCCCTCTGCTTGCGTCGGCCCGAGCGCTGGTCCGGCGGGTGAAGTCGGCGACTTTGGGGACTCCGACACTGACGATCGGCTTCATGCCCGGCATCATGGTCACCTCGGCCATGGTGGCCTTCACTGCCCGTCACCCAGAAGCGAATGTGCGCTTGCTGCGCACCAGCTGGGACGACCAGGTGGAGGTGTTGCTGGAGGGCCGGGCGGACGTCAGCGTCGTACGTCTGCCCATCGACCAGCGCGGCCTGCACGTGAGGCCGCTGTTCCAGGAGCCCCGGGTCGTCGTGCTCCCTGCCGGGCACCGCCTGTCGGACAGAACATCGGTGAGCGTCGCCGATCTTGCTTCCGAGCACCTGCTGCAGGATCCGGACGCCGTTCCGGAGTGGCGGGACGTGGCCCTGGAACTGCGCGGCAACCGGCGCCCCGAGGTGCCGGCAATCCATCAGGTGGAAGAGAAGCTTGAGCTGGTGGCTGCCGGAGCCGGTGTCTGCGTGATCCCCCTGTCCACCGCGAGCTTCTACGTCCGGCCGGACGTGATCTCGCTGCCCGTGGAGGGCCTTGGCCCCAACGAAGTGGCCTTGGCGTGGGTGGCATCCCGGCGCTCCCCTCTCATCCACGACTTCGCCGAAGCCGCGGCAGAGACTCTGGTCCGGGCCGAGGAACAGCCGCCGGGAAATTACTAGACGAAGCGCTTGGCTGGCCGGCAGCACGAGATTCCGGGACAGGTGGAGTCGGGCCTTCGGTCAAGGCCCGCCGATGCGCTCGCCCTCGATGAGGGCGCACCCGTGCAGTACCTCCAGCAGGTCACCCACCTCGCCGACGACCGTCCCGTGGAGTACTCCGACGTATGGATCCACAGCGGTCGGCTCCGAGTCACCTCCCTCCTGGTGCTCCGCTGAGCCGACCGAAGCCGCGACGCCACCGGACCGGCTGATCTAGGCCGGGGTGCGGGCCCCTTTCGCCAGGCCGCCAGTGGATGTCAATCGCGAAACGCCGCAATACCGACTTTTCACGCAGACCGCTAAGGTTTGATCTATGAACTCGCGGTTTGCGCTGCTCAACGCGGTGGACCCCGGTGTCACGGAGAGTGAGGTCTTCCGCCTGGCCCTTCTGCATGCGGTAGGAGAGCTGAACGCCCTCGGCGGGATGATCCACTTGCGCGGACCGATGTCCGCCCTGCGGCTGGTGTCGGCGACCGGTCTCCCGTCCGCGCTCACCCGGTCATGGGAGATCATCGACCAGGAGGGCTCGTCGGCGCCGGCCCGCGTCCTGCAGCAGCAGGCCAGCGGTGTATGGGTGCCGACGAGCCCCACCGGTGACTGCCTCCGGACAGTCGGTCCGGCCGGTCCTTCGCAGGGCGGGGCTCAGACGGCCTGGCCCGGCTCCGGCCTGGCCGCCCTTCCGCTGTCCGGTGCGGGGCGCGTCATCGGGGCCTTCACCGTGGTGACAGGCAACCGGGGTGAGCCCACGGCGCGGGAGTGGGACTTCCTCCGGGGCGTGACCGCCTGGACCGAGGAACGGATGGCCCTGGCACCTCCGCTCGGTCCGGCCGAGCCCGATCTGAGCGGCGATTGGTTGCGGCGGGCCCTGAAGGAGGTCAGCGTCGGCTCATGGGACTGGGACGTCCGCACCGGAGCCCTGATCTGGGACGAGGCGGCACTGGAGCTGTACGGCACCAGACCTGCCGACTTCACCGGCAGGATCGAGGACTGGATGCGGATCGTCCACCCCGACGACCTTCCCCAGACGCTGAGTTCGGCGCAGCGGGCGATCCGCGACCACACGCTGTACGAGGCCGAGTACCGCGCGCGGCGCCTGGACGGCACGTACGGCTGGACCCGGGCCCGCGGACGGGCCACGTACGACAGCCAGGGGGAACCCCTCCGGATGATCGGTGTCGGCTGGGAGACCGACGAGTCCCGGTCCGCGCGTGACGCCCTCAGCCGAGCTCTGCGGCACATGAGGGACGGCTTCCTGGCGGTGGACAGCACATGGCGGATCACCTTCGCGAACCTGGAAGCGGAGCAGAGCCTCGGCCTCTCCGAGGCGGAGCTGTTCGGGCGCGTGCTGTGGGACGTGCCCAGGGCGCAGCGGATCCCGGGGCTGGAGAGCGGCTGCCGCAGGGCCGCCGCCGAAGAGAATCCCACCAGCTTCTACGTGTCCATGCCGGACAGCGGGCGCCATTACCACGTCCGGCTGGTCCCGGGCCCCGACGGTCACACCCTGTACTTCGCTGACATCACCGAGCAGCGTCGTGCGGCGGACGAGCGCCGGGCGGCCGAACGGGCAGCGTCGGACCGGGCGGCACGCATCGCCGAGCTGACCGCCGAGCTCGCGAGGGCGACGACGTCCCAGGATGTCGTGGACGCGGTTGCCCACCGGGTGCTGCCGCCGTTCGGCGCGGCCGGACTGCTGATGGAGGTCGCCCAGGACGAACGGCTCCACTACGTGGGAGCCGCCGGGTACCCGGACGATTTCCTCAGACGTGTCAACTACCGCACCCCCGTGGCCAGCGATCCCGCCTGGGAAGCGATCACCGGGGGCGAGCCGCTGTTCTTCTCCTCACCGCGGGAATTCGTGGCGCACGCACCGGAGCTGGCCGACCTGGTCACCGCCGGGGGGAAGCAGTCGTGGGCGTTCCTTCCGATGACGGCGTCCGGACACACCTTCGGGGTGTGCGTCGTCTCCTTCGACCACCCCCGTCGGCTCTCCGGGGACGAACGCACCCTGCTGACCGCGATCAACGCCCTCGTCGCACAGGCCCTGGAACGGGCGCGGCTCTACGACGCCGAGCACATCCGCTCCCGCCAGCTCCAGCGCAGTCTCCTGCCCCGGGGCCTGCCCGACCTGCCCGCGTGCGAGGCCGCGGCACGCTACCTTCCCGCCGGACAGGGCATGGACGTGGGCGGTGACTGGTACGACGTGATGCCTCTGTCCGGCGGCCGGGTCGCCCTCGTTGTGGGTGACGTCATGGGACACGGTCTGCCGGAGGCGGCCACCATGGGCCGGCTGCGGACAGCCGTGCACACCCTGTCCGACCTTGAACTGCCCCCCGACGAGATCATGGGCCACCTCAACGAAATCGTCGCCGGCATGGGCGACGACTTCTACGTCACCTGCGTCTACGCGCTCTACGACTCCACCACCCAGATCTGCTCCATCGTGCGAGCCGGGCACCCTCCCCCCGCCCTGATCCACGCCGACGGAACCGTGCACTTCCCGGAACTGGCCTCCGACCCACCACTGGGCGCGGGGGAACCCCCCTTCGAGACGGCCGAACTGGCCATGGCCGAGGGAACCCTGCTCGTGCTCTACACCGACGGCCTGGTCGAGTCGTCGAAGCGCGAGATGGACCAGGGCATGGCAGAACTGGGCCGGATACTGCGCACCGCGCACGACAAGGGGGCCGATGAGAACCTCGAACACCTCTGTGACATCCTCACGGCCCGGCTGCTGCCGGCCGAGCACCAGGCCGCCGACGACGCGGCGCTCCTGATCGCCCGCCTCCACGCCCTGACCAGCGACCGCATCGCCTCGTGGCCGCTCGCCGACGATCCCAGGGCAGCCGGCCAGGCCCGCGCCTACATCCGCGAGCAACTCTCCGCCTGGGGTCTGGACGACCTCACGCCCATCACGGAACTCCTGGCCAGCGAACTGGTCGGCAACGTCGTACGACACGCCAAGGGACCCGTCAGCCTCCGCCTTCTCCACAGCACCGGCCTCGTCTGCGAGGTCTTCGACGAAAGCCTCACCATGCCCCGCATCCGCCGTGCCACGGACACCGACGAAGGAGGCCGCGGGCTCCAACTCATCAGCGCCCTGTCCCAACACTGGGGAACCCGTTACACGCCGACAGGAAAGTGCATCTGGACCGAACAGGCACTCCCCGGCCCGGAGAACGACAAAGGGTCGCCGCCCGTCACCCTCGACCTGTCCTTCCTGGACACAGGAGACTTCGACGGTGACATGGATTCACTCCTCTAGGCACAATACCGGTGATTTAGGTTGTTTTTCGGCGGGCAGGTCTGCTCTTGGTCGGCCCGACCAGCCTCACGTGGAGAAGGTCCGGCCGGGGCGGTTGTCGGCGATCCGGACAGCGCGTCGAGCTTCGTCTGCACGCGCTGAACATCGGCCCGCCGGCACGGGCATCCGTGCGTTTCGTGCGGATCTCTGGAGCGGCCGGTGCCCGGATGCCGTCGTAGGCGCGGGCTCCGGCCGCTCGCGAGGGTCACCTGAGGCCGAAGGCCCGGTTGACGGTCTGCCGGACACCGCCGCCGTTTCGCTGCTCGGCCGTGACCCGGATGGACACGTAGGTCGCCCGGGCCGGGGCGTGGAGCCGGGTCCGCCATGAGCCCTGGTCGTCCTTCAGGCCCTGCCGATGCCAGGAGGCGCCGTCGTCATAGGACACCTCCAGTCCGACCGCTGTGACGGCGTCCTTCGCGGCGTCGCTTCCGACCACGACGGGGTCGACCGAGAAGTCCGAGGTGCGTGCCGCACGCCCCTTGCCGTCCAGGTCTGTTCCGTAGTCGAGTTGGGCCAGAGGGATGGCCTGATCGTCGGCGTTGCCGGAGACGAACGTCCACTCCGTGTGCGTGGTCGAGGAGTAGGGGGTCAGGTCGGTGTTCCCCTGCGTGTCGGCGACGAGCCGGTACGGCAGCTTTTGGGGGGCGAGGTCGCCGACCCCGAAGTCGGGCCGTGGGCCGTTCCGCATCAGGAGCCTGTCGCCCTGGTAGAGCGCGAAGCTCCGGGACATCAGGCCCGTGTCACCGCTGTGGGCGGACCCTCCGTCGCCGAATCCCGCGAGTGTGCCGCCCATGGCGTCTCCGACACGGTGCGGGACCTCGAAGCTGAGCATCCGCGGCCGGGTGACGGGGCCGAACCAGTGCTCGCCGTGGACGCTGCGCGGCCGGTAGCTCGTGATGTCGGTGAAGGTCGACCATCCGTCGATGGACGCGTACTGCTGCCATTTGACGCCGTTTCCGGCGGAGACCCAGTCGGTGCGGTGCCGGGCAGCCACCGGTTCCCGCGGGAAGGGAGGAACGCGCGTTCCTCCGTACACGGAGTAGGGGTAGGCGGCAGGCCAGTATTCGTACGACGGGCTGTCTTCCCGGCTCTCGAGGATCTGCTTGCCGGCGGGCGCGGAGAAGGTGTTGTCGATGCGGGCGAGGCTGCCGGGGTCCGTGTCCGGCGAGGGGTCCTGCGGCACTCCTCCTCGATGGTAGTCGGCCAGGTCGTACAGGTACGCCGGTGCGGGATGGGCTTCGACTGCCAGACCGGCCCTCCTCTTCCCCGCGGCTGTGAGGGTGCGGATCAGGCGTTCTCCGTCGTCCTGGGCGACCGAGGCGACCGGGAGGGGTCCGGTTGTCCTCTGGTCCGGATCGCCGTACCAGTCGTACCCACGGCCGTCGCCCTCGTTGACGACGAGGAGCATGGCCGCCGACGCCGCATGCGCCGCGGCCGCCTGGTCTGCCGGCGTCACCTCGTCACTGCGGCGGACGACGACGGCTTTGCCGCGGGCGTGCAGGCCGGTGTAGTCGGCGGGTGCGCCGTTGCCGGCGAAGACCGCGTCCACGTGTGTGGAGCCGTCGGGGAACGACGCGGATCCCGGCTGAACCAGCAGTGCGTCATCCAGACGGTGCCCGTCGTAGGTGATGTTCAGCGGTGTCTGCTTGGCACGGATCCGGGTGGTGAAGACGAAGCTGCCCTGGGTCACTTTGCTCTTGCTGGGAAGCGCCCAGAGGCTGTCGTACGCGGGTGAGGGCATGAGGATCTCGTGCAGCGCCCGGTCGTCGGCGGGCGTCGGCAGGCTGGAGGTGAAGGAGCGGTAGAGGTCGATCCTGGCGGTGGTGACCGAAGTCGGCTTGGGCGTGGCCACCTTGATCCGGCGGATGCGTGACGCGTCCAGGTCGACGTTCATGTCGGACGTCAGCTTCAGCTCGGGAGCGGCGAGTACGGCGTATCCCAGGGAGTGCGGTCCGTTGCGGCCCGTCACGTCCAAGGTGGAGACGACGGTGTAGGAGCCGGGGGCCCAGCGGCTGGTGAGAGTGCCGTTCGGGACCCACATGATCGTGGTCTTCCCGTCGGCTCCCGTGATCTCGACCTCGCCGCTGACGGGCTTGCCCGCCCGGTCCTTGAGGTGAACCGTCAGACCGTACTTCTCGGATTCGACGGACAGACCCGTGGCGGTGTGCACGGCGCCGGTCGCGAAGCCGACGGTGACCTGGGCGGCGTACTGTCCCGGCCGCAGCCCCCGGGGATCTGCCAGGAGGGTCACCGTCGAGGTTCCGCGCGCCGGCACCGTGATCCGGTCGGCCGCGAGGGTGAACACCCCTGCGGGCGCGTCTCCGCGGTCCACCTGGAGGCGCAGGGTGACCGGGTGCCCGGTCGTGTTGGTGTAGGTGATCTGCCGCTTCACCGGCTTCGGCTTTTGGTCCTTCGACCAGGGGACGAGCCCCGCGTCGACAGACCCGCTCGCGACGACCTGGTCCTGGAGGTACGCGGTGCCCACGTCGAGTCGGCCGGTGCCGGCCTGGTAGGGGCTGTAGCCGGGGGTCCGGGCGCTGGTGCTCATCAGGGCGTCCTTGATCCGCCGGCCGGTCCAGGCCGGATGCTTCTGGGCCAGCAGCACCGCTGCCCCGGCGACATGCGGCGCGGCCATCGAAGTGCCGCTGTCCGTACGGTAGTAGCCCTCGCCCGAGCTCATCAGCTGCGAGCGGGCGGCCAGTACGTCCACCCCCGGAGCGGTGAGGTCGGGCTTGAGAGCGTCGTCGTTCATCCGCGGTCCCGCGCTGGAGAAGTCCGCGAGGTGGTCGGCGGCGTCCACCGCGCCGACGGTGAGGGCGGCGTCCGCCGTTCCCGGGGCGCTGACACTGTACGGGTTGTTCCCGGAGTTGCCCGCGGCGATGACGAAGAGGGCGCCGGTCTCCGCACTGAGCTGGTTGACCGCTTGACTCAGCGGGTCGTCCTGGGTGTGCCACGCCGGCGTGCCCAGGCTCATGTTGATGACCTTGGCGTGCTCGGTCCGCGCCGCCCACTCCATGCCGGCGATGATGCCGGATACGGGGCCCGATCCGCTGTCGTCGAGGACCTTGCCGACTATCAGGTCTGCGCCGGGGGCGACTCCGCGTTCCTTTCCGCCGGAGGCGGCTCCCGTTCCGGCCACCGTGGACGCGGTGTGCGTCCCATGTCCGTTGCGGTCGGTGACGTCCTCTCCCTCGACGAAGCTACGAGCCCCCACGATGCGGCCGGCCAGATCCGGATGTGTGGCGTCCACACCCGAGTCGAGCACCGCCACCCGGACGCCCGCGCCGGTCGCCCCCGCTTTCCACGCCGCGGGGGCGCCTATCTGCGTCGTGGAGTCCGCGAGGTCCGCCCGTGCCCTGCCGTCGAGCCACACCTTGTCGACACCCGCCGCGAAGGAGGGTCCCGTCGTTCCGCCGGACGCCGCGTCGATCCTCCCCGCCGTCCGCGGGGCGGCCCGTCCGCCGTCGCCGGTCAGGGCGTCCCAGAAGACGGGTGTCGTCGACCGTCGGGCCTCGACGGCCTCTCCGTGGACGGACGGGAGTGCCAGGGTCGTTCTCGCTCCCGGCAGCGGACCGTCGGACCGCAGCCGCCCGCCGGGGGCACCGCTCCCGGCCGGAGAGTGCGTGACGATCAACGGGAGGGCGCTCATACGGGCGTCGTCGTAACCCTGGGCTGTCAACTGGGTGATGTCGAAGAGCTGCTTGTCGAGCCGTCCGGCCGCGATGTAGGGCATGGCGCTGTCGGGATACACGAAGGTGTCCCGGCCCTCCACCACGACGCGCGCCGAGGCGTCCGCTCCCGTCGCACCTGAGACGTCGTCCACCGACACCGATCCGTCAGGCTCCTGAATCGCCGTCACCCGGTCGCCGGTGATCAGCGTCACCGTGACCGGCAGGCCCCGCGCTCCGGGGGACCCGTCGCCGACGGCTTGCGGGGCCGGACGAGGAGTCGCGCCGTGGGCCGTCCCGGGGGCGGTCAGCGCGGCAGCGAGGACTGCCGCCGCCAAAGCACCCGATCTTCGTGCGGACAGAGAATGCACACTCACTCCTGGATCACTGATGGACCGAATCTGATCATCGGTACGAGGAAAAAGTAAGTAATTGAAATCTGGACTACCGGCCTGTCGCGTGTCGCGTGTGTGGACACGCGCAGGGCCGGAGGCTCCTACGGCAGGCTGGACCAGAGCAGTTGGGGGCAACGCGGCAGCCGCCGAACCGGGCAACGTCACGGACGCGCCCGGGAAACCGGGCGCCGTCCAGGAACGGACGGGGAGTCAGGACCTGCCTGCGTCCGGCGGCTGCCACCGCGCCCGCGATGACGTCAGACACGGTCCGCCGGTACGGCGGGACCTCGCGGGCGCGGGCACCGGTGCGCGTCTCGGGCCGGGGCGGGACCGTGCTCCCACCCCGGCGCGTTCTGGAAGCGGCGTCGTCGCTCGAAGGGCGAGGGCCCGTCGGGGGTTTCGGGACTCGCCCTGGTTCGGACGTCAGTAGGAGAACCGCTCCAGCCCCGTGCCCCAGCCGTTCACGACCCACCCCGTGCGGGTGTGCGGGTCCAGGAAGAGTCCCTGGCGGCCGGTGAACTCGAAGTTGGAGCCGGCGACGGTGGAGTTCACGAGGTTGGCCACCGCGTGGCGTGCCAGCACCTCGCCGGTCGCCGGGTTCAGCACGGTGATCTCGCTCATGGCGTTGTTGTCGGTCTCGACTCCGCTCTCGTAGAGGCTCGCCTCCACGGCGACCTGGTGGGCGCTGTCCAGGGTCGGCCAGACCGGGCCGCGGGTGCCGGTGTCGACCGTGGCGGACGGGGTGAGCGTCTTCTGGTCGGCGGTCAGCCAGGAGCTGGTGGGGAAATCGCCGCCCTCGGGATTGGGCTGGGCGGCGCCGACGGCGGCGTAGACCTTGTCGCCCCTGCCGTCGGGCAGCAACGCCGAGACGCACCGCGGCAGCGAGGTGACGGGGGTGACGGTGCCGGTGCCGAAGTCCGCGCCGACCGCGCCGTAGGAGACGCGGCCGCCCAGGCACGGGCCCATCGTTCCGGCGGTGGCGACGAACACCTCGCCGGTGGAGGCGTCCACTGAGACGTTGTTGTAGGAGCGGTACAGGTTGTCCGGGTTGAGCGCCAGCGACTTACCGACCTGTCCGGTGGTCATGTCGACCGGCCAGACCCGGCTGAGGCCGCTGTCCGGCTCGTAGGTGGTGACCAGGCCGCGGTGGCGGGCCGTGTCCACGGTGCCTCCCTCCAGGTAGGCGTTGCCGCTGATCAGGTCGGAGAGCGCGGTGACCTTCACCGGGGCGCCGGTTGCGGGGTTCTCCACGTCGATCCGGGCGTTCGAACCGGCGAACGGGGTGTGGATGATCAGGGCGTGGCCGCTGGCCGGGTCGGTGCCGAGCACCTCCTGCATCGTCTGCCCGTCGGTGGACTCGGCGAAGGAGTCACCGGCGGTGCCGGTGGTGAGGTCGTAGCCGGTGGTGGCGGAACGGTCCAGGTGGTACACCTCGTCGCCGCCCGTCAGGGTGAAGGCGTCGGTGGATATCAGCGCCTTGCCGCCGGAGACGGTGAAGCTCTCCACGGTGCCGTGGACCTGGTCGCCGTCGCGGTACTGCAGGAAGGACGTCGGGGACGCCTGGCCGATCGGCGAGCCGTGCCGGGTGGCGAGCACCCGCACCGGGTACTGCAGCCCGGTCGGCAGCTTGAGCGCCGACAGGTCCAGTACGGTGTGGCCCTTCACCGCGGGCAGCCTGACGGTGAGCGTGGACGGATGGTTGAAGCCGTCGTCGTCGCGGCGGCTGCCGTTCTGGTTGGTGACGGTGTTCAGCGAGCCGTAGAGCGTGGGGCCGGGCGACATCACCTCGAACTCGGCGCCGTCCGCGCCGCGTACACCGGCCGCGTCCCAGTTCACGGTCACCTTCGGCGCGCTACGGGCGGTGTCGGCGGCGTGCGCACGCATGTGGCCTTCCGTGGTCAGCAGCGGGGCGTCGGGCCGTTCGTCGGCGGCAGGCCCGATGCGCAGGGCGCGGAAGTCGCCGTAGACGGGGAGCACCCCGTAGAGGTCGGCCTGCCGGATGCCGACGCCGTAGAGTCCGGCGCCGCCCGCGGTGAAGGCGGAGGCGGGGATCGTCACGGTGCCCCTGGTCCGGGTGAGCGGCGTGGACCACTGGACGTTGAAGTCGTCCACCGCGGCGCTGGGGGAGTAGTGGCCGACGGAGGAGAGCACCAGGCGCGGGCTGTCCGCGCCGCGGAGGCCGGTGAGGTCATAGGAGACGGTGACGGACCGGCCGAGCGGGGCAGTACCGGGGGCCGCCGGGGCGAGCGCCTGGGCGTAGGTGCCGTCGCCGGCGAGGAAGGTCAGACGCTGCGAGAGTTCGCCGACCACCTTGCCGCCCCGCAGCGCCTGGAAGGTGACGGGCACGCTGCGGGCGGTGTCGGAGGCGAGCGGCAGCCCGGCGGCGCCCAGCAGCTGGGCGGGCGTGAGGCGCAGGCTCGGCGTCCTGGCGGTGAACACGCCCTTGTCGCCGACCCTGACCCGGTAGGTCAGGCCACTGAGGTCGCCGGTCATGTCCAGGCCGAGCGTGATCGGCGAGACGGCGTTCTGGCCGGTCGGCGCCCCGTTGCCGTCCGCGGGCCCTGCCAGGTCGATCGCCGTGGGGTCGGTGGACTCGGTGAAGGCGGTGCCGTACTGCGTGGGCAGCAGCTGCCGCTGGGCCACCGAGAGCCGAACGGGCCGGGGCGCGATGCGGTAGGTCCTGGCGAGGACCCTTTCCACGGCGCGGGTCACGTCGAGCTGGGTTCCCATGGTGAGCGGCTGATCGGTCTGCGGGGGCTGTGCGATGGAGTTGCCCGTGGAGACGAGCAGGTCGCGGACCTGGCGCGGGGTCAGGCTCTGGTGGGTGGCCTTGGCGGCCTGGAGCACGTCGGCCACGGCGGCGGCGATCTCAGGGGCCGAGGCAGAGGTGCCGCCGTTCAGCACGACCTCCACATCCTGCGCCTTGCAGGGGCTGGAAGTGCAGACGTGCATGAGGGACGGCAGGTTGTCACCGGGAGCGGCGAGATCGATGCGGGTGCCGAAACCGGACGAGTAGGCGGCCGAACCGTTGTAGCGGGTCGTCGGGTAGACGCCCTGCCGGGTGTCGGCGGAGCTCAGTGTGTCGTCGGTGGTGGTGGCACCGGCTGCGATGACACCGTTGTCGACCATCTTCGAGGGCGTGCTGGTGGGCTCCACGTCGTCGATGTCGGTCTGGGCGCTCGGTTTGGTGGTGGTGTCGGTGGGGGTGCTGCCGCCGTCGGGGCCGACCGCGACGGGCAGGGCGAGCCGGGTGCCGTCGTTGGAGGAGACGACCACGGCGATGCCGGACTTCACGATGGAGGTCAGGGTGGCCCGGATCGTCGGGTCGTCCTCCAGGTAGCGGCCGGGGAAGCCGATCTGCTCGTCGGTGCCGAAGCCGAGGCTGGCGGTGATGACGTCCGGCCGGGGCTTCTGGTTCGCGGCGGCTTTCAGCGCGGCGGTGATGCCCTCGTAGCTGGCCTCCTGCGGCACCACGAGACGGTACTGGGCGCCCGGGGCTATGCCGAGCAGGTCGGTGGCGCCGCTGCCGAGGGCGCCGGGGCGCTGCCGGTCGTGCGGGAGCGGGGCCATCATCGAGAAGTCGAGGAGCACCTCGCCGAGGTTCGGATCCTGCCCCTCGGTCGAGCCGTGGGGGTCCAGCTTGCCGTCGTTGTCAGCCGTGTAGGTGGGGATGAGCGGCATCGACGGTTCGTCGAGGTAGCGCCGGCCGTTCTTGACGACGGTGGTGGGACCGTACACCCGTACGTAGTCGTCACCGCCGTCGGCCATCGACTGGTCGGTGAGGTCGCCGATGGAGACGTTGGTGACGATCTGTCCGGCGCCGGGCAGGGCGTGCAGGTAGGTGGCCGCGTCAGCGAAGGCGCCGGCGGCGTCCACGCCCTGGGCGTTGAGGTAGGACTGGAAGGACGTGCTGAGGCCGTCGTTGGCGGGCAGGCCGGTGGCCGGGCCGGGCTGGGGCGCCCTGCGGGCGTCCTGCCGCAGCGCCGTCTTCGCCGCGGCGGGCAGCTTCACGGGGCCGGTGTTCATCGGCTGTACGGGTGCCCGCTGTGCGGCGGCGCCCTGCTTCGTGCCGAGGGTGTAGGAGGCACCGCGGGCGGTCTCGGCGCGGGCGGTGATCGCGGTGGTGGAGGGGGTGATCGTGGCCCCGAGTCCGGTGCGGCCGGCCGAGCGCGGCACGGGGAAGGCGCGGGTGCGGCCCTGCGGGTCGGTGAGGGTGCCGGTGCCGTCGTCGGCCCAGACCACCTTCGAGCCGTCCGCGAGCGTCAGGCTGTGGGGCGCGGGCGCGGCTGGTGCGGGGTCGCCGGCGGGCGCGGCGACGGCTGGGCCGGCCGCCACCAAGGGGACCAGCAGGGCCAGCGCGGCGGCTGCCTGTCTTACTTGTCGGTGCATCAACATGCTCCTTGCGCGCGGGGACTTCGGGGCGGCGCGGGTGCGGGTCTGCCCGGCGGGGCAGCTCCTGCCGGTTCCCGCCGCCGCGAAACGCCTGGCCGATCGGGTTGGTGTGGCGGTGTACCGGGGTGCGCGGCAGAGAGTCGCTGATCACCTTGGGACGGATGTGCCGACGGGGACAAGGAAATGCCGGTGCGGCTGAGCGCAGTTGCACTTTGGCGCGATCCGGCAGCGGTGTGCCGGACGGTGGTTGGTCCAGGAATGGTGTGGTTGGGGAAGTTTTACGGACCCGGTCATGACGGCGTGGGAACGCTCCCTCGCCGGCCTGGAGCACGCGGGACGGGGTTAAGATCACTCCACTTCCACCGGTGAACGACAGCAGGGGCCGCCCGATGGCCGCGGAGCCGCAGATCCCGCAGGTCCCCTGGAGCGGCCTGGGGTTGCCGCCGCTGGCCGGGCGGGTCCTGGAGTACCTGGTCGCGCATCCGGAGACGGCTCCCGCCGAGGTGGCGGCGGCCCTGGGCACGCCGACGTCCGATGCCGCCCGGGCCCTTCGGCTGCTGGAGTCCGAACTGCTCGCCGTGCGCGTCAGTGGACGCGCGGACCGCTGGAGCGCCAGCCCGCCACGCCCGGCGCTCGGCAGCCTCCTGGCCCGCCGCCGCGAGGAGCTGGCGAGTCTGGAGACGCACGCCGAGCTGCTGCACGAGATGCACATCTCGGTGACCAACCACCGTTTCGCTTCGGACCAGTTCGAGATCCTCGACACCGAGGAACGGGTCACCGCTCGCTACGCCCATCAGCTGAGAGCGGCCCGGCACGAGGTGCTGCACCTGGTGATGCCGCCGTACGTGGCGGCGGTCGACGGGGTCCCGGACAGGCTGGCCGTACAGGCGGCGGCGATCCGCACGGGGGTCCGTTTCCGGTCGGTGTACGACAGCGACACCCTCACCGACGAGATATCGCTGGAGACCGTGCGGTGCGGCGTGGAGATCGGTGGCGAGGTGCGACTGTCCAGCGGCCTGCCGATGAAGCTGGTGATCTTCGACGGCACCACCGCGATCATGCCCCTGCGGCGGGACGACGCGGCGGCCGGCTCACTGCTGGTGCACTCCCCGACGCTGCTGCACGTGCTGGCGGCGCTGTTCGAGAGCCTGTGGGCGCACGGGGTGCCCTGGGGGCAGGAGGGACGCCCAGCGCCGCCGGCGCCCGCCTCCGACACGCCGAACCCGCGGGTACGCGAGGTCCTGCGGCTGCTCTCGCTCGGCATGAAGCAGGAGTCGATCGCCCGCACGCTGGGGGTGAGCCGGCGCACTGTGCAGAAGGACATCAGCGACATCGGCACGGCGTTGGGTGCGCGCAACCACTTCCAGATCGCGCTGCTCGCCCAGGAGCGCGGCTGGCTGACTCCGCGCCGGTGACCGTAGACCTTCGTGGAGCCGGCCGTTCGGGCAGCCGGGGAGACGGACGTCTCCGCGAACGTCGCGCCGGTTCCGCGCTCAGCGATCCGGTTCGACGACCGGGAACGAAGCGGCGAGGTCGTTCGCCGAGGTGGCGCGGGATGCACGAAGGTGGGGTGGTCCCGCTCGAACCGGTCAGGTCGGTACGGGGTGGGGTCTTTAGGCGCTCGGTACGCAGGCGCCCGACTGCGGTTCGGAGAGCGGGGTGTTCACGAGCACTTCTGACCAGCCGCGTGCCGAGCCGTTGAAGACCGCTTACCATCTGCCCACTGATCGCTTCCCAAGTTCATGGGCTGCTCAGCAGTCGTAGCGATGCGTGTACGGCATGTCCGGGCACTCGGGGCAGACGAAGAGGTACACGCCGCCGAGGTCGCCCATGTCCATCCCGTGGCCGATGGTGTCGGCGAACGTGTGGTCAGTCATGGCCCACCGGCTGGATATCGAGATCTCGGGTCCCTGTTCGTCGAGCGGAAACCAGCGCCCTTCGATCGGTTCCGAGGCGGTGATGCTGAGAAGGTGGTCCATGCGCCGGCCGCAGCGGCAGCTCGGCCAGTCGGGCTGTTGAAGCCAACCTGGGTACCCTCCGACCTTGCTCTGGACGGTGGTGGCCATCTCGTAGTACGAGAAGCCGAATGCCTCCTCGATCTCACTGAACCGCTGGCTCAGGGCCTGGGCAAGGTCTCCCGGCAGATCCCTGTTCGGGTACTCCACCACTCGCGTTGGCGTCACCGTGCAGGGCCGGGGCACGAATTCCTCTTCGTATTCGTATGGCGCCGGCGGGTCTGGCAACATCCCTCCCGCCGCGACTGCCTGCTCGCTGCGCCAATACACCTTCGGCAGCGCAGCCCCGACCTCGTCATCGTGGATCAAGGGGCACCACACGACCTGCAGCACGTCCATGCCTGCCGGGAACGGCAGCTCGGGCACATCCCTTGCATAGAGTTGCACGACCGGCACCATCGCCACCGGCTCAGGCCCGACCACCTCGGTGGGAGTCCTCAGCGGCTTCCAGTGCCCGGGCTCGGCACACAGCGGCCACGGCTCGTCGGCCGGCCACAGCAGGGGCCCGCCGATGGAACTGGAACACACGCCCGGTTCGCCGCTTCGCGGGTAGAGCAGGGTCGTTTGCCGCCCGAGACCGACGAGTTCCGGTATCAGTGATTCCACGTCGAACGGCGCTGCGGAGATGCGGTGGGACATGGTGCGTTCCTACTCGGTGATCAGGTGCGACGGTTGGAACTACTCTCCGCACCTGACCACCAAGCGATGCCGCCGGGTGGCGGACTGGGCAGAGGCCAACAGCGTCGAGATCGCCTACATCCCCACCAACCTCGTGGCTGAGCCGCATCGAGGCCCAGTTCACCGCTCTGCGCTACTTCACCCTCGACGGCACCGACCACGCCAGCCACAAAGAGCAGGGAAGCATGATCCGCCAGTACATCATCTGGCGAAACCGTCACGCCGACGACCGGCGCCTACGCGCCGTCGTCGACAGGGCAGACGTGGCCTGATGCGGTCACTAGGCGGTCGAGGGGAGTAGGTGCTTCGGGGAGCGATGCGGTTTGGGCGCGCCAGAGGCGGATGGTGGCTTCGGCGGTCTGGTGTGCCTGTCCGAGGTAGTTCTCCGGCTGGGAGTGAAGGCCGGGCAGGAGTGTGTCGAGGTGGTGTTCGGTTAGGACGTCGCGCAGTGTCTGCGTGAGGTGTGTGCCGGTGGTACGGGTACGGGTTGCTGCTTCGTGGACAAGGCCGTGGGCGCGTTCCCGACCGACGGGTCCGGCCAGCGTGATCATGTGTGATTCCGCCATGACGAGGCCGCCGTCGCTGTCGAGGTTGGTGCGCATGCGGCGGGCGTCGACCCGGAGTCCGCGCAGGAGGGCGATTGTCTCTGTGAGGGCCGCTCCGGCGGTTACGGCGAGCTCGGGCAGGACGCGCCATTCGGTGTGCCATTCTCCGGCTGCGCGCTCATGGCCTGCTTCCTGGGCACGGAGCAGTGCGGAGGTGAGAGCGCCGGCGGTGCCGCTCAGTCCGATGATGCTTTCCGAGGTGATCGGGTTGACTTTCTGCGGCATGGTCGAGGATGCGCCGCGGTGATCGCTGTAGGGCTCGAAGACTTCGGCGATCTCGGTCCGGGAGAGGTCGACGATGTTGCGGGCGAGGCGCGCGCATGTCGCGGTGAGCAAGGAGCACAGCCAGCCGAACTCGGCGACTCCGTCGCGGGCCACGTGCCAGGGGGTCGCGGTGTCGCGCAGGCCGAGCAGACGGGCCATGCCGCTTCTGACCGCTGCCGCGTGAGGGCCGAATGCGGCTGCAGTGCCGCCGGCTCCGGACAGGGAGATCATGCCGATGCGCGGCGCGGCCTGGGCCAGGCGCTGCCGGTGGCGGGTGAACTGCGCCAGGAGGGTGGCCAGGGTGGCGCCGAACGTGGTGGGTACGGCCTGTTGGCCGTGGGTGCGGGCCGCCATCACGGTGGAGGCGTGCTCGGTGACACGGTCCGCGAGGACATCGCCGAGTTCGGCGATCCGGCGTTCGAGAGCGGCCAGGGAGCGGACCATCTGCAGGGCGAGACCGGTGTCCATGATGTCCTGCGTGGTGGCGCCGTAGTGCACCCGGCCGTCGGGTCCCGGCGGGAGCTGGCGGCTGATCTGCCGGACCAGTCCCAGGATGGGGTAGCCGACGGTGCGGGCCGTGCGCCACAGCTCTTCGCGGTCGATGCGGTGCAGCTGTGCCACATCGCGGATGGCGACGGCCTCCGCGCGGCTGAGCACTCCGGCATCGGCCTGGGCCTGGGCGAGAGCGCGTTCGGCGGCGAGCCAGCTGTTGAGGGTCGCGTCCTCACAAAAGAGGGCGTGCTGTTCGGGGTCTGTCGCGAGCCGGCTGGTCAGGGAGAAGGGTCCCGGCAGTGGGGCAAGGGTGTTCATGACCGGTCCTGGGGGGCGGTGTCAGCGTCGGCGGGAGTGTCGATGGCGATGTACTTCTGCTCCAGGTATTCCTCGATGCCGGAATTGCCGCCCTCGCGGCCAGCACCTGAATGCTTGATGCCGCCGAAGGGTGCCCCAGGGTCGGAGACGTAGCCGCGGTTGAGGCCGACCATGCCGCTCTCAATCCGTTCGCTCATCCGCAGTGCTCGGCCGAGATCGCGGGTGTAGAGGTAGGCGACCAGGCCGAACTCGGTGGCGTTGGCCAGCGCGAGGGCCTCGTCGTCGCTGGAGAAGGTTCGGATGGCGGCTACGGGACCGAAGATCTCCTCGCGGCTGATGCGTGCGTCGGCGGGGATGTCGGTGAGCACGGTGGGCGGATAGAAGTAGCCGGGCAGGTCGGGGGTGCTGCCGCCGGTGTGCAGCCGCGCGCCGCCGGCGATGGTCTCCTCCACCAGCTGGGCGACGCGGTCGCGCTGGGTGCGGTCGATCAGCGGGCCGAGGTCGGTACCGGGTTCCGTTCCGCTGCCGAGAGTCAGGGCGCTCATCCGGTCCACCAGACGCCCGGTGAATTCCTGCACGACGTCGGCATGGACGAGGAAGCGGTTCGCCGCGATGCACGCTTCGCCGATGTTGCGCAGCTTCGCGGTCATGGCACCGTCCACCGCCGCTTCCAGGTCGGCGTCGGCGCACACGATGAACGGGGCATTGCCGCCCAGCTCCATCGAGGTGCGCAATACGTTGGCGGATGCCTGGGCCAGCAGAAGCCGGCCGACCGCGGTGGATCCGGTAAAGGAGACCTTGCGCAGCCGCGGATCCTTCATCAGCGCCTCGGACACTGCAGCAGCGCCGGTGGTGGGAAGGAGGTTCAAAACGCCGGCGGGCAGGCCGGAGTCGGCCAGGACAGCGGCCAGTGCGATGCTGGTGAGCGGGGTCTGCGGGGCGGGCTTGAGGACCATCGTGCAGCCGGCAGCCACGGCGGGGGCGATCTTACGGGCCGGCATCGCCAGCGGTGCGTTCCAGGGCGTGATCAGCAGGCACGGTCCGACGGGCTGGCGCATGACCAGAACCCGCGCCGTTGCGTCCTCGCTGACCTTCCAGGTCCCGTCGATGCGGACGGCTTCTTCGGCGAACCAGCGCAAGTATCCGGCCGCGTAATCGACTTCCGCACGGGCCTCGGCGAGGGACTTGCCCATCTCCAGAGTGATGAGCCCTGCGAAGTCCTCACGGCCCTCCAGCAGCAGGTCGTGGGCGCGGCGCAGAATGCGGCTGCGCTGTCCCGGCGATGTTGCGGCCCACTGCGGCTGCGCCTTGGCGGCTGCGCCGAGGGCGTCGAGTGCGTCCCCGGTGCCGGCATCGGCGACCCGGGCTACCGGCTCGCCCGTCGCGGGGTTCTCCACGGGGAACGTGGCGCCGCCTGTCGCAGGCCGCCACCTTCCGCCGATCAGCAGCCCCTGCGGGAGGGCGTCAACGCCGTGGGGGCGGGGCGTGCGGTCCGTCATGGTGGTTTCTCACCTGTCGTCGAAGGAGGAAGCAGGAGGAGCAGCCCGGGCCGCCGCTGCCTGGGGGAGTGCGCAGCGGCGGCCCGGGGGGCAAGGGGTCAGCCCGCTGCCAGCGCGGTGTTGATCGCGTTGGCCATCGGCGTGCTGGAAGCCGGGTTCTGGCCGGTGAAGAGGTTGGCATCCTGGATGGTGAACGCCTGATAGGGGGCACCCTGCTCGTGCCGGGCGCCCATCTCGCGCAGACGGCTCGCCAGCAGCCACGGAGCGTTGTCGGCGGTGCCGAACATGCGCTCCTCCTCGTCGGTGAACGCGGCCATCCGCCGGCCGGAGAAGATCCACTTGCCGTGCTCGTCGACCGCGGACAGCAACGCGGCCGGACCGTGGCAGACCGCACCGACGATCTTGCCGGCGCGGTCTGCCTCGACCAGCAGCCGGCCCAGGTTCGCGTCCTGGAAGAGGTCGACCACGGGGCCGTGCCCGCCCGGCAGCACCACGGCGTCGTAATCGGCGGCCGAGACCTCCTCCAGCTTCAGCAGCGGCCCGAAGTCGCTGAGCGCCTTCTGGGCATGGGCCACGTGCCGGGCACAGTCCTCACCGGCGATTGCCGGGTCGGCGCTGTGCTTGTCCAGCGGCTGCAGCACACCGCCGGGGGAGGCGAAGTCGACGGCGTGGCCAGCGCCGACGAACGCCTCGTGCGGCGCAGCCAGCTCCTCCGCCCAGTAGCCCGTGGGGTACTGCGAGCCGTCGGTGCGCTCCCACACGGCGGCTGCGGACATGACGATCAGAACACGACTCATGACTTCTTCCTCGGCGTCTCGGCAATTCGGCCGGTCACCTGCGGGACCGGGGATGCCAGATCGGCTGATCCGGCACTGCATCCACTGTCACCCGCCCCGGCCGCCTGAAGGCGGCCATCCTCGGCCCTGACCTGCCTGGGTCCGCCTTGCCTAGGACTGACAGTCCCTGTTGAGGCGGCCGTGGCCGCAGCGAATCGGCCACACTGGACCCATGGCCACCTCGAACCGCGAACTTGCCGATTTCCTGCGCCGGGCCCGTGCCCAGTGCGACCCGGCGCGCGCAGGCCTGCCGCCGGACGCCCGCGTGCGCCGCGTACCCGGCCTGCGACGCGAAGAGGTGGCACGACTGGCCGGCGTCTCCGCCGACTATTACGCCCGCCTCGAACAGGGACGCCACATCACCCCCTCACCCGCAGTGGTCGAAGCACTGGCCCAGGCGCTGGAACTGGACGCCGCCGGACGTGCCCACCTCAACGACCTCATCGGCACCACCGCGGCCCCCCGACGCCGGCGCCCGCCGACCGTCCAGCGCCTGCGCTCCGGCCTTCACCAACTGCTGGACTCCATGGAGGGCACCCCCGCCCTGGTCCTGGGACGCCGAGGGGACGTCTTGGGCGTCAACCGGATAGCCAAGGCGCTGTTCACCGACTTCGACGCCTTGCCGCCAGCTCAACGCAACTACACACGGTGGCTCCTCCTCGACCCGGAAGCCCGCACCCTCTTCGTCGACTGGGACCTCCAAGCCCGCGCAGCCGTGGAGAACCTCCGCCTCGAGGTTGGCCGTACCCTCGACGACCAGCCCACCCAGGACCTCGTCACCGAACTGAAGGAAAAAAGTGCAGAGTTCGACCGCTGGTGGCAGCAGCACCGCGTACACCAGCGCACCCACGGATCCAAACGACTGCTCCACCCGCTCGTCGGCGAGGTCACCGTGCAGTACGAAACCTTCAACCTCCCTGGAGACACCGAAGCAACCGTCTTCCTCTACAGCACCGAAGCAGGCTCCCCGTCCCGCCACGCACTCGACCTCCTCACCTCCTGGACGCTCACCCCCACCGTCCCTCGCAGCGAGTCCTGAACTCCGCGAGCCTCGATCACTTCCCGGCGACGTATTCCAGAGCGGGCCGCGGGAACTCCTCGATGAACCCCGGGAACCGGACCGCTTCGGGACACGGCCCGGCATGGGGCGCCAGACGGTTCTTCGATCAGCCCGGACGGTGGCACAGTGGCTGTATGTGCGGCCGATACGTCTCCACCCGCAGCGCCGGGGATCTGGTCCGGCTTTTCCAGGTCACCGACTGGTGTGCCGAGGAGACGCTCGCGCCGAACTGGAATGTCGCGCCGACCAACGATGTGTGGGCTGTCCTTGAGCGCACCGCGCGTGGACAGGATGATGCCGCATCGGAGGGCAGACAGTTGCGGCCGCTGCGCTGGGGCTTGGTGCCGTCGTGGGCGAAGGATGTGAAGGTGGGCGCCCGGATGATCAACGCGCGGGTGGAGACCGTGCACGAGAAGTCCGCCTACCGCCGCGCGTTCGCCAAGCGCCGCTGTCTGCTGCCCGCCGATGGCTTCTACGAGTGGCAGCAGATCAAACACCAGGACACGGGTAAGGCCCGCAAGCAGCCGTACTTCATCCATCCCGAAAACGACCAGGTGATGGCGCTCGCCGGGCTGTACGAGTACTGGCGCGATCCAGCGGTCAAGCAGGACGACGACCCGTCCGCCTGGCTGATGACCTGCACCATCATCACCACCGAGGCCACCGACGCTGCTGGCCACGTGCACCCGCGCATGCCGCTGGCGCTCACCCCGGAGCACTACGACGCGTGGCTCGACCCCCACCACCAGGACCCCGACGAGTTGCGTGCACTGCTGACCCAGCCCGCCGACGGCCACCTGGACGCCCGGCCGGTCTCCACAGCAGTCAACAACGTCCGCAACAACGGCCCTCAACTCCTTGAAGAAACCGCACCGTAGATCGCTCCAGCGGACCGGGGTTGCGCACCGTCTGGAGTCGGCCCTACAGCTCCGGCCGCGAGTAATGGCGCGCTCGGACCACTCGCATGCCATGCGGTCTCCGATGTGGCATCGTGCCCGCTGA